>JAWLHB010000001.1:0-330038 GCA_041690595.1 Lentisphaeria bacterium
CTCGGCCTCACCTCCGGCCCCCAGCGCCCATGAGCAAGCCATCGAAATCCGGGCGACCAACTTTACAGACGCCTGAGCCTATCCCACTGAGGTCTGGTTTACGTTTATGGTAGTGGCGATGACAGAGTGTCCGGAAGGTCTGGGTATGTCAACCGGCAAGGTGAATGGATGTGGTGGATAGATGAATAGATGGAATGCGCGAAGTAACTGCTCTGGTTGCGCACGGACGAAATCGAAGCGCGGATCAGGTGCAGATGATGGAAAGACTGGCGGACGAAACTGGTGGCTGCGATTATTGAATGTCTTCTCGGTCTTCCGAAAGCTGCGTGGAGAGTAATGAACGACTTGTCAATAATGCTGAATGCGAAGCGGCGCAGGATTTTTCTCTGGGCTCTGATTATCGTTTTTATTGTTCATCTATTCACAGCAAATATTCTGCCAGCGATTTCAATACTTCGTGATTCCCATAACCAAGTAAAGCAGATGGATCCTTCTGAGCCGTACAGCAGCTTTCTCTATTTATCGACCTCCGGAAATATACTGTGGCCTGATAGGCTATACTATATTTTGATGTGGCCAACGACGTATAGTTCCGTTCCGGAATCCGTTTGGGTGGAGCTGGGAGTTCGATTTGTCATGGCGATGATCTGGGCATCATGCGCCGGATTCATAGTCTGCACGCTGTCCGGGTATACTCTGCGCAAAAAGAAGAACATTTAAACACAAGACGCGGGATCCAGAATCTGGCGGAGTTCACCACAAAGGTTTAGAATAGCAACAAAAAATGGTTCGATGGCTTTCAACGCGATGATGTAATGAACGGTACCTGAGTGATCATATAAAAGTTACTTGTAATCAACTTCGTGCTCTTCGTGTTCTTCGTGGTTATCCTAATAGCGTCAGATGTCGGTTGATGTGAACGTTCGCCCCCATGCCGGAAATCCTTTGGTTACGGCCAACGATCATCAGGCTCATCAGTCTGCTTCGTGGGGAAGAGAATCCGGAATGCAGTCACCCACGCCACCTCCTCTCCGCGCCCCCATTCTTCATGTTCTTCAAGCTCTTCATGGTGAGCTTCCCTTTCTGCTTTCGTCCCCATCCTCCTCCGGGACCTCTGAGTTCTCTGTGGCATAGCTGCCCGCGTTCCCACGGGCACCTCAGCCCAAGCCGAGCTGCCAAGCGCGAAATGTCTTCCCCGAGCAGAAATTGTATTTGAAATAACCGGTTATCATGGTAGAATAGTCTGGTGGATCCCCGGCACCCAATCGAAGGTGATGGCAGATGAGCAAGGCTTCAGTCAGGGTAGAGGCATCTGAACAGGTGGCGCGACATGTCACGTTGCGCGATGTAGCACATGCCTGCGGCTTGAGTGTATATCCGGTGTCGCGGGTCCTCAACGGCAAGCCTGGCGTGACGGAGGAAACGGCGGCGAAGGTGATGAAGGTCGCGGCGGAGCTGGGCTACAACCGGGCTCAGAACGACCTTGCGCGGCGTTTGTCTCTGCGCAAATCCGGCAAGACGCCCATCAATCACCTCATCGGTGTACTGATGCCGAGCCATTTGGAGAAGGTGAACTTCTTCTTCAGCCTCTTTCGCGGCATCCTGGAAACGCTCTCGTCTTCGGGCTATGGAATGCTGATGATGCCCACCTACAATCTGGTGGAGCACCGGGGAGTGCCCATTCATTTTTCGCCGTCGGTTGTACGCGGGGAGGTGGATGGCCTCGTCATTCATCAGCGTCTTGACAGCAGCCTGGTTCGGTACCTGCGTCAGGATGCCGGCTTTGGCGACCGCCCGATCGTCACCATGACCTCTGCCATGGATGAGCATCCTGCTGTGTTGCGCGACGAGCGCCTCGGCGCCAGACTCGCTTTGGCACATCTGCTCGCGCTGGGGCACCGGCGCATCCTCTATTTCACGCGGCAGACCGTCGGCTATCCACTGGACGAACGTCTGATCGGGTATTCGGATGCCTGTGCCGAGGCCGGTCTTCCCATGGCGCAATGCCTGATCCCCGTGCCAATTGTCCACGATTTCCTGGCCGAAGAGCCGCTGTGCGCTGCCCTTCGGGATCATCCCGAGGCCACCGCACTCATGGCGCAGAACGATCCCACCGCCCTGGACGCCTGCTATACCATCCAGCGCCTTGGTCGCCGCATCCCTGACGATATCAGCGTGATCGGCTGGGATGACAGCGATCCGTTCCCGGATGAGACCGGCAGAAACCAGTTGACCAGCGTCCATTTTGACCTCGTTGGACTCGGCAGAAAGGCCGCCGGCAACCTGATCAGCCTGATTGAGGGTGACGAAGTCGCCGTCGACCAGGTTGTCATGCCCCCAACCTTGATGGCACGCGGTACGACCGCCCCGCCACTAGAGCCAAGTTGCGGAAATCGAACGCACCCTCACTAACCTGCTTACAGGGAGATTGATCATGGCACACACAGACACGGATGGCCGGAATGGACAGAACCTGACGCACGAACGCCTCCTCCACGTGCAGCCGAAGCACACCCTGCATAGCGGTTTCACATTGATAGAGCTGCTGGTGGTGGTGGCGATCATCGCCATTCTCGCCAGTCTGCTTTTGCCTGCCTTGGGCAAGGCACGCGCCAAGGCTCGTCAAGCCAACTGCGCGAACAACCTCAAGCAGATCTACCTGGCCACCGCCTTATACGCGGATGATTACGAGAGCCATCTGCCGCCGTTTCGATGGGAATTCGACGGTGGCAACGTCACCAGCAATCCCCGCCCCGTGGGATACGGATCTCTTCATTCATCCGGTAAGCTCTATCCGGAAACCACCAACGCGCGTCAGTTTTACGGTATTGGCCTGCTCTACGTGCAGGGCTATCTCAGGTCGGGGCAATCGATCATCTGCCCTTCGCCGTTATCGGATATGGCTCAGTATCCATTCGGCTACTCCTCCGGCAGCATTCTGGCCGCGCTGCTCGACTCACGGGTTGCCAACCCCGTCCAGTCAGCGGTCGCCGGCACGTATGTGTATGGGGGCGGCCATTTCTACATCAAGGCTCAAGCAGGCGGGCACATCGGCGAGATCGGGCGCAACGGCGGCTACCATGATTCGCCTGCCCCCTACTACAACGCCGGAAAGGGGATCCCGCAGACCAGCTACTATCAGTGCCGCTTCAATGCCACTGGCACCAACGCCGGCAATGCCAAATACGCGTGTCACGAGACGGAGGGGCTGAACAGCGCCTTTGCCGACGGCCACGTCAAATGGATCCGAATCCCAGTCTCAGTCGCCGCCGCATGGTGGGACACCGTGCGCGGTAATGATGAGGGCGGCGGCGACAACAAGGGAATCTGGCCATACGTCTCCTGGGCAGATACTCAATAACCAACCCGAACCGGCTGCACCATCATCAGAGGAAAGAAGCCAATGCCCGTACGATTACTCCTCCTATGTCTGCTCCTGCTTTGTCTCCTGCCCACGACGCCTGCTCCAGCCACCGATTTCTACGTGGACAACGTGCTCGGCAACGACAAGCTGGACGGCATGTCACCCACGGTCGATGGCCAGACTGGCCCCTTCGCCAGCATCGCCAGCGCGGTGGCGCTGGTCAAGCCTGGCGACACTGTTCACCTCGCGTCGACAGGTCGCGCCTACCGTCAGAGCCTCGTCATCAACGGCTTGCAGGGCGAAGTCGATCGGCCGATCGTCTTCGACGGCCACGGCGCCTGGTTGACCGGCGCCGACCACTTGTCGCCGGAACAGTGGGTGCCCTCGGAGGAAGGGCCGGAAGGCACCCTGGTACTGACCGGCGTCCAGCTCGATCAGCCGTGGTGGAACACCCTGTGTATCGACGGCCAGATGCTCTGGGGGGAGAGCAACCAGGATGCGTTGGCAACCGGCGAGTTCTACTGGTGGGCCGACCAGAAGACGCTGTACTGCCGCTTTTCAGCCGAACTGGCGACGGCCACGATCGAGGTCGGCATGGCGGATGGCACGACGGTCCTGCTGCCGCCGGAAGCGTGGGGGCTTACCAACTTTCCCAAGGTCCCGGGTCTGAAGCGCAATCGCGGTCTCAAGGCGGCGCCGGTCTGGGTCAAAATTGCCGGTCAGAATGCCCCCCTCGTCGACCAGCCGGCACTCGACCGGCTGCCGCCGGGACGCTTCTACAACAACGGGAAAACCTTCTTCTATCGCCCGCCCGAAGGTCGGAGCATCCAGGAGATGCGGATGATGGCTGTCCTGCGAGCCAGCGGCGTCGCCTTGAACGGGACCAACCGCCACCTGATCTTCAAGAACTTCAACACCGTCTACCTCGGTAACGACGGCTACAACATTCATGGCGACAGCAAGGAGATCACCTTCCTGAACTGCAACGCCTTCTTTACCGGCGACGAAGGATTCAGTTCACACGACCATTGCGATACTATTCTGGACGGCGGACTCTTCCTGCAATGCAACAGCGGCATCCACAACGTCAACAATTGCTCAACCCTGATCCGCAACGTGATCGTCGACAACTCCGGTCTGCGAAACGATCGCGCGGACACGAAGAGCGGGATTCGTCCCAATGAAATCAGCAACACCATTCTGATTGGCTGCGGTATTGGCACCACCCAGACCGTGATGGACAATGTGTTGCTCGTCAACGGCGGTATGCATCTGGGTGTCGACGTGAATGCCAGAAACGTGACCATCCTTGGCGTCCCCCTCATGGTTCGCGTCGATAGCGGCGCATCGGTTACCTTGGACTCCTGCCTCTTTCAACAGAAGGACAGCGTCATTCATGCGCGGATGGAAGATCCCGCGGCTGCATTGTCCTTCAAGCGTCTCTGGTTTGATCCCACCACAGCCATGGAGTGGGGGATCAGGCATCCATGGACCCGTCAGCCTCTCGACGCGTGGCTGGAGGCACATCCCGCCAACGCTGCCGGCGGCAACGCCATTGAACTTGGGCTGGCTGCCGCTCTGGAAGCCGGAGAAATTCCGGACGAGCTGCTCGCCGGCATGGGATGCAGCAGAGAACTGCTCCAGCGGTATCTCGAGTTTCGCCCACGGCACCAGGCGCTGATCAGGGAGGCGCTGGACATGGCGTGGGGAGAGTGAGGCTACACGTCGCTCTGCTGTCAGACCAGGCGAATCGAACTCCGTGGACTCTGTCGCGTCCCGGTATCGGATAAACAAGGGGGAAACCAGATGATCCGAATGTGTAGGCTTGTGCCGCTTTTGCTCGCGTTCTTCACCGCCATCCGAATCGCTGGGGCTGCAAACTCCGTTTCCTCAGACCAGTGGCGGGTGGAAAGCCGCGCTGGTGATGTGGTGACGATCAGCGACGTTGATGAGGTGCTCAAGATCGAGTTCAACGTCAACGTCGACACGGCATACCAGCTTGGCCACATGAACTTCAAGCAGGGGCAGTTCCGCCTGTTGCTGAAAGAACCGCGGATTCTGACGGAAAAGCAGAGCCGCGTCATTTTCGAAGCCAAGGGATTCATCAAGCAGCGCAACCGCAGCGGGGCACTGCAGATGATGCCGCTGATCCGCGATGAGAGTGGGGAGATTCTGATCTACGAGCCATACCCATACCCGCATCTGCGCAACTGCACGGACAAATGGTGCAAATGGACCACTCGCCACCTCTATGGCGGGGAAGCGGGCGGCGCCACCCAGAACATCTTTCAGCCCGAACTCAAGCCCGTCGCCGGCGATGGAAATGCATGGCCGGACGGCAAACTGACCTTTGTCGGCTTCGACGTTCAGATTCGGCCGGCTGAGTACAAGCACGAGCAGGGTACCCTCTGGCTGGCCAGTTTTGAGTTCGGAGATCTGCGCTTGCCTTATGAGGATCCTTACGGTTACGCCGATGCCTTCTTCTCGGAGGCCGGCGACTATCAATTGGCCGCTGAGATCCGCAACACCTTTCAGGCCCTGCCGATTCGCGAGTTCACCCAGCTGCTCAGCTATCAACCCGACTCTCCGCGAAGCCAACTGCAGCGCCTCACCTTTCCACTTGGCCCGAACGGCAACTACTGGATCGACTACCAGATCACCAACGCCGGAGGTGAAGTAGTCGATTCCGATTCCTTTCGCCATGAAGCTGAAGGTAATCCCGATGAGACTGTGCCAGCGTTTGTCGATCCCCGGACTGCCCCGGCCATCGGCAGGGTGCGAGTCAACCCGGATCGCGGGGACCGCGGCGTATACGAGGCCCTCCCCATGCAGGTGCAACTGCGGGTCTTTCCCGGTCACGCCGAGTTCCTCGATCTCGAATGGTCCCTGGTCGCCTATCCCCACTACATCCAGGGAAAGGCGAAGCTGGATCAGGTG
This sequence comes from Lentisphaeria bacterium, assembly GCA_041690595.1. Classification (GTDB taxonomy): domain Bacteria; phylum Verrucomicrobiota; class Lentisphaeria; order JABSQK01; family JAWLHB01; genus JAWLHB01. The sequence goes on from JAWLHB010000001.1 coordinate 6,302, forward strand.
GTCGAACAGGGAACTGTGCGCATCCAGGCGGATGGCAAGCCCTTCGTCGACCATGGTCTCGTGCTGGCAGGGGAAGAGCGTCGCGATGCCTACCGCCTGGTGCTGGCCGTCCGCGATGGCGATCGGGTAGTCGATCGCCGTGATTATATCCTGGGCCGACGTACGGATCTCACCAGGCCGATCGACTCTCGAACCGGTCTCATCCGCGGGCGCGACCATGTCAAACGCAGCGCCTACTTTCGCACCACCTATCGTCCCGATGGCGCTGCTTCCGAGGAGGATGCCCTTCGCCAATTCGAAATCTATCTGGACGAAGCCTCCCAGATGGCGCCGTACCTCACCTATATGATCGACATGAAAGATCTCGAGATCCTGCCGGGTGTGTATGATTTTGCCGCGCTGGACCGAATCATGGATCTTGCCGCCGACAGGGGCGTGGCACTCACTGTGCGGCTGGCCCACGTCGACAGCCATGGCCCGTATCGCTGGCTTCCCTATTCACGCCAGATCAACTACGACGGCACCACGATCTTCAATCACTTCTACGGCAACTACATGCCCGTCGATCCCGACTACCTTGCCGCCTGGAAACGAGCCAATCATGCGTTGTATGCGCGGTACAGGTTGCATCCCGCCTTTCAGGGCTACTACGTCATGGAGGCAGGCGGCGAATCGATGATCCTGGACAAGCCCTGGCTGGGTGTCGTCTCAGGCTATTCATCCACCATGCAGACCGCCTTCCGCCGCTACCTTCGGGAGCAGCTCGATCTCGATCTGGAAGGACTCAATTCGCGCTGGGGGGAAAGCTTTGCCGACTGGCAAGCGGTGGTCCCGCCCGCGCCTGACTTCCGCTCCGGCGTTCGCCCCGACCTGCGCCTCCAGTGGCTCGACTTCTGCCGCTTCAAGACCTACCTCAACAACCGCTTCTGGTTCCAGACGCTGACCGGCGACATCCGCGGCTATGACCCCGATCGCGTCGTTATCGCCTACAACGTCCATGATCTCGATGGCCTGCTGGACAATATCGACTACATCCACGGCGGCGGTGTCCCTCAGTTGCCGGCCAATGGCGAGCATGTGGCGTTGTGGGAGCAGCATCGCATCGGCTGCATACAGGAGCCGCATCATCCCCACCGCTGGAACGCCTATCCGGCGCCTTATCTGGTTGACTGGTGCCTCTATACCATGATGAGCAGCGCCGGCGCCGGCGGTCTCAACCTGCACGTCTACTACTACCCCCCCGGTGGCTCCTACGGAGCACTTGCCGACGCCTATGGCGGGCAATGGGCATACGACCGCTATGAACGCTTCAAGCCCATCTATCGCGAACTGCACGGTGCCACCATGCTCACCAGCCTGGCCAAGGATGTGGCTGTCTACCAGGATTCGTCCACCCTCTTCACCAAGCATCGAACCACTTTTGTCCATCGACTGCCGGATCTGGCTCGCTGGTTCGAACTGCTCACACACCAGGGCGTCGAGTACGAAAAGCTGCGTAACGACAGGCTCAACGAGTATAAGCTGGTTCTGCCGAACCTCCTCGACGAAGTCGTCAGCCGTGAAACCGTCGACATGCTCGACGGCTATACGCGCCAGGGCGGCAAGATCATCATCTCAGCCCTGACCGGCCGTTACTGCCCGGAAAACGGCACCGAGGAGTTCGTCCTGCTCAAGACACTCGGCATTGATCCTCCCCAGGGCAAGTACGTGCAGGCAGGACTCGACGTCACCGCCACCGCCACCGCCGCCAGCCCGCTGCTGGATTCCGGGCAGACCATCCCTTTCTACACCCTCGACTCGTTGCGTCACGACCCCACCACCAAAGAGGTGCAGTCGCGTTTCTTTCAGTGGCCATTCCGATGGATTCCGCAGACCGACTACTTTGGGTACTATCGCGACAACACGACCACCAACGGCGATGTCTGGGCCCGTTTCTCCGGCGGTGGCGTTGCCATGTCGCGTCATCGGGTAGGGCAGGGCGAAGTCGTTGTACTGTGGGGCATTCCAGATTACTGGCCGGAGAAGCTTCCCGAGTTCATGAAGCGTGCCGCCAGGTGGGCCGGCGTAGAGCAGTCCACCATTGACAACCCGATCCCCTTGATGATGGAATGCCAGCGCAGGACCGGCGACAAGGTTGCGCGCCACTATGCCGTCGTCTGGTGCGGTCAGCCACGTTTCGGCGTGACACCGGGCACCTTCCGGCAGAAGATTCCCGGCGCGCCCGATGGCACGTGGTTCGTCGATGACATGGTCAGCGGCCGCAGGTACGGCTGGTATCGGGGGGATGAACTGCGCGACCAGGGAATTGACCTGACCTTTGAGGAGAACAACACGGCCCTGCAGGTCGTGCGTATGATTCCCGGCACCCCCCGGCAGTGGCCGGAATGGGGCAAACGCTATCGCCAACTGCCGGAGCCGGCAAATGAGGAGTAACTACCCATGATGCGAAGCTTGGTCTGCACTACACTGCTCCTCCTGGCTGGCTATTCCGCCTGCGCCGCGGAATCATCCGGCGACGATCCCTGGGCAACGCGCCGAGCGGCCGTTGACCAGCGACCAAAGACGATATTCGCTCACTACATGGGCTGCTTTCCCATCGGTACTTACGGCATTTCCCCCAGCTATGCACAGGGCAAAGCCAAAGAGATGAAGCATGGTTCGGGCAGCTTCGAACATGGCTTCGGTGGACGCGTGCGCGGCGAGCCCCTCTTGCCGGATGGGGTGGACCGCCTCGATATCGAAACGTCGGTCGACCTGGATATGCGCAGAGCCATGCGAGCCGGTATCGACGGCTTTGCATTCATGGCGATCGCTGGCGGCAAGAACAACGTCTTCCCGGTTATGGATGCCATGTTCAAGGTGGCCGAGGAAAAGGATTACCCGTTTCAGATCACCTGGTGCCTCAGCGATCTGGATCGAAGCATCGATGCCATCGAGTACATACTGGCCAAGCATGGCGACAGCCCCAAGCTCGCCCGTCGCGATGGCAAGGTGATGATGCTGGGCTACCAGTCCGTCTTCAGTGGCATCGACGGTGCCAGGCGTGTCTTCGCGGAACGGTATCCGGATCTCCAGGTTGACGCGAACTCGCCCGACCTGCGTGCTTCGCCCGAAGGGTTGCGGCTGTTGCGCGAGGGCTACCGCGACCTCGAGAAACGCTTCAACACGCCCATGTATTTCCAGTTCAGCTTCGGTGCCCTCTTCTATGGAATGAATGGCAAGCCGAAGGAGGAGATGACCTGGCCCGAGATCATCGGCATCCTGGCCGAAGAGTTCGACGCCATCACCGCCTTTCATGTCCAGAGCGGCCCCGATGATTATGACGCCGTGGCCCAGGCAGTCACCTCCCGTGGCGCCGAGTGGGGCGAACCCCTCATGTACCAGTACGAGAATCTGCACTGGCTCGGCTATCGCGCCCGTTCCTTTCCGCTGGTGCCCGGCAGCGATGCGATTCGCGAACGGTGGGAGCGAGCGAGGGCCAACAACTCCACCCTCATTCAGTTCACCACCTGGAACGATTACGCCGAGGCCACCAGTCTGGCGCCGACTGCCAACACGCGCTACGGGCTGATCGACCTGACCGCCTACTTCGTCGAATGGTGGAAGAGCGGTGTTCAGCCCGAACCCGATCACGACAAGGTCTACCTGATCTACCCCAAATATCCACACGAGCTACCTGCTTACCCATTCCACACGAGAGGCTTTTGGCGAGACACCGAGGCCATGAACAAGCTCGAAGTCCTGACCATCCTGACGAAACCGGCCCGTCTCCGGATGCCGGGTCGCAGTGAGGAGTGGGATGCACCAGCGGGGCTCTCCTGGAAGCAGATCGACCTCGTACCGGGGCCGGTGACCGCGGAAGTGCTGCGGGCCGGACAGGTGGTCGTGCGCTTGGAAAGCCCGGAACCGGTCACCAACCGGCCGTACCGCGAGCAGCACAGCATGGTCTGCGTATCAACCGAAGATGAGCGCCATTGGCGCGAAGACTTCGGCGACGCGTCGCCGGCGCCCATGCAACGCGGCGAGTACGGTGATATCGACGGCGACGGTCTTCCCAACTGGTTCGAGATGTACTGGTTCGGCGAGAGCGCCCTTGACGCGGCTTCAGTGGCGAACGCACGCCCGGACGACGATCCGGATGGTGACGGCATGACCAATCTGCAGGAGTTCCAGGCGCAGACCAACCCCACCATGGCCGCGATCTACGAGCCAGGCTTCGTCTGGGATTTCGCCGAGGTGGGACAAAGCTTTGCCGCTTACAATCCCGAATACGATCGATTCGACACCCCGGTCTGGTTCTTCGCCAACGCGTATGCCGACACCTTGCCGCTCGCACATGCCAACTATCTGCCGTGCGAACGCTTCGGCTGGTATCCGCACAAGGGCAACCGGGCTGTCTACGCCCCCCCTTACAACGCACCCAGCCCATCCAAGCCGGCTGGTGAAATGACCCGATTCTGGGAAGGAGATCCGGCAAAGGCGACGTCGAGCCGCTTTCGCATTACCGTGGGGCGTCATGGCCTGCAGGCCATCGGCTGGCGCAGCCCCATCGCTGGCGCCGTCAGCGTGAAAGCCTCACTATCGCCTTTCGACCAGGACAAGACGCTCTTCCCGCCCGCCACGGTCACCATCGAGCGTGTCGGCGTTCAGGAACCCTTGTTTACCAAAGCCTTTCTACCACACGAGGGCGTCGACATCGAGACCGGCTCCATCCCCGTGAAGGCCGGCGAGATGCTCTACCTTGTACTCGATGCCGAACCCGGCCAGAGTCGGCTCTTTACGCTCATCCTGGATAAACTGCACGTATCTCTACTCACGAAAAAGATGGATCAACCATGACTACACCCGTCGTTGCCGGTGTCATCGGCTGTGGCAACATTTCCTCCTTTCACTTTTCGGGCCTTGAGAAGGCCGGCGCGCGGATCAAGTGGGTCTGCGACCTGAACGCCGCGACAGCCCGCCCATGGGCTGATAAGTTCGGCGCCCGCTTCACGGCTGATCACCGGGAGGTGCTGGCCGACCCTTCCGTGAATCTGGTCAATGTCACCACCATCTCTCGCACCCACAAGTCCATCTGCCTCGACGCCATCGCCGCGGGCAAGGCGGTCATCTGCGAGAAGACGCTGGCGGAAAACGCCGACGATGCCTTCGAGATCGTGAGGCAGGCGGAAGAGGCCGGCACCATCTTCTACACCTCCTACATGAAGCGCTTCCTGCCGGCCGTTGAGAAAGCCAGGGAACTGCTGCCCCGGATCGGCCGCATCCTGACCACCCACATTCGCTCGCACCAGCCTTGGGGCACGGGGCACTGGGCGAACTGCGTTGCCGACGAAGCCGGAGAGAAGCCCGCGAAGCCCTCCTTCTGTGTCGCCAACTACGGCGGCGGCATCCTCGTCTGCGGCGGCAGTCACACCCTCGACCTGACGCTTCATCTGGTTGGTCGCCCGCATCGTCTCTACGCCCAGATGCACACCCCGGCCAACAAAGATTACGACTTGCGTGCCAGTGCGCTGCTGGAGACCCAACAGAATGGCATCGTCCTCTTCGAGGCACTCAACCACCCGCACGCCCATGCCGGCTTCCTGCGCGATGGCTGGGACGAGCGCATCGAGATTATCGGCATCGATGGCCGGCTGGAGATCCGCACGCCAATGTGGAACGAGGTGAACACCAAATCATCGCTGCTGTGGCATTATGACAGCCGCGATGCCAGCATGCGCGAGTACAGCTTCGAGCCCCTGTCGCCCTTCGACCGCGCCATCTCCTTCTTCTGTCAAAACATTGCCAAAGGCCAGCAAGGCGCGCAGTCGCGCTGGACCGGCTACGACGTGGATGAACTGATCGCCCACCTGAAAAAGAGCGCCGCTGCGCACCAGGCGATAGAGATCGAATGGCGAACGGCCGCCACGGGAGCGCCACAATCATGAGCAACGCTCTTGTCATCGCCGGCAACGGCCGTCCCGCCTTCACCCTGTCGGTCTATGAGAACGCCGGCACCATAGTGACCAATGCCATAAGCATGCTGTGGGAGGAACTGGCAACACGCCATGGCGTGGTCGGCGAGCCGGAAGCTGAGACGGTCGGCTGCCTGATCGTCGAGGAGCCGACTCTCGATGCCGACAACGACCAGACCTTCAGCCTGCGGACGGAACGGCTTGGCGAGATCTGGCGGCTGGTTGTGACGGGCACCGGCGAACGTGGCATTCTCTACGCTTTCTGCGACCTGCTGGACCGGCTGGAGAATCGTGGCGGCACCCTCTGGTTGCCGGAGCTGAACCTGACCTCGTCTCCAACCATGAGGGAGCGCGGAACGGAGCGGCATTGGAAGCCCAGCTTCTCCGACGAGGAAGGCGTTGAGGCCAACATCCGGCTGATCCGCGCCCTGGCCAGGAAACGGGTCAATACGCTGCTGTGGATCGACGGTTGGATCCAGCCCGGGTGGCACCGCTTTCTCGAGTTTCGGCACTACCCGCCGCTCTACCGGCCGGAGCGCCACGAGCGGGTCGAGAAGGCCAAGGATTGCCTGCGCCGCATCGTGGCCGAGGCAAACGCCTGGGGCATGAAGTTCTACCTCAGTACCACCGAGTTCACCGTTCCCGAGAGTCTGTTAACGATCTCTCCCCAACTCTTCCACACGAACGAGCGAGGCTTCCCCGTCCTTCGCTTCGAGTTGCCGGAGAGCTGGCACTACTATCGCGCCAGAATCCGCGAGATCATGGAAGACATCCCGGGACTTGCCGGAATCGAGTTGTGGCTCGGAGAAGCCATGGATCCCTTCATCTGCCACTTCGACCATCCCGATGAGTGGCCGCTCCACCGGCAGTTCCTCCACGTCTGGGAGCAGACCCTCGCGGCCATGGACGACGCCGGCAGGCACGACGCCAAGCTCGTCTGCGCCACCTTCACCCACCATGCCGACGGCGAAGCCATCTTCGAGCCGCTCCGCGGCAAGCTCCCAGAGCGCTGCGAAGGCCGCATGAAGATGCAGGTCGAGGACTTCTACCGCTACAACGACCCCACCGGCCTGACCGGACGTATCAGCCCCGGCCGCGAATGGATCGAGATGGACCCGGGCGGCGAGCACCGCGGTGATTGGATTGGCTGGATCAACGTCCATCTGAACTACCTGCGGGAGCGCATGCGCCACTACCATGACCGCGGTGTGGATCAGTTCATCTGCCGGGTGCGCGGCTTCTCCCCCGGGCCGTACTCCCAACTCATTGGGGATCTGGATGTGCTCGGCGGTATCCAGGCCATCAAGTACGATGCCTTCTTCCGCTGGTGCTGGAATATCGATCTTTCCATTGACGAGATCTGGCAGCAGTGCCGACCTGCCGGCTATCCCGACGACATGCTCGAGTTCTACCTGCTCTCGGAAAAGGTCTCCGACCAGACCCAGAACGTCGGCCGTTGCCTGGTCAACAACAACCACGCGACCTTCCTGGCATCGGTCGAGCACTACCAGTACAAGATGAAGCTCATCGACACCTATGGCAACAACGAGTGCCGAAAGCGCGCTGCCATTCTCGACCCCACCTTCGAAAATCTGGATGCGATCATTCGCGAGAAGGCCGAAGCCGTCGAGTATGTCGAGCGCATGCAGGCGATCCTGGCGGCATGTCGCGAGCGTCTGCCAGCCGACGACTACGCAATTCTCAAGCGCACCCTCGACTATCAGGCCCAATGCGTTCGCGTCTGGCGCCATCACACGGAAGCCTTCTTCCGCTACCGGCTTTTCGCGCGTAACGTGCCCGGCGCCACCTTCGGCGACCTGGTCGCCACCTGCAAGCGGTGCCAGGCGGAGATCCGCGTGCTGCGCACCTTTGATGAAGATCAGGCCGATACGGCCCAGGCTCTGATGGGCAACTTGATCTCGCTGGGTTGGGTGCAATGTTGCAGCTGTCAGAGTCATCCCAAAGGCATTCTTCCCGATGACGGCTTCGACGCCGTCGGCCAGCCAGCATCCGATTACAAATGACCCATGGAGCCCGTGGTGAAGATCAAGATAAAGAAGGATCCATCCTTCGTTTTCGCTCTTGAGGAAGTCAACCGTTTCCTGCCCGACTTCAGTTACCCGATAGATTTGCGGGTCGATGACCAGCTGGCGCCAGGCGCTCTGGTCGGGGAGCGGACCGAATACGGTTTCCTCCTGAGAGGCGCCGATGTAACCTGCGTACTGCATGCCGCCTACACCTTCCTCGAGCAAATGGGCTGGCGCTTCGAACTCACCGGCCCCGTGCAACTCGGTGAAGCTGATGCTGCCAATTTCAAGCCGTTTCACATCACCCCCGCGGTGAAACAGCGAGGCATCCGCCAGCACATCAACTTCCCCATGGATATCTCCAGCTATACCTGCGAGGAGGCCCGCGAGTACATCCGCAACCTCGCCCGTCTGCGCTATAACCACATCACCTTTCACAGCTACCCCAACCAGTGGATCGACGGCAAGCAGGCCAGCGACCTCAAAACCGCCGGCGCCTTCTTCTACGGACAGCGCCACGATATCCCCGACCATCCGCTGCTCAAACGCGCCATCGACAATGAAACGACATTCTGCATCCCCGAAATCGAAGCGCATGTCGACGATCTGGAGCAGAGAAGCAAGATGGCGATCGCCTGGCTGCAGGCAGTCATGGCCGAAGCCGCCCGTTGCGGACTCCACATCCAGTTCTCCTTCGAACCGCGACACGGTAACCGCACGCTGACCCTCGCCACCTGCCGGCATATCCTCGACCTCTACCCGTGGATTGACACCCTGGAGCTGATCAGCACCGAAACCGGCGGGTGGGGCGAACCCAATGATGCCGAGACGGTGCGGAAAGCGCTCGACCTCCACTATTCCGTGGAGCTTCAGCAGAGCCCCGAGTTTCTCGCCGCCATGAACGCCGGGAAGGCCAACTTCGACCACATCATGACCCAGCTGGCGCACTTGATCGAGGCTGTGCGCGCCTTCCAGCCCAAAGCTGCCGCGAAGCACGTCGATCTGGTGCTGGGCGTCTACTGCGTCCTGCCGGAGTTTCATCCAGCCATCCTCCGCGTTGTCCGCGAGCGGCTGCCCAGGGAAATCTCCTTTGCCTTCCTGCCCGAGCACAGCAGTGGCCGCGTGGCCAAAGCCATGGCGGATCTCCAGCAGGACGATGCCGACTGGCAGCGGACTTTTCTCTACAGCTGGCTGGAGTTCGACGGTACCATGTACCTTCAGCAGAACGGCGTGCCGGGGCTGGAAAGGCTCTTCAGCACGCTCCAGGGAAAGGTCCAGGGTATGGCGTTCAATCACTGGCGTACGGCGGAGAATCAGCTTGTCGCCCGCTATGCGGCCGAAGCCTGCCTGCACGGTAGCATCCCCGCCGCCCACTTCTATGCCGACTATGCCCGGTGCCTCGGCATCGGCGATCCGCCGGCCTTTGCCGAAGCTCACGAACGGATGGCCGACGCCGACTGGATGGCGACCAACAAGCTCTTCAACATCGGCTTCTGCTATGCCGGCTGCTGGGGCCGGACCGGCCTCGGCTACTTCACCCATTGGCGCATTGACGACATCCTCGAAAACCGCGACCTATTCAACCAGGCGCACGACCTGCTCGCCCGCTGTGCCCGGAAGACAACCTCCAAAGCCGGCCGTAAATTTCTCTCCTTTCTCGACAACCGAGTGCGCTGCACCATGGTCTATCTGGAAGCCATGGCCAAAGGCTCGGAGCTTCAGAAGTTCAAAGATCTCCAGCCCGACGACCTGACCGAGAGCCAGAAAGCCGACGTCATCGCCATCTGCGATGCCGCCCTGACGCTGCTGGAGCAGTACATGACCCTCCACGCCCAGGCCATGCCCGATCGCGGCTGCCAGGGCACCCTCATCAGCGTCTATTACACCCCTCTCGCCGTCCTCAAACGCATCCGCTCCGACTACGCCGGCATTCCCACCGACCTCCCCTTCATCCCCACCTCCCACGACGAGCCCCCCAGCCCCATCGAATGGTAACCCCGAACCCACAGCCCATGAAGAGCGACTACTGCCTCGCGGTGGAGTCTTTTCGCGTTTCGCAGCTCTGGTATGGGCTGCGACCATCACAAGCCCACCTTGGTGCATCACGCCAGGAATGCCCTGACGGGGCATCGTCCCTCAGCCCAGGGTTGTGCCGCTGAAAGGCGGTGCTACCCTGGGTATCCTTTCCCACTCATCAACCCGGAACGGGTTGCGTCCACCGCGGCTCTCTCGCCCGCGTGTCATCGGTCACCTCACTTGAACAACTTGCGCCGCGCGGAACTACTGCCTTGAAAATGCGTGTACAGCGTGCGATAGTCGGACTCGGTGCTCATGTGGTACGACCGGGAGTAACATGAAGGTGAAATGCGAACGGATTCGAATGACGGTAAGTAGCATAGGAACAAGGCAGTCATGGCTAAGATAGAGGGCTTTCGGCTTCGGAATTTTCGGGCGCTGAAGGATGTGACCTTGGGTCGTCTGTGGAACCAACAGCAGTCTGAGGCGTTAACTCCCATGACGGCGGTCATCGGCAAGAACGGGGTTGGCAAGAGCACACTGGTCGACGCTTTTGGCTTCCTCGCGGACTGTCTCCGGTCAGGAGTCGAAGAGGCGTGCGATGCCCGTGGCCGGGGCGGGTTCAAGCGCATCCGCACTCAGGGCGCGGATGGCCCGCTGGAGTTCGAGATCTACTATCGAGAGGAGGGCAACGCGCGTCCCATTACCTATGAGCTTTCCATCGACCTCGATAGCACTGGGCGCCCCTACGTTGCAAAGGAGCGCCTCCGGCAAAGGAGAAAAGGACAGAGGCATGGCCGTCCCTTTTCCTTCCTGATGCTTGAGAATGGCCGCGGTGTGGCATGGAAGGGGGAGGCGGCGGGAAGCCAGATTGACGAGTCCGCCCCCTTTGACCTATCCGGTTTCTTGGAACGACTTGAGCGGGGGGAGGCAAAAGAGGAACCAAGGGAAACTGAAGTTGTTGAATTGGAAGACAAGCGTAAGCTTGGAATCGCAACACTGGGAGCGCTCAAACAGCACCCTCGCATCTCTGCTTTCCGCCAGTTCATAGAAGGATGGTACTTGTGCTACTTCACGCCGGATGCCGCGCGCAGCCTCCCACTTTCAGGCGCCCAGCGACACCTTAACATCCACGGCGACAACCTCGGCAATGTCGTTCAGTTCATGGAACGGGAGCACCCCAAGCGCTTTCAATCGATTCTCGCGCGCATCGCAGAGAAGATCCCCGGCATTCGGAACATCGATACCGAGAGAACCAACGACGGGCGCTTGCTGCTGCGCTTCAATGACAGCGGCTTCAAGGATCCATTTTATGCGCAGCAGATGTCCGACGGCACACTGAAGGTCTTCGCGTACCTGTTGCTGCTGGAGGATCCAAGCCCACCCCCATTTCTGTGCATCGAGGAACCCGAGAACGGTCTCTACCATAAGCTTCTGGAGGCTCTGGCTACCGAGTTCCGTGAGCACGCCACCGGCCGGAAAGGCGGCTCACAAGTGTTCATCACTACCCATCAGCCGTATTTCGTGGACGCGTTATCGCCAGAGGAAGTGTGGATTCTGGAGAAAGGAGACGATGGCCTTGCCACAATCAAGCGGGCCAGCGATGACGAACTCGTGAAGAATATGGTGGCCGAGGGACTGCCGCTGGGCGGCCTTTGGTACAGCGACTATCTCGACGCGAGGTGAGCCGATGCACGTCGAGATAATCGTGGAAGATCAGTCCGGCAAAAAAGCCCTCGACATCCTCGTTCCGAAGATCGTCGGCGATGGCCACACCTTTGCCGTTCGTGCTTACAGAGGAATCGGCCACATACCGAAGAACATGCGGGACACGCGCAACGCTCGCAAGCGCATCCTGCTGGATTGCTTGCCGAAACTGCTCAAGGGATTCGGTAGAACTCACGCCAGGTATCCCGACGATTTCCCGGCGGCGGTGGTGCTCGTTTGTGACTTGGACGACAAGTGCCTGAAGAGCTTCCGCGCTGAGCTGAATGCCATTCTCAATGCCTGCCATCCTCAACCCAAGACGCGTTTCTGTTTTGCGATCGAGGAGGGTGAAGCCTGGTTCCTTGGCGATCTGGCGGCCATCAAGAGTGCCTATCCTGCCGCGAAATCGGAAGTCCTTGATACTTATGTCCAGGACAGCATCTGCGGGACATGGGAGCTTCTCGCCGACGCCGTCTTTCCCGGTGGTGCTGAAGCTCTTCTATCCAAAGGTTGGCAAGTCGTAGGGACCGAGAAATCACGGTGGGCGAAAGCGATCTCCCCTGTCATGCATGTCGAGACCAACGATTCGCCCAGTTTTCAGTATTTTCGCGCCAAGCTGTGTGAGCTGACAACAGGCGAAGACCTATAGGGAACATTAGCGTGAAATATATCGAGTGCCGGGGAACCCCCAGGCAAATGGGGCGCCAGTATGGAGAGGACGCTCGAGAGGAAATCCGCCTCGACTTGGCCATGCGCTCAAAGCAATGGCAAAGCATGAACCCACGGAAGGCCGCGGAAAGAATCGAACAGGTGCTGCGGCGCTTCGTGCCCGAGGTGTTGGATGAACTGGAGGGCCTGGCCGAGGGCGCCGACGTCGAGCTTGCCCAGGTGTTGCTGGCCAACCATGTCGACACGTTTGGTGACGATGACCGTTGCACTCTGGTCATGCTCAACGATTCCCCGGAAGGCGTGATTGTGGCCAAAAACAATGATGGTCCGCCACATGAGAAGAATCCGTTCGTCATTAGAAAATGCACCCCGGATACCGGTATTCCCTTTGTCCATGTCACCTACGCCGGGTGGCTTTGTGGACTGGACGCCATGAACGCCGCCGGTCTGGCCAACACCCATGGCTCCGTAGGATCGAAATTTGATAAATCGGGCGACCGGGTCGACATTCGGCTCTACGCCTATCATCTGATGCGCGTCTGCCGCTCGACCGCCGACTTTGTCGAAAAGCTAACCAACGGCGTTCCGCTCACCGGCAAGGGGTTCAGCATCGCCGTCGGTGATCGGAGCGGCGAGACCGTCATGCTCGACGCGGCGATACCGTTCGTGTCGGCCAGGGACAGGAACAAGCCGTTCAGCTACTCCACCAATCTCTATCATGCGCCCGGTTTGGAAAATGCCGACGCGCGTCCGCCCGAGAAACGCCATATCTGCGTTTTCAGGAACGGCTATCTGCGCTGGGTCGAATCCGAACGGCCACCACATGATCTTGCCGACATCAAGCAGATACTGGCCAGCCACGAGCCTTGGGCGCCATGCCGACATGGCGGCGCGCACAGCTCCAACACCCTTTGGTCGATGATCAATCTGCCCCAGTCTGGAATAGTCTTGCTGGCGACGGGCGCCCCATGCCAAAGCGAATACCATGAGTATCCCCTCCAACCAGAATAAAACGATCTTCTGAGTGGACCGCGGGGAGGGATCAGATCCTGAAATTCAACAGCTATCCGCACCGTGAACAGTAGTGAACCGGTGGGAACAGAAGCGGCATTTGCCGCGAATCAGCCTGAAAAGATGGTGGAGCATATCGGAGTCGAACCGATGACCTCTACACTGCCAGTGTAGCGCTCTAGCCAGCTGAGCTAATGCCCCACGTTTTCGGCTGAGGGTAAAAAGTACTACGCCTTGGACGCTTTGCAAATGGCCAAAATGAGAAATTCGAGGAAAAAAGCTACTGCCCGACCAGATCGTCGACGCTGATGTAGTAGTTGCGATAAAGCTTGGTGAGTTCCTCTTCCATTTCCTCGGTGGAGAAGACGTGCTCGGCAAGATCGTCGTAGTCGGCGCGGGTCAGCGCCAGGGAGTATTCGGGCTGCCCCTTGTCGCGATCGTAGGCAAGGAAGACGATGGCGTCGTCGTCGCTGTTGCCGAAGTCGAAAAAGAGCTGGTGGCGGACGGGATCGAGGTCGTCGTTGTGCTGATAGAGCTGGTACTTGATGTACTCGATGATGCGATCGTCGTACTCGAACTGATGGAGGGCGATCTTCTCGATGAAGCTGTTGCGGCTCACCGCCAGGCGGCAGGTGGGCTTGTCGATCTCATCCAACTCGGCGAAGATCTGGTCGTACAGCTCCTGCATCTGGCGGATGGCATCGTCGACGCTGACGACGATGGAGCGAGGCAGGTAATAGACGAGGAAGCGGTCGGCATCGTCGCGATAGAGAAGCGGGGTTTCAAAGAGGAAGCTGCGCTCGCACTCCGGACAGACAAGCCGGTTGAGGGCGCCTTCGAAAAGCTCGTCGACGCTGGTGGTGCCTTCGTTGATGACGCTGACCGGCTCGGCGACGACGGTAGCCTGGCAGTAGGGGCAGGAAATGGGATCGGGGGTAGATGGCATGGAGAAATCGTCGGTTGTGGGGCGGATTGGTTTCAATTCACGCGGCGAAGGAGTAAGGTAGAGAGCCTGAAAACGGTTACCATACATGCAAATAGCCGTGCTGCCACCGTTGCCGCGCGGCTCTGTACCGGAGCGCTCCCAGATATGCGGCTGATCCTACTGCTTTTCCTCTCCTTTACCTTGATCCCTGTCCTCGAGCTGATCCTGCTTTTCAAGGTTGCGGACCTGACGAGCGGCATGCTGACCTTCATGATCGTGATCTTCACCGGTCTGCTGGGGGCGGCGCTGGCCAAGATGGAGGGCATCGCCTCCTGGCAGCGGATTCGTGCCGCGCTGCGGCAGGGGCAGCTGCCGGGGAACGAGCTGGTGCAGGGAGTCCTGATCCTGATTGCCGGGGTGCTGCTGGTCACGCCCGGCTTCATGACCGATATCGTCGGCTTTACGCTGCTCATTCCCTTCACCCGGCGCTACCTGTCGCATCGGCTGCTCCAGCACTTCAAAAACCGGCTGCATCTCTCTACAAGTAGCTTTGCCTCGTCCTTTCAAGCAGGCGGAATGCCCCCTCGACCGGAGCGGCGCACGACGGTCGAGGATATCGAGGCAGAGCGGATTGACGACGATGACGAGCGCCCCTGAAGATCATTCGTCGCGATAGCCTTCCATCAGTTCCAGGCGATTGCCATCCGGATCGTTGAAGAAGCAGACGCGCATGCCGGGAAGGTGCCTGGCGCAATCGATGACCGACTCCGGAACGATGCCGTCCCGACGCAGGGCGGCGACGGCGGCATCGATGTCGTCAACCTCGAATGCCAGGTGCTTGAAGCCGACGGTTTGTTCGCCCCCGGTGGCACTCTGGCCGGCCGTGAAGAGCTCCAGGCAGGTGGAGCCCAGGCGGAGCAGGGCAAACTCATTGTCGGCGCCGCGATTGAAGACGCGGGCGCGCCGGAAACCGAAGTGCCGGGTATAGAAGTTTTCGGTGGCGAGACGGTCCTGGCAGTTGAGGGCAATGTGTTGAACGGCGGGCATGAATTGGATTCCGTAATCAAATCGGGGTTGAGGTTGTCCAGACGGTGGAGCCGTCAGGGGCGGCGGCGTTACGATAGGTGGGGATCATGGACCAGCGATCGCGCCCTTGGGGATTGGGGTGGGAAGAGTGGGGCAGCAGATCGTGAAAGAAGATGGCGTCGCCCGGCTCCAGGACGCAGTCGATGATCTCGCCGGGGGGAAGCATGTCGGCCGTCAGGCGATTCTCGAAGGCGTTGTCGTCATCGGGTTTGACATGGTCGATGAAGGCCCGATGACCGCCATCGACGACGCGCAGGCAGCCGTTTTCGGGCGTGGCGGGATCCATGGCAATCCAGATGGAGAGCTTGTGCACGGCTCCTTTCCAGTAGGCATAATCCTGGTGCCAGGGACTGGCAAAGCGGACCTTCCCGGACTTGAGGACGGGTTTGGCGCTGAGGAACTCCGCCGGCTCGCCGATCATGGCTTTGACCGGCTCCGCAAGGGTGGGGCGGGTGAAGGCACGCAGAAAATACTCGGGTATGCTGTCGAGGAACCAGACATGAACGCCGGAGCCGGAGGCTGTCGCTTCGACGCACTCGGCCACGTTGCGTTTCCATTCCGCCATCTCGGCTGCTGAGTAGAGCCCGCGCAGGATGACAAAACCATGGGTGTCGTACTCTGCCGCCAGGTGGGAGTAGTCCGTCATCTTTCATCTCTCCTTGTTGGGTGAATCAGGCGAGTTGGACAATGGTCGCTCCTCCTCCGCCTGGATCTTTCGAGGTAACACCGAGGCGGAAGCCCAGGACCACAGCGTTACCTGCGAGGTGTTCGTGTATGCCTTTGCGCAATTGGCCGGTGCCGAAACCATGTATGATGCGCACCTGATCGAGGCCGGATAGCAGCGCCTCGTCGAGAAATCGATCGACCCGCGGCAACGCTTCTTCCACCCGCAGCCCGATGACGTTCAGCTCCTGCGCCACCTGCTGCGACGAGGCGGGGCGATGCACCCGCACCTGGTTCTCGACCGTCGGCTTCGCCAAGCTCTCTTTGGCCGGCATGAGCTGGTTCGTCTTCAGTTCAAAACGTTTGCCGCCGACGTTTATCGTGCCGCGCTTTTTGTCCGCGGTAAGCGAGAGGATCTCGCCATGGTCGTTGAGGACCGGTACCCAGACGCGCAGCCCTTCCGCCAGGTCACTTTCCTTGAGGCGCGCGGTGACTTTGGGCGCGGTCTCTTCGGCCCCCTTTTGCAGATTCTCCCGCTTGCGCTGGATGGTCTGGCGAAGCTCCTTGGCCTGCTCGCCTTTGCCGACAGTCTTGGCCTTGTCGAGCAGGTTTTCCATCTGACGGCGGGTATTGTCGACGAGGGCGCCGGCCTCGCGCTGGGCCTGGTGGAGGAGCTGCTTTCGTTCCTTGCGCAGCGTGATCAGTTCCTCGCGCAGTTCATCGCGTTCGCGCAGCGCCTTTTCGCGGGCGGCTTCGGCGGTGGCAAGCCCTTCCGCGATCGAACGCTCCTTCTCTTCGATACTGGCCAGCATCTCTTCCATCCCGAGATGGTCGCTAGATAGCCGTGACCGGGCTTTGGCCAGCACCTCACCGTTGATGCCGCAGCGCTCGGCGATGCTGAGCGCGTGACTGGCGCCGGGACGGCCGACCTCGAGCACGTACTCCGGTTGCAGCGTCTCCCGGTTGAAACGGACGTGCGCGTTGCGCATCTGCTCCTGATCGTGTACAAACGACTTGATCATGCCGAGGTGGGTCGTGAAGAAGGTCAGGGCGTCATGCTCCCGAAGCGTTTCGAGGATGGCGCAGCCCAAGGCCCCGCCTTCAATAGGATCGGTGCCGGCGCCGAGTTCGTCAATGAGCACAAGGGTCTTGGCTTCCGCGGCTGTGCTGAGGATCGCGGAGATGTTGCGCAGATGGCCGCTGAAAGTGCTCAGGCTCTGCGCGATCGACTGTTCGTCGCCGATGTCGGCCATGATCCGCGGAAAGAAACGGAGGGTGCTGTTGGGACCGACCGGTACGGGGAGCCCGCTTTGTGCGGCGAGGGTCAGCAGGCCGATGGTCTTCAACACGATCGTCTTGCCGCCGGTATTGGAGCCGGTGATGGCAAGGACGCGCAGATCGGGATCCAACTCCAGGTCGAGGGGGACAAGCTGCTCTTCACGTTGCGCTTCCCGAAGCTGGTGGAGGAGCAGCGGGTGCCTGGCGGACCGGAGATGCAGCTTGCTGTCGAAGCGTGGAAAGGCGCAGGCGTAGGTCTCTGCCCAGGAACTGACGCCATAGGCCATGTCGTAGCGGACGAGCTGGTCGAACATCTGCCGCAGGTTGTGCCGCTGCTGGCGCGTGAGGTCGCTGAGGGCGGCGAGGATCCGGCGGATTTCGTCCCGTTCTTCGAGGCGCACCGTCGCCAGGGCGTTGCCGTCCTCCAAAGTCAGCTCCGGCTCCATGAAGAGCGTGCGGCCGCTGTTCGACTGGTCGTGAATGACCCCCTTGATGCGCCCCTTGAGTTCGCGCTTGACTGGCACGACGTAGCGGTTGTTGCGCAGCGCCACAAACTTGTCATGGAAGGCTTCCTCCACGTCCGCATTCTGCAGCAGGCGCTCGAGTTGCTGATTGATGCGCCTCTCCAGCTGGCGAATGCTCTGCCGGATCTCCCAGAGCCGATCGGAGGCGCGATCCTGAACATTGCCCTTGTCGTCGAAGGTGCGGTCGAGCCGCTCGCGGAAGGGGGGATCGTCAGGCGTGGCTTCGGCAAAGCCGACAAGTACGGCCTGCCTGGAACAGCTCTCGTTACGCAGAAAGCCGCGAACGGCTTCGGCTTCCTGCAGCAGGCGGCGAAGGATGAGAAAATGCTCGCTGTCGAGAATGGCGCCGTGGGGAATGACCCGTTGAAGTGCCTCTTCCGGCGAGTCGAACTCGACACGGCGCACGGTGATGCCGGTGTCGCGAAGGATGACGAAGGCTTCGTAGAGATCGCGCTCCTTCATGGCGTCGAGCTGACGCGCGGCGGGGCGCAGGCCGCGGAGGCGTTCGCGTGCGGGCTCAGTCGCGGCGTAGCTCGCGATCAAGTCAAGCAGTTGATGGTATTCGAGAGTGCGAAGCGTATGATCGTTCATGGTCTGGGAAGGTCACTGGGGCTGCAAGGTTTGCTCTTGCCAACAATATAGCCGGAACCGCCGGTCACAAGCACCTCGTCGGACTCTCGCTTCCCCGGAGAGCCTGCCTGGGCCCTACAGGCGGACAATGTCGCCGACCCCCTCGAGGATGTGGCCGGGGCGGTAACCGAAGCGATGCAGATCCTCGCGCTTGGCGACTCCGGAAAGTACCAGCACGGTCTCGATTTCCGCCTCGATGCCGGCGAGGATGTCCGTGTCCATGCGATCACCGACGATGACGGTCTCCTCGCGGCGGCACTCGAGCCGCTTGAGCGCGTGCCGCATCATCAGCGGATTCGGTTTGCCAACTGCGTAGCCCTTGCAGCCGGTCGCCAGCTCGATGGGGGCAATGAGGGCACCGGTGGCCGGGACGATGCCTTTCTCCGTAGGGCCGGTCAGATCCGGATTGGTGGCAATCAGCTTGGCGCCGTTGAGGACGAGATGTACCGCCCGCTCGATCTTCTCATAATTGTAGGCGCGGCTCTCCCCGACGACCACATAGTCGGGATTGACATCGTTCATGGCGAAGCCGACATCGTACAAGGCATTGGTCAATCCAGCCTCACCGATTACATAGGCGGTGCCGCCGGGACACTGGCTCTGAAGGAAGGCGGCCGTCGCCAGGGCGCTGGTGTAGAAGTGTTCTCCCTCCAGCTTGATGCCCAGACGCCCCATCTTCTGCTGCAGCTCCCTCGGAGAGCGTTCACTGCTGTTGGTCAGGAAAACAAAGCGTTTCCCGTTGTCCTTGAGCCAGTCTACAAATTCGGCGACCCCGGGAAGGAGATGATTTCCATGGTAGACAACCCCGTCCATGTCGCAGATGAAGGCTTTTTTCGCGCGCAGAGAATCCATCGGGCAGCCTTTGGCAATCGGTGATAGCAGAAAAGAGAGCCATACTATAGTCAACTTGATGGAAAAAGACACAGAGTCGCGGGTGATGCGTGCATTCCGGCCATGACAAGCGCTTCAAGCATAGTATAGTAAGCGTTTGCTCTGCCAGCGCTACCGTCAACCTCTGAAGGATCTGGAGTTCTATGCATCCCCGCGTACGCTTTGCGCCGTCGCCCACCGGCAATGTTCATATCGGCAATATTCGCACGGCCATCTTCAACTGGCTGTTTGCGCGGCACGAAGGAGGAGCTTTCCTGTTGCGGATCGAGGATACCGATCGCCTGCGTTCCACCCAGGAAGCCATCGACAATCTGCTGCATGTCATGGACTGGCTTGGGCTGGATCATGACGAGGAGCCGTTGTACCAGAGCGCCCGCCGGGCCACGCACCTGGCTGCAGCGGAGGCGCTGGTGAAAAAGGGCGCCGCCTACAGCCATGGCAAGGGGCAGGAGGGCGAGGCGATTCTCCTGCGCATTCCGCTCGATCTGGATGGCTTGTCCTTTGTCGAGGCCGCGGGTGAAGAAAGCGCTGAACTGTACGGTGATGAAGCGGTGACGATTGATGCATCCGGGCTCAATTACCACCTTGTCAGCAAGAAGGGCAAGGGAGTGCCGCAGGCTGGCTGCCTGGCCGGTTTTCAGCATCTGCGCCTCTTCGACGCGGCGGGTGCCTGCATCTTCAATCTGGATGAACACCGCGAGACTATTCTCGGTGGCGAGAGCGTGACCGTTGCGGCGGCGGCTCGCATGAGTTGGCACCGCCATCTGGTGGTCTTCAATGATCTCATCAAGGGCCGGCTGGCAAAACCGATCGACAGCCTCAAGGACTTCGTGATTGTGCGCAGCGATGGCTCTCCCGTCTTTCATCTGGCCAATGTCCTCGATGACATCGAGCAGACGATCACCCACATCATTCGTGGAGACGACCACGTCGAAAACACCTACCGGCACATGTTCATCTATCACGCGCTCGGGGTTGAGCCGCCCAGCTACGGGCATCTGCCGATGATCGTCAACGAGCAGGGAAAGCCCTACAGCAAGCGCGATGGCGATGCCTACGTGGGCGATTTTCGCGCCAAAGGGTACCTGCCCGAAGCTCTCTTCAATTTCCTCACGCTCCTTGGCTGGTCGCCAGGCGACGACACCGAGAAGATGACGCGAGAGGAGCTTGCCCAACGTTTCATGCTCGACCGCGTCAAGAGTTCGGCGGCGCAATTCGATCATAACAAGCTGGACAACCTGAACGCGCAGTACATCGCGGAGTTGCCGCTCGACCGTTTCATCGAGCTTGCGGAAGGGCATCTTCCCGCCACCATGCCGAAAGAGAGCATCGACAGGGCCTATTTCCGGCAGGTTGCCGAGTTGATGCAGACGCGCACGAAGAATCTGACGGCCATCGCGGATTGGGCTTACTTCTTTCAGGATGTACCGGCTTACGACGAGAAGCAGGTGCGGAAGAATCTTCAGGCCCCGGGCGTTGGCGAAGCACTTTCGATGGTCAGGGAGCGTTTGCTGGCAACGGACTTCAGCTTGCCGGCAATCGAAGCCGCCATTCATGCGACGACGGAGGCGTGCGGCATCCGGGAAGGAAAGCTGAACCAACCCCTCCGCATCGCGCTGACCGGGACCAACATCGGTGCCGGAGTCTACGAGACCGTCCATGTGCTTGGCCGCGAGCGGGTTGCACAACGGCTCGACTTCGCCGTCAGAACGTTCTGCGCCGACTAACATGCCAGGTACCTTACGTCTCACGTCACTTACCACCACTCACTGGAAGCCGCATCACGATGAGCAATGAAAGCAAGAGCAGCACGTCCCCCGAGGAAGCCCCCAGTCTAAGTTTTCTCGAGGAAATCATCGAGAACGATCTCACGTCGGGCAAGTTCGCCGGCAAGGTGCAGACGCGGTTCCCCCCTGAACCAAACGGATATCTGCACATTGGCCACGCGAAGGCCATCGCACTGGATTTTGGCCTGGCGGAGAAGTACCAGGGCGCCTGCAATCTGCGCTTCGACGATACAAATCCCACTCGCGAGGAGCAGGAATATGTCGATGCCATCCAGAACGATATTCGCTGGCTGGGCTTTGACTGGGAAGAGCGTCGGTTTTTTGCCAGCGATTACTTCGAGCAGCTTTATGAGTGGGCCGTGCAACTGGTGAAGGATGGCAAAGCGTACGTCTGCGACCTTACCGCTGAGCAGATATCGGCGCACCGCGGCACGTTGACGGAGCCCGGTACGGAGAGCCCCTTCCGCAACCGCGGCGTCGACGAGAATCTCGACCTGCTCGATCGCATGCGGAAGGGAGAGTTCGCCGATGGTTCACGGGTGCTGCGCGCCAGGATCGATATGGCTCACCCCAACATCAACATGCGTGACCCGGTGATGTATCGGATCATGCATGTGCCGCATCATCGTACCGGCGATACCTGGTGTATCTATCCCACCTACGATTGGGCGCACGGACAGTCGGATTCCATTGAAGGCATCACCCACTCCATCTGCACCCTCGAATTCGAGAATCACCGGCCGCTGTACGACTGGTTTCTGACCCAGCTCGGGGTGCACCATCCACAGCAGATCGAGTTCGCCCGGTTCAATCTCACCTATACGGTCATGAGCAAGCGCAAGCTCCTGCGGCTCGTCAAGGAAGGGCATGTGGATGGCTGGGACGATCCGCGGATGCCCACCTTGTGCGGCATGCGTCGGCGTGGCTATACCCCAGAGGCACTGCGAGCCTTCCTGAAGCATATCGGTGTCACCCGCGTGGAGAGCACGATCGAAACTCAGCTCTTCGACCACTTCCTGCGAAATGATCTGAACGCGCGTGCCAAGCGTGTCCTGGCCGTGCTCGACCCCATCAAGGTGGTAATCGAGAACTATCCCGCCGGCGAGGAAGAGACACTGGAGGCCGTCAACAACCCCGAAGACGAAACGATGGGTAGCCGCCAGGTCCCCTTCTGTGGAGAGCTGTACATCGATCGGGAAGACTTCATGGAGGAGCCGCACAAGAAGTTCCATCGTCTGGCGCCTGGGGCGGAAGTGCGCCTGCGCTATGGCTATTACATCACCTGCAGGGACGTTGTGAAGGATGAGAATGGCGCGATCGTGGAGTTGCGCTGCACCTACGATCCGGAGACGCGGGGTGGCTGGGCGCCCGATGGACGCAAGGTGAAGGGGACAATCCACTGGGTCTCCGCGCGCCATGCGGTCAAGTGTGAAGTGCGCCTTTATGAGCACCTCTTCACGGAAATCGAGCCCGAGGATCAGGCCGGGGATTTTCTGGAGTATCTCAACCCCGATTCACTCCAGATCCTCAAGGATTGCTACGTGGAACCGGCGGCGGCACAGGCTGTTGTCGGAGATCTTCTGCAATTCGAGCGAAAGGGCTACTTCTGCCTCGACTCCAAAGACGCGTCAGCCCAGCTGCCGGTCTTCAACCGGACAGTGGCGCTACGGGATTCCTGGGCCAAGATCGTCAAGAACGACTGAAGCCGCGAGCTGTACCGGGATGAAACATCAATCCCGGTACAGCTCGCTGAAACAGATGTCGTAGAGCGTCTGGTGCTCCAGCGCAATTGCATCGGCCTCCAGAATGCTCTGCACCTGTTCCAGGATCAGACCATGCTCCCGTGGCCGGAAGCAGGCCCTCACGTCGCGCGCGGCGCGATCTGGAGCAGCCAGCATATTGCGCTGATGATGCTGCAGGGCGGCCTCCAGAAAACGATCCGCCTGGCGCGAGTTGAGTCCATGACGCTGCAGGGCATCGAGTGCTTTCTGTCGACGGGCGCTACTAAAGGCGAGGTCCGCGCGGATAGCCCACGCGAACAACTCTGCCAGGCGCTTGTACTTCGCGATGTCGGTTAGAGCCGGCATGGTTCCTCTGCATGGCTTTCTTTAGAGGGTTTGACTAGATGACGGCGCGATAGCTGCAGTACCAGACTAACTCGCGCATGACCTTGCGCATCGCTTTCAGGTCGCGGCGGCTGGGATAGGCGCTGTTGTGCACACAGGCGCAAAGCACGTCCTCCGAGCCTCCAAAGGTGACCGCATACCGGCCGATGTAGAAGGTGATCATGTCGGCTTCCGGCAACTTGCCCTGCTGCAGATTCCTGCGGGCCCGGGCCCACAATCTTGGCGCAATGCCGGCCATGCTGTCGCCGAGTTGATCGACGGTCTTGTCGACCGTCGCCTTGGCCAGCAGCAGACCGTCAGGTCCTGTGACGAACATGGCCTGCAGGTGCAACTTCTTCAGCGCGGCTTTGGTGACTTCGCTGATCGAGATCGATTCGGATTCGATACCGAGCACGCGGTTCAGCTCGAGTTCGGCCTCGGCGAGATCACCGCTTGGGCTCAGGCCGGCCATGCCGCGATAGGTGTGCCGACCAAGACCGACAATATCCATCAACTGGCGGACATCCGTAAAGGGGCCATGCTGATTGCGGTAGTCGACAATCAGTTTTGCCATGTGAGTACCAATTCCGGGCAGCACGGTGAGAGAGGAGATGCCGCTGCGGTTGAGGTCGATGCCGTTCGGAGCATGACTAGTCCACTGCCGTCTCGGCTCTCCCGTGGCCACATTGGCCTTCTCGTGCATCTCGAGCCGTTTCTGCTTCTGGCCGAAGTAGTCCCGGGCGACATCGGCGGGATCTTGATACTCCAATTCCGCCATGGAATCCTGGAGCACGGGCTCTTCCGGTTCCTCGACTGCCGGCTGTCGCGCGGCCGGTTTCTCCTCAAGCTCGGGCAGAATCTCTTCCGGCTCCGGAGCTTTGGGAACCGGGGGCAGGACCGGCGCGGAAGGCTCTTCCTGAACCGGGGCCGCGGCTGCCGCCTCTTCCGCTTCAAGCTCTTCGGCCAACTCTTCCTCCAATTCTATATCCAGCTCCAACTCCTCGTCCTCTATATCCAGCTCCAACTCCTCGTCCTCTATATCCAGCTCCAACTCCTCGTCCGTAACTGCCGGCGGCAGAGGCTGTTCGTTGGCGGCAAGCGACTCGTCAAGGTCGAATTCCTCTTCGTCCAGCTCGGGGAATTCGTTGATGATCTCTTCCGGCGCTGGAGGTTGACTGGGCAGTTCCCTGCCTCCCGTTGCCACATCCTGATCACGCCACGGCGAGACAAAGCCTTCCGGAGTAGCGGGTACTTCCTCGTCGTCTGCCTCGGGCTCCCCGACCACGGGCTGGGCGGCATAATCGTCCTCGACGCTCAACTCGATCTCCGGCTCGTAAGCCTCTTCCTCTTCCTCTTCCGCTTCGTACTGAGGTTCCTGGCGATACGTGAGTTCCTCATCGGCCTCTTCGTACTCGGGCTCTTCCAGCGCCGGCTGGACATGCTGTTCGGTGGGAATCGCCTGCTGCGCATCCGCGGCCGCGTACTGCTCTTCATCGACGGGGACTTCTTCCTCTCCAGCCGCGGCCGGCGCCTCGGGAGCGGGAGTACCCAGATCGCGGAAGTAGTCGTCCAGATCCTCGATGATGCGTTCCTTGGAGTCGTCCTGATCCTCGCGTTTCATCCACTCCACCGGGATCAAGGGCACAACCTGATGCAGAGGCAGGCTGACCACCTGATCCGCTTTGTCGGCTATGTCGTCACTGAAAACATTGATGGCGATCTTGGTGACGAGGTCGCCGACCGGCATTTCAAGTTTACCTCGCGACAGCGAGTACATGAGGTCCGACCGATTGAAGCTGAAGACAAAGTCGGGTTTGTTCTGGTACAGCTCCACCAACTGACTGGTCGGGGCGCAAAGATACTCGTTCGGCAGATCGGGGAGAATGCGGCCGGCGGGCACATAAATGGTGTCGGCGGGAGGGTGGGGGAGGAATTGTGATGGCTCTTCCTCTTCCTCCACGTCGCTCATCGCAAGAAAATCGGCTTCTTCACTGGCTACTTCCTGGCTGTCCAGGTAGGAAGCCAGTTCATCATAGGTGGAACCCTCGGCAACCGCCTCCTCCTCGGATTCCAACGTCAGGCCGGCGTCGTCCTCGGAAACCAGCGGCTCAAAAGCCTCTTCATCCACTTTCGCTTCTGATGCAGGCTGCTGCTCGTCCAGCTCGTCGTCATCCGTATCTTTCTTAAAGAAGTTGCGAAAGAACTTCATAGTCAAGGTCACCTTTTATGAGGTTATGGCCGCGCTCCGAGCCCACTCTTGCGCAATGTGCCCCAACATACGCCCTGCCCTATAATTTTTCAATTTTCTTCTCAGTATGTCTTGTAAATTTTGCGCCTGATAGGTACTTATGTATGGTTCTCGTACAACCGACCCGCGGCTCGATGCGGCTGGTGGGCGGCCAAAACGACCAAGTGCCGCGCTCAGGTGGCGACCACACGTACCGTTCCAGGAAAGCGAATCGTCTATGGCTCTTGTCAACTATGCGAAGAAAGAGATTCAGTTCAAGATCGTGTACTATGGTCCCGGACTGTGCGGCAAGACGACCAACCTGCAAATGATTCACGATCGGGTCCCTGGCCGGGCGAAGGGGAGCCTCACCTCCCTGGCGACAAGCCAGGATCGTACACTCTTCTTCGACTTCCTGCCACTCCACACGATCGATGCCATTGAAGGGTTTGTCGTCAAGTTTCAGATGTACACGGTTCCTGGCCAGGTCAAGTACAACAGTACACGCCGACTGGTGCTGCGGAACTGTGACGGGATCGTTTTCTGCGCGGATTCGCAGTGGAGCAAGATGGAAGAGAATGTGGAAAGCTGGGAAAACCTGCGGAGCAATCTCGCCCTGCAGAACGACCGGCTGGAGGACATGCCACACATTCTGCAGTATAATAAGCGTGACTTGCCGAGTACGGCGCCACCGGAGTATCTGGATTTCGTCCTCAATAATGGTGAGGTGAAGATTCCACGCTTCCTGTCATCGGCAGTCAATGGCGTCGGCGTTGTCGAGACGCTGAACGCCGTGGCAAAACTAGTCATTCGCGACTTTATTGACAAGCACTAAGGTGGCACCTCTGGTTCTGTCCAGACACCGCAATCAACCGATGGTCGAGATCTCATGGCCTTTGTTCTGAGTGAAAAGCACTATAACCTTCTGAAGAGCGATCTGGATGACTTTCTGGATAACTCTGAGGCGAATGCCGTCCTGTTGTGTGATCGAGGGGGAAACATCATCGTTCACAGCGGCGACTCCGTCGAAGGGGAAGCCGATCTGATATCGGCACTCGTCGCGGGGGCCTTTGCCGCGACCCAGCAGCTGGCCAACGTTCTGGGAGAGAAAGAATTCACCGCGATCTTTCACCAGGGGGTGAAGAAGAGCATCTTCATCAGCTCCGTCGGGGAGGAAGTCCTCTTGCTGGCGCTCTTCTCGGACAACACCAACGCGGGCCTGGTGAAGATGTATGCCCTGACGGTCTGCCGCAAAATGCTGATGCTGGTGCGCGATGTCATGGCGGATCAGGAAGTGGAACATGCCGACCCGACCCGCTCGTTTGTGATCGGCAAAGGACCGATCTTCCGCTCCGACTGATGGCGGCGCTTCGGCGGCCGCATCAACACCTTCCGGCAGTTGCGGAAAGCAGTGCCAATCCCGATTCCGGTATCAACGGCATCTCGGCAGATTGGTCATCGGTGGCTATTGACAGGCAGGCTGGTCGGGCTACTGTCCCTGCCCACAAGACTGACTCATCTTCACGCCTGAACCATGGAGACCCCCTCGATGGCTGATTTGCCCGCATTGCACACTGATTTTATCGAGTTCATGCTGGAATGCGAAGTGTTGCGCTTCGGCGATTTTCTCACCAAGAGCGGCCGGCGGACTCCCTATTTCATCAATACAGGTCACTACGACAGCGGCCGCCGCCTGCGTCGACTTGGCGAATTCTATGCCCGTGCCATCGTGGAGCATATCGGTACCGATTTCGACGTGCTCTATGGACCCGCCTACAAGGGGATTCCACTGGCCGTCGCGACCGCTGCCGCACTCGATGCCCGGCACGGGCTGGATGTGGGAGTGACCTTCAACCGCAAACAGGCTAAGGATCATGGTGAAGGCGGGAATCTGGTTGGTCATCCCATACGCGACGGACTGCGTATTGTCATCATCGACGACGTGGTGACCGCCGGCACGTCCGTCAACGAGTCGATGACGTTGCTGCGCCAGGCAGCAGCCGTGGAGG
Source organism: Lentisphaeria bacterium (assembly GCA_041690595.1). Lineage (GTDB taxonomy): Bacteria > Verrucomicrobiota > Lentisphaeria > JABSQK01 > JAWLHB01 > JAWLHB01. Next base: position 33,811 of record JAWLHB010000001.1, read on the forward strand.
TAAAAGCGTTGGTGGTGTCGGTGGATCGCCAGGAGCGCGGAAGCGGCTCCCTCTCTGCTCTCGCCGATGTGGCAGCCACCCACGGTATCGAGACCGCCGCCATCGTTACTCTGGACGATATTCTGGCCTATCTGGAGCATTCGGGGAATGCATTGGGTGATGACGCCGACCTGGTGGAACGTATCCGGGCTTACCGCGCGGCATACGGCGCCTGAGACAGGAGCGCCAGTCGTCAAGAGGTTTTTTCTGATTTTAAGTTGACGCTTTAGATTGTCGATATAAATTAGTATAAAGACTTTATAAAGAGAAGGTTGCCACCCTCTAGCCCGGAGATCACCCAATGAGCGACGAAATGGAAGTGCAGGAGAGCGCGGAACAGGGCGTTTACAGCTCGGAAGTGCAGGCTATCCTCCGAGATTACCACCGCCGACAGATCGTGCTGCACATGATTGGGCCGATCATCTCCGTGGTGGTGCATCTGGTCTTCCTGACTTGGCTGAGTCAGGTGTGGACGGGGTCAGCCGCACGCCAGGTCACGGCGCCAATGATCATCGAGACGCAGGAGATCGAGACGGTGGAGATCGATCCTCTGGAGCTGGAAGAGATGGACATCGAGCAGGAAGATACCATCACCGAGGCTCCGACCGTGGAGGCGCCGCCGGCACCCGCGGAAGAAACTCAGGCGATGGACAGCATCGAGTCCATTCCTGAAGCGCCCGTGGCGGACGTCGGCGGATTCGGTGAGTTGGAGTTTTCGGAGTCGGCCGTGGTGGAAAGCTATTCCCCGGTGACGATCAATGCACAGTTCGAAACCCGGACCTCAGAGTCGGCTCGCAGCAGCGCGGTATCCCGCTACGGCGGTACCAGTGAGACGCAGGATGCCGTGGTCAAGGCGCTGGATTGGTTCCAGAAGGTGAGGAATCCAAATGGCTCGTGGGAAAACCAGACCGCCCACACAGGATTGGCGTTGCTCTGCTTCCTGGCCCATGGCGAAACGCCCAGTTCCCCCAAATATGGACGGACGGTTCAGGACGGTCTGCAGTGGCTGGCGAACCAGACCATGAGTCTCAAGAAGGGACAAATGCTGGGCAACCGCGCTTACAGCCATGGCATTGCCACCTACGCATTGGCTGAGGCCTACGGACTGACACAGATTCCGTTTCTGCGTGGCCCGATGGAGAAGGGGCTGGACATCATCATCCGGGGGCAGCAGGAGAAGGGCGGCTATGATTATCGCTATGCCCAGGGTGATCGATGGGATCTTTCCGTGGCCGGTTGGCAAATTCAGGCCATGAAGGCAGGACTCGCCGCGGGCGCCAGCAATCCGGGGCTGAATGAAGCCATCAAGAAATCGGTGAAGTGGCTGAAGGACGACACGTATAAGAACGGGAAGTTCGGCTACAGCTCGCCGGGGTCCGGCGGCAACATGACCGGTGTCGGTACCGTCTGCCTCCAGCTTCTCGGCGAGGCGAAGTCGTCAGAAGCTCGGGCTGGAGTCGATACCATCGCCACCGAGCGACTTGCCCTGTATGAGCGATTCGAACGCAAGAGTGACTATACCAAGGAGGCTCATGGCTACCTTTACGGCTGGTACTACGACACGCAGGCCATGTTCAATGAACAGGGACGCGCATGGCGCGCATGGAACAAGGTCTTCAAGAACGTTCTGACCAGAGCGCAGCTCGACGATGGCAGTTGGGAATTCGCGGCTGAAAAAGGACATTTCAGCGGCAAGTCCATCGCCAACAAGATTCTCGTTACCTCTTGGACCTGCCTGCAGTTGGAGGTCTACTATCGCTACCTGCCGACCTTCGACATCAGCAAGATGATGCGAACCAGCCAGGCGAATCCGAGCACCGATATCCTCAATCAGATCCAGATCGACTGATGAGGGTGCGGTGAAAGCTGAAGCTCAGCCGGCCAGCGGTTGAGCACCTTCGGCATCTGCCAGAGAGTAGCTGATGGTGACTCTGGTGAACGCATCGGGTTCACTTTCGATGGTCAACTTGCCTTCGTGCAGGTTGACCAACTCACGAGCGATGGCGAGACCGAGACCAGTTCCCTGCTGCTCGTGGAACTTGCGGTCAAACTGCTGGCAGGCGCCAATGCTGTTGATCTGCTCCTGGCTCATGCCTCGACCGCTATCTTCGATGATCAGGTCATAGCATGTCGACTGGTTCTTGCCCGTGATCGTGACTGCATTGCCGTCTGTCGAGAACTTGAAGGCGTTATCAACCAGCTCCTCGATAATCTTGCGCAGATCGTCGGAGGACTGCCGAATATGTGCTGGCTGAACGTGTACCACAACATCGGCTTGCCGACCTGCTTTGCCGGCGCACTCACGGACAACCTCCTCGATGCTCTGCTGATCGATCGGGCAGCTCTGTTCGCGCAGGTCGGACAGTTTTTCGGGATCCTTGCTGTATACCTGGATCTGTGCGTAAACGAGGAAATTCTCCACGACTCGGTGCAGGCGCTGAGCGGATCGCATGACGCGCCTCGCGAGGTCGCCGATCTGTTCGCGGTCCAGATCTTTATAGTCGTCGGCGAGGATGTCGGCAAAGCCCATGATACCCTGCAACGGCGTACGCAGTTCATGAGGCAGCATGTGCACAATGTTGCCGCGTAAGGCATCCAACTGCTTCTCGTTGTGCTTGAGGACTTCCGATTTCCGAGCCAGCCGGGCACGTACGGCCTCGATCAGATCCGTGGCGCTGAACGGTTTGGTGATATAGTCGTCCGCGCCACTCGCCATGCCTTGGCGAATATCCTGCCGCTCGACACGACCGGTCAGGAAGATAAAGGGAGTGAGGGCCAGTCTGGCCTCCTGCCGAATGGCGGTCAGCGTGGCAAATCCGTCCATCCCCGGCATCGACACGTCGCACAGGATCAGATCCGGCTGGATCTCGGCGGCAAGCCGCGCTCCATCATGCCCATCAGAGGCCTGCAGGACGCGGTAGCCGGCAAATTGCAGGATCTCGCAGATAAGCTTGCGGACGGAATGCTCGTCATCGATTACCAGGATTGTTTGAGTCATGGAGATGGATCCGTAACATTGGTCTCTCAGGTTCACCTGCACAATGCGCCAAATCCGCCGACAAGTCAACCATGGCAGACGAAGAATCATGACTTCATTTTGCTCTCTGGGCGTTTGCAAAGTGACGATTGAGAGGCTATAGGCTTATACCTTCTTCAATGAGGATCGAAAGCGTATCCCGACCAACTTCTACAGCTCCAACAGGCGGTTATGAGCAAACCCGGCCCGGTAGAAACGGACAAATCGTGGGGAATCGTACCGATACGTCTTCAGGCGGGTGCCGCCCTTTTTCTGCTTATTCAGCATAAGGCCGGCCATTGGGGGTTTCCCAAGGGCCATCCCCATGCCGGCGAATTGCCTCTGAATACCGCGTTGCGGGAACTGCGCGAAGAGACCGGCATCGACGATTGCCGCGTGGCGGATGAATTTGTCTTCAGCGAACAGTACCACACCCATAAACGCGGCCGCGACCTCCTGAAATCGGTCCACTACTTTCCCGCCCTCGTGCCTCATCGAACCGTGCACATCGACAGAGACGAGATCATTGACTCCATCTGGCTGTCTCTCGATCCGGCTCTCGAGCGGTTGACCTATGCCAACAGCCGGGAGGTGCTGCTGCAGGTGCAGCGTGCCTTGCCGGAAATTCTCGATGCCATCGAGGAACCACCTTCCTGACCGTCGCTCACCACCAGCATTCGAGGAACGCCATGATCGATATCTCCATCACCGATTTCCTGGAACTCACCGAGTCGGATCGTATTCCATACATCAAAGACTACGCCTTGCTCTATGCGCAGCAATTCAGTCGTGCCGATCTGGATTACTACTGCAGGCTGGCCGATGCCTGCAGAAAGATCCGGCGCCGCGAAGAAGGAGCCGATTTCCTCGCGCGACTGCTGCGCCAGCGCATGGCGCTCAATTTCTTTGTACAACCCAGCTCGCGTACCTTCCTCTCCTTTTCCGCGGCCCAGTCGATCCTCGGCATGCGCAACATGTCCCTGCGGGATGTGAAGATCTCGTCCATGTCAAAGGGCGAGACGCTGGCGGACTCGATTCGCACCTTTATCTCGTATGTGGATCTGGTGGTGATGCGGCATGGCGATGAAGAGGCCAGCGCCGTCGCTTTCTGGATCAGCATGAAATCCCATCGGCGACTGGAGTTCCCCGACGGCCAGCGGCCGGTGCCCATCATCTCCGGTGGTTCAGGCAGCAAGCAGCACCCCACTCAGGCTCTGCTGGACATTTATACGCTTGAGAAGAGTCTTGAGACGGTGGGAGGCATCGACGGCAAGAACATCATGCTCGTCGGCGACCTGTTGCGCGGCCGGACGGTGCGCTCGCTCAGCTACCTGATGAAGGAGTACAAGGACGTCACGCTCACCTTTGCGGCGCCCGAGCGCTATCAGATGGCGGATGATATCCTGAAATATCTGGATCGTCATCAAATCCGCTATGTGAAGGTGGACTCGATCGACGAGGCCATCGGCGAGGTCGATGCCGTCTACATGACGCGTATTCAGGATGAGTGGGATTCGCTGGCGCCCGGCACCCATATCTCCGCCAGCGATGACTTTATCTTCAAGGCGCGCCATCTGAAGATGATGAAGAAGCATGCGTGCCTGCTGCATCCACTGCCCAAGCGAGACGAAATCGAAGAGGCTGTAGACTATCTCAATGATCCGCGCATTGTATACTGGCGGCAAGAGCGCAATGGCATGTGGATGCGGGTGGGCATCATCGCGAAGTTGTTCAAGCGCGATGGTGACATTCTCGAGTATCTGGATCACCACTGCAGTTGAAGATCGGGTCCTGGTTTGTGCACGTGGTAATCTTGACTGAAGTGGTGGGACATGCTACTATACTTAGCCCGCAACTGGAAAGGGTTGACGCTCCATGATCGCAAAGGAGCCAACGGTTCATAATCCCCCACCTATTGAGGATACGCATTCATGACTCCTGACAAGTCATATCCATGGTGGTTCCACCTGGTGATCGGCATCCCCATGCTACTGCTGGGCGCTCGGTCGATCGGCGCGGAGACTCCACCCATCTATGATCTGGAACGGGACTTCGCAAGGAAGCTCATCGACCGTCAGATGTATGATTACGCTCAGGATCAGCTTACGCATCTCAAGCAGGAGTTTCGCCGTCAGGAGATGCCCAATCTGCTGGTCGAAGCTGAACTCCTGATGGCTCAGCGCAAGATATCCGAGGCAACGCAGCTGCTCCAGAAAATACCCAAGGACGATCCGGCCTATGTTGATTCGATCGTTCTGAGGACCCGTGTGCTGACGGATCCGAAGGAGAAGCAGAAGGCTTACGCCGATTATTTTGCTGCCGTCAAGCAACCCAGTACGGAGCAGGAAGCGGACGACTACCGCAAGATGGTCTTGCGTTATACTCAGGAACTGATGGATGCAGGCGAATACGACAAGGCGAAGGAAAGCCTGAAGCTGCTGGCAAAGTCTTCGGCGGAAGCTGACGAAGTGACGCAACGACGGATCCGGCTGAAGTCGGGGCAGATTCTGCTGGCCGGAGCGGAGGAAACGGAAGATGCCAAGAAGAAGCAGGTCCTGATCAAGCAGGCCATCGAGGAACTGCGAGAGCTGGTCTGGAAGATGGACTATTTCTCGGCGACGGTCTATCCAGACCTGATGCACGCCTACAATCTGAGCAATGAGCCGGAAGAGGCGATCGCCAATTTCAATAACTCCTGGGAACTGCTGCAGAACACGGAAAAGATGCTGCGTGAGCAACTGGGGAATAATTCCGCATCTCCGGTGCCGCGCGCACTTTTCTATCTTGCTGAAGCCTACAAGACGCAGGCCGCGCTGTCACGCGAGACCGAGAAGAAGCTCAAGGACGAAGCCGAAAAACAACTCCAGGCTCAAAAGACGGTCGAGCTACTTCGCTCGGCGGCCAAAGCCTATGCTCTGGTTTTTCACAAGTATGCGGATTCCCGTCAACAAGCAGAAGCGCTCAACGAATTCAGCCTGATAGGTAAGATTCTCGAGAAGTATTACAACACCAAAGCGCCGGAAGCGCCGGGCGGAATGGCTCAGGGAGCGAAGCTGAAGGCTACGCACGAGTTGTACAATAAAGATCAGTATGGCTTGGCTGCCAAGGGCTACCTGGAGGTAGCCGCGATGGATCTTGGTTCGCAGGAAGGGGCCGAAGCCCTTTCCATGGCAGCAGCATCCTATCGGCGAACCATGCAATGGTGGGAGGCCATGGCCACCATCGATCTGATGATCGAGTTCGCCAGGAACTATGAACGCACTGGCGACTCCATCTACAATCTTGGCTTGAGCCTGTACCAGGAAGCCCGCAAGACCTCCGATCCTGCCCAGGCAGCTGTGCTTGAAGACCTGGCCATCGAGTATCTGACGCTTTTCGTGGAGGTTTCGCCTACCCATCCGCGGGCGGCGACAACCGCCTATACGATCGCGGAAAACCAGTATGCGCGAGCAAGCAACTTGCGCAACGAAGCGCAGGAACTGGAAAAGCAGAACGCGCCGATCAGCCAGATCAACAGCAAACTCGAAACTGCGCGCGATGCCTACGCCATGAGCATACCCCTGTACGAATCGGTGGTCCAGAACCATGCAGTATCCGAAAATGCGGTGAAGGCGCTCAACAAGCTGGGGTGGGTCTACCAGATCCTGGAGCAGCGCGAGAAGGCTGCTAACAGCTTCCTCCAGTACAGCGAAAAGGAAGAGGAGCCGGCAAAAAAGGTGGCGGCGATTTATTACGCAGCCGATAATTTCCTGCGAGCCGACAATGCGGATGAGGCCATTACCCATTTCAAGCAGGTCATCCAGTTGACGGATAAGGGAGGCCAGTTTGAGAGTGTGAAAGGGGACGTGGCAAAATTCCGTGAGCTCTCCTTGACCATGCTGCCGTGGGCGTATGATGCCAAGACGGAGCAGGTGAAGCGTCAGCTGGCTCGCAGTGAGCAATTGCTCGTTGAGGTGCGTGCCGAAGAGGAAGAGAAGAAGCGGCTTGCGGCGGAAGCCGGGGACGAGCCGGCTCCGGTGGTCAATGAAGGCGAGGATGACGGCCCAAAGCCAATCGGAACCGGCATGACCGAAGAGCAGGTGAAAGATCAGATCGAGCAGATCAAGGCAGATCTTGAGACGTATCGTCAGGAAACCATCGCGGGCCTGGAGAATCAGCGTACCAAGCGGCCGGACGCGGAGAACACCCCCGATGCCATGGCCAAGCTGGGAGCGCTCTATACCGAGATGGGCAACTTCGAGGCCGCGGCTGAAGTCATATCCGTGCTGGATCAGAAGTACCCGGAGACTCCCGCTGGACAGCAGGCGCTCTTCACCCTGTTTCGTGCGTATATAAACATTGGCGAGATCGAGAAGGCCAGGGAAGTTGCCAAACGCATGATCTCCCGGCTGCCCGATTACAGCACCAACAACGTCGTCTACATTGCTACGCGGCTCTTCGAGGAGAACAAAAAGTACGAGGTTACCGTGCTTGATCCGGAGCTGGCCTTCGCCGCCAATGACGAGATCATCAAGCGGGCGGATGCCACCAAGCCAGGTGCCGCGGATTATGACCAGATGCAGCTGCTGCGCCAGCGCGCATTCTTCAATCGCGCTCGCAGTCTCCACCTGATGAAGCGCTATGATCAGGCAATCGAGGCTGCCGATCGCTATATGACGACCTTCCCCCAGGGAGCGTACCTCTTTGATGCGCGACTGCTCAAGGCCATCGCCTTGCGCGACAAGGGAGATCCCGAAGCAGGCTTGGCCGAAATTTCTGAAGTGCTCAAGGGGATCAACAAGCAGGATCTGGAAGGGACGTATTTCCGGGCGCTGGTGGAAGGTGCGCGGGCATTGATCAGCATGAACGAGGAGGCGCGCGTACGGCAGGCCACTGGTATGCTGCTCCCGATCGCCCTTGTGGGCAACGCCGAAACGGAAGAAGGCGGAAAATGGCTGGAAGCGGCCTATTATGAATTGGCCAGGGCGCACGCTCTGCTGGGCAACGCCGAAAAGAAGGAAGAGTTCCGCAACATCTATTTGAGAAAGTATCTTACTGGTGGCTGGAGGCAGGAGATCAGCGTGCTGCCCGCCAAGAGGTTCTGATGCTCACTCAAGACTTTCCAGCGTATCTAACGTCATTGAAGGAGACTACAGGATGAAGAGCCTGACAATGCTGAGCACCTTGCTCCTGCTGCTGCTGTCAGTTACCGCAACCCAAGCCGCAAAAGATCATTGGATCATCAAGACCGATGGGAGTCGTATTGAAGGCGTGGGAATTGAGGCCGATAGCCAGGGAAATCTGAAGATCAAGCTGGAGGCGGATCGCGATATCGCCACCACGGTGAAATGGGGTGAGTACCGCAGCGTTCGCACGCCGGAACCTCGAGAGGTCAAGGCCATTGCTTCGTTTTTCGCTCGTAATGAGCATGCCAAAGTGATCTCCGCGGTTGGTCAGGTATTCGATCGATTCAAGTTTCTGGGCTGGGCGGATGAGCTGAAGTACATGGAAGGCATGAGCCATCTGGCCGGTCAGCAGTTCGAAAAAGCACTCGAGACTTTTACCACTGGCGCGAAGTTCACGATGGATCCGGACGAAAAATCGAAGCTCAACCGTGGCATGATCGAAGCGCATATCGCTCTGGATCAGTTTGACAAGGCCGCGGGACTGCTGGATCAGCTCAGCGTCAAGGATCCCGATACTGCCGCTTATCGGTTCAGCATCAAGGGACGTTTGCTCGAGCAGCAGGGCAAGAAGCGCGATGCCGTGCTCAATCACCTCAAAGTGATCATGTTGTATCCCGATGCTGGCGAGGTGCGCAAGGACGCCTACCAGCATGTCATTCGCCTTCTCAAGTCGATGAACGATAATCGTTACATGGATTTTGAGCGGGATTACAAGCAGCAGTACGGCTGATTTTTTGGCAATCGCTGTTTGTATTCAGGTACCAAGTCAGTAAATGTAGGGCATGAACAGAGTGGCAGACGGCAATGCGATGCCAGATCGTCTCATGCAAGGAACCCCTCCAGAGGAATAGTGGAATGGCTAAGAAGTTGCGTCTTTTGATGTCCGCCCTGATTGTGTTGTTCACCCTTCAGACGGGCTGGGTTGTGGCTCAGGACGAAGCGCTTGGAGACGATCCTGCTGTCACGGAAGAAGCTGCAGCGGTGGACGAAGGGGCGCCCGGCTTCACCAAGATCGTTTTCGGTGAAGGGCTCGTCAACACCGTGATCTGGATGGTGATTTTTCTCGCCTCCTTTGCCACCCTCGCGTTGATGGTGGATGGTGCGCTGGCGGTGCGTCGCGACAAGCTCTTGCCGTCGCAGGTGGTGCACGGTGTCAGGCAATCACTGGATGAAGGTGATCTGGGGCAGGCGATTGCGGTTTGCGAGCAAAACCCAGGACCGCTGTCGAATATCCTTATCGCGGGCTTCAGCAACATCAACGAGGGGTATGAAGTCATTCAGGAATCGGTCACCGCGGCGACGGATCTGGAGAGTGAGAAGATCATGCAGCGGATCAATTACCTGAACCTTTGCGGGCAGATTGCGCCAATGTTGGGACTGCTCGGTACGGTAACCGGTATGGTGCGCGCCTTCGCCACCCTGAGTGAGTCAGGACCGATGCGTGACCAAATGTTGGCCTTGGCGATTTCCACGGCCCTGTGGACAACAGTGTGTGGTCTGTTGATCGCGGTTCCCGCTTTGCTCGCCTTCACGATCTTCAAGAACCTGGCCACCAAGGTTCTGCTGGAGTCGGAAGCGACGGTTCTGGACTTGTTGAAGATTCTGCGCAGCGCGGAAGTTGAAGAAGAGTACGAAGAAGAGTAACCCTGCGAGGAGCAGATAGCTTATGCGCCTGTCCAGAGATGAAGATATCGAGGTGCCACTGGCATCCCTGATAGATATCGTCTTCCTGCTGATTATTTTCTTCGTTGTGACGACGAATCTCCAGAAGGACGTGATCGATCGTCAGATCAATCTCGCGAAGTCCTACTTCATCCCGCCCTTGGAAGAAGGGCTACCGATGAATACGGTTACAATCAACCTGGGCTATAAGCCCGGGCAGCAAACGCGATATGTCATTGGCGGTGCCAACTACAGCCTGCGGCAGATTGAGCAGATGTTGAGTGTGGTTCGCGAGAAGAACGGCAATGACGTGCCGATCGTGATCCGGGCTGACAGGATCACGCCTTATCGTGAGGTCCAGAAGCTCAACGACGCCATCGGCCGGGCGGGGCTCTACAAAGTCAGCCACTCGTCGGAATACATACAGCGGAAGTCTGAATGACAGCGAGACGCTGGCAAACCTGTTTATTGAGGCAAGGTAACGATGGCGCGCAGACTCAGATCTGAGAAGACGGAAGTACCCATGTCCGCGATGATTGACGTGGTCTTTCTGTTGCTGGTCTTTTTTATTGCCACGAAAAAGCCGAATATCCCGGAGGCGCATGTCGCCATCAATATGCCCTCGCCGAATCCATCCACCTCCACCGACATTCCGCCGCCGCCGCTGATGGAAGTGCATGTGCTCCCTAATGGGAGATACATGCTGCTGGGACGGGCGCGCAAATCGCTCGACCAGTTCGAGGAGTTGTTCATCGACATTGCGCTGAACAATCCTGACTCGACAGTGATCATCAAGGTGGCGCCGGACGCGACGGAGGGAGATCTGGTGGATCTTCTGGATCGTGCCAGCAAGGCAAACCTGCACAACCTCAATGTGATGATGCTGGCTGGCGGGTGACCGGCCACCCGGTCTATCGCGGCCGGGATTCGTAGTAGCTGACAACCTGCCGCACCCCTTCCTCCGCGGTATCCGCAAAGGTGAAGAGGCTCAGGTCTTCCTCGCTGATCATCCCCCATTCGACAAAGCTCTGCCAGTTGACGAGCGTCTCCCAGAACTCCCGGCCAAAGAGTATGATAGGTATGCGGGGCGTCTTGTACGTCTGCACAAGGGTGAGGGTTTCGAACAGTTCATCCATGGTGCCATAGCCACCCGGAAAGGCACACAGCGCCTTGGCCCGGAGGAGGAAGTGCATCTTGCGGATGGAGAAATAATGGAAGAGGAAGTTGAGCTCGGGTGTGATATAGGGATTGGAATGCTGCTCGTGCGGCAAGGTGATGTTGAGCCCGATCGATTTGGCGCCGACATCGTGCGCTCCCCGATTCGCCGCTTCCATGATGCCCGGTCCACCACCGGTGGTGACGACATAGTCGAGGAGCCCGTGAGCCTGACCAAGCTGGCTGATCTGGGCGGCAAACTCGCGTGCCAAAGCGTAATACTGGCTGTGATGGACAAGCTGTTCCGCGCGAGCGACCAGGCTGCGCAGGTGGGGATTGTCCGGCGAGGTGTTACTGTGCTGGCGGGCGTCCTGCAAGCGCCGGTTCGCTTCGTCTGGTGCCAGCGTGCGGGCACTGCCGAAGATGACAATGGTTGACCGTACCCCTTCGTCATTCATGATCAGTTCAGGTTTGAGCAGCTCGAGCTGCAGCCGCACCGGCCGCAGGTCGTTGCGTTTCAGAAAGGGAATGTCCTCATAGGCCTTGAGAAGGTTCTGCTCCACCTGAATTCTGTCTCCGAGATGTTGGTATCGGCCGCGGTGGGCCTATATTCGATGTTGATAGCGGCGCCCCCTATTTCTAACCCCTGCAGCAGGTCTGGTCAAGATTAAGCATGAATGAATTCCTTGAAAATCTGGCGCGTGAGGCTGGCGAGCGTCTCCTCGATTATTTTAAGCGCATCGATCAACTGGCAATTGACCACAAGAGTGAAAGGGATCTGGTGACGGAAGCCGACCGGGCGCTGGAGTCTTTCCTGGTCGAACGCATTCTGGCCCGCTATCCCGACCACAGTATCAATGGCGAAGAGTCGGGACGTCATGCCGGCAGTGAGATGTGCTGGGTGATCGATCCCATCGACGGCACCGCGTCGTTCGTTCACGGTCAACCCTATTTTTCGATCTCGATTGCCGTGCAGGAGCATGGGCGAACCGTCAGCGGCTGTGTCTATGCGCCGGTGATGGACGAGCTGTTCCTTGCTTCCCGCGGATCGGGGGCGACGCGCAATGGGCAGCCTATCGCGGTCAGCGGTCGTGGTCGGCTGATCGACAGCATGATGGCCACCGGCTTCGCCTGCATACGTAGTGATCTGAAGCGCAACAATCTGCCGTATTTCAGTGCGCTGCTGCCCCGACTGCGGGATGTGCGGCGCTATGGTTCAGCCGCGCTGGACTTGTGTTATGTGGCGTGCGGCCGTCTCGAAGGCTTCTGGGAGCTGAATCTCCACGATTATGACGTGGCTGCCGGCATACTTATTCTGGAGGAAGCAGGAGGCCTGTTCACGGACTTTGATGGCGGTAGCGAGAATATCTATGCGGAGAATCTCGGCACGAACCGCGCGATCCACAAGGAGGTCGTGCAGCTTTTTCGTGAGGTGGAGATAGCCCGTGGCGTGAGCTGACACCGTCACCGGCCGGATTGCCGGTAATGATGGCGGATATAGAGCAGACCGCAGAAGTCGTAAAGCGCATGCGCCATGATAGGCGGCACCAGGCTATCGGTGGCAAGCATCAGGCTTCCAAGGTAGAAGCCGATGAGTGTCGCCATGACGACATAGATACGCGTCACCGCGTGAGCCAGTCCGAATGCAACTGATGCCAACAGGAGCGCGATCAGCGGCCCGGTATGCAGGGTGAGCCAGAACTGGATGATGCCACGAAAAAGTAACTCTTCGCCGAGACCAGCCAGAAAAGATACAACGGCAAGATCGAAGACCGATGCTTTGTCCACCATCGGCACGAGCGTTTCTTCAAGCAGCTCTCTGATGCGCCTCATCCCAGCGCTCCGGCTCTTCCACAAAGCGTGAAAGAGCAGACAAAGGGGCAGGGTGGCGGCAAGTCCCCAAGCGACAGCTCTCCAAGAAGGGCTCAGCAGGTTCAGTGGCGAAGGGATCATGAAGAGCCCGACTGCCAGGGCGAAAAGCGTCAGCGCGCCCTCTACCGCAACACCGAGCTGGCGAAAAGTTCTGGGGGAAAACTCGTTTCTGGGCATGGATGGGTCATGGAATTTGGCAAAAATATTGCTGCTTCCTTGAAAAGCAGTTTGTGTGTGGCAGAATATAGTGCGTGTCTGGCAAGAGCCAGTACATTCGGCGGAAAAATCATGTTTGAGTAGGTAGGTTGCAGGTGTTTTGCCTATGGATGATCACGCTATAGTGACCGAGGAACTCAGCAAGCAATATCGCGGGGCGCTCTGGCGGCTCAGGCCTGAAGCCGCGTTGAAGTCGCTTTCACTGAGTGTGCCGCGCGGTGTTGTGTTTGGCTTTCTGGGGCCGAACGGCGCCGGCAAGACAACAACCATACGTTGCCTGATGGACCTGATCCGACCGAGCAGCGGGAATGCCTGGGTGCTGGGAGCGCCTTCAGGCGATGTCGCAATTCGACAGCGTGTAGGCTATCTTCCCGATAATCCCATGTTCAGTCCTCATCTTACAGCTATGCAGTTTCTGAAGCTGTGCGCTCGGCTGTTGAAGGTGCCAGGCGACCAGCGGCGCTCACGCATCGAGAGTGCCTTGAAGGAAGTGGATATGATGGAGAGCGCGAGTCGTCCACTGCGGGAGTTTTCCCGGGGCATGATCCAGCGCATTGGCATTGCTCAGACACTGCTCAACGAACCGGATCTGCTGATTCTCGATGAGCCGCTCGTGGGGCTGGATCCCCATGGCCGCAAGGATTTGCTGGAGATTGTGCGCAGGCAGAAGCAGCGGGGAGCCTGCATTTTCTTCTGCAGTCATATTCTTTCGGATGTGGAGAAGCTCTGTGATCAGGTGGGAATCCTCTTCAAAGGGCGCCTGCTTTGTTCAGGACCGCTGACTGAACTGCTTGGAGCCAAGGGGATGAACGTGCTGGTACCGGCAAAGGAAGAGTCTCTGGCACGGGAACTGATGTTGGATGCCGAGGATTCGCATCGCGAAGCTGATGGCAGCTGGCAGCTCTCGTTCACGTCGGAGTCCAAAGTGAAGCGCCTGCAGGAGCGTTCGTGGCCGGAGGGTGTGCTTCTTCAGCCTCGTCGCGAAGGGTTGGAAGAGCTTTTCTTCCGATTGACAAAGCAGGAGAAGGGCGATGGATGAAGTACTGGCGATTGCCCAGAGCACCTGGCAGCGGATTCTGAAGATGTTCGTCGTCTACTTGCTGGTTGGGTGCGCCATCATCGAGATTGGCATCACGCTTCTGTACGATACGTTGACGATGCATCATCATCGCATGTTGATGGTAGACCTGTCGCTGGTGCTGACAACGATGGCGGGGCTGCTGACGGTGCTGGCGCTTGCTTTTGACCTGCCGCGCGAGATGCGGGAGGGTGGGGCTGCCACGCTCCTGTCGAAGCCGATCGGGCGATACCAGTACCTGCTTGGCAAGTACTTCGGCATCCTGCTTGTCTCACTGGTGGTGACCGGCATGATTGCCACAGGCTTCTGTCTCGTACACTGGTTGAGCTTCAAATCCTTGCCGCCAAGCGCGATCCAGGGACATATTCTGGCCGTCGTGCAGGTGATTCCGATAGCGGCTATCGGCCTCTTCTTTGCGGCGTTGCTGAGTGAAGCCGCCGCTGCAATCATGACCGCGGTTACGGTATGGATAGCCCACAGCACCCCTATGCTGGCAAAGTATCCGATCGTCTATGGCGGGCTGCTGCCGGACCTGAATCTGTTCAACATGCGGGCGGAAGCAACGTACAATGTCGCGATCAACGGACCCTACCTGTTGATGGTGGCGGCGTGGGGCATCGCCTATTCCGTCGCGCTATTCGCCTTGACTGCCTTGATCTTCAATCAGCGAGATCTGAAGTAACGGCATCCACCTTCACGCTATATTCCCTGAGAGATACCATGAGAAGAAGCACGTATGTCTTGATCGGCGTCTTCATTGCGGCCACGGTGATTGCGGGATCGCTGGGGCGGCTTGCCTTGGAACGGCAACTGAGCATTGCCAATACGCGTGACATGGTCTCGATTCGGCCTATGGCCGGATTTCAGAAATTCGCCGCCGATATTCATTGGATGCTCTTCATCCAGTACGGAGGTGCGAACGACGTGGATGCGGAAACGGCGCCGGAGTTCTACCGTAGAATCATGCGCATCATCTCCAACGACCCGGATTTCTACAGAGCGTACTATACCGGGGTTCTGATGCTTGGGCCGGTCGCGCCGAACCTGGCGCTGGACATTGCCGACCGTGGTTTGAATAATCCGCGGGTGCGCCTGCACTGGGAGTTGCCGATGCTGGCGGGGCAGATCGTCATGAATCGCGAGAAGATGAAGTACTACAATAACCAGCCCATGGATCAGCAGCAACTGAGGTTGGCGAATGGCTATTTCGAGCAGGCGAAGAATTGCCCTGGCGCCGGCGGCATCGCCTTACGCAGCTATGTGCGCTCGCTGGCGGCACTGAGGCCGGGAGACGAGCGCCTGGAGTTGAAGGAGATCGCGGCCTGGTACGATTACTGGCAGAGACAGCGGCGCCCGTTGGGATACTACGGCGATGGTGAATCGAACCGTATGGACATGGACGTGGAAGAGTTGCTGTTGACGCAGATGCGCGTGGCAAAAGCGCGTTTCCCGAATGATCCAGAAGTGGAAAAACTTGTCGAGCGGATTGTTTCAGAAGCCTTTCCTGCACGTCGGCTGGACCCAGTTACGCTGCAGGAATACGATGCGGGTGACCTATACTCGCCTCACAGCGGGGTGCGGGTGAATGTCTACGGGATATGTGGTGCGTGCAGTGCGGTCTTGAAGGGTCGTTACTGTCACCGGTGCGGTGCCGACTCACAGCCCCCGGCTATTCCGTCCGGAACGATCAAGCCGCCTCCCCCACCCAAGGCAGACAGTCGGAAGGGGCGACCGTGATTGGCAAGGCATCAGCGCCGACACACCATAGTTGTGCCGGCTGTCCTCGTCGCCAATGGCTGCAGGGGCTTCTGGTACTTGGCGTGATTGGCATCTACCTCGGTTCGGAATGGTCGCTGCGCCACCTGGTGTACGGCAAGCCGGAAGCAGGCTCTCTCGCGGAATTGCTTCCCGCCGCGGAAAAGCTGCCGATGTTCGTGCAGGGGCTGGTGGTGCCGTGGTTGAAGGCCGCGGATCTGGAGCAACGGCTGGAGATAACCACGGGTGAGGCGCGGATCAAGTTGCTCTATGATCTGGCGGCGTTGCGTTCGGGGCGGTCACAACGGCGGATTTATCAGCAAATCGTGAAGGAATTTCCAGCCTCCCCGGAGAGCGCACTGGCATGGGCGGCTCTCGTGCGGGAGAAGGCACTCGACGAGCCGGTTGGTGATTACCTGGCTTACATCGAGCGCTTGAAGGCCGATCCGCAGGCCCGCGTCGGCGTATGGGTGACCGGCTGGGGGGCGATGTCTTCACTTCCCGCAAAGGAGCAGCATCGTTACCTCAAGGCGATGGCGAAAGCAAACATCGCCAGTTCATCCCTGATGGAGGCCTACGCAGAGCTTCGGCGCCTAGCGGTGCGCGAGAGAAATGATGAATTGGCCCAGCAGGCAGACGCGCTCCAGCAGCAAAGCCAGCAGTTGTGGATTGACGAGCAGGAAAGGATGATGAAATGAAGACCTCGATCCCAAGCCGAAGAGAATCGCCATGTTGCCCATAGCGTCGCTGACATTTCTGCGGCTGAAGGAGCCGGCCTTTCTCTTGCTCGTCGCTGTCGGGCTTTTCATCAGTTACTGCATCTCCGGCCTGGGATCCTTTTCTTCCGATATCGTCTCGCGTGATCTGCTCTTTGGACAGTCTGAAACGCAAGGGACGATATTATTGGGATCGATACTGGTGACCCTGCTTGGTGGGCTCATCACGGTTTTCAACGCGGCGGCGGAGATTCCGCGAGACATCAGCTCACGCATGATCGCCATCCTGCTGAGCAAGCCCATCAGCCGCCTCGGCTATATCTGGGGCAAGTACCTGGGGACGCTGGCGATCGGGCTGTCGTGCAGCTTTCTATGGCTTTCCTTCATGCTGTTCAGCCGGATCTTTCTGCGCGGCGAACTGGACGAGGTGGTGACGACAGGGATGCTGTGGCGTCAGTATGCGTGTCTGGTTTTTCTGATACCCTTGACAGGAGTCTCCGTCGGTATCTCCTGCTATTTTTCAGACATTGTGGCGATGATCATCACCTGCATCTACATGTTCGTCTGCTTTGTGGGGGCGTTGGCGCCTGTGGTCGTAAACTTCGTTGGGGAGACGAGTCTGGCCTATGCTGTTCTCCTGCCCTATTACCTCTTTCCGAACTCCATTTACTACTTCCAGAGCTATACCGATGCCAGCGATTATCTCGGGCTGCTGGCGTACGCAATAAGTACGGCCATCCTCTTTGTCTTTCTGGGAAGAGCCCGATTCGACAACGGAGATATCTTCTGAAGCCCTGCTCAGGGACTCTCGACGGCGATGGATGGATTGTGAAGCAGCAGATCGCGGCATTGACGGGCGAGAAAACGCCAGCACAGCAGGCCAATATAGCCGTGCCAGAGCGCGGCTATGAGGGCAAAGAGCAGGTGCGCAAGCACGCCGTTGATGGGGAAGATGAGGACAATCAGCGTCCAGATCATGAAATAGAGTATGCAGGCTCCAGTGATGCTGTTGGAGTGGCCATACTTGACGCTCAGAAAGAAGGCCGTTGAACAGCACGCAAACCAGACGCCGACAAGCTCGACGGTGGTCAGCAGCAGATTGATTTGCTTCTCGATCGTATCGAGAAAGGTGACGGCGGTCATGAGGCATGCCGCCAACGCGACGAGGTAGGGCATGTAGGCCATGAGGATGCCAATCGCTTTCCCCTCGAGCAGCTCCCGGTTGCTCAGATCGCTGGTCATGAGGATATCCATGGCGCCGGAATGCTGTTCACGGCTGAAGGCCATGCTGCAGCGCGACACTGTGCCGGCGACAATGACCGAACAGTAAAAGAGAGTGAGGAAGCGCCAGACCATCAATGCAGCATCACGAAGGTCCAGGGCGGCAATCGAACTGAAGAGCAGGATCATGGCGGCGAGAACGACGGAAAAGAAGAGCATCTTGAGGATGCCGAGGCGGTAGCCCCCGAAGGCGGAATAAAGGTCGAGCCATCCGAGCGGGTTGCCCTGGATGTCGGGTTTCATGGTCAGGCGTTGCATGGTCTGAGTCGACCGCAGGTCATCGCCAAGCCTGGCAACGATCCCGGGACGACGGAGATAAACGAGCGATCGTGGGAGGAGCAGCCGTGCCAGGAAAAGGGCTGCAAGGGTGGCTGCAAGCATCGTCGCAACATGGAGTTCCAGATGCGGCCCGCTCGTACCCGCCGCAACGGCGAGAGCTGCCTGCAACGGCGAAACAACGATGAGCCATTTATCGCTGCTGATGGAGATCATGGAAAGGATCGCGGCGACGGTGCTGGGCACAATCAGGAAGATGAAGGCGCCGATGGCGGCACTCCACACATGGATCTGTGGCATGTTGCGGGCAGTCGCCGCAATACAGATGCCCAAGGCGCTGCCCAGCAAGGTAACGGCGACGACTACCGCCAACGAGAGCATGAGGATGTGTGGCCCGACGCCTCCGAGTCCATAGCAGATGGCGATGACGGGCAACGCCGAGGCCAGCAGCAGTAGTACAAAGGTGAAGGTATAGAGGAACTTGGCGAAGATAAGCTGTCCCCAGCACAATTCGGAAAGCAGAAGCAAGTCAAGGGTGCGCTCTTCACGCTCCCGGATGAGAACGCTGCCACCAGCCCAGATTGCCATCATGAAGGCGCTGAGCACCAGACCGATCAGCAGGTAGCGGTAAAGCGTCAGGCCGGGCGCAACGGAATTGCCCTCCATGACGGCGAGGCTCATGGTCAGCAGAAAGGTGCTCGCCACCGTAAGGAGGAAGCGCCTATGGTGAAACCATGGCTGCCGCGGCATGGCGGCTATATCGCGAAAGTACAGGAGCAACGCGTAGAGAAACCATTTCACAAGCAGGTGGGATCCAGTTGTCGGCAATGAAGAGAAGCGGCATGCCGCAAAATTCGTGCGAGGCGTTCCATATTCAGAAAATAGGCGGCGGGCAGCGATATGGCAAATAGAATGTTGCGAAGGAGGATAGCGCGAGTATTTGGCCGAACGTCCTTGATCGTGCTCCAGCAGGACTGTACATTTGACCGATAGTGTTGAAAGGTCCCACGGCGAGCTGCGAGGTATGGGTTTGTCCACGGCTGCACAAGAGCGTCGCGATATTGTGATTCGTGCCATCGGTGTGAAGCGGTACTATGGTGAAGGTGAAGCCGTCACCAAGGCTCTTGACGGGATAACGCTGGATATTTATCGGGGCGAGTATCTCTCCATCATGGGGCCGTCCGGGTCGGGTAAATCGACATTGTTCAACATGATCGGCGGCATCGATTCACCAACAGAAGGGATGGTCTTCATCGACGAGATCGATGTTGCCCAATTGGATTCCTACGAGCTGGCGTGGATGCGCTGCCACAAGATCGGTTACATCTTTCAGTCCTACAATATTCTGCCGGTGCTGACCGCGCTGGAGAACATCACCTTGCCGATGATTTTTGCCGGGCTCAGCGCGGATGATGCCCAGGACAAGGCGGTGCGCATTCTGCGCATGGTGGGCCTGGGAGAACGCATCTTTCACCGTCCATTCGAGATGTCGGGCGGACAGCAGCAGCGAGTGGCAATAGCGCGGGCGATCGCCAACGATCCGGTCATCATTCTGGCGGATGAACCGACCGCCAATCTCGACGTGAGGACCGGGCAGGAGATCATCGAGTTACTGGTTCGCCTCAAGGCCGAGCACAACATCACCGTCATTTCGGCTACCCATGACATGAAGATGCTGGATGTTTCCGATCGTATCCTGTGGATTCGCGACGGAAGATTACAGCGGCTCGAACAGCGGGCCAATCTGAATATTCGAATTGGACACATAGGTTGAAGTATCAAAGATGAAGTTGTTTTCCCGCTTTTCCCGTCCCGAATCGGCACCACAGCCGTCGCTCGATCGGCGGCGCTCGTTGAAGAGCATACCCATGCTGAATCAGGAGGTGAAGACGGAGAGCCGTCCAGATGGCAATCTGACGGTTATCGTGCATCTGAAACGGCGGCGCGGGTGGTTGGGACGCCTGCAGCCACCTACCTTCAGCCGCACCTACAAGCTGGATGAACTGGGTTCATTCGTGCTGCGACAAATCGACGGCCGTCGCACCGCTGGCGCCATCATCGATGACTTCGTCCGGGAGTACAAGGTCAATCGCCGTGAGGCGGAGCTGTGCGTTACGCAATTCATGAAAATGCTGGTTCATCGTCAGGTCATATGCATCATCGTACCGTAGGAAATGTCTGTTGCCTGCTGGTGGCTGCCCTGATGTGGCTGCTGTCGCTTCAGGCAAGCCCGGCGTGGGAGGCGGCCGATCTTGCCGAGCAGCTTTCTCGTCTGGTGACCGGGCCGCGCCATGCAGGCAGCCCTGGAAACCTGGAGATGGAGCGCCGCGTCATCGAGCGTTTCTCGGGGAGTGGCCACGCGAGCGGCGAAATCATCTTTGCGGCGCCATCGCTGGAGCCGGGAAAGGCACGACTGCTGCTCGGCGATATGGAGATGCGTATCCTGCCGATGCATCCGACCGTGGTGAGACCGGGGAACTTTTCTGAGCCTGTCCTGACCACGCGCCTGGTCGAGCTTGGCCGAGGTACTCTCGCTGATATCGATGCGGCGGCAGGGGCAAAACTGGAGGGAGCGCTGGCCGTGATGGATTTCGCCAGCGGCGATGCGTGGAAACGGCTGACACGCTTCGGCTTCAGTGGATTCATCTTCATTGGCGGGGAGGACGAGTCCTGGGAGGACGCCGCGGGCAAGGTGCATAATGGCGAAGGGGCTACACCCAGGTACTTTGTCGATAGTGAGGCGGGGCAGCGGTTGCGACAACATCTGTCGGCAGCCGCCGCGGGAGCGGTGACGGTGACGGTGGAGTCCGAGCCAACCCGCTGGGTGCGCCGGGAGCTTCGCAATCCATGGTGCTTCATCCCCGGCACGGATCCGGACATGTCGAAGAAGGTGATCGTGCTGACGGCGCCGCTGGACAGCAATTCGGTGGTTCCGGATCTGGCGTACGGCGCCCAGTATGCGGCCAATCTGCAGTTTCTTCTTGAGACGTACGATCGATTGCGGGAGCGCCCGGCTGGCCATTCCGTGCTGCTGGTGGCGGTCAATGCGCATTGCCAGGGCTTCCGCGGCGAGCGGGAGTTGGGTTGGTACCTTCTCTCTCCGCTGGGGCCGGTGGAGCGACTGCGTGGGGAAATGGCCCGGCGTATCCGCTGGGAGGAGATGATGCTGGGGCACTACCAGCGTCTGGCGGGGTTGTCGCAGGGCAAGGAGCTTGAAGAACTGCTGGTGGATTTTCGCACCCTGGTGGATGATAGCATTGGCCGCCGGGTGACGGTAAAGGAGCCAATCGTCGCACTGGCTCGCCGCGACATGAACCAGATGAAGGCGGAGCAGCTTCGGCTTCGGCGTCGGGAGGATCTGCCGGTGGATGAGCAAGAGCGGCTCCTGGCTGAGTTGGAAGCGAGAAAAACGGCATATGTGAACGTGCTGACGCTGTTCAACCGAGTACGGCCGCGGAAGGTGCTGTCCGATTTGAGCGAAGCGGAGGTGGAGATCTTGCGTGGCTATGTGCACACACTGACGGCGCAGTACCAGGGATGGGTGGAGGCCAACCGGCGGCAGCTGCGGCAGGACGAAGAGAATTCGAGCATTCGCCAGGCGCTCGAAGGACGAGCGGTGGCCATGGTGATCAACCTGGCGCTGACTTGGGGCGACGATTTCATCGGCTTCGCGGCGGAGCGGGAGCAGGGATGGGAACGCCGCTTTGGCAGCAACAGCGTGCGAATCGCCCGCCAGGCCGAAGCAGATCTGGGAATGCCCCCCGCTTCCGTCTTTCTCGACACCATGACCAGCCTCGGGGGACGGAGCGAGTACTACTACTTCGGCATCGATCCAAGTGGCCTATATGGCTATCATTCCGCCAACAAGACGCCGGCGTTCAGCCTGATGACCGCTTTCGCACCGCGAGGTCGCGGCTTCTCGACCAGCGACACGATCGAAAATCTGGACATGGAGCGCGTCGCCCGGCACTATCGGTTCATGCATCGCTTCTTCGAACTGCTGATGGACGACGGAGCGGTGACGGTGACGGACGAGATGCCCGCGGCGAAATCGGAGTGGTCAAGCTGGTCGAGCATCATTCGGACGTACAAGTTCGACGAGTTTTCGGCGTCGGTGCTGCCGCAGTTGCCGGTGGCGGATTCGCTCGTTGTGCTCTCACATTGGGTGTATGCCAATTATGGGTTCAGTCCACTGATCAGGGGCGATGTCCTCAACTTCGTGATGTTGCAGGCGGACGAACGTGCCACCGTCTTTGCGCGGAACCTGACAGAGCAGAATTACACGGTTGATGCTTACCAGTTTGACAGCGACTTCCTGTCGCCCCGGCACGTGATCGATGTGGGCGACATCCACGACCGCTACAACTCGAATCTGCAGATGCATCAGGATAAGACTCTGGCGCTTTTTCCCTGCAAGGAGTTTCCCCTTGCCAATCGATATGATGCGTCCCTGGTCGGCAACCAGCCGATCGTGGTCAATGGCTATATACCGCTGGAGGCGCGGCAGAACTCCACCCCGATGAGCTACGGCCTTGCCGGTGTGCGTGGGCCAAGTTCGAAATGGATGCAGCGCTCCGATGGACCGGCGGCGATCTTTGCCGAACCGGATGATGAGTTGAAGCTGCTGACCCAACACAATCGACCAATGCTGAACGCGACGGCAACGATGCCGGAAGGGAAGGGCTACATGCAGCCGCCTGTCGGTGACTACTTCTGGTTGGCGACGCAGGATCTCGGGGTGCTCAACGAGCACCGCCTGAACCAGATGCATGGCGTCACGAACGAACTGGCCGTCGAAGCCCTGGCGCTGGGGGAGGAGAAGCTGGCTGAGGCGGAAGCGGCGCGCGAGCAGTTGAATCCCATGGCATGGTCGCGATTGGCGCATGTCGCCCTCGGGTCCATGACCAAGGCGTATGCACACCTGCGAAGCATGAACAATGACATGCTGATTGCGGTGGTCTTCTATGTTGCGCTGCTGTTGCCGTTCTGCTTTTTCATGCAGAAGCTCTGCTTCAGCTTTGTGAAGATCGAGCGGCAGATGGCAGCTTTCGCGCTCCTGTTTGTGATCACGTTTCTGATCTTCCGGTATATTCACCCGGCCTTTCGAGTGGCCCAGGCCGCCGAAGCGATTTTCGTAGCCTTTGTCATGTTGGCTCTGGGCTTGTTTGTGATTTTCGTGCTGCACAAGCGGTTCGAAGGGGAGATGCAGGCTCTCTTTCAGACGTATCTTGGCGTGACGGCTACGGTAGGCTACTCGACCGTGGGACAGAAGGCGATGCTGATTGGCGTGAACAACATGAAGCGCCGACGCCTGCGGACCTTCCTGACGACGGCGACCATTGTGCTGATCACCTTCGCCATGCTGGCTTTCTCCAGTGTGTCGCGCAAAATGAGCCCGACCATGATCGCCCGATCGGCTCAGGCCCCCTATACGGGGCTCTTCTATCAGTGGCCAGGCAGCCTCACCATGGATGAGCCGACGTTGCTGACGATGCAGGAGCTATTCTCCGACTCCGCCTCGGACATGATTGTACGGCGGTGGTTGATCGGGAAGCGCAGCACATTCGGTGGACCCATTGCCATTCGTGGCTCGGGCAGCGAGGGACGGTCGGTCCAGGTCGATGCCATACTGGGACTTCCGCAAGCCGACCAGTATCTGCTGAGCAGAGAGGGATATCCGCTTCTGGAGGGTGGAAGCTTCTTTTCCAGCGACAGCGCTCGCGAGGTGCTGCTGCCGCTGCGGGTCGCCCGGGCTCTGGAGATTGTCGACGCCGAGCCGGGCAGCGTTTCGGTGCGCATTATGGGCCAGGACTTTCGGGTTATCGGCTTTCTCGAGGGCGACCGACTGCGTGCGATGCGCGACATGAACCAGTTGCCGATCCTTCCGATCAAGGAGGTAACCGCCAGCGGGTGGCAGGTCAGCGAGACGGAGTCCAACCTCAATATCGATATGGCGGAATCGAACGAGAGCAGCATCTTCTTTGTGGATCCGGCCGCTCTGTGCGTGATGCCGGAACAAACGGCTGCCTCGCTGGGCGCGGCACCTTTCAGTCTCTCGGTGGTTTTTGAGGAGGGGGTGGATGTGTGGGCGATGATGGATCGGATGCTGAGGGCGACGGAGGCGAAGTTCTTCATTGGGAGCCGACGTGGGTTCGAGGCGGCTGGAGGTCGCCAGATGGGGGCAGGTGTCTATTTCATCGGCTCGGGCTACAAGACCTCGATCGGCGGCCTGACGCGGCTCTTGATTCCATTACTGATTGCGGGAACAATCATCCTGAACACGATGCTGGGCTCGGTCTATGAACGCAAGTACGAGATTGCCGTTTATAATGCCATTGGTCTGAATCCCAGTCATATCCGGATGTTCTTCCTGGCGGAAGCTTTTGTCTACAGCGTCATCGGCTCGGTTGGCGGCTACCTCATCGGGCAGCTTCTGGCGATGGGGCTCATCCACTTCAAGCTGGTGGAGGGGCTGAATCTCAATTTCTCCTCGCTGATCGTTGTTTACGTGATTCTCTTTACCATCGCGGTGGTGCTGCTGTCGACGTTGTACCCGGCGCATGCCGCGACGCGGATGGCGGTGCCTTCGGGCAAACGCAAATGGTCGTTGCCGGAGCATGACGGCACGCACATGAACGTCGTCTTTCCGTTCATCTATCAGCCGGATCTGGCCGTTGGCGTGCTGCAGTACGTGGAGCAGTACTTCTCGCGTTTCACGGAGGCATCCGTGGGGGAGCTGATCGCGAACCTGCTGGAGCGACGGCGATATCGCGATGACGGGGGGCGGGATGCGTACAGCATGGAGTACGATCTGGCGCTGGCGCCGTACGATCTTGGCGTGACCCAATCCATTGTCTTTCATCTGGCTTACGACGAGGTGGTGCAGAGCTATCGTCTGCGCATGGAGATCGAGCGCAAGTCCGGCCAAGATACGAACTGGGTGACCGTGAACCGACCGTTCCTGGAGAAGATGCGCAAATATCTGATCCAATGGCGGAACATGGGGCCGCCCCAGCATCGCGTCTATGTGGAGCAGGCGATGCGAGCTTTCGATGGTGAGGCAGCAAGTCCGGGCAGGGGGGGGTCCTGACGAATGGCCAGCCGCGAAGACAAAGAACTTAAGGAATACAGGGAGTTGATGGTACCTCCCGATCATTTCGAGGAGGGCTTCAACTGGAAGACCATCGTCGGCACGGTCTTTCTCGGCTTCATCATGATGCCCGGCTCCATGTACCTCTCCCTGGTGATCGGCTCGGATACGGCGCTGAATACCGCGGCGCGGTGGGTCACCATCATCCTCTTTGCCGAAGTGGCGCGCCGGTCGCTGAAAGATCTGCGCATGCAGGAGATCTACATTCTCTACTACATGGCCGGTCTGACGATCGCGCAACCGTTCGAGACGTTGCTCTGGCGCCAGTTCCTGGTGCGGTCCGACTTCTCGCAGGCAATGGGCGTAGCGCAGGACATTCCACTCTGGTTTGCGCCGTCGACGGAGGCACTGCGCGAAGCCGGACGCACCTTCATGACGCGCGCCTGGATGGTGCCGATCCTGCTCTCCATCACAACCATGATCATGCACCGGATCGAGAACTTCGGCCTTGGCTATTTCCTTTATCGTATCGTCAACGACGTGGAGGAGTTGCCCTTTCCGATGGCGCCGGTGGCGGCCTCGGGCATCACGGCACTGGCGCAGACGGAGGATGCGCGCGAGCGATGGCGATGGCGATGCTTCTCGATTGGCGGCATGATCGGGCTGGTCTTCGGCGCCGTCTACATCGCGGTCCCGGTACTGACGAGCGCGGTGCTGAAGCAGTCGATCCAGATCATCCCGGTACCGTGGGTAGATTTCACGCCGGCGGCTGGTTCGGTCTTCCCGGCTTTTCCGTTCAACCTGACCTTCGACTTGACGATGATCTTTGTGGGGATGGTCATCCCGTTCTGGGCGGTGGTTGGCGGCTTTCTCGGGGTGATATTCACGATGTTGCTGAATCCGTATCTGCACAAGATAGGGATATTGAGCAACTGGGAGGCGGGCATGGGTTTCGTCGACACCATGTACATCAACAACGTCGACTTCTACCTCTCGTTCAGCGTGGGACTGACGGTGGCGATAGCGCTGATCAGCGTGGGGCAGGTGCTGAAGCCGGTGTGGCAGGCCATGCGTCCGGCGCGGGATCGTGCCTCGGCGGGGCCTCGGCTGCGCGAGCGGATTCAACGGGGCTGGCGCCGGTTCATCACCAATAACGCCGAACGCGGTGACTTCTCGCCATGGGTGGGATTGTTCGTCTACCTGGTGATGGCAAGCTGCTGGCTGGCGCTTTCGGTTTACCTCATACCTGGATTTCCATGGTACTTCTTCGTCTTCTACATCATCGTGTATACGCCCCTGATCTCGTATGCCACCGCCAAACTGGAGGGGCTGGTTGGCCAGGCGCTCAACATTCCCATGGTGCGTGAGGCTACCTTCATCCTCAGCGGACATCAGGGCATCGACATCTGGTTTGCGCCGGTGCCCTTCCACAACATTGGCCTGGAGGTGGTTGGCTGGCGTATCACGGAGCTTACCGGCACCAGAGTCATGAGCCGGGTCAAGACCCTGCTGGTGACGCTGCCCGTTGTGGCGATCTCGGCCCTTGTCTATTCGGAGATGCTGTGGCGGATAGCGGATGTGCCATCGGATGCCTATCCCTTCACGCAGAAGATGTGGGAGTTGCATGTGAAGAATGCAACGTTGACGTACAGCGCGACGATGGAGGGGGGCTCGATCTTCATGGAAGCATGGAACTGGGATTTCTTCAGTTCCGGGTTGTTGCTTGGGACGATTGCGTTCAGTGTGCTGTCGATGATGGGGCTACCGACTCTGCTGGTTTTCGGGCTGGTGCGGGGCCTGGCGCAGAGTTCGCCGGGAGGTATTGTGCTGGAGATGGTCGGCGCCCTGGTGGGCCGGTTCTATTTCCGCCGTCGTTTCGGCAACATGTGGATGAAGTACGCGCCGGTGTTGCTGGCTGGTTTTTCCTGCGGCATGGGGCTCATTGCCATGGTGGCGATGGCGCTGACCATCATGTCGAAGATGATGAAGCCGTTGATTTTCTAGGGATGTGACATGACCGGAAATGAACCAGGCGAAGGACGGATCACGGTGCGATCGCTGGTGGCGGGAACGCTGCTGGCGGGCGTCTTTGCCGTGCTGACGGTCTATTTCGAGAATCGCCGGGACATTGTGGTGACGGCGACGCAGATCGCTGTCCTGCCTTATCTGCTGCTGATCGGGATCATTCTGGCTATCAATCCCCTTTTGCGGTTGATCCGGGTGATCCGTCCATTCACGACCGTCGAGATCCTGCTGATCTTCATCATGGGATCGGTGTCGGCAGGCATTCCGACTTTCGGCCTGGCCTCGCAGCTGGTGCCGGCAATCAGCAGTGTGTACAACGAACACTGGAACAGTGAGCAGTCCGAGTGGAATCGATATGTTGCACCTTACATTGACGATAGCTTTCTGGTGAGCGAAGAGGGTATCTACGAGGCGGCGCAGGCATATCGGGATGCAATGGACGCGCGCGATCGCGCGCGGCTGGAAGGTGCGCCGGAGGCGACGATCGACGAACTGGATGGGGTCGCCACGGCTGCGCGAGAAGCGTTGCATGAACTGGAGGCGATAGCTTTCGAGCGGGTGAAGGAATTCCGTCGGCGGATGCCGGATCACAAGCGGGCGTATCCGGGCATCATTCCGCTGGCGGACGAGTCTTTCAGCATCTATCGGGCGCGGCTGAAGCGGCTCTATCATGGTCGCGGGGCTCTGATGGATCTGCGCGGTGTGTGGCAGGAACTCGAGACGGAGGGGGTAGCGGATCCCACTGGCATGGCGGCGGCGTTGAGTGCGGCCATCGAACAGCTGCGCGAGGTGAGCGCGCTGGAAGAGCAGGAGCTGGAGCGAGAGCGGCTGGACGCGGAGTGGCAGGAGGCAAATGCACGCAGTATCGAACTGAACGAAAGCTTGGGGACGATGCGTTCCAGGCAGCGGCTGGCGGATATCGACGAAGCCAAGGTGCTGGAGGATGAGATCGAGAAGCTGAACGCGGAGCTGCGCAAGGTGGAGCGGGCAAAGCGAGAGGCGACGCAGCGACGGGAGCAGGTGCAGATCCAGATCGGTTTGACGGAAAAAGTGAGGGAGGTAATCGCGGCGCTGGAGGAGTTGCGGGGCGAACTGCAGGCCGGCACAGTCGAGGCGGAGCCGGCTCGCCGGCGGCTGCAGGCTCTCATGCAGGAGTTCCGTTACTTCGATGCGTCGCTGGCGCGCTTCCTGGTGGGCGATGTGCCATGGAGCGTCTGGCTGCGGCCGCTGACCAACTGGGGATTGCTCATCGCGCTGACGTATCTCCTGCTGATGACCTTCAACATCCTGATCTTCCGTCAGTGGGCGTACAATGAGCGGCTGATTTACCCGCTGGCAAAGTTGCCCGAGATTCTGGCGGGAGCCGAGGACAAGGGGCCTGGCATGGATCACCTGCGCCTTCCGGCGGTCTTCAGGAGTGGCCTGTTCTGGATCGGCTTCTCGATCTCGGCGGGCTTTGTCGGCTTCAACCTGCTGGCGCACGCTGGGTGGATCGCCTTGCCACCGCTGCAGATGACGATCAAGTGGCAGCCGTACATCGACGGGACGGCCTTCGCGCCGCTGCTCCCAGGAGCTAAGCTGGGGATCTTCTTCACCATGATCGGCCTGGCCTTTCTGATCCCGGCGGAGATCTCGTTTTCACTCTGGTTCTTCTGGCTGCTCTATATGGCGCAGCTGCTGATCGTGGTCTGGACGGGGCATGGGGTGAACGAGAAGTCATTCCCGAGCGACTGGTGGTACACGCTCAACTTCAGGAATGCGGAGGCGGGTGGGGCGTTGATGGTCTTCAGCGGGGTAGTGCTCTACAAGTGCCGGCACTTCATCTTCTGCGTCTTCGGGAGCCGCGAAGTGGCGGCGCTGGACGGGCCGGTGCGAAAAGAGCTGCGGATCTCTTCGGGCTTGTTTCTCGGCTCATCCGTCGCGCTGGTGCTGATGCTCTGGCTGGGGTTGGGGGCGAATCTCTTCTATTCGATCGTGCTTTACCTGTTTGTGCTTATCCTGACCATCGGCCTGGTGCGGGCGGTGACGGAGGGTGGGGTACTGGGCTTCCAGGCGTGGATCAGCCCGTTCCACTTTGTCCGCTCGCTCTTCGGCTTCGATACCGCGGCCACGGCCCCGGGGCTTTTTGCACCACTGATGGTCTTCTACTCCATCCTCTTCCTCGACATCAAAACTTTCATTGCGCCCGCCATGGCCAATTCACTGAAGATTCGCGACGATCTGAAGATGAAGCGGCTGCGATTCCACGTCGGCGTCATACTCGGCATCGGTATGACGGTTGTCATCTCCGTGCTGGTGCATGTGATGATGGGGTATGCCAAGGGGGCGGACGCCATGAGCAACTGGTTCTATCAGGGCTTCCCGCGCGACATGTACGACAACATCGCGACGATGGCCAAGTCACAACCGGTGGATCAGACCGCCAACAACCTGTGGATCGGCTTTGGCGCCCTGCTGATGGTGGCGTTACTCTACTTCCGGCAGATACTGTTCTGGCTGCCACACCCGATCGGGCTGATCATGCTGGTCAACCCGATCATGGGATTCTACTGGTTCAGTATCTTTGTCGGCTGGCTGGGAAAATTCCTGGTAACTCGCTATGGCAACAAGGGGACCTACCAATCCGTGCGGAACATCTTCATCGGCCTGATCGTGGGCGAACTGATCATCGTCGCGCTTGCCCTGATTCTCTCGGTGACACTGGAAGTGCGTATCCCCATCGACCTCAATCGGAATCCATGACATGGCAGAGTTGATACCGAAGCATTTAGCGCAGATTCCGGAGCCGGAACCGATTCCGTGGCGGATTGCGCTGCAGGTGAGCTGGTCGTCTCTGCGGCGGCGCTTTCTGCGCGCGCTGATCACGATGGTGGGCGTCATTCTGGCGATAGCCTTTCTGACCTACATGCTGTTGACGGACCGGGCAATCAAGGCGCTGGTCGCGGTGGACAACGAACGGCTGAATGTCCTGCTGCAGAAGAATGGCGTCGACATTCTGGCCATCCATGGAACGGACAAGGTGATGATGCTGCTGATCGGGCTGTCGCTGCTGATCTGTCTGGTAGGCATCATCAACGCGATGCTGATGTCGGTGACGGAGCGGGTGAAGGAGATCGGCACGCTGAAATGCCTCGGGGCGACGGATGGATTCATCGTGCGGATTTATTTCATCGAGGCGTCGCTGCAAGGGGTGCTGGGGACGGTAGCCGGCATTTTTCTCGGGACAATCGTGGCGGCGCTGGTCCTGCTTTCTGGCTACGGAGAGCATATTGTGCCGAACGTGCCGTGGTGGCCGTGGGGGCGCGCACTGATCGCAACGTTTTTCATCGGCTCTCTGATTTCCGTCGCGGCCTCGATTGGGCCGGCGTATGCGGCCGCGCGGAAGCAACCTGTGGAAGCGCTGAGGGTTGAAGAATGAGTGTGGTAGACCAACCCATCGTGCGGATCGAGAAGGTGACCAAAACGTTTCAGCGCGGCAGCGAGCAGGTGCATGCCGTGCGCGGCGTGAGCATGGCGATAGGGGCCGGCGAGTACGTGTCGATCATGGGGCCGTCGGGGTCCGGAAAATCGACGTTGTTCAACATGATCGGCGGTCTGGATACGCCCAGCAGCGGCGAAGTCTGGGTGCATGGTTTCAAACTTGCCGACCTGAATTCGCGGCAGTTGGCGTGGGTACGATGCAACCGTATCGGCTTCATCTTTCAGTCCTTCAATCTGGTAATGACGATGACTGCGCTTGAAAATGTGGCAATCGCCCGGATCTTTGCTGGTGTGAGCCCGGGAGAGGCGCGCGACGATGCGGCGGCAACGCTGACGCGTGTCGGTCTTGGCCATCGGCTCGATCACCTGCCGGGCGAAGTCTCCGGCGGCCAGCAGCAGCGGATTGCGATTGCGAGGGCTCTGGTGAATCGACCGAGCATCATTCTGGCGGACGAGCCGACAGGTAATCTCGACCTGCACACCGGTGAAGAGATCATCGGCCTGCTGGCGGAAATGAAGCGCGAACTTGGAATCACGATCATTACGGCAACGCACGACATGAAGATGCTGTCCGCCTCGGATGCGGTCATCTGGATCAAGGATGGAGCAGTGGAGCGGGTGGCGCGGCATGACGAATTGAACATCGAAATAGGCAGCATCGATGGCGAAACGACCCTCTGACTCGAGCGGATCGCAGCGCCACATCACCAGGAGCTTTCATGATTGTACTCTCGGATAGACTGACACGCGTGCAGTTGGAGGAGGCAGCGGACTTCCTCAACTACAAATGCACCTTCATCAATACGGTGGAGCTGGTCCTGCAGTTGGGATCCGGCTGTTCGGTGGCCGGTTTGCTCGACGAGGAGTGGGCGAGATTTCCGTTGCATCACATGCCGCACATGCCGCAGGAACCTTCGACCGCAAAGCACGAGCTACAGGTTCACTGGGGAACGATCGGTGCGACGAAGACGCTGGTCTTCTCGGGGCGCTATCATCTCTATGAAGGCTACGGACGGTTGCCATGCCTGTTGCCGATCTGGGCCGCGGCTTACGCGGGGGCGCGCAGCTTCGTGCTGACCAATGCGGCGGGAGCAGTCAATCCGCACATGAAGCCGGGCGACTTCATGTGCATGGCGGATCATGTCAACAACCTTGGGATCTCGGCGATAGCCGGGCATCAGCACTTGTTCGACGATCCCTTCGTCGATATGAGCAACGTCTACTTCAAGCCGTGGTGCCGGAGTTTTCGCGTGGCAGGTGAAGCGGAAGGGTTGACCATACACGACGGCATCTACATGGCCAATCATGGACCGGAGTTCGAGACACCAGCGGAGATCCGCATGGCCCAACACATGAGCATTGACGCAGTGGGCATGAGTACGGTTCTCGAGGCGACGCTGGCCCATGCGGCGGGAGCGCGGGTGATGGGCATTTCGCTGATCACCAACATGGCCGCCGGCATGGAAGGCAAGACCATCAGCCATGAGGAGCATCTGCAGGTGGGGCGTCGCACGGGATCGCGACTGGTGAACGGGATTCGCCGGTGGGTCAACGATGGCGGCCTGGCCTCCTGAGCTACTGCCGCTCGTACGATTCCATGGCATCTTCCTGCACGTCGAGCTGAACACCGGCGCGCGCGAACATCTCGCGGGTTTCGCCCGCGGCATGATAACGCCGACGCGCGACGACGCGCTCGATACCGACGCTGATGATGAGCATGGCACAGACGCGGCAGGGCTCCATTCGGCAATAGAGGGTTGCTCCTTCCAGCGCCACTCCATTCTTGGCGGCCTGGCAAATGGCATTCTGTTCCGCATGAATGGTGCGCATGCAGTGCTCGCGCACGGTGCCGTCATCGTCCACGACCTTCTTGAGCATGTGGCCGACATCGTCGCAGTGCGGAAGTCCGGAAGGCGAGCCCACGTATCCGGTGGCGATAATGCGCTTGGTGCGCACGATGACACAACCGCTTCGACCACGGTCGCAGGTGGCGCGGCTGGCAACGGCGTCAGTCAGATCAAGGAAATAATCATCCCATGGGGGACGTCGGTGGAGGGGGTCGGCCATGGCAGCACCTCTATGGTTGGCCTAAAGATGACGCCGATGCGGCGGAATGCAACTGAACTTGCGCTCAAGCGTCGGGCGCTTCGAGCTGCCGTCGCTGTTGGAGCCACCAGGCGATCAGCCAGCAGATGGCGGCCCAGGTGGCGCCAAGAGCCCAGCCGGCCAGCACGTCGGTCGGCCAGTGCACGCCAAGATAAACGCGGCTGACGCCGACGAGCAGGGAGATGAGGATGGCGCAGCCGAGGAAGAAAATCTTGATCCTCTTCCCCTCGTGCATGCGGGCCAGCATGGCACCGAGGATCAGGTAAGTGGCTATGGACATCATGGCATGGCCGCTGGGAAAGCTGGCCGTGGCGGTATGAGAAAGATGAGTCACGAGGTCTGGACGATCGCGCTCGAAGAAGAGCTTGAGGAGGTTGCTGAAGATGGCAGCGCCAAGTACCCCGGCGGCGACAAGCAGAGCGGCACGGGATTTCTGCATCATGCAGAGATAGGCGATGGTGGCAAGAGAGAGCAGGGCGAGGATGCCGGTGCCGCCAAGGGCGGTGAAATCGCGTCCCATCTCTTCGAGCCACAATGGGCCGATAGGGTCGGCGGTATCCTGCGAGCTGCGCATGGAAAGAAGAATGGCGCGGTCGAAGTGGTGGGTGTCCTCATCGCCGATTTCATCGGCCAGTTCGATGAATCCCCAGATGCCGCCACCGATGATGATGGTCAGAAGGAGAGCGGTGAGTTCGATCTTGGGGATGCGGCGGGCAAGGCCGCGGAATGTGTCCAGCATGTGGGAGACAATTGGAGGGAGTGATGGTTCTTTTTTTAAGGTAGCCCATGCTCGATAACCAAATCCAGCGATTGTGGTTGATGATAGCCGTTGCATAGGTAAACTATGCTCAACGCCAAACTGGAGGAGCGACCCCATGAGTTCAATCGAGATGACAGCGGGCAGACCGGTGATAGTCCACCACGGCAAGGTTGTGAACCGGGCAGCCTACCTGGATCGGATCATGCGGGGAGACTGGAAGGAGCGCGTTCAGGAGTTTGTCGAGAGTGGGGTGACAACATTCGGCCTGAATGTGCCGCATGGCGGGAAGGACTTCTTCGACGCGGCTTTCTGGACGGACGAAGGCGTTTTTCCCGAGAGTGACGATCACTTTCCCCTGCCCCTGGCAAGGCAGGCGGAGCTGGTACTCGAGATGTGCCCGGAAGCGCGACTCTTTATCGTGTGCATGTCGTCGGTGCCGAAGATGTGGAGCGACAAGCACGCCGACCACATGCAGACGGATGAGGACGGGAAGACGTATCGCGAGGCGAGCCTCTGTTCGCGGCTGTATCTGGATGGCCTGGCGCACTTTCTACGGACGGTGGTGGATTACTGCCAGACAAAGCCGTGGGCGGATCGGGTCTTCGGCTATTACATCTACCCGTACGGCGAGGGGGCCATGCCGCTCAATCATTCCGGCAAGATGTTCGATTGTTCGGCGGAAAATGAGCGGCAGTTCCGGAGCTGGCTGGCCCGGCGCTATGGTGATGACGCGGCGCTGCAATCGGCATGGGGCGATGAGCAGGCGACGCTTGCGGGCGCCACCGTGCCGCGCGATCAGGAATGGCTGGCCCGGCGAGCCTCGCTTTCCGCGACCCTCGGTGGCAAGCCGCTGGCGACGGAGGGGATGGCGAGCAATTGCGGCGAATCGTCACGAGGGCTCTTCCACTGGCTGGAAGCGGCAAACGTGGCTCGTGAGCACGACTATTGCTGGTTCATGCGGGATAACTTCCTGCGCTGGGTGCGTACCATGCACAGGGCCGTGAAGGAGGCGGCGAGCGAGCATGGCGTGGAGACGCTGGTCGGCTTTGACATCACGAAGTTGCCGCTGATGGGCTGGCAGATTCAGTCAGCTTTCGATGGGGTGGGGGACGGACAGTCCTTTCCCAACAACTACTATCTGAGCGGCGCATTCGGCGTTTCGGAACTGCTGGACGAACTGGATATTATTGTCACGCCGGCCGACTATCACGCGCGCACACTCGGTTTTGCCTTCGAGGCGGAAGGGGTGAGCGACTCGATGGTGATGCGGGGCAAGGTGATGGTGATCGAGAACGACACGCGCTGCTATGTGGGGCAGGGCGTTCAGGATCAGGGGGCCTTCCGGGATGATTCGGAGGTCGAGGCGGGGCTGGCTCGCAACGCGGCACTGGTGATCAGCCGTGGACTGCACGATTACTGGTGCAACGTGGGCAGTTCCTACTTTCATGCGCCGGGGATTCACGAGACAATCCGCCGCCTGGCGCCGGTACTGGATGGCGCGGACAGCTATCCGCATCGCGAAACACGAGATGCCATCGCGCTGGTGCTTGATGACGAGAGCCCGCTCCATGAGGATTTCACCAGTGGCTACCAGTCGCTCGCCGTCATCTGGCAGCGCATACGAGGTTTGGCTCATTGTGGCATCCCCTATCGCATCTACTTGCTGAGCGATCTGCGCCACACGGACTTTCCGGACTACAAGGTCTATCTCTTTCCGAATCTCTTCAAGGTGGATGACGAGGTCTTGGGCCTGCTGAAGGAGAAGGTGCTGCGCAATGGGAATCTGGCGATATTCGGGCCATCTACGGGCATCACAGACGGGCGGTATTTGACCGCGGAGCCAGCCTCGCGCCTGCTGGGGGTGCCGATGGAAATGCATCCCCGCTTGACGGTGCGGCATGTTATCGTGCAGGACATTCCGGGGCACCCGATTACCGCCGAACTGCCGGCGGGTACCATCTTCGGCGATTCCCTGCCCTATGGACCAACGCTGACGCCGCGGGAACGAGCGGTCGAGAAGACTCCGGGCGCCACCTGCCTGGGCCATGGTAATCTCTGCTGGTTCCTGCATCGTACTGGGATGTTCATCCGCGAGGCGGAGGATCACGCAATCCTGTGGAGTTGCGCCATGCCGCTGCCGTCGAACCTGTTGCGTGCCGCGGCCCGCCATGCCGGCTGCAATGTGTGGTGCGAGGAAGACGATGTCGTCTATGCCAGCGATTCCTTTGTCGCGCTGCACTCGGTGAAAAATGGAAACCGCACGCTGCACCTGCCGCGCAAATGCCGGGTCCGCGATGCGATGACCGGCACCCGTATGGCGGAGGATCCCATTGACCGTCTGGAGCTGAAGATCAACGCGCCGCAGACACGGATGTTCTGGCTGGACTGACCGCGTGAACAAGCGGTTGCTTTTTTTTAGAATGTCCCTTGCAGTGAGTTGTCTACTGTTGTACACTAATAATGTACAACACATCAGGAGTGCACGGTGAGCGGACGAAACGGAGTGTTGAAAACCGAACAGGTGCGAAGCTACATCAGCGAACTGGTGCAGCAGCTTGGGAAATCCGGGCGGCTTCCCAGCGAGCATGAGCTGTGCCGAGTATGCCAGGTTAGCCGCGGAACGATCGGCAAGGTTATTGGCGAGCTGGTGGCAGAAGGCTTCCTGTTCCGCATTCAGGGAAAAGGCACCTTCGTGGCGGAACATGCGGCGCAGGCGCATGCGGCGCCGAGGCCACGGCAACAAGGGCGGGTGCTGATTGTCTACAGGCATGAGGCTTCCGGCTGGCACCCTTATTATTCCGAACGGCTACGTGGTATTGGCGAGCGGCTGGGCGAGGCGGGCTTGGCAATGGAGATGATTCGTGTGGGGGAAGATGTCGTTCAGCCGTTGGCCAGCCGCGGCGCGGCGCCGGATGTGCTTGGCGTTATCTCCTTTCATGTGGCTGACGCCTGGTTGCCGCGATTGCGCGAACGGTTCGCGAAGCCGATCGTGACGACGTATTCGCCTGGCGAATCGGTGGCGGCCGGCGCCGCGGTGGTACTGGAGTGCCGCGTTGCCATGCGCCAGCTGGCTCGGCGTCTGGCGGAAGATGGTCATCGGGATCTGCTGCTGATCACTGCCCACGACGATATTGCCGCCTTTTTCAGTACCGTCATGCCGTCGGGCACCAGAATCTGCCTGGCGCATGCGGGGCAGACGGCTGAGCGTGGCTACCAGGCCATGGAGCGCTACTACGACCCCTCCATCACCGCCGTCTATGTAGATGACGATGTGGTGGCAAGGGGGGTGGTGCGCTATATCCTGGAGAACGGGATTTCGGTGCCGGGGGATCTCTCGCTGGCCGCGAAAATCAACAAGGGGGTTGAACTGATGGCGCCGGGACGTGTAAGCGCTATCGAGATCGATGCCTACAAACTAGGAACACTGGCAGCCGCGACGTTGCTGGAAATGCTGGCGGGCGACATGCGCGCTGGCAACTCCGTGACCGTGGAGTCGCCATTTATCGACAACGGCTCACTCGGCCCGGCGAATCGGGCGCGAGTCACAATCGGAGGTGTAGCATGAGTACGCGCAAGCATGGTTTCACGCTGATCGAGCTGCTGGTGGTTATTGCGATAATTGCTGTACTGGCATCGATGTTGTTGCCTGCATTGTCGCAGGCACGAGACCGCGCCAGGCTGACATCCTGTCTCAATAACACAAAGCAGATGGGGCTCGGCTGGTTTGCCTATGCCGATGAGTATGACGACACCATGGTGCCGGACGACTGGACTGGCCCCGGTGGTGATTCCTGGATCGCCCAGATCGCCCCGTTCGTCAGCGTCGGCACCAGCCTTGGCCGGATCGGCAAATGCCCGCGCCATGATCCTTATCCCAGCATCTCGAAGAGCAGCTACAGCTACGGCTACAACCGCT
The DNA here is from genome assembly GCA_041690595.1 of Lentisphaeria bacterium. GTDB lineage: Bacteria > Verrucomicrobiota > Lentisphaeria > JABSQK01 > JAWLHB01 > JAWLHB01. Next base: position 71,419 of record JAWLHB010000001.1, read on the forward strand.
ACCTCACGCCAACCTACTCCAGCGAGAGGTGGAACCGCCTCGGCCATGTGCTCAATCCACTGACGACCATCGTCATTGCCGACCACAACGACCGCGACAACAATCGCTACATCACCAACGGCAATCCGCTCGGCTCGAATTACGGTATCGGCAATCGCCATCGCGCCGGAGCCTCCATCGTCTTTGCTGACGGACATGCCGCCTGGCACCTCGCGGCGCAGGTGCAGGCCACGACCGCCTCCGGCGACAGCTGGTTCAAGATCGACGATTGATGGTGATCAGCCGAGCAGCCGCACGTGCGGGGACTTGATTATGCAACACTTCTTTTCCACGATGCTGTGGCTGGTGCTTGGGACGTGGGTCATGCTGACCGGTCCTCGCGGTATCGCTGCCGAATGGATGTTCGACTCCGGGCGGGGCGGCTGGGGGTACAGTCGCGACCTCCTCAATCAACTGCCGAGTGAAGAGCTGACGATGCGGCCAGGTTCCAGATTGGTGCGCGGCGTTCGGCTGGCAGAGCTGCGGGAGATCCACCTGCGCTTTGCCTTCGGAGAGAATACCGGGCCAGGATGGCGCATTGGATTGCGCCATGACGCGGACTATCTCGCCATCGCTGCTCGCGGTGACGGCATGCTGGCGATGACTGGCTTTGAGCCGCACTACGCTGGACCACGGTGGCGGGCGGGGCAGGAGATGGAGCTGCGTCTCAGCTTCGTCAACGAGATGCTGTCGGTAGCCTGGGCGCCGCTCAACGGGCTGCCCCGCCCCATCAAGGCCTACACGCGTACTCTCCCGAGGGAGTGGCTGACGGGGGAGGTGGAGCTTTTCGTCGAGTACATGGAGGATGATGAGGCCGCGGGTGGAGCCATCAACTTGTCCACTATTGTCTATTACGCTATCGGCGAGAGTATGCCGGACGAGGTGACGGTGAGTGCGACCATCGCGGAATCGCTGCTCCGTTTTGCCGCCATCCGCAATGGTGAGCTGACGCCGGCCATGACGGCTTTTGTCCGGGAGGCAAGAAAGACGGTCGCCACTGCCCACATGTTGCTCGAGCGTTTCGAGGTGCAAGCGTGGGACGGAGCCAAGTTGCTCAGAGGCGGTAAGGAATCGGAACGGCTTGACCTCGCGGCTGAATATTACACGATGCTGCAGTTCCGCGATGAGTTGCCGCCCACGCAAGTGATTGCCGCCATGCAGGAACGCAATCTGCGGCTGAGCCTCTACCTGAGCACGCGCGAAGAGCGCTTTCGGATGGCGGTGGCACGTTCGCCGCATGTCGCCACCTCGATTCTCGTTAAAGGTCAGCGACGCCCGGAGGTCGACAACCTGTTCAGCGGCGATTTCACCGAGGTGGCGGCTATCGGTACGGTACGCGCGACGCTGGATGCCATGCGGACAGGCATTTTTACGCGCCTGATGCTCGACTCCGAGGCGATCATTCGGCCCGGCAACGATGCGTTGACACAGGCGGCAGCGGTAATGGACGGAGTGCCGATCTACCATGAGGCGCCGGAGCTTCCTGGGGACGGGATCATGGCCGATGACGATCCAGCCTTCCAGTCCTTGCGCTGGATCTCCGCCAACAGCAGCTTTCATGTGCGCCACATGGCCATCGCGCGCCTGGCGCACCAGCTGTCGCCGCGGCTCGCGGTGACGAGCGATCCGATAGATGACTCCGGGCGGTTGGAGCAGTTCAGTGGTCTGGATAGCGTGCAGCACTGGGTGCGTATTCATTCCGCGCCACGTCATCCCCGTTCGCTTGCCTACTGGCTGGAGCGGGGCCGCGTGCACGTGCGCAATGGTTCGCCGAACAGCATCATGATCGGGCCACAGCTTGGCCGCAACGAGGTGCCCGCTCCACCGGACATGGTAAGTGAAGCCTGCTGGCTGGCGGCCGGTTTCGGCGCGCGGGGCATCACCCATTGGGGGCAGCAGGCCATTTTTCAGACGGACGGTTCCTTCCAGCCAGGTGGCGAAGCTCTCTGGCAGCGACTGATCCGGCTGCGCAATGAGCTGTATGAGCCGCACGAGGCGCTCCTGCTTCGTTGGCAGCCGACGCCGCGCCGGCTCGCCATGCTTGTCTCCAATGCCAATCTGATCACCCGAAGCGGTGGTCGCCACTCTGCCGAAAGCGCGATGGAGAATGCGTACCGAGCTATCCTTGCCACTGGTGAGCCATGCGACATCATCTACGACCAGGAGATCCTCGACCACCATGCCTTGTCGCGCTATCGGGCAGTGATCGTTCCGGCCCTTCATGTGGCCAATCGGTCGTTGGTTGAGCGCTTGCGAGCATACGGCGAGTCTGGAGGTACCCTGATTACGCATCGCGGATCCGTACTGGATGAGGCACCGGGCGTGAAGCTGTTGGAGCAGGAACTGGTGCCGCGTTACCGTGATTATTGGATCACGAATGGCGAACCGTCGCTCGAGCCGCACCAGTATGCCGATTTCCTCAGTCAACTGACCCGCAACCTGCGCGAGATGCTGCCGTTCACACCGGCGGTCCAGCTGGATCGCGACGACGTCGTGGCGAACCTCATGGCGGACGGCGAAAGGAGATTTCTGGTGCTGATCAATGGCGCCCGCGACTATGGCGACTTCACGCGTGGAGCGGGGCACAGGTGGATGCTGGATGCAGGCAAGGCGACAATCGTGCGAGTGCATATGGATGGCGTAACGCACTATAGCGACCTATCTTCCGGGAACTCGGTGGAGGCCGATATCGATGGAGTCGCCACCCTTTCGCTCCAGCCCGGCTGGGGCGCGATTCTTCAACTCTCGCAAAAGTGATGCAGCGGAGCCTTCCATGATCGTCAGCAGCCAGCCTTGTCTACCCGCTATTCATACTGAATGGATCGAATCGACCGCCGTCTATCAGGATGAGAGGGTACGCATTTTCCGCTTTGTGGCGCGCGGTGCCGAGGCGGGGCCGACGCTTACGGTTACGGCGGGTCAGCACGGGCGCGAACTCAATGGCATTGAGGCGGCGCGACGATTGATGCGCCATATCGTGGACCAACCGCTGAGTGGAACCTTGCAGATTTTCCCGATGGTCAATCCTCCTGGCATCGCGGCGGTCAGCCAGGAGGTGCCGGGCGAGAGCCAAAACCTCAACCGCATCTGGCCGGGTGATGCCGCCGGCACGGTCACGGAGCGAATCGCTGCTGCCGTCGCGCCATATGTGGCCGGGTCGGATTACCTGATCGACATGCACGGATGGAGCGACTGGTCGGTTTGCGCCATGCTGCTCAGCGCCACCGACGGCAAAGCTGCACTGGAACTGGCGCAGTCGTTCGGATTGAGCTGCCACTACATCAATCTCAACGGCTTTCAGCCGGGGAACCTCAAGACTTTTGCCAGCCGCAACGGTGTGGTGCCGGTGGGGGTGGAGCTGACGCCGCAATGGCGGCTCAATCCGCGGCATGTGGATCGCGGTTTTGACGGCCTGCTCGGTTCCTTACGTCATCTGGGCATGTTGCCGGGCATATCATCTCCGGCGGAGGTGCGCTACTTTTATGACGGCGAGACGGAGCACGTCGATATGATCGCCGAAGCGCCCGGCCTTTATGTGCAGGAGTCGTCGGCCGGAAAGTGGGTAGATACGGGCGAATTGTTAGGTTATCTTTACGGCCTCGACTCACTTGACCTGCTACGCGAGGTGAGGGCGCCATGCGCGGGACTGCTGGTCAACAATGGGCCCTGTCTCGCGAGCGGGATTGAATCCAACATTGTCCCCACCGGCGCCATGCTTGCGCAAGTGTGGCAGGCAAGGAGAATCACCAATGATTAAGGCCATCATACTCCTCATGACCCTCTTCTCCGCCCTGAGTCTATTTGGCAACGAGTGGCAGACCATCGTCCTCGACGGCAGCTCGCTCGATCCGTGTACGGAAGCTGACCATGTGAACGTGGTGCAGGGGGCGGGCCCTGACGGCGGGGCAGCCATCGTCTTTGATAACGATGCGGGCTCCACCGGTTATCTCGAAGTGGATCTCGCCAAGCTCGGCATCGACCCAGCCGGCTATGACCAGCTTCGCTTCGACCTCTATCTGGAGAACGCACTGGTCAATATCCATACGGTGCTCTGGGGATGGTCAGACGATGAGACGGTTCGCAGCTGGTACTTCAAGCGGGAGCCGCGCATCAACGCGTGGGACCATGTTGTCTACAGTCTGGAGCTCGATGACGATGGGAGCGACAACCACCACACGGGACCGCGACGACTGCTCGCCTTCCGCTTTCAGGCGGACAAGAACTACCCGCTGCCTGCAGGCGAACGCGCCATTGCCCGCATTGCCAATGTGCGGCTGGTGACGGCGCCGGTGACGCTCACGCTCGACCCGAGTCAGGTGCGCCTGGCGGAACGGGATGGCGCTTGGGCGATGCATCACCCCTTGGTGCTCCGCAATCAGACGGACAAACCGCTGACTGCCCGGCTGGAGGTGCTGCCTGAAACCCTGGCAGCGTTCACGCCGGATCCGGCGGTGAAGAGCGTGTCGCTGAGCCCCGCCGGCAGCGTAACGGTGACCATGACGCTGCGCTGTACCGCCGAGGCCGCGGAGAAGTTGCCCCCTGGCATCGTCGAGCGCGCCGGCATCGTCGCCATCGTGCCCGAGCTTTCCGGCTTTCGCGCCGTCACGGTGCGCGGGTATCGGCCGCAAGATCTCTTCGGCATGACGCCCCCCAGGCTCAGCCGCGACTGGCGGAATCTGGTTTCCGAAATCGAGCCAAGCCGAATGGAGAAACTGCGTACGCGTCTCGACTGGCGCTATGCTGCTCAGGATGTGAGTGTGCTGCCACGCTACTCTGATCACTTTCGCTGCAAGACGTGCAAGTTCCGCCTGGACGCTCGCAATCTCACCACCTACTACTGCCATAACAAAGAGTGCACGGCGTTCCAGCAGGAGTTCACCGTGACCCAAGAGGAGCCGCTCTTCGCCTCGTACCTGGGCATCTACCACACGCAGAATGCGGAGCTGGCGCGCGATCTGGCTGCCGCCCACGTACAGAGCGGCGACCCAGCCTTTGCGGAGACGGCAATCCGTATCCTCACCACCTACGCCAACGTCCTGCCCGACCTGCCGATGGTCTCCGCGCTGAGTACCGGCTACCATTCGCGTTTGACCAGTGCCGTGCTCTTTGAGAAGGAGATCCTCGAACCTTTCGCCGAAGCTGTGCTCTTGCTGCAGCATCTGGATGATTTGCCCCAGGAGTTGGTGCGGCGAGATTTGCTCACACCGCTCCTGCACGAGGTCAACCTGCATTACTATGGTACCTCCGCCGGACAGGTGGGCATCCTCAAGGCTCAGTTCAAGGCGGCCATCGCGGCGGATCAGCCGTGGTATCTGGCTGACGCCCTTGGCGGCGATGCCGGGGTACAGACCATTCTCGCGCGTACCTTTACCCGCGATGGCATCGGCGTGGAAGGAGGCGCCTATGCGCTGGTTGCCGCGGACAGGATCGGGGACCTGGCCGACTTCCTTGCCAGTGTCGGCGTGCAGCTCGACCGCGAGCGGCTGGCGAAAATCAAGCGCCACACCAGCGCCATGTTCGACCGGCGAGAACCGGAAGACTCGCTTGTCCTGCCCGACACCGGTTTGACGATTCTGGTTACCGGCGATGGCGAGGGGCGCCGCAAGCTGACCGTCAATTGGGGCAGCAGTCGCGGCCGAGCAGAGTATGACCAGCTCAGCTACGAGGTCGATGACCTTCACGGCCCGTTGATCGACCAGGTGGGCCGTATCGCCTACGGCAACGAGATGAGCTTTCTGATGTATACGACACTTGCTCACAACGTGCCCGTGGTCGACGAACAGAACATCACCGTCGAGCCCCTCCGGCAGCTGGCGTTCCTGAGCAAGGATAGTTTCGCCGCATGCCTGTTGAGCGACAGCGAAGCGACTCCCGCTTATCCGGGTGTCCGCCTCCAGCGCGCATTCGTGCAGAGCGGCCCCTACCTGCTCGTGCTGGACCGCATCCAGTCGGTTCGTCCGGTGACGGTCGACTTGCCCTTCTACGTATCCGGCGCGCTCGAGTTGAAAGAGCCTGCCTCGCCGCGCCCGGAAGCACTGGGCGAAAGCGATGCCTATCGTCTCGTCCACGACATGCGGCAGACGGGCAGCCTCGAGCGTGTGCAGGCAACATGGAGTGGTGCCGGTAAGTTGCCCAGCACCGCGGAGGTGACGGTGGTGAGCAGCATGCCCTTCGCCGCCATTGCCGGTCGCATCCCGGCTGGATGGACCGGCAAGATTCGCGACCTGCTGGTGGTTCGCCAGCAGCTCCACGGCGTGGTCACCACGGCCACGCTCTACACGATCTGGCGCGGCGCCGATGCTCCCGGCACGGCACGCGTCGCCGCCGATGCTCCCGGCACGGCACGCGTCGCCGCCGATGGCGACGGCTGGTTGCTGGAGCTACCGGAAACAACCTACCACATCGCCATCGCGCCCGATTCGCCGACGCCCCTGCTCATCATGCCACGATAAGCATGAGCCGTGGCGCGCGTCAAGCGCCGGCGTTGGAGTCGAAGATGGGCAGGTTGCCGCGCGGTTGCGGCTCGAAATCATGGACCTTGGTGGCGGGATAGAGGCGTTCGTAATCCTGCCAGTGATCGAGCATGATATCGAGCTTGTGCCGCAGGGCGCCGACGACATCCGGTCCCAGAAGGAAGACGCTTTCCTCGTCGGCGTTCGCGGCATGTTCGATGACGGGCAGCGGCTGGCTCTCGATGAGGCGTATAAGCTCGGCGGTATTGTCGAGTTCTTCGCGGGCGATCTTACGGAAGGTCAGGGCGCGCTGATCGTAAACGATGTTGTCGTCGTAGTCCGTCTGGTTAGGCCCGTAGAGTGGCTGGCTGGCGGTATCGAGGGCATACTTGTACATGATGCAGTTGCGGGCATTCGCGGCCAGGCAGGCGAGGGTACCAACGCGGGCGGCAAGGAGCGAGACGCGGGCGGCCGCTTCAGCGTCCAGCTCTTTCGCGAGGCGATCGAGCCTGGACTGGACCCCCTGGAGGGTGGAGATGGCCTCATGCAGGCACCAACGGGACATCCAGGTGACGGATTCGCCATTGAAGACGGACTTGCCCAGGACCATGCCGAAGTCGGCGTCGTCCTTCTGGTCCCCTGGCGAGAAGACGAAGTCGCGGTAATGACGGCTCTCCTCACGGGTGAGCTTGTGGGGCTCGGGGACGAGGGGGCGCAGGAGCCAGCGCATGCTGACGGTACAGAAGTTGAAAATGTGGCCAAAGCCTTTCTGGCGGATCTGCTGGGTGGCATGTATGGCGGTCTGGATCTGTGTCCATGCGGAGATGATGGTCTCGGCATGGGCGGGATTGCCACAGAAGGTGGCGGCCGCATCGAGGATCGCTTCGGTGTGTTCGCGCAGGCCCGCTTCCGGATGGCGGAAATAGCAGTCGAGGAGCTCGCGAGCGGTGTCGAGGGTGCAGGAATGGATGCCGATGGAGGCGCGGGTGCTGTCGTTGGCGGGATTGTTGTAGACCTGCTGGAGACCCTTGAGGAAGTCGGCTGGACTGGCAAGGCCGATGGCGGGGTAGGGAAACGACCAGAGCCCTCCGCCGAAGCTGGCGGAGGCGCCGCCCATCTGTTCGCCGACGCTGTTGGCGCCGCTGATGAAGAGGCCGCTTGGCAGCTTTTCGCGTACGGATGCGCGCAGTTCGGGCGGGAAACCGGAGCTGTAGATGTTGAAACGAACCTCCGCACCAGCTTCGCGCGCGCCTTGTTGGAGCGTCTTCATCCAGTTCGCGAGCCGCTCGCCGCCGTCACGCGTGCGGTATTTGACGGGGCCATTCATGCCGGGATAGATGCAGGGCGTCCAGGCGATGCCCCCTCCGGAATCGTTGCTGAGAAACTGGAACGAGTCGACTTCGGGGAAGAGGGTGGAGAACTCCTTCATGCCGCGGCGATAGAGATCGAGAACCTCGGGCTCGTCAATGGAGGGCGCAAAATAGGGGCGCAGGGCGATACGCGCAAGCTCGCACTGGGCGCCGCGCCAATGTGGATGCGCGCGGTACACTTCCTCCGGCAGCCAGAGCGGCTCCACAGCATGGCAGATGCCTTTCAGCCCAAGGGGCCGCATGATTTCGAGCTGCTTGTGGAGATGCTCCTGGCACCACTTGGCATGGTCACCGGCGACCCAGGGTTGCAGTTCTGGAGGGGGACAGACGCGGAGAATGGCCGTGGTCGTGTTGCACCACGCGGCGTAAGGATCTTCATTGTCGGGCAGAATCCAGGAACCATGGCGATAGGGGAAGTTTCCGATCACCAGGTGAGTGCCGCCATAGTCGGCCGCCAGCTCGGCCAGGCGGCGGAAATCGTCCCACGAGCTGTGGGAGGCCTGCCCCTCGTTGAAGCCGAATACCAGTTGTCGATTCCCAAGTCGTTCGCGTGCCTGATGCATGACTGCCCTTCTCCTGTTGTGAGTCAACTGCCTACTTCAAGTTGTCCAAATAGCGTTATTTGCCGGCGCGTGAGGCCGGGTCTGGCGATCTGCTGGTGCATGAGCGATGCGAGTGCCTGCCCTTGGGCAAAGCCGTCCGCGACCAGGCAATCGATGGGCCAGGGCGCCTGAAGGCGGCTTTCGCGGTTGGTCAAAGTGAGGAGCAGATAGTCCTCGGGGACGCTCTTGCCAAGCTCCTGCAGTGCATCGATCACGCCCTGTGCCTCGAAGTCGCTGCCAACGAGTATGGCGTTATAGCCTTCGCCCTTGCTGCCCAGAGCGGCCATGCTCGCATCATAGGCGTGACGGACAACCGAGGAGAGAGTGCGGACATTGTTGGTGTTGCGCTGGATGCGCAGGAAGGGAAGGGGCAGTTCGGCCGCGCGCGCCGCTGCTGCCGCGGACTGCTGAATCCACTCGTCGGAAAAGACGCTCACGGTCCAGATTCGGGAGGCGCCGCGTCGCAGTAGGTGCAGGAATCCACGCATGAGTTCCTCCCGCCAGTTGTAGGCGACGAAGGGGAAGCGATCGCTCACTTCCATACTGACGATGGGGCACTGGGTGGCCCAGTCGCTGTCAGGTGGCACCATCCAGTCGCGGAGAATCATGCCGGCAAACTCGGGATGCTGGCCCACAAGTTGAGCAATGCTTTCGACGTTGAAGCCATAGGAGGGCGTGCCGAGATCGGCACCGTTGGTGGTCTGCATCGTATTCGGTTCCCAGGTTGCCCAACCTAGTTGGCCCAGTCCGGTACGGATGCCGCTCAGGCGTTCGGAAAAGAAGGGATGATAGGTATAGCTTTGCACCTGGGGGAGAATGGCAACCGTGTCGCGCCGCTGCTGCGGACGGGGTGGCACCGAGGGTGATTCGGCCGGCTTTCCGCTGACGTAGGTGCCGCTCCCCTGACGGCGGGTCAACAGTCCTTCCTCCACCAGGATCTCGATGCCGCGACGTACGGACGTGACGCTGATGCCATAGTCCTTGCTCAAGGCAACTTCGCCGGCGACCCGATCGCCCATGGCCAGCTTGTTGCCCGCAATCGCCTCGCGCAGTTCCTGCACCATGGTGCTGTAGGCAAAGCGGGAGCGGAGTCGGCGGGTGGAGCTATCCATGGGGGATACCTGCTGTTGTCAATTGCGATTGAGCCACGATGATACTTTTGTCTACGGTACCCAAAAGCACAGCGGTGTCAATCTACAATATATAGAAATTTAAACGTTCTCCCCAACGTGCCGGGGGATGGCTTTCACTTTTGGCTTGCATGGTGGATTCGGAAATTGTATAATACAAAGGAACAGGAGCTTTATGAGCAAGACATCTCGATCCATGCCGAAGTATGAGCAGCTTGCGACAACGCTGAGGGCTGATCTGCTTGCGGGGCGCTGGCAGAGCGGCGAGCAATTGCCGGCGGAGCGCCAGTTGGCGGAGGAGTACGGGATGTCGCACATGACCGTCAACAAGGCAGTGGCAAGCCTGGTGGCCAAGGGCATGTTGAGGCGCCGTGGTCGGGCGACCTACATCGCGCCGCCGGAAGACGATCGTTTCTCGCGAGGAGTCGGTGCGGTCTTCGATCTCGACCCTATGAGATCGCCGCAGCTGTTACGTCCCCTGCTGACAGCGCTGTCGCGGGAGCGACGCCTGCCGCTGCTGATCGACATACTCGATCCGCGTCGCGTTGGGCAACAGCTTCGCGAGCTTTGCCTGGAAGGTGTGACGACATTCCTGGTGGACGCATTCAGCTATTTCCCCTTCGAGATGCTGGGGGAGCTGTCGCCGTATCCGCGCATGATATTCCTTCATCGCTACGAGTCGCACCAGCGTTACCCTGGGACGCGGATTTTGCTGGACTATCGGGAGGTGGGGCGCATGGCGGCACGTTGCGTGCTGGAGGCGGGAAGGCTTCGTCCGGCCATCATAGGATTCGAGCGTCAGCCCCTGTGGACGTCGCAGCTATTTTACGAAGGAGCCATGGAAGTATTGGATGCGGCCGGAGTTGCTCTGCATGCCGAGTGGCTGACGGTCCAACTGGAGGACGACAGTTGCGTGCGGTTCCTTCGCCAACGCCCGCGCGTGGACAGTATCATCACGGTGAACGATTTTCGGCTGGTTCCCTTTGTGCAGGCAGCCGCGAAGACAGGCGTTCGTATACCGGAGGATCTGGTGCTGGTTGGGGCCGGCAATACCTCCCATGCCGAGGCGTGGGACCTTACCTCGATCTGTCTTCAGCCGGAGACCATGGTCGAACGCGCCATGGACGCACTCGACAGTGGAATGGAAGTGGATGAGCTTCTTCCACCGATACTCATTGCCCGGGCAAGCTGTCCGTGGACCAATCACAAGAAAGAACGGAGTGACCACAATGAAAGCACATAGACATTTCACGTTGATCGAGCTGCTGGTCGTCGTGGCGATAATCGCCATTCTGGCTTCGATGCTGCTCCCGGCATTGAGCCGCGCACGTGAGAAGGGCCGCCAGGGCAGTTGCATGGGGAACATGCGCCAAGTGGGGTTCTCGTTCACCATGTATCTTGAAGAGCAGGACGATTTTCTGCCCTATGCACGCATGCCCGCGGCTTGGCCGGAAGCGACCTTCTGGTATCAGCAGCTCGAAGCACAGAAGAGCGAAGCCTGGCTGCCTAAATGGGATTCTCATTACTACTGCCCGACGTACATGGGCACACTGCGTTCCCGGTGGCCCGGCGACAAGGTAAGACCGACGTGGACAGCGCGTTATTACTTGGGCTATGCCTACCCGATGCATGACTGGTCCGTTGGCGGGGGGGCCAATCTCTCGATGCCGCCCTGGAAAATCAATCAATCGCTCAAACCCAGCGACACTACGCTGCTGGCGGAACAGGATCTGACGAGTCACCTGCCCGCGGTTCCCAATGGCATCTACGGCGTGACGCTCGTGCGGCACATCGAGGGGCTAAACATTCTTTTTATCGATGGCCATGTTCAACCCTTCAACGATGGTCCTATGCTGGCGGAGCAGTGGAAGAATACAAATGGCCGGCGGCATGAGTTTCCGTTCAACCAATACGCTCACAGTAATCGCTGAAGTTGCCCTGTCCGTGGACAATCACAAGAAATAACATGGGAGTGGCCACAATGAAAGCGCATAGACATTTCACCTTGATCGAGCTGCTGGTCGTCGTGGCGATAATCGCCATTTTGGCTTCGATGCTGCTGCCGGCATTGAGCAAGGCGCGCGAGAAAGCTCGCACAACTGCCTGTACCAGTCAAATCAAGCAGATGGGCATGGGGTTGATCCAGTACTGCGAGGCCAATGAAGATAGTTTTCCACCCTTGCGTCCGATATCTTCGCTGGTGAGCTACAATGAACACGCGTGGTGGTTCACGCTCATGGCCGAATATGTCGGCGTTACCCCGTCGAGTGTCAATGCCTACTGGTATCCGGCGATTGACACCGTCATGACCTGCCCCGCCTTTGCCCAGCGCGGAAAACCCATCAGCCGCTGGTACAGCATGGGTTACGGTCTGCCACACTACGCAAATGGTCTGGGAGGCAATCCTGGCCAGAACGGCCCCCCCAGGCTTCTGCGCGATGTCATCGACGCGGAGGCTGTGACCATGCTTGCCGATGTTGACGGGAACGGCCTGAAAATGGTCGGCAGTTGGCCGATCGACATGATGGGCAACCATGGCGATCAGCTTGGCACCAACATCGTCTTCGTCGATGGTCACGTCGAGTACTTTCCCGATGGTCGCTACCTCTACGAGAACTTCGTGAAGGTAAACAACACCAAGTATCCGATCAACCGCGATCTCAAAGCCGATTAACCGAATGAAAGAAAGCAACCCTATGGGAGTGAACATAATGAAAGCGCACAGACATTTCACCTTGATCGAATTGCTGGTCGTCGTGGCGATAATAGCCGTTCTGGCGTCGATGCTGCTGCCGGCATTGAGCCGGGCGCGCGAGAAGGGCCGCCAGGGCAGCTGCATGGGGAACATGCGGCAGGTGGGGATGTCGTTCGTCATGTATCTGGAAGAGCAAAACGATTTTCTGCCGCATGCACGCATGCCGGCGGCCTGGCCCGAAGCGACCTTCTGGTTTCAGCAGCTCGAATCACAGCCGAGTGAAGCTTGGTTACCTGAATGGAATTCTCATTACTACTGCCCGACCTACATGGGAACGCTGCGTTCCCGGTACCCGGGGGACAAGGTGCGGCCGACGTGGACGGCGCGCTGGGCACTTGGTTATGCCTACCCGATGTACGACTGGGCCGTTGGTGGTGGAGGTACTCTCACGATGCCGCCTTGGAAAATCAACCAGGCGCTCAAGCCCAGCGATACCACGCTGCTGGCGGAACAGGATCTGGCGAGTCACCTGGCCTCGGTTCCCAGCGGCATCAACGGCGTGACGCTCGTGCGGCACATCGAGGGGCTCAACATTCTCTTTATCGACGGCCGTGTTCAGGCCTTTAACGATGGTCCGAGGTTGGCGGCCCAGTGGAAAAATACAAATGGTCGGCGGCATGAGTTTCCGTTCAACCAATATGCTAACAGTAATCGCTGAGGTTGCCTGACTTTGGGGGGATGCTCAGCCGTGGGAGGAGAGTCCAATGAGGATGCGCAGGGTTTGTTTGTTGCTGGCAGCTATGCTTGGCCTGTTGACCGTGCGGATGGAGACGGGCGCGGCCGAAGCGATCGGCGAGCCCCCTCTGCCGCCAGGAGAGCATCCGCGCCTGCTCTTCCATGGCCGAGAGATCGGCGCTCTGCGTAGCCGGGCCGCCACGCCAGTTGGCCAGGGATTGGCGGGAACCTTACGGCGGGAAGCACACGGCCATCGCGAAGCATGGGTAAAGAAGCTTGCCGCCCGCGACACGGAATGGCTGGAGCAGATGCGCAACGAGACCGGCGTACTCGGCAAGTTCAACAAACAATGCTGGCATGCGGCGCTCTTGTACGTGGCCAGTGGCGAGGAGCGTGACGGGCTGGTGGCGGTGGAGATGTTCCGCATCTGGATGTCTGCCTGGCCGGCTACGGAAGAGATCGAGGCGACCGAATCCTGGGGTAACCCATGGGCGGCGATGACGTATGACTGGCTCCATGAGCTGTTGACGGAGGCAGATCGGGCGAAGGCACGGCGCATACTTGCTTCGATGGTGGGAGCGCCGACGCTGGACGCGGTGGGCAAGCGCTGGTGGAATGGCGGGCCAACCCCCAGCGGGCGCTGTACTACGAACTGGACGCCGATCTATGCGGCATCGCTGGGCATGACGCTGTTGGCGATCGAGGGACAGGATGGATACAACGAAGAGTTGCTGGCGCTCTGCATCAGTCTGGTACGCGAGTATCTGGATGGGGGGATTTCGCCGGACGGGGCCATGTATGAAGGGCTTGGCTATGCCTCGGGCTACGGGACGAAGGATATACCCTATTTCCTCCATGCACTGGAGCGGCGCGGCGTCACCTTCTGGCGGGATACGCATCTTCCGAAGCTGTCGACGTGGCTGAGCTATGAGCTGCTGCCGTGGGGCTATGAAGGTTTTCCACTGAACCAGTCGAATGGCAATCTCGGCAGCGGTGAGCTGCTGACTTTCCTCACGCAGGAGCAGGGGGGGCTGAACCGGTGGATATTCAAGAACGTCACGGGTCGGCGTGAGAACGACCTTCGCATCGATGCGGGGGTGGGGTTGATCAACGGCTGGGCATCCTGGCGAGGTGAACGGCCGGACGAACTGCCGCTGAGTCATTGGTTTTCGAATCGCGGGCTGGTCTTCAGCCGTAGCGGTTGGGGGGAGCGGGATGCCAGTTTCGTCTTCAATTCGAATCCCATGGGGGCGGGGCATACACATGCCGATCAGGGACACTTCTGCCTGGCCAGCCATGGAGCGGCCTTCTTTCTCGAAGGTGGCGTCAGCAAGTTCGACAGTGAATACCACAACGTGGTCCTGATCGACGGCCGGGGACAGGCCTCCTCGCAGAGCCGGGTGGATGCCTTTCTGCGCAGCGCCGATCTCTCGGCCTATGCCGACGTGATGGATATCGATCAGAAGCTGGCGTACGATCGGGTGCTGCAGGGCGAAAACGATTTCGAGTGGGTCGAGTACAATCCGGTGGAGCGAGCAGAGCGGCAGGCGCTATTTGTACGTGGCGCGACGGGACCGTTCGTGGTGATTGCCGATGCGTTGCGCAAGGATGCCGAGCCGCACAGGTTCGATTGGCTGGGGCATGTGCCTTGGCACAATCCCGTACGAGTGGATGGGCGAACCTTTCGCATCGAGGAGCGTTTCGGCGGGAAATTCCTGCAGGCTATCGATGCCGGGAAGATGAGCGCGATGGAGGCGACCGGGCTGCGTAACGGCACCGTGCGCGGCTGGGTTCTGGTGCGGAGTCTCCCGCACATTGCGGCCTGGTCGTCAAACACGTTGCGGGTAAATGGCCGTGCGGCACCGTACAATACCTCCTATTTCGGTCTTGGCTTCCATTATCGGGGGTGGTACTGGAACAGCATCCTTCCCGAGAAAGTGGCGGAGATACCGATAACCGACGGGAAATTGCGGTTTGAGGTCGAGTCTGGTTCCGGAGGCCGGGTGGCCCTGGCGGTCTTCACCTACGATCCGACGTGGGAACCCGGCGATACGATCCCCGCGAATGGCGGTGACTTTGTGGTGCTGACCGTCGACGATCTGGTAGAGACGGAGGCGCCCTGGGAGATTCTCGAGGCGCCGAAGGGCGTATTGGATGGCGCTTTCCTGGGCGCCGCGGCACCCGAGGTGACGGTGGCTCAACACCCACGGGCGGAGACGCGAGTCATCACGGCGCGCAAAGAGACGGTCGATGCCGACTTTCTGGCGGTGATGGCGCCGCATGACGACGGAGACGGACGCACGCTCGAGCTGAAGGAGTGGGGCGCCGCGACGGCCGCCGTGCTGACTGGGGCCGGTGGCGTCGACTTGATCAGCGGCCCAGCCGATGGTCGGCTGGCTACCGACGGCGCGGCGGCGAGCCTCTCGCTGAACCCGGATGAAACGATCGTGGGCTATGCGCTGGTGCGGGGGACGCGACTTGCTTTCGAGGGACGCGAGCTGCTCTCATCCACCGTGCCGCTGCACGCGGTCTACGACGGGAAGCAGCTGATTCTGCGGGCTGCACGGCATGGTACGGTGAAAATCTGGCGTGGATCGGCCGGCGAGGTGGTGGTGAATGGCGCACGGAGTCGACTGCCAGCGGGAGAGATGGTGACGATTGAGATTCCCGCTCTGGCGACGGAGTGGACAACGGCAATCAGCGCCGACGGGCGCACGGCAACGGCAAGTGGGGATGGTCCCCAGCCCCTCTGGATCGAGGCGCCGGCGACTGTCCGTGAGGTGATCGTGAATGGCATTTCCCGCTGGTTCATCCGCGATGCCGACGGCCAGCGAGTCAGCCCGGCACTGGAAACGGGGAGCCCCTTTCCCTATGCCGGGGAGTTGACGGCGGCTGAACTCTTCGAGAGCCTGGTGGAGGGCAGTGCGGCACAGCTTGGGGATCAGCGGGAGCTGAATCCCACGGGCGTTTCCGGTGAGGCGGTCATTGCCCCCGCGGGCAAGCTGACGATGGATCTTCCCATCGTCGGACCTGGCGCCTATCGACTGGTGGTGCTCTACATGGCCGGTGCGCCAGTGGAGCTACGGATCGTGGAGCCGGGCGGGGAACGTTCCGTCGTGGCGACGCCGGAGAGTGCGGGCGTTCAGCGGTTGGCGGTGAAGGATGTCATGTTGCGTGAGAGTCCCGCCCGGCTGACCTTTACGGGCAGCGGGAAGTTGGCTCTGGTGGCCATTCGGCTACAGCCCCAGTATCGTGATCTCGCCGCCAATGTCTGGTCGACAATCGGGCCTTTTCCGAGTCCGTATACGCGTCAGAATGCTACGGATGCGGCGGTCAAGGCAGCGCTGGAGGCGGTGTATCCTCCGGAGCGAGAGATCGATCTGGACGCCAAGTATGAAGGCAGCGACGGCCGTCAGGTGCGTTGGCAGCAGGACGAGAGTCTGGCCGGCGCGGGGATGCGCGACGGGGTCAACTTCAAGGTGCGCAACGGGGTGCTGATGTCGGAAATCAGCTATGCGGTGACTTGGGTAAACGTGCCGACCGAGCGCCAGGCCGAGGTGAGCATGAACTGCGACTACTGGGCCAACCTGTACGTCAACGGGGTGCTGATCGAGAGCAACCGCGATCCCAACGAGGTTGCCCAGGATGGCGCATGGTTCAAGGGACTCAAGCGCTTCACGGCCCGTTTTTCGCTCCAGAAGGGGCAGAATACGATCATGGTGGAGACCCACGGGGGGATGGGCGGGAGCAGCTTTGCCGCAGCCATCACCGATCCCGGTGACCTCCAGTTTACGCCGACGCCGTAGCCATCTCCGGAAAACCGCGTGGTTGATGACGATGGTGAGGAGTGCTCGGGAAAATGAGCGGTGAGAGAGGCTGACAAATCGCCGATCTGGGCAAGAGGGTTATTGCGTTTGCGTGAATCGCCGTTACTGTATCCAAGCGGGGGCAAGCAAAGCCCCAATCAACTAAAATCCCAGCTGCAGGATGGCCACCACATGGTAAATGCATTTGTCCTTATCAATATTGAAAACAAAGGTGTACGCGAACTGGCGAAAGAGTTGATGGAGGTGCAGGGCGTCACGGAAGTCTACTCGATCGCTGGGGAATATGACTTTCTGGTGGTCATTCGCGTCGATGACAATGCCACGCTCTCCAATGTTGTGACGGAGCAGATCTACCACAAGGCGGGTGTTCGACACACCAAGACCCTCTTCGCCCTCGATTCGTATGCCACCGTCGATCTCGAAAAGGTTTTCGGCCGGAAATGAACCTGCCTGATCCGACTGCATGGCCTGTCGGCAACGTCGGTTATGTGGCAGTTGTCGGCCGGCCAAATGTCGGAAAGTCGACCTTTCTGAACCAGGCGCTTGGGGCGCATCTGCTGGCCGTGTCGGCGATGCCTCAGACAACCCGCAAGCACTGGCGCGGTATCCTCAGCGACGAGCGAAGCCAGATTGTCTTCATCGATACCCCCGGCGCCCACCGGGGTAAGACACGGTTAAATGACCACATGCTCGATGCGGTGGACTTGTCGCTGCAGGATGCCGATATCGTGCTCTGCATGGCCGATCCGACCCGTGAAGGCGGGGAGGAGGACCAGTTGGTGGCGGAGCGGGTTGCCGCCTGCTCCAAGCCGGTGCTGCTGCTGATCAACAAGTGCGATGAGGCGCCCGCGGAAGCGCAGGATGCAGCGATCGCCTTCTTTGAAGAACGCCTTGTGAAGCCGGCGAAGATCTTTCGGCTGTCGGCGCTCAAGGGGGAAGGGGTGGCTGCCGTCATCACCTATCTGCGTAAGACACTGCCGAAGGGCCCCTTCTTCTTTCCACCGGATCAGACGATGGATGCCTTCGAGCGTGACATCGGCAGCGAGATCATTCGCGAGGCGGCTTTGGGGCTGCTTCACGATGAGGTGCCGCATGCGCTGGCCGTCGAGATTCTGCAGTGGCAGGAAGCCGGTAAGCGACTGAAGATCGACGCCAATCTCCATGTAGAGCGGGAGACGCAAAAAGGGATTGTGGTCGGCAAGGGTGGGGCGATGATCAATGAGATCCGGCGTCAGGCGGAGCGTTCTCTCAAGCTCTGGCTCGAGCGTCACATTGCCTTGCGGCTGCACGTGAAGGTGGCGAAAGACTGGCGAAATCGCGATGGTTTCATGCGCGAGCATGGCCTGGTCGATCGCGCGGAATAGTTTTCACTCGACGTGCATGGGGAGATCGATGTAGAAGGTGGAGCCTTCGCCGGGCACCGTCTCAAAACTCATCGCCCCCTTCATGCCCTCGATGACTTCCCGGGCGCTGTGCAGCCCGATGCCCGACCCCGTTGGTTTGGTGGTGAAGTGGCGGCGGAAAATGCGATTCTGTGCATGGACATCGATGCCGGTGCCATCGTCCTTCACGGCAATGCGGCAGACGTCCGCGGCGGGACAATCGAGGGAAATGTTGAGGTGGCCGCCTATAGGCATTGCTTCGAGGGCGTTCATCATCAAGTTGAGGATGGCGTACTTGAGGCGGTGCTTGTTGCCATGGACGACGACATCCTGATGCGGCAGTTGCAGGTCGGTAGCCACTTCCTGCTTCTTGGCCTGCGGGTCGATCAGTTGCATGGCCTGCATGAGAATCTCGCGAACATTGACGGGGGCTTCGGTCAACTGTGACGCGGTCAATTCATCCAGGACCATATAGAGCGATCCGTTGAGCATGTCGATCGATTCACGCAGCAGCTCAAAAGCCTTCTTGACCTTGTCGACAGTCTCGGCGTTGACGTCTCCAAGGCGGTCGATCAGACGCTGCAAGAGATCGAGTGAATAGCCGGCCGCGGCAGTCGGAGTCTTCAGGTCATGGGCCAGATTCTTGTAGAGTCTGCACATGGCCTCATGACGCGATGCCATCTCCAATTCGCGCGCGAGCATCTCCTGATCCGTCTGATCCTGGATGATACAGAGAAAGCCGGTGCAGCTGTGAACATTGATAGGGTGGAGTTCCACCAGAACTTTGCGTTGAATGTCGAGATCCGGGTCTGGAACAAAGCTCTCCATGCCATACGATTCATCCCGTTTATCCGCATCGACGTTGGCGCGGGCGTGCTTGAGCAGGCTTGCAAGTTGATTGCCAATAGTTGAGATACAGTCTGTTACAGATGCACCTGGCTGGCAGCGCAGCAGTTCACGGGCGCGGGTGCTGGCGAACTGCACTTCATTGTCGGGGCTGATCATCAGCACGCCCGTGTTGTTGAGGTTGGCGAGTGCCTCGAACCAGCAGTTGCTGTCTGTTGTCGAATCGACCATGATCAATCGGGGGGAGGGCGGTGACGGTGTGGGTGGCTATCCTTTTACCATACCGGAGATTCAGTATCCGGCGCAAACTGAGCTGATCCTCCCCCAATAGCTCGGTGATTTAACGGGAATGGGTTGACAGGGCGACTGGCCACGACATCGTAAAGCAAAGGGACTTTCTTCCAATCGCAGGAACCTTCATGAGAGAGACCAGCATGACCAGCCGTGAACGCGTCATACGCACCATACGTTTCGAGCAGCCGGATCACTTTCCGTGGGCTTTGCCCGAGCCATTCGGCGACGATTTTGCCGGTGTCGGCATGACGCCGTCACCAGACGCACGGCCGAATGGCAAGGAGGCCGTCGATGAATGGGGCGGCGTCTGGCACAACATCGGGCTCTGCGGCCTGGGCGAAGTCAAGGAGTTTCCGCTCAAGGAATGGGCGGATTTCGATCGGCTCTCTATTCCCGACATCACCGAGGAACGCCGCTGGTCGCAGTTGGCCGATGCGCGCGCCAAGGCCGGAGACAAGTTCCTGATCGCCTACGGCGTCTCGCTGTACGAACGGGCGCACTTCGTCCGCGGGCTCGAGAATCTATGGGTGGATATCCACGCGGAACGTCAGAATCTGGAGAAGCTGCTCGACATCCTGATGGAGATGAACCTCTACGCGATCGAGCACTACGCCAAAGCCGGGGCGGATGGCTACATGTGGTGCGACGACTGGGGACTGCAGGATCGGCTGATGATCAATCCGCAAGCCTGGCGGGAGCTGTGGAAGCCGCGCTACGCCCGCGTCTATAAGGCGGCGCACGAGGCGGGATTGCTTACCCTGCTGCACAGTTGCGGTCATATTGTATCGATTCTCGACGATCTGATCGAGGCTGGTCTCGATGTGATCCAGATGGACCAGCAGCAGAACATGGGGCTCGACCTTCTGGGTGAACGTTTCGGCGGGCGCATCACCTTCTGGTGTCCGGTGGACATTCAGAATACGATGGCGCACGGCACGATCGAGGAGATTCGCGACTACTGCGGCCAGCTGGTGAGGAGCCTCGGGCGTCCGACGGGCGGCTTCATCGCCAAATGGTATCCGGATCCAGTGGGAGCAGGCCATCGCCAGGAGTGCATCGAGGCCATGGCAAGCGAGTTCTGCTCGCTGGCTGGCGTCACGGTCTGAACGCTCACTCAGGGTGGCGGGCAAACCTGGGCGGCGGCGCCGCGCACGGCTTCGACGAAGGTGGGGTAGGGGTAAATGGCTTCTGCCACGCACTCCACCCGCAGATTCTCCCGCATGGCCAGAACGATGGGCGCGATCAGGTCGCCTGCATGCTCGGCCAGGATGTGCCCGCCCAGAATATGCCCCTCGCGATCAGCCAGGATCTTCACGCACCCCTCTCGCTTGCCGCTGGTCTTGCCGCGTGCCAAGTCCCGGAACAGGCTGACTCCCTTGCAGTAGTCGACTCCCTCTTCGCGCAACGCCTCCTCCGTCTTGCCGACCGCCGCCAGCGTAGGATCGGTATAGGTTGCATGCGGAATGGCGTGGCGATTGAAGCTCCCGGGGGTGTCGCTGAAGGCGTTCTGCATGGCGAGCTTTCCCTGGGGGCCGGCTACGTGCGTGAAGGGTAGCTCCGGTGAGGCGACGTCTCCCGCCGAAAAGATCCCTTCGACGCTGGTGCGCAGACAGTCATCGACGATGATCCAGCCATTTGGATCGACCGCCACGCCGGCGGTCTCGAGATCAAGTGTGTCGGTGCAAGGAATCCGCCCCGTGGCCAGCAGAATCTCGTCGACCTCGATGCTCCGGCTCTTGCCATCCACGAACTCGAGATGCAGCGTTTTGGCGGCAGTGCGCGTCACGGCAGTCACCTTCGCCTCGAGGATGAAGTCGATTCCTTCACAGGCAAGAAGTTCCCGAAGCCGGTTTGCAAGCTCATGATCGTCCGCCCCGAGGATGTGCGGCAACTGCTCGATGACGACGACCTTGCTGCCAAAGCGGGTGAGCATCTGACAGAACTCGATGCTGACGGGACCGGCACCGATGATGGCAATGCGCTCAGGCAGTTCCTCTACCTCGGTCAGCAGGGTCCGGCTGGTGAGGTAACCGCAGTTTTCAAGCCCGTCGATCGGCGGTATCCGTGGCTTCGCGCCGGTGGCAATGATGATGCGCGGCGCCGACAATCGTTCGCCGTCGACCGTGAGCCGGTGCCCGGAGTCGAAGCGGGCGTCGCCAGTGAAAACGTCGATGCCCCGTTTCTCCTGCCGGCGTATGGCCGCCTCTTCGTCTCCAGCACGAATCTCGTCGACGATATCCCTGGCGCGGGCAAGTGCCTTTGGCCAACTCAGCCGCGGAATGGCAAGGTCAAGCCCCGCCAGGTCAATAGCGCGTGCCGCATGGGAGGCGTGGGTGGCGTCCAACAGCGCCTTGGTGGGATCGCAGCCATAGTTGAGGCAGGTTCCGCCGAGCCTGTCACGCTCGATCAGTGCAATCTTGCGTTGATCCCGGGCGGCGACACGCGCGGCGGTGCTGCCGGCGGGACCAGCGCCGATAACGATGACCTCGTATTCTTTGTCCATTTCCGCTTCTCCACGTCATGATGTGTCTTCATGGTTACACTATCACGATTCCGGGGTACAGCGGAAATGGGGCTTGGTTCAGAAATGGCCGCGCTCGCGGCGTTCCTCAGCGGTTTCGTAATCTTCGCTTTCCAGGTACATGAATTCGTTCATCAGCTCCACCTGCAGATTGGTCAGCAGCGTCGTCAGGTAGCGTTGCGACCGCTCCGGCTCGTCAAAATCCAAGTGCCAGAGGAGATTGTCGATAACCAGCAATCCGTCGCCGACCCGGTAAGCAGTCAGGGCGCCGCGCCGCGTCAACGACCAGGCCCGCCTGGTCTTTTTCGGCAGCTTGATCAAGGCAGAAGCGGGTTTCGGGTGGAGAGGCGCGGCGGTCCACATCGCCACCTTGGCCTTGTCGACGATCCAATAGAGGTAGTTGTTGCTCATGCCGTTCGTCAGCGCATGAACGTGGCGGAAGACATCGTGCTCGCCGGGAGCAGCCTCGCCGCTCAGGACCTGACCCGGCAGCTTCAGGGAGGTCAAAACCTGCCGTGTCTGCTCTTCACTCAACGCATGCAGGTAAACGGTGGCGCCTTCGCTGAGGTACTCATGCATTCGCGTCCACAAATTCAGCGGGAAGTTGTCGCCGTCGATGATGGCAATATCTTCCCCGATTGCATCCTCGGCATCGACGACTTCCGTCCGAACCCCCACTTGTCGCAGCTTTTTGTACACGCTGTCACTGACGGCGACGGAAACGGGCCTGATGAATGCCGCAGTACGATGCTCGAGCAACCTCGCCAGGACTTGTCCTGCGTTGGGTTCCTCCTTCAGCTTGCTCACCAACTCCAGCGTCGAAAGCAGCATGGCGCCTTCCTCTATCGGCAGTTCGAGCAGAGGCGATGAGGTCAGTCCCTCACGGTCGACACCGGCCAGGAGCAGGGGAATGGCGTTACCTGACTGGGGCACGCGGAAGCAGCTTCCGGCGACGAGGTGATCGTCTCCCCATAGCTGAAAGTCCGCATCGGAAAGATCCTTCATGATCGGGTGGCAAGGCGCGGCATTGAAGGCGTAGGTGATCTGCAGCTGTCCGTTCTCCGCATAGCCGTTCGTTCTCTCAAGTGGCAGGGGCAGCAGCTCGTCGAGCCACTCCGGCGCCGCATCGACGATCAGGGTGCCGCCATGGCGGATGAAGGGGCGGATCTGCTCCAGCATCGCCATCCATTCTGCAATGGAGATGCCGCCGTCGGCGAAGCTGATCAGCAAGGCCGAATAGTTCTCCATTGGCAACTCGTCGATCGCATCGAAAAAGCAAGGTCCTGCCAGACCGCATTCCTTGAAGAGGTCGGTCAGTTGGTGTTGCGGATCGTAGACCGCGATATCGTCTTTCAGCCGGATGCGCGCACTCCGGGGGCTGATCTCGAACGCCTTTTCCCAGGCATCGACAACCGTCGTGCCACTGGTGAGTTCGACCCGTACCGTCACCGTGCTCGTCTTCAGCACGGCTGGAGCCCGGAAACGGCTGGTGAAGGCAACGCTTTCGGCTGGGCCGTAGGTAGCGGGCGGCCAGTAGTCGCGGTTGATCTCTCCGCCATCGTGGAGGGCGACCACGTGGAGAGCCAGCTCTATGGGATGGCGCAGATCATTGTGCATGGAAAGCTCCATGGCCACGGCATCTTCGGCAAAATAGCGAGTGCGATAGGAATGATCCAGAACTGCGAGCGGGCGCAAGGCATGGGCATGGGCGATCACCTCCGGCGCCTGCAGCTTCGCCTTTGTGGCTGCCAGGCCGCTGAACTCCATGCAGGCCCACGCGGTGAAGCCGGAGACGTCCTGACGGCGGTAGGCTTTCATCTCCATCGGCCAGAGCTTCTCCTGCACCAGCGGCGTGCCGAAGTCGGGCCGCTCGAAGGCAACGTCACCGACGATGGCGGCCTGGTTGTCGGGCGTCGGGCCATAGACGCAGGTGAACTCTCCAAAGATGAGCGGTTTGTCCCGCCGCCAGCTCCATGGCGGCAGCTCGTGGCGGCGCGGCCCGTACCATGGAAAGAGGAAGCCCTCCTCCAACCAGTAGGCGGTGTTTGGATAGTCGGGAAAAGCCTGCCAGTTCTTCGGATAGTGCAGGTTGTACACGTCCAGTCGACCCAGAAAGTCGACGGCGCTGGACATTTGGATAACGCGGCTGCCGGGAACCTCGCGTGCTTCGTTGACGATACGTTCGAGGATGCGGGTCATGGCCGCCATCTTCGGGTTCTCCAGGTCGAAGCGCGTGATCGGTGACATTTCATTGGTCAGCGACCAGATGATGACGCTGGGATTGTTGCGGTCGCGTTCCACCAGAGCGCTGAAGAAGTGGTGGCGGATGTTGGCGTAGCAGGCTTCTTCACTGCCGACAAAGTCGAAGCTGTGGAAGTTGGTGGTCCACATGGCGGTTTCGGTGGTAATGAGCATGCCGACGCGATCCGCTGCCTCCACCCATCCCTTGTCCTGTGGTTTGGCGTGAAGGCGGATGTGATTGACGTTGCCTTCCTCCTTCCACGCCCGCAGGATGGCGATCTTTTCCTCCAGCGGAATCCTGCAGTCCTGCTCCGGCTGTGTATGACCCGATTGGCCGAAGAGATGAATCTTCTTGCCGTTCAGGTAGAAGCTGGAGCCATTGATGGTGAACTCCCGGAAGCCGAAGGTATCATGATGCTGATCGACAAGTCTGCCGTCCCGTCGCAGGATAGTGACGAGCTTGTAGAGATGCGGATTGTCCGTGTCCCAGAGAATGGCATCATTCCAGTAAATGGTACGCTTGATGGTGCGTGACGAACGCGGCGGCAGGTCGACGATCTCCGCCACCAGTTCACGGGTTTCAGCCACGGCGCTGTCCACCTCGATCGACACGGCTTCATCCAGATCATTCGTCAGAGCGATGGTGTAGTGCAGTTCACCCAGTGAGACCTTTGGATCCGCGACCACATAGTCGACGCGCACACGCGGCAGGGCGTGCAGGGTGGCGCTGCCCACCAGTCGCTCGCCGCCTCCGTAGACAACCGGATGGGTGAGATTGTCGGTAATCTCTTCGCAGGTGGGCAGGCGGGTGCCGGTGAAATGATAAACGTCGAATGGCCGCTTGCCGCTGGTGCCGGAGTTGCCGACGGTGATCGTGAGGATGACGTCGCTGCCCGGCGTGAGATGGTTGGTCACGTCGATGCGATGGGGTTCGAGGCCGCCGACGTAGCGCGTCACCTCATGTCCATTGATGGCGACCTGAACATTGTAGCGGGTCTGGTCGAGGAGCAGAAAGAGGGTATGATTCCTCCAATCGGCGGGAACGGCGATGCGTCGCGCATAGGTGACGGTGGGATTGGGGAGCCGCATTTCACCTTTGCGCGGGGGGAGCGTGCCATTCAGCGGCCGCAGACCCACCGCGCGATCACCCGGCAGGTCGAGCCTGCGTGGATGGTTCTCGGGATCGTCCGCCAGCTCGAGATCCGCTGGTGAACAGGCGCCACCGGTGGAGGCTGCCAGCACGGCATCGGCGAGGGAGATGCTTGCAAACCAGTCCGTGGTCAGATCGAGGATGGAACGAGAATTTTCGGACATGATGAAGCATGCTCCTTCAGATGGAAAGCTCGATTACTGTATTGGCACGATCCGGCGGCAATGGCGGCAATTCGTCGACGATCAGCACTTTGCCGTCCCACCGGGTTGCGGCCTTCTGGCCATTCGTCAGCACGCGGGCTTTGACTGCTGCTTTGCCTGGCTGAGCGCCAAGGAGGTCGGCAGTCAGATCCGGCAGGCGCAGGGAGCTACCCGGCCAGTAGAAGGTGTGCAGGTAGAGTTTGCCTTCCCGCCGGGTGATCCTTCCCCCGCCGAAGAAGGGTCGCTGGAGCCGCTCGACGCCATGGATGGCGTCACCATGTACGCTGAGCCAGTTGCCCATGGCGGTAAGCAGCTCGCGTTGCATCGGCGGCACGGCGCCATTCGCCATCGGGCTCACGTTGAGCAACAGGTTGCCGCCCTGTACCGCGCAGTTGGTGAGGAGAAAGATGAGCTGGTTGATGGTCTTGTAGTTGTAGTCGTGCTCGGCGTAGCCCCACAGGTCGTTCATGCAGGTGCACATTTCCCAATCGGTGCCGAATGGCGCCGGCTTGCACTCGTTTTCGCAGGTGACGAAGTCTTCGGTGGTTCCGGCGCGCTCGTTGATCAGGATATCCGGTTGAAGCTCGCGTGCCATGGCGTTGAGCCCGGCCGAGTCGAGGATGCCAGCGGAAAGGTACTCCCCGTCGAACCAGGCGCCGTCGTACCAGAGCAGGTCGATCTTGCCGTAGTTGGTCATGAGTTCCCGCACCTGAGTATGCATGAAGGTGCGCAGCTCGTCGGTGCGCTCGCGGGCGCCCTCGGCCACGGCCTTGTAGGCAGGGAAATGCCAATCCCCAAGAGAGAAGTAGAGCCCGACCTTGAGCCCTGCCTGACGGAATGCTTGCACATATTCCGCCACCAGGTCGCGCCGGGGTCCGCCGACAGTGGCATTGTAATCGGTAGTGTCGGTCTTGAAGAGGCAGTAGCCGTCGTGGTGCTTTGTCGTCAGGACGGCATAGCGCATGCCGGCACGTACGGCGAGTTGTGCCCATTCATCGGCGAATCCCGGCTCGGGCAGGAAATGCTCCGCCAGTTTCTCGTAGTCCGAGGTCGGAATCCCATCCAGCTTCATCACCCACTCGCCGCGCTTCAGCACCGAATAGAGTCCCCAGTGGACGAACATGCCGAACTTGGCGCCGCGAAACCATTCTTTCTTGTCATGCATTGGCCGCCCTCCTTGTGGCGTGTTGTCACCTTGGCCCTGTTTGCCCTTTCGTCAAGTGAACTCGATGGTTGAAACTTGCGAAAAGCAAGCAGAAAATGTGTCGGTGGTGTGATTCTGGTGTTGCCGATTCGGTGAAGGCCTCTATAGTTTGGGATGTCATTAATAGGCTTTTATAGAAGTATTTTCTCCATCCAGACGCGAGAGCAGGGAGGAGACTATTATCGCTCCGGCGCGGTGCTTAGCGTCGTTGGGCAAGATACCTATGTCCAGGCGCGGGTGAATGGTGGCTTGGTCTACCTTG
Source organism: Lentisphaeria bacterium (assembly GCA_041690595.1). Taxonomy (GTDB): domain Bacteria; phylum Verrucomicrobiota; class Lentisphaeria; order JABSQK01; family JAWLHB01; genus JAWLHB01. Next base: position 98,372 of record JAWLHB010000001.1, read on the forward strand.
TGGACATAACCGCGACCAAGCGCCAGGTGAAGTTCAGCTGTGGGTGCCCGTACTTCGAGAGCGGCAGGTACTGCAAGCATCTGTGGGCGACACTCCTGATGGCCGAAGACAGGGGACATCTGAAAGACGCTGCCATGCGACCTTTGACCCCCGTTCACAAATATGCGGGAAAATTCGCGATAGTGGAAGAGCCTGACGATCCTGACGATTTTGTCGATGAGGACGATGAGGACGATGAGCTGCTCCTGTTTCACGATGACTATGATGAGGATGAGATTGAGTTTGAGTTTGACTATGGCGTCGATGATGAGTTTGACGAGTTTGACGACGGGTTGGACGCGCATGGCATTGAAGGAGCGATTGCCAAGACGCTTGGAATGGTGCTTACCAAATCAATGGACCATACCCAGGTCGAGGCGGAGATCGAGCGCCTCACCAGATCGCTGACCAAGCTGCGCGCGGATGTGGGTGGTAAAGCTCCCGCGCCGGTGCTCAATTTTCCTCAACGCGCGAAGCCCCAGCCTCAGCCCCTGTGGCAGGTGCACCTGAAGCAGTTGGGGCACTCGCTTAACAGTGCTCAACAGCTGGAGGCGGATGACATTGAACTCGCCTTCGTACTGATGAAGCAGTACTGCGATCAGCAGTGCCTTTCCCTCATGATTCGTCACCGTGAACGACGCAAGGACGGTAGCTGGGGCAAGGTTCGGGCGACATCGGGCAGGTATACAAATCCCCGCCTCAGCAAAGCCGACGACCGGCTCATGACGGAGCTGCTCGGAGCGGCAAGCTGGATCGACAGGGGATATAGGCACGGCTATATAAGCAGCTCCAGTGGCTTGGTGGGACGAGAGCTGAGACTGCGCTATGCCGATGCCCGGCGCCTGCTGCCGGCCATCTGCGATTCGGGACGCTGCTGGCAGGATATGGAGTACGGCAACTCCGTCAGCGATGCGCAGTTGAACTTTGACCACGGTCCCCCATGGCGTTTCAAGCTGGTCATCACACGCGTCGACAAGTACTATGTGGTAGAAGGGGTGCTGCATCGCCCCGATCAGGAACTTCCCCTTCAAACGGTGACGTGGCTTCAGCCCGGGCTGGTCATCTTTCAGGATTTCCTGGCGTATCTGGATGATGACGGAGCCTTCCCCTTCATCCATCTCCTGAAGCAGGTGCCTGAAGCTCTGTGTGTCAGAGAGACGGAAGTGGATGACTTCATCGAGCATCTGCTCAAGTTGCCGGTGCTGCCCGAAGCCGTATTCCCGGAAGAATGGGGGATCTCGCAGGAGGTGGCGCGCCCGCAACCGCAATTGATCATCGATGAACCGGATTTCAGGCAAGAGAGGATTACCCTGCGGCCAACCTTTCTTTACGATACCCTTCAGGTTAGCGCTGTCGATCCCCGACGGCGCCTCTCGCCCCCAGGCGGGCGGCGCCTGCTCATGCGAGATACGACCGCCGAAGCAACCTGGCTGCAGCAGCTCGTCAGCTCGCCTTGTCTGGCCGACCTGGCGCTGCCCCCGGATGGGGCCGAATTCTGTGTGGAACTGGAGCAGTTCATCGTGATGGTGGATGAGCTGAACATGCGCGGCTGGGAGATTCTGGCCGAGCAGAAGCAGATCCGGCCGCCCAAAGATTTCGAAATCAAGGTGAGCAGCGGGATCGACTGGTTCGATCTCGAAGCGAGTGTCGACTTCGGTTCGATGCGCCTCGAGTTGCCGGAGCTGTTGCAGGCGCTGCGCGAACGGAGGCGCCTGGTACGTCTGGGCGATGGTTCTCAGGGGGTCTTGCCCGAGGAATGGCTGAAGCGCTTCGAGCTGCTGGGCGCAATGGGGGCCGAGCGCAAGGATGGCAGCCTGCGCTTCAGCTCCGCCCAAGCCCTGCTGCTGGATGCTGCCCTGCCGCGCGACATCACCCTGCAGGCGGATGCCCGCTTTGCCGAGGCGCGCCGCAAGCTGCTCAATTTCGATGGCATCGCGCCCGCTCAGCCCAGTGCCGATTTCCACGGGGTCCTGCGCTCGTATCAGAAGGATGGGCTGGCCTGGTTGCGCTTCCTCTGCGAATTCGGCCTCGGCGGATGCCTTGCGGACGATATGGGGCTCGGCAAGACGGTGCAGGTTCTTGCCCTGTTGGCGGAGCTTCACCTGGGCAAGAATGCGGCCACCGCCCCTTCGCTTATCGTCGTTCCCAATTCCCTCCTCTTCAACTGGCAGGCTGAGGCCTCGCGATTTGTTCCCGATCTGCGCGTCCTCGTCCATGCCGGCGGTAACCGCCTGCCGGTCGGCGAGCACTTCCATGATCACCACATCATCCTTACCACCTACGGTCTGGTCCTGCGGGATATCGAAGCACTGAGCGCCATGACCTTCACGGCCTGCATTCTCGATGAAGCGCAAGCCATCAAGAACAGCAGCACCAAGACGGCCCGGGCCGTGCGGCTGCTGCGCAGCCGGCATCGCCTTGCCCTCAGCGGCACGCCGGTCGAAAACCACCTTGGTGAGCTGTGGAGCCTTATCGAATTCATCAACCCGGGACTTCTCGGCAAAGCCAGTGCCTTCAGCCGCTTCAGCGAGCAGAAGAACGACGGCTCCATCGGGAGCGACAGCCGCGCCGCCCTGGCCAAGGCGATGCGCCCGATCCTCCTGCGCCGCACCAAGGAACAGGTCGCTAAGGATCTGCCGCCCAAGGTCGAACAGACGCTCTACTGCGAACTCGATACCCGCCAGCAGAAGCTGTATGATGAGCTCCGCGACCATTACCGTACGGTGCTGCTGGATCAAGTGGACGACGAAGGGCTGGAGAGCTCCAAGATTCAGGTGCTGGAAGCGCTGCTGCGCCTGCGGCAGGCCGCTTGCCATCCAGGCCTCATCGATGTCGGTCGGCGAGAGGAGAATAGCGCCAAGCTGGATCTGCTCATGCCGTCACTCGAAGATATCATTGCCGAAGGGCACAAGGCGCTGGTCTTTTCGCAGTTCGTGCAGTTCCTGGGTATCGTGCGCGAGCGGCTCGACAAGTCAGGGGTTCCCTACGCCTATCTCGATGGCCAGTGCTCGCCCACCGCTCGCCAAGACGCCGTCAGCCATTTTCAGAATGATCCGGCTTGCCCGCTCTTTCTGATCAGCCTCAAAGCCGGCGGGCTCGGCCTGAATCTGACCGCCGCGGACTATGTCTACCTTCTCGATCCCTGGTGGAATCCCGCCGTCGAACGTCAGGCGATCGACCGGACTCACCGCATCGGGCAGGATAAGCGTGTCTTTGCCTGCCGCATCATCGCCCGCAACACCGTTGAAGAGAAGGTTCTGGATCTGCAGTCGAGAAAGCGGGAACTGGCTGACGCCATATTCGACGGGAACGATTCGCTCCTCCGCACGCTCAAACGGGAAGATCTGCAGCTGCTTCTCTCCTGATTCCGCGCCTTCCTCAGAGCTGGATGATGCGCTTGGTGTCGAAGGAGTCGCGCGCGGCGATTGCTACCCGGAGGTTGTCCCTGCCTTCAGGGATTGTAGCGAGGCAATCGGCTTTGCCCTCGACGGCGTCCAGGAATGCTTCGGCTTGCATTTTGAAGAGGAGATCGCCTGGCTGTACGCCGCCGGCATCATGGGTGAAGGGAATCTGTTTCCAGGAGCCGCTGTCGTTGGTACCGAGCTTCAGCGTGCGGTTCACTCCGTCGAAGAGGAGATTGCCGCGGGTACCGATGACTTCGACAGTGGCGGTGTTGGGCTTCTGGAATTGGTTGATGTTGATCTGCGCCATGCACCCGCGCGTTGTTCGCAAGGTTAGCAGGATGGTATCTTCCACCTCCACTCCCTCCAGAGCCATGTGATCGTACATGGCCGCCACTTCGCAAATGGGGCCGAGGAACCACATCGCCAGGTCGATCGGATGGCTGGCGCAATCCAGGATGGCGCCACCGCCCATGTCGCGGCGGGCGTAATAGATCTCACGATAGTCCGGACGGTAATGCGGATAATCCTGCGAGATGTTGATGTAGCTGAGCTTCACCTCGCCGATTTCTCCCCGCTCGATCGCCTGACGAATGTATTGCGTCTCCGGCGCGGCTCGTCGAACATAGCCGATGCGCGCCACAAGGCCGGCGGCAGCCACCTTTGCGCAAAGCTCGTCCACGCCATCCATGGCGATCGCCAGCGGCTTCTCGACCAGGAAGGGGAGCTTCGCCGCGGTACAGGCGAGGGCCAAGGGGATGTGCGCACTGGCTGGAGCCGCGATGACCGCCGCGTCCAGTTCGGCCAGTGGCGCGTCCTCGAGCCGCCGGTATCCCGTCTGGATACCATATTCCTCCTGAGCCTGATGACGCCGGTCATCATCCGGCTCCACAATGCTCAATTGGGCACGCTTCGTGGCCTGGAAGCCACGAATGTGCCGTTTGCCGATGCCGCCGCTGCCGACGATGAGGATGCGGTGCATCTCAGCCTCCGTAGATTTCGGACATGTCGATGGTACGGCGCTCGCGGCGCGCCAGTTCGGCGGCAAAAACGATACTGTGCGTCCGCAGCGACTCATGAACATCGGAGACAACCAGCGACGGATCGTTGCTGTGCATGGCCCGCAGCCAACTGAGGATGACGCGCGAATCTCCCCCGCCGTGCCCGCCGGACTCCTCGCCCAGTTCGATGGTCTCGACATTGTTGGTGGCGAATTCGCGGATCTCGATCCGCCCCTCGTCGAAGGACGCTTCGGCCTTGGTGCCATGGAGGCGGACCTTACGTCCCCCGCGTTGCGTAAAGGCGGTCATGGTAAAGGTGGCGGTGATCTCCTGCTCGAACTCCATGATGACCACCTGATGATCGACCACGTCGTTGTCCGTTTTCCAGACGCACTTGCCGTAGGGGCCATCAACGATGGCGGCGTAGTGAGCCTCCTGGCTGTGATCGGGTGAGACGACCGCGGCGGGCCAGCCTTCGCGATTGGCATGCACGTAATGCCGAATGGCGGAGTAGGGGCACTCCGGCTCGATGGCGCAGGCAACGCAACGCTCGCCGCTGCCTTCCGGCGCATTATCGCGGCGGAAAAAGGTCAGGGCACCGAAGGAGCTGACGCTGCGGCACGGCTGCCCAAGAAGATAGGCAATGTAGTCGATGTCGTGACAGCTCTTGGCCAGCAGCATGAAGGTGGAGCGCGATTCGTTGCCCCAGTTGCCGCGCACAAAGCTGTGTGCCTGATGCCACCATGCCACCTGCTCGAGCTGATCGAGGCTGATCAGACGACCCAGCCTGCCGCTCGCGGCTATCTCCTTGAGCTTGGCAAATCCTTTGTGATAGCGCAGCGAATGGCAGACGCAGGTGATGGTGCCGTTTCGCTCCTGAGCCTGTGCAATGGCGCGGCAATCCTCGAGCGTCACCGCCATCGGTTTCTCCAGCAACATGTGATAGCCGAGGTCGCTGCACCGAACCGCCGGCTCCACATGGTCACGATCCATGGTGGCCACGACCACCGCGTCGCAGATCTTGCCGCGCGCAACGAACGCCTGCCAGTTCTCGAAAACCATCTCTGGGGCGAGGTTGAACTCCCGGGCCATGCGCTCACGATAGGCGGGGCGGGGTTCCGCCACCGCCACCACTTTTGCCATGTGCGGAAGATTATTAAGGTTGGTGGCAAAGCCGGCGCCGCGGCCGCCTGCGCCCAGAATGGCGATTTCAAGTGGTCTGTTCATGATGATCGTCTTTCCTCGATGGGCCAACCTGTGTCAGCCGATTCCGCATTGTTTGAGATGTTGCAGCCCGGCGTCGCGTGCTGCTTCGAGCCCCGGCGCCAGGGGGCCGGGCTGTCCGTACTCTGGAAAACTGGTTGGCTCATAGCCGCCTTCCGCCAGCATGTCGCTGGTGACGAGGTACATGCCTTCGCCATTTGCGTAGCCTGCCGGAAAGGTGATGCCGTCATCGAAAGCGGCCTCGACCGCATGGGCATGCGGAGAGAGCGGTTCCCCTTCCATGGCAACGATGCGCAGCCCTTCGCCCAGTTGAATGCCCTGCATCAGGATGCCGATGCGGTCGGGCAATGCCCCCCATTTCAGGCGATCGAGTTGCCGCCGTGCCCACGCCTGACGGCCGTCCCCAAGGGCCTCGATGGCCAGCAACTCCTCCTGTCCAAGTGGCGCCAGAGGCCAGTGACTTTCTATGAGGGCCGTGCGCAATCTTGGGGTGATCTCCTTCAACTCCCGCAACAGCGGCTTCACTTCACTTGCCAGGATCTCGGCGATCTGCCGGGCGTGCGTCTCGTTGGAGGCCCATAGCCATTCGTCGCGACCTTCACCAAGTGTCCGGGGACGGGAATCGCCCGCCGCGCCCTGCAGGAAGATGGCGCAGGGTGTCCCGAGATATTCATCGAGCAGGGTGCAGGCAAGGCCGGGATAGTCGGCGGAAACACCGGTGCCGCGAACCGCAACGGGATGCGTGCTGATCAGGAAGAGCAGGCAGACTGGAGTGCCGTTGGCATCTTCCAGCAGGCAGAGCGGCAGCTTGTCGTGGGTCGATCCGGAAGGGTGGGGCGCATTGACGAAGGTACCGTCCCGGGGCCGGCGTCGGTTCATCGGCAGGCTGGTGGTGCCGCAGGCAGCTCTTACCTTGACCGGACGGCGTTGCGACCAGGCGGCCTCCGCGGCGGTCGTGACCCGCTCTTCCACCAGGCGCAGCCAATCCCGCGGCGCGGGACGCGTCTCGAGATCGAGGTAAGCATCGTAGGCGGGGCCGGCATGGGAATGGGTCGAGGCGCAGAGAATTTGCGCCGGCCGCAAGCCGAGGCGTCGCCCGAGTGAGGCCTTGAGCGCCTCGCTCTCCTGCCGACCGACGAAGCAGGTGTCGAAGGTGAGCAGCAGTGCGGCTTCGTCTCCTTGCGAAAGGGCGAGAATGCGGACGTGGACAGGATCGATCACGTTCTCGCTGAGCCGTTCCCAAGCGGGGCCGCAGCCCACCAGTGGTATGCCCACCGGCGGCGTGAGGTCGGCCCGGGCGAAGCCGGCTGACAATTCTGGGGGCGTGGACATGGGGGGACTCCTCTGCCTGGTCCGTGCGAATAGGGTGCTCCGCCGCGGGCACATCTCAATGTGGGGTTGACTTCTGCACGCGAAGGTCAAATATAATGCTCGCGCCCTACCGCACAAGAAGAGGAACGAGATGCTTTCGAAAAAGCTGCTAGACATCGACAACCTGCATGTTCGCTTCGGCGGTCGCCGTCGCCGGGTTCATGCCGTCAACGGCGTATCGCTACAGGTGAATGCAGGGGAAGCGATCGGGGTGGTGGGGGAGAGCGGCTGCGGCAAGAGCACCCTGGCGCTCGCCGTCCTGGGGCTGCTGGACAAACGGCTGACGACGATCGAAGGGAGCGTTCGTTTCGGCGATCAGGAGCTGATTGGACAGCCGAATCGCATTCTGCGCACCATTCGCGGGCGTCGAATCGCCATGATCTTTCAGGACCCGATGACCAGCCTCAATCCTTACCTGCGCATCGGCACCCAACTCACCGAACAGATCCGCGAGCACCTGCATCTTTCCGCGGATGAGGCTACGGACCGGGCCGTGGCGGCGCTTCGTGAGGTGGGCATTCCCGATCCGGCCGATCGGCTGAGCGCCTATCCTCATGAATTCAGTGGTGGCATGCGGCAGCGGGTGATGATCGCCATGGCCATGTCCTGTGAACCTGAATTGCTGATTGCCGATGAGCCGACGACGGCGCTGGATGTGACCATCCAGGCCCAGATTCTTGCGGTGATCGAGCGCCAGTTGGCGCAACGCCGCATGGGCATGCTGCTGATCACGCACGATCTGGGGATAGTCGCCGGGGCCTGTCAACGGGTGGCGGTGATGTATGCCGGCCAGGTCGTGGAGGAAGCCCTGGCGGAGGATCTTTTCGCCCGTCCCTCGCATCCCTATACCCGGGCTCTGCTTCGGGCAGTGCCGCGTGTGGATCGGCAACAGGAAAGCCTGAGCACCATCGGCGGCAGTCCGCCAGCGCTTGTCGCGCCGCCAACCCGCTGCGCCTTTGCACCCCGCTGCCCGCACTGCACGATCGCGTGCCTCGAATCGCCGACGCCGCTGCGTGCCGATTCGCGCGGTCGCCGGCACCGTTGCCTGGAAGAGCTGCCCTTCAGCGGTGAGGTCGAATAGATGACGGAGCCCATTCTTTCGATCCGGGAGCTTCAGGTGCACTTTCCGCGAATCAGCGGCATCGTCATCCGTCGGGAGCGTGGCCGCATCCGGGCGGTCAACGGCGTCTCACTCGACCTGCGCGAAGGCGAGATCATCGGGTTGGTGGGCGAAAGTGGTTGCGGCAAAAGCACTCTCGCCCGGGGAATCCTTCAGTTGGTGCGGCCCACCGGCGGCGAGGTCTGGTACAAGGAGCAGAACTTGCTGCAATTGCGAGGTGAAGCACTGCGGCGCGTCCGGCAGGATCTGCAGATCGTCTTTCAGGATCCCTACGCCAGTCTGAACCCCCGCATGCGTGCCGGCGACATCGTGGCCGAGCCGCTGCGCAACTACGGGCTTGCGAAGGGGCGTGCCGCGCAGGATATTGCCGCCGGGCTCCTGGAGCGGGTTGGCCTCAGCGCCGAATGGCTCACGGGCTATCCGCATGAGTTTTCGGGCGGGCAGCGTCAGCGCATCGCCATTGCCCGCGCGCTTGCTCTCGAACCTCGTATTCTCTTCTGTGACGAGCCGGTCAGTGCGCTTGACGTCTCCATACAGGCGCAGGTGATCAATCTCATCCGCCAGCTTCAGCGCGAGCTTCACCTGACGGTCGTCTTCATCTCGCATGATCTGAGTGTGGTGCGCCATATCTCGGATCGGGTGGCGGTGATGTATCTCGGGCGGATTGTGGAGATTGCTCCGGCCGCGGAGCTTTACGCCTCGCCCGGCCACCCTTACACCCTTGCCCTCCTGCAGGCAGTGCCCATTCCCGATCCGCTGCGGGAACGCGCGCGCAGCAAGGTTCTGCTTCAGGGGGATCCGCCATCTCCCTCCGAAGAGCGTCAGGGATGCGACTTTGCCCCACGCTGTCCTCTCGTCCGCGACCGCTGCCGGCAAGAGCGTCCTCCGCTGCTGGAGATTGGCGTCGGGCGACACTCCGCCTGTTTCTATCATGATGAAGTGCCGCCGCCAGACTAATGGATGGTTGGCATTTTTCCTGCTAGTCATAGTGGTTATGATTCTCCCATTCAAAACGAAGATACGCTGGTTGAACCTGCAGGTGAGCCAGATACGCCGGAGCAGGTGCGGATGGCGATTTCGCGATTACTTCAATCGCGAGCTGAAGCGTAACGGGGTGATGAGTCCGTTCCGCGTCTGCACCCGTGTCGCGGTGGCGTTACTCTTTCTCGTCCTCGCCATCCTGGGCGGTCTGCTGCCTGTCATGCCGGGATTCGCCTTTCTGCTGATTGCGCTGGTCATCATCGCGCCACTCTGGTGTCCGCTGGCCACATTTCTTGACCGGTGCGAACTCCGCATGCTTCACGTCTGGCGCCGCCTGAGGGGGCATTAGTCACGTCACTTGCGCCGGATCGCTTTGCCCTGGAGACCCTCTCTGGCATGGTGCAGCTCGAGTTTGCCTTTCGGTTGCCGGCGCAATTCCTCGGGAACCTGGCGGCCGATGGGGCCCCGCCCGATGGACATGCCCCCGTCGACGAAGTAGAGCGCACCAGTCACGAAGCTTGCTTCGTCCGAAGCCAGGAAAGCGTAGACGTTGGCTGCTTCTTCGGTAGTCCCATGTCTGCCCATGGGGGTGCCGTCGATGATATCCTGCTCCATGTCGTCGGTCATCGGACTGACGTCGGTATCGTGCCACTGAGTTGCGATGGGGCCGGGGCAGACGCAATTGGCGCGGACGCCATGGCGCGCCTGTTCCAGCGCCACGCTGCGCATGAAGCCATGAATCCAAGCCTTGGCTCCGCCATAGGGGGCACAGCTTGGCTGGCCGAGTTCACCCGCCTCACTGCCGGTGGAGATCACGCATCCGCCTGTCTGCTGGAGATGCGGCATGGCGAATCTGGTCATCAGAAAGACGGTATGGATGTTGCTCGCGGTCATGTAGAGGAAGTCTTCGACGGGGAAATCCGCCACGTCGGCCACCGTCTGAAAGCTCCCGGCACAGTTTACCAGGATGTCGAGCTTGCCGAAGCGATCGACGGCCCGCTGCACACACGCTTCGGCGGTGTCGGGCTGCGAGACATCTCCGGGAAAGACTTCGACCTTGGCCCCATGCTGACGCATCTCATCGGATACCGCGTCAAGGGGATCGTCCGGCAAGCCGTTGAGAAGCACCGCCGCTCCCTCCTTAGCCAGGCGATGCGCCACCGCTTCACCAATTCCAGTTCCTGCCCCAGTCACGATTGCTACTTTGCCGGCCAGTTTATTCATGATGCCAGTTCCTGAGAGGGTTGACGTCCCTCCACTATCATAGCATCAAGGTGAAAGCCGGCCCAAACCGTGGGCGTCTGCTCGTCTTCATGGTTCGCTTCTGCCGCTGGCCAGGTAGCGCAGGAGCCCCGCAAGCAACGCCGGCCAGCCTTCCGATTCCCAGCAGGGGGCCGGCTGATCTCCCAGCGGGGCGCCGAGGATCGTCACTACGCGACCTTCGCCGGCCGTTCCAGCCACGGCAACGGGGCGCTCGCCGGCGGTCATCCAGATGGTTGATCCGGGGCGCGCGGTGACCTCATGCACCCATGGAACCGTTCCCAGTGCCTGGTGAGTGCCGAGTGCCGACGCGCCCTCTTCGGTCAGGTGAAGGGGCGGATCCTTAGTAAGCTTGCGAAGGTCGAACAGTCCGCCGATCTGCACCGGCAGGAGGGGCTCGATGGGCGATTCTGCCCACGCGCCGGCGCCGTAGGCATAGGTTCCGCCCAGCACCAGCAGTCCACCCCCTTTTTGCACAAACTCCGCCAACATCCGCCGCATGTCCGGTGTCAGCGGATCCTGGGGGAAATCGCTCATGACCACGACGTCGAATCCCAGCAGTTCGTCCATGGTGGCGGGGAACCAACTGACCCGATGGCCGATCCAGTATTTCCATGAATGATCACCCTTTCGCACGGCCTCGCCTCCCCATGCCTGGCGAACGATTGGCGCTACGCGCCAGGCGTAGCCGAAGAGCCCTTCGAGGAGCAGGACGCGTGGAGCATGGCGCGTCGGTCGTGCGGCCTGCCAGACTCCCAGGCGATAGTCGGCCAACTCGTCCATGATCTGTTGTTCCCCGGCAAAGGAGGGCAAATCCTGGCGCAAAGCTTCCAATCGCGGTGCCAGATCCGTGAGGCGGGTTCGCAGATTGGTCACTGCCGGCTCACCCGCGTCGCCCAGTGCAGCAGCGAGATTGTCGAGTTCGCGCACCTGTTCCTCTGCGTTGAAACTGGTGATGGCGGTCGGCAGCCAGGAGGCATGACGCAGGTGTTCGAGCAGAGCTGGTGCCTGTTGCGTAACGATGGCCTCCGCATCCGTGGTTGTCTTGCCGGTGAAATCCCACAGCGCGAAACGGGCACGTCCGGAAGTTACCGCCAGATTCACCTTCACCATGACTGGATAGTCGGTAATCTTCACCATGGTCTGATCCTCGGGCTCGATGGCGAGTTCGACATCGTCCGGCAGGATGGCCAGAGCACACGGACCGCTGGGGTTGTAGAAGGGTGCTCGTTCGAGGAGGGTATCCTGGTAGATCTGCCACCACTCTTCGGGAAGGTCCAGCGCAACGTCATTCACCTGCCGGATATCCCTTACGGCCGTGATCATGCGTCGGTTGAGCACTTCCTGCTTCGCTACAGAGGCGGGGTTGGGTCGATAGCCCTGCGGATAGCAGACAAACTCGATCGCCAGCGCCTTCAGCTCCGGTCTTCCTTCCCAACGCACCTCCATCAGCAGCTTGTCACTCTCCGCTTCCAGCAGAAAGCGTACCCGGGCATCGACCAGCGGATGCTGCCATGAGAAGGTGATGAGCCCCTGCTCTCCCGTCTCGTCGATGCTGACCACGACATCCCGATCCTGGATAGTCCGGCCATTGGCGGTGATGCCGAAGAAGGCACTGTGGAACCAGTTGGCTTCGGTGGGGAGTGGCATGCCGACATGGGAGTTGATCGTTCTCCATGCACCATCCTCGCCGCGCTGCTGCTGGATGCTGGTCTTGAGACCGTACTGCTGCGTCATGCCCGAAATGCGAAAGAGCCGGCTGCCTGAGCGCCGTTCCGGTTTGTCGGCAGGATGAAAGGTCGAGCCATCGTCGGTGATGGTCACCGGTGCGGCAAGACCAAGTGCGGCCGTGAGCAGCAGCAGGATGACGATGCGGCAATGCACGGCGGTCTTCCCCTTTGGTTTCACTTGGTGTACTCGGCGACAAGCATGGTCCAGCGCACGACAGTCGGTATGGTGACGGTCCCATCGTCGGCAATGGAGACGGTCACCACATCACCTTCCATATCCGGAGACAAGACGAGAAGGCGGTTCTGCTTGAGCCCGGGTGGCATCAGCAGCTTCACGGTGACGTTGGTCGCTTCCGGCCCCGGCTGGTCGGTCCAGGCGTCATTGTCGTTGTCTGGGAGGTTGACCATGTGCACGATCATGCGCCTGCCGCCATTCGGCAGATCCCGCGCCTGGACAAACTCCTGCCACCAGATAGATGCCGGCGCCTCGACGGTCACGGCGTCTGTCGCTGGACGGAGATGTCGCAGCTTGTTGTCCCAGAGGAACTCGCTCCAGCGGAATTCGAAGCGCCGATAATTGGCGAAGGATGGCGGCTCCACTGTCCATGTGTCGATCTGCACGCCCGAGGCGGAGGCGACAGCTTCGAGGTTGTGGAGGCTTGCCATCCAGCCGGCATGCGGAAAACCGCCGCCTTCACGCACGGCATCCCCTTCCTGCTGGAGGTGCGCGACCATCTTCTTCCAGGTGTGATAGTCGCTCTTCGGGTCCGGCGCCGAGCGGAAGTGCTCATAGAGGCTGTAGGCATCCTTCAGCATCACGGCCTCTTCGGCAGCGCTGTTGTGCATCCGGGGATAGCCGCCGGCCACGTTGTTCCATCCGTAGAGGAAGTTGGGAAAGCGCTCGGTGATGCGCTGGCGGACTTTGGTCAGATATTCCGCGTTGTGGTCACGATCTTTCGCCTCGACCAGGTTGCCCGCGATATCGTACCCGGAGTCGATGCCGGGCATGCCATCGCTCCGGAAGCCATCCCAGCCGAACATGTCCACAGAGGCAATGACCTGATCGATCCAGAAGTCGCCCACTTCCGGGCGGGTCAGCAGGAAGCGGCCGGTGGTGATGCCGCCCGGTGTGTCAAAGCCTTGGTCTTCCGGCGCATCCCGGTAGGCCGATAACTTATCCACGTCGAACCAGGCTCCGGCTGGTCGACCATCAGCGCCAAAGGTGAGCCACTCTGGATGGCGGCGCGCGAAGTCCATGCCATAGGGGCCATAGGAGAAGCACTGAATATAGGTGATCGCCGCAATTCCCTGCTTGTGCCCCTGATCGATCAGGTACTTCCAGTCTTCCTTCGATTCCTTGTAGCCGCCCTGACCGGATCGCCAGATCTCCAGTTCCGGCGGCGCCATGCCGTCAAAGACCGACGGCTGCCAGGAAAAGCCCTCGAAGGCCGTGACGTACGAGTCGCGCCACCGCTCGATGGTGCGGTCGATATCGCCACTTTCCTTGCGTCCACGCAACATGAAGATGGTAATGTAATGACCCAGTTCCCATGGATTGGTGCCTACGGTGAAGAATTCGCGAGCCTCGGAACCGTTGGCCAGGGTTGCGATGACCTCATGCCCCCATTTGCGATCGGGAGGAATGGCAAAGGCAACGGTTGTCGTGGTGCTCCTTCCGGCCGGTATGGCGATCGGTGAAGGTGGGAGCACATCCTCCGCATCGATGCCGTAACGCAGGCGGACGACCAGCTCGATAACGACGTCCACGGCGCCGGGGTTAGCGACCTCGACGGCAACTCGTGCTTCATGTCCCGGCGCGACCACGATGCGCTCGGGCCAGACCCGCTGGACGACCTGTCCGTGCGTGCACACTGCCACCAACCAGCAGAGGATCGCCAGTCGGCCGTAACTGCTCATGTGCCATGCCTCACTGATACAACGACGCCATGGTGGGGCTGGTACCGAACGGATAACCGCCCCCCGAGGTGGCGGAGGTGGCAGCGCCATTCAGATTGGGCGCCGGAGCGGTCTGCCGATCCGGCAGCAGATGATAGCGCGGAAACCAGGCTCCGCCATAGTTCGCCCAGACACCCCAGCTCACATAGACCATGCTGACGCGGTTAACCCAGACGCCATGACCGTCGCCATAGAGGAAATTCGCCCCTTGCGTGTGGTTGACATAGACCTGTTCGGGGTCCACGAAATAGGTGGCGTCGGCGATCATCGGCTTGCTGTAGCCGCGGAAATCTTCCGCGACCTTGGTAAGCTTGTTGCCGCCGAAATATTGGGGACCGCTGTTGAAGTTGGGGAAGCCAAACCCTGGCCAGATGTAGGGGGTAAGCGCCCGCTGATTCTCGGGATAGCCCCCCCAGCCCCATCCTGAGGCGATAGCCCATTTTCCCACCTTGTCGGGACAGGTAAGGATGCTGCCGGGATCCTTGACGGCGTGTTTCCCCCACGGCGCAACGATGGTTGTCTCCAGTGAGCAGTAGTCCCAGATGTAGGTCATCATCCGGAAGTCGTTGCCGCCACTCATCTCTCGTGCACCCACGATCCCCTGGTAGGGTTGGCCGGGAAGGTAATCGCCAAAATCGTCCGCATACATGGCCGCAGCAAGGCCGAGTTGCTTGAGATTGTTCAGGCAACTGATTTGCCGCGCCTTTGCTCGCGCCTGTGACAATGCCGGCAGAAGCATCGAAGCCAGAATGGCAATAATTGCCACCACGACCAGTAACTCGATCAAGGTGAAAGATCGACAAAGGCGAGATTTAACCATGGAGACCCCCGTGATTTTCGTTGGGTGAAAAATCGAAGACCATCAGTCATATCGTCAGCATCCAATAGTAACATAGTCTGCTATTACGCGCCTGCAAACAAATGTCTAATATCGTGAATATCGCGGCAGGGGCCCGTGATCGCGGTCATGCATCGGAGTAGCGAAGGTGTGCTTCGCGCTGAAAAACAGGCCGCGGGGTGATCTCCGCCGAATGGGTCTGGGTGCAGCGGATGCGCAGTCGCGATGGCTGGACGAGCCGATCGCGCAGGTGGATTTCCCAAGGAAGGAAGCGGCCATAGGCATGGTCGCTGATCAGGTAATCATCGAGCCACGCATAGCCGAGCATGCCGTCAAAGCGGACCTGCAGGGTGAAGTCCGTGTCGGTATCCGCGATAAGGCTGGGCTCCAGATCGGCCTCGATAATCAGGTCCTCACCCTCATGTCGCCGCCGCCAGGCGATTTCCGGTTTAGGGCATTCGAGTCGTCCGCTGGCTTTGTACAGGCAGGCGGCTGGATCGTAGCTTTCAGTCAGTTCGGCAAATGGGCCAGTCAGCTCGGGTCGAGTTGGGGAGAGGAGGTAAAGATGGAAGAGAAAGGTATCCGACTGAAGGAGAAGGTGACCGTCCGGGCGGCTTTCGAGGATGCGCAGATTGGAGCTGGCGACCAGCTTGCCATGTGGAGATGCCACCTCCCAGACCTCTTCAGCGCGTTCGCCATTCATCAGGACATAGCGCATGGGGATGGGCGATGCGAAGGTGACGATCTCCATGCCGTGTCCGGGGATCCCCGCCACGAGAACCGTATTGGGGCTCTCCCAGTGTATCAGGCTGCCGTGGAGCGTGGTGGTGGGGCAGCTCTCCGGCAGGACAAATCGGCTTTCGACAGTGGCATCGCTGCGCGCCCAGGCGATCAGTTGAATACCATTGCCGAAAGGGCGTCGGTCGAGGAGGGTGGCGGTGCTGTACTCGAGGAAGTGGTGCGGCGCCAGCTTCACAAAGAAGGGCATAATCTTGTTCTCGCCGGGGGCCAACTCCATCTGGGTGCGCTTTGGGTACTCCTGGCTCACTTCGCAGGGAATGCCGCGCGGGCAGCTCTCCACGCGAATGTCCCTCTGCCAGGCCGCGCCGGTGGCGCGAACGTTGCTCATGATCAGGAAGTTGGACTCGCTGAGGTTGAGTCCCTTGTTGATAATGCCGCCGGCTTTGACTTTGCGAACGTGCGGCAGAGGCGCATCGCTTTGGCGAGCTTCGCTGTGGTAGGCTTCGAAGAGGTCGTCGCCGGAGCTTTCGGCGCCAGGGTGGGGGATGCCATAGCTTGTGGCCTTGGCCCATGTCTCATGCGGAACGGCAGTGAGGAGCTCTGCTTCGAAGGCGCGCAGAAACCAGCCAAAGCGCTTGATGCGCCCGTAGCTGGAGCGCAGGTTTCCCGCGACGGTGAACGGGGCCTGAAAGCCATAAATGCGCTGTGGCAGCATGCGCTCGGCGCCGCCATCGGGGTATTCGGCATCATTAAGGACAAACCAGTTGATGCCCTTGCACCCTTCGGCGAGATGCTGATAGCCTTGCGCCTCGATCAACTCCGGCGGATAAATTGGTCCCTGAAAGGTATTGGTGTGCCGATAGGGAGGCCAATCGTAGTAGCGGACGAACATGCCGCTGCCACTCTCGATCGTGATGCGGGGCCGCTGGTGACTCTTCCACCAATCCAGGTTGATCGGTCCCAGGTCGCCATCGCAGCCGAAGCAGTTGACTGGATACCCGCCGCCGGTGTCCACCAGCGGTAACTCTTCCTTGCCGGGATATGGCTTGTTGATGTCGATGATCGGAATATCAATCTCGAAGCGCTGCAGAAAGCGGTTGTAGAAGTGGATGTGTTTGCCGCGTTCTTCCGGATCTTCCGAGCCGCGATGGACATCGTCTCCCTTGCTGCCGGCGGAACCCAGCTCGTTCTCCATCTGCAGCATGACGATCGGCCCGCCGCGGGTGATCAGCCGGGGGGCGAGGATGGGCAGGATCTTCTCGTACCAGCGCTCCGACTCCGCCAGATACTCGGGGTCATTCGTGCGCACCTTGTTGCCCAGCTTGTCGAAGAGCCACTGCGGCAGGCCGCCGTTGCGCATTTCGCCATGCACGAATGGGCCGATGCGGATGATGACCCACAGCCCTTCCTCTTGCGCGGTATCCAGGTAGGCGCCGACATCCAGATCACCCTGGAAGTTCCACTGGTCCTCGACGGGTTCATGATACGCCCACGTGCAGTAGAAGGTGATGGTGTTCATGCCGGCGGCCTTCACCTTGCGCATGCGGTCCTGCCACCACCGGCGGCGCAATTTGGCGTAGTTGAGATCGCCACCGTAGATGAATCTGGGGGTACCATCGATGAGAAGATAGTCTTTGGCAATCTGGATCTGCATGCGTGTGCTTGTTAGTGAGGAGTGGGAGGGCTGATGTGGAGATCACCGGGATCGCTGATATAGGCGACAAAGCTGTTGCTGCCGCCGCCGCCGCGGCACTTGACCAGAAGAAGATTGGCACCGGCCTTCAGGCGGATTCGCGCCGTCATCGGCGAATCGCCGTGGAAGCGCGCCCCGTCGAGGTGCGATAGTTGTTTCGCTCGTTCGGAGGTGACCTCCTCGCCATTGACGAAGGCGGTGGCCCAGAAATCGCAGCCGATCTGGAGCAGCGCCTCGCGTTCGCCGGGGCTGGTGACGATCGTTGCCGCGTAGCAGAGTTCACCACGTCGCACGCCGCAGGCGGGCAGGAAATTCACGCCGGCTTCCCTGGCGCGATCGGCGAAGCTCCACTGCGCCACCGGCACGATCTTTCCATCGACGCGCCACCCTTCCTCGCTGTCACCGGGAACCCAGCGCAGCGATCTGCCACCGCTTTCGATGATGGCAGATGGATCGATGGCGATTTCAGGCGGCAGCGGGTGGGTCAGGCTTGCCCGCACGGTGTCGCCACCCATATCCTGACCGTCTGTTCCGGGAATGGCAAAGGGGCCGATGGCCAGCCAGTTGGCCGCCGGAATGGGGCGTGTCATGGGGATGATCTCCATGGTGGCAGGATGAGTCTCCGCCTGCACGACCACCGGCAGCGTGTCGGTCGCGGTCACCAACTCCTGAACCTTGTCGCCGACGGTGACGCGGTAGCGGCCGGGTACCGCAGGGAGGGTGTAGTGGATCGCACCGTCCCGGCGTTGGCTCTCGTACTGGCGCAGATCCGCCGCCGTTATCCTGTTGCGGAAGTGGATGGTCGTGACGCCGTCCTGAAGCACGGGATGGATCAGGCCCTCCCCATCGCGGGTGAAGTACCGTTTGATGCCGTTCACCCGCAGCTCAATCGCGGCGGGCGCCTCGATACGTGGCAACGGAGCGTTGCCTCCCGTCAGCTGGACGATGGTGCCCTCGTTTTCGACTGCAACCCGCCAACCGCTTTCAGGTGTCGGCACGTCGATGACGACTGGATCGCCGGCCGGCAGCGATGCCGTAAGGCCGTTCAGTTGCAGGGTAGTCGCCTGCAGTCGCCGACAGGTGATGCGGCTGCCGGCCGGTGCACGAATGACCAGAGTGGTTCCATCATGCAGCAGGTGCGTGCCTGCCTGAGCCGTGATCAGCTCGCCACTGGCATCTGCCAGGCGGCTGCCAGCAGCCATGGCGTAGCTGACCAGGTGTCCATCGGCATGACGCGAAATCACGGCGACCTGGGCATCGGTGGTGGCGGTGCCGGCCGGCACCGCGTCCCAGCCGCTGACAATGGTGTCGACGCCAAGGAGAGACTTCCGTACCAGGCCACCTTCGGCGCGGGTGAGGGTTCGGCCATCGCCATCGTCATGCGGGGCCATGACGCAGACAAAGCGGCCATCGATGTCGTGACGTTCGGCCCGCAGCTCGACGCGCGCGGTTTTCGGTGTGCGAGTTCGGTCGATGCTGAGGTTAAGCGGCGCACCAAGAAAGTGAGCATCGAGAATGCCCTTGGGTGCATGGCCGATCTGCCAGGGCAAGGCTCCCTGCTCCAGACTCTCCACGCCAATGACGACGAAGTCGCCACCGTGCTCGGGGATGAGATCCGCCGGCTCCCACTCCGGGTCCCGGGTGAAGACAGCCAGGGCGATCCGGCCACCGCTGTGGGACTCGAGGCCGACCCGAAGGTTGCCGCCGGGATGGACGATTTCGGCGACGCGATCCGGCTTCAGCGGTAGCCAGTCCCAGCCTTCGCGGTGAAAGCCGCGTCCAAAGTATGCTTCGTTGTAGGGGATCTTTCGACCATTGACCGAGAGGTTGTTGGATGCCCAGCCAGCGGGTGACGGTACGCTTCGCACCAGCAGCCAGCCGCGGTAGATGCCTTCGGGCACATCCCTGGCGACGAGTGTGGCGTTGCATCCCTTGGCCAGCGTTTCCAGATAGGAGCCGCCAAAACGTTCAGCAATCGTGAAGCCGTTCTCGCTGACGCTGACAACGTGCCGTTGCGGCGTATGGGCCAGCCAGCTGTAGCGGTGCGGCTGATCGTCCTTGCGGATTTCATCGACGACGATCAGCAGGGGACCGGCAATGCCTCGTACGAAGAGGAAACGACGATCGGCGCGTTGGACCGGGTTGTATTCCTTCCACCACCAGGGGCCATTGAGACCTCCCTGCAGTAGCCTGCCGTAGCTCAGGCTGAGGTCGGCGTCGGCCAGGAGGGCGTACTCGTTCCTGTCGACGTGGCGGATAAAACCATCGAGGCCGGCTTCGCGTTGTCCCTGACCGATATCGTCGATATGGACCACATTGTGATCGCGGCTTTCGTAGTTGCCGGCGCTGGAGTCGGCGATGAAGTAGGCGCCATTGGCGGCGAGAAGGAAGTTGCCCTGGTCGGCGTGAGTATGCCCGGCGCCCACGGGATTGACCCCGAACATGGCCATGGCATCCCGTTCTCCCCAGCCGTCGCGAGCAAAAACCAGGCCCCGCGCCGCGAACCATCGATCGGGCGGCAGATCGTCAGGCGACCCGGCCGCGCCTTCGGGCAGGCCGTTGAGCAAGCCGATCATCTCGTTGGGCAGGATTCCATGCTCTTCGATGGCGCCGTTCTGATAACACCAGAGAAAGAGGCCGCCGTATTCCCGGGCGTTGAAGGTCAGCAGCGGGCCGGCGCCGAAGCGTCCGATCGATTTGTTATGGTCGAAGGATTCGAAGCCCCACGGCAGGGTCTCATACGTCTGCCAGTTGCCGACCTGCGAGAGATGACTATCGGAGTATATATCGACGCCGCGCCGGCGCAGGGCCATGAGCAGAGGCGGGAGATGATGCGTGCCGAAGCCGCTCGCATATTCCATCCCTTCATAGAGAGCGCCGTCGGCGTCAATGCACTCCATCAGGAAGGCTCGCACGAGGCCAATGGCGTCCGGGAGGAGGCTCTCGTCTACGTCGATTTCACCCTCGACGGCAAGAGCGGTGATGGCGAGGTTGCTGCCGAAGAGGGCCATCCAGTTGGCGCCGCTAATTCTTCTGCCGGTAACGGACTGGCCCAGGCCGAACCATTCGCGGTCCATGAGGTCGCGCGTCGGCTGCTGGAGCATGGATGCGAAGATGCGCCGGGCGCTGTTGCGCTGAGGTTCGGTCAGCAGCTCGTGGATCCAGTCATAGGCCAGAGCATACTCCTGTACCCCCCAGGATTCCTTTGGCTGGAGTTGGTCGTCGGGGGGATTGGCGTCGAGCCAGATGATGAAGGCGTCCACAGCTGTTCTTCCGGCGGCCGGTTCCCCGGAGAGCTGATAATAAAGAGCAGCCGCGCGAGTGTTCGTGGCGTGATAGCCCCATTGCCCCAAACTATCCTTGGCCAGTTTGTCACGCGCCACCTGATCCTGCGCCACCTGGTCGAGTTGCTTGCGCAGAGCCTCTGCTCCACCCCGCAGGTTGGCCAAGAGGGGACGGTATCGTTCTTCTGCTGCCCGTTCGCGAAGTGCAGGCAATTCCTGTGCGGTGAAGATGAGGCGCGGATGCTCGCCGGGCGGCAGGGGTGGCGTCATATGGTTCATCTGGGCGGTGGACAGGCCGGTTGTCAGCAGAATAGCCATTCGTGCCATCCTCCATCCTGATAGCATCATCTGCTTTCACTCCCAGTCGGTGTTGAAGGGATAGTCGCTTTGATTTGGGGAAGCGCCGGTATCGCCGCGCATCCACTGCGCCAGGAGCGCGGGGCCGTCGTTCATGCTTACGGCATGTCCATCGGCAAAGAGGAAGTTGGTGCCGCGACCGCCATTGCCGTGGCGGCCCATGCGAACCGGCCAACCGGGGACGACCTGAATGAAGGAGGAGGCGCGCGTGGCGGATTGATACGCTTCGGTGAGAACCATGGTGGTGTCCGGTGTCTTGATGGCGCCAATACGCGCTGGCGGCTGCATACTGGCTGCCCGGTGGTCGCCACCGACCGCCTTCTTCTTGTTCTGCCAATAGGTCGGGTAGGAGTAGCCGATATCCCAGCGCCAATTGCCGTGGCCATCCGGCAGTGCGAGGCTGCCGCGGTCATAAGTCGGGCACCAGAATGGCGTCTTGAACAGCGGAATGAAGCTTGTGCTCATGGCTGCGCCGGCTTCGGGCGCCAGCTTCGCGTACCACCATGTGGATGTCGTATTGGAATCGGGGTCGGGCCCGCGTGTCCACGGGAAGTGGTCGTCGTTTACATCCTGATAAAGGGAGAAGGCCAGGCCAAGCTGTTTCAGGTTGTTCGTGCAGCTGGTCTGGCGCGCTTTTTCGCGGGCGCTGCTGAGCGCCGGCAGGAGCATGCTGGCCAGAATGGCGATTATCGCCACGACGACGAGCAGCTCGATCAGGGTGAAAGATGTGGATGAAGGTCGACTGGTCATGGTTGTCTACTCCTTGGTTATGTGTCGGGCAGGGCTCAGGAAGCAATGTTGACGGTGCGGGTGGTGAGACGGGCAGCCTCGATTTCCTGCCGCAGTTGCAGGCGGACGATGGCTTCGGTGGCGGATTGTTTGCCGTTCAGTACGGCTTCCACTTCCGGAAAGAGCAGGCGGGACTCGGATTGACCGGATTGCTCCCGGTTGGCGGGTTTGCTGTGACTGGCAAGGCTGGTGAAGATATCGAGAGGACCAAGTGGACAGTGCCGTTGCGCCATGAGGGCGCGGGATTCGGGTCTTGCCGGCAGCAGGTGGTAGCTGTCCGCAAGCTCGTCCTGCCTTTTGTCCGCCGTCAACCACGCGATGGCTTCCCATGCTTCCAGAGGGCGGGGCGTGTGGGCGGACTGGAAGAGCTCCATGCCCATTTCCAGAACATGGCCATCCGGTTCGCATGGATAGGGCAGGACGCACAGATCCTGATGCCGATTGCGTTCCAGCAGACCCGGCAGGCCGGAGATGAGGGTAGGCCAGAAAGGGACCACGCCGGAGGCCACACGGTCCAAATTGAAGGGCTCCTGCGGAAAAGTACGATCCAGGATACGTTGCAGCAAGGCAACCTGTGCCGAGGTGGGCGAGCGTTTGTTCAGCGGCAGTATTCCGCAACTGGAGAGCAGGTGCGTGGTGAACCAGTGCATGATGAGCGGCGACTCGCGATCTTGCGTCAGCAGTTGGGTAGCGTCGAGAAACTCGCGCCAACTCCAGCGGGTCGGAACCTGCTTGCCGAGGTAGAAAGCGACCGTTGGCCGATGTGCCAGCAGGCAAGGCAGGCTGCTGCCATAGGGGAGTCCGTCACCAGATAGCTGTCTCCCCGAGAAGGTCAACGGCTGGGCCCATCCCTGTTGAACCAACTCCGGGCCGAACCATGATGGAGCCTGCAGGAGATCGACCCCCTCAAGATTCTCCACAATCCGCGACATTGTCCAGTGAGCGTTCAGGTTCCATGGCACCAGTTCGAGTGAGGCGGAGGGATGTTCTGCGTGAAACGCTTCCGCCCAGCATTCCCAACGGGTCCGGATTCCGACGGCACTGCCGGGGCAGAGATCCATCAGCATGATGCGAAGGTGATGGTTTGCATCGTCTTGCGGTCGGCTGAAGGCTGCCCGCTCCAGCGGATCCCAAGGTGCATGGTCCTCGGCCTCACAGCTATCGCCCGGCGACGGGCGAATGTAGCGAATGCGGCCTCCGGGACGCTGGAAAACGCGTTCCGTCTCTTCCAGGTACGCCAAGACTGGCCGCAGCGCCACTCGGCTGGTTTTCAGTTCACCCACGAGCTGGCGTTCGGAGGGCAAACGCTCTACCTGCGGACTGTTGAGATAGCGTTTTTCTATCTCCGCGAGGAGATTCCGTCCAAGGGAGGTAAGTGGGGTCACCATGGTATTTGTTCCGTTGGATGATTCGTGCCGATCAAATACCATAAATACCAAGGTGACTTTTTCAAGCTATTATGGTCTTAATATTTCGCATAATCTCGACAAGCTTGGGTGTATGCCATGATGTTCTCCCATGGCACTTCAGGTTCGAGAAGGTGAGTCGGCGTGGGCCACAGGCCGCCGGTTGGGCCGGCGATGTCGAGATGATGCCATACCAGCCGCCTGACCTCGTCGGGTGAGCTGTGTGGCATGGTGGTCTGGGTGCCGATCGTGCCCCAGAAGCTGAGCCGGTCGCCATACTCGGCGTGGATGGAGGTGAAGTCCATGCACTCGGGCTGTACGGGGTTGAGAACGTCGATACCAGCCTCTATGAAGTCCCCGATAAGGGGGGTGACGTGTCCGCACGAATGGTAGGAGACGATCACCTCTGGGTTCAGCCGGCGAGCTGTCTCGATGACCTTGGCCAATCGGGGCTTGAGCCACTCACGATACATGGAGGCGGAGATCATCAAACCCCGTTGTGTGCCGACATCGTCGCCGATATGCACGTGTTCGGCTCCGGCCTCGATATAGGCGGCGATGCGGCTGCAGGAGTGATTGGTGATGGTGTCAAGCAGAAAGGCAGCCTTGGGGTCATCGTTCATCATGTCCATCATGAGCGGTTCCATGCCACGGATGTACCATGCCGTCTCCCAGATGGTCATGGCCATGTGCGCCTCGGGCAGGAGGCCC
Organism: Lentisphaeria bacterium; assembly: GCA_041690595.1. Lineage (GTDB taxonomy): Bacteria > Verrucomicrobiota > Lentisphaeria > JABSQK01 > JAWLHB01 > JAWLHB01. The sequence continues at coordinate 122,274 of JAWLHB010000001.1, forward strand.
GCTGCGTGGATCTCTCTGGCGCGGGCGGCCAGGGGAGCGGTATCCAGATGGTTGAAATCCGGCCACGGGTAGGCCTGCAGTTGTTCAAGGCTGTCACCGTGTTGCAGCGGGTGGCGCATACGCGTCATGTGTCTGGCCGCGGCGCTGCCGGGCTCGTGGGCCACGCCATAGTTGGTGAAGGTCGTTCCCGGAGCCAGCTTCTCCGGGTAGTAGTCGCCCCAGTCCGGCGGCAATGCGTGGTGCCCACCCAGAAAGCCGATGACGCGGTTCGGAAAGCCGAAGTATTCTTCCACTGAGGTCGCCCCGGTCTTCTCGTGAAAGATCTTCTGGAGATCCGGGCAGAGCGAGAAGAAGGGGGGGACATACTGGTAACCCTGACGCCGAAGCAGCGCGCGCAGATTATCGCGTGGTGTCATGTCATTCCTGGGTTATTTCTTCGAGGAGGATGTTGCGGAACCATGCTTTTCCCGTGCCGCGCAGATGCAAGCCGATAAGCATGTAGTCGGTCTCCTGGCTGTTATGGATCAGCAGCTCGATGGTGGTCCATGCCGTTGTGCCGGAGAGTTGCGTGGAAGCGACGGAGCTTGTGGCATCTGGCGGGGAAAAGAGGAAGGCGGATCCCTGCAGCCAGGCGGCGCCGCTCAGCGATTCCGTCTTCACGTCGGCGCGAAAGCGATAGTTGCAGCCGTCATGCATCATCAGGCTGGGGCCGCAGGAGGTGCTTGTCAGTTCTGCTCTCGCGTCGCGTCCAGTCAGGAGGATGGCGCTTTCCGCCTTATCCCAGGTGACGGTACCATACGGCTGGGGATGGACGTACCAGTAGTTGCCGACCAGCACCTGAGTGGGGGCGATCGGCTTGCTGAAGTCGCTCACCTCACCGCCAATCAGAGCGAGTGACTGAAAAGGCTGCACCTGGCGTCCGGCGCCGCGGATGTTGTTCAGGTAGCGCCAGCTCTCGTACGCCTCGTCGGTGTCGCCCATGTCGATCATGCGGGACTCCTGGAGGAGGCTGGCGGCGAGTGGCTCGGGGATGGAGAAGATGCGATAGTGCGCCCGCCAGTGATACCTGCCATCGGCTTCCAGCGGCGTGGGGTTATTCATCCAGATATGCTCGTCGTACCAGCATGAGCAGGTACTGCTGGAGAGATTGCGGGTATGGCTGCCGAGGATCTCGATCACGGGGTTGCTTCGATGGCGCACACCCAGCCCCAGGAAGCCGCCGACCGCGATGCGTCGCTGGCCCTCCTGATCCATGTTGCCTGGAAGATTCGGCACCAGGGGGTTGTGCGGGAAGTTCCGCAATCCGTCGGGATGCTGCCAGATGACGTGATGCAGATCGACATCCGCCGGCCAGAACTCGCCCGCGCCGCGACTCCAGATGTTACTGAACTCGATACCATACGGTTTCAGCATTGCCAACTCGGCCGTGTACTCCAGCATGTAGCAGCCCCACGCGGGGTCGTAACTGACGACCAGTTCGTGGAAGCCGCTCTCGTCCGCGCCGAATTCCTCGTCGATGCGGATGGAGAGAGTCGAGCCTCCTTGCTCGCCAAAGGTGATCCGGTTGCTCGCGGAGCAGACCGCCTGTCGACCGTCGAGGCGCCAGTTGTTGACGATGGTGGTGCCGCGGATGGAGGGGTTGTGGTAGGGGCGGCGTATCTCGTCGCTTACTCCGTTGCGCCCATCGGGATACCACTCGCGCCAGTCGAAATAGAGGCTGTCGCGGCTGAGGGTGGCGAGGGTTCGGTCGCCATCGTAGATGACGATGAACTCATCCTGGTCGCGTGTATGAAAGGAGGGCGTATGGGCGGCGGTGGCGAAACGGACGTCGCCACGGCGGGATTCGAGATAAGATGGTGCCTGAAACATGGTGAAATCCACGATGAAAGGTTGAGTTCAGTTGGGGAGCGTTGCCGTCAATTCCGTACCTGTAGTCCGTGGCGGATTCGTTGCCCAACGTTTCTCGCAAATAAAGCCTTCTTCGGTTCGCGCGTATGCAAGGTATTCGGTCTGCAGGTCCCAGAGCAGCTCCACCTCCCGATCTTCCCACGAAAGGTGCAGGTGGCGCTGACTTTCGTAGGTGGAGTCGAGTATCGTGGCGGCCTGGCAACTGGAGCGGAACTGGGAAAAGCCGTTGCGGAAGCGGTCGAGGGAGCCCATGCAGATGACGGCGCCGCCGCCGGTCTGGCGCAGTTCTGCGGGCTCAAAGTCGCGAGCGGGGCCATTATAGTTGGCAATGGTGAGGCAGAGGAATCTGCCGATGGGACGGACAGTCAGCAGTGGCTGGTCTCCATGAATTCGCGATACCAGGGGATGAATCCCCACGAAGCTTTCGCCGTCACGCAGAAATACCCATTGCGCCTTGGTGCTGCTGCCGCGGCGGTGGGGACAATGGCTTTCTCCGAGCCAGACTTCTTCCACCGGGCCGAACCACTCCGAGACCATGACGCAGGTGCGCAGACTGGAGATGCCGCGCAATATCTCCTCCCCCGCCGCATACCAGCAGACGGCGAGCGGTCCGCTCTGCAACGCGCCTCCGCGACCCTGTTCCGCCAGGTTGCCGCCGTATTCGGGTTGGTCAAAGCACTGCTCCAAGGCATCGTCAATTGTGTAGCGCAGGTAGAGAGTGCGCAGATCTTCGAGCCCGTTTCTGCCGCTGCCGCGTCGCCAGACGGCATGGCAGGTGTCGCTTTGTCCGGTCATCTGCTGCGTCGCTGTGCCAAGTCCGCAGCTCTTGTCCATGTAGCCGAAGAGATGGGTGCGGCCACGGGGAAAGAGAACGGCGGTTGGCAGGTGGGCGGTTCCGCCGCCAGCGGCGCCTCTCGCATACCAGCCGCCCATCTGTTTGGCTTCGGCCTCCGTTACATCGCTTCGCTGCTCGTACCCGCGGTAGGCGGAGAGGGTGGTGGTGGTCTGGTAGGTGAACGGGAGCGCCTTGTTCAGGGCGAGTTCGAGGGCGTCTGGAGGCGGATTGTAGCGTATGCTCGCATAGATGCCCAGATGGGCCTGCATGAAGGGGAGCACCGCATCTTGGGATGCACATGCCTCGGCACTGGTGAAGACTCCGAGTTTAGCTGGAGAGGGAGATGCCGCCTCGCCGAAACCGAGCCAGGCCAGGCAGTGGAGGCCCGAGTAACCGCCCATGCTGTTGACCGTGTAGCTGCGGCCGGAAGGAGCAGCCGGATGGTGCAGCACGGGATGCCAGCAGAGGGCCAACTCGTTCCAGAGATGGTGCTCGATCTGTTCTGCCAGAATCCGCACCTCGGCATCCCTGGCCAGCCAGCGCAGAGTGCCCGCGGCAAAGAGGGTGACCGGGAGGTAGTTCAGGCTGAAGTACTCCCTGCAAACACCATTCTCCCGCAGGAAATGGGCGAACATGCGCAGGTATTTCAGGGCGCGCTCCCTGTAATCCGGACGCTCCTGAATGGCCGCGGCCTCCAAGAGGCCGAAAGTGTTCAGCAGACCGCAGTTTTCCGTGTAGCGGAAAAGATGCTCGCATGCGTGTGGCAGAATGGCGGCGAAACTGGATTCCAGGAGTTGCCTGGCGCCAGGGCTCAACTTGTCCCCATGGAGCCTCAGCAGCAGAGGGGCAAAGAAGGCCGAGAAGTCGTTGCCGTCGTCGATGCTCGTTTCAAGAATGCGATTGGCGAGGGAGATATGCCGGCAGCTGCCTTCATACAGGCTCAGGCAGTGCCACTCACGCTCGCGTATGCCGGGGATCTGGCCCCCGGCGAGCCATTCACCTTCCGCGCTGAATCGGGGCGCGTTGGCTTCACGGGTCCACTGCATGAGCAGGTGGCGGCGTCTATCCAGGTCGACAGTGTCGATGGTCATTGGGGTTGCGCCGCGAGAAGAGTCCACGTGACACCGTCAAAGAGAGCCAGGCGGGGCGGGCGATCATCCGGCTGAATCGCCAGGACAAGGTCGCCCAGTTTGGGAGAGCTTATGGTGGCCAGGTTGATCGGCGTCAGGTTCAGTACCTGTGGTGCGCCACCAGCGCCAAGGTAGGTGCGCGCCACGTCATCGTCATTGTGGGTGACGATGCGGTTGCCGCGACTGTCGGCAGGCAACACGACGCGGTCGCGCCGATCGGTGGTGATGGCGTTGCCGTAGGCGAAGCCGCTGATGACCAACAGCCTTGCCTCATACCACTCGAGCTTGTCCTTGATGTCGGTGTTGCGGATGACGGTATCGTCGTCCGCGTTGGCCTGTTCCGGCTGGGGCTGAGCCGGGACGATTTCGTAAGCGCGCTGCCAGACATTCTCGATGGTGCAATTGGAGGCGCGATCGAGGCGAAGAATAGCACGTTCCGCGCGCGGGGAGCTCATCAGCGCGCCAGTGCGTTCCGGGGCGCGCAGGGACTGGTCGGCGATGGAGAGGCTACTGTGGCGGATACTCCAACCATCGGCGCATGCTCCAACGGGATCGAAGGTATCGGCGACGGCTTCGTAGCGGATGTTCTCTCCAGCGCTTCCCCAGCACGAACCTTCGATGGTCACGTTGCGGACGGAACCGCGAGCATAGAGGTTGTAGAGCCCGGTTTCGCCCTCGATGCGCAGGCCATCGATGCGGATGTCGCCGACATTTCCTTTGGTACCGTCGAGATAGATGGATGCGAAGCCGCCGTTGGCGTGATAGCCGCCGAAGATGGAGACATCATTGGCGCTTCCCTTTACGTAGAGACCGATGGAGTTGAGCCCGTGGCTATGGATGAAGCAGCCGTAGAAACGCAGCTCGGTGTTGCTGCCACCGGTCATGTCGGGTTCGTAAGGGCTCTGAATGGTATACGTCTTGCCATTCAGCTCGAATTCTGTGTGGGCGGTGAAAACGACGCCGATGGCGTTGGGCTGGGTGACATAGATCTCGCAGTTGTAGAAGCGGTCGCACTCGGAGCCATGCAGGCGAATGGCGACTTCGCAATGGTCGCCGCGAAAGATGCAGTTTTCGAAAACGTGGCCGCCACCCGCGGCGAAGTTGCGCCGTGCCGCCAGCAGCAGCGTTTTGGATCTACCGGAGACCGTGAGGTCGCGCAGGGAGAGGTAACCGCTGCCGGTCATGTCGATGACGGGGCCGTCGGGGAAGTCGCCGGTAATCACGCTGGTGAACTTGTGCTGGCCCTGAAGGACCAGCCAGCGAGTCTTCTGGCCATTGTTGTAGAGATTGGTGAGGTCGAGAGGCTTGTCCAGCTTGTAGGTGCCGTTGGGAAGATAGACGACGCCGCCGGGGTAGGGGACGGCATCGATGGCCTCCTGCAGGCTCGGATAGTCCGCGGCATTGATCGCGCCGGGAGGCATCTGGGCAAAGGCAAGGGCCGCGGCGGCCAGGAAGGGGATAAGAAGCTTCAGCATGTTTTCTCCTAGTTGGCGTCGTAATACCAGAGGCGGCGATTTTGGGTGCGGGTTGGCCAGGCGAACCGCGTCTGGCCGAAGCGTTGGACGTGTCCATCCGCCATCAGGAGGTTCATGAAGTTGCTGTGGCGGGTGTCGATGGTGCCGGTGCTGTCTGCCTGAATGCGGAAGTTCTCGTTGGAGGCGCCGCCGGCTTCATGCACGGCGTGGTGACTGGTTTCCGCGAGGATGAAGCAGTCGGTGGGCCGCGAGAATCGTTCGAGTTTGCGCCCGCCGATCTCATGTGTCTGCAGCAGGCTGTACGGGTAGAAGTCATGATAGCCGTAGCTGGGTTGCCATTTGATAGCGAGGTAGTTGTCGGTGGGACAGGTGATGACGGAACTGCGTTTGCCGGAGTGCTGGGGTGAGGCCTTGGCGACCCACTTGCTGTAGGTGCCGGTATCGCCCATTCCAAGGAAGTCGCCCATGACATAGAACCAGACGCCGTCGTTCCACTGGTTGTAGAAGAGCGGGGGGAAACAGCCGGTGTTTTCATCTTGATACATGGCAAAGGCCAAGCCGAACTGCTTCATGTTGCTGGCGCATGTCGTTTCGCGCGCCTTATCGCGTGCTTTGGTCAGGGCGGGCAGCAGCATGCTCGCCAGAATGGCGATAATAGCTACGACCACCAGAAGCTCGATCAGGGTGAAGCGGCGCGGGGATTCGGGGGGTTGCTTGTGCATGATGATCCTCTCAGGAGAGCTTTGAAGTGCGAGTCTCGTTACTGCATACTATCGAGTTGGTAAGATGGTTGTCAACTGGAAGCAACTGTAAAAGTTGAAAGTAGTTGTTGATCTTCCGAAGATGGGCATTATGTTAAGGTGACAAGTGAGAATCCCAGCGGAGAGAGCGATGGATATGCTGCAAGATCGGCAGGTGGCTGCCGAAATCGAGAAGACGATCAGCCGGCAGGGCTTACGACCCGGTGACAAGTTGCCAGCGGAAGACGAGCTGGCGGTGGAACTGGGTCTGACCCGCCACCAGACGCGCAAAGGGCTGGCGGTGCTGAAGGAGCGGGGGCGCCTGGTACAGAAGCGAGGCGCGGGCACCTTCATTCCGATGCCGCAGCCGGCGGGCTCGCAAGAGCGAACCTTCGCGGTGATCGGCCCGTTTACGCCAACCATGCTGGCGGAGCTATCGCCGTTCCAGCAAGGCGCCTTCGAGTACGAGCATCACGTCCAGATCATCGACACGGGACCACTCAAGCAGGATCCTGCCTATGAGCGCGCCTGCTTGCAGCGACTCCTGGAAAAGCCGGTAGCGGGCGTGATGATCGAGCCGACACCTTTTCTGCCGTCGAGCTTCGATCTGTACGAATCCCTGCGCCTGGCGGGCACCAAGGTTGCGGTGCTCAACTGCCCGGTGCAGATGTTGCGGGAGCATGCGGTCTTTCAGCTCAACTTCCACAAGGCCGGCTACATGGCTTGCGTACATCTGGCGATGGCCGGCTGGCGCAGCCAATGCCTGGTATCGGCCCTGACCCTGGAGACGCAGTGGCAGCACGTGGAGTTTCGCGAAGGTGCCCTGGAAGCGGCGAAAGACTACGGCATCGATCTGGAGGTGACCTATGGGCACGTGGTTGCCAATGAAGCGACCTGCCGGATGGAATGGACGCCGGAGTCGGTCCCGCCGGCGCTTGCGGAAGGTCGGGGCTACATTTGCAGCTGGACGTCGAGCGCCAACCTGTTGCGTCAGCAGCTCCTGGCAACCGGGTGTGTGGATTTCGGCCTGATCTCCGGCAGTCGGAGTCCAGCAACGAGTGCCTTTCCGTATATACTTCTGGACCCGGTCGAGCGCTACAAGCGTGTACTGGAGTATTTCCTCGACGGCAATGTGGCGCCGACCAGCCATCTGCTGGACACCGTCCAGCCAGTCATTATTGAAGCACGGGAGGATGTTTGATGGGTAAAGTGGACTGCAATCTGGAGGCGCAGGCAGTGCGTCGGGAAGGGTATTGGGCGCGGATAGGGGAGAAGTGCCGCCAGTTCTTCAATGATAGGGGCGAGTTCAATGGTAATGGCTGGCGAGAGGGAAGCGCGCGCGCCTACGATCAACGCAACGTCATCGAATTGTCGACGGCATTGCTGCATGGGGATGCGGGAGGTCGGGAACTGGCAGAGAAAGCGTTGCGGGCAAACGACCTGATGCTTGGGCATTGCGCGTTTGCGATGGATATGATGATGGCGCTGTGGCACAGCAGCGGCCATTATCTGACGCCGTCGACGCGTGAGTGGCTGCTTGGGGAGATTCGCGCGGCCAGCGTGACCACGGTGAATGGGACCCTGCATAGGGGCGTTGGCGCCGCGGGCTATGACGTGACGCACAGCGGGCACAATCTGCGTGGCGTGCAATGGCATGGCTACAATGATAACCATGTGTCGCTGGCGACTTCGGCACTGATCCTGACGGGTGAGCTGCTGAATGAGCCGCATGATGTCGAGGCGGGGCGGGCGAGCCTGTACCAGCTTCGGGATGTGCTGCAGCGGCGCGGCTTCATTCACGAGGCGAATGACTGCTATCTGCCGCACACAATGTACCCGCTGGCGGCGATTGTCGCGTGGGCTCGGGATGCCGAGTGCCGGGAGTTGGCGCAGGGCGCGCTGGATCGCATCTGGAGCGATCTTATCGGCCACTGGCATCCGAATCTGGCTCGCAAGATTGGGCCGAGTGCCAGGGACTATACGCATGGGCGACTGTCGTGTCAGGGGTGGGGAATGCTTTTCAGTTACGTTTTCGGCGAAGGTGCGCTGCCGGGCTGGCTTTGCATCGACGACATTCTGGAGCCGGAGCAGACGCCGGAGCATCGTCGGGTGGCATGGCCGCATGGGGAGAATCTGGCTTGGTCGCTGGGCTTTCTGACGCGGGTCAGCGCGCAGCCGTACCATGTGCCGGAGTTCCTGGCGGGGCAGGTGGTTACGAAGCCGTATCCGTATGAGATTGTCGGCACCAACGAGTTCGGCAACATGCTGGAGATCTGGGAGGAGGTGCATCCTGACGGCAGCAAGACTCAGCATGGTCTGCACAACGTGCAGTATGCCGGGGGCGAGCATCTGTTGACGTCATATATGGAAGCGGACTGGGGGATGGGGACGGCGGATCAGCGGTTGCTGGGGTCGTGTCCGAACAACAACTGGCAGGTCAGTTACCGCAAGCGGGCTCCGCTGGACGACGCCCGCGACCAGGGCTCATGGTATTGCTCCTTCAGCATCAATCACAAGTGCATGGCGGAGGAGCATCACCTGCAGATGATCGAAGGGAGGCCGGAGTCGCGGATGCTGCACGGGCCGATCCACTTCGGCGATGCCGGGCGCTTTGCCGGGGTGCAACACAGGGGGACGGCGATCATGCTTTATCGGCCGCGACCGCTGGAGAACTGGGCCATCCGTTCGCTGGCGCTGACGTTGCTCTACCCGCTGCACTACGGCAATCAGCTTGACCAACTATGGTTCGGGGAGCAGAGGATAGAGGAGTGGCAGGGTGAGTCCGCGACTGTCTCTGATATCTTCGTGCAGGATGGCCCAATCTATCTTGGCTTTCGGCCGTTGCTGCCGCCATGGCGGGAGGATCTCGACGGGCTGCCGTTGCCGACTTCGGTGCGGTTGCGGGCGGCCAGGCGGGGGCTATGGGGCTGCGTCGACATTGTTGGCTATGAGGGTGAGCCAATCGCCGTGCAACAGGAGTGCGACCTGGCAAGGCTGGGCAATGGCTTCCTGGTGGAAGTGGCAACCGAGGCAGATTTCGCGTCGCTGGAAGATTTCAAGGCGTGGTTCCGCCGGGGCAAATTGGTCGACGACACGTTTCACTGGCAGCGGCAGGTGCGCTACTGCCGCGAGGGTCTGGAGCTTGGTTTGCGCTGGGATGCGTGGCAGGATCGAATCGTCAGCCGCAGCCTCAATGGACGGGCTCTGCCGATCCCGCAGTTTGCCTGCACGGGCATCGACAATGAGCGGTTGCCCTGGCTCAGTGGCCCGGTTGCCACCGCGCCCGCGACGGACTGGCTGCCTGTGCTTGTCAATCGCCCCCAGCACAGTCACGGTCACCAACCACTGCCCCTGAACATCGAACCGGGAGTGTCTTCATGAAGTATCTTGTCCTCCTGCTGCTTGCCGGCAGCGTGGTGGCCGGTGGGCTGAAGGTCGAGCAGCAGACGGAATTCATCGTGGAGAACGACTATTATCGGCTGGTCATCGACACGGCACGTGGCGGCTCGATACGGAGCTTCATCTACAAGCCATTCGATATCAGCAAGGATTGGATCTATGCCAAGGGAGGGGGGCTGCTGCAGGATATGATCTGGCAGCAGCGGCACCCGGGAGAGTTGCAGGATCATCCCTACGAGTATCGGATCGTGGAGCAGTCGGCCAGGCATCTTCGCATCGAGCTGTGGCGGGCCTTCCGTCAGTTGCCATATCCGGGTCTTGTCATGCGCAAGGAGATTGACCTGCGTGCGGACAGCCCAGCCATACGGGTGCGGATGACCCTGGAGAACACCAGCGAAGAGGATGTGTTTCCGGGCGCCTGGGTGCAGAATCGTTTCTTCGGGGGCGGCAACCGGGGGGTGCCTGTCTCCTTTCGGCCTTCTTATCTTGGGATCCGCATGAGCTATTTCGAAGGGGGAAGGGGCATTGGCGATGAGTTCGTGAGGCGGCCGGCGGCTGGCTGGGCGGCCACCTTCGATCGCGAAAGCGGCGCGGGCTTTCTGGGATTGGTCGATTACAACTATCTGCAGCAGCACTACTCGTGTTTGCCCGCGTATACGATGGAGTTCTTTTTCGACCGGGTGCTCGTTCGCGCCAGCCAGAGCTGGACGACGGCGTACATGCTGGTGCCGGTCACGGATATGAGCAACTGCTACTATGCCGACGAGCGCGTCTACGTGACCGCCAGTCAGGCAGGTGACCAGTTGACCTTTGCCGTGCATCCAACCAGCGGGACGGTGGCGGCAACCATGTTGAGCGTTTCGGCGGTGACATCGGATCGCTCGGCTGAACTGGGGAGGGTGTCGGCAACATTTGATGCCATTGGCGCGGGCAAGGCGGCGACGATTTCGCTGACGGTGCCCGGCATCGAGAAGCAACCTGTCATACTGAAGCTGGCAGTCGTCGCGGAGGGTGTGTCGGGCGAACAGGAGTTCATGTACTACACGGACAGTGGCGGCTACCACCTGCAGGAGTCGGCGGTGACCTATCGGGCGGAGCTGCCCCGCAAGGTCAAGCCGGAGCTGATGGAGGACCGGAATCTGCGGCTGGAAGCGAAGTCGGGACTGCAGGTATTCTATGCGTACGGCCTTTGGCACGACATGAATCGGGTGAAGGAAGCGCTTACCGCACTCGATCCGGCCGTTGTTTTCGATGAATCCATTTTCCAGACTGGCACGCTGGGGCACGAGCTGACGCGACAGCCTTTACTGGCGGAGGAGTTGCTGGGTTACGACCTGGTGGTGCTTAACAATGTGGGTGCCGAGGCGTTGGGTGAAGCCGGCGAGATTGCCGTCGAGCAGTACGTCCGTGCGGGCGGCTCGCTGCTCGTCTGTGGAGGTCTCTACAGCCTGGGCAAATCGCGCTGGCATGAGAGCGTGCTGGCGGAGGTGTTGCCGTTCTCGACGCTACCGTTCTGGGATATCCATCGCCTGCCTGCTTTTACGGCTATCTCGGGCGTGGATGGAGTCGCCGTGCAGTGGATCCAGCAACCGAAGGAACTGCGGGGTGATGCTGCCGTCCTGCTCCGAGCAGGGGAGCATCCGCTGCTGATCACCGGCGGTCATGGCCGAGGCAAGGTCGTGGTCTGGCTGGGGACCCCCATGGGCAGCCCGCCACCGAATGTCGTTCCGTACTGGGAAAGCCCTTCATGGGTGCCAACCTTGTCAAAGATCCTGAGCCAGAACCTGCAGGAGGTGATCCGATGAGAGTGCTGTCGATATTGCTTTTCGTGTTGTCGTCATCTTCGCAGGCCTTGGAGGTGAGGGTCTGGCCGGAGAAGCTGTGGGTGAAGCCGGGAGAAGCGGTCGTGTTGCGGGTGACGAGCGAACCGGGTGCGGTCATCGACTGCCGGGTGGTGCACCAGGTGGATACGGTTGCCGCCAGTTTCGAGGGAATGACGGATGGGGAAGGGCAGGCGAGTTTCAGCTTTACGCCGCCAGCCGACTGGGGGTATGAAGCGGTAGTCACGGCGGTGCTTGGCGAAGCGAGGGCGACGGCCAGCGAGGTCTTCTCCTGTGCGGCCAGCCCCTTCATGGTCGCGGTCGACTACAGCGTACCGGAAGTCTATGGGCACGATGTGCTGCCTGACGGTTCGCCGGCGCCGGAAGGGGAGGTGCAGAACCCGCAGCTTGCCGCGCGCATCGATCAGCAGGTGGCGCGCTTTCGTCATCAATACCTGACAGTGGGGGAACTGATGGGGCCGGCGTTCTGCTCGTTCAGCAGCATCGTGCCGCCGGTACCCAACTATTATAAGGCAGCACACTACAACTACTCGGTCAATGCTATTCGTCAACTGATTCGTGAGCTGCACGATAACGGAATCGCCACCTTGATATACGTCAACGCGTGCGCCAGTGGCATTGCTGGAACGGAGTTTGCGCGGCAACATCCGGAGTACCTGGCGTATTCGGCAGACGGAACGCCATTCGTCGGCGGGTTGAGCCTTGCGCCGGTGGAGATCCATCAGTGGTACATCGAGAACTATCCGGATAGCATGAAGCAGGTGCAGGGGTGGTACAAGGAGAACCCGCGACCGGAGGCGGTGACGAACTACAAGCCAAAGTCGCTGCATGGCGGGTATCCTGGCTTCATCAATGCCTGGCTCGATTTTCGTGATCCGAAGCTGTCCGAAATCGGTGCGGAGAAGATCATCGAAGGTCAGGAATACTACGGGTATATGGGGGTTCGCTACGATGGGGAATACCGCGTGCCGTCCATCGGCGATCCGCTGGCGCCGAGCCGCGACTTCCGCGACTATCGCGGAGTGAAGCAGCCGGTCGGGCACGAGGCGGAGGAGATGACCGCGCGCAACCTCAACCTGGCGTTCGGCAAGATGCGTGAGCACGACCCGGACTTCCTGATCGGGCTGAACTACGCGGACTTTCGTAACGATGGGCGGGGCGCCGGCAGCGTGAAGGCGCCCGTCACCGGCAGCGTGTCGCCGGGCGTGTGGATCCTGGACGAAGTGGCGAAAGGGGCGCTGAATCCGTCGCATCCCGACCATCACTGGGAGGATTTCATCCGGAATATGTCGGAGCAGAACGACCGTACGCGTCAGGTGGGCAATTATCTATTCGCCGGTTGGGGCGGCGGGCCGGGTCAGAAGGTCGTGGATACGCGGCAGGTAAAGGCGGTCTCGTGGGCCTGTGGGTTGCGCTGGATCTGTGGTGGCTACAGCAAGGCGCAATGGTTTGCCGACGTCAAGCACGAGTACAATCGCTTTGCCCTGCGGTACAGCCAGTACCTCTTCGACAACCGGCTGCGGCGGCTTTCGCCCGAAGAGGCCGCCGCTGTGATTACGGTCGAGTCCGGCAGCCCGCTGTTGTGGGAGCATTTCGTGCAGCGACTTGGCGATGAGTATATGGTGGTTCACCTGATCAATGCGCCGTTGGAGAAGGGGCTGACGGCGGATGCTCAGCCGCCGCTGCCGGCGGAAGGGGTGCGCATTACCTTGACGGGGGGAATGGGCGGGAGCAGCGTGAAGCTGGTCTCGCCTGAGCTGCCGGTGCAGGCACTGGAGATCGCGGAGGGGGCCGTTAGCGTGCCGCGCATCGAGAACTGGGGCATGCTGATCGTGACGCCATGAGATACCTGCTGCCATTCCTGCTGGTGTCGCTCTGCATCCGCGGCGGTGAAGTCTGGAGCGACAACCTGTGGCCGAACAGCTCATTCGAGGAAGGGTTGTCCGGTTGGACGACGGATGGTGGAGTGGATCTGACGGATGGCCTGGCCTTTCATGAACTCTCCGCGCTACGTGCGTCGAATGGAGGGGCGCTGAATTTCCGCGTCGTGTCGCCAGTGATCGAGCAGCCATCCGGCTGGTACCTGCTGTCATTCTGGTATCGGGTCGAGCTGTCGGGTGCGGAGCGTCCATCGCTGCTGGTCTACGTGGATCGCCATGCGGGCACTGGAGCACGCCAGCGGCGGGACTCGATCTACTTCTACTACGGGCATCATGCCGATCCGGGGCAGTGGCAGCTGACCTTCCTGACTTTTCGTCTGCGGCCGGGAGACAGCGGGGTTGGCCTGAGGTTTGCGGTTGACAGCCACCTTTCATCCCTGGATATCGATCTGGTGCAGTTGCGCCGGCTGGACCCACCGGTGGGCGAGGGGGAGGTCACGTGCATCTACACGGATACCTACGGCACACAGCGGGTGGCGGATGCCGACGGAGCCAACGGCTTTGCCGAGCAGGTGTCGGCAGGGAAGCAGACGCGCGGGGGCAAAACCGGTGGCAGTTCGCGGTTCGATAACCCGCCCGGTCTGTATCGTATAACCTTCCGCTTTCGCCAGATGGAGCCGGGTGAAGCAACGGTGACTCGCATTCGCCTGGCGACGGACAGTGGCGTCACTATCGACGATATCACCGTCGACGATTTTGCCGGTGACGGAGAGTGGCGGGAGTTCAGCGTCTGGTCACTGTATCCGTTCGGTACGGGTTCGTTTCCTGGGTGGGAGTGGCTTGGCACCGGCAGCTACCGTTTCGCATCGGCCACGTATCGGCTGATGCGGGCGGTAACGCATCGAGAGGCGTGGGAGCTGCTGGCATCCGGCGTCGGGGCTGACGCGGCAGTGCCGGCGGGAGAGCCACTGCCGGAAGGTACAACGACATGGTTGGGCTTCGGGCTGTACACGGAGTTGACGGGCGTGCTGCCGGCCCTTGAGACGGCTGGTCGGAAGGTTGCGGTCTCGTGGCTGGTCACCTCCCGCGGTGGCGGCATGTCGCTGGAGCCGCGGTTACCTTCGCTTCAGGGGGTGAAGACGGTAGTGTTGGCCAACATACCCTTGCGCGCGCTTTCGCCGCTGGAGCAGCTGGCCATCCAGGCGTTTGTGAGGGGTGGTGGAATGCTGGTGGTGACGGGCGGATTTTACGCGTATGGCCATGGGGGCTACGCCGGCAGCTTTCTGGAAGAGAGCCTGCCCGTCACCGTCAGGGGAAGCTTTGACCTGGTGCGGGTGGAGGATCGGGCATGCTCCTGGCTGCATGATCTTTCGCCCCGCGAGCAGGCGACGACGGTGTGGCAGATCGAGGAGCGTCCCGCGCTTGTCGAGTGGTCATTTGGGAAGGGACGCGTGGTGGCGGTTGCCGCCACCGTACTGGGGCAACCCGAGGAGCCTTTCTGGGAAGCCACGGCATGGGGCGACTACCTTGACGGCCTGCTCCGCTGAGATGTCGTGGCGGGGGATTGCATATGGACGGGGCGCGCGGAAGCGCCTATATTCCGTGTGACCTGATTCAGATTCACGACATACGGGAGCGGCAGATGCGGAAGATACGGGTGGCGATACTTGGGTATGGGCGCAGTGGCAGCGCGATGCATGCGGGTGCAATCGAGGCGAACGAGCCATTCGAGATGGTGGCGGTGTGCGACACGGATCCAGAGCGGCAGCAGCAGGCGCGGGAACGGTTCGGTTGCGCCATCTACGATGATTATCATCGGATGCTGGCGGAAGAGGAGCTGGATCTGGTCTGCGTGATCACACGCAGCGCGCAGCACTGCCAGATGACGTGTGACTGCCTGGAGGCGGGGGTCAACGTGCTGGTGACGAAGCCGTGGGCGGTGGACGGCGGGGAAGCGGAGCGCATGGTGGCGACCGAGGCGGCGACGGGGAAGCGGATCTTTCCCTGGCTGCCGGCACGCTGGGCATGCGATCTGCGCCGGTTGCGGGAGTTGCTGGCGGCGGGAACGATCGGCAATGTCTTTCTGGTGCGGCATGCGGTCTGCTCGTTCGGGACTCGGTGCGACTGGCAGACGGAGCGGGTGCATGGCGGCGGCTACCTTCTCAACTGGGGAGCGCACATTGTGGATCCACCCTGCGTGCTGCTCGATTCGCCGGTGGAGTCGGTCTATGGCCGGATGAAGCAGACGATCAATCCGGGCGATACGGAGGATCTGTTTCTGGCGATCATGAATCTGGCCAATGGCGCCATTGTGCAGGCGGAATACACGATCAGCACGGAGGATCTGCCGAGCTGGTTCATTCAGGGAGATGGTGGCACCATTGTCGTTCGGGGACATGAGATCACGGTGCACCAGAAGCATCCGGATCGTCCGGATGATCCGACCCGCTTTTCCAGCATGAAGGCGGGTGATCATGCGGCGACAGTCGAGACGGTGACGGGGGCGATCTGGGGTGACGAGAAGGAGATCTACGCGGAAGTTGCCCGCGAGCTTCAGGGTGGGGCGGCCTATCCGGTGCGCTCGGCGGATACGCTGCAACTGAGTCGCGTGTTTGACGCCATACGCATCTCCAGCGAGGAGAATCGGGTAGTCAGGCTTTCGGCGCTCGGCGGCGGCGGAACTGGGATGGGGTGAGGCCGGTGTATTTGCGGAAGACGGTGGAGAAATACTGGCTGGAGGTGAAGCCGAGTTCGAAGGCGATATCGGTCACGGGTTTCGTGGAGTTGGCCAGCAGCTGCTTTGCTTCGCGGAGGCGCAGTTGGGTGAGGTAGTCGAGAGGGCTGAAGCCGGTGGCCTGGCGGAACTCGGTGCGGAAGTGGCTCGAGCTGAGGCCCGCCCTGTCCGCCGCATCGGAGATGCTGATGGGATCGCCCAGGTGCCGGCGGAACCACTGTATGGTTTCGTGGATTCGTGGCGGGATCTGCCGTTGGCCGGAGGCGGGTGCGCGGCCCCGCTCGAAATCGCGCAGGACATCGAAGCAGAGGAGGCGCAGGCAGGCACGAACGATGGCGGGAGACATCGGTCCCGGCTCGTGGTGTTCCTGGAGGATGCGCTGGAAGTGGCCGCGCAGCGATGGGGAGCCGGCGCAGCGGCGATAGGCGAGGGCGTCGAAGGCTTCGTGGAGCTGGCGGCTTTCGCGAGCGCCGAGGTCGAGGGTTCTGCCGGCTGGTGGAAGCACAATCTGCGCCCAGTACAGCTCGCATGGGTGCATGGCGCCGTCAATGCCGCCATGCCATTCACCCGGCCAGGTCAGATAGAGATCACCCGG
Source organism: Lentisphaeria bacterium (assembly GCA_041690595.1). GTDB lineage: Bacteria > Verrucomicrobiota > Lentisphaeria > JABSQK01 > JAWLHB01 > JAWLHB01. The sequence goes on from JAWLHB010000001.1 coordinate 138,811, forward strand.
TTCGACCTCGATGATCTCGTCGTCGACCCACCAGGTGGTTTGCCCGTCGACGAGATAGCAGATCTCGTGAGCATCTTCATGGCGGTGGTTGGCCAGCCCCTGCGCATCTGCTTCCGGATAGAGTGTCCAGCCGATCATGCGCAGCTCCGGCACGAGGCACTGCTCGTCCATGAAGACGGTTCGGGAGATCCTTTCCGGCTGTCCGCCAGCCGGCCGCTCCGGTGGATTCTTGGCGGTCATGGGATTGCTCCATGTTTAATTTTCGACGGCGCGTTTTGTTGAACGTAATTCCGGTGGATGCGATGTCAATTAGGTGTTGCGCAGAAAAGCGCCTCTATATTATCACCCTTTTTCGAGATGAGGTTCTGTCGATGGCAGGAGATACCAAGATTCGCCGGTTGGATTGGTACCGTGTTCCCCTGGATTCGGACGTGCTGAAATCGCTGAATCAGCGCAGTGATGGCAAGGCGTTGGTGCAGGCCGGTGGCTATCTGGCGCTGGTGGTGGGAACGGCTTCGCTGGCGATGTACGGGGCCGGGCGCTGGCACTGGGGGATCGTGCTGGGGATCCTCTTTGTGCATGGGACTATCTATGCCTTCATGATTAACGGGGTGCATGAGCTGGTGCATGGAACAGTCTTCAAGACCAAGTGGCTCAACGAGTTGTTCGTGCGCATCTTTTCGTTTATGGGCTGGTTGCACTTCAAGCACTTCAATGCGAGCCACATGGAGCACCACAAGTACACGCTGCATCCACCGGACGACCTGGAGGTGGTCCTGCCGATCAAACTAACGCGTAAGGACTATTTCAAGCATGCCTTCATCAGTCCGCTGGGGGCCTGGTATCGCATTCGGGAGGCATGGCGTCTGGCGCGCGGCAACTTCAAGGGAGAATGGGAGCTGAAGATCCTGCCGGCGGAACAGGAAGAGAAGCGTCGCGAGGTGCGGAATTGGGCGCGAACGCTGTTGATCGGCCATGGTCTGATCCTTCTCGTCGCGATCATCTTCCAATGGTGGCTGCTGCCGGTCGTGATCACCTTCGCGCCGTGCTATGGGAACTGGCTCTTTTACCTGTGCAACAATACCCAGCATGTGGGGCTGCAGGACAATGTGGACGACTTTCGCCTCTGCTGTCGGACCATGCGCCTGAATCCGTTTGTCCGGTTCCTCTACTGGCAGATGAACTACCACACCGAGCATCACATGTATGCGGCGGTACCCTGCTACAACCTGGGTAAGCTTCACCACGCCATCCGCGACGAGCTGCCGCCGATAAAGGGGCTGGTCGGGACATGGCTGGAGATCGGGGAGATCATGAGGATTCAGGCAGGCGATCCGGCGTATCGCTACGTTCCGCCGCTGCCTGAAGAGGCTCCCTACCCGTCAGCCTGACGCATCAGTGGGCTATACCGGAGTTGGGTGATACGTGGAGTAGCGGAAACCCGGGGAGATGGCCAGCCGGCGGCCGGGGATGGCGACGGAACTGCAGCCGCAGATGTAGCTGCAGGGATCCTGGCCCAGCTCGCCTTTCAGTTCGTCCCACATCTCGCGCGTTTCCGTGCTGACATAGAGGAGAACCTCGCTGTCCCAGCGGCGCACTTGCTGAATCAGGAACTGGTAGACCTTCTTCCTGGCGTCATGAGGGAAGGGGCCGGTGCGTTTCCCGGTCATCTCATCCTGGGCCGCTCGCGCCGCTTCCACATATTCGGGGTCGATCAGGTCGGGGCCGAAGGCATTGAGCATCGACTCGTAGGTGTTCCAGATGTAGAGGGAGAAGCCGATGGATTCGGGGGTGGTCAGGCTGAGTGCCTGCTCGATGATCTGGGCATACTCATCCTGCCAGTTACGGACGGGAATAACGGGTTTGAACTTGAAGCGGACGGGGATGCCCATATCCTGGACCTTGCGCGCCGCGAGGAAGCGGTCGATGGCGAGGCCGGTGCCGGGCTCGATATCGCGCGCAACGGCTTCGCAGGTGACACTCCAGACGCCGACCAGGCGATCGCGATGGGGCATGTCGGCGAGCCATTCCACATTGGAGCTGGCGGTGTGGAAATGGCCCCAGCGGTCCTCGTACTGCGCGAGGGTGCGGGCGAAGAGCTCGTGCAGGCCGTATTCGGGCTCGAGGGTGACAAGGTCGGCGCCATCGAGGATCATGCGGAAGACCTTGTTCCATGGATTTGCTTCGATGACCGGCCGGACCACCTTGGCCATGTATTCTTCGAGATTGAGGGCGATCGTGAGAAACTTGCCGTCGCGACCGGCGCCGCAGTACTTGCAGCCATGGGAGCAGCCGCTGACTGTGCCGAAATTGTAGGTGGGCCAGCAGACGCAGTTGTTCCGCTGATCCAGATGGTGGGGATGCTGATCGACGGCCGTGGTAAGGTGGCCATAGATCCTGCGAATCATGCCGAGAGCGTCCGGCGCGCCGTCAGGGAGCAGCGGGGTCAGGTCGGGGCGCTTGTAGCTCATGTCCATGGTGTTGAAGACGATCGGGCGCATGTAGGGGGAGATTGTGCCTGGCGGAACCGAGTCCGGAGGCCAGAGCACGGCCAACTCGGCCACCGTTTCAGCCAGGTTTTCCTCGGTGATGCAGATGACCTCATCCGCTTCGCGTCCCATGGCTTCGAGCATGCGCTCCATGCGTTCCACGCAGCGTGGGTCGTCATAGACACGTTCCAGCGCGTAGATTCTCAGCGGTGTCAACGGATACATCTTGCGTTCTCCCCGTTTTGCAGATGAAGTTCCTGTCGCTTCATCAAGGTAGAAAGGATTTTTATGGATACAAGCTCCAGAGTGGAATGGCGCATGTGGAGTTTGGACAATTTGTTCTGGCAGCTTGCGCAGGAATGGCATCCCGGCTATTTTGCGCGGGATGTAGGAATGGATGCTGAACCGGGGAGGGAGATAGATGTATTCGCTGAAGCCACCTGCGATTTTTGTGCACAAACGGGTCTACCGCAATCCACTTGCAGTCGCGCGGATGGAGCGCATGCTGAAGGCGATGGGCGAGCCTACCGTGGAAGTGGTCGACACCGGAGATACGGAGATGATCGTCGAGCGAGCCGGTCTTGGCGGCGCGTGTCCGGCGTGGTCGGACGACCTGATGAACGGTTTTCTCAAGCCGCAGGGGGATCCGGTCATCGTCTTCAATACTTTTGTGTGGGACGAGGCCGAACGGGAGATGCCCGAGCGGAAGTACAAGTACCATGTGGCGAACCGTCTGGCGTGGACGATGGCCGGTGTGGGGGATGACTTTGCGTACAGCAAGCGGGAGGTGATAGACGCGGATCATCACCCCGAGCGCAGCTTTGTGTGCCAGGGGGGATGGGGGTTGCACAGCCTGAACGGGTGCGTTCACCGGTGCGCGTACTGCGACCAGGCCTTCATCATGACGATCATGCTCGACCTGGAGGATTTTGGCGAGCAGGTGAGCCGCACGCTTGTCGAGCGTCCGCATCAGAAGCTCTACCGCTACGACATGTACAGCGACTCCATCTGTTTCGAGCCCGAGTATGGTGCATCGCAGATACTGGCGGACGTCTTTGCGAAAAGCAAGGATCAGTACCTGCTCTTCTACACAAAGAGCAACAACGTCGACCACCTCCTGGAGTTGAGGAACCGAGAGCGCTGCGTCTTTTACAACACGCTTGCCTCGGAGCATGCGGCGCGGGAGTTCGAGCCGGGGGCGCCGTCGCTGGATCAGCGAATTCAGGCCCTTCGCCGGTGCCAGGAGGCCGGCTATACGGTACGCGTGGGTTTCTCGCCGATCATCCCGATTCGCGAGTGGCGCGAAGACGCCACTGCCGCCATCGAGAAGCTATTTGCCAGCGTTACTCCGGACACGGTGCGCTTGTGGGTGGTCTCCATGACACCTGTCCCGCAGTTCGACGGAGCGCTGGGCTTCGGCCGCATGGATCCGCGGCTTGCAGACATGGCCATTCGCGCCAATCCCGCCGAGGTTGGGCGGTGGAATTCGCCGTTTCCAGTGGAGGCGCGGGCCGAGATCTATGCGCATTACATCGATGAGATCCGCCGTGTCAGCCCCCGTACGCCGGTCTCGCTCTGCAGCGAGTCTCCCGACGCCTGGGCGCTGTTGAAGGGCAAGTTGCGGATGTCTCCGGACCACCTGTTCTGCTGCTGCGGTGGCACAAGTATTCCCCGTGCGCCAAAGCAACGCGAATCTCTGGAGGTTTGATCCTTGGGCAAAAAGAAGGGAAAACGAAAACTGACTGCCGCCGAGAGAGCGGCGAAGAAGCAACGTCAGCGCGAGTACAAGATCATCTTCATCAATGGCAAGCAAAAGCGCGTCAAACGCGAGCTTGACCCTGAGATTGCTTTTCCAATCGACGATCCGATCTGGCTTCTGCAGAACGGGATGTACGAGGAGTTGTCCGAGTGGGAACTGGCGCGGGATGCAGCAGGGGAGTCGTTGACGGAGGAAGGTTCAAGCCGCGATCCGGACGATCTGCATGATATACCCTTCTGAGTTGAAGGGTTGATCCTGACCGTGATTCAATGACGTTGCGCAGCAGCGCCGTCGCCTGTTCGATCGACGATGCTTGCTTCTGCCGCGAGCGTTGGCAGGCGGAGATTATTGCGCGAGGAGTTGGTTGATGGCGGCGGCGGCTTTGCGGCCCTGGCCCATGGCGAGGATGACGGTGGCGGCGCCGAGAACGATGTCGCCACCGGCAAAGACGCGTGGCATGGTGGTCAGGCCATTTTCGTCAGCGACCAGGGTTCCCCAACGGGTGGTTTCCAGCTCTGGAGTGGTCTGCTTGATCAAGGGATTGGAGGTGTTGCCGATGGCGACGATGACGGTGTCGACGGGCATGTTGAACTCGCTTCCCTCGATGGGGACGGGGCGTCGCCGACCGGAAGCATCGGGCTCGCCGAGTTCGTAGCGCAGACACTCGACGCTGGTGGTGCGGCCGGTTTCATCGCCGAGGATTCGGGTGACGTTCTGAAGGAGGTGGAAGTTGACTCCTTCTTCGCGGGCATGGGCCACTTCCTCGACACGGGCGGGCATCTCCTTCTCGGTGCGCCGATAGACGAGATGGACCTCCTCGGCGCCGAGGCGGAGGGCGGTGCGGGCGGCATCCATGGCGACATTGCCGCCGCCGAGGACGGCGACGCGGCGGGAGGAGACGATCGGGGTGGCGGCTTTGCCTTTCTCATAGGCGCGCATAAGGTTGGCGCGGGTGAGGTATTCGTTGGCGGAGAATACTCCGATCAGATCTTCGCCCTCGATGTGCATGAACTTGGGCAAACCGGCGCCGGTACCGACGAAGATGGCATCGTAGCCGTCCTCGTTCAGAAGTTGATGGAGGGTGCGGGTACGGCCGACGACAAAGTTGGGGACGAGTTGCACGCCCATCTGGCGCAGGGTATCGATTTCGCGGGCGACGATGGCTTTTGGCAGGCGGAACTCGGGGATGCCGTAGAGCATGACGCCGCCAAATTTATGGAAGGCTTCGAAGACGGTGACGGCGTGGCCTTCGCGGCGAACGTCGGCGGCGACGACCAGTCCGGCGGGCCCGCTGCCGATGACTGCCACTTTGCGGCCGGTATCGGGCTTGACTGCGGGGAGAGCGACCTCACCATTTTCGCGTTCCCAATCGGCGACGAAGCGTTCGAGGCGGCCGATGGCGACGGATTGTTCGGGATCCTTGAGGATGGTGCCGACGGTGCAGGTTGCCTGGCACTGGGTTTCCTGGGGGCAGACGCGGCCGCAGATGGCTGGGAGGAGACTGGTCTGCTTGATGATGCCCACGGCCAGCTGATACTCGCCCTGGGAGATGGCGGTGATGAAGGCTGGGATGTCGATGCCGACGGGGCATCCATCGACGCACGGCTTCTTCTTGCAGGCGAGGCAGCGTTCGGCTTCGACGCGGGCCTGGTCTTCGCAGTAGCCGAGGGCGACTTCGCTGGTATTTCCGCGGCGGACTTCGGGTGGTTGGGCGGGCATCTCCTGCATGGGCAGGGCGACGCGGTCCTTGCGCTTCAGCTCATCGGAGCGTTGGGCGAGTTGGGCGCGGAGGGTACGAGCCTCTTCGGCAAGGAGGACAGGGGATTGGTAGCTCATGTGTTCTCCTGGGAGGTGAGCCTGCATGTATGATCCTGGTGCCAGCGGTCGAGCGCGTCCTTTTCCTGGGGGCGGTAAGCCTGGAGGCGCTTCATCATACCGTCGAAATCAACCAGATGTCCATCGAATTCGGGGCCATCGACGCAGACGAATTTGGTCTGTCCGCCGACGGTGACGCGGCAGCCGCCGCACATGCCGGTGCCGTCGACCATGATGGTGTTGAGGGAGACAAGGGTCTTGACGGCGAAGGGGCGGGTGGTTTCGGAGCAGAATTTCATCATGATCGGCGGGCCGATGGCGACAGCCAGGTCGGGGCGATCGGGGCTCTCGCAGAGTTCCCGGAGGGGTTCGGTGACGAGGGCCTTGCGGCCGGCGGAGCCATCGTCGGTGCAGATGATCAGGTTGTCGGCCAGGGCGCGCATGCGATCTTCGAGAATGATGAGGTCGCGGTTGCGCGCGCCGACGATGATGGTGAGGCGATTGCCGGCGGCCTTGAGTCCCTGGATGATCGGATGGAGGGGGGCGACGCCGATGCCACCGCCGACGCAGACGACGTGGCCGAAGTTTTCGATATGGGTGGGGAGGCCGAGCGGACCGACGAGGGCCGCGATGGAGTCACCGGGGGCAAGCTGGGCAAGCTGGCGGGTGGTGGCGCCGACGCGCTGGAAGATAAGGGTGATGGAGCCTTCCTCTGTATCGGCATCGGCGATAGTGAGCGGTATGCGCTCGCCGTAGTCCTGATCGATGGAGAGGAGGATGAACTGCCCCGGTTGCCGCGCCTGGGCGATAAGGGGGGCTTCGACGCGCATGAGAAAGACGTCGTTGGAAAGCTGTTCTCTGGCAAGTACGCGATTCATCGGCTGGCACACACGGTGGTTGTCGGGTAAAGGAAAAACACGCCGGCAGACATAAAAGGGAGGCGGTACCTTGTTGAGGGGTATCCGCCTCCCAAAACGATCTCGACGCGTGGGTCAGGATACGTGAATGGCTTCCGAGGGGCATGTGTCGACACATGACTCGCACTCGGTGCACTCATTCTGGTCGATCACTGCCTTGTCGTCGACCATGCTGATGCATTCGACGGGGCATTCATCGACACAGGCTTCGCAACCGACACATTCATCAGGATTGACTTTGACCATGATATTGTCTCCTGTTGGTGGTTCTGACTGTTGTAATGGCGTGGGGCTGACGGTTGGCGTCATCCCGAGGCCGGTTCAGACATTGCTGAAGGTGGGAGGTTCGTAACTCTTGAGGATCTTGATGTAGTTGGCGCGTTCGAAGACGGAAGGATTGTCGCCCTTTTTCTGGCTCATGGATCCTTTCATCTCGCTGATGGAGGCGTACTCGCGCTCTTCCATCCACATTTCGAGGTCCCGCAGCAGTACGCTGATATGCTCGATGCCGTTCTTGAGGATCGCCGAGGCGACCATGGTGACGTCGGCGCCGGCCATGATGTACTTGAGTACTTCATTGACGGAATGCACGCCGGTTGTCGCCCCGAGAGATGCTTTGATCTTGCCGTAGAGGACCGAGATCCAGAGCAGCGGCAGGCGAATTTCGTCCGGCGTGCTCAGGTGCAGGGTGGGTTCGGCTTCGAGCGTCTTCAGGTTGAAGTCGGGCTGATAGAAGCGGTTGAAGAGGACGAGCGCGTCAGCGCCGGCGGAATCGAGGCGTTGTGCCATGTTGGACATGGAGCTGAAGAAGGGGCTGAGCTTGACCGCCACCGGAATGGAAACGGCCTCCTTCACACCCTTGACGACGTCGACGTAGAGCTTCTCGATGGCCTGGCCGTCTTTGGCGGGATTGGTTGGCACGTAGAAGACATTCAGTTCGAGCGCTTTGGCGCCGGCCTGTTCGATCTTCTTGCCATAGTCGATCCACGTATCGTTGGTAATGCCGTTGATGCTGCCGATGATCGGAATATCAACGGATTCCACGGCCTTGGCGACGAGGTCGATGTAGCTGTTGGCGCCGATGTTGTAGTGCTCCATCTCGGGGAAGAAGGAGAGGGATTCGGTGAACTGCTCGGTGCCGTATGAGGTAAAGACCTCAATGGCTTGGGCTTCCCGTTTCACCTGTTCTTCGAAGATGGAGAACATGACGACGGCGGCGGCGCCGGCATCTTCCATGCGTTTCAGATTGTCGAGCTTCTCCGAGAGCGGCGTGGATGACGCGACAATCGGGTTTTTCAGCTTCAAGCCCATGTAGGTAGTGCTGAGGTCCATTGGCTTTCCCTTATCTTTGATCGTGTATGCGTTCGCGCGTTTGGTCGCTTACTGGCTTGCCCACTTCTGGTAAAGCTCCCAGCGCTGATCGACGTCCTGCTGGGCAAGGGTCATCAGCCGGCGCGACTCTTCGGGCTTGCTCACCTGGAGCATCTTGTACCGGATTTCGTTGAGCGCGTAGTCGCTGAACTTGAGCCCTTCCTTGCGCTCGGAGTCGAGCGTGAGGGGGTTCTTGCCTTCGGCGGTGAGGAGGGGATTGTAGCGGAAAAGCGGCCAGTGACCGCACTCCACCGCCAGTTGCTGCTGGTCGAGTCCCTCTTCGAGGTTGTAGCCGTGAGCGATACAGTGACTGTACGCGAGGATCAAAGAGGGGCCCGGATAGGCTTCCGCTTCGACAAAGGCCTGAATGGCCTGACGGGCATTGGCGCCGAAGGCGATCTTGGCCACATACACGTTGCCATAGGTCATGGCGATCATGCCGAGGTCCTTCTTGCCGGTGAGCTTGCCGCCGGCCGCGAACTTCGCCACGGCGCCGCGAGGCGTCGCTTTCGAAGCCTGACCGCCGGTATTGGAGTAGACCTCGGTATCGAGCACGAGGATGTTGATGTTCCGGCCGCTGGCGATGACGTGGTCGAGACCGCCGTAGCCGATATCGTAGGCCCAACCGTCGCCACCGACGATCCAGATGCTGCGTTTGACCAGGTATTCGGCAAGGGACTTGAGCTGGGCGACCTTGGCATCGCCATTGAGGGTATCGAGCTTGAGCATCAGCTGAGCGACGCGCTCACGCTGGGCCGCCACATCCTCGATGGTCACCTGCGGCGCCTCCAGGATGGCGCTGACCAGCGGTTCGCCGATCTGGCTCTTGAAGTGGACGAGCAGCTCGCGAGCGTACTCACCCTGCTTGTCGGCATTGGCGCGGAAGCCAAAGCCGAATTCGGCATTATCTTCGAAGAGCGAGTTGGACCAGGCAGGCCCGCGGCCGTGGGCGTTGGTTGTCCACGGGGTGGTGGGCAGGTTACCGCCATAGATGCTGGAGCAACCGGTGGCGTTTGCCACGAGGGTGCGATCGCCAAAGAGCTGGCTGAACATCTTGACGTAGGGGGTTTCGCCGCAACCGGCGCAGGCGCCGGAGAACTCGAAGAGCGGCTGCAGGAACTGGATGCCGCGCACGCTGTCGGTCTTAGCGAGGGAGAGGTCCGTCTCCGGCAGTTTGGCGAAGAAGTCCCAGTCGGCGTGGGCCGCTTCCTGGATGGTGACCTTCTCGACCATGTTGATGGCGCGCTTGCCGGTCTCTTCCTTGTTCTTGGCGGGGCAGGTGCGGACGCAGAGGCCGCAGCCGGTACAGTCTTCGACGGAGATGCCGAGGGTGTACTGAGTGCCTTCGGGGACGCCCTTGCCCTTCATTGCGGTCGTCTTGAAGCCTTGCGGCGCGCCGGCGAAGGCTGCCTCGGGCAGAGCCTTGGCCCGGATGACGCCATGGGGGCAGACGAGAGCACAGTTGCCGCAACGGACGCAGATGCTGCTGTCCCACTGGGGAACGTAGTGCGAGACGCCGCGCTTCTCCCAGGCGGTAGTGCCGGTGGGGAAGGTGCCATCGGGGGCAAACGCGCTGACGGGCAGATCGTCGCCGTAACCGGCCATGATCTGAGCGGTGACGCGCTTGACGAAGTCGGGCGCATGGGCGGGGACGACTTCGAGTTCGGTGGCGGTGGCGGTAACCGCGGCGGGCACGGCAACCTTGTGAAGGTTGGCGATGCTCTGGTCGACGGCGTGGTAGTTGCTTTGAACGACCTCTTCGCCCTTCTTGCCGAAGGTCTTCTCGATGGTCTGCTTGATCTTGGCGATGGCTTCATCGCGGGGCAGAACGCCGGAGATGGCGAAGAAGCAGGTCTGCATGATGGTGTTGATGCGGACGCCCATTTTGGTCTGGCGTGCGACTTCAAATGCATCGATGATGTAGAACTCGAGCTTCTTTTCGATGATCTGCTTCTGCATCTTTGGCGGCAGATTCTCCCAGATGGCCTCGGGCCCATAGGGGCTGTTGAGGAGGAAGACGCCGCCCTTTCTGGCCGACTTGAGCATGTCGACCTTGTAGATGAAGTTGAACTGGTGGCATCCGATGAAGGTGGCGGAGTTCAGCAGGTAGGGGGCGTGGATCGGCTCGGGCCCGAAGCGCAGGTGGCTGGTCGTCTGTGAACCCGACTTCTTGGAGTCATAGACGAAGTAAGCCTGGGCGAAATTGTCGGTTTCTTCGCCGATGATCTTGATGGAGTTCTTGTTGGCGGAGACGGTACCGTCAGCACCGAGCCCGTAGAAGAGGGCGCGAACGACAGACTCGGGCTCGATGTCGAAGGTCGGATCGTACTCGAGGCTGCTGTTGGTGACGTCGTCGTTGATGCCGATGGTGAAGTGGTTCTTCGGCTTGTCTTTCTTGAGTTCGTCGAAGATGGCCTTGACCATGGCGGGGGTGAATTCCTTGGAGGAGAGGCCGTAGCGTCCGTTGATGACGCGAGGCATAGCCGCCATTGGCAATTCGCCGTTGGCGGCTACCTCGGCCAGAGACGTCACGACGTCCTGATACAACGGTTCACCCGTGGCTCCCGGTTCCTTCGTCCGGTCGAGCACCGCGATCCTCTTACAGGATGCGGGCAGGGCCTTGATGAAGTGATCAACCGAGAATGGCCGATACAGGTGAACATTTACCACCCCTACCTTTTCCCCTGACTGAGCGAGGTGCCGGGCAGTCTCAACTGCCGTGACGGCACCTGACCCCATGGCAACGATCACCAACTCGGCGTCGGGATCGCCTGCATAATCGAACAGATGGTACGAACGGCCCGTGAGGCCGGCGAACTTGTCCATTGCTTCCTGCACGTAAGTCGGGCAGATCGCATAGAAGGGATTGATGGTCTCGCGGGCCTGGAAGAAGACATCGGGATTCTGGGCGGTACCGCGGAGGACGGGACGATTTGGGCTAAGGGCCCGCTCGCGATGGGCGAAGATCAGCTGATCGTCGATCATGGCGCGCATGGTCTCGTCGGAGAGCATGTGAATTTTGTTCACTTCATGGGAGGTGCGGAAGCCGTCGAAGAAGTGTACGAAGGGGATGCGGCTCTTCAGGGTGGCGGCCTGGCTGATGAGTGCCATGTCGTGGGCTTCCTGAACGCTGGCGGAAGCGAGGAGGCCGAAGCCGGTCGCGCGGACCGCCATAACGTCGGAATGGTCGCCGAAGATGGAGAGGGCGTGAGTGGCGATGGTACGCGCCGAGACATGGAAGACGCAGGGAGTCAGTTCACCCGCGATCTTGTACATGTTCGGGATCATCAGGAGCAGCCCCTGGGAGGCGGTAAAGGTGGTGGCCACGGAGCCGCTCTGGAGCGCTCCATGGAGGGCGCCGGCGGCGCCGCCTTCGCTCTGCATCTCGATAACCTCGGGAACGGTGTCCCAGAGATTCTTGCGATTCTCGCTGGACCATTGATCGGCCCATTCACCCATCCCGGAGGACGGTGTGATCGGATAAATGATGCAGACTTCGTTCGTTTTATGGGCGACGTAGGCAGTAGCCTCGTTGCCGTCCAGTGTCTTCATGACTGCGGACATATGACAATTCACCTCCCACTATAGTTGATCTGGCATGCCAGCTTACAATGCTTGCAATCGTCTAATCAGCATGATTGTTGCCAAAGCTGATCGAACGATCCCCTGTATCCCCTGTTTCGAGCGTCACAAAAATCCTCTGGCGGGCATTCCTCCCTGCATTCAGGCTGTTGATAACTTTCCGAAAATGGTGGACGGCTTATGGAGCCATCCGAAATTGGAGGTGTGGCTCAATGCTCGTCAAGGACGATTTCGTCGTACTCGACTTCAAAGCGGAGCTTGTGTCGTGCTTCTTCCTGGGCGAGGGCGCGCATGGTCTTCCGCATGTCGGGATCGGAGAGCTGTTCGGCCATATCGCTGTAGAGGCGAAAGGCGGCTTTTTCCTTCTGCATGGCGAGGATGAGGGCGTCCTGATAGGTCATGTCGGCGGTCGGCACGACGGCAACGAGGTAGTCGGCGATCTTCAGGTCGTTGACTGGACGTGAGTCCGGCTCGAAACGTTCACCCGCCTTGATGGCGAGCAGCCGGCGTTTGTGGCCGAGTTCTTCGGCGGCAAAGGATTCGAAGGTGCGCCGCATGGTTTCATCATCCATGCGCGCGGCAAGTTGGGTGTAGAAGGCATGGGCGTGCTCTTCTTCGCGAATGGCAAAGTCGAGCAGCTCGCTCAGGGTGGCGAATGCCGGCATCCGGACTCCTCGAAGCTGGTTTTTGGCGGTAGCGCAAGAAAAGCGGAAAAGGAAAAATAGCGGTACTTTGGCAGTTTGCCAGTGGTTTTGTGAAGGCGAGAAGGCGGGGGTGTGTCAGATGGGGGTGACAGGGGACGAATAGGATGAATAGGACGACGGGTCTGACGAGGTCTGACGGGTCTGACGAGGTCTGACGGGTCTGACGAGGTCTGACGGGTCTGACGGCTGAAAGCGCGATGCCAGCGGAGGCGAAGGGCAGGGGCTGGACGGGATAGGGTGGCTGACGGGGGAGAATTGCGGGCCAGCGAAGACAAAGATTCCGCAAGGAATTAGTAATGATTGCTTGATTACGGCTTGACGTTTGAGTTATATGTGGTATTGTGGGTGGTTATATTCGTGGCTTCCTGTGCCGCGACCGAGTTGTTTGTAGGGGGCAGATCAGGGACTTGTCGTGGGAAGGATGGGATTTATGGCTGGACCGATGCTTTTTGGTTTTGACCGAGGTTTACGGGGTGCCCGTCGGGGAGGAACGTTCCGGGAAACGCTGCGCCCGACCGAGGATTGCACCGAGGTTTTCGAGGGACGCACGCGGGTAAACACGGACGCACACGGACAATCACATTCGGAAGGCAACGTTGCAACCGATATTTCTGGACCGAGGTTTGGACCGAGCTTTTGTGGCTGGACCGTGGGCCGCGGGAGGTCGTGGGAAGCGTTGCAACCGATATTTCTGGACCGAGGTTTGGACCGATGTTTTCGCGGGGGGTTATCGGCCACGGAAATCGCGGGGGGAGATGCCGGCGATCTTGCGGAACTGGCGGGAGAAGTAGTTGCTGTCGGTGAAGCCGACGGCGTCGCTGATGACGGAGATGGGATCGTTGGTGTAGCGCAGGAGGTGGCGGGCCCTGGCGATGCGGAGGCGGATGAGATGATCGATGGGGGAACGACCGAGGACGGCACGGAATTGCCGCATGAGGGAGGATTGGGACATGTTGGCGACGCGGGTGAGATCTTCGACGGTGAGAGGTTCGGCATAATGACGCTCGAGATAGCCGAGGACTTCGCTGATTTGCTTGACGGGGCGGGCTGCTGGAGTTTCCATCTGGGAGTAGCAGCGGGAGAGGTAGCAGAGGAGCCGCATGAGGTGGGTCACGGCCATGAAGCGATGGCCGCGGCGCTCGCCATGGATCTCGACTTCAGCTTCGGCGACCAACTCGGTGGTGGCGGCCAATTGATCGATGGAGAGACGCAGTCGGTTCTGGAAGCTGTGTTGGCGGCGGAGGCTTGGCTCGACGGTGAAGAGGGCGTGGTATCCGGGGAGGCTGCCGAGATCGGCGAGTGGTATGCGCAGATGGACGGGGTCGTAGAGGACGTTGATGAGGGAGAGCTTGTCGGCCTCGGGATAGCCGTGGGTGGTGTCGCCGAGGACCACAAAGACATCTCCTGTTTCAATATCGTAGACTTCGTTGCCGACGGCGTGCTTGCCATGACCGTCAACGATGAGGACGAGTTCGTGGAAGGTGTGGGAATGCTGGCCGCTGGTGCCGTGTTCGGGGATGCGCATGACGGCCAGTCGCAGGGCTGGATCTGGAAAGACCTGATGATTGTCGATTTGACGAACGGCGGACATAAGGAGGCCCTGCTGAAGAAAGTTGAGAGGATAATGCTACTGTACGGCTGTATTGTCAAGGTCTGGCCGCTGGCGGCGGCTTAGATTATTGCCGTAGACGAGAGCTGTGGAACAATGACCCCAAGTTAAGGAAGAGAAGCATGAGGCCTTTGAAAGTCGGAGTGGTGGGCGTGCGAGGAATCGGGCAGCATCATGCGAAATGCTATGCTGAAGATTCTCTGGCGGAACTGGTGGCCATCTGCGATCTGGTGGAAGAACGTGCTAAGACGACAGCGGAGAAGCATCAGGTGCCGGCGTACCTGTCGCTGGCCGCGATGCTGGAGGCGCATCCGGATCTCGACATCGTAGATGTCTCGACCGGCGGTGACGAGAATGGTGGGTGGCATTTCGCTCCCACGATGGAGGCGCTGAGCGCGGGCAAACATGTGCTGGTGGAGAAGCCGATCTCGAACGACATCCACGAGGCGCGTCAGATGGTGGAACTGGCGGATCGCCAGGGGCTTTATCTTGGGTGTAACCTGAATCATTACTTTACGGAGCCGGCGACCAAAGCGGATGCGCTGATTACGGACGGCAAACTGGGGGAACCGATTTATTGCCTCATGCGCATGGGTTTTCCGGGCGGCGAGACCACCTACGGCGGCCCGGCCAAGGACTCCAATTCGGGCGGCTTTCCTTATTTTCACGTGAAGGCGTTCCTGGCACACCCGTTCAGCATCATGCGGCACTACTGTGGTGACATTACGCATGTGCAGGCCTTCATGGGGCGGCCGGGATTCCGTCGCCAGGCGTGCGATCCGCTGGTCTCGATAAACAGCATCCATGTACGCTTTGCGAGCGGCGCGGTGGGCTATCTCTTCAGCCAGCGTGGCGATACGGTGATGGGGCTGGGCGGCTGGTGGAGCTTCGAGCTGGGGGGAACGAAGGGGTCGTTCTGCATCGAGAATTGCGTGGAGAAGCTGACGCACTTTCCGTCTCCCGGGATGGAAGGGGCGGCCAGCCCGGAGAAGCTTGGGCTGGGGCAGGCGCCGGAGCCGATCGTGATCAACACGGGGGTGACTGACTTCGGGATCACCTTCCCGAACCGGATCCATGCCTTCCTGGAAGATGTGAGCAACGGCGTGCCGCGCCACAAGTTGCGGGCGTCGGGTCGCGATGCTCTGGCGACGCTGGAGTATACGTGGGCGGCGATCGAATCCTTTGAACAGGACGGGGAGCTGGTGCGGCCGCATCCGCTGCCGTCCCGCAAACGCGATGCGGGGGTGCTTTAATCATGAAGCTTGGTGCAAATTCCGTGCTCTTCGGAGGACACAGCCTGGAGACGGCCTTCATCTGGATCAAGGCCGCCGGCTACGACGGGATCGAGGTTTCGGCGATCGATGGGATGAGCCAGCATCTGGTGCTGGATTCCTGGCGCGACTGTGTACCGGAGATCCGGCGCCTCTCCCGGGAGTACGAGCTGCCGGTGCAGGCGATGGAACAGCCCAACCAGGATCCCGCGGTCATGGAGGCGGCGATGCAGGCGGCCGTGGAAGCAGGGATCCCGATCATCAACTGCGGTCCGGGCGGCAAGAGCGATGATGAAGCATCGCTGCAAGAGCGGATCGATTCGCTGGGCGCGCTGTCGGTGAGGGCGGAGCAGTATGGGGTGACGCTGTGCGTGAAGGCGCACGTGGGCGCGGCTGTCTACAATACGCCGACCACGCTGCGTGTGCTGAAGGCGATCGATTCACCGGCGTTCGGCCTGGACATGGATCCGAGCCACATTCATCGGGCCGGGGAGAATCCGGTCGAGGCAATTGGGGCGGTATTGCCGCGGATTCGCCATGTTCACATCCGCGACTGCAAGGGGAGCCAGCAGGGGCCCGGCAAGCCGGAGGATCAGGCGAATGGCCGCGGAGATATCGATTTGCTCGGCTACATGCGGGTGCTGCATGAGGGTGGCTACACCGGCCCGGTGGACCTGGAGGTCATCGGCGCCAAGGGGTACGAGGTCGCCGCCTGCTGCGTGATCGCGGCGGAAGCTCGCGGCCATATGCAAGCCTGTCTGCAAGCCTGCGGCGCACGCTGAACGGTCAAAGGAGAAATCATGTCCATTCGAATCGGCATCCTTGGTTTTGCACACGGCCATGTTGGCTCATACTGCGACATGTGGCGCTTGCACCCGGAATGGGGCGTGGAGGTATGCTGGGGCTGGGATCGCGACGATGAGCGGCTGAGCGCGGCGGCCGAGCGCTACCGGATTCAACCGATAGCGGAGCTGGATGCTTTGCTTGCTCAGGATGGTCTGGACGCGGTGGTGATCGGGGCGGAGACGTCGCTGCACGCGGAGCTGGTCGAGAAGGCGGCAGCGGCTGGCAAGTCGATCGTTCTGCAGAAGCCGCTGGCGTTGACGATGGCGGAGGCGGATCGCATTGTGGCGGCGGTGACGGGTCATGGGGTGCGGTTTACCATAGCCTGGCAGATGCGGGTCGATCCGCAGAACCTGAAGATCCGTGAGTTGCTCCAGGAGGGAGCGCTGGGCAGGCTCTTCATGGTCCGGCGGCGGCATGGACTGCCCTTCCTGTTCGATCCAAAGGCGCCGGAGAGCTGGCATACGCAGGCGGCATGGAACCGGGACCTGTGGGCAGACGACAGTTCGCACCCGATCGATTTCGTCTACTGGCTTTTCGGCATGCCGGAGTCGGCGACGGCCGAGCTGGCGACGCTGTATCGGCCGGAGACGCCGATGGACAACGGTATTGTCATCTATCGCTATGGGGCGGGCCCACTGGTGGAGGTCTCCTGCTCGTTCGTCAATCATGCGGGCGAGAACGTCACGGAGATTGTCGGCGAGAAGGGCTCGCTGGTGCAGAACTACGGTGATGTACCGAGCTGCAATGTGCCGCGGCCGGCGGGAGCGATCGGGCTGAAGTGGTACCTGAAGGAGGATGGGGAGTGGACGGATAGCGGGATACCGTCGCCGTCCAATCATGGGGAGCGCATCAAGGCGCTGGCCGAACCGCTGGCGGCGTTTCTGGGTGGGGAACGGCCGGCTCTGGCTACGGCCGAGGAAGGGCGGGATGCCCTGCGGATGGTGCTGGCCACGTATGTTTCTTCGCGCGAAGGGCGTCGGGTCATGATGAACGACGCCGGAATCTCTGATATATAACGATCAACAAACCGGCGACGGCTGTACCGCTCGCCACAATCGAAGGAAGGCTTGGTATGGGTAAACCGAATATTCTGCTGATCGCGATCGATTCGCTCCTGTCCACACACATGAGCTGCTACGGTTATGAGCGCATGACAACTCCCAACATCGACCGATTTGCCGAAGAAGGGGTGCTCTTCGAGCAGATGATCTCGGCACATATCCCGACCACCCCGGGGTATGCATCGATGCTGACGGGGCGTGACTGCTTCGGGACCAACTGCGTGGCGCTGCGTCATCGCGGTCCGTTGGCGGATGGGGTTCCGACCATGGCGGAGATTCTGCGTGAGCATGGGTACACGTCGAGCTGCCTCGGATTCACCGGCAATCCGTCGTCACGCGGTTTCGACACGTATCTGAACTATGAGGCCTGGGACTCGGGGGATGGGCAGTACCTTCGCAAGGCGGAAGTGCTCAATCAGGTCTTTTTCCCACATCTGGACGAGCTTGCCAAAGGAGATGAGCCTTTCTTCGTGCTGCTTCGGCACATGGACCCGCATTCGCCGTATCTGCCGCCGCCACCCTTCGACGGCCTCTTCTATCAGGGTGATCCATGCGATCCGGCGAATCGGTCGATGGAACCGGTAATGGAGTTCAAGCCGTTCCGCGACTACTTCGCCAGCTGGATGCCGGCAGGGATAACGGACAAGGACCACGTGATCGCGCAGTATGACGGTGCCATCGCGTACATGGATGTCTGTATTCAGCAGATCTTCGAGCGGCTGCAGGTGCTTGGTCTGTGGGACGATACGATCGTCATCATCACCAGCGATCATGGCGAGACGCTCTACGATCACGAATGCTGGTTCGACCATCACGGGCTCTACGACGTCACACTGAAGGTGCCCTTGATCATCCGCTATCCCTCGCGCCTGCCGGCCGGGTGGCGCGTCAGCGGTTATTGCCAGCTGAAGAATCTGCCGGCAACGATGCTGGATCTGGCGGGAATCGAGACGGAGTTGCACTTCGACGGTGAGTCGGTGCTGGAGTTGCTGCGGGGTGAGAAGACGAGCTTCGAGTCGTCGATCTATCTGACGGAGTGCACCTGGATGCGCAAGCATGGGTGGCGCACGCCGGAGTGGAAGCTGATCGTGGCTCTGGAGCCCGACTTCCACTTCAAGCCGGAGGTGGAGCTGTACAACCTGATCACCGATCCCGATGAGCTGCACAACGTGGCAGCGGAGTATCCGGAAGTGGTCGACTGCCTGCGCCTGCAGATGGCGCGCCACATAGCCGATCGCGAGGCACAGAGCGGGAATGCCAATCCCATCTTCAATCAGCCTGGGTGGCATGGAAAGCCGGACATCGACTATTTCACGTCGAGCCAGCAAGCGTACGATAAATTGCACATCGGCGATCCGGCACAGGCACGGAAACTGCAGCAGAAGTAAGGAAGGATGCGATGAAGGTACGAACCGCGGTAATTGGCATGGGGCCGATCGGCAACCGCCATGCGAACATCTACCAGAATCTGGAGCGAGCCGAGCTGGTCGCGGTGTGCGACCGACTGCCCGATCGCGCGGATGCGGCCGCCAGACGCCTCGGCGTTCCGGCGTTTCATTCCGTGACGGAGATGCTGAAGAGCGTGGAACTGGAGATGGTCAGCGTCGCCACTGGCGGCGAAGAGTATGGCAGCGACCACTATGAACCGACGATCCAGGCACTGGAGGCGGGGCTGCACGTGCTGGGGGAGAAGCCGATCTCCAACGATGTGGGCCAGGCGGAAGAGATGGTCGAGACGGCCCGGCGGCTCAATCGCTGCTATGGCATCGACTTCAATCATCGCTTCACGCCGGCGGCCCGGATGGCGCGGCAATGGGTGGACGAGGGGCGGATCGGCACGCAGCTCTTCATGAATGTCAACATCTGGATCATGAATCCCCGCGAGAGTTCACCGTGGTTTCACCTCAAGGCGCTGCACCCGCACAGCATTGACCTGTTGCGGCATTTTGCTGGGGAGATCACGGCCGTGCATTGCTTTGCGATGAAGGCGCCGGGTCGCTCGATCTGGTCGACGATGCAACTCAACGTGCAGTTTGCCAGCGGCGCGGTGGGGCACGTCTGCGGGAGTTACGATATCGAGCGGGGCCACCCAATGGAGCGGACGGAGCTGGCTGGAACGAAGGGGCGCTTCGTGATCGAGGACATGTACCGCGAGGTGACCCTGTATCCGGCGGGCGACTTCGCCAAGACCGTCTATACGAACCCGATCTTCGGCGGCATGACCTGCTTCGAAGAAACCTTCCGCAACCGCATTCAGCGTTTTGTGGAGCAGGTGGGGGACGGGGTGGCGCCGAGCGAGATCGACGGTTCCGGCGCGGATGGTCTGGCGGCTCAGCGGGTGCTCGCCGCGGCGGTGGAGTCGGTGCAGAGCGGGCAGGTTGTCAACGTGGCGCAAGCGGCGGCGGCGCCGGCATTAACCAATTAAGCGAGAAGAGGAGCGAGAGAGAGTATGCTTGTTACCGTCATTGGCCGAGGGCACTCGGGGACCCGGGCCATGTCGCACACGCTGTCGGCCAGCGGTGTCTACATGGGGGCGCAACTGAATCGTTCAGGGGACCTCATTCCACCGGAGGATCTGTACGAGGCGTGCCGCGTCATGGCGCGTCATGTGCGTTATCTGGGGGATCTGAGGTGGGACTTCTCGGCCCTTCACAGCATGCCGATCGATCCTGCCTTCACGCGGCTGGTCGAGTCATACCTGCAGAGCGTTCTGAGCAGCAAAGAGCCGTTGCGGGGGTGGAAGCTGCCGGAGACGACGCTGATCTTTCCCTGGATCGTGCGGCTCTTTCCGGAGATTCACTATATCTTCTGGATGCGCGATCCCCGGGACTGCATCCTGGGAGGGCATGTGACGGACGATCTCAACGACTTCGGGGTACCGTACACCGCCGTGAGCAACGATCGGGAGCGGCGAGCCATCAGTTGGAAGTACCAGGCGGAGATCGTGAGGGCGACGCCGAAGCCGGTGAAGTATCTGGAGGTGCGCTTCGAGGATTTTGTGCTTAAGCAGGAGTCGACGCTGGCGCGGCTGGAGGGCTTCCTGGGGATTCCGCTGGCGCGGATTCCGGTTCGTCCTGAAGCGGTAGGCCGCTGGCGCCAGGACGATGGCTTCCACAATTACGCGCATTTCCAGACTGAGCTTGCCCAGTTCGGGTATGCGTGACAGGGACGGCCGGGGTGGACGTGTTCAGCAATTGCGCAGGGGCAGGGGGAAGTGGTATACTACCTCTCCTGTTTTCCGCACCAGAATCGTTTGATGGAGAGGGCCATGGATCGTCTTGCCCGGCAGTTGCAGTTCATACTTGAGATCGATCGGCTGAAGCAGGTATTGCGCCGGTCCTATATCACGGGAGGATCGCGGCGGGAAAACTCCGCGGAACATAGCTGGCACGTAGCGGTCATGGCGGCCGTGCTGGCGGAGCATGCGCTGGAGCCGGTGGATGTGGGCCGGGTGATCGGGATGATGCTGGTTCACGACATCGTGGAGGTGGATGCGGGCGATACCTTCTGCTACGATGTCGTCGGATACGAAGACAAGGCGGATCGTGAGATGATGGCCGCGGATCGCATCTTTGGACTGTTGCCCGCGGATCAGGCGGTGCATTTTCGGGGGCTTTGGGATGAGTTCGAGGCGCGGGAGACGGCGGAGGCGAAGTATGCCGCCGCTCTCGACCGGCTGATGCCGCTGATGCACAACGTGCAGACGCAGGGGCGGACGTGGCAGGAGCATGGGGTGACGTATGAGCAGGTGATCGAGCGTAATCGGCACATGGCGGAAGGGGCGCCGGAATTGTGGAAGTTTGCGAAGGATATGATCGACAAGGCCGTGGAGGACGGTTATCTTGCAAAATGTAAGGCGTAGTTGTCATAACCAATTTTGGGGTAGGATTTCCATGAGCAAGTTGTCGACAGGTGAGGTGATGCATCGTGCGTGGCGCGTGGGAGTGGTGGTGCCGGCATTCAACATTCCCTATCTGCCCATGATGGAGCCGGTGGTTCGGGCATTGCGGGAGTGCGATGCGTTCGGCCTGATCCAGGTGGCGCGTCTGGAGTGGATCAAGTTCGAGGCGATCAGCCTGAAGGCGGTCAGCCGGGAATATCAGAAGGTGAAGGACGAGGGGTATACGCGGTTGCATCTGGATCATTGTCCGGTGATCGATGAGGACAACCTGTGGGTTGATGTGCAGCCGATCATTGCGGATGCGATCGATCAGGGCTTCGAGTCGGTGATGATCGACGGAAGCCGGCTGTCGCTGGAAGAGAACATTGCCCGGACCCGTGAGATCGTGGAACTGGCGCATGGTTCCGGGGTGCCTGTGGAGGCGGAGCTGGGGGCAGTGATGGGGCATGAGGAAGGACCACTGCCGCCGTACGAGGAGCTGTTTCGCACTGGGAAGGGCTTCACGGATCCGGATGAGGCGCGACGCTTCGTGAAGGAGAGTGGGGCGGACTGGCTTTCGGTGGCGATCGGCAGTGTGCATGGGGCCATCAGCCCGGCGACGAAGGACAAGGCGAAGATCCAGGCACGGCTGAGTATCGAGCAGCTGGACCGGATACGGGAGGCAGTGGGTATTCCGCTGGTGCTGCACGGGGGCACGGGAATCGAGAAGGGGTGCCTGCAGGATTCGTTCCGCCATGGCATCGCCAAGATCAACATCGCGACCGCGATCCGTCAACCGTACGAGCGGGCAGCAAAGGTCTCGATCGAAGCTGGACAGCAGGCGGTTTACGAGGAGACGGTGGCGCTGCTGCGGGACGAGTTGGCGATCGCGGGAACCGCTGCCGCGTTGATGGGCGAACGTTGACAACCAAGAACCTGGAACTGGAACTGCCGATGGCTACCCAACCTGCTGCCTGGTACGCGTTGCGCCGCACGCTCCCAACCTGGAGCTTCGATGCCAACCTGAAAGAGCTTGTGGAGGTGTTGCCGCGCTATGGCGTGGACGAGATCATCGTGAAGGTGGACACGGAGGAGTTTACGCATGGGCAGCCGCCGCTGGATTGGGTGAAGGCGTACCAGCCGCGGCTGATGGAGGTGCGCGATGCCATGGCCGATTTGGGGATTGTCTATTCCCTGAATCCGTGGATTACGGTGGGGCATAACGACCGTGGCCGCGATGCGCGGCAACAGCTGCCTGGACTGCGGACGATGGTCGGGCATGACGGCACGGAGACGACGAACTGCGCCTGCCCGTTGTGTCCGGTCTGGCGGGATCACGTGGACAAGGTGTGGAGCCTGTATGCCGAGACGAAGCCCATGGTGATCTGGATCGAGGATGATATCCGGACCTTCAACCATCGGCCGGTGAACTATGGCTGCTTCTGCGAGCTGCACCTGGCGCGCTTTGGCGAACGGGTCGGGCGGCACCTGACGCGGGAAGAGGTGGTGGCGGAGATTCTGGCGTCGGGTGTGCCGAGCGAGTTGCGCCGGGCGTATCTGGAGATGCAGGCCGAGGTGATCAACGAGACGGTGGCGCATCTGGCCAAGATCGTTCACCGGATTTCGCCGGAGAGCAGCCTGGGGCTGATGTCGAGCGGGCCACGCACGCATTGCCTGGAGGGGCGCGATTGGCAGGGGCTGGCAACCGCGCTGGCGGATGGGCGACCGCTGTACAGCCGGCCGCCGATGGGCAATTACTGCGAGGGCTCACTGCGGGGCTTCTACTACTCGCATGACTCCATCAAGATCACGCGCCATTGCCTGCCGCCGGGGGTGATCGAGCAGACAGAGGTCGAGAATGTACCCTTCACACGGTACTCCAAGAGCGTGGTCTTCACCTTTCTGGAGATGGCGATTTCCTTCGCCTATGGCAGCCATGGGGTGACGATGAATCTGTACGATCATGCAGGCACGCCGATGGAGGACGAGGCGCACTTCGGGACGATGCTTGGGAACCGCAAAGGATATCTGAATGCGCTGGCGCAGCGGGCCGCCGCACTCGGGAACTATCGCGGCGTGCGGCTGCTTCACCACGACGGCGCTTCGCTGGTCAAACGGCTGTCGCCCGCGGCGGCGTACCATCAGCTCACAGAAGACAACGATGCAGTCATGACGGCGTTCGAGTCCCACGGCATTCCCACGACTTATACGGATGAGCGGGTGAGCATAGGGACGGGGCAGGTCCTGCGGGCCTTCTCCGACAGTGAGATTCGCGAGCTGCTAAGACGAGGGCTATTCCTTGACGGCACCGCGGCGCAGCTGCTCGTTGAGCGCGGCTTCGGCGAGTTGATCGGCGCGGACTCGGTGGCGGCACCGGTGCATCTGGATGAGTTGGGGCCCTTCAGTGCCGAAGAGTTCTGCCATCCCGGCTTTGGGGGGGCTGAGAAGTGCTACCTGACGCTGACAATGCCTTCTCTGGGAGGTCGACCGAATGTGGCGGTGATCCGGCCGGCGTATGGCGCCGAGGTAATCAGCTACCTGGTCGATCCGGATGGGAAGCGCCATCATGTAGGCATGTACGCCTTCGAGAACGAGCTTGGGGGCAGGGTAGTTGTGCATGCGCTGGAAACCCAATCGGCGGTTGGAACGGCGTTCTTCCATCCGCATCGCCGGCTGCAACTGCAGCATGCGGCGGGCTGGCTTGGCCGCGAGAGATCGCCGATCGTCGTCAATGGGGATGGGGTTTATCCGCTGGCGTTTCGCAAGGAGTGCGAGTCGTACACGCTGGTTGGGTTCTTCAATCTCAGCCTGGATCCATGGATTGGCGTTCGATTCGACTTGGGTGAGATGGCCATGCCGGCGCGGTGCGAACGACTTGATACGGAGGGAATCTGGCGGTCAGTCGACCCCGACCTGCAGATCACGGGAGACGGCCTCACCCTGCTCTGGCCGGAACCGGTGCCTTTCGACGAGCCGCTCTTCCTCACTTTCTGGCGGGTGTGATCAGGGCGCAGGATAGTTGAAGCCGGTGACGAGATAAACCTGTCGTGTGCCGAGAAGGTTGGAGTTGAAGAGGGCGACGCTGCCATCCGGCGAGAGAATGGGGTGGGCGTGATAGCCATTGTTGGGATTGAGGATGATGCCTGTGTTGAGCAGATAGCGGAAGGCGAGCGGGGTGCGTTCGTCGGGAGCCGCGGCAATGTAGAGCTGCATGCCGGCGCGCTCACCGTCAAAGATGGGAAAGGTGTCGAGGACAAGGCGCAGGCCACTTTCGTCACAGGCGAGATGGCAGAATCGGCTGTGGCGGAAGCCCTCAGAGAGGAGAACACGCTGGTCTGGACGCCCGGTGCGTCCCCGGTGGGGGGCCGACATGTCGGCGGGAACCGGCCAGCCGGCGACCACCTCCTGGCGTGTGCCGTCGGCCCAGCCGTAGCTGCCATCCATGTTCTGAAGGGTGACGGTGACGGCGGAGCGGAGGGCGCCGCGCCAGATCTGGTGGCCGATGCAGGATTCGCGGCCATCGCGTCCCCATGGAAGGTCGCGCCAGTTGGCACCATCGTCTCGGACAACGTGGACATCGACACCGCCATCCGCGGGAGGGCCGAGAAACGCGGTGGTCTTGCCGGTGGCATCGCTGCGAGCACCATGGTTCATCTGGACCAACAGATCGCGGGCGACCTCCTCATCCTGGCAGCGACAGTACTGCAAGTGGGTGTTGACGAAAGAGGAGTCTTCGGCGACAAGGCAGGCGCTTCCGGCCTCAAGGTCGAGACTGACGATGCCGAAAGGCGCATCCTCCGTTTTGCCATCGCCGAGCCAACAGGTGGCGGCAACGTGGCGTCCGTCGCCGGCGACAGCGCGGAGGCTGAATCGATTGGCGGGAATGGAGGTGCCTGGGAGATTGCGGTCGGCTGCAAAGACAGTCTCGACGCGACCGGAGTCGACGTCGTACCGCCGCAGTTCCAAGCGATCGGGATGGGCTTCATCTTCCCAGTGCCAGAGTGCGAATCGACCGCCGGGGGAAAAGATGAGGTGTTTGCCGGCTTCCCGAAGAAAGGGGGAGCTTTCGAGGGTGTCGAGATCGCAGAGCATGGGGCCGCTGGAGCCATGGTAGACGAAGTGCCTTCCACCGGGGAGGAAGCTGGGTTGATCCGGATAGATGAGGGTGGCGCCTTCGGGCTCCTCGCTGACTTGGTGGATGGTCAGTCCGGATGGGGAGCGGTAGTCGACAAAGGAGGAAGTGACGTTCAGCAAGGTATGGCATTCCTGTATGGGGAGGTGGTCACCGGGTGGTGGTTCGGGAAAGGGCTTGCAGAGCCTGCTGGCGCAGTTGCAGGGGAGGCGTGCCGGCGCGATAGGCTTGGAGGATGGGAGCGAGAGTGGTATCGCCTTCACTCGCTTGGAGGAGGTGGATCAGGCGCCAGTCTTCATACCCCTCGCGCAGGGATTCGGAGTGTCGCGTTGGAATGAGACCACGGGGGCCGGGATAGAGCATCTGGTAATCGCTCGGCTCGCGGAGGCCATGTCCGGGAGGATTGCGGTCGAAATGGTTCCAAGCACTGGCGCGCGGCGAGTACCAGGAGTAGAAGGCCCAGCCGTTGAAGCCGAGTGCTAAGGAGTCCCAGGCCATGCGTCGGTACTTCTGGATCTCCAAGGCGGATTCCGCGCGATCCAGGTGCCCTGAGACATAGTAGTAGCTGTTGACGAGGCGCGGCGAGGAGAAGTGAGACCACGAGGAGGGATGGTCCCGCAGCAGGAGGAAGAGGGGCATGGAGATGTCGACGGTATCGGCATACCAGTCTGCCAAGCCCGCGTGAACAATGGCATCTTCCGTGGTGCCCCCATTGTCGTAGCCGGTCCAGAAGCAGGGATTGACGTAGATGTTGACGCGCGGGTCAGCTGCCTTGATGAGCCGGCAGATGGCGCCGACGCCGGCGATGTTGCGGGCCCCGGGCTCGTCGCCAGTGCTGCCGTACCACTCATCGAAGTCCAGTCCCCGGGCCTGCGCCTCGGCCACGACCTGGCGGACATGCTCGGCGATCTCTTCGGCGGCATTCTCGGGCAGATCTTCGGCGCTGGTCCAGTTACCTGTGTAGACGTTGTGGACGTACTTCCCGGGACAAAGGTGGCGAAGCCCGGAGAGGAGGCGCATGCCGCGGTCCGAGGCGAGTCGCCTGAGGATCGGCCAGTCGCTCTCGGGGAGACGCCCCCAGTCGGTGATGCCGCTGTCGAGCCCGTAGGCGATCTCCCGTTCAGCACGGTCGGAAAACTCAAAAGGGAACTGGCGGGTGCGATTCGCGGAGTAGGTCTTGACATGGGCGAAGGCATTTGGGAGGGTCACATCGAGGACCTCGATGGTGATGGGAAGGCGCTCGCCGTCGGCGATGCCGATGGAGCCGACGTAGCTGCCGGGTGCGGCATTGCGGGTGGAGAAAGAGAGCCAGAAGATGGCCGAGCCGCTGGGTGGGAGGGTGACAGTAGGGAAGCTGCTGATGTCGCGCCCGTTGAGGAGGTAGCGTTGCATGAGGCTGGGGCCGAGCAGATTGTCGGCCGTGAAGATGGGGCCGAGATTGTTGCCGAATCCACGATCGCCGATGACGCCGAAGACACCAAGAGTGGCGGTGACATCGGGAGCCGGGGCACCACCTTCGGCGAGGGGGGCGGCGAGGGTGGGCTCAACGATGCGTGGGCTGTCGACGAGGGTATTCTTCAAGGCAACCGCGACTGCCTCGGTCTCGTTGCGGGTCATGACAATGTGGATGGGCTGGTTGATGTCGCTGGAGGCTGGGGCAATCGGTCGGTCGCTGATGGCGTCCCAGGTGGGGACTCGGGACCAGACCGCCTGCTGGGCGCGCTGCTCCGGAGTGAGAGAGCGCACCCAGTAATAGGCTTCGCGATCGGACAAGGATGTCTTGGCGATCCCGGTGATGGTTGGATAGGCGATGCCGACAGGGTACTGGCCCCGGGCAGTCGGCACGATCTCTTCCGGCGCCGCCTCGTCCACAACTGCATCCCCCCAAGCCACGACTTCGCTCAACTCGGTCAGCTTTGGAGCCTGGACGGTGAGTCGGGCAAAGCGTCCCTTCTGACGCTCGGCGAAGACAAGGCGGTGCAGTTCGCGATCCGGGCACTCGTCGAGCCCGCGGGAGAAAACGCTCTGCCACGGGTCTGTTTCGTTCTCACGCAAGTCGAGGGTAATGGAGAGTCGGCGCGACGTGGAGACGATGTCCCATTCGGTGAAGTCGCAGGAACGCTTGAAGTCGAAGATCACGACGAGCGGGCGGTCGCCTGAGAGTCCGACGCGACCGATCTTGCCGCTTCCCTGATTGCCGTTGAGCAGAGTTCGGCCAACGCCGCCGGCGCGATTCGGGCGATCGTCGGCGGGCTTGTCAGGAGGGACTTCGTAGGTGTACGTGACGCCGGTGAGGATCACGTCACCCCAATAATCCTCGTTGTCGCTGAGAAGCAAGCCCGGGGTCGTATCGACGTCGTCCGTGGAGCCGTCAAACCAGATGCGTCCGGCGGTTGCGGTAAACGCGAGACAGGCAATGAAAAGGATGGCCGTGAGACGTCGAGGGTGGGGCAGCGGGGATGCGATCATCAGGCACTCCGGAGGTTCGGCGAGTTGCGTGGATTTACGGCTGAAGGCGGACGGCTTCGAGGGCACGGAGGCGCAGGGCGGCGGGAGCTTCGCCTTGTCGCCAGCCATCCAGAAGGCTGTCGACAAGTTCGCCACGGCCAAGTCGGCGAAGCTCGCTCAGCAGATGGTAGTCCTCCCAGCCGTCGCGCATGATCTCGTAGATGGGCATGATGATGGGGCCGCCGGGGCCGGGAAAGACCATCTGATATCGGTAGTTGAGCTGGCTCCAGGTGCGGATATCCCAAGGGTTGCCACGGGGAGCGTAATAGCAGTAGTAGCCCCAGCCGTTGAAGCCGAGGTCGAAAGCGCGCCAAGCCATGGCCCGCCCGCCCCTTTCAGCGGGATGTATGAAGAAGGCGCGTACGAAGCGTGGCTGCGACCAGAGTTCGCGAGTAGAGACATTGTCGCCGACGAGAGTGGTGACGGGGACCGAGATGTCGACCAAGTCATTGTACCATGGAGCCAGGTGTTCCACCACCACCTCGGGTGGGGCGTGACCCGGGCGCCAGAAGAGGGGATTCATATAGATACGCACGCGAGGATCGGTCCGCTTGATGAGGCGCGCCAGCGCTCCAAAAAGGGCCACGTTCTTCTCCTGAGGCTCGTCCCACAGCTCCACCCACCACGCATCATAGTCAAGCCCCAGTTCCCGCGCCTCGCGAACCTGGTCGTTGACGAAGGCGATGATCTTCCCTTCGTCCTCGGCGGTTAGTTCCTCGGCCTGAAGCTTGTTGGTGTAGCCGACGTGGGTGTAATAGCTGGGAACACCCTTGACGCGATAGTAGCTCTTGCCGTGGGAGCCGAAGAGCGCGGCTTTGCTGCCGGGCGTGGGAAAGCCGGGCCAGACGGTGACCCCAAGTTTGCGATTGACGAGCGCGTCGTTTGCCAGCCGGCCCTGGCTCTCGAAGGGGAACTGGTTCGTCCCATTGCCCCAGCTTCGCACCCACAGGTCCAACTCGGGCAGAAGGATATCCGCCACCTCCACCTGCAATGGCATGGCGATCACCCGGCCATCGTGCGTGGTGGCCGAAAGTGAGGCTGCGTATTGGCCTGGGAGAGCGCTGTCGGTGGTGATGCGCAGCATCAGGACGGCGCTGCCGCCGGGAGCAATGGTGAGCCGCGGAAAGTCGCGGATGGCGACACCGTTGATGAGGTACTTGGCCATGTGGCTGCGCCCGAGCATATTGTCGGCAGCGAAGAAGGGAAGCAGGCGCACATCGGTAGCGTCGCCTTCACCAGTCGCGGACTGGGGGAGGGTATTGTCAACCATGAGACGCAGCCGCTCTTCGGCGGTCAGGCGCTGCTTGGGGGGCATGGCGGGGATGGCACCGCCGATGAGGAGTTCCGCCTGGATGGTGGCGGCATGGAATTGGGGAGGATCGAGCGTCAGCTTCAACTCCGTATCAGCCGAGGTATTGACGAGGGCCAGGTAGGCGCTTTCGGTTTCATTGCGAGCAACGAGGAGGCGCGGCGGGGCGGCAATGGCGTCGGCTTCGGGAAGAATGGGGCCGGTGAGGTCGGGCGAGTCGAGTGTGGTCCACACGACGGGTGCTTTGGCATGGCTGCCGATGTGACTGCGCCAGTCATCGAAGTGCGAGCGGGAGAAGCGGGTGGTGATGGCGCCGGCAATGGATTCGAGCATGTCGCCGGGCAGGTCAGCGGCACACGTTGGAGCGAGATGCTCGGGGAAGTTTTCCGAGACCTCTCCATGGCCCCAGACGATCACTTCATCAAGGTAGGTGATACCGCTGGCTTCAATACTGAGGCGCAGATAGCGGGCACTGCTTTCCGCCGGCAGGCGTGCGCGCCGCAGGGGCTGCTCGGTGGCTGCGTCCAGAGGCTCGGCAAAGACGGTGCGCCAGTTCCCATCGTTGCCGGTATCGCTGACTTCCACGGTGAGTGAGGTCAGCGGCGAGCGCGTGGCGATGGTGTTGACTTCCGTGAAAGTGCAGGGGCGCTTGAAGTCGAAAACGACGATCAGGGGACCGCGAGATTGGCCGACGGGGACGTGCCAGTTGCCGCCGATGCGCCCATCCAGCAGGCGTCTTCCGAAGGCATCTCCCTGGCTGCCGATGCGATCGATGGGATTGTCGGCTTCGCTCTGGTAGCGGTAGTCGACACCCGTCAGGATACTTTCCCCCCAGTATCCCTCATTGTCGCTGAGCAGGAGCCCCGTTGGCGCACCGGCGGCGTCAACCAGACCGGTGGCCCAGGTTATCGCCTCCGGCGCACCGTCAGCTTCGGCGAGCGCCCAAGTGATGTGCGGCAGGAGCACGCTCACCAGGAAAATGCAGATGGAGCAGTGACGGAGTCCACGTGTTCGGCGGCCGAATGGAGTGCTCAATAGTAATACCACTGGTAGTAATCATGGTGGCGCAGGACGACGCTGGAATCGGGCATCCATTTTACATGTCCATCCATGTAGGTGACGTTATGCCCACCCGCCAGGAAGTGGTTGTTGTTGGTCCAGTCGTTAGAATAACCCATGCGCCACTGATGAGTGCCTTCATTGAGACCAGAGTAGGCATCCTGTACCGAAGGCTGATCGCTGGGACCGGGAATGTAGACCGGACGTAGACCTCCGCTGAGCCACCCCGCCGCCTGCGTGGACTCGAGCATGTTGATGCGCGGCACATTGACGCGGGGAAGCAACTCGGTAGACTTTACATACATGATGTGTCCAAAAAAGGAGGCTGAATTGGTGAAGTCTCTGGTGCCCGTGCCGAAGTGAAAGAAGTAGGAGGTATTGAAGCGTGTGCTGTTGATGCGGCCAATGCGATAGGTTGTGCGTGCGTCACCGATCGGGTCCCGTGATGGAAAGCGGAAGAGGGGCTTTATGCGGCCGGGCGATTCTTCCGGGAAATAGCCATTGATCCACCCCTCGGGACTCGAGAGAACGAAGACGTTGCCCCAGGTGATGCCGGGGATCCCCCAGCCTTCGAAATCGTCGGCGTACATCATCATCCCCAGGCTGATCTGCTTGAGTTGATTCATGCAGGTAGCCGCCCGCGCCTTCTCGCGGGCCTTGCTGAGGGCGGGAAGGAGGATGCTTGCAAGAATAGCAATTATGGCAACAACTACCAGAAGTTCGATCAAGGTGAAGCGACGGATGGCGGGAAATCGGGAAGTCGGCGGGGATTGCGGCGTCATGGCTCGTTCTCCTTGATGGCGAGGTTAGGTACGAAAGTCGGCCAGCGGATGCTCAGCGAGTGGACTGTTGGAGTTTGGTGTTTCCCTGAGGTGAGCGGTCGCTGCATGTCGAGGTGCTGTCGCGTACGGTGATGTCAAAAGGGATATTGCGGACAGATTGCGTCGGGTGGCCGCCGTCCATGATGTCGAAGAGGAATCTGGCGGCCTCGCGTCCGAGTTCGAGCAACGGGATGCGAACGGTGGTGAGAGCCGGACTCAGGAGGGCGCTCAATTCGATGTCGCCAATTCCCATGATGCTGATGTCATGGGGCACCGCAAGATTGAACTCGCGCGCAGCTTCCATCGCCCCCCACGCCAGATAGTCATTGCCGCAGATGACGGCGGTGGGACGTTCCGGTTCAGAGGCAAGAATCCGCGCCATCTCGTCGAAGCCATCGGCTTTGCTGCTGCCTTGAGCTTCCGCGTAAAGAGGCAGAAGCTGCGCGGTCTGGCCATCGGCGCATATCGCCTTGTAGCCGTCGCGATACTTGCCATGGATCTGGATACCCGGGGAGCCATTGAGAAGAGCAATGCGCCGATGCCCCAGGCTTGTCAGCAGCTCCACCGCGCGCCGTATGGCCATCTCGCCGTCCCACGTCACCAGCGGGGTCGTGCCGTCAGCTTCGATGCTGCCGATGACCACATGAGGGATGCCGGTGCGGGCCAGGGCCTTGAGCAAGGCAGGACGGATCACGCCGGTGAGGACAACCCCGTCCACAACAGCTTCGCCGATCATGGCGGGCAGAGGGGTGCGAGGCGTGAAGGGGCCGCCCGTCGCGCAAACCAGATGGCTCTCGGCATCCGTGGCGATCTCTTCGACCCCCTTCATCATCAATGCATAGTATGCAGGAGACGAACTTGCCGTGTACTGCAGGAAACCGATCTGCCTCTTGCGTTCCCGGGGGCTGGAAGCTGTAACAAAGGTACCCTTGCCCTTTATCCGCTCCGCCAAGCCTTCGTGACAGAGCTGCGTGATGGCCTGCCGCGCGGTAGTCCGGCTGATGCCATAGCGGGCCACAAGCTCGAACTCGGAGGGCAACTGCGCACCCGGGTGCAACTCCCCCGAAGAAATCAGTCGCCGGAGTATCTGCTCGAGCTGACAGTAATACGGTAACGCACTGCCGCGGTCGATCTCCGCCAGCTCGTTCATGATGTGCTTCTCCCCTTTGTTCATGCTGATCTCTCGCTCAGCTTGTATGAACTTGTATCCTTGTCATGATTAGTATAGCGACAAGAAAAACCTCTTGCAAGAGCACAGACACAACTTTCTTCCATCCACGTTAAAGCTCTTGTATTCTGCAGAAAAGCAAGTGACGCTGAGCGCCTGGTGGGCTATATTTCGCTAACAACCAAACTTGGGGAGTACACTCATGACAGGACGCGAGCGGGTGCTTCGTGCATTGGAGTTTCGAAATCCGGATCGGGTGCCGCGGGATCTGTGGGCGCTGCCGGCAGTCCCGCTTCAGCAGGGTGCGGCTCTGGAGAAGATGAAAGCCGATTTCCCCATGGACATCGGCCAGCCCTATGCATGTCCCGGCTTGACGTCGAGCGGGCAGACCTACGAGCGCGTGGGAGAGTATACCGACGAGTGGGGATCCGTCTGGAGCATTGCCGAAGTAGGGGTGGTTGGTGAGGTGGTGCGGCCGGCCTTGGCGGAGTGGAGCGATCTGGCCAGCTTCCAGCCACCCTGGCGCCTTCTCGACGATCGAGATCTGGGATACATCAGCCGTCAGTGCGCGGCGAGCGATCAGTTCATGCTTTCCGCCTGCACCGCGCGCCCCTTCGAGCGCATGCAGTTCCTCCGCGGCACGGCGAACCTCTTCATGGACCTCGCCTATGACTGTGACGAAGTTTACCGCTTGCGCGAGATGGTGCACGACTTCTACCTCAAGGACATCGAACTCTGGTGCAAGAGCGATGTCGATGGCGTCTTTTTCATGGATGATTGGGGGACGCAGCAGAGCCTGCTGATCTCGCCGAAGCAATGGCGCGCCTTCTACAAGCCACTCTACCGCGACTACGTGGACCTTATTCATGCCGCCGGCAAGAAGGCCTTCTTTCATTCCGATGGTCATATTGCCGCGATCTACCCGGACTTGATCGAGATCGGCGTCGATGCGGTGAACAGTCAGCTCTTCTGCATGGACATTGAGGATCTGGCGGCCAAGTACAAGGGAAAGATCACCTTCTGGGGCGAAATCGACCGGCAGAATCTCTTACCCTTCGGCACGCCCGAAGCGGTGCGGGCTGGCGTGCGTCGGGTGCGCAATGCCCTCGACGACGGCAGCGGCGGCGTGATCGCTCAATGCGAATGGGGCAAAGACAATCCCGTCGCCAATGTCCACGCCGTCTACGACGCATGGCAGGCGCCGCTGGAGACCCTCAGCCAGTAGCCCCGCCCGGCGCGACCCGCCGAGAGAACGCCAACGCCCAGCTCGATCCAATTCTCTTTGGCTCAGCGGCCGGCGTTGGTTCGTTTCGGATCCATAAGCTCCGAAATCTCCGGTGCTTTCTCGTCGAAACGGTCAAACAGAGCGTCCAGTCCCGCCGAGAGCTTGATTTCCATCTCCTCTTTGTACAGTGGTAGAACCGTGTGGAAATGCAGCGTCTTCTTCTTGCCCACTTTGAGCGAGGCAAAGTCGTCGCCGAAAAGAATTGGCGCGGCGATCAGTGCGCAGCAGTAACGAACGGAAGGATCATAGGGCGCCGCTGGATCACCGTTCGGCACCGTGCTTCCCGTCCACATCCATAAGTCATACTCATGCGGCAGCCGTGCAAGTGATTTGATTAGTCTGAAAGGCCACCAGTACTTCTCCTTCTTGTAATCCGCTTTCAGGACATGCCAGCTTGGCGGCAGGCACATCACCAACTCCGAATACGCGCACTCTTTCCGTCCGGTTGGCGTCTTCATGGGCAGGCTACTCATCCCCGAGGTAACAAGCGTGTAGTAGTCCCGTTCAGGCGACGGCGCGACAATGTAAACATCGATGTGCACGACATCTGATACGATCTCATGGTAAACTTGATCGATATCCCCCACGTACCTTTCGACATGCTCCGCTATAGCCTCGATAATCCCCTCATCGCATGCAATTCGCTTTCTGAATGGATTCCACATTGACTATTCTCCGTGCCCAACTAAACACTGTTTCTATTCAAGTCCCCCCTCCGGCTTATTTAACCGGGCGGCTCCGTCGGCTGCAGGGCATTATTCGCGCAATGTAGCGGTGCTGTTACTGGCGAGCAAGCGCTGGCGAGACGATTTTCGTAAATAGGAAATATGCGGCGCAGCCTCGAGACGGTCGGCAGGCACCACGATCTGTCCGATCCGTCAGTCCGATCCGTCTGATCCGGCTGATCCGTCGGTTTCCCTGGGCGGCCGTGGGGGCGTGGTGGCGGCGCTGTGGGCGGTGGCCAGCTTATGGTCGAGGTTACCTCTCCTGCCGACTGATCTGGCGGATGAGCCAGCCATTCTCGAGTGGGTATCCCTCAACGGAAATACCACCGGCGGCGGCGGATGCCACGATCCAGACTCCGCCAGGGGTCGTCACCCTGAGAGCCGCCGCTCGGCCAATTGGCAGTGGCGTGCCGTCGGCATCGGCGACCCGCAACCATTCGGCGACCACCTCGCCGTCAGAGCGACTCAAGACGGCGGCCCAGTTAGCCTTGTCCTGATTCTGGCCGTGCAGCAGCAGCGTGTCAACCCAGGTGCCGGCTGGGCTGCCGGGGGTTTCGAAAGCGTAGGGGCGCTGGGCCGGTTCGACCAGAACCTTCACCGGCAGCGGGCGCTCCTCGTCGCGAACCGAGGCCTCGAGCATCAACGTTCGTGCCGGATCGGCGGCGGCCCGCCAGCGGCGGCGGGCGGGCGACAGGGGACCGGCATTCACCACGCCCGTTTGCAGGTTCGGGTGGTCGGCATCTCCCCAGTCATCCGGGGTATGAAGGTTCGTCCCCGGGTAGCAGGTCCACTGGAATTCGACCGGCTCCGGGCTGAAGGCGCGGTCCAGCAACACCACTGCGTCCGGCAGACTGACCACCAGGCGGTGATAGGTAACGTTTGGCTCGTACAACGGCATTTCCGGCCGGGTCGCCACTTCGAGCCCCGCCCAGTCATCCCCCTGATGCAGATTGACAAGCTGGCCGCGACCGACCACCTGATCCCGCCCGTTGACCACCAGCAGGGTATCGGCCATGGTCGAATACCAACCGCGCCGGCCGAGTTCGCTTCCCTGCCCCATCATCCCGAAAAGCGATTTGCCGTTTTCGCTGACAATGACCGACAGCAGATCGATGTGGAGGCGGTTGCGGGGCGCTCCGTAATTCACGGAGATGGCGCGCAGGGTTTCGCTGTCAGGCAGGTGGCGAACCGTGACGTAGCCGGCGTTTTTGAGGTGGGCTGGTTCCAGGGCGATGTCGTCCAGCGCCGGCAACACCTCGGCGCCGAACAACAGACCGTCAACGCTCCGTTTCCCTGCCGTGTTGCGCAAGTCGTTGGGCAACGCGAAGATGGGGTCACCGTGATGGGCGTAGGCCCATTCGTAGCGGTGAGAGAACCCTCCCTGGAAATGGCGCGGGTCCGCGGCCAGCAGAATCGGCAGGCGCATGGGGGAATCCATGTCCAGTTCGCTGCTGTCATAGCCGTAGAAATCGAGGGAGATCAGTTGCTGGATCATGGGGTCGAGGGAGTTCCAGTGGTACCCCATATCATGCTCCATGCCCATGCCGTCCACATCGAAGCCGTGTTTGCGCATCGCGTACAGGCCCCGCGGGCCCTCGACATAGCGCATGGCCAGCGGCCAGTTACCAATACTCATTGCGTAGTAGAAAGGCACCAGATTGTGGACGGTCAACTGGTTGTTATAGTCGTTGACATGGCCATCCGCGACTCGGGCAACCGGCAGCAGGAAGCGATCCTCGATATGCCGCTGCTCGTCCAGCGTCAGCGAATGGCGAAGATAGTCGTAGCCGACGAAGAAGTTCGGATAGCGGAAGCCCAC
This sequence comes from Lentisphaeria bacterium, assembly GCA_041690595.1. Lineage (GTDB taxonomy): Bacteria > Verrucomicrobiota > Lentisphaeria > JABSQK01 > JAWLHB01 > JAWLHB01. Next base: position 174,941 of record JAWLHB010000001.1, read on the forward strand.
CATCAGGGAATTGATGGCGGAGCGGGCGCGGAAGGCGGTCGAGCTCTCGCGCATTGGTTCCCACAGCGGATACTGGTCACCGTAGGCATTGAAGACCTCGAGGGCGCCTTGACGAAACTCCTCGCGGCCGGTCAAGGCATACGCGCGCGCCAGAGTCAGCGCCCGCTGACCGTTCACGATGTTGGCTTCGACCGCGGTCATCCCCAGGACGCTGCGGGTATCACGGTAGTTCTGGCGCGGCACGAACCAGAAGTCACGGAACTGCGGGCGGATGCGGGCGCGCCAGTCGGTGCCGGCCGCCTCGTGGGCATCTTCGGGCAACTCGTAGGTGATGCGCGGAATAGCCAGCGTCCGTTCGGCCTGGGCGATGAAGCTATCCAACACCCCCTGGAATTGGGGATTCTCGGCATTGCGACGGATGGCGCGTTCGAGCGCGGCTGGGGTGGCCTCGAGCCCTGGCTGGAAGTGCTCCGCCGGCGGCACCACCAGGAACCATGGGTCCAGGCGCGAGGAGCTCAAAGGCAGTATCGGCTCATCGAAACCCTCGACGCGCAATTCCGGCCAGACGATCTCCGTCCACAGCGGCGAACGTTCGGCCAACCCGCCGGCGGGTGCGGTGAAGGTGATCCAGGCAGGAACCGCATCGCCGTCCAGCTCGCCCCAGCCGCCGCCCCAGCGGTCGCGCATGTCCTGATTGTCCGCGGACGGGTTCGGGTGCAATCTCCATCGCCGGTCCGCGTCAGGTGGATACGCGAACAGCGGCTCGCCGGTCCGCGGCGGCTCACGCCGTAGTTCCAGCGAGACGTCGACGACCCTGTCGGTGCGATTGCGCAAGGCGATCGGGTACGAGATCTCGCAGGCGCCATCCTCCCGGATGCGTGTACGCGTTCGGAAGTAATCAACGGTCCATCGTACCGGATGACGGACCAGCCGGATGTTGCGGAACTCGACGGTGCGCCGCGTGGGGTCGTCATTCTCGGTTGCCGGACTGTAGCGAAAGTGCAGCCACAGGTCGTGCCCGTCGGGCCGGCGCGTCGGCAACCCGTCATCGTCCAGATTCAGGTCGAAGGCAACCGCGTTCCACTCGTTCTGCCGCTGGGGATGCTTGTCATACCAGTTGCGCGACAGCAAGGCGTCGGGATAGCCGTCGGCGGTCACTTGCAGCGATACCGGGCCATGGGTCGGCTTGTACTCGAAGCGGATCTCGTCGAAATCAGCCAGGTTGACTGGCAGGCGCACTCCGACTGTACCGCCACGGTCGGGCGGCGCCGCGTCCCAAACCCAGCGATCCTCCCGCCAGGAAGTTTCCCCGCGACCGCTGATCAGCTCCCATGCCGCATCGTCCGGCACCCGCCATACAGGGGAGTTGGTGTCCGCCTGGGCGGCGCCGAAGGCCACGCTCGCCAGCGTCAAGGCAAGCGCGATCAGCCCCCGGCAGGAAAGGATTCTCGATGGTTCACTCTTCTGGTGTTCTTTCATGGTCATATCCTGGTAAATATGTGCTGTCGAAGCCAATCCGCCTGATCGCGTACGGCTCGCAATGTACCATTAAGGGAGACTGCCTGCAATCTCAAGCCCCATGGAATTGAGGTCTCAGCGGTCGCTGATCCATGCCGTCCATACCGTCCATACCGTGCTACTGCTCTTCCCTTGGCACAGCCGCCAGGAATGCCCTGACAGGGCATCGTCCCATAGCCCAGGGTTGTACCGCCAAAGGCGGGACTACCCTGGGTATCTTGCCCCCTCCATCAACCCTGACCGGGTTGCGTCCACCGCATCTCTCTCGCCCGAGTGTCATCGGTCACCACAAGCGCGCCACCATCAGTGAACTCCCTATGCCTTCACGGGATCGTCTGCCTCTCCTCTTCCGTCTTCCTCCGGATCTTATGCATGGTCGACTTGCCGCACGCAGGGCAGCGCGCAAGCTGACTGGGTTCCCCGGCTGCCTTGTACCGTACGCCGCCGGCATCCCAGATGTCACGCTTATGTCCGCATGGGCACTCCGTCAACCACAGCTTCGTTCCAGCCTTGACCGCGGCAAACGCTCTGGCCGGTAAGATGAATCTCAGGAATCGGTGCTTTGCTGGCATACTCTCTCCTGTCGAAACCTGTCAACGCCGTTGTCCCGGCCGTTCCTACGGCAAAAGGTGTGGGGCGGTTTCCTTGACCCACTGTTTGTGAGCCGCCGCCCATGCTGATAAGTGTGCTCCCAATCTCGCGGCCTGCCGCGGATGCACCAGCGGCAAGAGAGAGAGTCTGTGGCCTTCGATTTCCAGCGGATGAAGATGCCCGTATTCGGTCTCCGTCATTCCATAGGAAACGAGCCGACTCCTGGAACCAAAGTGTTTGGCAAACCAATGGAGGGGTTGGTCGCCGAGCGTGATTAGCACGGATGCTTGCGACTCGAGTACCTCCCCAACAATAGCAGATCGCCGCGATTCGGAAGCCAATTCCTTTGGAACCTCACTCCAATCGGGCTTCGGAAGCAGGGACCTCTCAACGAAAGGCGTGTACCATTTTTGGATTGCGGCTTTTTGGCCTGCATTCATGCAGCTGTGTGGGACGAGATCGCATAACCAGGCATCGCCGCGGGAAATACCGAGAGGTGCCAGGAAATGGTCGTCGAGCGCTCTGCCTGAAGGGCCATTCAAGCTTGCACCGGCCGGTACAAGGTGGCCAGCTTCGGGTGGGACCGAGATTTGACCGAGAATCGTCACAACATCATTTCCGCGCCAGAAGATCTCAGGCTCGGACGCTACACCAACTGCCGCTATCCGTGATTCTCCATCTGGCCCCACCCACCGTGCATGTACTGCACTTGCATATACACCGAGCACAAAAACCCTTTTAGGCTTGCAGTCCACTTGTCTCACTGGGAGAACGGGTTGCCCAAATGGAAATGAACCCAATCCCCTCACCTGCCTCTCCTCACGGTATAACGGTTTCGCTTAGCGGCAGGCAATAGCCGCACTCGCGTATGGCTGCCAATGTACCATTTAGGGTGGACGCCTGCAAGCGTAAACAAGCGGCTGGTCTCCAGAGGCAAAGGGCAGTTCCTGCCTCCCGCATGTCGCGTCGAGATGCAGCAAACACGCCCAGGTGGTCGCGCCTGATGCCTGGCTGCGATGATGAAAATCCCCAAGCTCGAATGCCAGGATGCGTCCATGCTATATCCCCGTGTTCACGATCTGTTCCATCGCCTGAAGCGGGCAGCAGATACTGGTCAGGTTGACGGCCTTGCCCCTCTCGCCGGTGCCAGGTGTGTGCCATTCGTGAGGGCCGCGGTGGTCGGGACTGTTCCGGAAATCGGTGGCGCGCAGATGCGCCAGCATGTCCGCCAGCATGTCGTGCGCGGCGGCGGCATCCACCTGCGCCAAGGCGTAGAGGTACCATCCCGAAGCGGTCAGCCAATAGCCGCCGTTCTGGTAGGTGCCGATCGGGGCGCAGGCGTATTCCCAGGCGGAGTCCTTCGACCAGTCGTCGCCGGCGAGGACATGACGCACCGCACCCTCGCGGACCGCCGTGCCGTCGCGATAGGCATCGCGCAGGGCGCGGCAGGCGGCATCTTGCGCGTCGCCGTCGAGGGCGCCGACATAAACCGCGAAGGCCGTGCCCCATACATCGCGCTGTCGGCACACATCCGTCGCGGCGTTGAGGAAGCCACTCGTCGTGCCGAAGGTCGGGACCAGGTGTTTCCGGATGCGCGCCGCGGTATTGCGCCATCGCATCGCGTCCACACCGCCAGCATCCGCCATCTCGGCCAGGCAGACGGCGGCGCGATAGGCCAGGCAAGAGCCGAACTGCACCTGGCCGATCTTGTGCACGCAGTCGCAGAAGCCGAAATCCACCGCGCGTTTCGTGGCCGGAGACCAAGCCAGGCCGGTGTCCGGATGGTAGGTGACTGCGTCGTAGGCCCGGCAGGCACGTTCGAGCAGGCTGATGCCGTCGACCTTTTCGTGCAAGACAGCATCCCCGTTGGCGTGGAAGGCGAGATAGACCAATTCGATAAAGAAGAACGCGTTGTCCATTGGGGGATACGGCCCCCAGCGTCCGCCCTGGCGTTCGTCGGGGAAGTAGCTGCCGGGATAGTAGCAGTGGCCGCCGTCAAGATTGATGTGCTCAGCCGGAGTCCAGGCGGGCACATGACCGTTGTGCCAAATCCAGTCTTCGGGCCTTTGGCTGGCGGCGAACAGGCGGGCGGTCGTGATCAGCTCGTCGCCCGGCAACGTCAGCGCCGGGGCGGACATGACGAAGTCGCGCAGCCACAGCGCCCGGTAGCCTTGGTAGGCGTGGCCGCTGGGCAGATAGGCGTCCACGCCAAGGGCGTTACGCAGCGCGGTCGAGCCGATCCGTACCGTCGCTCCGGCGTGGACCAGGCAGGCTTCGCTCGCTGCCGCCGCCAGTTCCCGCAGATAGTCGATCTGTTTTTGCATGTCGAGTCTCCCTAGAAGTGGTTAATGACCTCGTGGTGTTTGCGCAACGTTCCATCCGGCTCGATGCAGGCCATGTAGCCGGCGCGACTGATCGGGCCGAACTCGGGCCGGTGCCCGTCGGCAACCAGGGTGTGGTGCAGCAGGTGGATGGTGAAGCCGAAGCCGCGCTCGGTCAGCGTGCGCAATTCGAATTCCAATGTTTCGGCCCGTTCGCTGTCGTCCAGTGCGCCCCAGCCGGTCTCCGAGGCGAAGATCGGCTTGCCGGTATGGTTGGCCAATTCCGCCAGGCCGTCGACGCGCTGCTCGTACTCTTCCTTGCTCTTGACAAAGCAGTTCCAGGCGAAATAGGGGTGGCAGGTGATCACGTCGCAGAGTGGTTCGAGCAGCGCGACGGACGACGGCGGCCCGCAGGCGCCGATGGTGATACGGCCGCAGTCGCCGAGCGCCTCGATGGCGGTTCGCGCCCGCCCGAGCCAGCCGAGCCATGTGGGGTTGTTGTCGCTGTGATTGGGGTTGACCTTGGGTTCGTTGCACAGATCCCAGAGCAGAATACGCGGGTCGTTGACGTGTGGCTTGACAATCGCCTCGATGTAAGGGCGGAAAGCCACATCGAAGCGCTCCTCGCCGCCCCAGTGGCCGACCATCTCGGTGGTCACGCCACCGAAAGCCGGCCAACTGTGCCAGGCATTGAACAGCGTCGGGATGAACTTCAGGTCGTAGGCGTTGCCCAGCTCGATCACGCGATGCACCCGCTCGGCCACCGCCGCCGGCTGCCGCAGCCAGGCGTCGTGCGACAGCCACAAGCGGATGGTGTTGATGCCGGGGAAGTGCTCCTTGCCACGCCCCAGCTCCGTGCGGATCGCCTCGAAGTCGAAGTGTTCCGCCCAGATTTCAATGCCGTGGCTGCCATAGCTCGGCTGGTAGTTGAAGCCGCGGATGTGGTGGTAGGACTGGTTATCGATGGTTGTCATAATTCCGTTCCTGTGGATCTTCTTTCTGGTTACCCGGACGCCTCCACGTTGCCTGGCCGGTTCCCCCGCGCGGGGTGGTTCGGGGATATTCTTGATTGACCGCCTGCTTGATCACCCGGACCAGGGTGTTGGTGTCCGACACGGTGACCCGTTGGTCACCTTCAAGAATGCGGATGTCGGACAGGCGCAGATGTCGAATGACGCAGTCCCGGTCGGGCGAGAAGACCTCCACCCAGCGGGCGGGGTCGGTGGTACCGCCTTTCCAGGTCATTGACGGGGGACCGAGATTGACCAGGCGGTGATCGGGCGGCGGCGGGAAGTCCAGTTCCACGTCGCGCAGCGAGAGCCCGTCCACATTGGCGTGAACGTGAAACAAGCCATCGTTGAAGCTGCCGGGGCGCGCAAAGTAGAGCTTCTCGAAGTGCAGGTTGCGCAGTTCGCCCACGGCTGCGCTGAAGTCGTTCTTGACCCCAAGCTCGAGGTTGGGCTGGTCGTAGAGCTTGAACTCGCGGATATCGCGCAGGTCGCGGAAGACGCAATCGCGGATGGGGCAGTTGAGGGTGCTGCCGTCACCGAACTGTTTCACCCCGGGCAGCAGACGGATGGAGTCATAAGAATTTGCTTCGAGCGGAGCCCCGCTGAGCTCCTCGACGAGGATGTGATGGATGGGCCCGAAGCTGGCCGAGTAGTGCCGCCAGTCCCAGGCCAGCAGCGAGACGGGATCGTCCCCGGTGACGCCCTGGATGCCGCGGATGATGCCGAAGCAGGCCGGGCCGTCGCAATGCACGCCGTCGCGGCGGTGGTTGTCGAATGTCAGATTCTCGATCAGGAAGTCGCGGGCCGTGCCGATATGCACGCCGAAGGGACGGCTCTGGCGGATGGTCAGGTCGCGGACAACGACACGCTCGACATTTTGCAGCAGGATCACCCCGTGGCAGCCGGGGACGGAGTCGGCGCGGTCGGCGCAGCCCCGCAGATTGCCGTTGGATTCGCCCCGCGAGGTGGCCAGCGTGGTCCAGACACCGCCTTGCACAAGAATATCGGTGTCCGGGGTGAGCGCATCCGGCACGGGGCCGTCCTGGAAGCCCACGGCGCGTTCGTTGCGCACCATACAGGTGTTGGTTCCCGGCGTGAGGCGGATCTCGGCATCGGGATCGGCAATGAGTGACTGGCCCGAGCGCAGAATGATGGGGCGGTCGAGGTAGTACGGTTCAGAGCGGGCTGGAAGATGTACGCCGTCGCCTGTCTGCAGCGCGGCTTCGATGGCGTCGCTCCAGATTTCTCCGCGCACATCGCATTCGGCGGGCTCGCACTCCGGCCATCGCTCTCGCCAGGCATCCAGGCGGACATGCGCCGCGAAATCGGTCAGGCAGGGCAGTGCCGTCAGCGTCGGGATCGGGCTCTCTCGCAGCGGCGCAAGGCGGGCCTGAATCTCAGCGCTGATCGTGTCGGCCTGCTGATCCACCTGGCTGAGGGGTGTCCAGTCAGTCAGTGCGGTGCGCAGACGGTTCAGTTCATCACGCAGCGCGACGTCATCCACCAGGTTTCGGGTTTCGCCCGGATCTTTTTCGAGATCGTACAGGATCTCGCCCCCGTCGCGATAGCGAACATACTTCCAGCGCTCATCGCGGATCATGTAGTTGGCGGGGCGGTCGGGCTCGACCGAACGCCGGCGACCCGGGTGCATGTGCAGGACTTCGCAGACGACGAACGGTGGTGGCTTCCGGGCGCCAGTCAGGATGGGGATCAGATTGCGGCCTTCGCAGCCGGGCGGTGGTGCGATGTCGGCCAGTCCCAGCAGCGTCGGCATGAGATCGACGTTGGCGGTCAGGATGTCGGTGCGGCCTGGCGCGAGCACGCCCGGCGCGCGGATGACCAGCGGCACGCGGACGATGTCCTCGTACAGCGCCGAGGTGTTTTTCCAGGCCATGGCGTGGGCGCCGGCCATATCGCCGTGATCGGCGGTGAAGACAACCACGGTATTTTCGGATAGTCCATTGCGGTCGAGCGCGTCGAGCACGCGGCCAACCTGATCGTCGAGGAAACGAACGGCTCCGTAGTAAATGCGCAGCCATTCACGCAGGCCGGATTCTCCGAGTCCCTTGACGAACTCGCGGGTCCAGTCGTTCTCGAAGCGGGCTTCGCGCGACTCGTAGTTAGCCGGCAACTCCAGCGCGTCCGGATCGTACATCTCGTAGTAGGGCGACGGGACGACATACGGATCGTGCGGATAGATCAGGGAGCAGGTCAACGCGAACGGCTTCACCGGCGAATTGTCCAGGAACTCGAGCGTCTTCTTCACGGTTTTTGCATCGAACAGGTCCTCCGCCGGCATCCCGACCAAGCGTCCCATGCGCGTGGCGAAAGGCTTGAAGACCAGCTTGTCCCAGCGGTCGCCAAGCTGGTCAAGGGCATCGCGCATGGCAGCGCTCTGCTCGACCGGCAGAATCATGCCGCACCAATCCATGTGGTGGCGGCGACGGTTGGCGGCGAAGGTCGCCGACATCTCGTCGAGATAGTCCTTCTCCGTGTACATGTCCGGGTAGTAGGGCAGATCGTCGCCGAGCAGATGCCACTTGCCGTAATAGCGCGTGTCGTAGCCGGCCGCGTACAGGCAGCTTCCCAGCGTTGTGTCCGAGGCGCGGATGCCTTCCTCGCTGGCTGGCACCCGGTCGATCCACGGCGCCAGCGCATAGTCACGGCGGTCGACGTTGTGGGCGATGCCGTGGGTGTGTGGGTACTGCCCGGTGAACAGGCAGGCGCGACTGGGCCCGCAGGCGACAGAGCTGGCATAGGCCCGGTCGAAGACCGCCCCGCCCGCCGCCAGCCGCTCGACGTTTGGCATGGGCACCGGACCGCCGTAAAGCCGCATCACCCGTGCGGTCAGTTGGTCGCAGAGCAGCAACAGGATGTTCGGCCTGGAGTCAGAACGCATTGAACACCTCGTGATGGTTGCGGAGCGAGCCATCGGACTCGATGAAGGCCATGTAGCCGGCGTTGCTCATGGGGCCGTATTCCGGGCGGTGGCCGTCGGCGACCAGGGTGTGGTGCAGGAGGTGGACCAGGAAGCCAATCCCACGCTCATGGAACGCCCCCAGCTCGACCTTCAGCACTTCCGCTCGCTTGGCGTCGTCCATCGCCCCCCAGCCGGTCTCGGTCACCAGTGCCGGCTTGCCGGTGGTATTGATAAAGGCCACGGTTTCGTCCAGGTCGTGCAGAAAGCGCTCGGGCGTCTTGATCCAGGCATTCCAAGCATAGTAGGGGTGCCAGGTGATCACGTCGCAAAGCGGTTCGAGCATCTGAATCTGCGATAGCATGGGAATCGCGCCAATGCAGACCGGGGCGGCGGCCCCCTGGCCGCGAACCAGCGCTCCCATACGTTCGAGCCAGGCAAGGATCGCGGCCTGGTCGTCCGGCGAGCGCGTACTGTTCATCGGTTCGTTGCACAGATCCCACAGCAGGACGCGCGGGTCGTCTGCGTGCGCGCTGACCACGGCCTCCACATAGGGGGTGAAGACATCCGTCGCGGTCGTCGTGCCAACCCAGTCGCCGACCTGCTCGCGGGTGATGCCGCCGAACGGTGGCCAACTATGCCAGCCGTTGAACAGCGTGACCACGAACTTCAGGCCCAGCGCGTCGCCGGCCGCCAGCATGGCTTCCAGCCGCGGCAGAAAGGCGTCCGCGCCGTAGCGCAGGAAGGCCTGGTGCGAGAGCCAGATGCGCAGGGTGTTGATGCCGGGAAAGTACGTCTTGCCGCGCCCCATTTCGGTGGCCACCAGGGCGGCGTCGAAGGCCGGCCCGAAGGTCTCCAGACCGCAACTGCCCCAACTCGGCTGATAGTTGAAGCCGCGGATGTGCTGGCAGGTCCGATTATCGATGGTTATCATCAATTGTATCCTCGTTCAAGACCGATTCAGGTTCAGGACAAAAAACTATTCCATCTCATCATTCACTCAAGTGATCATTCTACCGCTGTGTAACCTGCATTCCGGTATTCCGGATCGGCTTGAGCCCCGTGACCAAGCTGAGCCAGACGGATGCGGAATTGGGCCATGACATCAGCGTACCTGGACACGGATGCGAGATTGCGGGTCTCCCCCGGGTCACGTTCCAGATCGAACAAGACCTCCGGGCCGTCGTCACCGTAGTATTGGTACTTGAGGGCGTCCTGTTTGATCATCACATGGCTGGCATTCATCTGGGAAATGGACTCGTTCTTCCAGCCTGCCACGTCGCCGTGGAGCAGCGGGACCAGGCTGCGGCTGTCCAGACCCTCTGGGATCTCCAGATCGGCCAGGTGGCAAAGCGTGGCAAACAGATCGCAGAGGTTGACATTCTCGGTGACCACACGTCCACCGTCAAAGCCCTTCGGCCAGCGGATGATCAACGGCACGCGAACGCTGGCTTCGTAAAACCTGGTCTTCTCCCAGATGCCATGCTCGCCGAGCATGTCGCCATGGTCGCTGGTATAGACGATGATCCAGTCATCCAGATTCTCGCCCAGATCTTCCAGTTTGTCCAGGATACGGCCGAAGCTGCCGTCGGCAGCGTCGATCATCCCATAGTAGGCGGCGGTGGCATTGCGAATCTGCGCCTCGGTCACGTTGACCGGCTTTCCCTGCTGGCTTTGGGACAGGACGGGATGACCGCATGGCTCCTCAACGAAGAGCGGTACGCGGTCACGGTAGTAGGCAAAGCGCTCGGGATCGGTGAAGAAGGGGTAATGCGGCTGGAGCAGGCTGAGCTTGAAGAGGAGCGGGCGGTGTGACTGCGGGCGGCGGAAATCGGCATCCCGGAAGTAGCGCTCGAGATAGTGCAGTGCGGACTCGGTCGCCGTGCGGTCGAATGTCTGCAACGGGCCGTCGTGCGCCAGCGGACGGGCTTCCTCGATCTCACGCTGGTTCGACCATTTACCGGTGCCTGGAGCGGGGCGGTAGCGGGCAAACTCACTGTCGATCCTGTCCTCGATATAAGCGTCGCTTATCTCGACGTCGCCACCCACGCGGGTACGCCAGCCCTGCATCTGGTCCTGCCCAAGGTGATGCAGCTTGCCCGAACAGGTGGTGTGATAGGCATAGCGGGCAAATTCACGGGCGAAGGTTCGGTAGCCGGTGCGCAGATCGATCCAGCCTTCGCACCCGCACGTTTTGGGCAGTTGCCCGCTCATCATGCACTGGCGGGCCGGCACACATATGGGCGACGGCGTGTAGGCATTGTTGAACACTACCCCGGTTTCAGCCAAGCGGTCCAGCGTCGGCGTACGGATTACATCGTTTCCGGCGAACCCGGCTACATCGGCGCGGTGCTCGTCGCACATCAGGAACAGGATATTGGGGCGCCTTTTTGTCATTGTCTGTCCTTTACTTTTCTTCATAACCAACTTGAAACTACGTAGCTCGATTCTACCTCCTCACATTCGTACACCATGGCGGCGTTGGCAAACGCGGCATTGGGCTTTGTGGGCTTTGGCACCCGGTCGTCGGCGAACGGCAGCTGCGCCCCGGGCTTATCGCCCCAATCGCGCATCCGGGCGCTCACGGCATCGATGCCCGGCGCGTGGCCCCCCGCCAGCGCGCAGGCATAGGCATCCACCAGGAGTCGCGCAGCCGCGTCGTAGGCTGCCTCGGGAATATCGGCGGCACCAATCCCGAAGATCTGGTCCGTGAGCTGGCGGGAATAGGATGGAGAGGTCACGAGGCTTCTCCACTTTGTGCATGTCTCTCAAGTGCGCGGATGGCACGGTCCACCTTGTCACGCCGAGCTTGTTGGCGGGCTTCCGCTTCTGCCATAGTCGTCTCGCGCTTCTTGAGCAAACGCAGCGTCTCTTCGGGCGCAGCGCCGCCAAGGTGGGTATGGGTCTTCAGGAATTCCTCGGGATCGAGCTGTCGGCGGACGATTTCGGTCGAGAGTCCCGGCTTTCTGACATCCAGGTATGTCGCTGCCTCATCGAGCATCTCCCCGGTACACTCGAAGCTCTTCAGTGCCTTTTCCCGTGCCTGCCGAATCATGGTGGCAACGATGCTGTGAGCGAGTCTGCCGCCATAGCCCTCTTCCCGGATCAGGTAGCTGGCCAGTTCGGTGGCGCAACTGTAGCCTGAGCGCACGATGCGCTTCATCCGCTCTTTCTGCGGGTGCATGTGCTTCAGGTTCAGTTCGAAACGACGGATTGCCAGCCGGGCCTGCTTGAAGACTTCAGGTACGGTTTGGAACGGCATCCAGGCCGCGGGAAGGACATCGCCATGGAATTCGCCCTTGAGCTGCATGACGCATTTGAAGGTATCGCCGATCACATTCGAGCAGTCCACCCTGACCTGCTCGAAGTGGGACGCACTGTCACACTTCTGTGGCATGAAAGAACTCATGCCACAGTAGCCCGGCTCCATTCGGAACATGTCAATCTCATCCATGCAGAAGATGTAGAAGTTGGTGCTCCAGCGGCTGATGTGCAGGGCCAGGTTCGAGAGTGCGAACAGCACGGCATAGCTGTGGTCCTGGGTTGCTTCGCAGTCGTAGGTTGCCTCGAGCACACCGTCCATGCCGAGCAGATCCGCCATAAGCTGCCGGTCGACGCTCCAGGTCGTGCCCGAGGTGGAGCCACATCCGCCGGAATTCTGGTTTACCAGGTGATAGCCATGTTCAAGCTGAACCAGCGACCGGTCAATGCAGTCAAATACCGAAACCAGCATGTGGGCCAAGGTCATGGGCTGCCCATGATTCATGTGGGTATGTGCTACCATCAGCGCGTCGAGATTCTCAAGGGCCATCCCATGAACGGTGCCCATCAGTGACAACACATCCTCGAACAGCTCCAGGATGGAGTTGCGCATCTTGAGCCTGGACATGGGCTCCTGAAGCGTACGCCCATAGTTGATCGTGCTGGCCAGATCCATGTTGTTGTCGAGGGTTTTCAGAACACGCTCCTCCCCGGAAGGCCCGGCAGGATTGTGCCAATTTTCCCAAAGCGCCTTCAGGAGCTTGGCGGCGGTTTCTTCGTCAATCTCTCCGCCTCGGTACAGGCAAATGACCCAGGCGACATCACACTGGGACGCCTCAGGAACTCGACCGTCGAACACGGAGCACGTCGTTTCGACTTCGCCCATCTCCCGGTAGTACAACGGCGGCGAGCCCATTGCATGGAAGCGGTGATCGGTGCGACGGCTGTACGCGTCGTCAATAAACTGTTCCATTCCAATGAAGTCTTTCATCTCTTCTCCTTCGATATCGGTATGTATTGCGGCTCTCGGTGCCATGCCGCCAGGGCGTCTCGCAGACTGCAGGCCACCGATGACGCGTAGGCGTTGCGGAAGGCCACGCCGCCCGCGGCCAGCCGCTCGACGTTCGTCATCGGCACCGGACCGCCGTAAAGCCGCATCACGCGAGGGGTCAGTTGGTCGCAGAGGAAGAGCAGGATGTTCGGTCTCTCGTTCGCCTGCTGGACGTTGTCGGGTTCGGCGGGCATGGCTCTTTTCTCCATAATCACGCGTGTGAAATCTGTTCCGGGTGTTTGCATTCGGTTGCCAGTATGGCGTCGAGGAGCTGCGCCCGCATCGTTGACAGGTCACTGCCGGGGTTGGTGGCGGCGACCAGATTCGTGCATTCCTCCGGGTCATGCCGAAGGTCGGTCAGTTCCTCCGCGCCATCCTGATAGCGGACGTATTTGGTCGTATCGGTGACGGTGCACTTCGAGGACACGTCGGCGGCGCAGTAGCCGTTGCGGTACTCGATCAGGCAATGGTCGCGGACGCGATGCCGAGGATCGTCGAGATGTGGTTTCTGTGAGAGACCATCCATGGCGGGCATGGGCGCATAGCAGCCGAGGCTGTCGCGGCGCTGCTGGTCGGTCAGAATGACGAGAATATTGGGCAGTTTCGTCATGCTAGTTCTCCATCTTGGCCGTGCACTCAGACATAATTGCTCTCGGCGTTGGCGAGAATGGCGTCCGGGGAAAACTTGCCGTCGCTGTCATGCCAGGTGGTATGGCGCAGGACGCGCCGACCATCGGCTCCGGGGCCAAGATTGCGGCTGACTTGGAGAACCGTGGCCGGGCGACTGGTGCGCACCAACCAGTCGAGCAGCTCGCCGCGCAGTTCCTCGACGGTGGCCCGATAGGCCGGGTCGAAATACAGATTGCGCATTTCCCAGGGATCGTCTTCCAGATCGTACAGCTCGCCGAACCCCTGTGGGTAGTCTTTGGCGAACTTATCCCGGGCGTACCAGACCAGGCGGAACTTGCCCTTGCGCACACTGCGGCTCCAGGGGAACTCGGTGATACCGAGCCGTTCGGGGTCGCCGGTTCCACCCATGAGCAGGGGCGAAAGATCCTTGCCGTCGGCGGTCTCCATCGGATCCAGCCCCGCCAGCCGCGCCAGGGTGACGGGGGTGTCCACGGTTTCGACAATCTCCGACACCGTATGCCCCGCCCGGAAGCGACCCGGTGCCCACCACAGAAACGGAACACGGGTGACGGAATCGTGGCAGATGCCCGGCGCCTTTTCGAGAATGCCGTGCTCGCAGGCATATTCGCCATGGTCGGCGCCGTACACCACTAAGGTGTTTTCGGCCAGGCCAGTTGCGGTCAGAAAGTCGAGCATCTGCCCAACGGCATGGTCCACCTGGCTGACCGCGCCGAAATATCCCCGCAGCTTGCGCAACCTCAACGCCTCGAAGGTCTTTGGCTCGAAAAGCGCCCGATTCCCCTCACGCCACTGTTGGGCGGTGCGGATCAGGTTCGGTGCCTGTCGACCACCTTCCAGATCGCAATCCGCGTTTGGGGGCAAGGTCAGATCGACGCCTTCGTACAGCGACCAGAACGGTTCGCTCGGGCTGGTACACTGGTGCGGCCGTGGCAGGCTGGCGTGGGCGAAGAAGGGCCGGCCCGCGTCCGCGCACTGCTTCATGAACTCGATCGTCCGCGCCGCGATCCAGCCTTCCTGCGATTCATCGAAGGTGAGCGGTGAGGGGCGCCCTTCCATGCTCTGCGTGCCCGCGGTACCGAATTCGGTCAGCAACACGTGGTCTTCAAGCTCCAGCTTGCCACGGCTGGCCAGGAAGCTTTCGTATTCCTTCGACCTGCCGCCAATGCTGCAACCACAGGTTTCGTGGAAGACATCGCTGTCGTCCTCGACCCAGTTCTCGGGACAGTGAATCTTGCCGATGGCGCTGGTGCGGTAGCCGGCCCGGCGGAAATGCCCAAGAACCGTCGGCAAGCCGTTGGGACGCCCCCCATTGAGTCCGTAGTAGCCGTGATTATGAGCGTACTGACCCGACAGGTAGCACATTCGGCTCGGGGTGCAGATCGGGTTCTGGCAGACGGCGTTCGCGAAGCGGACGCCCTCCGCTGCCATGCGGTCGAGATTCGGTGTTCGCACCTGCGGATGGCCCGCATGGCCCAGCACCTTGGCGTTGTGCTGGTCGGCCAGGATGAAGAGAACATTGGGACGAATGGTAGTATGGCTTGTCACGAAAAACCTCACTTTTCAGGAGTTGATTGTAGCTATTTCGGCGTGACTACCAGCCATCCGTTCTCGAAAGTGCCGACGCCGGGCGCTTGGGCACCAGGTCGGTCTGGACATCGATGGTTGCGGCTACCGAACCCGCCGGCATGGCCAAGAAGGTGAAGAATAGCAAGGATAGGGGATATGGTATTGGCTATTCCTTCTTCATTTTGAGGTGCGTCTCTTCCCCTTCGTCATGCACGGACGCCGCATCTTCCAGCGGGTTGGGTCAGTTCGCCGGGAAACGGTACTCGAAGCGCCCGCTCTTGCCAGCCTGGGCCTGCCGGCGGACATTGATGCCGTCGCGGTCAAATCTAACGGTGTCGACGGCGTTGGGCCAACGGATCTCGGCCCGGCCATCGCCCCGAACAACCGTCGGCATCTCCATGCCCGGCAGGTAGGGATAGACCAGGGTTGGGAAATTGGCTTCGACTTGGCGCTTGATGAGTTTAGCACGGGGATGGGCAATGAACTGCTGCCCGTAGAAGCGGGTGTTGAAGCTGAATATTTCGGCTGTGAACTCGACTGGGTCGGCGCACAAGGCGGCGACCAGCAGTTCGGGGGCCGGGCGTTCCGGCTTTTCGATGCCCCAGCCATCGCCGGTGACAACGGCTTGTTCATGCGAACGTATCAGCGTTCCGGCGGGCAGCTCGCCCCATCCGTTGAAGACCGTCGAATCGATGCGAAAACGGTCGGAGCTGGCGCTGGAAATGACCCCTTCCAGCCGTTCGTCGCCAAAGCTCGTCCCTCGTTCCGGGTCGACCGGCACCAGCGCGATCTTGGCGAACCGAGCGTCGCCCGCGCCAACGACCAGGATGTGTGCGCCTGCTTCGAGAAGAATGGCGCTTAACACCGGTTCGCCGCTCATTCGCTGCCGTACGGCCTGCAGATCTGTGCTCCCGCCCTCGCCGAAGACGGCCTGTGCCCATTGCCGCCAGCCGCCGCGGCGAATCGCCAGCCGCGCGCGGTAGTTCGTTTCGCCCACGCGGAACGGAAAGACGCCCCCTCCGGAAGGTTGCGCATAGACCCAGATCTGGTAGTGGCCGCTCTCCGGGATGTCGAACTCGAAGGCGGCTTCGCCCTTCGCGCCGCCGGTCGGCGCCAGCCAGGCACCGTCGTACTCCTTGCGGTAGGTGAAGGAGCCATTGCCGTTGTCGCTCGCCATCGCGTCGGCGGCGCCGATGTACAGTTGCTCGTAGAGGGTTTCCTGGTTGCCCACCCGGACATCGTCATAGACCAGATAGTAGGGCGGAACCCCGGCCGTGTCGTCGCCGACCATGAGGACGGCGCGGCGCCCGCGCTCGAGCTTGATTCCCGGCGCCGGAATGGCGTAGGGAGCTGTCGCATGGGTGCCGACCACGCGGGTGGCAAAGGCTGGCACCATGCCCACCGAAGAAGCGGCAGCCAGACCGTCCGCCTGGATTGGTGCGATCCGATCTTTCGGGGTGTTGGCTTGCCGGTAGTTGTCGAACCGTCCCTGCCCGTCGATCAGCAGTTGCGAATGCCGATCCGCTTCGCCCACCGCCTGGCCTGGGTCGACCAGGAGCTGCTCGCCAAAGGCGCGCAGGGCAATGGCGCCGCATTCGAGATGGGCGTGGCCGCCGGCGGTCAACGTGAAGGTCAGAAGCGCCGAGTCGTCGTCGTAGCCGGTGCGGAAGACCTGGTAGTTCTGGGCATCGAAATAGGCGGCCTTCGGCAAATCGGTGAAATCCTGCGGCTGGTTGTCCGAGGGGGCGAACCAGAGCAGCGACAGCACGTCTGCATCTGGGCGTTCCGCTCGCTCGATGCTGTTCCACAGCTTCCAGGCGGTGGCATTATCGGGGTAAAGACGCAGCAGCCCCAGGGGAAAGTTCAGCGGCCCGCCGTCGCTGTCGCCGATGGCCGGCAGGTAGCCGCCGGCGTTGACGATGGCCAGCCAGTTGGCGAAATGTTGCAGATTGTTGTTCCGGGTTTCCGGATGCAGGTCGTTCATCTTGAGGCTGACCAGAAACGGCATCACGAGTCTGATCGGAGTGTTGAAGTACGAAGTGCCTTCAGAGCAGTCGCCGTTATCGCCGATCCAGGTGTCGAGGTTGATGCTGATCAGCCGCGCCGCCGCCGGCAGCCAGGAGGCGTCACTGCCGGGCTCGCCTGCCAGCGCTAGCGCGATGGGCCCGAAGGAGCCCGCTGAATGGGTGGCGAAGTTTCCCGTGATGTCGTTCGAGGCGCCGAAGTAGCGCTCGCCAATTTGCCGGTAGCTGTCCGCCGCGCCGGTCTGGAGAACCCCGGTGACCCGTTGCAGGTCGTCGGGCGCGAAGAGATCGTGCAGCCAGTCGTAGGCGCAGGCCACGGGATATTCGGCGACCATTCGCTGATGCCACTGGGCGTACTCGGCAGCGATGCGCACCAGCCAGTCAGCACCGCGCTGGCCGTAGCGTTCGTCGCCGGTAACCTGGTAGGCGAAGGCGAGATGGAAGACCGGCTCGATCCAGGGCGACCGGTCGTAAAGCCCTTTCGATGGGTTCTTGCGGATCGCGTGAATGGACGCTTCGACCTGTTTGGAATCCTTGGATTCCGCGCCGAGCAGTCGTTCGCAACGGGCTATAAAGGTTTGCCAGACCGGCGCGTGAGGCTCGGCGGCCAGCCGCTCGCGGATGCCGGGCAAGTCCTCGGCCCGGAACAGCATACGCGGGCGCGGCAGCTCGAGCCCCTTGGTGTTGATCGCCACCCCGTTTTCAGCCGGCACGGCAAGTGGCTCTGCCGAGAGTTGCCGCGGCACCCAGGCGGGAAACAGCGCTGTACCGCCGCCGCCACCCGTGACGTTGCGCATCTCCCCGCTGGCCATGTCCAGCACCCAGATATCGGTGGTGCCTGCCCGGTTCGAGACGAAGGCCAGGCGTTTGCCGTCGGCGTCCCAGGCGGGTTGCCCGTCCCAGACGTCGCCATCGGTCACCTGCTCGAGGTTGCCGCCATCGGGATCGACCACAAAGAGCGAGGAGGTGCCGTCTGCCTTCTGCAACCCAAAGGCGATGCGATTGCCGGCGCCCCAGATAGGTTCGCGGATATCGCCGTCCAGCGACAGGATGCGGGTCTGCCCCATGCCGTCCCTGGCGTTCATGGTGAATAGCTCGAACTTGCCATTGCGGTCGCTGATGAAGACGATGCGTTCGCCGTCCGGCGACCAGTCCGGCGAGCGCTCGTTGGAGAGCGTTTTCCAGGTGAGATTGCGCAGATTGCCGCCGTCGTGGTCCATGACGAAGATTTCGGCAAGGTTGCGGATGTCAGTGGTTAGGGCGATGCGCCGCCCGTCCGGCGACCAGCGTGGCTCCTGCCATTCCCGCCGGTAAGGCGTCAATTGGACGAGCTCGCTGCCATCCCAGTTCATCGCTGAAATCGTCCACCCGCGTCGCAGCACGATTTTGCCGCCGACCGGCGAGACGTCTGGCGAGCGCTGCCACTTGGGGAAAGGCACAGGATCGGGATTGTCCCGATTGTCGGAGTCGAAAATGACGGCCCGCCCACCACCGTCCGCCTGAATGTATTCCAGTACCATGTTGTTTCGCCCGCGGGCATCCTTGCCCTCGCGGATGTAGACGATACGATCCGTGTTCGGATCCGCAGACGCGATACTTGACCAGACCGTTGCCGCCAGCACTAAACCCATCATTCCTTTCATCGAAGACTCCTTTCGTTTTTCTGTGTTGACCATCTGAAATTTCATCTGACGGCGGCGGAACTGCAATCCACCCATGTCGCCCCACATCGCCCCACATCTGAGGGGGCTCGCCGCGGTTCATTTTCGGCCGTCAGCCGCCTCGCCCCCGGCTGTGTTCGGTGGTGGCGGATGGCGTTCGAGCAGGTGCCGGTACCACTCGCTGACCTGCGTCGCAAAGCGTTGGACAGTCAGGACGAAGACCTCGGTGTCGCCGTCCACTTCAAGATAGTCGCCGTCGCGCCGGAAGCTGGTTTCGACGCCGTTGACGGTCACGGTTTGAGCACGCGGGGCGAAGGCCCGCAGGCGGAAGGCCCAGAGGAACTGGAGCCGGGCATCCGGGCTGGTCATGGCTTTGACGTCGAGGGTGTCGCCGGAACAGGCCACGGTGGCATGGAACGGGCGGTGGCGCACGGTGCGGTCGCGCTCTTCATCGTTGAAATGGCCGAGCGTCAACTGGTCCCAAAGCTGGATCAGCGGTGCGCCGCCGAAGGTCAGGAAGGTGCCGTTGACCATCAGGTAGGTCAGCTCCGGCGGCGGCTGGAAGTTCTGTACCCGTCGCTGGTCGGCGGGATTCTCCCCCTCTTCGAGCGGGGTGCGGACGATGAAGAAGTTGCCGTTCGAGCCCTGGCCGCCGAGTTGCTCCTCGCGGGTGCCGATATAGTCCACCGCACCGGGCCAGGCGAGCTGATGGCGGAAACCGTAGCGTGTCGGGTGATAGCTGATCACCGGCATGGCATCCCCCTCGGCGAATGGATAGAGCATGGCGAGAAAACGGGGGTTGACCGAGCGGTTCTTGGCGCGCAGCCGCGGATGCCGGAAGCGGGCGTGCGACATCGCGTCGAACACATCCTGCGTCAGGTTGACTTCGAGGAACTCGACCGCCAGTTTCGGCGCGGGCGCGTCGTTGACCACCTGGTGCCAGCCGGGGTGTTCCGTGCCCTCGGGGGGCGTGATCGGCACGCTGACGGTCTGCGGGGTGTTGATCAATTCCGGTACTTCAAGATCGATCTTCTCGTCCGCGGTGAGCATCACCCACTTCAGCCGGGCGATTCCTGGTAGCGGGCCCTGGCCTTTGAGCGCCAGACCGAAGCGAGCCGGGGCGACGATCGCCGGCAGCATCAGGTTGCTCACCATCATGCCCGGCGCCCCGGGCCGGTCGTAAAGGTGTCGATAGCCGTCCTCCGCCCGTTCGGCGAGATAGGCGCGCAGACCCGCCCGCGCCTCGTCCGACAGCGCCTCGAAGCCGATGTCGTACACCAGCGGCCACTCGAAGCGCGGCGTCCGCACCCGGGGATTGGTGGGATGCTGGTCGTCCAAGTGGTTTTGGGCCACCATCTCTTCGACCGCCATCTGCAGGCGCTCGGCATATCGCTCGTCCTCCGTCACCCGCCAGACGAAAGCCAGCGCCACCAGCGGATCCACGCGGAACGGCGCGATATCGTCGGCAGTCAGCGCCTGATCCGCTTGGCGCCGGAGAATCCCAAAAGCGATCTTTGGCGTGCCGTCGCGCACCGTCTTGCGAATTGCCGGTAATTCCTCTGGGGAGAACAGCAGGAACGGGCGGGCCGGGTTGGCCGCGCCGATCGAAACCACCATGCACACGCCCAGAAGCACCAGCCGGTAGAGCCGCAAAGGCTTTCTCGTTAACGGCACAGCCATTGTCTCGCCTCTCCAGGTCATGTCAGTGGGGAACGGTGCCTTGAACGCGCTCGGATACATGAAGTGATGGACTTCTCCGTGATCAGCGCAATAGAACAGGTTAACTCGGCGGAAGATTGCCATGGGTCGGGCATTGGGGCTGTTGCGCTAATCGAGGCTCAGTCGAAGGCGTTGAAGAACTGCGGATCATGGAGGTGTACGCGGTTGGTACCTGGCGCGTAGGGCGCATGTTTGAACTCGACGTGATTGTCGAACAGCAGGATGTTCGTGCCGCCTAGATGCCGCCAGCCTCCGCCCCACTGAAGATGGTATCCCATGGACACATCGGAGTAATAGTGGCCATGCAGAGGCGCCGCCTGTCCCCACCCGTCATGCGTCCAATACTTCGTGCTGGGCGCCTCGACTTCGATCAAACGACCGGCGGCGGTGGGAGCGAGGGCAATCGGGACGACCTCGCCGCTGCTGTCGGTGCTGTACACGGCCACCGAGTTCATCACGTAGTTGGTGCCATGGAACCAACGGGTGAACCCGAAATTATCGAACGTGTCTGGCGTCTTCTGCGTCGACGGGCATTCGAACAGGGCGGTTCCTCCGTATCCCCCGTCATACAAGGCCCAACTCCACTTGTGATACCACGGCTGATTCAATTGGAAGGCGAGCACCATGTACCCATCCGATTCATCGATGTATTGGATGTTGGCCAGCCCGATCTGTTTCAGATTGTTAACGCAGGAAATCTGTTTCGCCTTCTCTCGAGCCTTGCTCAACGCTGGCAAAAGCATCGACGCCAGAATGGCGATTATCGCCACGACGACGAGCAGCTCGATCAGGGTAAACGAATTCCGCTTGAATTTGCGGTTCATATTCATGGTGTTGGTCTCCTTTGCATGCAGGCTATGATTGGTCGAGTGGGGTCGCTGGAAAGACTTCAGTGATGGTCGTTTTCTCCTCAGCTTTGGCTGGCTTTTCGAGGATGATGACAAACTCGCGCAAGGCGTGGGGCGGCAGACGGCCGGCAACGGTCTGAGCGCTGGTCTGCAAATGGGCAATCGACATCTCGCTGGTGACTTCGAGTGCGGTCACCGGCCAGGGCAAGGTGAGTTCGAAGTTCTCCGCCTTGTCGCCAAGGTTGACCAGGCGGAGAACGACGTGGCTCTCGCGTCGCTCCATGGCGGCGAGACAGATGCCGTCGCCAGTCAACTGGAAGTCACGGATCACCGGGGCGTTGGTGCCTTGGAGGGGAAAAAGCGACTCCAAGAGCTGTTCGTGGCAATGCTTGCGGTCGAATTGCGCGTCGGCACAGAAAAGCAGGCTCCAGGAGCAGGCGATGTCGCCTTTTGGGCAGATGAAGTCGAAGCGCTCATGCGAGTCGTCGTAGTCGACGCCCCCGGCTCCGCGGCCGATCTTCTCCCAATACGAGCCCTTCGGCATCCGGTAGTTCTGGGTCATCGGATGAATGATCGTGCTGCCAAGGCTCAGGCCAAGGGTCTCGACCTGCTCGTGCCGTGGCCTCCGGCGGAAGAAATGGCCATGGCCATCGGTGAGCATGGCCAAAGAGCCGGCAGGCGATTCGGCAATGCCGGTGAAGATGCCGAGGAACGGCGCCATGCCTGCATACAGATCGCGGAACCGCCCATTATTCCATGAACGATCGGAGTCCTGTGCCGTGGTGAACCCGTATGGCTTGTCGCTGCTGTACGCAGTGCGCTGAGGAATGGTCTGGTGCTCGACGGTAAAGGCGGGTACATAGGGGCGCTCGCAATAGCTGCCCAGGTAGGAGCCAACCTCCGGCGGCAGCGGCGGCGTCTGCATGCCTTCGTAGACTTGGTCGTCGTAATGTCGGAGCAAGACGCTGTCGACCCGCTCGTTGTTCTGATCGAGGGAGACAGTCAGCGTGGCCGTACACGTGCTGAAGCGGCCCCGGAACTCGATCGTCGCCCGGGCCCCTTGCTCCCTAACGTGGACGTCCTCCACGACAAAGGGGTCAAGCGCCCATTCGAGCACTTTACAGCCGTGCCAGTACTGCAGCTCGGCAAACCGCCCATTGAGCCGAAGGACCGCGCCGCGCAGCTTGAACCCTTCGTCGGCGATCGCGTGCAGAACGATCCGGTTTTTCCCCTTGCGCAACTGTAGGTAGGCGGTCTGCGAATAGCCGTGCTCCTGGTTACCCGACGGCAGCCCTCCGCCCCAATGTGCGTTGGTAACTCGCACCCAATCGTCGCCATTAGCCGCGACGGCCACCGCGAGACCGCGCACGACATCGAGGAAGAGCGGATAGGCGCCATCGGCAGGCACGTCGACCTCGGTCTCGAGCCGGATGCTGCCGCTGAACGGCTGTTCCCAGATGTTCATGGCACGCAACAGGAACTCGCCTTGCGCCGGGCGGTTGATCCAATGCCGCACCTGATTGGCCTGGCCCCGATAGAGAACGGCGCCCGCACGGTCAAACACAGCCAGTACCTCGCCCATCGGGCTTAGCTCCACTCGGATACGGTTGTTCTCCAACATGGATGGCGTGGCGCGGACGACATCATCTGCCACAGTCGCTACCGACACGGTTGAAGCTGGCGCAACGTCGGTGCAGGCGAGGTAGGTGTCGCCGGAGCGAATGACGCCAGAATGTCGGTGCGGCAGGGGATTGAAGGCGTGAGACGGGGTACAACTCGCGGGAGCGAGTGACAGACGTTGGCGGACCTCTGTTTCCAGTTCGCGGGCCAGGGGCAGGTAGTGGGCATCGACATCGGCGAGCAGCCACTGCAGGTGGCAATCCTGGAGGACGAGGCTGCGCTTCCAGTAGTCGTCGAGATCTGTTGCATCGCCGCGCAACACTTGGTTGAACGCCAATACGCCCAGTGCCAGGTCGGCACGGTGCAAGGCGGCCTGCTGCTGCATGACCAGTGGCGCGCCGCCGTACCAGCCTTTGGTGCGGACGGCCTGGGAGGAGACCACGGGCAATGTCGGGTCGGTCAGTAGTGCCTCGACCTCGGCCGCCGTGGCGCAGGCCAGCTCGCCGAATCGCTCGCGCAATTCGTTCATGTGCACGGGCAGGTGCGGTGCCTCGGTACCGGTGTAGAGCAGGTCCGTGCCGTTAGCCGGCTGTCCCAGCATGGGCAGGCGGCTGCCGTCAGGAGACTCGATAATGGCGAGGTTCTTGCCACAGATATGGGTGAAGCCAGCCAAGATCCCGATCTGCGGCACCATCGTGGCGTTCCAGTCAAGCTGAAAGGGACCGTCATGGACGAAAAAGCCCTCTGGTGCCATGGCGAAGTGATCAGCTGCAAGCTCATGGCTGAGGCGCAGTGCCTTGAGTACGGCTTCGCCGACCATCCCCTCGACCACCGCCCCCGAATAGGGGTAGGCGGCGTAGACCAGTTGCCCACGCCGGACGGCAGCCCTGAACCGTTCGAGCTGCTCTGGTCGCATCGGCCCATCCGCCTTGCCCGGTTCCGGACTGGTGGTGGTAATACGGCGAACCGCCCCAGCCTGGCCGATGTCCAGCAACCAACCCGGCTGGGTGAAAAAGAAGCGTTCGCCGCGCTCTTGGCGGGCTTCGAGGATGTCCATGTAGAGGTCAAGTTGGCGCCGCCGGTTGGCCTGCCCGACCCCCGGCGTGATCCAGCCCCAATGAATGTCGATCAGCTTCATCATGCCGTCACCTCCAGAAAGACCGGGCTGGCGTAGATGAGCCCGCCATCACGCTGGCGGGCCCGGACGTAGAAATAGGTGCCCGAACAGGCCGGGCCCAACGGAATCTCGACGTCCACATCCCATTCGGCGAACGATTGCTGCCAGACGACCTCGCCAGCCGAAACGACTTCGACGGTTTGCAGGCTGTCCTGCGCCGACAATTCCAACCGAGCAGCGAGTGCAGCGCCGGCAGCCACCCTCAGTTCCCCTCCCATCAACACCCCGTTGATCTCGAAGCGAACAATGGCCCGCGTGTTCCAGATAGCCCAGGTGTGACGGGCGTACAGCGCGTCGAAGACGGCTTGGCGCTTGATGCCCTCCGTCCAGATGCCGGTCAGGATAACCGAGTGCATCGGCCCGTTGCCACCGAGGAGGTTTGCTTCGGCCGGTTCCCAGGCGCGGCCGGGCCAGGCCATGTGATTGTCAGTGCCACCGGTGAATCCCACCTTGTGCCCGCGCGCGAGCGCATCTTGGACCGAGGCTCGATTGTGCTGATGCCAGCCCATCCATTGATCGGTGTAGTCGTTGCGTTCCTGGTTGCCGCGCACCTGCATGATCTCGACCATCCGCAGGGCCGGTTCCGGCTCTGCCCACGGATAGGGATGCCAGACCGGCACATGGCCATCAGGCGTCCGGCTCTCGGAGACGGCATTGGTATGGTGGGGAATGCACAGGTAGTTCGATTCCTGGCTGTAGTGCCCGCGTGCGTCATCATGCACAGATGCTCGCGCTGCCATCGCTTCGGCATAGTTGCCGTGGCAGCACATGGGGTGGTTGGCATCGGTGAAGTAATAGTTCTCGTGCCCCCGCTTGGTGCTGCGCTCCCACCCATAGAAGGTCGCAAAGTAACCGGGCTGCTCGAAAGCGTCGAGCGCGTTGACGCTCTGCTTCCAGGCTTGCACGTCGGGGCTGTGATCACTCGGCGCGGCGAAATCCAGATTCATGGCATCCCGCGCATTGCCCAAGGCCGTCTCGATGCAACCTTGGCCATCCCCCGAGAAATCGGTGTGCCAGTGGAACTCGCCGAATGCTGGCAGCAAGCGTTGGGGGCCATGCTCCCACACTGGATTGCCCGTCACCACAAGCCGGTCGCCATCCCGAGTGGCGTTCGCGATGTTTTCATCCGCCGCCAGCTGAGCCATGGGAATGGCGACACGCAAGCGCGAGACTCCCTGCGGCGAATCAAGCTCCATGGTCAGCGGGCCTTCCAGGCCTCGTGCCTGTGAGGTGCCATTCCACATCAGTTCACAGAAAACGGGTGCCTTGAAACGTGAGGGATTGCCAAATCGGTCCAACGGAGACACGACGGCTCTTACGGTGCCTTCTGGCCCAGCCGTCGGGCGGCACCACACACCGAGCCGTTCCACTGCTGCGCCGGTCACGGACACGACGGTTGACGACCCGACTTCTCGCGCGAAAGCATACTCTTTGGTCTCGCCCCCGCTGCGCAACTCCTTGATCCAAAGTGACAGCAGCAGCGGCACGGTGTCGATGTAAGGAGCAATCAGCGTCAGACGAATTGTCAGCGCCTCGCCCTTCACCGCCCCCCTCGGCAGGCCGGCGGTGAAGACGACGCGGTCCGGATTCTCATGCATGTCCCGCAGGTGCGGATAGGTGCGCCAACGCCAGGTGACGTCGGCGCGATCCATCTCCGCATGCACATATTTCCAGAAGTAGTAGCAGCGCATGCGATCCACGCGGAGCTGAAGTTCGGTGCCGCTCGTATAGGTCTTTTCAGGTAACCATTCGAACTCGACCGTCTGATGGGCGTGGAGTGTGCAAGGCAGAGGCTCGTCGCCGGTTCTGTGCAAAGCCATGATCAATCTCTTGTTTGTAAACTCAAGCTGAACATTCGTGCCGTCGGCCCGTTTGCGCATGATGCGCGGCGGTCGTATCGTCTGTGGCGCTTAAACAGATAAGGCGGCGGATACAGCTTCATCCCATGCATGATCGTTTACGGATTCGGGTTTTCTACGTATTGACGAGCCGCGAACCAGCAGCTCGGGCTCGATGAGCTTATGCAGGGGCCGTGGATCCGGTGTGCCGTGGATCATCGCCATCAGTCGTTCGACGGCCAGTTGCCCGATCCGCTGCGGCTTCTGATCGACCGTGGTCAATGGTGGAGTGGTGTACTGCCCGGCTTCCTGATTGTTGTAGCCGACGACGGCAAGATCGTCCGGAATCGCCTGGCCCACTTCGCGCGCAGCCCGCATGACGCCCAAGGCGTTGAAATCGGAGGGCAGGAAGACCGCCGTTACGTCCGTGTTCTTCAGCAAGTCGAGCCCCAGCTTATGCCCTTGATCCACGGCAGATCCAGCCTCGATGATTCTGATCAGCTTGTCATCAACCGCAATACCCGCCTCCGTCAGCGCGCGACAGTAACCTTCGAAACGCGCCCGCATGCCGCCGCACAGCGACGCTTCCGGCAGATGCATGGTTGCAATGCGCCGGTGACCATTCTCGATCAGGTGTTGGACCGCAAGGTAGGAGCCCAGCGTATCATCCGACTGCACGGACGGTATATCCATCTCCTGCAGATAGGCATCGACAAAGACCGTCTTCATGCCCGCCTCGAAAATGGGCCGGTAGAGCGATGCTTGGTCGAATTTTGGTGTGACGATCAGACCATCCACTCGCCGTTGGCCAAGCATCGTCAGGTTCTCCGCGGTCACCCCATTGCTGTTTTGCGTCTGACACATGACCGCGTGGTACCCGCGTTCCCTCAGGGCACGCTCGATACTGTCGGCAATCTGCGGAAAGAAGGTCGACTGAAACGACGGGATCATGACTCCAATGACGTTGCTCTGCCGGGTTCGCACGGCCTTCATGAGAAGATTGGGCTGATAATTGAGCCGTTCTGCTACCGCAAGCACACGGTCTCGAGTGGCATCCGTCATGAGCCCGGCGCGACCATTCACCGCGTGGCTGACCGTCGCCACCGACACGCCCGCGGCAGCAGCAACATCACGCATTGTGGATGGATGTGATTCCTGGGCTCTCATCTTGTGCGGTCACCCTCAGTACGAATCTCAATGGGTTCACTTAACTGTTTTAGTCTTCTTCGGCGTCTTTGTCAAGCCGACTCTTCGAAAAATATGCCCCTGGCGCACCTTGTGGAGGGCCGGTTCGGCGTTCGATCGTTACGCTTCCACACCCTGCAGGCAGTCGAGCCACCCGCAGATCGGCGTTCACCCCGTGCCGCCCAAGCTGTCCATGGCAGATTTTCCCGCGCTCATTCTTACGCCCCGCGCGGCCCGAGGGTACGGCCTCCGTCAACCAGATAGTCAACGCCAGTGATGAAAGAGGCTTCGTCCGACGCCAGGAACGCAATGACCGCGGCGAATTCCTCGGGTTTCCCTTTACGCCCCAGGAACGTCCCGTTGCACGGCACCAGCGGTTCGCTTTCGCCGGCCACCAAGCCGGGCGAAACGCAGTTGACATTGATCAGCGACGGGCCCACTTCCATCGCCAACGACTTGGTGAAGGAAACCAGGGCGCCTTTGCTTGCCGCATATACGGCCAGATTTGGAATGCCCACGCTGGCGGCGATCGAGGTGACATTGACGATCTTGCCGTACTGGCGAAGCGTCATGTGCTCAAGCACGGCATGGGTGCAATAAAGGGCGCCTTTGATGTTTACGTCGAGGATCCATTCCCAATCGCCGACGGAAATGTCCTTGAACCGGCTCTGTTTGTGCCAGCCGACGCCCGCGTTGTTGACCAGAATGTCGATCTGGCCAAATGTGGCCAGCGCCTCGCCTACCAAAGTCTTAACCTCATCGTTGCTGGCGATGTTCCCAACCAGGGGCAACGCGGTTCCGCCAACATCGCGAATGGCGAGGGCGACCTCTTCAAGCTTCTCCCGGTCAATATCAACGATGGCGAGCTTGGCGCCTTCCCGGGCAAAGCGCAGCGCCGTCGCTTTGCCAATGCCATTGGCGGCACCGGTCACGATCGCAGTCTTGTCTTGGAATCTCATGATGACATCCGACGGTTCATGTTTTGGTTCGATGACTGTTGGCGCGCCGCCGCGGGAGCGCTCGCCGCGCTCCTGCGCGCTTCGAGGATCTCATGGCCGCGGGGTGCCGCGGTTCATGGCCACGCCACGGTCCAGAAAATAGCGGATGCTGTCGCAGCTCACCTCGGGCGGTTCCGAGTGGTCGCTGGAGAGGATGTAGCCACCACCACCGGCCACGACCGGTTCAACCTTGGCCGCGAGTTCGGCGTCGATCTGGCGACGATCGTTGGAAATCAGTGCCCGGGTGTCGATGCCACCATGGAAGGTGAGGCGATCGCCGAACAGGGAGAACAGACGCGGCAGATCCATGCCGGCTTTCACTTCCATGCCCTGCAGGCAGTCGAGGCCCGCCGCGATCAGATCTGGGAGCAGGGGCTCGATGAATCCACACGAGTGCATCATCACCGGACACCCAAGGGAGTGGGCAAACGCGAACAACCGGCGATGGCCAGGCTGAAGAATCTGCCGGTACATGTCGACGGACATGAAGGGCCTGTGCTTGAAGCCCAGATCCTCGAAAAAGTAGAAGCCGTCCGGCTTCCCCTCGGCCGCGAACAACTCCTCCAAGTGAGCAATAATGGCGCCCACATACATGGTCACCATCTCGCGCACCCAGTCGGGATCGAGTGCCATGCCCATCAGCAGGTTCTCATGACCACAGACCGGATGCATCAGCTCGAAGGGGGCAACGACACCCGCGAAAAGGTAGCGCTGGCGCTCGGCGCAGAGTCGGCGTTCGGCGCGATAGGACTCGAAGGGAATGCGCCGCCGGTCTATCCCGCCGAGGAAGGGCTTGATCATGGTTTCCCAGCTGTCGCGATCCGTCACCCGAAAGTCCACGTGCTCGGGCGTCGTGGTCTTGTGTTTGAAGCGCCGCAGTACGGCGCCGTTGCCATCCCGAAAAGCAATCGTCTCTTCGGTCTCGGCCACCGTTTCCGGGAGATGATCGAGATTGGCAACCATGTTGAGCCCGCCTGCCCAGCGCAGATCCTGGCCGAAGTACTCGCGGATGTCCGCCTCCGCTGGAATGCTGGCTTCCGCCCGCCAACGGGTTTCCGTATCCGGCCACGGGCCCATGACGAACGGCAGGCGATCGACAGGCTGGCGGGCCAGGCTGTTGGCAACCCGTTCGTGACTGGTCAAGATCATCGGGCTACTCCTTGCCCGCATTGGCGGCAAGCGGATGCGACAGGAAATACTCGAGTACGACGTCTTCGTGTTCCGGGGGGATGTCGTAGCCATAAGCGCGAACGATCAACCCGCCCTGCTCGGTGCCCCAGCGCGCGAGGCGTTCGCACTCGGCCAGAATCTTCTCGATGGGGCCGGTCTTGAGCGTGGTCTGAATATCCACCGTCGTGGCGAAGGCGATCTTCCCACGGCACAGATCGGCGACCTGCTCGTACCCGCAGGTGCCGCTCTGGAAGGGGTTGACGACGTCGATACCGGCAGCGATAAAACCCTGCAGCAGCTCGGTTACCTTGCCGCAGGAATGCAGCCAGAAGTGCATGCCGCGCTCGTGGCAGGCCGCGGCCAGGCTGCGGTAAGACTCCAGGAAGAACTCGTGCCACATAGTCGGGCTGATCATCGGCGCGGATTGGGTCCCCCAGTCATCGAACATGAACAGGGCATCGATCTCGGCGGCGAATGGGGTCAGCCCCTCGATATAGTCGAGCCAGGTATGGGTCAAGCGTTCGAGTAGGTCGCGGATGGCGGCGGGATGCTCGCTGAAGTCCATCATCGCCTGTTCGATGCCGCGGAGGTACTGCAGCCGTTCCCAGATCCCAGACGAGGTGGCGATGATCCGGTACTTGTCGGCCCGCTCCAGGGATGGCAGCTGGGAAGCAAGGGAGGCCTCCGTCATCTGGACAAATCGTTCGCTCGGGGGCGGGCGCCACGCCGCCATGTCGCCAAGGGTCGTCAAGGGGTGATCCTGAACGTATCCGATCGAGGGATAATCCGGGTGTACCGTCCACCTGGTCCCCCACAGGTCAACACCCTGGGCATCCTTCTGGAAGAAGTCGAACACATAGTCCACATCCATCATCCGCGGGAAGATCAGGCCCACCCGGGGCGGGCAACGGAACTCCACCGCCCGCTTCAGAATCTCGCGTGAATTCATGCTTATTGTCTCCTGGATTTGGTTGTGCCAAGATCTCCTGCCCCTCAGCCGGTGATGACCCGGTAGCCGATGGCAAGTACTCCCATGTCGACAATCATGTGGCTGAGCCAGATGCCCAGAAGGCTCCCCTGGCGCTGGTACAGCCAGGACCAGATGATGCCGCCGATACCGACACAGCCGCCGAAAAAGAATGCCCAGGCCAAGCCGAAGAAGGTGCTCAGAACAACCACGTGGTGCGCCGCGAAGAAGGCGCCGGCGAGCAGGTGGGGCAGGGGGCCGCGAGTCACCTCCGCCAGGCGGCCATAGACGAACCAGCGCCAGTAGTACTCCTCGATCAGCGAGTGGAAGACTGACAGGAAGATGGAGAAGAGGAGGTAGTGGCGCAGGATGCCGACGGCCTCCGTCTTGGCGCGGATCCGGTGGGCATTGGCGCGAACGACATCGCCAAGCGGCGTGGCCAGGGCGATCCAGGCGATACCCACTATGCCGAGGCCGACGATCAGCCCCAGCGGGAGCGCTTTCCAGTGACGCGACGCCCGCCAATCCCAGCGATCGATCGGCCGCTTCAGGATGAACCGCCAGGCAACAAGTGGCCAGAAGAGGGTGAAGAGCTTGGTGGCGGAGTAGACGAGCTGCGTCACCCTGCCCTCGGTGGCGATGACGAAGTAGAAGATCGCGGATAGTGCCGGAAGAACGGCGGCCGGCAAGACTGCCCACCAGATGCGCCTCTCCATCGTGCTCATGGCTCGCGACTCCTTATGCTCGCATTCTCAAGGTGCGTATGGTGAAGGGCGTGAAACTGAGCGTGAGGCTGGACTCGCCCGTGACCAGGCACTGCTCGTCGTTTTCGAGCAGATCGGTTTCGTGGACGGAGGCAACCGGGCGGGGGAAGCGAAGGGTGACGGTGGCGTGGCAGCCCCGCGCTTCGTAGAGCCGGAGGATGAGCCCGTCGCGCCCTTCCGCCGGCTTGATGGTCTCGAGGATGACGTTGTCGCCTTCGAGCGTGACGAGCGGCGGGGCGGGCGCGGAAGATGCCCCCGATGCGCCGGTGATGATGAGGGGGTGATTGAGGGCGTAGCCGGCGCGGACCACATCCATGAGATCGGGCCCGTGAGGGAGGATCGCGTAGGTGATGCGATGAGTACGATGAATGTCCGCCTGGGGATCGGGGAAGGTGGTGGCGCGCAGCAGAGAGAGGCGGAGGATCTGGTCGCGTGCATCGTAACCATAGCGCCCGTCATTCAGCAATGCCACGCCGAAGTCGGGCTCCGCCAGATCCGCCCAGCGCTGGGCTGGAACCTCGAACTGAGCGGCATCTGCGGGTGTATTCGCATGCGTCGGGCGATGCACGTGGCCGAACTGGATCTCGTACCTGGCGCTTTGGCTGCGGACGTCGAGGGGAAAGGCGACCTTGAGAAGGAGGTCGCGTTCATCCCCCCATTCGATGCTCGTCTCGAAGCGAATCAGGGGGCTGTCCACCTGCAGGATGATCTCCTGCGTGATGCGGGAGCGGGAGAGACGGCGCTGCTGGCGGAGGACCGTACGGACGGGACCGCTCTCGACAATCTCGCTGCCGAGCAACTCGCCATCCACCGTGACCGGGCGCTCCAGCGTCCATGGCTCGATCTCCCAAGCCTCGAACTGGACCGGTTTGTCGATGAAGAACTGAAACTGGTTGCCGATGCTGCCGGGCGCGAGGAGTTGGCGGCCGGAAGCCTTGTGCAGGATGCCGATGAGGCGACCCGCCTCGTCGAAGTCGACCCGCAGGTGGGCATTCTCCATGGCCGGGGTCGATGGCGCGGTTGGAGCGGCACCCTCCCGAAGATAGTAAGTGGCGGAGCCGAAGGGAGGGACCGTGGCCATGAAATGGAGCCGGTCGTCGACGATCTGCGCTGGCAGGTTGGCACCGGCAGCGTCGCAAACCGCGGTCGCGGCGGCGCGGGGAAGGCTGACAGCTTCGCGGCGCTCCCAGCCCAGTGAATTGAGGACGACGATGGGCACGCCGTCGCCACCGTCCCCCTCCGCCACGGCGGGAACAAGGTCGCGACGCAACGCTTCCAGGCGCTGGAGCAGCGCGCTCAAGTCGCGCTCGGCTTTCACGTAGACGTCACGAATGGCACACCCGGGCAGGACATCGTGGAACTGGTGAAGGAGCAGCGACTTCCACGCCTCGTCGACAAGTACGGCCGGCGCCGCGCCGCGCCAGGCGGTCAGCCACTCGACATCATGAAGCATGCACTCGAGGCGGCGGTTGAGGCGCTTCATCTCTGCCTGTGAGGTGAAGACGCCGCGGTGCCGTTCGAGATAGAGTTCACCGCGCCAAACCGGCAACTGGGGACGCTCGCTCTCGAGCTGCTCGAAGAAGGCTTCCGGCGCCATGGGGGTGACCCTGGGAAGTCCTTCGATGTTGCTGTAGCGGCGGAGACGTTCGAGCATGAGGGGCGTGGGGCCGCCGCCGCCATCGCCACGGCCGAAGGGGATCATGAAGGCCGAGCTGCGGTCCTTCTCGCGGTAGCCCCGTTGCGCATGTCGGAGGTGCTCGGGGTCGAGTTCGCTGTTGTAGCTGTCGGCCGGCGTGCAGTGAGTGAGGATCTGGGTGCCGTCGAGACCTTCCCAGACGAAGGAGTGGAAGGGGAACTTGCTGAAGTTGTTCCAGGCGAGCTTGTGGGTGAAGAACCATTGCATCCCGCCGCGGCGGATGAGCTGCGGCAGGGAAGCTGGGAAGCCGAAGGTGTCGGGGAGCCACATGATGCGGCTGGTCTGGTCGAGCTCCTCCTTGAAGAAGCGGTTGCCATAAAGGATCTGGCGAACCAGACTTTCACCGCCGGGGAGGTTGCAGTCGGCTTCCGCATACATGCTGCCGACGATCAGGATGCGCCCTTCCCGGCAACGTTCCAGGATCTCGGCATAGAGGGCAGGCTGCGTTGCTTTCACCGCTTCGAAGAGGAAAACCTGACTCTGGTGGAAGGTGAACTCGGGGTAGCGCTCCTGCAGGCGCAGGACATTCGCAAAGGTGCGCACGCTCTTGCGCCGTGTCTCGCTGAAGGGCCAGCGCCAGGCAAGATCGATATGCGCATTGCCGACCGCGCACGCCCGCGGGGCCGAGGCTTGAGCATGGCAGGCGTAAAGGGGAGCCAGTCTACTGCGAACCGCCCCGATGGAGGTGGCAAACGCGGCCGGCGAGAGGTCACGATAATCGAACGGGTCGACGGCTTCGCTCAGCCCCCGGATAAGCCTGGCGCGCCAGACGGAATCGCTTTCCAGAAGGGGGGCCAGCTCCGCCAGCGCGGTGAGATCGTGCCAGAGGCTCCAGAGCGCCTCATTGAAGCGCGAAATGCGCGGCTGGCGCATGACCCGCGGCGCCCATGCTTCGCCTTCCGCCGAAGTATCGTCGGCAAGCGCTTCCACATGCAGCAGCAGTGGCCCTTCTGGCAGGTCGGCGGGGAGGAGGCACCACGTGCGGCGGCGGTCGAGTCCGTGCCACGGTTTGCCATCCAGATAGACGAGCGCTTCACCTCCGGGCTCGAAGTGCAGGGCCAGCTGCTGTCCACGCCATTCTGGCGGAATACTGACGCTCAAGCGGAACCACCCCGTCCCCCATGGCGATCCCCACCTGCTGCCGGGCGTAATCGGCGAAGTCGTGAGGCTGCTTCCGACCGCAAAGGAGAGGTGATCCGCGGTCTCGGCCAGGGTGATATCCGTAATCGGCAGATGGTCGCTGAAGACGGCGCCGCCGATCTCGCCCACCTGTTTCGTAATCTTGCCCAGAAGCAGTGACTCGGGTATCACGGGAGATCCTCGCGGGAGCATGGTGACAGGAGATGATGCTGGAAGATATCGCCTGCCGGTTGAGACTCCAGCGCACGCCGCCTTTTTCCTGAATTATGGTGGGCATCCTTGGCAAGTATGGGTCGACTTCCAGCGGAAGCTGCCTACAGTAGTGGGAAGTCGAAAATGGAAACCAGTGCAGAGGGAGGAACACTTCATGGGGAAGCCGAAAGCGGTTGTGGTCGGGTATGGATTCGCGGGCAGGAGTTTTCACAGCTATCTGATCGGGTTGGATACAGGGCTGGACCTGCATGGCATCGTGTCGCGCAGCCCGGAGACGCGCGAGAAGATTGCCGCGGAGCGGAACTGCCGGACCTACACGAGTTTCGAGGACGTGATCGCTGACGGTGAAGTCGATCTGGTCGTGCTGGCGACACCCAACGTGACCCATTGCGACCTGGCGATCCGGGCGATGGACGCGGGCAAGCACGTCGTCACCGACAAGGTGATGTGCCTGAACCTGGCCGAATGCGACCGGATGATCGCTGCTGCCCATCGCAATGGCGTGGTCCTGAGCGTCTTCCAGAATCGGCGTTGGGACGGCGACTTCCTGACCTTGCGCCGGCTGCTGGCCGAGGGAAAGCTTGGAGATCTGCGTTGGCTGGAGATGGCGTGGCAGGGATTTGGCCCGTGGGGCCGCTGGCGCGGCGAGATGGCTTCCGGAGGCGGCAAGCTGTACGACCTCGGAGCGCATCTGGTGGACCAGGCGGTCAACCTTCTGCCCATGGCGGTGACGAGCGTCTACTGCCGCATGCACCACGATCAGGTGGGGCAGACCGATACGGAGAGCCACAGTCTCGTCGTCATCGGCTTTGAAGGTGGTCGAACGGTCGTATGCGACACCTCGTCGATGGCAGCAATCTCCAAGCCGCGCTTCAATGCCTATGGTACCGGCGGTACCTTCGTGAAGCATGGCGTCGATCCGCAGGAGCGGGCGATGATCGCGGGCGACATCGACAGCGCCGTCGAGGATGTGGCCAACCATGGTGCCTGGAGCGACGGAAAGACGACCGAAACCATCCCCACCTTGCCGGGTCGCTGGCGCAACTACTACGAGAACATCGGCGAGGTGCTTGCCGGCAAGAGCAGCTTGGCGGTGACCCCCGAATCGTGCCGGCGAGCCATCGCGGTGCTGGATGCGGCCTTTCGTTCAGCCCGTACCGGCGAAGTCGTCCACACCAGGATACCCGCACTTGAACCGGCGAAAGGAGCAGAGCCATGAAACGGGCAGCAGTCATTGGTATCGGCGGGATTGGCGTATGGCACGGAACCATGATCCGAGACACGAATCGGATCGAGCTTGCGGCTGTGTGCGACGTCAATCCGGCAATGAAGGCCCGCGCCGAGGAACACCTGAAGGGGGTTCCCTTCTATGGGACGGTGCAGGAGTTGCTGGCCAACGAACCGCTCGATGTCGCCTCGGTGGTAGTCCCGCATTACCTCCACAAGGAGATTGGCGTTCAGCTGCTGGATGCCGGTATCAACGTTGTTGTGGAGAAACCGATGGCGACCAACTACGCCGACTGCAGGGCGATGATCGAGGCAGCCAAACGCAATAATCGCTTCTGCACGGTCTTCCACAATCGACGGCTGGATCCATGGTATCTGGCGGCACAATCGGTGATCGACGATGGCCTGATCGGCGACCCCGTCGAGATCAACGTTGCCATCAATTTCAGCCCGACCGCGGCGACGTGGCGGGGCTACAAGGCGAAGAGCGGCGGCATCCTGTACGACTGGGGCGCGCACCTCGTCGACTACGCCCTTCATCTGGCCAGGAGCGAGGTGAAGGCGGTCTCCGGCTACTTCTACAATTCGGCGGGGCGCGATCCAGAGCTGAACGAAGAGCATGGCAGTGTTCGCATCTACTTCACTTCCGGTTCGATCGCCAATATCACGGTGAGTGGTGTGGGGCAGGCGCCGCCGCATCGCTACTACATCACCGGCACAAAGGGAGGTCTGACGGACGAGTGGCATCATGGCGACGATGGCAAGCTCAAGGTCTACTCCAAGCTCTCCGGTGGTGAGGCGGTCAGCATGGAGGTCAACTATCGCAAGGCGTCGTGGCAGGGCTTCTACGACAATATTGCTGACTGCCTGTGCGAAGGCAAGCCGCTGATGGTCAGCGCCGAGAGCGCCGCCAAGGTGATCGACGTCTTCAGCACAGCCGAGAAATCCTGGGCCGCCGGTGGTACACCGCTGCCACTTTCAGCCTGATACAACGAGAGAGAGTCTGTCAATGAACATCCTTTGGATTTTTACCGATCAGCATCACGCGGACGCCATGAGCTTCATGGGCCACCCGGTCGTCAAG
Source organism: Lentisphaeria bacterium (assembly GCA_041690595.1). Classification (GTDB taxonomy): domain Bacteria; phylum Verrucomicrobiota; class Lentisphaeria; order JABSQK01; family JAWLHB01; genus JAWLHB01. Next base: position 211,158 of record JAWLHB010000001.1, read on the forward strand.
ACCCCGAACCTGGACCGCCTTGCGGCCCGTGGCGCATGGTTCCGCAACATGTACACATGCTCCGCGATCTGCGCCCCCAGCCGCACATCCTATTATACCGGCACGTACCTGCGGACCCACAACCACTTCATGAACCAGGGCGACCTGCAGCGGGATCTGCCCTCGCTCCTCTCCATCTGCAACGATGCCGGCTACCTGACCGGCATGTGCGGCAAGTGTCACCTTCCCCACACCATCGAGCGCCACTTCGGCTGGATCCAAAGCTCCGACGACTACGCGATCGAGGCCGGCGAAAAGGGGTGGAAGGAAGAACATGGTGCAGATTGGCACCAGAAGTTCATGTCGGCGCCAAGCACCATTCCGACCGAGGGGCACAAGATTACCTGGACCGGAGACAAGGCCGTCGAGTTCCTCGATATGGCCAGAGACGATGCCCGCCCATTCGTCTTCTGGTGCAGCTTTGGGCCGCCACACGCGCCACACAACCCGCCCGCCGAGTTTGACGACATGTATGCGGCGGACCGGATCGGCATCGACTGGGACGAATACGAACGCTTCGAGCGCAGCCGCGTGGGGCAGCGCGCCATGATCGAGGACTTCTGGAAGGTGGGGAGCGTGCGCCAGGAGCCCCAGATCTTCCAGAAGGCCGTTTGTCGCTACCTGACGCTGATCAGCCTGGTCGACGCTCAGATAGGGCGCATTCTCGCTCGACTGGAGGAACTTGGCCTGGCCGACGACACCATCGTCGCCTTCTCCGCCGATCACGGCGACTTCGCAGGTCATTTCGGCCAACTGGGCAAGAACATACCCGGCTACGACGATCTGCTTCGAATCCCCTTCATCTGGTACGATCCGCGGCGAGTGGACGCGGGGCGCTGCGTCGAAAGCCTCTATCAGAATGTCGACTTCCTGCCGTCCGTGCTGGAGCGGCTTGGCCTGGATATTCCCCACACCGTGCAGGGACAGAGCTTTCTGCCGGCCCTGGATGGGTACCCGGAATCCGGACGTGAGGCGATCTTTGCCGAGACCAGCAATGTGAAGACGATCCGCACTCACGAGTGGAAGCTTAACTTCTTTGCCGTACATCCAGAGCGCGGCCAGCTCTTCCGTATGGGGGCACAACCGAACGAGACGGAGAATCTCTGGGACGTTCTTGCCTGTGAGAGCGTCAAGACCAGGTTGCTGCTGCGGCTGGCGGAGTGGATGGTGCGCTGCGAGCAGCCGGATTCCATGTCGATCAAAACGGAGCGTCACGTGGATACCCGCTGGTACAAGTGGCTGGCCCAACAGCCGCATGAAGCGGAAGACCAGGAGCATCCGCGCAACCGCGGATGAGCAACGCCCTATGATGGTTCTCGGAATTCTGGCCGGACTTGGCGCGGCTTTCAGCCAAGCGGCCAGCTACCTCTTTTCGCGTCACTTCGTCACGCGGATCGGGCGGAGCAGCGTGCAACTCCTGGTGATCTCGCACCTCTGGATGGCGCTTTTTTCGCTGCTCATCCTGCCCTTCGTCTACATGCCGCCATTGGCGGGGTGGGGGAGTGTAGTGCTCCCCTTGCTGGGAACCGCGGGATGCTACTTTCTCGGACAGGCCGCCTTCTTCTGGACGGTGAAGCAGATACCGGCCTCGCGCGTGGCCCCGCTCCTGGGCGTGAAGATCATCTTCATGGGGATCTTCAGCGTCACGATCTTTCGCTCTCCCCTCACAGGCGTGCAATGGGCCGGGGTGGCCTTTGCCGGGATGGCGGCACTGCTCTTGTCACGCTTTGGCGAAGCCTTGAAGCCGAAGGTGGTGATCGGACTGGGGTTGGCCTGCTCCTTCTTCGCCCTCTCGGACCTTTGCATACCGCTGCTGATGGTGACCTTCGATCCACAGCGCGGCATGCGCGCGACCCTCTTCAGCGTGACCCTCGACTATACCTTCTGCGGGCTCTTCGTGCTGCCCGCGGTGCTGAATATGCGCAGACTGAAGCGCGGGGAGTGGTTTCAGGCGATACCTTTCGCCCTGGCCTGGTATCTGGGCATGGCCTTCTTCTTCACCGCCATCTCGCTGGTGGGCGTGGTCCTGGCGGTGATCCTGCAGTCTACGCGCGGCATCATCTCGATCGGGGTGGGGCGCTACCTGGCGACGACGCGCCACCTGGAACTGGAGCAGAGCTTCGGGAGGGGCGTCCTGGCGAGGCAGTTGGCCGCCGCAACCCTGATGTGCGTGGCCATCGCCATCTTCATCATCTGGCGGTAGTTTGCGCTGCGGTTGGCTCTTCCGTACGCAGTTTGCCGCGGAGCCAGCGCCGGAAGAACTGCTGCCGCAGTGCCTGCGTATCCACCTCATCCGGAGCCTTGGGGAGTTTTCCCACGACCGCTTCGCGGGAAATCAGCTTGCCCCCTTCCAGCACGGTAAACGAGATGGACTGGCCGGGCTTCCTGGTGCGGATGTAGTGATGGAGATCGGCGAAGGAGAGAGCCGGATCCAGCCAGATGTCATCTACTTGCACCAGTTGGTCGCCAACCTGCAGGCTGCCCGGGTCCCCCGGCGGACTGTCGAGAAGCAGCCGGACCTTGAGCGGCCGGATGAGACGATCCTCGATGCGGACCGGGTGCTCCGTCGGCCGCACGATAATACCCAGATGAGCCTCGTCCGCCTGGAAAATGTGCTCGCCAACCAGTCGTTGCAGCACCTCCTTCAGGCGTTGGCGCACCTCGGGATCACCGCTCTTCCGGTACTGGAGAACAGCGGCGGCGATGACGCCTTGTGGATCACGGTTCCCTGCCGCCACAAGCTCCTGCTGTGCCGACGAGCGCGTGGCGTACTCCGCATCTCCGAGCTGCTCGATCAAGGCAACGATTCGTCTCTCCTCTCCCTTCTCAGCCATGGCCGTGGGAGACTCCTGAGCGCGCAGAACACCGCAGGTGAGTGCCAGCGCGAGCATCAGCTTTGTCAGAGAGCAAGCGTACATATAGAGGGGCCGGGGTGAAGGACGGATGCAGGGCATGCAGAGACGGTAACCCGCCACGCGGCGCTTACAAGCTCTTCCGCGACGGCGTGTGTGGTTGCAAAGGTGTGGGTGGCAGCCTATTTGTACCACATGATGAGACACTTTTCCAGTCTGATAGTTGTGGTCGTGCTGCTGCTGGCCGGGGGGTGCAGTCGCTCCCCGGCTCCGGATTACGACCGCCTCAACGTCCTGCTGTTGCGCGAACTCTTTCGTGCCCTATCCGATGGCGAGTATAGCCTCGCAATCCGAAAGCTCGACCGGCTGGCCGACGCGATGCCCGATGCGCCCAACATTCACGTCCTCCAGCGCAGGCAGATTGACAATATTGCCATCGCCAGGGCGAACCAGCAGATCCATGAAGGCGACTACGCCCAGGCGCTGGCTTCACTTCGCGAGGCTCGCCTGGAGCATGGCAGCAGCGACCAGCTCGATCTGGCCATCGAGGGGATGGAGAAGGTCTTGAAGGTGCAGGAGTACATCGAGGATGGGGTGCCTGACGATCCGCGCCGCCTTGCAATCGCCGTTGACGAGCTGCCTTCTGAACAGATCTTCAACAGGGCGCGGGAGCCTTACACGGCATGGCTGTCGGCTCAGCGACGCCTGGCGGCAAATCGCCTGGGTGACGAGAAGCAGGAGCTGATTCGCCGCACCATGGAGGACCTCGATCTGGCCCTCGTCGCAGGCTCCACGACTGCCGATGACTTGCTGAAGCGGCTCTCCGCCCTGGCGCCGGGAAGTACCATCGTGGCGGTTGCGCGAAGCAGCGGGAAAGCTGACGCGATTCGCCTCGCCCTGAGGGAAAGTCAGGATGTGAAAGCGCGCGAGATCGCCATCTTCCTGGTTGTCTACCAGAAGGGACAAGTGGAGAAGGAGGGGCTGACCGAAGCACTGACCGAAGCGCTGGCTCTTCCGGCCAGGACGCGCTGCGGCCACTATCTGCGTACACACGCGCTCCTGGCGAACGGGCAAACCCTCTCCGGCCTGGCTTCCTTGCGCCGGCTGGAGGCCAGAGCCCCTGATGCCGACCTGAAGCCGCTCCAGCAGCTCTTGCCGTCCGTGGGCGAGGGGAGGGAGGCTGTCTCGGTACCAGGCGTTATCGACATGCTCCGCAAGCTCCTCAAGTAGAAACAAAAACCGCCGGCTTCCGCTACGAGAGCGAAAACCGGCGGCTGGATTTCATGCTTCAGCGGCGCTTATTCGCCGGCCTTCACCATCAGGCTGGAGATGAGGCGGGTGAAGCGGAGCGGATTCCTTACGGGCGAACCCTCGTTGAGGAGCGCTTGATCGTACAGCAACTCCACGTAGTCCTTCAGGCGATCGTTCTCCGCATCCTTGCCATGCAGCTCCTTCATCACGCCGAAGACTTGATGCGTGGGGTTGATCTCGAGGATCCGCTTGCCAGGAACGAAGTCCTGATTGGCGGCGCGGAAGAGACGCTCCATGTGGGCGTTCATCCCCTGCTTGTCGGCCACCAGGCAGCAGGCACTATCGGTGAGCCGGCTGGAAATGCGCACTTCCTTGACCTGCTCGTCGAGCTGCTTCTGGATGTAGTCGAGCAGCTCCTTGTACTCGTCCTTCTGCTTCTCGCGTTCCTCCTTCTTCTCTTCCTTCTCTTCCTCGGAGTCCAGCTCGATCTCTCCCTGATTGATCGGGGTGAGCTTCTTCTCCTGGTACTCGTTGAGCGACTGCACGACCCACTCGTCGATGGGGTCGGTCAGGAAGAGCACCTCGTAGCCGCGCTTGTTGAACGCTTCCAGATACGGGGAGTTGGCGACCACATCGCGGCTGTCGCCGGTGATGAAATAAATCTCCTTCTGCGTGGAAGGCATGCGGTCGACGTACTGTTTGAGCGAGACGAAATCGTCCTTCTCGGTGGTCGAACTACGGAACAGCAGCAGTTCCTGCAGCTTCTCCTTGTTGGCATAGTCGAAATGAATGCCTTCCTTGACGACCTTGCCCAGTTCCTTCCAGAACTCCACGTACTTCTCGTACTTCTTCTCCTTCAGATCCGCCAGCGCACCGAGGATCTTGCCGACCAGGCTCTTGCGGATGCGCTGCACGATGACGTGATCCTGCAGCGTTTCCCGGGAGACATTGAGCGGCAGGTCGCTGGAATCGACTACCCCGGCTACAAAGCGCAGATACTCGGGCAGAAGGTCCTTGCAGTCATCCGAGATGAAGACATTCTTGACGTAGAGGTGCAGCCCCTTGTGCTCTTCGCGCGAAAGGATGTTCCACGGAGCGCTGCTCGGAATGAAGAGGAGTGAGCTGAACTCATTGACCCCTTCCGCCTTGAAGTGGATGGTTTCGAGGGGCTTGTCGAAATTATGGGAGATGTGACGGTAGAACTCCTGATACTCATCCTCCGTGATCTCGCTCTTCGTCCGCTTCCAGATCGCCTTCATCGAGTTGAGCGTCTCCTCGCTCACCGTCTCGATCGCCTCGGCATCCTCATCGGGCTTGCCGTCCTCATCCAACGGCTGTTCCTTGCGGGTGATATCCATGGCGATGGGGTAGGCAACGAAGTCGGAGTAGGTCTGGATGATCTTGCGCAGCCGCCATTCCTCCAGAAACTCCGTCTCGTCCTCACGCAGGTGCATGATCACGTCGGTGCCGCGGCTCTCCTTCTCGGCATCCGCAATGATGTAGGTGCCGTCGCCGGTCGATTCCCAGTGGACGCCTGCCGCCTTATCGCCAGCGCGCCGAGTCAGCACTTCCACCTTCTCGGCCACCATGAAGGCCGAGTAGAAGCCGACGCCGAACTGGCCGATCAGCTCGATGGGGCTCGCGTCCTTGTTCTGCTTCATCTCGTCGATGAAGCGTCGGGTGCCGGAGCTGGCGATAGTGCCGATGTTCGCCTCCACCTCATCCTTCGTCATGCCGATGCCATTGTCCCGGATGGTGAGGGTTCGCGTCGCCTTGTCTGGGATCAGTTTGATCTTCCAGTTCGGATCGTCTTCGAGAACGCTGTCGTCCTTGAGCGACTCATAGCGGCCGCGATCGATCGCATCCGACGCATTCGAGATCAGCTCACGCAGGAAGATCTCCTTGCGCGTGTAGAGCGAGTGGATGACGATGTCCAGCAGCTGCTGAACCTCTGTTTTGAACTTCTTCTTGCTTGTTGACATGCTGTGATGTCTCTCCTTCATTCAGTGTTGTATGACAGGGGATGAGAATATGCTGACAAGTGCACGCTCCCAAGCCAGAACTGCCAGTATGGCCGGGTAAGCTCAAAAGATACACGATTTCCCTCCCCTGTCAATACCGCTTCCCGAGTGGACGAGCACCACAAAAAACCGAACAGGCCCCCGGCCGGATAATTGCGTTCTGCTCCTTGCCACCAGCACTTTATGCCATATTGTAGCGCTTAATGAGATAGACGGGAATGCGAAGCATGGCGTCCGGGGACCAGGAAACTGGTGAATATTTGCTTAGCGACCTCCTGTTTCTCATGGATTTCCTCTACGTGTATAGCTGAAACCAAAGGTTGGTTATGCGTGACATACCGCTGATCTCTGTCGTCCTCTCCTTCCGCAATGAAGCTGATGTCCTGGGCGCTTTGGTCGACCGCTTGAGAAACGTCCTTCTTCAACTGGAAGTTCGCTACGAACTTATCTTCATCAATGATGACTCCACGGACAATTCGCAGGAGATACTTCAGGAGCTTCGGGCGGCGGACCCATGTATCAAGATACTGACGACGTCGCGACGCATGGGTGTTTCGGAATGCGTGCTTGCCGGGTTCAGATACTCGACCGGTGATGCGGTTGTCTACATGGATACGGACTTGCAGGATCCGCCGGAGGTGATCAGCGAACTCTTTGCCAAATGGGTGAACGGCGCGGACGTTGCCTATACGGTAAGGCTGAGCCGCGAAGGCGAGTCCAGATTCAAACTGATGGCCACCGCCGTTGCCTATCGCGTTATCAACCGCATCTCATCCGTCGATTTGCCGGTAGATGCAGGCGACTTCAAGTTGCTGTCGCGACGGGTGGTGGATCTCATCCTGCAGCTTCGGGAGCGTAATCCTTACCTTCGCGGGATGATCGCTTGGGCCGGATTTCGCCAGGAGCCCGTCTTCTACGTGCGGCAGCGACGTGCTGGGGGGACCACCCACTTCCCGCTGCTGCGCAGCATAGGGCCGCTCAAGATGCTGGTTCTGGGGATAACCTCCTATTCGCTTGTTCCGGTAATGATGGCTCTGGTTGTCGGCACGGCGCTGCTCGCCCTCGCACCGGTCCTGCTCTTGGTGCTTGTCCTGGGCGCACTGCTCGGCGATTGGGTCTCTGCCGCTTGGTGGATTGGCTGGGGGCTCTACACCTCCACGGCGCTTCATCTCTTCTTCCTCGGTTGGGCATCCCTCTATATTGGCAGGATATTTGACGATGTCCGGCGACGCCCAAACTTCATCATCAAGGACGCCATCGGATTCGATGTGCGGGAGTCATTGGGGACGGCAATCGATGTCGGTGAGCGCTCGCTGCTTCAATGAGGCTGGAAATCGCCTGCATCTGCTCCTCTTTCTGGCGATGCTGCTCGGGGCTGGACTTGCTTACCCCTATGCGACCTTGCAGGTGGCTGCCGAGCCGGCCCAGGTGGTTGCCGGGCTGGTTGACTATCCTGATGGTAATCCAAACCTGATCTACCAGACCAAACTCTGGACAATCTGGCATCAGACGCTGGCTGTGCTGCTTCGCCTCGGCGTCAGCGAGGCCGTCTGCTCGTCCCTGCTCACCATGCTGGCGGGGGCCGCATACGCAACGGCTTTCGCACTTATCGGTTATGTTCTTACGCGCTCCGTGCTACTGGCGCTGGCCATCGTCCCCTTTGCCTTGATGCTGCCACTGGCGCCTTGGGGCGTTCAGTACCCCCTCAGCTTCATCGACTCGACCCACACCTACGGCGTCTTGGGACTGGCCGGCAGCATTCTGGTACTGGGGCTGCTCGTCAACAAGTATCATGCCTCTGCTCTCCTGCTGGCGGGACTGATGCCGGCTATACACCCCTCTCTTGGCGTCTGGCTTTGCTTCAATCTGTGCCTTGCCGCGATCTTCGATCTTCGTCACACCTTGCACATCCTCAAACGATACTGGTGGTGGCTGGCGGCCGGTATTACCCTCTCCGTGCTTAGCCTCATCTGGCAGCTCGCATTCATCGCGCGGGTACCAACCGTCGATCCTCTTCAGAAAGCACAGTTCCTGGAAATCTATCTGCGACATTGGGACTATCACCGCCGTCCCATCGATTTCACCAGCAATTCGATCCTGCTGCTCTGCGCGGAAGCGCTCCTGATCGGCGGGTGGCTGCGTTTCCGCAGGTGGCAACTCTCCTGGCGCCAGGCATTCCTGCTCAGGTTTACCCTGATCGCCATCCTATCCGGCTTGCTCAGTTGCCTTCTCGTTGTCCTTTTCCCATTCAAGGTCCCCGATCTCCTGCTCATCCTCATGCCGAACCGGGCACTCAATGCCGCACTTGCCATCGCTATACCCCTTGTTATCAGCCTCATCTGGATAAGTCGACCCATCTTCTGGGGCTATCTGTCCCTGATAGTCGTTGGTTTGGGCATGTTCCTGCTGCACTTGCCTTTCCCCTTGGCGCTTGCGGGCGGTGGCCTGGTGCTCCTGCTGCTGCCGAAGCATCGCGACAGTTCCGTCCTGCTGCGGCTCGCTTTCCTGGCTGGCGGAGGACTGCTGTACTGGTTTGGAATCACGGCGCTGTTTCACCGGTCGCTTGGCCGCAGCCTCAGCCTTTCGCTGAATATGGTGGCTATCGCCGTCATCTGCATCGCGATCATCTGCCTTTTCCACGGACAACTCGACGCTTGGATACGAAAGCTTCTCCCGGTGCCGGCTAAGTTGGTCAGCTACCTGAAACGTGTCGACAGGCGGCGCCAACCACTGGGGCTGGCACGTCATGCCTTTGTGTGGATTGCCCTCGGTCTGCTCATCGTCACCGCCGCGTTCAGGCTTGCGACTTCCGCGCCGGATTCGGTGGAACGGCGGAACCGTCTGGCGGATTGGCGAACGGATACCTTTCTGGCTGCGGTTTCACGGCAAGATGGCATGGTTGTCGTCGCGCCAGGCTATGCCCAGCTTCAACTGCGTACGCGGCGTCCGGTACTGCTTGATGTCGCCTCCCTCGATGGGCTTCCTTATGCAATCGAAGGTGCCCCGCTGGCCAATGAGATGCTCCGTGAGATCTATGGAGTCGACCTGTTGGATCCTCGTCACTGGGATACCCACTTCGGTATGCTCAATGAAGAGCCGACTCGCTCACAGTGGGCAACGAGAACCCCGGCGGAATGGCAACGGCTCGCGGATAGCTTCGACTTTCAGTTGGTTTTTGCTCACAGCAGATGGCGTATCCAGCTTCAGCCGGTGGCGCAATCCCACTACTACACGCTCTACCGCGTCCGACCATAGCCCATTCTGCCAAAGCATTCGATGGTCAGGCATCGGGATAGGAGGTACATTGGGATCATCGGAATAACGGGCCATGGCAGACACCGAAGGAGAAGGCATGGACGCAATCAAGGTCAGGCACAGCGGCTGGATCGAGTTGAGCAAGATATCCGACGCCCCGGATGGCGACTTGTCGGTGATGGAGGTGGGGCGGGACATTCCATTTCTCATCAGGCGCGCGTACTACATCAACAACATTCAGAACGTGGTCAGCATTCGTGGCAAGCACGCACATCGGACCTTGCGGCAGGTCATCTTCTGCATCAGCGGCAGTTGCATCCTCTCCTTGGACGATGGAGAAACACGCCAGGATGTGCGGCTGTGGCGCGACAATACAGGCGTACTTCTCGATCCAGGTCTCTGGCACACGATGCACAGCTTCACGGCCGGCTGCATCCTGCTGGTCGTCGCCTCCGATGTCTATGAGGAAGCCGACTACATTCGCGATTATCAGGAGTTCCTGCGCTTCACGCGCGCGAACGGTCGTGAGGTTGCCGGCGAAGAGCAGTTGTAAGGGGGCAGGTGGTCGACTATCTTTCACACCGGTTGAAAGAGGCTCAGCACCTTGCGAGGATTACTCATGCTCGAGACAGTTTCGGTCGTCATTCCCTGTTACAACTCCGCCGACACACTCGAAAAGGCCGTAGAAGAGGTGGAGGCGGCGCTCTCCCCCCGATACAGGGTGGAGTTCGTCCTGGTTAACGACGGCAGCGCGGACGGAACCTGGGCCTGCATCGAGAAGCTGCATCAGCGCTTCGAGCGCGTAATCGGCATTCAGCACATGCGCAATTTTGGTGAACACAGCGCCGTCATGACCGGGCTGCGCCACGTCACCGGAGACGCCGCGGTAATCATCGACGACGACGGTCAGCATCCCCCGGATGCCATACTGGCACTGCTCGCGGCATTGGAGGGTGACGACTGCGATGTCGTCTTTGGCAGTTACGAGCAGAAGCAGCATGCGCTCTGGCGCAATCTGGGCAGCTGGCTCAATGGGGTGGTGGGCAACCTCGTACTCAAGAAGCCCCGGGATATCTATCTCTCCAGTTTCAAGGCGATTCGCCGGCAGATCGTGGACGAGCTGGTGAAGTACACGGGGCCGTATGTCTATGTAGATGGCTTGTTGTTCTGGTTGACGGATCGCTGTAAGCAGATTCAGGTGCGCCATCGGGAACGGCAGGGCGGACGTTCGAACTACAACATGCACCGGCTCCTGTCGCTGCATTTGAATCTGGTGACCGGCTTCAGCATCCTGCCGCTGCGGCTGGCGAGCATCATGGGCTTCATGCTGGCCCTCGTCGGCATGATCATGGCGGTTGTAGTGGTCATCGAAAAACTGACCGATCCGACCCTGCAGGTCGGCTGGGCGTCACAGATTGTGGCCGTCCTCCTCATCGGCGGCATCCAACTGGGCATGCTGGGGGTCGTGGGCGAATACACCGGACGGATCTTCCTGATGATCAACCGCAAACCGCAATCCGTGATTCGGTCGGTGATCCGGTGAAGCCGTTTGAATACGCTGCGCTGGCGGACGTGGAAGACAGGCACTGGTGGTTTCGACTCCTTCGCGAGGAAATCATCGCCGCCATCGACGCTCACTTTGGCGATCGGCGCAACTTGCGCATGCTGGACGCAGGCTGCGGCACGGGGGGGCTCATCGCCCATCTCCTCAAGCATGGGCCGGTTGAGCGCGCCGTCGGCATCGACTACAATCCCCTCGCGCTTCACTATGCACAGCACAAATGCACGGCGCATCTGGTCCGAGCGGATGCAACGCAGTTGCCCTTTGCCGACGGTGTCTTCGACCTCATCACCAGCATCGATGTTCTCTACGCTCGGGAAGCGTACGTCAATTTCGACCGGGCCCTTGGCGAAGTGCGGCGATGCCTGCGGCCGGGCGGATTGTTCATCCTGCAGCTGCCGGCCTATCAGTGGATGCGAAGCCAGCATGACACCAATGTGCACACGGCCCACCGTTTCGTGCTGGCCGAGGTTCATGCGCGTCTGCTGGAGGCCGGTTTCGCTGCGCCCAGCGTATTCTACCGCTATTCGTTACTGCTTCCGCTGGCGCTGGTTGCGCGGCACCTGCGAAAAGGCCAGGCTGACAGGAGCGAGGTACAGGCCCTGCCCGGATGGTCGGATACCATCTTTTATCGCGTCGCGCGAGTTGAGCAATACCTGGGGCGCTGGCGTTTGCCGTTTGGCCTGTCGGTCTTTGCGGTGGTTGCAAAAGCGAGGGAGCCATGAACGGAGAGTCGACGGACTGGGAGTTCCACTGGAAAGATGCGCGCGCGCTGGCCTTTGCGGTGCTGGGCGTCTGCGTGGGCGCCTTTGCCATTGAAGGTTCCGTCTACGAGGTGTTGAGCTACAATGCGGTTCCCTGGCAGGAGCGGCCACTGGCTCCGGTGGTGATGATCGCGGCCGTGCTTCTGGCAGCGCTGGCCATTCTGCTCGCCCGCTGGCTGACACCTCCCGCGCTGGCCCGCGCGGCGTGGCCGTTGGCTCTCGCCTTTCCAGCCGCCTGGCTGATCTGGAGCTATCGCAGCATGGGATTTCTGGCCCTTTACATCATGGCCGGGCTGCTGCTCACCGTGGGCGTTCGGATGGTGAGACTCTCCGATCCTGATCATCACCCCCGGATGAGCGCGCGCGTTGCCTGGGTGGTGGTGGGGATCGTGGGTGCGTGCTTTGTGGCGTATACCTTCCATTATCAGAATACCATGTATCGACGCCTGCTCCTCGGCTATGCCGATGTGGGCTGGTATCTGGACCGTCTGCACAATACCGTGACCCACGGCGCTTTTCTGCGGCAGTTCTCCGCGATGCCGACCTTCTATGATCACCTTTGCCCCGGACTGGCGCTGCTCGTTCCCTTTTATGCCTTGTGGCCGAGCGTCTATTTCCTCAATTTCTGCCAATCTCTCTTCCTGGGCGGCACTGGTGTCCTGCTATTCTGGCTGGCAAGGCGACTGAAGGTGGCACCGGAAGCTGCCCTCGGCATCGCCGTGCTCTACTACCTTTTTCCTGCCGCCTCGCAGATGGCTTACGGCTATTCGTACGGCTTCCACCCGCCGACGATCGCGCTGCCGTTTCTCATTGTCTCGTTCTACCTCTTCGATCGTGGCAGGTATGCGCTCGCCGTGCTGCCGGCTCTGGTGGCGGTCTCGATGCAGGAGCACATCTTCATCTATTATGTTGGACTTGGCGGCATGCTTTTCCTGCAGCGCCGCTGGAAGGCGGGGCTGATCACCGCCGGAGTAGCGGCGGCCTGCTTCCTCTTCATCTTTGTCGTCTTCATGCCATGGCACGTGGAGGGCCAGCAGAACCTGCACGTGGGTATGCTATTTGGTCATCTGGGGGAGAGCATTGGCCAGATCGCCTTGTCCCCACTGATGCGACCGGGCGCTTTCTGGGGTAGCATCTTCGAGTTCCATAACATCCAACTGGTGATCATGCTCACGCTGCCGCTGGCGGCGCTCTGGATGCTGGCGCCGCGCTTCGCGATCGCCCTGATTCCCATTGTCCTCTTCAACCTCCTTCGCCAGGACATACAGGCCAAGAGCTTCGCCTTTCACTACCAAACTGGAACCATGGGCATCCTCTTTCTGGCTATCGTTGTCGGCTACAGCCAACGGCATGAGCCACCGCCGGAAGGACGGATCCCATGGGTCGGCGCTCTGCTGGGACGGCTGGTGGAATGGCAGCGGCGTCTGAAGCCGTCGGCCCTGCTGGTCGGAGCGTTGATCTGCTGCATCTATCTTTCCTGCTATCTCACGCTCTATCCCTGGTCGCGTCGCAACCTGGGCATCCTGCCGGAAGACGACACGATTGCAGCCTACGAGAAGGCATTCCAAGCGCTGCGGGAGTTGATTCCAGAGGATGCCACCGTGATCGCGGACGATCGTACCCTGATGTCGCTCTACGATCGACGCCTGGCTTTCGGTCACGAGAGCCCCTTTACCTACGACACCAACTATGCCGTCTTCCTCTACGGATCATGGAACGAACAGCCGGAGGTGACCGCCCGCAAGCAGGCCGCGCTGATGGAGGGAGGGCTGTTCGAGGTCGTTTACAATCAACATTACCTTGTCGTGCTACGCCGGCGTGGCCTGCTGCCGCCGCCACCGCGGGAGGTCTTTTGAGGATGTCAGATCCATGAGCTTCATCGATTGCCTGGTGCGCAACCCGCGCACCTTTCACTATCTGCGCAAGTTCCCCGAATGGAACTATCGGGCGACCAAGCGTCATATTCAATCGCATCTGGAGCCAACAGCACCGACCCTCGATCTGGGCTGCGGCACCGGTGAATTTGCCACCCTTTTCTCGCCGCAAAGCTATCTGGGCGTGGACATCTCCGCCTGCTACCTCGCCTATGCCAGAAAGCGTCTGCCGGAGTATCGTTTTGCCCAAGGTGTCGGGCAGGCGCTGCCGTTGGCCGACGGCGCGGTGAAGCAACTCCTGATCAATGGCGTGCTTCATCATCTGGATGGGGACCTGGCGCGACGCGTGCTCAAGGAGGCGGCTCGCGTTCTGGCCGCGGACGGTCGGCTCCTGCTCATCGAGGACATCCAACCCGAAAATCCCGGACTTTTGACCCGCACACTGCACGCGATGGACCATGGAGAGCACATCCGTCCAAGGCAGGGATATCCCGAGCTGCTGGGAGACAATTTGCGGGTCGAGAAGGAACTCTGCTATCGCTCGGGCATCTGTCATTATGGCTTCTGGCTGCTGCGCAAGAGCTGATCATGGCGACTGCGTTTGGTTGTGCGGCGTCAGAGCGGTATGGTATGGGCTGATCATGGAGGAATGATGGCAGGCAAAGGCGAGCATTTTCTCGACCCCGCGGTGCTGGCGAGGATCGATAACTACAATCTGATAGCGCGGACGGTGGTGGAAGGCTTTATCGCCGGCCTGCATCGCAGCCTCTTTCACGGCTTTGGAAGTGAGTTCGTCCAGTATCGCAACTATACGCGTGGCGACGACCTGAAATACGTGGATTGGAAGGTCTTCGCGCGTCTGGACAAGTACCAGACGAAGGTTTTTCAGGAAGAGACCAACGCCAACTGCTACGTAGTTGTCGACGCCAGCTCATCGATGGCTTACCAGGGACAACGCAGCGGGCTGAGCAAGCTGCACTACGCGAAGATCATGGCCGCCTGCTTCGCCTATCTGGTCAACCGTCAGAGCGACAACGTCGGCCTCTTCGCCTATGGAGACGATCTGCGGGTGGCAATCCCGCCGAGCCACAAGAGCGGCCAGGTTCACTACATCAACGTCGAGCTGGCAAAGCTCAAGCCCGAGGGGCAAGCCAATCACGCCAGGGTGCTTAATTACCTCGGCGAGCACTTCCACCGGCGCGGCATCGTGATCATGATCAGCGATTTCCTGGACGATAATGAAGAACTCCGCAAGTCCCTCAAGCGCTTCCGCGCCGCACAGCACGAAGTCGTCCTCTTCCAGCTCTTCGATGACGATGAACTGGATTTCGACTTCGCCGGTACAGTCCGTTTCGTCGACAGCGAATCGAACGGCGAGATGGTGACTAGTCCGGGCGTGGTGAAGGAACGCTACCAGGAGGCTTTGCAGGAGTATCTGGATGCATTCCGCCGTTTTTGCGTACGAGCGGGAGTCGATCTGGTCCTGACGCGAACATCGCAGCCGCTGGCGGGAGCGCTCTCCGCCTACCTGCATCGCCGGGAGACTTTGGGCGTATGACCTTCCTCATGCCGATGTTTCTCGCTGGCCTGGCCGCCTTGTCCGTGCCGCTGATCCTCCATCTCATGCATCGTCCCATTCCTCGCCGCATCGTCTTTCCGACTATCCGTTTCATCCGCAAGGGACAGGAATACCAGGCGGGCCGCCGAGGACTGCGGGATCTGCTCACGCTCCTGCTGCGGCTGCTGGCGATCACGGCGCTGGTCCTGATCTTCGCCAAGCCGGCCTTTCCGCGCCAGGCTGTTGGCGGTGCGGTTGCGGGGCAGGAGCACCTCGTGATGGTCTACGACATTTCCGCCAGCATGCACTTGGCCAACTTCGACCGCATCCGCCAACGCACGGCCGAGCTCCTTGACGAAGCCGCCGACGATGCTCGGATTGCCCTTCTCGTTTCCAGCGACCACCTGGTGAAGGCGGTGCCGTTCACGGGTGACAAGGCCGCAATCGAGGCGGCTATCGCCGATCTCGAACCGACCCTGCTCCCCGGTCTGCACAACGAGATGCAGCAGCGGCTGCACCAGTACCTCGTCGAAAGTGAAGGTGCCGAGGCGCGCGTCTATCTCTTTTCGGATCTGCAGCAGGCGGATTGGGGAGGCGTACAGCTGACGCCCGAAGGCATGAACGACGTGCCGATCCTCTTCGAGCGGCCCTATGAGAATGCGCCCCCAAACCTCGCCATCATTGGCGTGCGACCCGAGATCTTTGACAATGAAGGTTCCAGGCAACTCCGCGCCACCGTGCGGGTACGCAATTTCTCGGTCGAGCCTGGTAAGGCGACTCTGCGGCTGCGCGCCGGCTCACGACAAACCGAGATGCCCATCGAGCTCGGCGCGGAAGCAAGCAGCTCCTTCGTCGTTGACATGAGCGATCCGGGCGACGCAACCTGCGTGGCGGAGCTGGTCGTCGACGAAGCCTATGATCTGGACAATCGCTATCACTTCTGGGTCGGCCGCAATCCACCGATCAAGGCCGGAATCGTCATTCCGGGCAAGACGGGGGAATCCATCATCCAAGCCTTCTTTCTGCGCCAGGCACTCGAGACGCGCGCCCCAGGCGCGGTGCTCTTCGAGGTTGCCACCCTGGAGCCGGAGTTCATCTATGAGGGAGACCTTCGGCAGTACCAGGTCCTCTTCTATCTTGATTCCATGGGTGACTATTCCCTCATCGAATACGAGATGCTGCGCGACTACCTGAACAGCGGTGGCGTCATGGTCTACTTCGCCGGGCCCAAGGCACCGGAGACCTTTGTCAATTTCAAGCGCAGCGAGTTGTCGTCGATTCGCTTCAATGGATGGATCGGCGACCTTAATCGGCTGCAGAGCCTCTTCATCAGCAACATCGATGCCCAGTCGCCCGTGTTGGAGCCATTTGCTCGTCAGGATGGCGACCTCACCGTGATCCCCATCTACCGCATGGCCCGATTCGAGTTGCCGGAAGGTGCGCATGCACTGGCCACCGCCGATGCGCGTTATCCGCTGCTCGCCGAAGAACGAGTCGGGGAGGGACGTCTCTTCGCGGTGGCAACCTCCCTCAATCCGAGATGGAGCGAACTGCCAACCTCGCTGTCATTCCTGCCGCTCATGCGTCGCCTGGCGGCGGCCGGAATAGGTGAAGACTATCGGCGGGTTGTGAGTCTGGAAGTCGGCCGGAATCCCGTGCAGGCACTGGCCGCGGCGGGATTGCCGGTGCGGGCGGAGGTCAAGCCCGAGCCAGGAGTCTATCTCGTGGAGGGCATTCCCATCGAGGTAAACATTACCCGCGCCGAGTCCGATTTCAGAACCGCCGAGACATTCGAGCTGCTGCAGGCTGCGCAGCTCGATCCATCTCTGGCGGCAGGTGCGGCAGAGGATGAGCCTGATGGCCACGAGAGCAAACCGCTGGTCGGTTACCTGGCACTCCTGCTGATGCTGGTGCTGGCCGGCGAGATCGTCATCGCCAATTATCGCGTTTCCTGACAATCAATTCGCCTCGCCGGCGATATGCGGCAACCGGCCAAACCGCAATTTCCAGGGTTACTGGTCGAACTTATCTTTTTATGAGATAGGTTAGAGGAACACTACCAGGAGGAGAGAGCATGGTTCCGAAGGTTTTTTTGATGCTGCTGTTGGCTGTCGGTTTCGCGGGTGCCGAAACTAGTACCGTTGAACTGCCGGATGCGGGCCAGATGGCGGTGCTGACCGCGGTCAGCAACCAGGTTGGCGGCAAGGTCACCATCCTGGCCGGGGACGGAAAGGGTGGGGCGCTCATCTCCATCCTGTGCACCGATATGATTGAGATGCCGCATCACTGGGGTATGACGAAGATCCCGAAGGATCTGTCGCTTCCCGATGCCGCACTGCTCATCGAGATCACCGGCAAAGGCACTCGCCTGAATCCTGCCAGGTACCGCAAGGCGATGTACATACGGCCTGACGTTCATTTCTATGTCGGCGACGACTTCACCCGCGCAGTCGAGCAATGGGAGCAGTTTCCCGCGGCATCGCAGCATGAGTATCGCGTAGAGATGCGGCGGCGTGGCGAGCGCCTGGAGTTCTGGATCGATGGACGCTACCTCTACGGTCTCGATTTGCAGCCCGACTGGATTAGCCTGACCCTGACCGCCGAGGAGGGGGCTGCGATCAGCCAGGTGGAAAGCTCTCCAGAGCCCGAAAGCGCACGGGAAGTGCCCCTTTCCTTCGCCCCCATCGATGTTGGTCGTACACGCTGGCTGGGCGAAGAGGTCGATTCCGCCAGCTTCTATGATCCGTACTACAAGCGCAGTGCATACGATGGCCTTCCGGAAAGTGCCATCCTGCGGGTTCCGGCGCGTCATTACACACGGCTGCGCCTGGTATGTGAGTTGGATCCGGCGAAGAGTCCTGACATGACGGTGAGGATCGGCCGATACCGGCAGAGCTGGGACGGCGGCGGCATGGTCTTTGGGGATACCGATGTGCGCATCGATCCGGCTGATCCTCAGGGCGTCGAGTCCATGGAGCCCCTTGGTGAAAACCGCTGGGCCGTGATCGTGCCCATTCGCACCGGCGACGTCGCGGAATACCTCCAGTGGGAAGGATTGCCCGACGGCGGTCTGGATTTTGGCGAACCGCTCGACTGGTTCTCCCTGGAGTTCAGCCGCAAGCTGGAAACGCGGGCCACCATCAACAATGGCATTTTCGACAGGAAACCGGTTGGACCGGTGAGCAGCATACAGATCCTCGAGGCTATTCTGGAGAAGGCCCCCGTCAGCATTTCCGTTCGTTCCGCGGAAGAGGGCTTTGTTTTCTATCATCAGGAGAATCCTTTCCTGACCGTGCAGGTGGACAATCCGTCGGCCGAGGTGCTTCCGCTCACCTGCATCGGGACTCTCGCCGACTTCTTCGGCCAGGAGCACAGAATCGAAGTCAGCTTCAACGCTGAACCCGGTAGAAGCACCGCAACGATACCGCTGAACGCGCTTCCTGTCGGCTGGTACGCCGGAAGCTTTGTCTTCACCAGCGGGCCGGAACGCATCTGGGAGCAACCGCTCAGCCTTTCCCTGCTGCCGCCAGACACACGGCAGGCCGGCATCGACTCCCCCTTCGGCACTTGGTGGTTCCAAGGCAGCCATTACACGACCAGGGAGGCGACAAAGATGCTGCCTCTCCTGCAAAAGGCGGGCTTCCGCCATGTAACCCATGGCCACCATGATCCAAAGGATGCCGCCAAGGGCGTTACCCCGGAGATCTTCAACCGTTTTCAGGTGACACCGAGCATGCTTGGCTATGAGCGGCGGGCCAAGAGCGCAGAGGAGATCGAACAGAAGGTGCGTGATTACTTCGCGCAGTGGCCCAATGTCGAGTTCGCGATGATCTTTCATGAAACCAGCATGCCCGGATTGGGAATCGAGTTGCCATGGGAGCTGACAGGGGCTCAGCCGACTCCCTTCACCGACGAGCAGCGAAAGAGCTTTGATGTACTGGTGCAGCGCGCCACGACGTACGCCGCCGCCGTCAGGAAGGCTGCGCCGAATGCCCGGATCATGCTGGGCAATGGCGGCACCCCTTTCAACCTCCTCTGGTTTCGCGAGAAGGTGTCGCGGGACGTTCTGGATGTGCTGGGCATGGAAATGGCGGTGCAGACCTTTCACCCCGAAGGGCAGCCGACCGGCTGGAACCTGCAATCCCTGTGGATCGCTCAGGAGATGCGGCGAATCCATGGCTACGATGAGGTGCCGATCGCCAGCTGTTACGAGTTTGACTATCGGGCCACCGCCCCTGGCGGCCTGAGCCTGCACGACCAGGCCAACTGGTACGCGCGCGACACGCTGCATTGCCTTGCCTATCGCATGCCGAGCATCAATATCGGCTTGATCGAAGACTGTAACAGCTCCTACTACACCAGCCGCTGGGGCTCCACCGGCCTGCTCCACCGCGCCCCCCTCAACCTGCCAAAGCCGGCCTACGTCAGCATGGCAACCCTTACCCGGCTTCTTGATCGCGCCACCTATGAGCGTTTCCTCGATTGCGGCACCACGGGTATCTATTGCCTTGAGTTCACGCGCGGCAACGAGTTTGTCTATGCGTTGTGGGCGGGCCGAGGCGAACGCGAACTGCAACTCAGCTTCGCCGACAATGACGGTGCCACGATCACTGACTCCATGGGACGAACCAGCACCCTCGGCGAGACGCTGACTATCTCCGAGTCACCGATATACCTGACCACGACCCAGCGCGTGACGACGGTGACGCCGCTGGCATCGTCCCATGCGGCACCGGCATTACGCGAAGCGCGGATTGCCGCCGACCTGCGCCAGGCGAAGGACTGGAAGATCGTCCCCGAGGCCGATCATGATTTTGTCACCTACTGCGCCTACAAACCCATGGTGTCGGCGCAGGGCAGCCTTACCGGCACGGACCAGGGGCTGGCGCTTTCGATCGGGCCGCAAGATGACGTCGCTCCCATCGTCGCCCATCACCTCATGGTCGAGCCGCTTGCACCCATCGCGTTGGCCGGTGAACCGGAGCGGATTGGCGTCTGGGTGGATGGCAATGCGAACTGGGGACGAATCTACTTCGAAATCGAAGACGCGGCAGGCCGCACCTGGACCTCGAATGGCTGGAATGAGGAACAAGGCAGTTGGGATATGTCAGATTGGGAGGAGACGACCGCGATCAACCACGATGGCTGGCGCTTCATCAGTATGGAATTGCCCCGACACTATGCGAGCGGCTACTACCAGCCCAGTTTTCGCCACTGGCGTTGCCAGGGTGACAACAGCAAGACGGTTCAATTGAAATATCCGCTGACCTTCAAGCGCTTCCACATCGTCATGCGCAGTCATCTGGTCTACGTCAACCAGATGGTGCCGGCCAGATCCGCCACGATCCGCCTGCGCGACCTGACGGTTGCCGATAGCGCGGACTGAAGCCGAACTGGATGAACCGACAGCTCAGTCACCGGGCTGGTTGAGGATCTGCTGGCGCTGGAGGGCGCAGAGAATCGCGTGCTCCAGCGTCGGTCCGTCCACCGTTTCCTTGGTGACGTAATCTTGAGCGCCCGCGCGAATGGCCTTGAAGGGCAACTCGTGATCGTCGAGACCGGTAAGGATGACGATGGGAATGTGCGGAGCTGCTTCGTAAGCCCTCTGAACCGTCCGCAGGCCCGTTTCGTCGGGCAGGGAAAGGTCGAGCAGGATGCAGTCGAAAGGCGGATCCGCGGCAGCGATCCTGGCGAGCCCATCGGCAAGACGCGTCGCATGCTCGATGGTGAAGGTGGTTTGCTCGACCGCTTCGAGCGCATGGGTGAGCAGGAGGACGTCGGTCGGGTTGTCTTCAATAAGCAAAGCGCGGAGTGCGACAGGTTTCACGGCATCAACTCCGGGTAAGAGTAGCGGCTGACAGCCAGAAGCGATTGAGCTTCCCGATGGCGGCCGAAAACTCGTTGAAAGCCATCGGCTTTATCATATAGCAGTTGGCATGCAAATGGTAGGCACGGCGAACGTCGTCCTCGTTGTTCGAGGTGGTGAGCACGATCAGCGGAATACAGCGCAAATCACCATTGGATTTTACTTCTGCAAGCACCTCCCAGCCATCGCATTTTGGCAGATTCAGATCGAGCAGTATCAGGTCGGGGCGTGCTGCATCCACATAAGGAGGACGCCTGTACAGGTAGTTCAGTGCCTGCAATCCATCGCTGACCACCTGCAGGTCGACATTCGCGGAGCACGCCTCGAAGGCTTGTCGGGTCAAGAGCACATCGGTGCTGTTGTCTTCTACCAGCAGAATGGTCGGTATGGAATCACGCATCGATGGAAGTCACGGGTTGTCGGGCAGCGGGAAGAGTGAAATGAAAATCGGCGCCATTCCCGGACTGTGATTCAAGCCAGATCTGGCCGCCGTGTCGTTCGACGATCTTCTTGCAGATCGCCAGCCCCATGCCGGTACCTGGATATTCCGTCCGGGTATGGAGGCGTTGGAATACAACAAAGATACGTTCGCTGTATCTGGCGTCAATCCCGATGCCATTATCTTGTACGCTGAAATGGCAAATGTTGCCCTCGCAATGGGCGCGAATGGTGATGCGGGGCGATGCCTCGCCATGGAACTTGATGGCGTTGCCGATGAGATTCTGCAGTAGCTGCGACAATTGCGTGGCATCCCCTTCCACCGGCGGCAGGTCCCCGGCGTCGATGACCGCCTGACTCTCCTCGATGGCGACCTGCAGGTCGCGCTTCACTTCCGCGAGGACGGCATTCATGTCGACGGATTGATAAGGGCGTGCGCGGGTTCCCACGCGGGAGTAACGCAGCAGATCCTGTATCAGGGCTCGCATGCGCTCGGCTCCCGCCACCGCATGGTCAATGAGTTGCCTGGCCAAATCGTCGAGTTGATCATGATAACGATGCTCCAGCAGTTGCAGGCAGCCGGCGATCCCGCGCAAGGGTTCCTGCAGGTCGTGCGATGCCACGTAGGCAAACTGCTGCAGCTCTTCATTCGAGCGGGCCAGTTCCACCAGATGCCGCTGGCGCTCCGCTTCGGCCTGATCCCGCTGGTGCTGCAGATTGTATCCATGTAACGCCAGCGCCACATCGTCCGCCAACTCCTGGAAAAGAGCCTGCGCCTCCTCGTCACCCACTTCGGCGCTGGGTGAGGTGACCGAAATGACCCCGTAACAGCTATCCCCATAATGAACTCTGGCCGTCATCGATGTCTTGCCTTCCTGGAGGTGATGCATGGCGCAACCGCGACATTCCGTATCGCTGGCTGTTCGCAGACGGATGACGCCGTCGGCCATGGAAAGCTGGGCGCACTGGCAGGGCCACGCCGCGCGAAGAGTCTGGATTATGCCTTCCGGGGTGGGCTCGGCACCGACATGCTCAACCAGATCGATGGCGCCCTCTTCGTCCACCAGCACGATCCAGGCGGCTTCATGACCACAGATATCGCGCAGCACGCGACAGGCACCTTGGAGCAGCTCGCGACGATCCCGCCGCGTCGTCATGAGGTGATCCACCTCGCGGATCGCGGTGAGCATCATGTTGAGTTGTTCCGTTCTTTCCTGGGCCGCCCGGCGGGCGCTGATCTCCTGCTGCAGATCCTGATTAGCCTGGCGCAGTTCGGAGGTGCGCCGAGCAACTTCATCTTCGAGCTGATCACGATGCCTGGCGAGGGCGGCTTCCGCCTGGATGCGATCGCCGATCTCCAGTTCCAGAGCGGTGTAGTAGTTCTTGACATGGGTCGTCATCTGATTGAAGGCGCTTGCCAAAGTGGACACTTCATCATTGCCACTGACCTCCACCTGGTGGCCGAATTCACCGGCGGTAACGGTTTCGGCAGCCTTCTGAAGCCGCTGCAAAGGAATGAGAATGGATCGGCCCAGCATGACCGAAAGCCCGATCACCGCCAGCGCAATAAGCGCAAGTGTGGCTCCAACCACAAAAGTGGAGCGTCGCTGCAGGTCGCGCACTTCGGAGTGGCTGATGGTCTGCAGGATATACGCTTGGGAGACCATGACCTGCGTACGATCCAGCAGATGGCGAATGGCTCGATCTTCGCTCAAAAGATCCTCACTGTCGGATGAACTCTCGTGCTGGCGGATTGCCTGACGGAAAAGGGCTGCCGTCGTCCGGTGATGCTGAATCAGGGAGCGAATAACCATCTGCTCCGCGCGGTGCGTCCAGGTCTGCTGCGCGAACATGGACGTGAGCTTGTCGTGCTGGTACCACCAGTGCTCCTGGCGCGAGGAATTCTGCATGTACTGGCTGGTGCGCAGGCTGAGCTCGAAGAGTCCCTTGTTGATCTGCTCGGCCAACTGAGCCTTGCTCAAGGCCCGGTTGAGCTGACGGCCTGTCTCGTAGCTGACCAAGCCAAAGATGCACGCAAGTATCAGCGGCAAAAGGGCCAGCAGGCGCAGTTTCGTGCGGATTGTCATGTCGTCTACCTTGAGTTAGGCGCTGGTTTCGCGCCAGGATAATATGCCACCCCTTGAGGCATTGCCTATCGGTCTTTCTCCAACCGCCGTGCTATTACCGCCATAAAGCATTGCCTTGCCGGCGTTGATTTACCTTGCCCATGTGACTAAAGTACGACCTTTCACACTCGACGACTTTCAAGCGGAGCAGCACCTTCATGTCCAGTTCGATCGGTACCATTTTCCGCGTCACGACCTTTGGCGAGTCACACTGCAAAGGCGTGGGAGTAATTGTTGACGGCGTACCCGCCCGGCTTGCGTTGACGGAAGCCGATATTCAGCCCCAACTCGATAGACGCCGCCCCGGACAGAGCAAGGTGACGACCGACCGTCAGGAGAGTGATACGGTCACTATCATGTCCGGTACCGAGCATGGCGTGACGCTGGGGACGCCAATCGGCATGTTCGTGCCCAACCGCGATATGCGGCCGGGCGACTACAGCGAGATGAGCGCGGTACCGCGTCCTTCGCATGCGGACTTCACCTACCAGGCCAAGTATGGCGTTCGCGCCGCCAGCGGTGGCGGCCGATCCAGCGCCCGCGAGACCATTGGGCGAGTCGCGGCCGGCGCTATTGCCGAAAAGTGGCTGCGCGAAACGTATGGCGTCGAGATCGTGGCCTGGGTCAGTGCCGTGGGCGAGCTGGAGATCGAAGATTGGTCCTGCCACAACCTGACCCGCGACATGGTCGATGCCAGCTCCGTGCGCTGTCCCGATGCGGAATTGACCTCGCGGATGATGGAACAGATCGTGGCGGCAAAGGCCGATGGCGACTCCCTGGGCGGTGTCGTCTCGTGCGTCTGCCGTAACGTCCCCGCCGGATGGGGAGAACCTGTCTTCGAGAAGCTGGAAGCGATGTTGGCGCAGGCGATGATGTCGATTCCCGCCACCAAGGGATTCGAGATCGGTTCTGGCTTCGCGGGTACCCGCTTACGCGGCTCCGTTCATAACGATCCATTTGTCATGCGCGAAGGGCGAATGCAGACCACTAAGAACCACAGCGGCGGAGTTCAGGGCGGCATCAGCAACGGCATGCCGATCACCTTCCGCCTGGCCTTCAAGCCTCCGGCCACCATCGGTCGGGCACAGGAGACCGTCGATTTCGCGGGCCTGCCGGTGAAGCTGGAAGCGAAAGGTCGCCACGACCCGTGCGTAGTGCCACGTGCGGTCCCCATTGTCGAGGCCATGGCTGCAACCGTCCTGATGGATCTTGCCCTCCGGCAGAAGATCCGAGGCTGATCAACTGGCCGGCTTGCCACCGTCCAGATTGCGGACAGCGTTGCCGCAGCCGCCTTCGCCACTGGGGCGAACGTGCGGCCGGCTTTGATCGATCGTCCCCTTCCAGGCATACGGATCTTCCCCAGCCACCAGCAGGATGTCGCGGTAATCGGCATTGCCCATGCCGACGCCTTCTTCCGGCTTATGCCACGGAAGAAGCGATTCCGCGCTCATGTAGTGATTGACCAGCACCCGACGAAAACCGCTCGTTGCCCGATTGGGGAGCGACCGATGCAGCAGGTAGCCGTTGAACAGCACGATACTGCCCGCCTTCACCTCCACCGGCACGGCATCCTCATCCCCGTACGGAAAACGCCAGGCCTCGCCGGCACAATCGAAGACTCCCTGCTTGCCATGCTGCCGTTGCGGCCACAAAACACCCGGCTTGTGCGAACCGGGAATCGTCCACAGGCAACCGTTATCCACGGTGGCATCATCGAGCGCCATCCACATGCCGGTCAACGACCGATCACGAGTCGGAATGTAGTACTCGTCCTGATGCCAGGCCTGACCTGGTTTGCCGGCAGCCTTGATGAAGAGCATGGACTGCATACACTTGATGTTGGGACCGATAACCGCCGTCAAGGCCTTGATGCCGCTTTCCGGGGCCAGGTATTGGAGCATCACCGGCGATATCTTATGGGGGAAGTGAACGCAGAGCGTGCGCTTGAGTACCTCGTCATCGGACTCTCCGCCGGTCGGCTCCGCGAGCCCACCGAAGATGCCAAGTTCGCCGCGACAGATGCGCGTTGTCTCCCGGCGCAGCAAGTCGACTTCGTCCATCTCAAGCGCGCAATCCAGCACCATGAAGCCATTCTCATGATAGTTCTTTACATCATCCGATGTTATCGCGATTGGCTTTCTGGCAGGGGTGGGGGCTATGGCGGTAGGCATGATGCAATCCTTGGGTGATACTTCTCGCTTGTTTTTGATGAAGCGAGCGCTAATGTTACAAATTGACTTTATTTAAGGTAGTCGATATTTAGAACCATTCAAATATCGACGCCTGCCAAATACATGCCCGTTCTGTACATGAGGTTCCACGCGTGACCTTTACCGTCGTCTCCTATGGACTGAGCGTCTACCCTCCAGGTGCCACCTTCGGACCACGGACGCATACGGACTACGAGCTGGTCTGGATCGTCAACGGGGAGGTCACCTGGGAGTGTGATGGTGAGCGCCATGACGCTCCCCCGGGAAGTCTGATCCTTGGGCGCCCGGGCATGCGTGAATCCTATCAGTGGGATCCTCAGCGGCAGACGCGGCACGCCTTCATCCATTTCCTCATCGAGGGAGACCGCGGCAGTACCCCGCCGGAAGACCAATGGCCGTTGATCCGGCATCTGCCGGAGGGCGACATTGTGCGCCCGCTCTTCCGCCACCTCATCTGGCTGCTGGATGAGAATCGCAACGAATGGTGGCCGCTGGTGCTGGGCGGCTTACAGCAGCTGGTACTGAGCTTTGTGCATGGGGCGGTGTATGGGCGCTCCGAGGGGCGTCTGGAACTGCCGGAACCCGTCGAGAAGTCGTTGCAGTATGTTCAGCGGCGCTGGGCTCGCGACGGCATGGAGAATCCCCAGCTTTCCGAGCTGGCGCGGGCGGCGGGCGTTTCGGAGGTGCATCTGTGCCGGCTCTTCCGCGATGCCTTGGGGCACGGGCCCATCGGCACTTTGCGCATGTTGCGTCTGGATCGCGCCGCCATGCTCCTGGCGCGGAGCAATCTTCAGATCCAGGAAATTGCCCGCTTGACGGGATTCGAGAGTCCCTTCCACTTCACGCGCTGCTTCAAGCACCTCTACGGCGTCCCACCTCGCGAATATCGCGGTCAGGTCGACCGCGACGAGACGGTCCTGCCACGCGAGCTGCTCCTCCTGCGCCGGGTGGCCGACCAGATCTCTCCCGAGCAGGTATGACTGACCGTTACAGCTCGACCTTGGCGCCAATGCGATTGGATTCATAGATGGCGCGGACGATGCGCAGGGCCTTCTGTCCTTCCTGGCCGTCGACCGCCGGCTGGCGATCCTCCTGAATGGCGCTCACCATATCCTCGTACTGCTGCTTGTGCCAGGAGATGGGAAAAGCCATGGGATCGGAAGCTCCGGAACCGGTGGGTTCGTCCGCCAGTGCCTTCATCTCGGCTTCATCCTGCCCTTCGACTTGCCAGACGGCGATTCGCCCTCCCTCCACCACCACTGTTCCCCTCGTCCCGTGGATTTCGAGCTTGTCCGGAAGTCCTGGCTTGAGCGCGGTGGCTGCCTCGATCACGCCCATTGCCCCATTGGAATAGCGCAGCATCGCTACGCCAAGATCCTCGGTTTCGATATTATGGTGACGGGTCGTCGTCGTTTGGCCAAAGAGCCATTCGACCGGCCCCATGATCCATTGCAGCGAATCGATGGCGTGGATACCCTGGTTGATGAGAGCCCCTCCGCCTTCTCCTTCATGCGTGCCGCGCCAGGCATCGTTTTCATAGTAGGCCTGCGGTCGAAACCACTTCACATAGGTATCTCCCAGCAGCAGCTCACCAAGCGCTCCTGCTTCCACCTGTTGCTTGAGCAAGGCATAGCTCTTCCGCCAGCGATTCTGAAAGATGACCGCCAGCTTCACCTTGGCCGCGCGGCAGCTTTCGATGATACGCTCGCCTTCTTCGATCGTGCGCGCTATCGGCTTCTCCAAAACAATGTGCTTGCCTGCTGCCGCCGCCGCCGCCGCCTGCTCCTCATGACACCATGGCGGCGTGGTGATGCTCACCACATCCACATCGTCGCGGTCGAGGAGACCGGCATAATCCGTTGTCCACTCGCACCCATGCTCCGCCGCAAAGGCACGGACATTCGCCTCGGTGCGGCTGCAGGCGACGACAAGCTCCGCACCATCGATCTCACCAATACTGCGTGCATGCGCCGGGCCGACCAAGCCACAGCCAACCAGTGCAAAACGTATCTTCCTCCGCATTTCCCTCACAGCTCGGACAGTCCCTTCAGATCGAAGGCCTGCAGGAGGTCCAGCAAAGATTGATCGTTCTTGATGCTTGGGTCGATGGCAGTCATGCGCAGCTCCGTTTTGCCCAGCAGAATGGAGATGCTCTGGTTCTTGATGTGTTGCGCGGGATACCCGAGCAACGTCGCATACATGCCGCGCTTCTTCGGGTCGGCACCGCCTTCGTGGTAGATGACCTGGACGCTGATAAGCTGCCGATTCTCCTCGCCGGTGACTGTATAGAACAGGGTGCCGGCATTGTACTTGCAGTGCCAGTTGTGGTCGCCATAGGCCGTCGTCTTGCCAGGCAGGTACGCGGCGAACTGCTCGCAGATCTGCCGGCCGATCTCGTTCAACTTCTGATTGATCTCGTTGAGCCCGTCCGTGGTGCCGCTGCGCAGCTTCTCGTTGAGTTCGTTCTTGAGGGCGGTTCCCTCAACCAGATTGGCGGTCAGCGCTTCATTCGCTGCGATTGCGCCTGCCCCGGCCATCATCAGGATTACGACTGCGGCGAATGCCGTCTTGAGACTCATATTGTATTCCTCGCTGGAAGATGACGAATGAATGGCTGCCCAGAGTAGTCAGCCGATAACGAAAGTACCCGTCAAGAGGCAGATGTCAACGCCACACTTGGTGCCACGGCTCTTTTGACGCTGACACCACCGGTTCTATTCACCGTCGTTGCTTCAGATTGCTCCGATTTCGCGCAGATAGTCCAGGCATCGCTTGAGAAAGTCCACCTTGCCTCCCGGGTGATTCTCCAGGCTGGAACCTTCCAACTCCATCGTGCAGGGGCCGTCGAAACCGATCTCATCGAGAAGGCGAAAGACTTCGGGGAAGTTGACCACGCCCGTGCCGAAAAGCGGCATACCCATGCTGTGATAGATGCCGTCCGAGTCCTTCAGATGGACGGAAACGACCTTCTCCCGGCAGTACGTCAGCTCCTTGACCGTATCGAGACCGTGGTTGTAGTAGTAGATGTTGGCCGTATCGAAGTTGAAGCCAAGACTGGCACGGCCGATGATCTCGATGGTCTGCAGCGCCGTGCCGGCATTGGTGCCGAACGGCGGATGGGTCTCCATCCCAAGAAGGATGTCGCATTTGGCGGCATGATCCGCAAGCTCCTGAAGCCGGCCGATGACCTCGGCGTCGCTGGGATTCTTGCTCTGGAGGCTGCAGAAAATGCGAGGTGTGCCGATCTCGGCCGCTCCGTCGATCATCTCGCGAAAGGCGGCGCAGGATGCCACCTCGTCCAGATTGACCCCGGTAGAGAGGGTCGTGATGGTGACGCCGGCGGCATCCGCCTGCTCCTTGAGGTACCGGTAGTTGCCGTCCGCTGGCACATTGGGTTCCACGTTAGTGATACCGCACTGGGCAAGCGTTACAAAGGCACGGGCAGGTTCACCGAAGACGCCGCTACGGCAGGAAAGTGTGCGTTTCATCGAACTATCCTCCATGATGGACAGGTTGTTGATACAAACGATATCAGCCATAGACCAGGTTGACAAAACGACGCAGATTCTCCTGCCCGATCTCGATTCCCAGCAGGACATCTTCCATCCCCTCGAACTCAATCGAGAGCACCCCGTCGTACCCCGTACGCTGCATGACGCGCAGACACTGGACTATCGGCACGTCACCGTGTCCGATGATGGCGCCGCGCCAGAAGTTCCCGCCACGCGACACATTCCAGCCACGGCCGGGATGGGGCGAACTACCTCGCTTGAGGTGGAAGTCCTTGGCGTGGACGTGAAAGGCGCACGGCATCAGCCGACCGATGGCAAGGCCTGGATCTTCATCCACGCAGATGAAGTTGCCCATGTCCACCAGGATGCCGAAGTTGGGGTGGGCGACGGCGCTGGCAAGCTTCTCCAGGCGTTCCGAATCCTGACAGAAATAACCGTGGTTCTCCACCATCGTACGAATCCCAAGGTCGGCCGCGAACTCCGTTACGGCTCGACAACCTTTTGCCAGCCGCGGAATCGCATCGTCAAAGGAGCTTCCGCCTTTATGATCCGGCGGGAAGCCGCGCGTGGCATCGTGACGCATACCGGGGGCACCGAGGATGCTGGCGATGCGCACTTCCTGCTTGACCCGCTCGATCTCCGCCTCGAGATCGCCGCCCGAACCATTCAGGAAATCCGCGCCGATGGTGTAGTTGGCAATGGGCATGCCGATCCTGTCGGCTTCCTGCCGCAGCTCCGTGGCGAAGGACTCCAAGCTCTTGCCTTCCGGCACGGCAATGGTTGAAAACTCCAGCACGTCGAAGCCCTGTTCCTTCGCTTGGGCGATGACGTCGATCTGCTTCATGACTCCGTCGCGGACAAGGCGGCTGTAACTGTATGAACTGACTCCAATCTTCATGAACTTCGTAGCTCCTGCTCAGGGCAATTGATGTACGGCGGCATAGGCGCCGCTCTGGGAAGATTCCGCGATGGCCATGCAGATAGCCAGCGCTTCTCGACCGACCTCGCCAGGGCTCAGACTTTCGGCGCGGCCACGAATCGCATCGACAAAATTCTGGAAGCTGTTGGCGGGCACGTTGTCGAGTGGCGGGTGGGACTCGGTGCTCGTCTCATCCTCGCCAATCTCAACCAGCTCAAGCTGCTGGCCGTTGAAACCACTGCGTATGCTGCCTTTGGTGCCATAGACCTCGAACAGACCGCCTCCCGCGGGGAAGGTCCAGCTCAATTCGAGTGTCCCTGTAGCGCCGCTCTCGAAGTCGAACATGGCCCGGACGTTGTCCGGCACGTCGATGCCCGGCGTGCGTGTCTGCAGGAAACCGGCAACCCGTCGTATGCCACCCACATGCCAGCGCAGGAGGTCGGCCATGTGGATTCCGATGTCCAGGAGCAACCCTCCCTGATGCGCCTGCGAGACGAACCAGTCCGCGCCCGGGGACCAGCCCTGATTCGGCATCTTGCCGCTGGCGCGAATGCAGCGCACATGCTGGACATCGCCGATCCGACCCAACTCGATCAGCTTCTTGATCGTCACATACAGCGGCGCATAACGCAGACTCTGGTTGATGTGCAGGATCAAGCCGCTGGCACGGGCGGCGCGAAGCATGTGGTCGGCATCGATCAGGCTGCCGGCCATCGGTTTCTCGCACAGCACGTGGAGGCCGGCATCGAATGCTTTCAGCGCCATGTCGCAGTGAAGATGGTTCGGCGTGCAGATGCAGACGGCGTCCAGTTTCGCCGCAAGCAGCTCTTCATAGCTGGTGCAGGCTTGCGCCTCGGGTGCATGGGCCTCCCGCAACGCCTCCGCCTTGGCGCGATCCGTGTCATGAATCGCGGCGATACAGACATCGTCGATGGCGGCCAGCGAAGGGGCGTGGCTGACCTGGGCAATGCGCCCGCAGCCCGCTATTCCGATACGCAAAGGTGAATCCACAGGCGAACTCCCATGATGGTTGTGACGTCCGGCACACGCCGGGTTTGCACGTATGTATAGCGTCATGCAGCTTGTGCCGCCAGCCCGACGGCAAAAACTCTCGCGTCCCTTTCAGTCAAGAATGCGGCGGACCCCATCGGCCACGCCCCAGGAATATTCCAGTTCACTCACAAAACCGCCTTCCCGCAGCACCTGTTCCTTGACGACCGCGGCGGCATTGGCGGGGCAGACCAGCCAACCTGCCAGCTCGCGTGTGAGCATATGCAGGTCATTGATGCCGTCCCCGGCCACAATCGTCTGTGCCGGCGTCACCCGCAGGCGCGCCTGCATGGCGCGCAGTCCTTCAGCCTTGTTCATGTGGCGCGGCAACAGCGCCACCCGCTCCGCTGGGGCGCCACCGAAAGTGTAGTAGAGGCCGGT
This sequence comes from Lentisphaeria bacterium, assembly GCA_041690595.1. Lineage (GTDB taxonomy): Bacteria > Verrucomicrobiota > Lentisphaeria > JABSQK01 > JAWLHB01 > JAWLHB01. The sequence continues at coordinate 242,835 of JAWLHB010000001.1, forward strand.
ATCGATCAGCGGGGCGAGCAGCCGCCACATCTCATCGGCACATCCCGTCCTGCTGCTGAGTTCGATCATCGCTTGAGGCTCCACCTGATCATAGGAAAGACGCGTGACGATATCCTCGTTCAGGAGAGTGGCCAGAACCTGGCGCACCATTGGCCACGATTCCTCCCGGAAGGCCTGATCGCGCGCCTGCATCTCCACGGCATAGCTGGGATCGTCCATCAGGACACCATTCAGGATGGTGCCGATGGCGCGGCCGCTTTCGCCGCAGAGCATGGCCGGGGTCGAGCGCAGATTACTGTTACGAATCATCTCCCACTGACCCGCCAGTCCCCATGTCGTGTTGGTCGTCCACGCGATTCCGCGTTGATCCAGTTCGTCCAGCAGCGTGACGAACTCCGGCGGCAGGCAGGCGTATGGCTCGTGCCCGCCGAGGGCGGTACCATCCAGATCCAGTACCAGGAGGGCTGGTCTAATCGACATGTGGCAAACTCCAAACTGTTGATAGTCGACCATAGCACGGTTGCTTCATGCTGCAAGGCTGTTGATTGGGGAAGAAAGAATGAAGTCGGCTTTTGTTCATGCCAGGCAGGCGTTATATTCGGCTTCTCTCTACGCCGGATGCTTGCAAAAAATGGTGTCAAGGATCATGATGAACGACCTTTTCGCGGTGCGCTATCAGCACATCTTCGTGCGCAAACGCTATCCGTTGCGAATCAGCCGGGGCGTGATCACCGGGAAGACCAATCTCTTCGTGGAAGTGGACTCCGACGGAATCACCGGCTTGGGCGAGATGTGTCCTGGCAACCTCACGGGTGCCGAGACCGCCGAGGCCGGCCAACTCGACGTGCAGCGTCTGCTGGACTCCGACCTGGCCGGCCTCTCCATTCACGAGATCTGGGAGCGGGGTCAGGAGCTTCAGATCGCACCTTGCGCCCTCGCCGCGCTGGACATGGCGCTGTGGGATTGGCTGGCAAAGCGTGCCGGAATGCCGCTCTACCGCCTTTTGGGCCTCGGGCTGCCGCGGGTTCCCACCAGCATCACCATCGGGATCAATCCCCCGGAGGTGATTGCCGAACGAGTTCCGGAGATGCTGGCCGACACTGGCGCTCTCAGCCTCAAGGTGAAGCTGGGCGCCCCTGATGGAATTTCGGCGGATCAGGCGGCCTATCTCGCGGCCCGTGCCGCGGCCAAGCCGCGGGGAGTGCGCCTGCGGGTCGACGCCAATGGCGGTTGGAACGTGAACGATGCCAGAATTATGCTCAGATGGCTCGCCGACCGTGATTGCGATTACGTCGAGCAGCCCCTGTGCGTCGAGGATGATGACCGGCTCGCCGAACTCTACCACGACCGCCCCCTCCCAATCTACGTCGATGAATCCTGCTGCACCAAAGCGGATATTCCGCGCTGGGCTCACATGGTCGATGGCTGCAATCTGAAGCTGATGAAGTGCGGTGGTATCACCGAGGCGTTACGCATTGTCGCGACTGCTCGCGCCCATGGTCTGGGCACCATGATCGGGTGCAATGGCGAAAGCTCCGTCTCCATAGCGGCCGGAGCAGCGCTCGGCTCGCTCTTTGATCATATCGATCTCGATTCTCATCTTAACCTCGATCCGGATCCGGCGGACGGTGTTCCCTTGCGGGATGGCATCGTCATGCCCATGGACCGCATCGGCCACGGAGGCAGGCTCCTTTCATGCTGAAAAGCTCACAATCTCTGGCTATCTACCTATCCGGCCACCTGCTGGGCACACAGGCCAAAATGGGGTATGGCGTCTTGCGCTATTCGCAGAACCCGATCGCCTGCGCGATCGACCCGGAATATGCCGGGCGAGCCCTACGCGATGTCTTGCCGTGGGTGCGGCAGGATTGCCCGGTCGTCGCCGATGTGGCCTCCGCCAGGGCACTCGGCGCCGAGGTGCTGGTTTTGGGACTCGCGCCACTTGGCGGCCGCCTGCCGGTGGCCTGGATGCCTGACATTGAGGCCGCGCTCCAGGCCGGCATGTGCGTCATCAATGGCCTCCATGAGCGGGTGGGACCATGGTCTTCCAAGCTCGCCCCAGGCCAATGGATCTGGGATATTCGCCAGGAACCGGCGGGTCTGCTCAATGCTACCGGCGCCGCCATGAAACTCGACAACCGACGGGTCCTCATGATCGGTACCGACATGGCCGTCGGCAAGATGACCGCCGGCCTCGAACTGCACGCGGCTGCCCTTCGCCGGGGGCTCGATGCCACCTTTGTCGCCACTGGCCAGATCGGCATCACGATCACCGGAAGGGGCGTTCCTCTCGACGCCATCCGGCTGGATTTCGCGTCCGGGGCTATCGAGCGGGAAGTGCTTGCAGCCCGAGGCGAAGTCTGCTTTGTAGAGGGCCAGGGATCGCTCATTCATCCTTCCAGCAGCGCGACTCTGCCACTGCTGCGCGGGAGTTGTCCAACGCACATGGTACTTTGTCACCGCGCCGGCATGCAGACGCTCAAGGATGCCACCTGGGTACGGATTCCGCCCTTGCGCGATGTCATCGCCCTGTACGAGGCACTGGCCAGCACCTGCGGCACCTTCCCGGCAGCCAAAGTCGTCGGGGTCGTCCTCAACACCGGCCATCTGGATGCCGGTGCGGCGCGCGCCGCCGTCGATGCTTGCGCCGACGATCTGAGCCTCCCTGCCACGGATGTCGTACGCTTTGGCGCCGACAATGTCCTCGATGGCTGTCTCGCCTGATCACTCAGTCGCTGCCTTTGGAAGGCCCCTCTCCGGCATTGTCGAGAAAGTGCGTGATGAGCTGCACCAGATCATTGAACTTGATCGGTTTCTGCAGGCACCGCACATCGTGCCGATTGAGCAGTGACTGCTGCTCCTGATGCAGCGCGTATCCCGTCATGAAGACAAACGCCACCCGCGGATCCCGCTGGCGGACCGCTTGGTAGAACTCCTCTCCCCCCATGATCGGCATGGTAAGATCCGTGATGATGAGATCGATCTCCTTTCGCAGCCGCTCGAAGACCGCGAGCCCCTCTCGCCCATTGCTGGCTGATAGTACCTGCAGTCCAGCTTCCTCGAGCATCGACTCCAGCACCTGGCGCACTGGCTCCTCATCCTCCACCAGCAGTACCGTCAACCTTTCGTTGCTGAAAGTCCGCTCGCGGAAATCTTCCGTTGTTTCCACCGCATCCGGTCCGCCGGCCAGCACCGGCAGGTAGAGCGTAAACGTGGTGCCTTCTCCAGGGTTGCTCTTCACGTCGACGTAGCCATTGTGTTTGCGAATCAGCCCGTATACCTGCGCCAGGCCAAGCCCCGTGCCCGCATGCCGTTCCTTGGTTGTATAGAACGGCTCGAAGATGTGCGGCAGCACCTCCGCCGAGATGCCTGTCCCCGTGTCGCTCACGTCCAGCACAAACCAGCCTCCCGGCGCCAGGTCAGGGTAGGGCGCCGGTTGCCCCGGCTCAAGATTCAGGCAGTCCGCCGTCAGTTGCAGCGTGCCCCCATTCGGCATCGCGTGTGCCGCATTGACCGAGAGGTTCATGAGCGCGTGTTCGATCTGGTTCGCATCGCCGTGTATCCAGCACGCATCCACCTTGGCCACGTACTGAATCGATATCGTCTCAGGTATCGTGCGGCGCAACAGACGAACGGTCTGCTTCAGGTAGCCGGTCATCTCCACCGGTGTCATCTCCGAGACGGATTTGCGCCCGAAGTCGAGGATCTGCTGCACCAGTTGCGCTGCCTTGCGCCCCTGATCGCCCACCATCTTCAGCCGGCTGCTGGTATACTCGTTCAGGTTGCCCCGCATCAGCAGGAGGTCCGAGATGCCAATTATGGCCGTCAGCGAGTTGTTGAAGTCATGGGCAATTCCCGCCGCAAGCTCGCCGACCGCCGCCAGGCGCTCCTGCTGCCCTACATGACGCTGGACTTTCCGTTCCCGAGTCACATCCTCCAGTATCACGATCCAGCCGTTCGTTCCCAAGGCGATCTCGCCATGCGTGGCGAGCAGCATCAACTCCTGCCCATCATCGACTCTGATATCGCGCCGCACCGCCTCATCTGGAGCAGCTCGCAGCACGTCCTTCAGCGAAAGCCCCGTGCGTGTCTCGAAATACTCCGTCATGGGGCTCCCCTCGGGGGGACGGAGAATCGCCGTGGCGGCCGGATTGCTCATCAGCAGCCGGTACTGGTCGTCAAGCACCAGCAATCCCAGCGGCAGATTGCTCATGATGCTTTCCAGCCGCCGCTGTTCCGCCTGGACCGTGCGGTGGCGCCGCTCCAGGTAGAAGCTGGCATGGGCCGTCAGCGCTCGCAAGGCATTGGTCTGCTGCGCTGACGGTGAGGCCCCCTCCAACCCGAGGAGTATGCAGTCCTGCGCGGACACGCTGTCCGTTCGCAGTGGTATTCGCAGCCAGTGATTGACTGTCGGCGAGGTTGGCGCCTCCTCCAGTACCTCCCAGTTTTCCCGGCAAGACTCTGTCCAGGCCAACTCCGGTAAAAGCTCGCTCTTCAACTGCTCCCTGAATCGTGGATCCGCCGCCCCGATCGTGCGCACGTGCAGCAGTGGATAATCGCACCGCGTGGAGAAGATCGCCACCACCTCACAAGGCACCACCGAGCGCGTATGATGCAGGATGGCGGCGCTCATGTCCAGCAGCGACGTTGCCGCGCCAAGCTCCCTGTCCAGGTCGATCAGCGCCTGCAGTTGAAAGGTGCGGGCCGCAACCTGCTGCTCCAGTGTCCGGTTAAGGGTCACCAGCGCATCCTCCGCCGACTTGCGGGCCGTGGCGTCGATGATCAGTACCCCGATCTCCAGCGCGCCGGCCGCATAGGCATGCACGTCGAACCACCTGTCCTGCCGCGGAAAGTGGCAACTGAAGTCCGTTGAGCCGCCGGATTCGGCCAACTGGTGCAAGTGTGGGCGCCATGGCGGAGTGTGCGGCGTCCTGCTGCTCCAGTCGCTTACATGCATCCCGGTAAGCGCTCCATCGGCCGCACCAGTCAGCTGGTAAAAGACATCGTTCGCCATCACGAATTCGAAGTCCAGCATCCGCGCATTTTCGTCGCAGATCACTCGGAGGAGGCAGAAGCCTTCTGCCATGAAACGAAAGAGATTCTCCAACCGTCGCTCCGACACCTGCAGATGGGCGTGCGTATGCTCCGCCACATCCGTCATGAAGCGGTTCTGCTGCAGAAGCTGGTCCACGCGCAGTTTGCGCGCCGTCAGCATCTCCAGCCATGCCATCAGCTCCTCGGTGTCCCCGCCCGAATCCAGCACACAGTCCGCCCCAGACCGCAGCAGCAGTGTCCGGTCCGCGGCACCCGACGTTTTCTCCAGAACCACCAGCACGGGCGCGCTGCTCGCCGAGTGCTGGCGCGTAATGCCGCTCAACGCCTCACTTACCGTTGTTCCCTCCGCCGCATGGATGAGCAGGCATTCGCAACCCGGGTCGTGTAGGTGCCGGTGCACCACGGCCGACGTTAAATCATCGCTACTCATCTGCCGTGTAACGCCTTCAGCAACACATTCAGCAAATCGGCACTGTTGCTCACAGACAGAACAGACAAGGTGTGGTCGCGGACGACCCATGGCAAGACCCTCGACATGAATTCAGAAGTGGCTACGCCGTAATGTAGTCTAACTTGCAATTAAACAACAGCAGGATCAGCCGCAACTTCATGTCATTGTCTGCCAGGCGAAACCTAAAGCCACGGTGACCGACTACCATGAACGTGAATCGGGCACGGGCAGCCACGCACCGTCAAGACGGATCGAATCCTGGCTCACCAGCCCCGGAAGCGTCATATCCATCGCCTCATGAATCCCGATGCTCGGCGCTCGTCGCCCAAGGCAGGCATCCAGGAAGTCCATGATCTCGAAATAATCGCCCCCGCCATGACCGGCTTTGGCGGCCGACTCGGACGCCTGGCGCCAGTAGTCGGGTAGAAACTCATCTTCCAGATCTGCCAGGTTCAGCCACGTATGCGCATCCGGGCAGCGCGATCGCAGCCAGATGCGATTGTTTTCCTTCCCGCCCCGCGTTGACTCGTAGCACCCGTCCGTCCCCTGAAGCGTATGATTGTGCATGGCGTGCGGACGATCCGACAGCATGTCCACCCTGATCTTGACCAGTCCGCCGCCCGCCATCTTGCCGAGCATCACGCACGTGTCTTCCTGTTCGTACGGGTTCCCGCGAGGATCCCGGTAATGATGCCCGCTGCCGACGCACGCGACCTCTGACACCCGGTCCCCGCGCATCCACTGCAGCAGCGGCCCCAGGCTGTGTGTGCCATAGGTGATGCCGTTGATGCCGGTTTGCCACTTGCGTCGCCAGGTCGTGATTTCGTTCAGCCCTTTGAGCTCATGCAGGTACTCTCCTTCTCCAAAGTATGGTGTACCGAAGAGACCGCGATCCGCTATCTCGCGCACCGTCGTGGATGCCCGCGTGTAAACATAATTCTCGGCCATCATGTAGATCGCCCGTGATGCTTTCGTGGCCGCCACAACGGCCTTCGCCTCATCGATGGATACCGTCGCGGGAACTTCGCACAGTACGTGCAACCCGTTCTCCAACGCCTGTATGGTCTGCCTTGCGTGAATGTGCATCGGTGTACCGATGATGACAGCATCCAGCTCCGACTTCGCCAGCATCGTCTCAAAGTCCGTGTACTTCTCTGCCGCGCCCAGTCGCTCCGCGGCAGCGTCGATGTGCTCCGCGTTGATGTCGCAGACCGCATGAAGGCGGATCACTTCGCTCGCATCGCAGGCGGCTTTGAAGGATGCACCGCGCCCGCAGGCACCCACGATGCCCAGATTCAGCTGCTCGTTCAGCTTCATGAACCACGCTCCTTAACGCTTGAGGCGGTTTGCGGCATACAGGAAGAGGATGCCGATCATGATGTCGATGGCTCCAACTGCCGCGATCAGGATTCGCAGGATCATTGGAGGCGTGGCTTCCAGCAGCCCCAGGAGTACTCCCGAGAGCATGATCACCAGGCCGCCAATCACCATAATGCGGCCTATGCCACTGAATTTGCGAGGATCAGCCATAAGCCGGCACCTGTCGTTCGAGATGTTGTAGCTGCAATGAAGCCCAAATATACAGGCCCACCAATCCAGATAAAACCGGTGGAAACGATTTGATCGGCTATATTCCGGCGAACTGGTTCGATCCGCAATCCAAAAAGGGGAGTTCATGGCATGCTAAAGGCGCTCACGCAACTGGATCAGATCCTGAGAGGCGAGACGACTCGGCTGGAAAGGCTGCGGAAAGGCAGTTTCGAACTGAACCTCGGACCGCTCATCCGCGTCGGCATCGTGCTTGGCGCTCTTTATGGGATCTGCATGGGAGCCTTTGCCGTCGTGGCGCCCGGCGGCCCCGGCTTCATGCAGATGATAAGCTCTGCCGTCAAGGTACCCGCTCTCTTCCTTCTGACCTTGGTGGTCACCTTCCCGTCTCTCTATGTCTTCAATGCCCTCATCGGCTCACGCCTGCTGATCGCCGACGTGCTCAAACTCTTGATCGCTGCCCTCGGCGTGACCATGGCGGTTCTCGCCTCGCTCGGACCGATCGAAGCCTTCTTTGCCGTCTCCAGCACCAGCTATGACTTCATGATCCTCCTCAATGTCTGCATCTTTGCCGCCGCGGGCTTCCTTGGCCTTGGCTTTCTGCTGCAGACGCTCCACCGCCTCAGTCTCATCATCGATTTTAACGAAATTCCACCTTCTTCGGCTGCCGAGTCGATACCACCCGAACCGCTGCCTGACGAACCCGCGCCCGCGGAGGCTGATGCCGACAGGGAAGCGTGGATGGATGCAGACTTGGAGCATTTCTCCGGGCCGCTGGAAATGGGCCACGATCAGTGGCTTGGTAACCATGTGCGAAAGGTCTTTGCCTGCTGGGTCGTCGTATTCGGCCTGGTGGGTGCTCAAATGGCATGGCTTCTCCGCCCCTTCGTTGGTGACCCGAGTCGGCCCTTCGAATGGTTTCGAGAGCGTGATTCCAACTTCTTCGAGGCGGTCTGGACTTGTCTCGCCAATCTCTTCTCCTGATGATGAGAACACTGGCGCGGCGAGCCGATGATGTGCTTCGCGCTCAGGCCTGGGAGGCGGATCCCCGCCAGGCGCGCTCGAGCATGTTCTCGCTGATGGTACTCATCGTCATCTTCGGCCTGCTATATGGCGCGGTCATGGGGAGCTATGCCTTCTCCATGCAGCGCCTGTTGCAGGTGCTCTATGCCGCCGTCAAGGTTCCGATCCTTCTGCTGGTTACAGGCTTGCTCAGCCTGCCATGTTTCTTTGTCCTCTATACACTCATGGGGCTGCGCCACGACTTCGCGGAAGCCCTCCGCTCCCTCCTTGCCGCGCAGGCGGGACTGGCGATCATTCTTGCCTCTCTTGCACCCTTCACTGTCGTCTGGTATTGGTCGACCAGTGGCTACAACGCCGCGATTCTCTTCAATGGCTTTATGTTTGCGGTTGCCAGTTTCACCACCCAGTGGATCGTTCGCCGCTATTACCTGCCGCTTATTCAGCGCGACCCGCGTCACCGACTGCTTCTGCGGGCCTGGCTTACCATCTATATCTTTGTCGGTATTCAGATGGGATGGATGTTGCGCCCCTTCATCGGCGATCCCAATGCTCCAGTACAGTTCTTCCGCTCCAACAGCTGGGGCAACGCCTATGAAGTCGTCTTTCGCCTGATCTGGCAAGTCGTTGCGTCCTGACGCCAGGTGGAAGCGTTCGCCCCGGTTCCGAAATCCAGTTCCGCGCACCTTCCGGATCTTGCCGATTTGCGCTGTGAAAATAGCCGGGATGCAGTATGGTGTAGGCTCGTGTGGCGCTATGCTGTGCCCTTCTGGTTCTGGCAGCATGCGCCGTCCTGGCGATGATACGGCGGTTCTGCAACGAATGGCAATCCCATGCTTCGCCAGGTCACCATCTGTTTCAACCGCGACGGCCAAGTCCGCATCCAAAGGAAATCCTCCATGAGCATCGAGCTTCGTCAAAATTGCCGGTATTCTCTGTTGGTCGCTACCAGCATGGGCGTGCGTCTCACTCCGGTCGATCAACAGCCCTTTCATTGCAGTGAAAACTTCCGCCTGCAGGTGACCAGCGCCGAGTCCAACGTCGCCAGCGTTTCCTCCTATCTTGGCTTGCCCGTGAAAGTGCTGACGAATTTCGTGAAGGGCAGTCCCGTCTCCCGCCTGATCAAGGACAATCTCGCCGGCCGCCACATGGATGTCGAAGGCAAGGACGTGGATCAGGGTGATCCCTGGGGCTACCGCCATCAGTTCAACCTTGCGGACAGCGGTCTCGGTTCGCGTGGACCCCGCGTTCACAATGACCGGGCCGGCGAAGTCGGTCGCACCCTCAGCGTGAAGGACTTCGATCTCGACCGCATTTTTGGCCAGGAGGGCGTACAGGTCGTGCATCTTTCCGGCCTCATCGGTGCCCTCTCTCCCGAGACCAGCCAGTTCTGTCTCGATATCGCCCGCGCCGCAAAGAAATATGGCACCCGCATCTCCTTCGACCTCAACTTTCGCGCCTCCTTCTGGAAGGGCCGCGAGAGCGAATTGAGCGCGATTTTCACCGAGATTGCCAGCCTCTCCGACATCCTCGTCGGGAATGAGGAAGATTTCCAACTCTGCCTTGGCATCGAAGGACCGGAGGCCGGTGGCAAAGGGCTCGCTGCCAAGATCGACTCCTTCAAGGGCATGATTGATCGGGTTCGCCAGGCTTATCCCAATGCACAGGTTTTCGCCACCACCCTTCGCGAAGTGGCCAGCGCCAACTCCCATCTCTGGGGCGCCATCATGTTCGAAGGCGGCAACTGGCATGTGGTCGAACCGCGCGAGATCGGCGTGCTCGACCGTATCGGTGGCGGCGATGGCTTTGTCGGAGGCATGCTCTATGCCATTCTCCGCGGCTGGAAACCCGAAAGCTGGGTTCAATTCGGATGGGCCTCCGGCGCTCTCGTCACGACACTGCTCACCGACTATGCTCAGCCGGCTGACGAAGAGCAGATCTGGAGCATCTGGAAAGGAAACGCGCGCGTCAAGCGCTGACCGCCTCAACGTCCAAGGTACGGGATGGCCCCTTTTGCATCCCGTACCTCACTACTTCTTTCTGCCACACCATCGGGGAAATCGCCCATGAATCTGCGCATTGAAGACCGAGATCCAAACCTGAAGCCGCACACCCTCGACATCGAGAAGCAGATCGCCTGGTACGACGCCGGCGGTGATGCCTTCACCGTTCGCGGGCTGCCATGGTACGAGGAAAACAAGCACGCCTTCCGGCGCCTTCCCGATCGTGCCGAGGCCCTTGTTCGCGAGCCGGTCTGGGCGCTCGCGCAACACTCGGCTGGGGCGAGGCTTTCGTTTCGTACCGACAGCACCGCCATGCATGTCAAGGTGAAGCTCATCCACGCGAACACCATGAGCCACATGCCGCTTACCGGCTCCAGCGGTCTGGCGCTCTACGAAGGGGAACCCCGCTTCGAGAAACCATGGCCGGTCGCCTTCCCCGGCAGCGGCGAGGTCGCCTACGAGCGCACCCTCTTCACCGATCAGCCCGCCACCATGCGCACCTTTACCCTTTACCTGCCGCTATACAACGGCATCGAGAAACTCGAGATCGGACTCAGCCCCCAGGCGCGCCTCGAAGCCCCCCCGCCGACAGCCCTGCCGAAGCCCGTTCTCTTCTACGGCACCTCGATCACTCAGGGCGGTTGCGCCCATAATCCTGGCGCTGATTATCCTTCCATTGTCGGGCGGCGTCTCAACCTGGATACCATCAATCTCGGCTTCTCCGGCAACGGTCGCGGAGAACCCGAGATGGCTCGTCTCCTCGCCGAGGTCGACACATCCCTCTATGTCCTCGACTATGTCGCCAACTCCGGCGTCGATGGCTTGGCCGAGACCCTTCCGGGCTTCATCGACATCCTTCGCCAAGCACACCCCACCACGCCCATCGCCATTGTCTCCCGCATCATCTATTCCAGCCTGCACTACAACGCCACTGCTTCCGGCCACAACCGGGTCGCCCATGAACGGCAGCGGGATATCTGCATGCGTGAGTACTTGCGCCGCCGGGATGCCGGTGATGCCGCCATCCACTTCCTCGACGGCAACTGCCTGATCCCCTATGGTGCCGATCTCGCCTACAGTGATGCCGGTGTTCATCCGTCGAACGTCGGATTCGCCGCCATGGCTGAAGCCCTCATTCCCCAGCTGGAGTATATTCTCCAAGGTCTATGAAAACGCTTTGACTATGACTATAATAACTTAGGAGCTTGCGGACTCCACTTCTGATGCCAACCCTCTTGCCGGGAGATAATCCGAATGCCGTACGCAGAATTTCTGAAGGAACGCTGTGGGGCGGAGAAGCCGACGTGCGGTCTGCTTCGTAAGGCGAATCCAAAACGCGACGTGCATAGCGGCTTTACATTGATCGAGTTGCTGGTGGTTGTGGCGATTATCGGCATACTCGCCTCGATGCTACTGCCTGCATTGAGCAGGGCGCGCGGCAAAGCGTTGCAGACAAGCTGCCTCAACAACCTGAAGCAGTTTGGCTTGGCTTTCCTCTTTTATGCGGAGGAATCCAATAATTACATTCCACCAACGCACAACAATCTGGTGACCTGGCATAACATGTTAGGCATCGTCGAGAGACGGCCAGCCAGCGGTGAAGATCTCGGCATTTGGCAGTGCCCCGCCAACGGCGTTCAGAAATATGCCGGTGGGTATGCCCTCAACCTGGAGTGGAACAGCTATGCCATCAATGGCTGGAACTCCAATCAGAGCGATTGGATGTATGCCGGAACCAATCTCAACCAGATGCAGTATCCAGATCAACTGATTGGTCTCATCGATTCACAGTATTTCCGCCTCGAGCCGTGGAAGAACGACGGCGGAGCCACCGTCCCGTTCGTTGGCGCTGGCCCAAGCACCGTACGCTATGAGCACAATCTGACCTGCAATACGCTGCATGCGGATGGCCACGGCCAGAACTGGAAGGTCCCCATACCGTGGCGCGGAACCTATCTGGGCGGCGCCGGCCATGGGGCCAACAACTTCACCAATGGGCGCCTCTGGTACGCCAACTGATTCGCCCGTTACTTGCTGACGTTGAAGCGAAACTCGATCAGATCGCCATCCTGTACCAGATCTTCCTTGCGCTTCTGCGTGGCTTCGCGCTTGAAGGTGTCCGGCGTAGGATTGGCGGCAAACTCCGCGTAGGGCAGGTCGATCGCCCGAATGAACCCGCGCTGAAAATCCGAGTGGATGGCTCCCGCCGCGTCATAGGCGGTGCCTCCCTTGGGCATCGGCCACGCACGGCATTCATCATGGCCCACCGTGAAGAAGACCTGCAGGTTGAGTAACTGATAGGCCGCCTTCAGGATCCGCTTGAAGGCAGGCTCGGCGATCCCGAGATCCGCCATGAATTCCTTTGCGTCATCCCCTTCCATCTGCGCCAGTTCCGCCTCCAGCGTCGCGCACATCGCCGTAAAGGTCAGCTTTGGATAGTCCTGCGCATACTGCCCCACCAGCTCATCCATCTCGCCAGTGCGATCTTCTGATATGTTCAGCACGATCAACAGCGGTTTCTGCGACAGCAACTGATATGGCGACAGGATCTTCTCCTCCTGCTCGTTCAGCGTCAACTCCCGCACTGGCTGTTCGGATTCCAGGCTCCCCGCGATCCGTTCCAGCAGCTCCAGTTCCCGAATCTCTTCGTTCCGTTTCGTCAGCAGGATCGACTTGCGCAATTTCTCCACCCGCTTCTCCACAATCATCAGGTCGCTCAGAATGATCTCATTGAGGATGAAGTCCAGATCCCGACGTCCATTCACGCTGCCGAAGGGATGTGGATAGGCCGGATCGTCAAACTCACGGATCACCAGGCAAAAGGTATCCGCTCGCCGAAGCTCGTCCACCGTCGCCGATGAAAGTCCCGATCCCGCATTCTCCGCGGACATCGATGGAGCGTTGATGAATTCTACCGACGCGTACGCCTGCTTCTTCGGCTGATAGACCGCGATCAGGTGATCCAGCCGTTCGTCCGGAACGAACGCCGTCGCGATCTGCGCTCCCTTCTTGCCGGTTGCCGAGCCAACCATGCCGCGTTGTGTCAACATGGTAAAAAAGGTGGTCTTGCCGGCAAGGGGCAGTCCCACAATACTGATGCGCATGGTATGAAAATCCTGGGGCGTTGTCTGGTCTGTTGAGGGCGGAGCGGCACGAACGCCGATACTCCACAAAATCATATCATACTGGCTGTGCGCCTCTTCGTCCACTGCCGACTTGGACTTCCTGAACCCAGACGCTACTTTCTGTAGACTAATGCTTGTATTCATGGTAGCGAAAGATTACCATTCTTAAAGTTATTAATCTGTTGGATAATAAGCGGAGGGGCATCCAGTGACTACCTCAACCGATCATATTACCGAACTGATCAGCCGTCACTATCGCGGCATGATCAGAACGGGTCGCTTGGAGCCAGGCAGTCGATTGCCGTCTACGCAGGAACTCGCCGAACGCTGGCAGACCCACGCCCCTGTCGTTCAGGTCGCCATGGCAGCCTTGGTCAAGGAAGGTCTCCTGAAGCGAACGCCGGGCGTCGGCACTGTCGTTCTGGACGTGCCTGCCGGTCTTTCTCATGTTGGTGTCCTCTTACCGCAGGGCCTTTTCGAACATGTTGAAGGCGCCTATATGCGGCGACTTTGTCATGAGATCGAACGTCAGCTCTGTGATACCGGCAAGATGAGCACCTTCATTATTCGCGATCCTCTCCCCAGAGGGGATACCGACTCCGAATCGATCCATTTGCCCAGGGAATTGATCGAGAAGGCAGACCGGCGGGACATTCAGGCGGTGGTGGTCCCGGTATCCTCGGCCGAAGAGGTGCCTGTGCTGCGGAAACTTCCCGTTCCAGTCTCTGTGGTTACGGGTATGGATGTTCCGTTTCGCATTTCCTTTGATGACCTGACTGCTGTCGAGCAAGCCATGCGGGCGCTCAAGGAGAAGGGATGCCGGCGAGTTGGCATCATCGATGTGCACGCGTTGGCGATCGAGCATCAACCCGGCGTCTGCACTCAGGCGCGCCTCCATCATCTCCATGTTCGCCAGTGTGCCGAATCCATGGGGCTCGAGATGCGCGAGGAGTGGACGATTAACGCCGTGCGGGGTGACGAGCTGCTCGATGTCTCGCACGAGCGCTACGGTTATGAATCGTTCATGCGCATCTGGCGCAGGGAGGGCCCTAAGCCCGATGCTCTCTTCGTCAATGAGGATATCGTCGCCCGCGGCGCCCTGATGGCGATCCTCCAGCTTCGTGTCGATGTGCCCAGGCAGCTGCAACTGGCCGTTTATCAGAACAAGGGGCTGAACATGCTCTGCCCGCTTCCTGCCACCTTCATCGAGTGGGATGTCGCCAGAATCGCTGGCGCGCTGCTCGAGCAGGTCGAGCGACAATTCGCCGGCGACATCGTCTCTCCCCTGATCATCCAGCCGGAGGTCTTCGACCATATGCCCGACTTTGCCTGAACCTGTTCTTTCTCTGGATCCGTGGACTGACCTGAAACCGACACAAAGGATCTTGCGATGAAGAGTCTGCTCCCGTGCCTGGCCGCGATGATGATCGTTACCACAATCCACGCTGAAAATGTCGGCTTCTACTCTGCGTCCCGACAAGCGGCCGGGCCGGATGCGTGGGATCTGCCAGGGGACGTCCCCGAGATGATGCGCCGTTGCCAGGACATTCCCGCCCTCTACGCCTTCAGTCGCAACGGCTATCTCTCCATCGAATGCGGCTACCAGGCGATCCTCTTCAATGGCGATGTCCCCATAGCCAATGCCCCCCACATACCCTGGATGAAGCCGCTCGCGAAGCCGCCGAAGCTCCTGGTCTTCGCCAAATTCGGCAACTCGCCCGCCGATTATGCGCAGGTCGCCCAGCTCTGCCGCGAGTTCGATGCATCCACGCGCTTCGTGCTGATTGCCAGCGCACCGGTGAATCATGAAGTCCTGAAGGATGAAGCCTACCGCCTCGGCTTTCTGGCCGAACAAGCCCGCGAGGCGCTCAAGGACGACTACGATGCCATCGTTTTCGCCATGGGAAGCTACAGTCCCGGCTTTGGCCACAAGCTGGTCACCGAGATCTTCCCTACCGACGTCTACGAAAGCGTTTTGGCTAAAGTGCGTGAAGGCACTGGTCTCGTTTTGGTCGGCAGCAATATGGGCGGCTGGTGGGTCAACGACACCCCCCTCCTTGAAGCCTCTCCCGCCACCATGACCGGCAAGTTCTGGCGGCTCTCGGAGGAGTCCAACATTCGGCCAGTCGCTGACCAACCACTGTTTGCCGGTCTGCCGACGCATGATCTACGCGAATTCGCCCTCTACGATTGGCAGTTGAAAGAGGGAGCCACCGTGCTGGCCACCGAAAGCGACCGCCCCTGCATCATTGGCGGCGCCTACGGCAGGGGACGCGTGCTCCTGCTCGGCTACGACGGCACCTTGGCGCCAGTCAGGACGATGCTTGATGACACACTTGCCTTCGAGCATGGCCTCGCTCTCGCCATTCGCGGCGTCGCCTGGGCAGCCAATGCCGCCCCCCCAGTCCAGGTCGTGCCGCGGGATGCCGATATCACCGCCGGGCAACCCGGGGCGGTTGACCTGAACCTCAGTGCCGACGTCCGCCTCGACGCCTCCCTGCGCTCGCGTGACAATCGCCTCGTCTGGCAAGCCGTCGTCGAATCTACGGCCGGTGCCGGCAACCTGATGCTCCCGCCCCTTCCCTCAGGCTCCTACGCGCTACATCTCATTGCCCGCGATACGGATGGCAATTCCCTCGGCTTTGGTGGCTGCGCCGTCACCGTCACCGGCACACGTCAGCTCACCGTCGCCGTTACCCCCGAACTGGCCGCCATCGGCGATACCGTCACCGTTTCTGCCAGCCTGACCGAAGATGACGCTCGCCAGGTGATCCCGGCCACCCGCTTCGAGATTGCCATCCGCGATGTAACCGGCCGCCTGCTCGCCATCGGCCAGACCAACCCCTTTGCCTACGCGGTCGCCGATGCCCGCGTCGCACCCCATGTGGCCGAGGTCACCGTCTACGAGGATGATCGTCCCGTACTGCGCCAAGCTGCATCCTTTTTCGTGCCTGACTTCACCTGGACGGACTATGAAAACGTTCTTTGGCCCACCACCCCGGTGGAGATGAACCTGTTGATGCGCGACCGCGGCGGCATGACCGCCGTCATGGACAGTTGGGGCAGATCCACCATGGGCGAAGCCGGCGCCAGAGTGGGTATTCGTGCCGCCCGCATGAACGACGGCATTGTCGAGCCAAAGAAGATGGTCACCGATCCTGCCGCCGGACTCGTCCAGTACGACTACGTCATCAACCCCGCCATCGAGGCTGCCAGGAAGCACGGCGCCCTCACTTGGGCTTTCCAGGACGAACGGCACGGCGGCGATCCCGGTATGCCCGGCGAAGCCGGACTAACCGCCTTCCGCGATTATCTCAAGGAAATCTACGGCTCTCTCGACGCCCTCAATGCGCAGTGGGAGACCGACTATGCCTCATGGGAAACCGTCCTCCCCATGATGACCGCTGATATCACCGCCCATACCACCAACCTCTCCCCGTGGGTCGATCTGCGCCTCTTTGGCGCCGAGAATGGCTATCGCACCGATAAGCGACACGCCGAGATGGTGCGCAACGCATTCGGGCCCGACGTCTCCATCGGCATCGACGGCTTCACCACCAGCGGCCACGTCATTCCCTATGGCGCCATCGATATCGGTCGCATGCTCACGACCGGCGTCTTCAATTCCTACTGTCCCTACGGCGACGACCTGATGATCGCCTCGATGGTGACGGGGCCGATGGTACGCTACCTCGGTTGGGGCATGAGCCGGAAAGACTATTTCGGCCAGCCGTGGCGCGATGTCTTTCGCGGCCACTGGGGTACCTTCCGGTTTTTCGGCCAGACCTTCTACAGCCAGTTTGGCTGGATGCAGCCATCCGGTGACTGGACCGGCGAGGGCACACGCGAATTGCGCAGCGGCACCGGCAGGCTCCTGATGGGCTCCAAGCGCCAGATCGACCCCGTCGTCATTCTCTACAGCTATCCGTCCATGATGACCATTGCCGGCGCAGGCGCTTGGGTGGAAAAGGGCAACTCGCACCTCATGTGGCGGCCGGCCAACTGGAGCCGTGACGCTTGGGAGCAGATGCTCGTCGGCTGTGGCAATTCGTTCGGATACCTCACGGAAGCACAGGTTCAGGCCGGCATGCTCAGCGACCGCCGGTTGCTCATCATCCCCCACTTCATGGGGATCGCCCTCGGCACGGAGACTTGTCGCGCCATCGAGCAGTTTGTCACGGAGGGTGGGGTGGTCGTTGCCGATATCGTTCCGGCGATCTGCGATGACCATGGCAAGCTGCTGCCCAAGGGCAACCTCGACGATCTCTTTGGCATTCGTCACGATGGCTTCCAGTATGGCCAGCGCCCCGCGGATTACCTTGTTGGAGTTACCAACCAGGATCCACAGTCGCCCATCAATGGCATGAACCTCGGCGAGAACGGCTGGTACATCGGCGAATGGTTTGAGAAAACCCTGCAGGTTACCGACGGTACCGCCCTCGGTAAGCACTGGTTCACCGACATCCCTGCCATGGTTGTCAAACATACCGGTAAAGGGCAGGCCATCCTGCTCAATTTCCTGCACACCGCCACCGTCCGCCGCAATGGCCAGCCCGAAGACGATGAGTACAAGCTCATGGAGCAGTTGCTCGCCTTTGGACGGATTGAGCCGCAGGCCCGAGTCGAGACCGACTACGGGCAGCGGGAACGCTTTGCCGAGGTCAATACCCTCCACGATGGTTTAAACTCATATGTCGGTGTCTACGCCAATCGCACCCCTGACGAAGATCCAGCCCGACTGATTCTCCGCTTCAAGGACGCCCGCGAAACGTATGACGTGCGTACCGGCGCCTACCTCGGCAAGGTCGATCAGGCACCCATCCCGCTCCGGCTCAAGGAGGCGGCGCTTTTTGCCAGGCTCGATTATCGCGTGACGGCTCTCACCCTCGAGGCGAAAAGTGCTGTCGCCGGACAACCCGTGCAGCTTACGCTGCGTCTTGCCACGACCACTCCGCCTGGCCGCCACATCGTGCATATCGGCGTCAGTGAGCCGGACGGTACACCCAACTTCTTCTACACCCGCAACGTGGAGCTGGTCGACGGGGTATGGCAGGGAAGCCTGCCGACGGCCTTGAGCGATCGCCCCGGGACATGGCGCATCGAGGCGCGCGAAGTCGTCAGCGCCATGAGCGCCAGCGCCACTTTCAAGCTCGAGGCCCGTCCTTGATGAGGGCACTTGTCTTCCTCCTCATAACATGCGTGCCGCTCTTCGCCGGCGTGACGCCTGGAGAGTTCACTTCGGGGGACGCACGACTGGTGGTTGCCGAGGGTGAGGATCTACGCCTGCGATTGGCCGAGGACGCAGTGGATGGCAAGGCCGTCTCGGCTCCCTTTCCATTGGCGCCGGCATCGATCTACCAGATGACGCTGGTCTTCTCCATCGATCGGGGCGTGCTCCTGGCACCTTTGCTACAGGTTCAGGCGAAAGGGCAAGGGGCATGGCTCGATATCCCCCCCACCCGAACGACCGACGGTTGGCGGCTGGCGACCCTGCCGGAGACGCGCCTGGCTCGCCTCGTGCTGCACCTCCGCATTCCGGGCCAGGCACTCGGTCGCACGTCGACCATCAGTCGCTGCCGCCTTGAGAAGCTGGAGCCGCTGAAAGGCGAAAACGGCCCCAATGCCTTTTGGGATGGCTCATTCGAAAAGAGCCCCGACTACACCGGCGAGCTTGCCTTCTGGTCAGGAAATCCGGCGTTGGTTGAGGTACGAAGCGGTGACGCGGCGGATGGCGAACGCTACCTGCACATCGAACGTGGAGAGTCGCACTACGTCGTCTTCCCTTCGCTGCCGGTGAAACTATTGCGCCTTTACCGGTTCCGCTGCCTGCTGCGTGGCGAGGGTGCGGTCTTCCCCGGTCTCCACAAGTTGGGCACCTCCCTTCCAGATGCAATTATGTTTGACAACAGCTCTCGCATTGGTGGTGGGGTTATCTTGACGCCGCGGCTGGAGTTGGCACCCGATCGATGGCAGCAGATCGAGATCCTGGCTCCCATCGAATCACCCGACATCCTGGCAGTGCAGCCCTATTTCGCCTTCTCTCACGCACCGTTCGTCGAAATTGACGCCATCTCTCTTGAAGCCATCGACTGGAACCATCCACATGACTAAGCTCGGCATCTGCATCAACGAGGACAACGGCCATTTCTATTCCAGCCGACGGCCGGAGCAAATGACCTCCACCGAGGTAACGGCGCTTGTCGACACCTACGCTTCGTTCACCGGTCTGAAGGCCGTCGCCTTCTGCGTCAATGTTCGCCGCGCGCTCTTTGCCAGCAAGGTCTGGGAGCCTCTGTACCATGGCTACGATCCCGAAGCCGGCCCCGATCAGCCCGCCCTGGCTGGACTTCCCCCCGAAGCCCGCTCCCTCACCAACGGCAATCAAGGCATGCTGATGGTGCACAACCTCTGCATGCTGGCGGCGCGTGGCATCGATCATCCGGCTCTCTGGCTGGAGCGTTGCCGCCACCACGGCATGGAAGGTTGGCTCTCCATGCGCATGAATGACGTCCATCACAGCGGCGATCTCGACTACCCATGGCATTCCACCTTCTGGCGCACCCGCCCAGACCTCTGGCGCGTCCAGCACAAGCATGAATCCTGGTGGGATCGAGCCTTCGACTATGGCAAGCAGGAGGTCCGAGATCATCACATGATGCTCATTCGTGAACTCTTCGAACGCTATGACATGTTCGGCTTCGAGATGGACTGGATCCGCGCCATTCACCACTTCGCCCCGGGCGGCGAGCAGGTGGGCAGCGCCATCCTTACTGACTTCATCCGCGAGGTCCGGCTCCTGGCGGATGAGTGGAGCCTGCGGCGCGGCCATCCCATCATGCTCGGCGTCCGCGTGCCGGAGCATCCCGTCTCCTCCCAGCGCCTGGGTATGGATGCGCCACTCTGGATTCGCGAGGGACTCATCGACCAGGTGGTCCTCTCCCAATGGCTCTCCGTCATCCCCTTTCATCCGCCCATTGCCCTCTGGCGCGAGCTGATCGCTGACCGACCTGTTACCCTCTCTCTCAACGTCAGCACCTCCACCATGACCTTCGGAGCAGCCTGGCCCAGGAAAGGCGTTCTCAATGCCACGACCGAACTGCTCCGCGGCTGCGCCGCCGCCGCCCAGCATCAGGGCGTCCAGCGGATCAACCTCTTCAACTTCTGCTACATGGAAGACAAGCAGACCGATTGGCTGCGCGAGATCGTGGCCAACATGCATGACCCCGAAATCCGCGATGGACAGCCGAGGCGTTTCGCCGTCACGTATGAAGAAATTGCGGCACCGGGCGAGTCGGATCATTCGTCGCTGCCGCAACGCCTCGACGGCCCCAGTGGCAGCCGTTATGGCGCCTCCGCGCAGTTGGTTCCGTATGTAGGCAGCTTTGCACCAGATGCCAGCGCATGGGCCATTGTCGGCTTTGCCGATGACGAAGAGCAGCCGGCCGGGCCGGAAGAACTGACCGTACGCCTCAACAGCCACTGTTGCGACTATGCCCCCAATACCGTGCTTCCAAAGGAGTTTGCGCCTCTGGTCGGCAAGCGTTTTGCCTTCGCCGTCCCTCCCGGCGTCCTGCATTCGGGACGCAATGCCCTCGAAGTCGCCAGTTCGTCTGGCAAGGGCACCATCGTCTGGGCCGAAATCTATCTGGACTGAATCAAAACCAAAAGACAAATGAGGGTTTCATCATGAAGAAGTTGATCGTCATATGCATTGTCAGTCTCACCGCTCTGGCTGGATGGGCGCAGAACCTGCTGCAGCCTGACAAGTTGACTACCGTCGGTCAGGTGACTGAACAGACGATTGCACTTGACGCTGGTCTTTATGAGTTAGCAGCCATCATGGCGGGCAGGGGACGTGCCATTCTGCGCATTGGTGACTTCGAGCGGTCAGTTCCCATTTCCGCCGAAGGTGGCACGTATGGCCTTCTCGCCAAATGGCCGGGTGGCAATGCCCGTTGCGCCATCGAGGTGAACGGTTCGGTGAAGGTGAGCGACATTTCTCTGCTGCCCGCCTCCGACCGGCAACAGCAGGACTGGGATCGCCAGGAGGCGGATTTTGCCCAGTTCGGTTTCATCGCTTTCAATGCCCAGCGCCCCCTTCCAGGGGCCGAAACGGCCTCCGAAACCATTCCCCCGGCGCGTGACTTGGAAGCCATGACTGACCGAGTGGTTTTCCGCGACGCCCGCCTTGATGCGGCCGTCCAGGTGAAGAACGTCGATCGGCTGGTGGACTGGCTGGGTGCCCAGGGGTTTGAAGTTCTCGATGCCGACCGCCTGCGCTTCTGGATGCTGACCAAGGTGCAGGAAGGGGCCTACGGCAGCGTCTTGGTGCTGCCCACCGGCATCATGCCGTGGTCGATCATTCGCGAAGCCGGAAAGAATGGGCTCTGGTATCGCTTCATGACCGCTGGCGGCCGCATCGTCTGGACAGGTGGGCCCGCCTTCTACACCGTTCAATCCGCGCGACTGGAGATCCCTACGCACGAAACCGCGCCGCTCGCCGAAATGGGATTGCCATGGGGGTGGGCATCTCCCGGCTGGGGCAGACACGAACCGGTTACCCTGACTGAGCAGGCCAAAGCTTGGGGGATCGAAGTCGTCGCGTCCAGTATCTGTGGCACCCCGAACGAATACGTCACCCTGCCGCTATCCCAGTTCACCATGCGCGACAGCGGCAAGTTGGCCTCTGCCTCCTACTTCCTCAACCTCAATCCCGCCATGCCGTGGAGCGGCGTGATCGCTTACCAGCACTCGCTGGACTATAACAACGACGCTTGCATGCGCGACGTCTGGCGCCTCTCTCACTATGTGGGTACGCCCGTCGATACTATTCCGCCCATGCCGCCAAGGCTCCTGCCGCCGCCCAAACCGGCCTTCGACATTGTCCTCTCCGCTTCCGACATCGAAGGACGCACCCGCTTTGCCCGGGGTGAACCCTTCTCCATCTCTCTGCTCCCCAATACCGCGGGTCCCTTCGACGCCGCACGCATCCAACTGGCCGATGCCAACCGCATTGTCAAGACCATCGAGCTTCGCACCATCGACCAGGCCATTGGCAGCCAGTTGCAGACCATGATCGAGACCCAGCCATTTGCCTTCGGCGACTATTCCCTGAGCGTGGAGATCGCTCGCGATGGCAAGCCGCTCGCCCGCCGCCAGATGGATATTGGCATTCATCAGCCTCGTCGTGATCCTTTTGCCTGGGAGATCTGGGCCGCTTATACTGACAACGAGCACCGCAATATCCTGCTCCGCCAGGATCTGGCCGAAGCCGGCATGAGCACCTACCACGTCGCCAATCCACTCCAGCTTGACGAGGCCTTGCGCGGCAACAGTCGCATGTCCCACCGTGCCCATGCCGATGGCCTGCGTAAGGGGGAAAACCATGAGACGGCCCCAGACAAGTTCATCCGGCAGCCCGATGGCACCTTCCGGAAGTGGGGCACCAATCCCCGCTTCGGCATCAGTCATCCCGATTCCCGCGCGGTGGGGCGTCAGCAGATGATGGAGCACATGCACGGCGTTGCCGGACACCCTGCCTACTCCGGTTACGTCCTGACCAATGACGACTTTTCCTCGCTCCACTATGGCATCGACTATTCCAAACACAACCTCGACGCCTTCCGCTCATGGACCGGACAGAATCCCGCCTTGGAGCGGCCGGAACGCGAACCAGGCATCGTTCCCGATAACGATCCCTGGCTACTCTGGTGCCTCTATACCCTCGAACACGTCAGCGGCGGATGGAACAAGATGCAGACCTTGGCCGTGACCGCGGTCGATCCCGATACCCGCATCGGCCCAATTCCTGGTGGCATGCAGATTCCCGTCCTCCACATGTGGCCGGCCGGACAGTACCCGCCGCTCAACTTCGGCGACAAAGGCCACAACCTCATCGCCTTCTACTACTACAACAGCTACTGGCAGCCCCTGACGACCAACACCTGCTGGATCGAGTGCGCCCGTATGGGAAATCGCGATCTCCCCGTCTGGGTGATGCCCGACGTCATGCGGCCACTGACCACCTACTTCCGAAGCAATCTCTACCATCTGCTTGCCGGCGGAGCCGAGGGGCTCTCCTATTTCATTTACAGTCAGCGCTCGCCGGAGGCCTGGGCGGAGGTGAAGCATCAGTGGCCGATTATCGAGCGCATCGGCCCTGTTCAGGCTGCCCTCGAACCAAAGGGACGGCGCGTCGCGCTGATGCACTCGGTCACCACCGATATCTTCGACCAGGGCAACTGGTTGATGCTCCCTTATGCCTATGCCAACCTGCTGCAGGCGCATTACCAGGTCGACATCATTGCGGAAGAGGAAGTGCGTGATGGAATCTGCGCGAGCTATGATGCCGTCCTTCTCTATCGCACCCGCTATCTGCGCCAGAGCGTCTTCGACGCGTTGGCCAAACATGCCGCGGACGGTGGCCTGATCCTTGTCGATCGCACCGTCCCCCTCGACATCCCCGGTGCGGTCCGACTCGATATCGACCTGGCCATGGGGGATCAGGAGACGCTCGGCATCCCGCCCGAAGGCGCCCACGCCGCCCGCCCCGGTCCCGGTGACTATGCCATCCCGGAGCGCGTTGCGGCGATCCAGAGCGCTCTTTCGCGGCATGTTGCACCTGCCTTCCAGGCTGCCGATACCAACCTGATCGCGCATCCCTTCGAGATCGATGGCGTCAGCTACATGTGGTTCGTCAATGCTCTGGATCACGACCAGTACACCATGGGACAGAAGGCTGTCAGCTCGCGATCACCCGACCTGCTCGCCGACCTGAGCGCTTGGGACAAGGAAATCTTCCAGCGGGAACCAACCTTCGACACGTCGGTCACCTTCGAGACGTTGCCCGGCGTTCCCTATGACCTGATTACCGGCCGTCGACTCTCCGATGCTACGCCCGGCGAAAAGGCGGAGCTGGCCCTTTCGATGGAACGCTTTGGCGGCATGCTGGTTGCCTTTTATCCGCAACCGATCGAGACAATGACGCTCGACGTGCCGAAACAGGCAACTTCACTTCAGGCGCTGCGCGCCATCGTTCGTGTCGGCAGCGCGACTGAACCGATCCCAGGCATGGTGCCGGTACGCCTGACGCTGGTTAGTCCCTCCCGGCAGCTTTCTCCTCTTTCGGGTGTGCTCGGCACGGCCGAGGGGGAAGCCATCTTCGAGTGGACCCCCGCGGTTAACGACGAACGCGGACCATGGACGCTGACCGCCACCGAACTTGCCTCCGGCAGAGAAGTCGTTCAGACAATTGAGTTGAAATAACATTTACCGCCAGAACTCCAATAAGGATAATTCTATGTCCCAGTCTCGACGCAAGAGTCAGTTGATCGACAAGTTGTGCCGCCACGCCATGGAGTACTATGCCGCCGACGGTTCCTTTCATGGCCCGTGGGGAGTCCCGGATGAGCGCGACCTCTTCCGCACCGCCTCGATTCTCCTCGCCCATGGCGGAGAGAAGGAGCAGGCCGTCGCGGAAGCTCTGATTCGCAACAGCTTTGGCGGCCCCGACGACGACTACACAAAACTGTCGCTGCAGGAGAATGTGGTCGACATCCTCAAGGCCGATGTGCGCGACTGGAACATCTTCCAGAGTAACATCGGCACTTCCATGCTCGTCAACTTCCGTGAGCGCCTCAGCACGGAAATCCGCGAGAAGCTCGAGCGCATCGCTCGGCGAAACCTCTCCCGCTATGCCGGCAGCGCCCAGGCCGACTATTTCTTCCATGGGGCCAATGACAATATGCCGGCTCATGCGACGGCTGGCCTGATCCTCGCCTCCGAATACCTCGGTGACGAGCAGGGACTGACTGACGGCGTCTACCGTCTCAACTTCTTTGCCGAGTTGCTCTCGCGACGCGGCCTCTGCAGCGAGTTTGCCAGCGGCACCTATCTCCCCCTCACCATCAGTGCCATGGCCGAGATTGCCAGTCACGCCAAGGATCCCGCCATCGCCGAGCTGGCGCTCCAGATCGAGCACCAGCTATGGGCGGATATTGTCTGCCACTATCATCCTGGCTCCGGCAAATCCGCCGGGCCGCAGACGCGTGCCTATAACGTCAACACCGTCGCTCACCTCGACTGCATCATGACGCTCCTTTGGACCGTCACTGGCGAGCCGCCATTCACCAACCCGGTGCGCGACCTGATCACGCTGCAGCCAAAGCAGGCGACCCACTTCGAAGGCGATGCCTTCAAGACCGCCTGCGGCGTCGTCAATGTCCTGCTGCCGGAGTTCCATTTCCCCGATCACCTGCTGCCGCTGCTCACCGAGCGGCCGCAACCCTTCCGCTTCTTTGCGTCTGCCGAACAGATGTATGGCGGCAATCCCGATGTGGGCGGCCGCGAGAGCAGCTCCACGGTCCATCAGACCGCCGACTACTCTCTGGCGACCTCGCCCCACGGCTTCATGACCGGCAATCAGTCCGAGTCGGTGCGCATTGCCTGGCGCTGTATTGAAGAGCCAAAGTCCTTTCACGACACCAACGTGGCAATCTTCCGGTTCCTGCACAATGACGAGCACATGGGCACCATGACACAGGTGGAGAACTGCCCGCCTTCGGAGAAGGGGCTCATCGCCAACCGCGCCCTGTTTCGTACCCTGCAACACGACGATACGGCCCTTCTGGTATCCCGCGCCGATGACCATAACGTCCCCCTGCCCGCAACTCTCCACCGCCTTGGGCTCCACGTCAGTATCCCCGCGCACTACAGCGAGCCGCGGGCTCTCTTCATCGGTGACCGCCGGATCGACGAATGGCAGGGTGAATCCGCCGAAGCCGCGCCGGTATTCGTCGATCTCGGCCGCATGTATCTCGCTCTGTATCCGCTGGCGATGACGGACTGTGGGCGACAGGCGGTCATTCGCATCGAATCACATGGCGACTACCGCTCCATCGTCTTTCTCAACTACGAGGGCGCACCCCGCGAGTTCACCGCCGAAGAACTGCGCGAGACTCTGAACGGGTGCGTTGTCCATCTCTCCGGCCCGGCGGAATCGGGAGACTTCGCCGCCTTCCGCAAAGGTTTTGGCATAACGCTGCTGGAGGATTGGCTGCTGGCAAATAACCGCCGCACTCGCCTGATTTTCCGCGGCCATGAGCTGCTCCACAACTGGTCCATCGGCAGCGATACCGTACGATCAGCTACGATCGATGGCCGCGAGCCGCCGCGTCACCGCCTCCATGGCACGGGCCTGGATATCAGCAAGTTCCCGCTGCAGAACGACTACAAGCCACGTGTCGGTCGCCTGCCGTACGACAACCTCGAAGTGGCATGGTATCCGCATCTGCATTGGCAGATCGGCGCGCGCATCGGCACCGACACCGGGGCGAGTCACTGATCCGCCAAAGCGTATCGTGCGGCACGCCCAATCAGACAGAGGTGCACCGTGCCGATTTTGGCGCGGTGCACTTTATTTTGGCGCGAATGGCTGTACTGTACCGCCCATTATGAGTAAGCTGGTATTCGTGATATGCGCATCTTGCGCGGAGTTCTCGAGTCGGGGCATGACACCACCCTGACTTGCCGCCTGCTCCTCCTGCGCCTTGCCTGCTGGCTTGCCTTGACCGACCATCCATCGAGGCGACCCACCACTCGCTTGGCTTCTGTTATCTGTACCCCGGGCTCCGGCCCCCGGATCACCGCTTTGACAGGATTGTAAACCGCATGTCCCGTATTCCCCCTCAGGAGATCGCCCGCCGCCGAACCTTTGCGATCGTCTCCCATCCAGACGCTGGAAAGACGACCCTCACTGAAAAGCTCCTGCTCTATGGCGGTGCCCTTCACTTGGCGGGATCCGTCACTGCCCGCAAGAATCAGCGCGCCACCACCTCCGACTGGATGGAGTTGGAAAAGCAGCGCGGCATTTCCATCAGTTCCACCGTCCTGCAGTTCGACTACAATGGCTATCGCATCAACCTGCTCGACACGCCGGGCCACAAGGACTTCTCCGAAGATACCTACCGCGTTCTGACCGCGGTCGACGCCGCCGTCATGGTCATTGACGCGGGCAAGGGAATCGAGAGTCAGACGCGCAAGCTCTTCGAAGTCTGCCGCCATCGCGGGGTCCCCATCTTCACCTTCATGAACAAGATGGATCGGCCCAGTATGGAGCCATTGGCCTTGCTCGACGAGCTGGAGAGCGTTCTCGGCATTGACGCCTATCCCATGAACTGGCCGCTGGGAACCGGGCTTGACTTCAAGGGGGTCTGGGATCGAAATACCAAGGTGGCACACCTTTACGAACGCACACCGGGCGGTTCGTATCGCGCGCCAGTCTCGACTGCCGGTCTTTGCGATCCGGTCGTGCGCAACCTTCTGAGCGACGAAGCGCACAATACCGTCTGCGAGGAAGTGGAAATGCTTAATGGCGCTGGCGCGGAATTCCAGCCTGACGAAGTGCTCGCCGGAAGAACCACCCCAGTCTACTTCGGCAGCGCCCTCAACAACTTCGGCGTGCAGTTGCTGCTCGATGGCTTCCTGAACTTTTCATCGCCACCAACTGCCCGGCTCAGCGGTGAAAATCCCATCGAACCGACTCACGAAGCATTCTCCGGCTTCGTCTTCAAGATCCAGGCCAACATGGATCCTCTTCATCGCGACCGCATTGCCTTCGTGCGCGTCGTTTCCGGCAAGTTCGAGCGCAACATGGCCGTCCTTCACCCGCGCACCGGTAAGCGCGTCCGCCTGGCCAACGCCACCAAGGTATTCGGCCAAGACCGCGAATCCGTCGATGAGGCCTACGCAGGCGATGTTGTCGGCATTGTCGGCAACGCGAAGTTCACCATTGGCGATACGCTCACCGAAGATCCCGATATCCTCTACGATGAGATCCCCCGCTTCGCCCCCGAATGCTTCGCTTACCTGGAAAACCCGACGCCGGCCGACTTCAAACGCTTTCGCACCGGCCTCACCCAGCTTCTGCAGGAGGGCGTCGTCCAGAGCTATGAACTGGCGAATTCCACGCGCAAGGTGCCGCTGCTGGGCGCCGTCGGTCCGCTTCAGTTCGAGATCGTCCAGTATCGCCTGGAGAGCGAATATGGCGCTTCCTCGCGCATCGAGAGCGCGCCGTGGTCCATTGTCCGATGGGTAGAACCTGGCTCCGATACCGCCAGCGCAATGCTGCCCCAAGGTGTCCGCCTGGCCACTGACGGACACGACCAACAGGTGGTCCTCTTTCCCGATGATTGGACAATTCGCTACTTCCGCGAACGTAATCCCCGTATCGCCCTCAGCGAACTGCCGCTGAGCAAATAGGTCCTTTTCATCAGCGTCAGGCGTGACGACTGGATTGAACAAGGATATGTTCTTGCGGTCCGATTCATGATCACCATGATTAATGCTGTTTCGCCTTGCCATACGGGCTATTGTAAGATACAATAGGAGTATGATGAATCATCATGAGAGCAGTGGTGCGCCCAGTGCAAACGACATCCTCTGTCGTTTGCGCAAACGCGTTCTGTCCCTCAAGCCGGGCACCCGGTTGCCGACGGTGCGCGAGCTGATGCACGAGTACGGGGTGAGCCAGTCGCTGGTCTCACAGGCTTTTGCCGTCCTGAAGCAGGAAGGTACCATCGATGCGCATGTGGGCCGTGGCACCTTTGTGACCGCCAAGAGCTGCCAAACCGTTCTCTGGGTCTGCGGAATCGACCTCTATCATGGCGAGATCAGTTCCTATTACACGCACCATCTTCGCTTGGCAAAGGAGATTTTCGCTCGTTATGGCCTTGAGCTGGAACCGGCTTGGCTGAGCAATTTTCGTGCGGAGGATGCCGAGGCGTACTGTCGACCGGAGAGCGCATCCCGATATACGGGTTACTTCTTTCTGGGTTGCCGTGAGGACCATCATCTCCTGCGGTTCGTCGCCCAGCAGAATCTGCCGTATGCCTGCGTGGCTTACGAAGGCGGTCCTGCGCGCCGTGTCTATATTTCGAGCGAACAGATCGCCGAGTTGACTCTTGGCCACCTTCATGAGAAGGGCATCCGGCAGGCGTCGATCATGTGCGAGGATTGGCCATTTAAGGTCTTTCGCGAGCAGGCATTACCCTTGGGCATGACCCTTGAACAGCTGCCCTTTGAATTGGAGAACCGCTGGATGAGCGGCTATCACCGCGCCGGCTACATCAGCATGTCCAAACGCCTGGGGGAGGGACCACTCCCGCCCGCCATCTTTATTCAGGATGATATGCTGGCCATGGGCGCCACCCGTGCACTGCTCGAGCATTGCACGCCTGAAAAACGCTGTAATCTGGAACTGTTGATCGCAAGCTCTCTGCAGGCCATGGTGCCCATGGGCCTGCCGGTCACCTACTTGGTCACCGATATCGCCGATATGGTGGAGATGGCTGTCGGCATGTTGCTGCAGCAGCTTAAAGGGACTCGCAACTTTGCCGAGTTCTGTGTTGTCCCCTGTCAACTCGTGAAGAGCGAGGGCATTGGTGAAGCGATGGCGGTGACGGCGGTTGAACCTTCAATAATGACATCAAGTTGACAAGGGGTGAGATGAGGTACATGAATGTTTTCCGGCTGCTGGCCGCTCTGGTGATGATGGTTGGCGTGCTGGCGCCTGTGAATGCGCAGACCATTGTAAAGTGGTTGGAAAGTGCGGACGTGGAAGCGCCATGGCAAGGGGAGAACCTCCATCGCGTGATCGATATGGAAAGCGGCCAGCCGTGCTTGGAATGGTATCAGGATCCAGCCACCAAAGGCGAAGCGACGCTGACGCTTTCCGATGTGGATCCCGCGAACTTCGATGCTTTGCGCCTGCAGTGGAAGCACCATGGCGGTGGCGCGGGATTGGCCGTTACGATCGGCAAGCGCAATTGGTACCTTTTCAAAGACACCTATCAGCCCGACATCTGGCGCGACACCTGGCTGCAACTGGATCTTGACGACGATGGTGGCGGCGAGATGCTGCAACCCGATGGTACCCTGCAGGTCAGATTGCGTTTCTTCAACCTGCCGCAGAACCGGGAGGGCGAGGAAGCATGGCGCAGGGTGCGCGTGCGCAATCTCTGCCTGGTCAAGTTCCCCGTCCAACTCAGCTGCGATCCAAAGGCCGTGACCTACGAAGAGGATGAGGAGAGCTTGCGGACCATCTTTCCCATGCAACTGGTCAATACGACGGAGCAGGAGCAGACCGTGGAGCTGATGCTCGATCCGGCGTCGTTACGCCATTTCAGCGCCGGATTCGCGCAAACGCAGATCACCTTGCCCGCGGGGGCTGTTCAAATCGTGCCGTATACCTTCACGATCGACCGCCAGGTCGCCGAGAAGCTCGAGCCGCTTTACATCGAAGAGACTCCGGTATATGCCAGGGTGAAAGGCGATCCTGATTCCCTGACGACTTGGTTTCGCGCCTTCGTGCAGTGGCGTCCCGGCGGCGTCGTTCCGCCTCGGCGTCTGGCGCATCCGCGCATGATAGATCACGATGTGCCCCGGCGATTACGGGCAATGGCTGAACAGGAGCCGCTTGCCAGGCAGGCTCTCGACAAGATGCTGGACGTTGACGACGCCCTCAACAGGCCGATCTTCGTGCCCGAGTTGCGCCATGGTTATTCTGGCACGAATATCTGCCCGGAGCACCAGAAGCCTGTCCAGTTTGACCTGGAGGAGTTGCGCCGCCACTGGTGCCCCACCGGCAAACATCATGTGGAAGGAGTGGAGCGTCTGGATCGCGCCGCCGCCCTCACGGTTCACACTCGCAACAGCAAGGATTGCGCCCGCCTGGGATGGGCTTACTTCCTCACTGGTAACGAGAAATATGCGCAGAAAGCGCGTGAACTGCTGGTCGCCTACGCGGATCGCTATCCGGAATGGGACTACGCCAAGGCCGGAGCCACGGGATATTGGTCACGTGTTGCTCATGCGGTGCTTGGTGAATCCTGGTGGATCCATGGTTTCGTCGATGGTTACGATATGATCGGCGACTCTCCCTCGCTGAGTGCCGCGGATAAGAACGCCATTGCCACGAGATTCTTTGCGGTTGCCTCGGAAAGTATTCAGAGTCATCGCGTGGAGAAGAATCAACAGTGCGAGATCAACTGGGCATCCGGCGGGGCGGCGATCAACGCCGGGGCATGGTACCTTGCCGCCATGCGTTTTGGCGGTACCTTCGGCCTGCGCGACATGGTCGAGTTGAGCTTCTCCGAAGAAGGATTCTCCCGTGAGAACGAGTTTCCATATCACTATTCCGCCATGCTCCCGATTGTCGATCAGGGCGTGGCCTGGGAGGCTCTCGGCGCTTCCTTCTTCGACGCCCGGGTGAAGCGCATCTTCGACGCGCCACTGGCCTTCTCCATCGATCAGCGACTGGGGTGGAGCGGCGTCTATGAAGTCGGCTATCGACATTACCGTGATCCGGATTATCTGCCACAGCTCAATCGCACGCAATTCTCGCATGAGACTCTTGTGCATGGCGTCATGCCCTTGCCTGAGAGCGAAGGGAGTGGGGATCTTGGCAACAGCACGCTGCCTCTTGCCGGCAAGACGACCCTGCGCCGCGGAACAGCGGATGCGTTGCGCGCTGTGCAGATCTCATGGGGCGCCCCTACCTGGCGCGGTGGCCAGGACATGTTCAACAGCCTCGTCAACTTCGACGGCATCTTCCTCAATCGCAGTGTCACCCGCATCGGCTACGGCTACTCGATTCATGGCCTCTCCTATGATACGCTGGCTGGCAATCTGGTTCAGGTGGATGGCCTCAATCAAACCGGCGTGCGTCCTCAGCAAACGGCCTTGCTGGAGGGGGATGTGGCCGCGGCTCAATACGTGGCGCCTTTTGGCGCGACACTCTATCCCGGTGTTCGACAGACGCGCGTGGTGGCGATTGCCGGGGACGTCTTCATCTTCATCGATCGATTGGTTGCCGATCGCACCCGGCGGTTCGACCTCTCCTGGTATCCCTCTGCCGATGCCGTCAAGCTGATGCCCGAGCTGACGATGAATCCCTATCCGGCATTGACGGAAGAGGGCGCCGGCTATGGTGCCATCCAGGATTGCACCATCGGCAAGGCGCCCGCGACGGTTGTCCTCGACTACCAGGCGGCGCACAACAAGCGCCAGATACCAGCCCGCATACACATCCTCTCCGGTCGCGAAGGTGAGCTGATTCAGGCCCAGACCCACACCGGTTGGCATCCCTTCCTGACTCCACTCATCATGGTGCGTACCCAGGCCGAGAGTGCTACCTACGTGACGGTTCTGGAGGCCGGCGAAACCGAGCTTCCGGTTGCTTCCATCGAACGGCTTCCCGTCGTGATGGACGCCAAGGAGCTTCCATTCGAAGCGGCTATCGCCGTGCGCGTGACGCTGACCGACGGGCGGGTTTATCTCCTGATCGACAGCGATCCCGAGCTCTCGGGCGAACGACAGGCTGGAGGCGTGACCACGGATCGCTCCCTCTGGGGAGGCCTGGTCGAATAACGCTTATCGGGTAAGGCATGCGGTGCGGCATCTGGCGGAGCGTTCCGCCAGTTCACGCATGGTCACCTGCTGAAAGCCAAGCATTTCCGGCCGAATGGTATCGTTGAGGCGGTTGGCCATGATACCGCCAAATGCGCGCCGTCCCGTCGCGGCGCCGACCATGGAGCCGACGGTGGCCCCATTGCAGTCGGTATCCAGACCGCACATCACGGCTATGGCGGGCGTCTCCGTTGTATCCATGCGTCCATAGTGCATGGCAATGATGCAGATAAGCGCATTGTTGATGGTGTGGACCGGGTGCATATCACCGAGTTCCGCCTCGAGCTTCTCCATGCAGCTCTCCCAGTCGGCACTGTCGGCAATCCATTGGATGCAGCGCCTCACCCATCGCGCCAGCCGGCAATCGCGCGGAATCTCCGATAGCCCGATCTCCACCAGTCGACCTGCATCGTGCTCGACGAAACTTGCCGCGATCATGGCGGCCATCATCATCTCCCCGTAGATCCCATTGCGCTCATGCGTCCAATGGGCATCCCGCCAGGCAAGTTCGGCAGCCCGTTCCGGGTTGCCTGCACAGGCGTAAGCCCAGCCATCGGCACGAATCTGAGCGCCGATCCACTCGCGGTAGGGATTTCTGTAACGGCGGATCCAGGCGGCGTCGCGTTGTGGTTGCCGGCCACGCAGGGAGACGTTCTGGACGTTGAGGATGGCTTGGGTTTCGGCGGTGCAGATGGCAGTCATTGGAATGTGCGCGAGCCAGTACGCAGCGACATGCTGCCAGGTGAAAGCGACACCATGTTCCTCGAGGACCCCGAGGCCCACCAGCGAGTAATGGATATCATCGTCCGGTTCCATGCAGACGATATGCTCTCGTGTGGATGGAGTAGGGGAGAGAATGTCGCCATCTCCGATGTCACGGCACGAGAAGTAGTCGCGCAACGGCCATTCGTTGCGGGCCTGCAGATACTCCCGGATCCGTCGCCGGCCGTTGAGCGTACCATCGGCATCCCGCCCCATGCCGCATCCTTCCACTGGCTTGCCGAGGGCACACCCAACGCAGCGCCCCGTCCAGGCCCCATGCAGACGATCGAGGAGTTCATCCGCGGAGGGCTGCCAGTGAAGATCACGGGGACCGTCCGGTCGGAGGGCGCGGATGGCGTCCAGTTCGTTTGGCTCCGCTTCCGCCAGCTCCGCATCGGCGGGCACGGCCATAAGGGCATCGTACAGCGTATCGACGCCTTCTTGTTGCCAGCCTTCGGTTTCAGGATCCAATGCGCCGAATTTCGCCGTCAGCTCCTCGGGGATCCGGCACCCTTCATCAGCGCGCTGAATAAACTCTTCGTGCAGCAGCCAATAGGAATTCGCCCAACCAGCCATGCTCACTCCTGACGTTGTTGGACTGCGCGTGCTCTCAGGCCGCATCCAGCTTGTTCAACGTTGCAATCTCTTTCTTCTTCTCGAATTTGAGGAAGGGAAGGATAAGGATGGCGCCAACCACGAAGGCGGTCAGGGCAACCCAGAAGGCGGAATCGAGAGCCGGAATCCGCAGGCTGGTGTAGACTTTCTCGTCGCCAACCATCTCGAAATCGCGGAAGGGCCACAACCCGTACAAGGAGCCGATCATCAACCCGATGAGAAAGGTCATCGTCGGGTCATGCCAGCGCGTGAGCACGTAGCTGAGCAAGCGGCTGAAGATGATGATGCCGATGGCGCAGCCGATCCCAAAGGCGGCAAGGATCAGCAGGTCGCGTTCACTGATGGCACGCAGAATATCGAAATAGACGCCCAGAAGCAGCGCGATGAATGAGCCGCTGACCCCGGGAAGAATCATGGCTGAAATGGCGATGGCGCCGCTCATGGCCATGTAGAGCAGACGCTTTGGCGAATGATCCAGCCGCGTGATGGAGGGTGTGCCGGTAGCCGTCTGTTCCATGGCCTTCTGTTCCTTGATGGCCAACTTCTGACGTGCCTTGTCCGCCTGCTGTGGGCCGATTGTGCCCATCGAGAGAAGGAGAGCCAGGATGGTGGCAATGGCGAGCGTCACGATGCAGGCAGGAGTGAGCTTGCCCTTGCGCATGCGCCACGGAAAGGCGATGGAGACGAGGATCAGGCCGCAGAAGAAGGCGAAGGTCGGCTCGTGCTGATTCAGGATCAGGTAGTCCATGAGTTTGGCCGTCAGCAGGATGGCCAGCGCTGCGCCGATTCCTATCCAGGTGAGGAAAGCAAAGTCGATCCGTTGCAGTTCTCGCTTGGCGCGAGCGATGCCGTGGCTGGAGAAGCTGAGGGCAGACAGCAGTTCGCGTGCAGTACGCGGGCCCATCTTGTGGAGAGCGTCGATGAGGCGTTCATAGATGCCAAGGACGAGGGCCATGGTGCCCCCGCTCACCCCGGGAATGATGTTGGCGATGCCGATGACGACGCCTTTGAGCACGAGCATGATTCTATCCAAGCAGCACTCCGCGGTTGAAGGTGGGGGATGGCCGTTACCATAGCGGCAAAGCTGATGATTGCGAGCGTGGGCGGCGCATCATCTTGATGACTTCTTTAGGGCTGAGGACCCGGCAGATCCATCGCGTCGCCGCTCTCCGCTTCCAGGTGATCTCGTGAGGTAGTGAGTCGCACTTCGCGATGCGGTTCTCCCGATGCAAGACGTTGACCGCCGGCAGAGGCAACTGCAGTGGCTGCCACCCCCTCAGTTGGCGGCAACTCTCCGAGCGTGACAAGGTTATACAGGTCGCGTTGGAGCTGGGATTGGAAATGAAGGATCAGAAAGCAGATCGAATCGCTTCTGCCTGGTTGGCGATCGACCTTGACGATCCCGCGACGCTCGAGCTTGTCCAGATGATGCAGGAGAGTTGGAAAGGACATGTGCAAGCGTCTTCGCAATTCTGACAACGTCATGGTGCCGCCGGAGTTTTGGAGGATGTGAAGGAGCGCGGTACGGCGGGCACAGGTAAAGATGGTCAGGGACGAAAATAGCGTGTCGTGGAGCTGCTCCGTGAGTTCATTGTCGGGTGAACCAAGTTGGCGATATAGCCATTGGTTGAGTGCTTCCAGGTGCTCTTGGGAATCCGCTAGCGAGAGTGGAGCAAGCCAATAGGCGCGATGTCCCCGCAGATCTCGTCGAACCAGGTTGAAGTGTTCGAGTAGGCGCAGTTCCGTGCTCAACCCGGAAGTCGAGAGTCCGAGTTCGTCCGCGAGCTGGGCATGCGGCAGCTCGGTGCCTGAAGCCAACGTCGTCATCAGCCGCAGCCGCACACGATTCGCCGCGACCCGCGCCCATTTCCCCACCACTCCGTCTGGTGCTGTCTGCATATCTAATGCCCCATAGTAATAAAGTTCTCAAACTTTCTTACTATAGAACATCGCACTTCCCTATCAAGATTGAAGGCCCAACTCTCTGTTCAAGATTATAGACTCAACAAAAACTGTGATTAGAGAGCCAGCGGGAGTCAAGGCAGTGACGGAGCATACAGGGGGGGCGCCTGCGTTAAAGCACGAGGGTCAGGACCGGCAGAGTCTGCTGGGCACAAGGCAATGCAGCAGTTCATGCGATCTTAGAAGTTAACACATGGATTGCCGCGACGGGGAGCAGAATAGGACACTGCAGAAACGATTACCCGGGCGCAGTGTTGCTCCATATGCTCACGCCCGCGATTCAGCATCAGCATTTGCCTGCGTCACGAGTCGCGCATTTTCGGCAGATGGCTGTGCTGCCACAACCCGCTGCCGAATGGCCATCTCCAGACACTGCGATCACTCATCGGCTTGCTTCAGCGGCCGAGTTGTCGATTGCGAAGAATTCGCGATAGCCTTCACCAATGGCCAGATAGTTCCGCACCGGAACGCTGGCGGTGATGGCGTTGTTGCAGCAGAAGATGTGCCCGCCGTTCCCCCACCCATCCTCCAGACATTCTCTGACGACTTGCCTGATTTCGGCTGGCGTCCCAGTGGCCAGGACCGTCGAACAATCCATGTTGCCGAAGAAGGTGATGGATGAACCAAAGCGCCGTTTCAGTTCGGCCAATTCCATCCCCGCGCGGCTTTCGATTTCAAGATAGCCGTCCACCTCACAGCCAAGGAGAAAATCGTCGATCACGGGCCACAAGTTGCCATCACTGGCGTTGACCGCAAATCCTCCCCCGGCATGGACCCTTCGGGAGATCTTGCGGACCTCCTCCATGATGAAGGTGCGATACGCAGCGGGAGAAATAAGCGGTCCGCGATTGCCCGCGAAATCGCCCCCAACCCCGATCAATATGATTCCCCGCGCGAGGTACTTCTCCACACTCATCAGCGCACGCGTCGTGGCAAGGGCGAAATGCCGATGCGCCACCTCGGGTGCCAATGCCATTACCTGCATCAGGGTGGTATCGGCCCAGACACCGTGGGCATACGCGGGAGCGAGAATCGGCAGATCGAGATCGTGGCGTTCCATCTCCTGGCGAACCAGATCGTAGATCAGGTAGGGGGCATCCGCAAGCGGTGTCGCTGCCGCCTCGGCCATGTCTAATCGCCAGGTCATCTCCGCAACCGGGTCGTTGAAGGAGGGTGCGGGTAGTTGTGGCACCTTCGACGCTCTGGAAGGAGGAGCATTGGGTATCACGTAGAGCATATCATGGCCCAGAATTCTGGCGAGATCCACGATATCTCTGGCTTGCCGCGAGAGAGCCGCCTCCCATCCCATGTCTTGAACCACCTCATGCCAGTTCTCGCCGTAAGCGTAGCGGCGCCCAAGGATGTGGTCGGCAACCGGTGAAAGAAGCACGTACTCGAAAATCGGCGTCCGGTCCGGTTCGTCGTGGGCAAGAGCGGCCATCACCCGTTGGCGCGAAGTCATGGGTCGAGGCATCTTCATGATCTCCTTTATGGTTGGAGCACGTCGCAAACTACCGCCTCAATCCATTCAGATCCAGAGAGAGAACACGATGTTCACCCCGCCAAGGGAGATCCTGCGCCTTTTAACCATGGAAAACTGGACAACCTGACCGTTTGCGGCAACTTCTCCTTTGCACACATTCTATTACCCGATCAGCAGCGAGATCCATCATGCCGGAGAAGCGTCCTCATATCATCTACATTCTTTCCGACGAACATCGTGGCCAGGCGATGGGGCACATCGGAGACGGCAACCTTCGCACACCGGTGATGGATCGGCTGGCCGCCGAGGGGGCGAGCTTCTCCCGTGCATATGCCAACTGCCCGATCTGTACACCCAGCCGCGGCACCATCTTCTCGGGCCGCCATGCCCACAGCGGCCCCGTCGCCGGCTTTTTCGATGTCTACAAGCCGGCTTCGCCAAGCACCGCCACGATTCTGCGCCAGGCGGGTTATCATACGGCCTACTTTGGCAAATGGCATTGCGGCACATATCAGAACCAGAAGCCGCCGTTGACTCGTCAGAATCCTGAAGAGTACAAAGGCTCATGCCAGCGCACGCCGGAATACCATCGCGCCGGCTTTCAGGACTGGTTCGGTTTTGAGAACCTCAACCAGCACTTCAACAGTTACTACTACAAGAACCGTGACATCAATCCGACCAAGCTCGAGGGATATGAAACCGACGGCCAGACAAGCCTCGCCATCGACTATCTGCAATCCTACGAGCGCGAGGAGCCCCTCTATCTCGTCCTCAGCGTGACGCCGCCACACTTCCCCATGCTGGTTCCGGAGAAGTGGCAGCGCTTTGATCCAATGGCTCTCGACCTGCGCGAAAACTTCACGGACACCCTCGAGAATCGGCGTCTGCTCGCACTCTACTATGCCATGATCGAGAACCTCGACTGGAATATGGGCAGGCTCATGGCGGCAATTGAACGGCTGCCAGCCTTTCGCGACAACACCATCACTGTCTACATCAGCGACCATGGCGAGTTCGGCGGCAGCCACAATCGCATGGCGAAGAAGGAACACCCGGAGGAGGAATCGGTGCGGATTCCGGCCATCTTCCACGCGCCGGGACGCCTCCCCGCGCAGGGCCGGATCGATGGCCTCTTCAGTCTGGTCGACCTGATGGCCACCACGCTTGGACTGGTCGGCGTCGACGTCCCCATTCACAATCAGGGCTTCGACTGGTCACCCGCCCTGCGTGGAGAAGCCTGCCAGGGCCCCGATGCAGTCTTGCTCGAGATGCACAACAATCCACGTTGGGGGCTGCATCTTCAGGACTGGCGAGGCCTGGTCACGGAGCGCTGGAAGTACGCTTTCTATGAAGACAAGCGTGAGTTGCTCTTCGATCTCGCGTCGGATCCGTTCGAGAAGAGGAATCTGGCGCGGACAGACGAAGCTCAGCGCGCCGCCATGGAGCGCCTCCTGCTGCAGCTTCTATCCGACAGCCGAGAGCCCTATTTTGACGTGCTGATCGAACACGGGGTCGAGCCGGATGGCCCAGTCATCGACGTCTCCACCCTGTGACGAGAGCTGGCGTCAGGCCCAGGCGCCCAGCAGATCGCTGATCTGTACCGGCATGCCGCTGGCCGCGGACTGATTCGCCGCGGCGCCAATGATCATGCTGTGGACGCCGGCACCCGCCGACGCGAAGAGGCCGAGCGGATCGCTGCTCTTGAGGGTGCCCCGGAAACAGGCATCGAAGATGCGGAAATCCCCGCCGCCATGTCCTTCGGCGATGTTCGGAATACGCTCCTGCCAGCCATTGCGGTCGTGCGGCATGACGTGAATCGTGTAGTGGTCAGGCCAGGAGACGACTTGAATTTCGTCGTTGGAGAGAACACGATGTTGGCGATTCGTCACCTTCACGTGCTGCTGCCAGCCGGGCAGGGGCTTGGCGTCGGTGATGTTGCTTTCCAGTCGGCCGCGGGTGCCGTTTATGGCGAGATTCCAGCCTTCAAATGGCACAGATGCGTTGAGGGAGTAATTGAGTACGCCACCGTTGGCGTACTGCACCATGACCGCGTGCGTGTCGTAGATATCGATGTCGTCGCTGAAGACGCAGGTATCGCCTTCGTAGTCGCGCACCAGAGGAACGGCATAATCCAACTCGCGCGCCTTGCGTTCCTTATCCAGAATGTCGTAATGAAACTGGCAGTCGGCGGCATGGGCACAATCACGGCAACGTTCACCGCGAAATCGGCCATGGCCGGCGCCGAAGAAGTTCCGGCTGCAGCGGGCGTAGACGCTGGCGGGGCGGTCATTCATCCACCAGTTGGCCAGGTCGAAATGGTGCGTCGCCTTGGTGATAAGCAGGCCGCCCGATCTCTCCATCAGCCGGTGCCAGCGGCGGAAGTAGCTGGCGCCGTGGCCGCGGTAGTCCAGATACCAGGTCAGGTCCATCGAAATCGGCGTGCCGATGATGCCTTCCAGAACAATCTCGCGGATGCGGCTTGCCAGTGGGATGTGTCGATAATTGAAGCCCATGAAGACGCGCCGGTTGTTGCGCGTTTCCGCCTCCAGAATGGCAATCGCGTCCCGCGGCTGGGTGCAGAGCGGCTTCTCGGTTGCTACCTCGCAGCCTGCATCCAAGGCTTTCACGATGTGTTCGCCATGGACGTGTTCGGGACTGACCACTACTACCATGTCGGGTCGCAGTTCCGCCAGCATCCGGTCATAA
Organism: Lentisphaeria bacterium; assembly: GCA_041690595.1. Lineage (GTDB taxonomy): Bacteria > Verrucomicrobiota > Lentisphaeria > JABSQK01 > JAWLHB01 > JAWLHB01. The sequence continues at coordinate 283,029 of JAWLHB010000001.1, forward strand.
TCCGTGTAGACGGCGGCGTTCGTTCTGGCATACTTGTTGGCATCGTGGCAGCGGTCGGCAAGCCGGTCGCACAGGCCAACAACTTCGGTAACATCTTCATAGGTGCCGGCCATCTGACCGAGCCACGAATAGGCACGATGGCCGATGCCGACGATCGCGCAGCGAGTTCTCTGGGCCATTATTCTCTCTCTTTGACTGAAGCGTGGGCGGTTCCCCGAACCGCATGAAGTACTGAAGAAGATGCCATGTTGCTGGGCAAAGGCAAGTAAGATCCTGGAGAAGCAGGTTGACGACTGCTGACTCAATGGATAGGTTGAGTACTGATCAAAACATTGAACCTCTTCAGCCACGGACAACGACGTGAATCTATCCGCCAGATTCGATGAATCCCGCAACCTCGTGCGGTTCTGCCGGCGCCCGGGACATGAGACGCTGCATGCCGATTTTACCGCCAGTTTCGGCTTCCGTGAGATGGGGAGCCGGATGAGCATACTCAAGGATGTCGGCACAGCTCCCGGGCCGGATGAGTGTTTTGCGCATATCGAAGTGGATGCCCGGCGGATGTTTTACAAGCTGCTTGGTCTCGAACTGGAGTTCCCTGGCGCCCCTGAAGAGCTGCTCACCCAGATGCAGCCGTATAACTCGATGAATTACTATCGCTCTCACATCGAGGAGCATTTCTGTCTCAATGGTGTGCGACCGCTGCCACCGTTGCGCGGCTTGTGTACCATCTGCTTTGCCGACACCGATCGGCTGCAGGTCAGCTATGAGCTGTCCAACGTTGGCGCGGCTCCTTTGAAAGTACGCCTGCGTTGGTTCAGCGTACCGGACCGCCACTTCCCCTGCACCTTCGCGGATGGCGTCCTTTCCAGCCGGCAGAAGGTCATCGGCGAGTACGATATCGCGGTTGCCTTTCAGGCGGAGAGGCGCGATCTGAGCTTCCAGGACAATGGCGAGCGGCTGGAGAGCGCCTGGATCGACGTGGAGATCGAGCCGCGGGGCAATTGGTCCACTTCGTTCTGTATTGCTTTTGACGATTCGACCAGCCTGAACGTGCCACCGATGCCCAGCGAAGGCGCCACGGCAATTCTGACTGCCGCGAAGAAGCGCATGGACGCGGTCTACGCTGCGCTGCCTTCCATACCGTTGCAGTTCGCCGATTACGAAGAGCTGGTGCTGCGGGCTGTCGGCATCCTCATTGCGAATGAGCATACATCGCGGACGCTTGGCGGTGACAGCGTGCGCACCATCCATGCGGGCAAGGCCGGGGTCTGCGCCACCTGGTGGTGGGATACCGCCTGTTCGCTGTTGGGCATGGGGTTGCTGCGTCGTAACGAGGCGGCGCGGGGGGCCATGCGCCTCCTCCTGGAGGGGGTCGACGAGCAGGGAGTACCCTGTGCCCGTTATGTCAACGGCAAGTATTTCAGGGGTCATCAGCAGCCGATCCTTGCCTGGGGACTCGAGCGTTTTCACCAGCTTTCACCCGACCCGGCGCTCGTTGCGGATTCCTACGAGGGACTGGCGCGCTACGTACGACACTGGCTGCGCGATTGCGACAGCGATGGAAATGGCCTGGTGGAGTATCCACCTGGCGCTGTCTGCTGGGATGATTCCCTGCGGTGGCAGTCCAACCCGGTGGCCTTTGCCGCGGATCGTGCGTGGTACAAGAACGACTGGGGTAAAGCCGACAGCGGCGCGGTGGAGAACGCCGATACCAACGCCAATCTTTACACCGAATGCATCTGTATGGCCAAATTTGCCCAGATGTTGGATAAACGGGAGGAAGCGAGGGGGTGGCGCCGCGAGGCGGCGCGTCTGCGGGAGTTGATCAGCGAGCAGCTCTTCGACCCTGAGTTGCAGACCTTCCAGGATCGACGGGTGGGGGGCGCCTTCACCAACATGCTGACGCCGAGCTGCTTCATGCCGCTATACGCGGAGATTCCAGAGCCGGAGCTTGCGCTTCAGATCTGCGAAAGATACCTGCTGGCACCCGAGCACTTCAATACCCTTCTGCCCTTTCCCTCGCTCGATCTGGCGCACCCCGCCTTCCGCGGTGGTGGATTCCTCAAGGAGCGCGGCAGCAGCCTCTCGCCTCAGTCGTACTGGATCGGGCGGACCTGGCCGCACGTCAGCTTCTGGATGGTCGGCGCGATCTATCGTTCCGGCCTTCAGCGTGAAGCGGACGAAGCTGCCGACCGGATCCTGAGCGCACTCAATCGAAGTGAATCGATCTACGAATGCTACGATCCGATGACAGGTTACGGAGTCGGGCACGCGGAGTTTTCGTGGAGTGCATCGGCCGTACTGTCGCTTGCGTATCGGCTCTATCGTGAGGTCTGACAGCGCTGCTGTCATTTGAGCCTCGGCCGGATATAGTAAGCAAAACGAAAAGGATACGGACGACTGTGGCATTGGAAATTGCGGACAAATTGCGTCAGATTCGGGAAGCGCGCGGCTGGTCGCAGGAGGAGCTGGCGCGGCAACTGGGCGTCTCCTTCCCCACCGTCAACTCCTGGGAACGGGGAAAGACGCAGCCGTATCCTCGCCATCAGCACGCGATTCAGAGCCTGCACCAGCAAGTGATGAGCGAGATCGACAGTCACCTCGTGCTGATCGTGGAGGATGACGAATCCGCCCGTCTCATCCTGGCGGACTACGTCGCTCTGGCGCTTCCCGGCTATGCGGTTTGTGTTGCCGTCAATGGGTACGATGCCATCCTGCAGATCGGACTTCACAAGCCGGCGATTGTTCTCCTGGACATCATGATGCCGGATATCGACGGGCTGGAAGTCTTCGCACGGATCCGGCAGATGGAGGAGCTTGCCGCCGTCCGTGTACTCTTCGTGACCGCCGTCACCGACGAAGCGGTTCTGGAGCGTGCGCGTGCCGCGAAGCCATTCGACCTCATCCACAAGCCGCTCGATCGCCGGATGTTAGTCGCGGCGCTCAAGCGGGCGGCAGACCTGCCTGAACCTGCCTGAACCCGGGAGCGGCCCATGCGCACGTACCGCTCCCACTTCTACCCACACCTGCTTTTTCTCGCCCTGCTGGTGATTCTCGCCATTGGCGGCGTCCTGCGCGTGTACCATCACGTGGAAGAACTCGCCAGATCACGCCAGGCGTTGGCCCATGCAACCCGCGATGCGATTCATCTGGATGAGGTACACCGCGAGCTGGTCGAGGCGCAACGCCAGTGGCTGGAAGGAGGGAGCGAACCCTGGAAGGAGCCTCCCTTTCGCCGGGCGCTTGCCGCCTTGCGATTCAGTGTCCGGGTGCCGCTTGCCGGCGAGTCAACGCTTACCGACAGCGTCTCGTATCATCGCCTGCAGCTGATGGTGGAGGCCGTTTACCAGGAGTTGCTGGCCGCACCGGATGCGCTGACGCGCGCCGAGACTGCCATGCCGCGTTTCAGTCACATGCTGGTCACCTGGAGCGCCATTCAGCGCTCGGTGGTGCGCGAACTGCAGCGTCAGGCAGTCGATCTTCTCGATCGCCGGCGCTCGATCATCCATGAGGCGAGCATTGCTTTTGTCCTCATCGTGATGGTGGCCGTGCTCTACCTGCACGCGGTCAATCGCTATCTGGCGAGGCCGGTCGAGGATCTTGCGGATGTAGCCCGCGGCGTGACGCGCGGCGATCTCACGGCCCGGGCACTGCCCGCCGGCGGCGGACCCGTGGCTTCTCTGGCCGTCGACTTCAACCGCATGGTCGATATTCTCGTGGACAGTTTGGCCGAGGAGGAGCGGGTAGTCACGGAGTTGCAGCGAAAGACCCATGAGCTGGAGGCCGCCAATCTTCACAAATCGCGCTTCCTGGCCAACATCAGCCATGAGTTGAAGACGCCGCTGAGCGCGATCATCGGCTTTACCGACATTCTCGACTCCGGCCTGCATGGTGACCTGGCGGAGCGCCAGCGCGAGTATCTGCGTCGCATCGGTTCGGCGTCGCAGCATCTGCTCCTCATGATTTCCGACCTCATCGACATTGCCAAGATCGATGTCGGGGCCCTCTCCCTGACGATAACCAGCGTAGAAATCGGGGAGGTGGCGCGTGACGTTGCCGATCTGGTGCTGCCCCAGTGCAGCCGCAAGCAGCATCGTCTTCATCTCGATCTGCCAGCGGGGCTGCCGGCGGTGGAAGCGGACCGTGAGCGCGTCCGGCAGATCCTCATCAACCTGGTGGCCAACGCCATCAAGTTCACCCCGGAAGGAGGCGAGATCAAGCTCAGTGCCGCCGTGGAAGGCGACCTTCTGAGGATCGATGTCAACGATACGGGAATCGGCATAGCGCCGGAGCATCAGGAGACCATCTTCGAGGATTTCGTGCAGTTGGATTCGCGCCTGCATCGGCAGCACGAAGGGACCGGCATCGGCCTCGCCATCTCGCGGCGTCTTGCCGACATGATGCGGGCGACCCTCACTGTCGTGAGCACTCCAGCGCAGGGCAGTACCTTCAGCCTGCGTCTGCCCCTTTACTCTCGACCCACGCAGAACTAACGAAAATGCTGTTCTCCTTTTGTGACCAACGCGCTATAGTAGGCGCATTGTCGCTTCATCTCATGCCGCACACTCCGTTTCGGCAAGCGCGACTCAAAGAAGGATAGATCCCATGTCAGCTGATGCTCTGAAGAAGGTAGATGGCCAGAAATCCTGGATGCTCAAGTCGGATCAGGTGAAGGCATGTATCACGCGTCGCGGCGGCCATATCGGTCCCGTCACCTTCGACCGCAAGAACCGGGCGATCGAGCCCTATTCCGTAGCGCCTTGGGCGAAGGAGAAGGTCGACAACGAGATGCCGGATATCCTCAAGGTGCTGCGTGGCGACTTCTTCTGCATGCCCTTCGGCGGCAATGATTCGCCTTACAAGGATGAGCAGCACCCCCTGCATGGCGAGACCGCCAACAGCAAGTGGGAGTGGGGCGGTATTACGAAGGAGGACGGCGCCCAGACCATGCACCTGGCGATGGATACGACCGTGCGCGAAGGCCATGTAGACAAGTTTGTCCGCCTGGTGGATGGTCAGAACGCCGTCTACAGTCAGCACGTCATCAGCGGGATGAAAGGGCCGATGACGCTGGGGCATCACGCTATGCTGCGCTTCCCGGAGCGTGAAGGCAGCGGCCTCATCTCGACGAGCCCCTTTGTGCACGGGCAGGTCTTCGTCGAGCCGACGGAAGATCCCGCGAAAGGCGGGTACTCGATTCTGAAGCCGGGTGCCGAATTCAGCGACCTCGCGAAGGTGCCGATGATCGATCGCCGCCACACGGATGTGAGCCTGTATCCGGCTCGCAAGGGTTTTGAAGACATCGTCATATTGGTGAGCGATCCCAAGGCAGCGATGGCATGGACGGCAGTGAGCTTTCCGGAGGAAGGTTATGTCTGGTTTGCGCTGAAGGATCCAAAGGTGCTGGCGAGCACGCTGCTGTGGCTCTCGAACGGCGGCCGTTATTATCAGCCGTGGTCGGGACGGCATGCGAGCGTGCTAGGACTGGAGGAGATCACCGGCTTCTTCCACTATGGGCTGGCCGAATCAGCCAGGAAGAATGTGCTGTCGGAGAAAGGCTTCAAAACCAGCGTCAATCTTCGGGCCGATCGTGATCTGGTCGTCAACTACGTGATGGCGGTGGCACCGACGCCCGAAGGTTTCGGGAAAGTGGCATCGATTGGTCGTGGCGAGGAGCAGCAGGTCGTGATTACGGACGTAAACGGCAAGGTTGTCACGGCGGCCGTGGATGCCGAGTTTGTGACCCAGGGATCGCTTCGTCAATGAGGGATGGGGCGGTGCGACGGGTGGTGAAGCGGCTGGCGCGGTGGCGTTACGGCTGCGATCTGGCTATCACCCGCTGGATCCGGCGTCTGCGCAAGGAGGCGCCGGAGTTGGAACTGGCCGGCCACTGCAATGGATGCGGCGCCTGCTGTGAGACGCCGATGATCTACCTGAACCGGTGGCTCTTCTACGCGCGGAGCGTGCGCTGGGCGGTCCTGGGGTGGCATCGGTGGATCAATGGCTTCGAGTATCTGGGGGAAGATCGCAGCCAGCATGCCTTCATCTTCCGCTGCACCCATTACGACACGCTTACCGGTCAATGCGACTCGTACGAGAGCCGTCCAGGCATGTGCCGCGATTATCCCCGCAACCTTCTGGACTCGCCTGCTCCCGAGTTCCTGACGCCGTGCAGCTTCTATCCGCGGGCACGCAATGCCGATGAGATCGTTGCCTCGCTACGCGACCTCAACCTGCCCCCCGAAAGGCTGGCTGAACTCGAGATCAAGTTCTATGTCGCCCCGCCTCTCCATCTGGTGCCCGACAGGAATGGCGATGACGATGGGCCGACGCCGCCGACCAATCTCCGCCCGCCGACCGCGGCATGACGGACGAGCGTCATACCCGGCCGGGGCTGATGCCGGCAATGCGGGAGAAAAGGCGCGAGAAGTAGAAGGGATCCCGATAGCCGACGCGATCCGCGGCCTCCTTGACGGAAAGGCCTTCCTCCTGGATCATGCGATAGGCGATGAGGATGCGCTCGCGCTGCACCAGCTGGGTGGGAGAGATCCCCAGCTCCTGCTTGAAGAGATAGTTGACGTGCTCGGGGCTGAGGTGAAAGCGTGCAGCCAGCTCACGGCGACCAACGGTTTCGAAGAGATGGTCACGCAGATATTGCACCATGGCGGCCACCCGCTGAGAGAGCTGAACGTTGTCGGTGCGCGACCAGCATTCGGCGAGGCGCAGCCAGATCTCGCGGGCAATTGTCCGGCATATTTCCTGGCGCAGCACACTGTGTCCTTCGAAGGCATCGCTGCAGCGGCGGAAGAGGTCGTGCATGAGGACGGGATCGAAATCGGAGGTCACGCGAGCAGGCGTCCGCGCCGGGAGATAATTACGAGCCAGGGCGGTGCCTTCAGGCAGCAGCTCGCCATGGATGCAGCTGAGGGTCGCGCCGTCGCTTTGGGAGGCTACCCGCAGGGAGTGCAAGAGGCCCGGAGCGATGGTCAGCACCTGGCCGTGCGCCACGTCCAGCTCTGCTCCCTCCGCATCGCTGTAGGTGAGCATGCCGCTGACGACAAAGATGAGTTCCCAGTCCGGGATGCGCCGTTCTCCCCAGGCGCCATGCGGTGGAGCATGAATATAGTTGGCGATGCGAACGGTCGGCTGATACTCCCGCGGGGTCAGCATCATGATCTTATGATTGTCCATGCCTTTGTGATTCTTCTCTATTGTCGGTGACGATGAATCATCTTACTATAAACAATACGTTGGTTAACTCTTTTGACAACCCCCAGGTGCGAGGACCCATCATGTTGAGTGAAACTCAGGTTGAACGCTTTCATCGCGACGGATTCATCAATGCCGGACAGGCGCTATCCGCGGAAGAGGTTGACCGCCTTCGCGATGAGCTGACGCGGGTGATCGACCAGAAGGACAGGGCGGACGTACCGCAACCGGTTCTGCTCCGCAACCTCAACAGCAACCCCGCGACGCAGGTCTGGCAGGTGGTCAATATCTGGCAGGCGAGCGATCCCTTTCGGCAGGTGATGAAGACGCCGAAGATCGTCGAGGAGATCGGGCAACTGACAGGGGCGCGGGCACTGCGGATCTGGCATGATCAGATCCAGTACAAGCCGGCAACGCAGGGCGGCGTCAATTTCTGGCATCAGGATTCGCCGCTGTGGCCGATTATCCGGCCCAACACGCAGGTCTCCGCCTGGATTGCGCTCGATGACGTCGACGAAGGCAATGGCTGCATGAGCATGGTGCCGGGCTCTCACAAGTGGGGCGTAGCCTTGGAGTGGTTTCAGGGCATTGCCGAGTTCGACCAGTTGCCGGGCGAGTACAAAGGCAACAAGGTGGAGGTTCGGCTCTGTCCGGTCAGGAAGGGGCACGTGCACTACCATCACGGCCTGACTTGGCATGGCTCTCATGCGAACACCAGCAATCGTCCACGCCGCGCCATTGCCTACCACTATATGACCGACGAAACCTACTATGACGCCACCGGCAACCATCCCATGAAGCCGTTCGTGACCGTCAAGGACGGCGCGAAGATGGCGGACGATGCCTTTCCCATAGTCTGGCAGCGCGCTTCGGTCACAGCCTGAACGAACCGCGAACGACGGGCGTCTGCTGACTGGTCAGGGAGTCGGGACGGTTTCCTTTTCCTGCCGGGAGGGCAGCTTGAGGCGCAGGTAAAGCTCGCGCAGCTGGCGCTCGTCGACCTCGGAAGGCGCATTCATCATCAGATCCTGAGCCTGCTGGTTCATCGGGAAGGCGATGACTTCGCGGATGTTGGGCGCGTTGGCGAGCAGCATGACGATGCGGTCGACGCCGGGGGCGATGCCACCGTGGGGCGGAGCGCCGAGCTTGAAGGCATTGATCATGCCGCCGAAGCGCTTGTCCACTTCATCGTTATTGTAGCCACCGATCTCGAACGCCTTGTACATGATGTCCGGGCGATGATTCCGGATGGCACCGCTGGAAAGCTCGATGCCGTTGCAAACCAGGTCGTACTGGTAGGCGAGAATCGCCAATGGATCCTGGCCGGAAAGCGCTTCCATGCCACCCTGCGGCATCGAAAAGGGATTGTGCGAGAACTCAATGTGGCCGCTCTCTTCGTTGCGCTCGTACATCGGGTAGTCGACAATCCAGCAGAAGCGGAAGGCATCCTTCTCGATCAGGTCGAGGCGCTTGCCCAGTTCGGCGATGACTTCGGCGCCGATCTTGCAGACCTTCGCTTCCTTGTCGGCGATGAAGAAGATCACGTCGCCTTCTCCCGCGCCGCCCGCCTGCTGGAGCTGTACCAGGTGTTCGGGGGTCAGGAACTTGGCGATAGGGCTGCGCGGTTCGCCATTGACCCAGCCGATGTAGCCAAGCCCTTTGGAGCCGACCGATTGCGCGAACTCGATCATGTCGTCGAAGAATTTTCTGGGCTGCTGCGCAATACCCTTGACGGTGATGGCGCGGACAACACCGCCGCGCTGCACAACGCCCGCAAAGGCCTTGAAGTCGCTGGTGGCGAAAGCTTCCGAGGCGTCGAACATCTGAAGGGGGTTTCGCAGGTCAGGCTTATCGCAGCCATACTTGTGCATCGATTCGGCGTAGGGGATGCGCACAAAGGGCGGCTGATCGACGGTTCCCTTGGAGAAGCTGCCGAAGACACCATTCATGACGTGCTCGACGGCGGCAAAGACATCCTCCTGCGTGGCGAATGACATCTCCATGTCGAGCTGGTAGAACTCGCCGGGCGAGCGATCGGCGCGCGAATCTTCGTCGCGAAAGCAGGGGGCGATCTGGAAATAACGATCGAATCCGGCGACCATGAGAAGCTGCTTGAACTGCTGCGGTGCCTGGGGCAAGGCGTAGAACTTGCCGGGATGCAGACGGCTGGGGACGAGGAAGTCGCGAGCGCCTTCCGGGGAACTGCAGGTCAGGATCGGGGTCTGGAATTCGGTAAAGCCCAGTTCGGCCATGAGTTGCCGCATTCTGGCGATAACCTTGGAGCGCAGGAGGATGCTCTCATGAAGCGACTGGCGGCGAAGCTCCAGGAAGCGATAGCGCAGGCGCAGCGATTCCGGGCAGACCGTCTCGTCAGCTACGGGAAAGGGCAGCGGTTGCGCCTCGCCCAGCACCTGCATCGCGGCGGCGGTCAACTCTACCTTACCGGTCGGCAGGCGATCGTTGACGGTCTCCGCGTCGCGCATGACGACTTCGCCGGTGAAGGAGACGACGGTCTCGGAGCGCATGTGCTGGCAGCTGTGGTAGAAGTCGGCATGCGAATCGATGACGATCTGGGTGATGCCGTAATGGTCGCGCAGGTCGATGAAGACAATGCCGCCGTGATCGCGAACACTGTGAACCCAGCCGGACAGCCGCACGGTCTCGCCGACATGGGATTCGCGCAGATCGCCACAGGTATGGGTACGGTAAGGATGCATGCAGTCGCTCCGTGAGCTCAAAGTATCTTGATTTCTCTCCTGGCAATACCGGATGCCGAGGCAAAAGCCCTTACCATAACATCTTCCCGCCGAAAAGCGATGTCTCGCCGAAGGTTTTGTGGCGAGCGTTCTGGACGCCTCAGCAGACAGGCGCGGCGTCTACCACTCGAGCACGGACGAGGCCTGATACTCGGTGACGCGAGTCTCGAAGAAGTTCTTCTCCTTGAGCAGGTCGATCGTCTCGCTCATCCAGGGGAAGGGATTGCGCGTGTGGTACTGGGCCTGCAGGCCGATGCGCTCCAGACGACGGTCGGCGACATGCCGCACATAATCCACAAACATCTCGGCGTTCAGGCCAAGAATGCCGGTGGGGAGGCAGCTCTGCGCATAGTTGATCTCCAACTCGACTGCTTTCTCTACGCGCTCGCGGATCCGCTGCTGGAAATCCGTCGTCCAGATTTCCGGGTTCTCTTGCTTAATGCCGTTGATGAGGTCGAGTCCAAAGTTGAGATGGATGGTCTCGTCACGCAGGATGTACTGGAACTGCTCGCCGATGCCCGACATCAGATTCCGACGATGAAAGGAGAGGATCATGGCAAAGCCGGAGTAGAAGAAGATGCCTTCCATGATCACATAGAAGCCGACGAGATTCTCCAGAAAGCGCTGCTTGTCCTCCAGAGTCTCCGTCGTGAAGTTGTCGCTCATGATGTCGGCGGTAAGCTCCATCTCGAAGGCGTCCTTTTCGTGGATGGAGTTCACTTCATTGTACATGTTGAAGACCTCCCGTTCGTCGAGGTTGAGCGACTCGACGATGTAGTGGAAGGTATGGGTATGAAGCGCTTCCTCGAACGCCTGCCGCAACAGGTACTGGCGACACTCGGGATTGGTAATGTGCTTGAAGATGGCCAGCACCAGATTATTACCGACCAGGGACTCCGCGGTCGAGAAGAAGCCAAGGTTGCGCATGATCACCAGCCGTTCGTCGTCCGTCAGTTCGCTGGACTTCCACAGCTCGATATCGCGCTGCATGGGCACTTCAGTCGGCATCCAGTGATTGGCACAGCCATTGAGATAATGCTCCCACGCCCACTGGTACTTGATGGGCATCAATTGATTGACGTCGACCGTCCGGCAGTTGATCAGACGCTTGTCTTCGACGTTGATGCGTTTGGCGAGGTCATGCGGCTTCGGGCGTTCGTTGGTGATGGTGCAGCAGCTCATTTATGTGGTCTCCGTAAGGGGGGGATTACTGACAGGCTTCGCAATCGGGGTCGAGGATGCTGCACGCCTTGGGGGCGACAGGCATGGCGGGTTCGCGGTTCAGGACGATATCGCTGGAGGCGGAGCGGCTCTTCATCCAGCGTGGCTGGATGCCCCGGCGATTGACATCGATCGTCGATTTCTCGATATGAGTGGCGGCGAGGGAACGCAGATAGTAGGTGGTCTTGAGCCCCTTTCGCCAGGCGAGAATGTACATGTCGTGGAGCTTGCGGCCGCTGGGCTGGTGGATGTAGAGGTTGAGCGACTGGCCCATGTCGATCCACTTCTGCCGGCGGCTGGCGCACTCGATAAGCCACTCCGACTCAAGTTCGAAGGCGGTCAGGTACTTCTCCTTGACATCGTCAGGGATGCGCTCGATCTCGTCGATGGAGCCATCGTAGTACTTGAGGTCGTCGATCATGTCGGCATCCCACAGGTCGCGTTCCTTCAGATCTTCGACGAGAAAGGGATTGACGACGGTGAATTCTCCCGAGAGGTTCGACTTGGTGTAGAGGTGCTTGTAAGTGGGCTCGATGGACTGAGTGATGCCGGTGATGTTGGCGATGGTGGCGGTGGGGGCGATGGCCATGGTGTTGGAGTTGCGCATGCCATGGGCGGCAATGCGTTCGCGAACCAACTCCCACTCCATGGTGACGCTGGAATCCATGTCAAGGAATTCCTCGCCGCGCTCACGGCGAAGGAGGTCGATGGTATCGATCGGCAGGAGGCCGCGCTCCCATTTGGAGCCTGCGTACGATGCATACGCGCCGCGCTCCTGGGCAAGCTCCGTGGAGGCGAGGATTGCGTAGTAGGAGATCATCTCCATGGAGCGGTCGGCAAAATCAATGGCCTGCTGACTGGTCCAGGTGTAATCGAGCTTGTAGAGGGCATCCTGGAAGCCCATGAGGCCGAGGCCGACCGGACGGTGGCGCAGGTTGGCGTTGCGGGCTTCGGGCGTTGGATAGTAGTTGATGTCGATGACATTGTCGAGCATGCGCATGGCGGTGCGCACGGTGCGCGAGAGCATCTTTTCGTTGAGCTTGCCGTCGGTGATATGGGCGGCGAGATTGATGGAGCCCAGATTGCAGACGGCAGTTTCTTCGTGGCAGGTGTTGAGGAGGATTTCGGTGCAGAGATTGCTGCTGTGAACCACCCCTGCGTGATCTTGTGGCGAACGGAGATTGGAAGGATCCTTGAAGGTCATCCAGGGATGGCCGGTTTCAAAGAGCATGGAGAGCATCTTGCGCCATAGCTTGAGGGCGTCGATCTTCTTGAAGTGCTTGAGGTCACCCCGTTCGGCCATGGCCGCGTACTCCTCGTAGCGCCGGACGAATGCGTCGCCATAGAGGTCGTGCAGATCGGGGACATCCGAGGGGCTGAAGAGAGTCCATTCGCCCGCTTCCACGACGCGTTTCATGAAGAGGTCGGGGATCCAGTTGGCGGTATTCATATCGTGCGTACGGCGGCGGTCATCGCCGGTGTTCTTGCGCAGCTCGAGGAAGTCCTCGATGTCGAGGTGCCATGTTTCCAGGTAGGCGCACATGGCCCCTTTGCGCTTCCCGCCCTGATTGACGGCGACAGCGGTGGCGTTGGCCACCTTGAGGAAGGGAATGACCCCCTGGCTGATACCGTTGGTCCCCTTGATGTGGGCACCGGTGGCCCGTACTGGGGTCCAGTCATTACCCAGACCGCCGGCCCATTTCGAGAGCCGTGCATCGTCGGAGATCATCTTGAAGATGGATTCCAGGTCGTCCTGCACGGTCTGCAGATAGCACGAACTGAGCTGCGGATGCAGGGTCCCGGCATTGAAGAGGGTGGGGGTGGAGTTCATGAAGCGGAAGCTGGAGAGCAGGTTGTAGAACTCGATGGCGCGCTCGTTCTTGTCGTCTCCTTCGTTCGCGGCCAGCCCCATGGCAACCCGCATGAAGAAGTACTGGGGCGTCTCGATGCGCCGCCCGTCGATATGAATCAGGTAGCGGTCGTAGATGGTCTGGATGCCCATGTACGCGAACTTGCGGTCGCGATCGAGGTCGAGGGCGCCGGCGATCCGCTTGAGATCAAAGGCCATGAGCTGGGGGCTGAGGCGCTCGGCCTCGATGCCTTCTTCCAGGTAGCGGCGGAAATGGCGCCGGTGGGCCATCTCCAGTTCGTCGTGGGCATAGGTCTTGCCGAGCGCTTCACGATAGAGGGTCTTGAGAACGATGCGAGCGGCAACATAGGTATAGGCAGGCTCCTGTTCCACCCGTGACTTGGCGACCAGAACCATCGCCTTGTTGATCTCTTCGGTGGTGACGCCATCGAAGAGCATGCGCAGCAGTTCATCGGCGAGCGCGTTGGGAGAGCAGCGATCCTCGAGACCGCGGCAGGCGACATTCAGCTCGCGCCGCAGCATCTCGGCATCGAGCTGGACGCGGTTGTCCCCATTGCGCAGCACATGAATGGTGGGTGCCGGCGGCTCGGTTGCCGATGGTTCGCCGCGCAACTGACGGGCCTTCTTGCGTTCTTCGCGGTAGACGATGTACTTGCGCGCCACCTCGTAGTGGCCACTCTTCATCAGCTGCGTCTCCACCTCGTCCTGAATACGCTCGACCTCCAGGCTGTCGCCGCCGATGGCCTTGGCAATGGTGACCTGGGTCACCTTGTCGGTCATGGTGCGGATGAGGCGTGCGTGATCCGCCGGAAGCGCCTCGCCGGAGGAGGTTGCCAGGAAGGCCTTCTCGATGGCGCGATAGATGCGGTCGCTCTCGAAGGCGACGGTGCGACCATCGCGCTTGAGTACCTGGACATCCAGTTTTTGCGAGTCGAGGAGCTGGGGCTGGGCGTTGTGAGGGTGATTGGCCATTTGGATCTCTCCGGCTGCTGGGCGATGTGGAGGGGGCAGTTCTGCTTGCTGAAGGAGTCGTGCCACAATATGTAGTGGTAATTGGCAACACTTAACCATACATATAGGGGTGGGGGGCGTGCAACCCCAATTTAGAAGAATTCTAAAGTTTTATTAATTATTGACCGTGCGAACAAAAGGAGCAGGGGCTGGAACCGGTCGATGCGGGTCGCATCTAAAGGTAGACGTGGAAGGGGGCGGATGGCGGCGACATGATGGAACCCAGCGGAGAGCGCAGTGCGAAAACGAGCAAGAGTGACATATCTGGTTGTCCTGGCGGCTGTGATGCTGTTTCGACAAGACGCCGCTGGCGCGGGAGAACCGGCGATGGCGCTGGTGCGGGGGGATGGCACGCTCGAGCTGCGACCGGCCGGCATGGCACCTCAGGGGGTAGGTAAATTCTACGTGCATGGTCCGTCATGGGAGCAGCGCCATACGGATGAAGCTTTCGAGACGCGCGACGAAACGGCGGAGAACTGGCGTACGCTTGGCGGTCGGCTGACGATTCCCGCCAACGGCGAGCGAAGCCTGCGGTACATTCAGAAGTTTGCACGGGCAGACGGCGGGTTGACGCTCGATGTGGATGTGCAGTTCAGGGAAGAGGCCAGACTGCAAGCGTGCAGCTGGGCGCTGTTCTGGGAGGTTGCGTCCCTTGGCGGTGAGGAACTGTGGCTGGTGGACGATGGCGGGACGACCCACTCCGTGCGGCTGCCGCGCAATCTGGAGAGCATGATTCTCTGGCAGGGTCAGGTGCGCGAGATCAAGCTGCCGGGACCCATGCCCCTGACGCTGACCGTGGAGCCCGGTATGAATCTGGTCATACAGGACAATCGCGAGTACAGCATTCCCAACTTCGAGTTTCGCTTCAACTTCGTTCAGAACGGGGGCGTGCGCATGGGGGAGCGGCGGGCGGCCCGCTTCGGGCTGAGCTTTGTCGAGCCGACGCGCCTTGTTCTCGAGGAGCGCGAGGCGACGAGCGTGACCGACACGAGTGACTGGATTACCTGGGAGATGCCATGGGATGCCGCTCCCGTCGATCTCTCCAGGCTTAACGAAGCACCGGCGGGAAGCCACGGCTTTCTCGGCGTCATCAATGGCCGTTTTGTCTTTGCCGATGGAACGCCGGCTCGATTCTGGGGAACCAACATGAGCGGCGCGGCGAACTTTCCGGACAAGGAGCAGGCGCCGGCCATCGCGGCGCGTATCGCCGCCTATGGCATCAACCTTGTGCGGGTGCATCACGCGGACGCGTGGTGGGCGCCGCGCAGCTTCATCGACTACGCGAAGGGCGATTCGCGCCACTTCAGCGCCGAGAACACCGACCGCTATCATTTTTTTGCGGCGGAGTTGAGGAAGCGAGGCATCTACATTTATCTGGATCAGTTGGTGCATCGCAAGTTCATGCCTGGCGATCTGGTGGATGCCGCGGAAGATCTGCCGCCGGCGGGGAAGCCGTACGCGCTCTTCGACGATCGGCTGATCGAGCTGCAGAAGGAGTATGGCCGCTACCTGTGGACAACGATCAATCCGTATACGGAGCTGGCCCCCAGGGACGATCCGCAGTATGTGCTGATGGAGTACGCCAACGAGCATGACCTCTTCACGCAGCAAGTCACCCTGGAGCCGTATCGCAGCCGCCTTGAAGCGCGATATCGCGAATGGGCGCGCGAGAATGGACTTTATGTTGGCAACTGGACGATAGACTTCAGCCGTCCCAACGATGAGATCATCCGCTTCTTCATCGCGGTGCAGCGCGATTACTATCGGCGGATGCGGGATTTCTACCGCGGGGAGCTGGGCGTGCGGATACCGATGACCGGCTCGAACTGGGCGCGGACAACGGCGCTGCTGTTCACGCTGCAGGATGTGGATTTCACCGAAGCGCATGCGTATGCGGATCATCCGTGGGGCGACGATCAGCGGGTGCGCAATAGCCGGACGACGGCGGATCGGCGCAACATCTTCAGCAACTTCGCCTTCAATCGCCTGGCCGACAAGCCGTTCATGGCCATGGAGTGGGATCAGTCATGGCCGAACGAGTGGCGCGCGGAGCTGCCGCTTCTGGCTGCCGCGGTGGCGGCGCTGCAGGAGTGGGACGGCATCGGCATTTACACGTATCGCCACAACGTACCGCCGACAGGTCATATCGAAGCGCCTTTCGAGGCGGCGTTGGATCCCGCGCGCTTTGGGCTCTTCCATCATGCGGCGCTCCTCTATCGCCGCGATGTACAGCCGGCAAGGCGATCCGTCGAGGTGGCACTCGATGCACTGCGGGCGGGCAGTCGCGCCGCACCGGCCGAATGGGATAAGCAGGAAGCGTTGACGGTGACACCCGAGTTGAGCCGCGTCGCGGTGCGCTTTCATGAGCAGCCGGAGAAGGTGACCGACCTCCCCGAACCTGGAGCGACGCACGTCGTGGTCGCGCCCTCGACCTCGTTGTTGCCACCCGCGGCCACGTCGGTACGGAGCGATACGGGGCAACTCTGGCGTTCCTGGGATATTGGCTACGGGACTATCGACACCGCCGGCACCCAGGCCGTTTACGGAACGCGCGGTCTCCTTACCAAGGTTGAGCTGACCGATGTGACCTTCGATATCCAGAGTGCTTTCGCCACTGTCGCCCTCAGTTCCTTGTCCGATGATCCGATTACCACGTCGGGCGATCTGCTGTTGACGTGCATCGGCCGGGCGGAGAACACGGGCACGGTCTACAACATCTTTCGCACCTCCCTGGTGGAGAAAGGGAAGAGCCCGATGCTCCTCGAACCAATCCGCGGGAGAGTGACGCTGCGTACCAGTCGAACGGATCTGAAGGCCTATGCCCTTACGCCACGTGGCGAGATACTTCGGGAACTGCCGCTGGAGCGGCGGGGTGGGGCGCTGGTCTTTCCTTTTGGTGAACCAGCCATCACCATGCACTACCGTTTGACGGCGGAGCCTTTGCCGGCACCCTGATCGGCGCGGCTGCTGAGCGGTGCGTAAAGGCGTTCCTTACGGCTGAAGAAGCGATAGAGGCACCAGGCGGCGGCGCCAATCGTGGCCAGAACGCAGGCAATGGCGAAGAGATTGCCATAGCGCGTGTAGAAGGTCAGCGGCAGATCGTCCCAGATGGGGACATCATAGATGCCGGCCTGACGAACGAAGGGACTGCCGGTCTTGGCATCGACCAGAGGGTTGACGAGGGTGCCATCGGGCATGATGAGGACGGTGTCGCTGTTGTTGCCGCTGCGCAACATGGGGCGGCAGTTCTCGATGGCGCGGAAGACGGAGTTGATCATGTGCTGCCGGGAGCCGCTGGTGCGTTCATACCAGGCATCGTTGGTGACCGTGAGCAGGATGGTGGCGCCGCGCAGGACGGCGCCGCGGCTGATCTCCGGGAAGACATCCTCGTAGCAGATGTTCATGCCAATCCTCGCCTTGTCGTCAAGCGCGAAGATGGTGTGCTCGGTGCCGCGGGTGAGGCCGCGTCCCATGCCGATGAGCTCGACAAGCCAGGGCAGGTATTCACCGAACGGGACAAACTCCCCAAAGGGGACGATGTGAATCTTGTCATAAGTGGCGATGAGACGGCCATCGGGATCGAGGTAGAGGGCGCTGTTGAACTCGCGGATATCTTCCTCGCGGTTGGAGCCGGGGGGGAGGCGATAGTCGAGAGAGCCAATGATCATCGGTGTGCGGATATCGCGCACCAGGCGGCCGAGGGCGGCGCGAGTCTGCTCGTTGATGAGCATGGGTGCGGGGACGGCGGTTTCGGGCCAGACGAGAAGATCGGGCGCTTCGTCTCGAACAATCTGACGAGAGAGGGTGACATAGATGTCGAGGGTGCGGGTCAGCTCGCCCGGCTTGTACTGGCGAATCTGTGGAATATTGCCCTGCACGGCAGCCGTCCTCAGCGATGCCGGAGGAGGCGGAAGGGGATAACGGCCGATGGCCGGCAGGGCAAGCAGCGCGGTGACGATCCCCGTTGCCAGCCCCCACGGAATCAGCTCGCGCCGCTGCAACTCCCGCCGACGCAGCCAGTTCATCAAGGCCAGCATCAGCCCCATGTTGATGGCGACAACGATGAAGCTGATACCGTAGACGCCGGTGAAACGGGTGATCGGCAGTAGTGGCGCCACCTGCCACTGGCTGACGCCGATGAAGTTCCAGGGATGGCCGGTGAACATCCAGCTGCGTACCCAGTCGAGCGCGCACCAGGCAGCGGCGGCGAGCAGGACCAGCGCGACCTGGCGCCATGGCGAGAGGAGTGGCCAGCGCGGCAGGGCTTCGGCGGAGGTGCACACCGGCAGCAGGTCGTCAGCCTCGGCATGGGCCAAGTTCCGATAGATGGCCTTAATCAGCGCCAGCCAGATGGCTGGATAGAAGAAGCAGGCGATTGCCGCGCCCAGAGGGGCAAGCAGAAAGACCGGGCGAAGCCAGGCAAAGGTGGTGATGAAGTGCCCCATACCGAAGGCGCTGCCCAGAAGCAGAGGGCGGGAGACAGGCTGGACGCCGAGCCACAAGAGCGGGATCAGGGCAATGTACCCGTACCAGGCCAACTCCAGCGGCGGGAAGGCGGCGGAATAGGCGATGCCAAAGCCAAATGAAGCCGCAACCTGGATGACGATGCGGCGGCGGGAGACCAGCTTCACCAGGTTACCGGGACGAGTGGCTCGTTTCTCTGCCGCAATCGGGATCCTGCCCATTCAGTGCCTGCCTTCATTCATCGCGAAGCTGTGTCGCCAGGTTCTCGGTGAAGTCAGCCAGTTTCTGTCGCGATTGGTCCCTCGTCTCCAGAAACTTCTTTTCGGTGGCGTGGCGCAGATCGTCGACGGGAAAGGATTCGGGAGGTCGGAACCACCAGCCGATGACGATGCCGATCAGCAGGCCGATGAGGCACCCCAGAAGGAAAGGATGGCCCTTACGGGCAGGTGCCTCCGTCGTCGTTTGAGTTGTCTTCTTTACCACCGCTGTCTGCTCCTGTTGCAGCCCCGGCGCCGGCTGGCGCGAGGGTCAGTCAATATGGAGCCCCTGACGGTCCGGTTCAACCCGCACACCAGCGCTTTCGCGAATGATCGTACGGGCTGAACGGATGTATGGATGCGGCAGCTTCAGGCGGCGTTGAGCTTTTCGAGCGAGGCGGCGATGAAGGCGGGAATATCATCGGGATTGCGGCTGGTGACGAGGTTGCCGTCGACAACCACCTCTGCATCCTCGAACTGTGCGCCGGCGTTCTTCATATCCTGGATGATCGAGACATAGCCGGTCGCCTTGCGGCCGTCGAGTACCTGAGCGGTAATCAGCAGTTGCGGGGCATGGCAGATGGAGAAGACCGGTTTGCCGCTCTGGATGAAGGCACGGGTGAAGGCGACGGCATCCTTGTCGACGCGCAACTGGTCCGGGGAGTAGCCGCCTGGGATCAACAGGGCATCGAAATCGGAGACTTTGACATCGCCAACGGCTTCATCAATGACAACGGCCGTTCCGTCGGCCTTACCCTTGACGGTTTCATTGGCTTCCAAACCGACATGAACCAGGTCGTGGCCCTTGTTCTCAAAGGCTTTTGCCGGCTCCGTGTACTCGACATCTTCAAACATATTGGTAATCAAGACTGCTATCCTGGCCATGATAGGTGCTCCTTCATGTGGTGGAGGTTGAGGGTGGTGGCGGGTGAGATGTTGCATATCCAGTGCCAGAAGCGGCAGCCACGGGGTCAACGCTGCATTTTGAGCGCTTTGACGATGTCGCCGAGCGGGCGTTCGTTGCGGTCGAGGAAGGCAATAAGGGCTTCTTCTTCTGGTTGCAGTTCTTCGGGAGAGCGTTTTTTTGCTGTCGCGGAACTGGTTGACGTGGAGGCGGTCGCCGTCGATGTAGCCGTCGATTACGGCCGGGTGGATGTAATAGTCGCGGCAGATGGCAGGGGTATTGTTGAGCCGTTCCGCAGTGTGGTTGATGGCTTCTCGCACGTGGACCTCCGCTTCCTTCCGGTTGCCGGCGCCACCCATCTCGTCGAGGTAGAGCGCTGCGGTAAGGGTGCCTGTCCATGTACGAAAGGTTTTGCTGGTGTAAGCTTCATTGGTCAGTCTTTTCAGGTAGCCGTTAACATCGCCTGCATCGAGGGCATGGCGCTTGCCGTCCTCATCGAGATACTGAAAGAGTTCTCGTCCGGGCAGTTCCTGACATTCGGCGATGACATCGGCCAGTTCATCACTGGCCAGGACAAGATCGATTTCCCTGCTGCTCTTGCCGATGAAACGGATCGCCAATTCGGCATCCTGAATCTGTACATGCTTCTGGCGAAGGGTGACCATACCGTAAGATTTGTTGTCGCGGCGATAGCAGTCATTGCCTACGCGCATGCCGGTCAGTTCCAGCAGTTTGATGACGGCGGCATTGACTTTTTCCATCGGCAGACCGGGTCTTGCCAGATCATCGCCGATCTGGCGGCGAATGGCGGGCAGGATGCTGCCAAAGCCGCGCAACATGCGGAACTTGGCTTCGTTGCGAAGCTGCTCCCAGAGCGGATGGTAGATATACTGCTTCCGGCAGCGATCGTCGAGCCCGGTGGCCTGCAGGTGGCCAAGAGGGAATGGGCAGATCCAGACCTCGACCCAGGCCGGTGGTATCGCCAGGGAGAGCAAACGTTGGCGAACCGCCTCGTCGCGCAACGTGCAGCCTCTTTCGTCCTTGAAAGACCAGCCGCTGCCGCAGCGACGCCGGCGGATGCCCGGCATCGTATCACAGACGTACCGCAGCCCGAGGCAGGCGGCGGCTTCCGGCGGCTCCAGCAACAATTTGTGGTCGATCACTTTGTTCATGGTCTTGCTTTCCCATATCCGGGATCAGCAAGTCCAATGCCATCAGGCGTATCAGGTGAGATCGAGATCGATGGCCATGCTGCCATCGGCTTCGCGCTGGGCGGAAGGATTGAAGGGGCGCTTGGGGAGTCGCACCTGCACGAGCGCCTTGCGCATGAGCATGCCTGTAGCGAGATCCGTATAGCCCGGGCGGATGACGTTGACGATGCGCGCGCGCAACAGCTCTTCCCGCCAGGTCACATGCACTTCACCTTGAATGACGTGGCGCTCTGGATCGTAGAGCGTCAACCGCGGCTCGATATGCAGGCGGCCGAGGTCCATTTCACGGGCAAACATGGCGACCAGTTCCGCATGATCGTGGAGGCGGAATGCCTTGACCTTGGCCTCCAGGCGATCGAGGAAGCCTTCCATGAAGGATTTGGTGACGAATTGGTCGTAGCGGGCGAGAAGCTGGTCGTGCCAGGCGTGATTGAGGGCGCGTTCGTGGTCATCCCTGGGCATGGCGTCAAAACGTGCCTTGGCGGCTCTCACGCAGTCGCGGTGCAGTTCATCGAAGCGCTCTTCGATCCATTCGGTGTACTCCTGGATCAGCGCGGCGATCTCGACATTGATCCGCACACCCGTGCGGGGGATGCGGCTGGCGGCGAGCAGGCGGGTGGCGGCCTCGCGAACCTGGCGGACATGTTGCTGGCACTTGGCCACCTTTTCCGGGAGGGGGAGCTCGCCGGCGTTTTGCGGGCGGGTGAACTGGAGGGTATCCTGGCGAACCGGCATGGCCGATGAACCATGGCCGCCGGTGCGCACCTTTGCCTTGCGTACGACTGAGTTTCGCGAGCGATCCACATAGCCGGTGGAGGAGACGGATTCGACAACGGCCGCCGGAGTGACTTCGGCGCCCATATCCGACTGGTGGAGGGTTCGGTCGGCACGGGTGATGCCCGGCTGAACGCGAATGCGCTCCAGCCGCATGACCCCGGCCAGGTAATCGATCAGGCATTCATACTCTGGTACATCGAGTTCGCGAATGCGCTTCTCGATGATGTCGAGCAGATCCTCGATGACGCCGAGGGAGCAGAAGTCCTGGTAGGCTTCCAGATCTTCACGCGCCCAGTAGGTGGCGGGGTTGGTGACGTCATCGCCCTTTCTGAGCAGGCGCTGGAAGCGGGTGGCGGCGCGAGTCTTGTTGCTGTTGTGCATGTGGAGGAACTTCTGGATCAGCTGCTGGCTGCGCGTGAGAATAAAGTTGCGCAGATCCTCGTCGATTTCCACGTCTGTGTCGGGTAGAACGGGGTCGCCCATCAGGCTTTCGACGGCCTGGTGCAGGGCGTACATGGCAGATTTGGCCTGTTCGGCTTCACGAGGGACGGAGAGGGTCTGGGAAATGGGGGCAATGACCGGGAAATCGTCATCTTCGCCGTCGGCCTCGTCATCCGCATCATGATCCCGGCGCTGCGGCAGGATGAAGACATGGGTCTGTTCCAGCGCGTCGGGAGTGTCCGGCATGTGTCCGGTTTCGGGGATGGGCGGAGGTGGCGGGGGAAGGTGGCGGGGAGCCGGCGCTGCCGGTGGCTGAGACGCGGCGGAAGGTGCAGCCGGAGCAGGCAGGGGCATTGCGGTTTCCTGCCCGCGCACGGTTTCCAGTGCCTCGTTGATATCGCTGGACAAGGCCTGCATCTCGGTCATCAATTGCTGCTGAAGGCGGCTGACGCGAGACCTCAAGGAAAGGAGATGCGCGATGATGTCGCGCTGTGGATCGTCCTGGGAATGTCGATTTTCCTGCTGCATGCCTCTCTCCGCTGGAACTGTCATTGGCGCGTTTTAATGTAGCCGGGGAGGAAGGCTTTGCGAGCGATTCGGAGCAATTCTCGTATTTCTGTATGGGTAAAGTGGCTTCATCTGGTCTGACAGGCTGGCAAAACGCGAAGAGGATTGTATACTTACCGTTTTTCCATAGGCCAGAATGACGATGCTTAACCTCATACAGCGGAGAGCTGTGGCATGTACAACGTAGCAGTAATCGGTGGCGACGGTACCGGCCCGGAAGTCGCCAGCGAAGCCGTCAAGGTGATCAAGGCGGCCGCCGCCAAGTTTCAATTCAAGATCGACTTTCATACGTACGACTTCGGCGGCGATCGCTATCTGCGGACCGGCGAGGTGTTGCCTGACAATGCCAGTGACGAGCTGCGCAAGTACGACGCCATCCTCCTCGGCGCCATCGGCCATCCGGGAGTGAAGCCGGGAATTCTCGAGAAGGGAATCCTCCTGCGCCTGCGTTTCGAACTGGATCAGTACATCAACCTGCGGCCGGTCAAGCTTTTCCCCGGCGTCGAGTGCCCGCTCAAGGGCAAAGGTCCGGAGCACATCGATTTTGTGGTCGTGCGCGAGAACACCGAAGACGTTTACTGCGGCATGGGTGGCATCACCCATAAGGGCACCAAGGACGAAGTGGCGATCCAGACCGGCATCTACACCCGTATGGGGGTGGAGCGTGCGCTGCGCTACGCGTTCGAGTATGCCCGCAATCGACGCAAGCCGCGCCCTTGGAAGGGACTGTCGGAAGCGGATGTCGCTGCCGGCCTGACCGGGCAGGTGACACTGGTTGGCAAGACCAACGTCATGACCTTCATGTACGACCTCTGGGAGCGCGCCTTCCACGAGATTGGCGCCGCCGAGTATCCCGAGATTAAGCGCGACTACAATCACATCGATGCCGCGTGCATGTGGTTCGTCAAGAATCCCGAATGGTACGACGTCATGGTGACGGGCAACATGTTTGGTGACATCATCACCGACCTTGGCGCGATGATCCAGGGCGGCATGGGTATTGCGGCCGGCGGCAATATCAACCCCGAAGGGGTATCGATGTTCGAGCCGATCGGCGGCTCCGCGCCCAAGTACACCGGCAAGAATGTCATCAATCCCCTGGCGGCGATCTGTGCCGGCGCCATGCTTCTGGAGACCATCGGCGAGCATGAAGCGGCGAAGCGCATCGAAGCCACGGTAATGGATATTACCGCCAACAAGATGAAGTCGATGGCTGCCGGCCGCATGGGCTACAGCACGACCGAAGTTGGCGACATGGTGGCTGCCGCTCTCTAAGCGGTTCCGCTCTGCCACAGATTTGACAAACGCCGCGGCACAACTAGCCGCGGCGTTTGTCGTTTCTCCGGAGGCGTTCGGCTTGCCAATGCCGCCAATCCAGCCTACGTTCTGCAATACCGCCCTGTGTTGAACACCATGCCTGCTGGAGATCGGCGATGAAGCATCTGTTGGGGTTGATCCTGCTATTCACCGGCTACCTGATCTTGGCAGCGGACGAGGAGAGCAGGGGCGTATTGGAACGTTACCGGCAGAGATTACCGATGGTCGAAGCCCAGTTGCCGGAGCTGGTGCGGTCCAGTGAGCTGGCGGCGACGCGAATCGCGGCGGATCCAACTACCCACCTTCTGCTGGCGCGTAACGATCCCGGCTTTTTCGACGAGCTGCTTTCGCGGGCCGGTGGCCTCTCGCGCGCCTGGTACCGGACTGCCGACAACCAGCCCTTTCGAGCCGGGGACGTCGTCCTGATGTCGGTACGGGATTGGACGGCTGAAGGCGAGGCGCTCATTCCACAGCTCGCCGCGTATCGCGAGGCCGGGTGCCTGGTGATCCTCTTTGCCCCGGCCGCGGGACGTCCCGATGAGGCTCGATGTGACTTTCTCTTCGATAATGGCGCGGTGGTCGGCGCGGAGCTGCGTGGAGTCAACATTCTGACCAATGCCACCCTCGGCTGGATCTGGTGCTGCGAATATGCGGCGGCGCTGACTCGCCTCGGCAAGACGCCGGGCATCCTGCGCAGCGTCGGCCTGGATGACGGCCGCCCCCATAACCGTCGGCTTCAGTCTCCGACCGGCCGTCAATGGCTGGGGACGACCGAGACGCCAGTTGCCGCGGGCAGCCTCGGCACGCGCTACCTCCGCCGCGTGGCAGTGCTGCTCGACGACCTCGCCAGCTCCCCTCGACAAGCGCAGTTCGACGTAGCGGCGGCATTGGTTGCCGAGCGCCTCGGGAAGGATCGTCCCGCCTTTCTGACCGGAGCCGGCCACCTTATCGTGCCGGAGATCAAGAGGGCCGAACTGCAGGTTCCCTGGCAGTCTTTCCGATCGGCTGTTTTCCGCAAGGAGATCGCCGGCCAACTCGAACCGGAGGACGTCATCGTCTGGATCGGGTATACCGGCCAGGTTGGTCTGAAGAGTGACAAGGATGATCTGCTGGCCGTGATGCACGAGAAGCAGGTGCGGCAGGTACATAGTGAGGCACCCGTAACCGGGCCCCATGTCACCCCGGAGATCGAGGCACACATCGACTGGCAGGTCCTGCATCGCGCCACTCTGCCTTCACCGGTTGCCGTGAGTATCGAACAGGAGTGGGGCATGCCCGATGCGGAGATCGCAATTCCCTGGCCACCTGGCTGGATGGCCCCGGTGAGCGGCCTGAACGCCCTGCTTGTCCTGCACATGCTCGACGAACGCGTCGCGCGCCTCATGGTGAAGCGATGAACGCTCCTTCCGCCGGGCTTCCCCTGTTGCCATGGCCTCAGGAATGCGTTCACCGCGAAGGCGACCTCATCCTGCCCGGCGAGATCACCATCTCAATCGCCGATGCCTTTGCCGAGCCGGCAGCCAGTCTTCTGGAAAGAATGGTGCATCTGGTGGGGCGGGGGGCGATTAAGGCAACGCTCGCGGAACCGTCCGCACCCGGCGCCACGATTCGCTTCAGTGCCAATCCGGAGCTGGAGGAGGAGGTGTACCGCCTCACGATCGACGATCATGTCACCATCGAAGCATCTGGCGCGGAAGGCTCTTTTCATGCCGTCGCCACCTTGGTGCAGGCGCTGCGGATCTATCAGCAACAGGTTGCGCTTCCCCGCCTGAAAATCGAGGATCGGCCATACGTCAGCTATCGGGGCCTGATGATCGATGTTGCCCGCCATCCTCACACCCTGAATGGTCTCAAGCAGCTGGTCACCCTCTGCTGGTTCTACAAGATCCGCTACCTGCAACTGCATCTGAGCGATGTTGAGAGTTTCGCCTTCACGAGTATCGCCTTTCCACAGCTGGCAACGCCCGGCTACGCACTCAGCCAGGCGGATTGGCGCGAACTGGAAACTTACGCTACCGCCCATGGCGTCGTTCCGATTCCCGAACTCGATGTCCCCGGTCATGCCGGACGTGGACTCAAGGGACTCTGCCCGACTCGTCCTCCCACGGGTTTTTCGGTGATCAATCCCGTCAGCGACGAGAGCTTTGCGGTTCTCGATACGCTGGTCGGCGAATTGTGCGACACCTTCCGCGCTTCTCCCTATCTGCATATCGGGGCGGATGAGGTCAATTTCCAAGGCTGGGAAGGGTGCCGTGACTGCGCCGCATTTCTTCATGAACGCGGGCTCTCGGATCTGCGCGAAGCGTACCGCTACTTCATCGTACGGATGAGCGAAATCGTCCGAAGCCACGGGCGTCGCCCCATTGTCTGGGAGGGTTTTTCCGCCGAGGGGGCCATTGCCATTCCCGACGATGTCATCGTTCAGTTCTTCGATGTGGCCTACCTGCAGCCCGAGGAGGCAGTGGCTCTTGGTCATGACATCATCAACTCCTGCTGGGGGCCCCTCTATATTGTGCCGGGTTACGCGGCTCACCCCACGCAGATGATCTACCAGTGGCATCCCGAACTCTTCGGCAGCAACGACCTGAGCACGGTTCCCGACGCTCTCGCGCAGGCCCCTTCCGTCGGCACGACATCCGAGCCGCGGGTTGTCTTTTCCAAGGCCCCGCCCGGCCTCGACTATCCACGGGTGAAGGCCCTGCCGCCCACGTCGAAGCTGCTCGGCAGCATGCTCTGTTCCTGGGACATGCTTGACCGCAATGAACTGCCAGCCCTGCGGCGACGGTTGGCCGCCATGAGCGAGCGCGCCTGGAATCCCCGTGCCGGCGCTCCCTGGCCCGATTTTCTCGAGCGCCTGGAGCATCTGGAGTTCCGGCTGGATGGAATGGTTCATGCCGTCCAGCGCCAGGATCGTCATCGGCTGGCCGATTATGCGCCGGTGAAGCAGAACGTCACCCCCTTCGTGCAAACGCTGCGGGTGAGCCGTCTGCAACCCTGGGAGCCGGTGCACACTTTGCCTGCTCCCTTGATGACGGACCTCGACTTTACTCTGCGCTCCTTCCCGCTCTCCTTCTGCAACCTCGCTGCGGACTTACGCGAGAAGCGCGGCATCATCTATCTCGCCTTCGACTTTCATTGCCCGGCCACCATGGAGTTGGCCCTGCTCTTCGGCTACGACGGCCCCGTCCGAGTCTGGATCGATGGCATTGCCATCTTCACGGATCCCGGTGGCGCCAACCCGGCCCTCGAGGATGAGGTCAGTATCCCGTTCGATACCGGTGCCGGCAGTCACATGGCGTTGATTGCGCTGGACGCCAACGATGGCCGTGCCTGTGGCATCTTTGCCCGCCTGCAGCGCCGTCCTCATACCGCCCCTGCGCCGCAACCGCCCCTGCCGAGCCTCCTCCTCTCAGCCAGCGTCCCCCACGCATGACCCGTTCGACTTTTCCGTCCGGTGGCAGGAAAACATCGCCAGTGCGGCGTACAGTGCTTGCACGACCCATATCTCAAACATCTTGACGGAGTCCTGCGATTTTGAATACTTCTGAACTTGCATTCAGGGATGGACGGCTCTTCTTCACGGACTCGTCCGGTGCCGGCTGGCACGGCATCAACTTTGAGCTGAACGGTACTCTCAGCACCACTCTTTCTTTCGACCTGTGCGAGAAGGATGGCGGATTCATCGCCACCGGCAGGGGCGCGGTCCATACGGAGCGCATCGAGGTGATGCCGGCGGGTGATGGTGCCATCACGCTTCGCCGTGTCATCACCAATTCCGGGAATGCCCCTCTGGTTCTTGCAAGCATGACCGATGGCATTCTCGACGAGCAGGCCCAGGTCAAACTCGCACGGTCCCACGAATACACGATCCGCTGCATGCATACCGGCAACATCCGGACCGAGCAGTTCCCGAACACGCGCCCGCAATTTTCTTATATCCAGCCGGTTCCCTACGTCCCCGCGACGTTCAATGTCGGGGAAGCCAACGACATTCCGGCCGTCGTTCTCTGTGCCGAAGATTCCATTCTCCAGGGGGCCAATTACCAGTCGCTGCTGGTGGAAGCCGATCTCGATCAGAGCCGCTTCCTGCGCAGTTGGGAGATCGGTCTGGATGGCGCCGGCCCGAAGTCGCGGCTGTTGCGCACCTGGCTTGGCCGTCAGCACTACGCGCTGGCTGCACCCTTCGAGCTTGCCCCCGGCGAAAGCGTCCAGGTGGCTCATCTCTTATACCAGATCCTCCATGACACGCATCCGCAGGATGCTCTGGATCTTTACATCGAGATTTTGGGTCGTTACCACCACTTTCGTGGTCAACAGTCGGCCATGCTCGAAGGAGCCGTCTTCTGCACCTGGAACTTCGGCACTTTCGGCAACATCGACGAGGGGTTGCTTGCCACTCGCGCCGAGGCATTGGCCACCCGCATTCCGGAATGCACCCACTTTCTTATCGACGATGGCTATCAGGCGGACCGCGGCAACCGCAACGGTCCTCTCGACTGCTTCTATCCCACGCCAGCCGAACGCTATGATCGTGTGAAGTTTCCCAGCGGCATGAAAGCCATGGCGGACAAGATCCGTGCCTTCGACCTGACCCCTTGCATCTGGCTGTCACCGGCTGTCTACCTGGATTCCGCCCTGGCCAGGGAGCATGCTGACTGGCTTCTCTGTGATGCCGACGGGGATCCCGCTCTGCTGGGCAAGAGTACCTTTCTCGATCTCTCCGTTGATGAAGCCCGCGCTTTTTTTCTCGAAGTCCTCGACGCGCTCTTTGTGGAGTGGGGCTTCCGCGGCATCAAGTTCGACTTCATGACGCAGTGGTTTTCCCTCCCCCGCGCCCGCTTCCGCACCGGATCCGGACTTGAATGGCGAGAATGGGCCTATGCCGAGATCCGGCGACGCATCGGTGACGACGGGCTCTTCATGACCTGCATCGCCATGAGCATGGGCAATCCCTTCCCCGGGCGCCATGCCGACTGCTATCGCTGCGGTTGCGACATCCACGACTGCACCTGGCCGGAGCAGCTCAAAGCCTGCAAAGCCACCCTCCCGCAGATCCTTCTTGAAGGTCGCAAGACGCTGCTGCTCAACATGGACAGCGCCGGCCTCGGGGAGGTGCCCGAGCACGAGCAGTTCTTCCGCCTCACCTGGGTCTTCATCACTCAGGGCATCCTCGAACTGGGAGGCAAGATCGAGCAGATGCCCTTGAAGCAAACCAACCTGCTCCGTCGACTCTGTGCCAACGCTGACCGTGGTCACCGCGTGCGTTGCCTCGATGAGCGCGCCTTCACTGGCGACGGCATGCCGGAGATCCTGCGAGTCGACTATCCGGAGAACAGCCTCACCTGGCAGCGCGGCATTCGCTCTCACGTGGCCTTCTTCAACTGGGAGGAGCGCGTCAAACCGATTGGGGGCGACCGTGAATTTCTGGGTATCCCCGATCCTGCCCCTGTCTTTGACTACTGGTCTGGAGAGCAACTCCCGGATGGTAACGTGATCATCGACCTGTTGCAGCCTCACGCCGCCCGTCTCCTCGAAATTCGCCACTGATCCCGGTCGGCTACGGCCCTGCGCTCTTGTTACCGTGGAAGTCGGTGGAAGGAGCACGATGCGCTATTTTGTCAATCTGGCGTTGCGTCTTGACATTGGGCTTTCAAGACGGCACATTCCGGGCAGATTGGGGTGGGCCTATGGCCCGATTCAACGGGGAAAAAGTGGAGTTTCCGCGGGGAACATGCATCAGGGGGGAACCGTGCCGCGCCGCGGCCGACCTGCGCGTGTCATCCGCGCGGTAGTGTCACCGACAAAGAGGGGATTGTCGCGATGGAACTGCTAGTGTTCAACCAGCTCATTCTGGCCTTTCTGGTACTTATTCCAATAGTACTGATCGCGCGCACCGTGGTCGCCGGTACGCGTTACTCGCCAATCCTGATCATCGTCATATTCGGCTTGATAATGGGCGCCATCATGGTCGGAAGTGGTGTTGCTACGGAAGGGCTGCCCGAGTTCCCCGTCATCATACTCTTGAGCCAAGTCACAATTGTAGCGCTGATCGTCTCCTTTTTTGTCGGTGGGCAGGAGATCAAGAAGATTATCGTGCGAAGGCACCTCGAGATCGAAGAGCTGGTCAGCCCGTCACAGGAAGAAGTCGTTCTGGGCACCAAGCGCACCCAGTTCTATTTCATTGTCCGTTCACTTTTCATCATGATGGGTGTATACAGCTTCTACAAGCTGATTGCCGGCTACTCTGACGGCGATCCCATCGGCCAGTCCTACATTCTGCTGGCCTATATCGGTTTGGTGTTTTCCATAATCCTGATCGACAGTAAGGCCTCGATCAAGAACAAACCCGCTTACATCCGCAAGGGTGTCATCGAGTTCGCTTTTCTTTTCCTGATCATGCTGGCCTCGTTGTACTGCGCTCGATGGATCAAGCCGATCATCGGGCTGCCCCAGATTTTCTTCGCCATGGTCATTTCATCTGGTTTGGGAATGGTTTTCTCCAGATGGGCTTTTGGCCCCACTATCCGCGCTCTTCTCTTTGCGGGCATCCCCGTTGTTCTAGCCGCCAACTTCCTTGTCGGCGGTTCACGTCTGCTCCAGGCATTCGGCATCCGCGAGATGCTCGGCGTCATGAGCTATGGGTTCTTCGGGCAGATCTTCTGGATGTTCGGCGGCATCGCTCTCCTCGCCATGATGCTGAACCATGTCCGCATTCTGGCCCCAGGTATGGCGGGCTCTCTCTCTCATTCCGGGCTGACCGGCGCGTGTACCGCCGGCGACCTCGGCCAAGAGGCGTCCGCTCGCGCACCGATCATGATCAACGTTCCGTTCATCGGCCACATCTTCGTTTTCTCAATCCTCGCGCACAGCGCCAAAATGCAGCAATTTGCCTACCTGCCCATAGCCATCGTTCTCCTGGTTGGCGTTGTGCTGACCATCCTTTCCTTGAGAGTCTTGCGGAGATCGGAGAACAACGAGGCCAAGGAGGTAAAGGGGCTCATGCTTTTCAGTCTCGGCTGGCAACTGGTCGCTGTCTTCGGCAGCTTCTTCATGCTGGGTCTCTCGGGAATGGGGATCGACAATGCAGCTATGGCGACATCCTCCGCGCTATCGCATTTCGGCCTCTTCGCCGCCACGCAGGAAGGGATGTTCGGAGAAAGCGCCTCGGTCATGATCCCCTTCATCTTTGCCATGCCATTCCTGGTCCATCCTCTGGTCTTCTGGATGTTCGGCCGATCCATGACCAACGATGGCGTCATGCCCAGGAAGACGGTGATCGCCCTTGCCTGCATCGGCATTCTGGGAGTGCTCTTCTCGCTCTTCCTGCAGCGATTTGGTTCTTGAGTTCCTGCACGGGGACTGAGCAGGGATGACGCGGTTTGGCAGTCCACCCTGCCCCCTTGGTGTCGCTCTGTCGTCGCCGACATCGAAAAAGGAATCGGTATTGCTTGACGCTGGAGACTTGGTGCTATAGTTTGTTGCATGTATCAAAATAATCATACTATACAAACCAGTCACATGAAGGTGGTCCATGAAGGCCTTGAGGAGACGTTACGCGTTCACCCTGATCGAGTTGCTCGTGGTTGTGGCCATTATCGCCATCCTGGCATCGATGCTTCTTCCGGCACTGAGCCATGCCAGAGGAGTGGCGCAGCGAACCTCGTGCTCCGGCAATCTGCGACAGCTGGGACTCCTCTATCAACTATACGCCGATGAGTTCAATGGCTACGTGTTGCCCCGGTACTGTGAGGGCAACGCTTTGGATCGCGCCTTTCATGGGCAGCTTATGGGTATGCAGCTCGGCATGACCGCAGCCCAGGCGGCTGCGTTGCCAGCCAAGGCCGATATCCGCTACTGCCCAGTCTTCTGGGGGCGGGACAGCGACCGCACGCTTCAGGCTGATCAGCCAGGTCGGTACCGCACCAGTTACCTTGGAAACCTGCTGCAACAGGTGCAGCCCTCTCTCTCCGGCGGCAACGGTCCACGCGGGGTCAAGATCGACGCGCCCGATGCCGAGAAGGCACTATTGCTCGCGGATGCCGAACCGAACCGCAATGGGGTCAGCGGTGCCGACAAGTGGGGCGCCTTCTGGCTTGGTGGTTCCATTCAAGCCACGGCGGGTCTGCACCAGGGGAACATCAATGCGCTGCATCGTGATGGGCACGTGACGCCGCTTCGCATCGAGCCGCTCGGCTTGCCGTCACGCTACCTCGTGCTCTCGACCAACCCGAACTGGGGCTCTTCCCTCCGTCCGTAACGTGTAATACAATTGGGTGAAACAAGCATGAAACAAATATTGGTGATAATCGTCATGGTGGGGCTGGTCATGGGTGCAAGCGGCTTGGAGATGTGCCGGATTCCGGTGGTTGACGGTCGTGAACAGGCACCGGTCATCGATGGCGTCATCCGGGGCGGGGAATGGCAGTATGCCTTGGGACTAACCGGGCTGATCTCGCTCGAAGGCCCCCTGGCCCAACGACAGGCCACCGTCTATTATCTGAGCGACGGCGACTCCCTCTATGTCGGCATGTACGCGCCCGCGGTGCCGCCGGGAACTGCTCCCGAAGTGAAAGAGGGGCCTGCCTACAGTGGCAGGAACTATGGGGATTTCACCGGTAATGACCGGGTCGAGTTCAAGTTGAGCCCGCCGGGTGCCGAGCAACTGGGCCAATTCTACTTTATCGGTGATGCCGCTGGGAATACCCTTGTCGAACAGATCAAGAGCGAACACGTGACCATCTTTCCGGATTGGGATTACAAGAGTTCGCATGACGGCAATGGCTGGACCGTCGAGATCCGCCTGCCTCTGGCCGTCTTCGGGGTGACGCCAACGGCTGCCCTGGATGGCTCCTGGGGGATCAACTTCAGCCTGGCGCGGCTCTTTCCCCTGAAGTACGAAGGGCTGGCGGCGGGAGGTCCCCATGCCTTGCGTCCCGCCATCTTCACGCGGGGCGCACCCGCCGTCCAGATCGAGCGTCTCGGTAACCTCCCGCAAGGTCTGGTGGATCTGGTTGTTTCAGTGCGCGAGTACGAGGGGCTCGTTGCCACGCCCAAAGAGGGAGCCTACGATGAGCGCAAAGTCGAATCGGGGGGGATGAGCCTGCAGGGCAGCGGCAGGATCGCCCGAGTCTCCTGGCAGATTGCCGATGGAGGAGGCGAGCTGCTCGCAAGCGATGCGACTTACCTTCCGCTTCAGCCCGCCAGATCGCTTACCGCCGCCTTCAACAAGAGCTTCAAGCCGGCCGGCGCCAACACCATGACTCTCAAGGTTGAAGTAGCCGAAAGCGCCGAGATCTTCACGGCGAACGACATCGACAGGATCGAGTTGCTCTATTCGGGTATTCTCCCCTTCGTCCCATTCAATGAGGCGGAGGCCGCGCAATGGCAGGAACGGCTCGAGAAGGGAACGATTCCCGGTTCGTGGCGCTTCAATCCCGCCTGGTTCCCGTATTGGCAGAAAGCAAAGATCCAGGCTGTTTTCTTTCAGGGACGGGTGCGCGAACAGGCCGCGGCGCTTCGCGTTACGATCACCTCCGATCGCGGCTTCAGAGCCGTTCGTCAGGCGCCGGTCGTTGACGGCATTCTGATGACTGATTCTCCCGACAAGTTGATGGACATTCCCATCCCCGGCTTGCCGGAAGCCACGTATACCGCCCGCGGCGAAGTGCTGAATGCCAACGGCGAAATTGTTGCCGCTGAGGAACGTACCTATGACCGCATCGTCTTCCCGTGGGAAGGCAATACTCTTGGTGAGTCTCGTGGCGTGATCGCCCCATGGATTGCCATGAGCATGCAGGCGAATACCGTCACCTGCTGGGGACGAGA
Organism: Lentisphaeria bacterium; assembly: GCA_041690595.1. Taxonomy (GTDB): domain Bacteria; phylum Verrucomicrobiota; class Lentisphaeria; order JABSQK01; family JAWLHB01; genus JAWLHB01. Next base: position 316,862 of record JAWLHB010000001.1, read on the forward strand.
GCACCGCCTGTCCGAATCGGGTTTCCCCGACCAGGTCGTCAGCCAGGAGAAGGGACTGCTTGCGGCGCCAATCGCCATCGAGCTGACCAGGACTGACGGCAGATCATTGAAGCTGCGGCCCACCGGCAACCTGAGCATTCTCGAACAGGCCAATGATCGTGTTCGCTGGCGGGGACAGGGCAACCTGGGTGAAGATCTGGCGGTAACCGTCACCGGCCTTGCCGAATACGATGGCTTCAGTTGGTATGCGGTGACCATCACCCCATCGAACCCGGTTCATGTACGCTCGGGGCGGGTCGTCATCAGCCTCCCGGAGCGCGAAGCGCAGCTGATGCACGTTCAGTCCTGCTGGGCACGCAACAACTTTTCGGGTGCCATTCCCAGCGGCGAGGGAGTCGTCTTCAAGAGTCTGGATACCGTGAACTATGGTCGTACCGGAGGCTTCCTGCCCCACATCTGGATCGGGAATCTCACCCGCGGGCTATCCTGGTTCGCGGATTCCGATGAAGGTTGGAACTCCATTGCCGACATCTCTGCCTTGGAGATCGTCCGAACGGGCAACCAGGTGCAACTTGTCATGAATGTCCTGGCCTGGCCGGTGCTTCTCGATGGCCCCCGCACCTTCCGCTTCGGCCTGATGGCGACCCCCTTCAAGCCGCTCATGCCCATCCGCGATATTCCTACCCGAGCCGTCAACTGGCTCTCCTTCAAAGATGGGAAGACTGTAGTGCAGGCAAGCATGTACGGCGTCTATCCGCCGGGCTTCGACTACAGCCTGATTGGCGAGCACATCGGCGAACGGCGCCTCTACTTCAACAAGCATGAGATGGGGGCGGCCCTTCCCGAACGCGATGTCTTCGACAACGAATGGGGGGGCATGGAGCCCGCCCCGGATTATCCCGGGGCGCCCGAGCGTTTCGGTCCAGGCATCGCCTCCCGCGCCGTCAATCGCTCCCTGACCGACAGCCGCATCGACATGATGGTATGGTACATCGCGGAGCTGGCGAGAAAGAGCACCATGGCTGCCACTTACTGGGATATAACCGGCATTGGTGTCGGGTTTCCCATGCTCGAAAATGGCACCGCCTATGTCGATGAGATAACCGGCAATGTGGTTCCCACCTTCGACCTCCTCAAGAGTCGCCAGCTATTCAAGCGTGTCGCCACTGTCTGGCAGGAGATTCGCGGCGAGCCCGACTACATGGAGATTCATTCCACGAACCACATGGGCATGCCCTTCTACAGCTTTGCTTACAGCTGGCTCAACTTCGAATGGTTGTGGCCGAACGCCAAGGCGCGTCGCGCCGATGGCCGCTGGCAGGACTTCATCGACCTGCGGCCGCTCGACTTGTTTGCCACGGAAGGCGTCCCCAGCCAGTTTGGTGTCTGGATCAATTCCATCAACAGCGGGCAGCGCCCTGATGAGCCAGCCGAGCATCGCCGCATCGACCGCTCCGGCACCGCACTCTCCATGCTCCACAATCATTCCGCTCCGGGCATGGGCGGTTCCGGGCTGAAAGCGCCCCCCTCCATCGGCCGCCGTGACGCGCTGCCTTTCATCGGCTATTGGGACGAAGATCAGCGCATCCGGACCAGCCATGGTCTGGTCCGCGCCAGCTATTGGCATACTGCTGACCGGCTTGAGCTGGTCGTCGTCAATCTCGACCTCAAAGCGAATACCGTCAGCCTCTCCATCCCGCTCCCCTCTCTCGGCTGGACCGGGGCAACCGCCATTTCCGACACTACTGGTGAGCCTGAGGCAGATCGTATGCGTCAGACCCAGCGCTATCGTTCCTCACCACAACTCCTGGCCGAACTCGATACCGCCGTGGCTCAGGCTGCCGCCGATCGCAAGCCACCGCAAATCTCCGTGGCAGATGGCGTACTGACCATAACCGCCGAGGTTGCTTCCCATGACTACCGCCTCTTCCTGGTGGAGGGACATTGAGATGTGGCGGCTTGTGCTCTTTGCCTGCTGCATCGTTCCAGGCGTTATGGCTGATGATGTCGAGGCTGACATTTGGAGCCAATGGCGACAGCCTGCCAGGCGGGATGCACCCCTCTATGCTCACGATCCTGCGTTCCCGGCGGTGGAACTGGCGCAGTTGCTTGCCTTCCCCGAAATGGCCAAACGGCTTCCGCTGATCGTCACGCCGGACGATCTGGAACTGAGCGATACGCGCGGCATCGAAGTATCCTTTCGTTTTCGCGTCGGCAGAACGCCGCCAGCACGCTTGGAAAAGAGCCACAGCATCGCGAATTTCACACTGCAGGGCAGGGGAGGCAATCGCTCCTTCTGGCTGCACGCATACAGTCGCAACTCGGGCCTGATGCTCAATGGCTTGATAGCCGACGGGGACACCATCCACCTGGCGCGTGGCGCGGCGCGGCCCCATACCGCCCCACACTGGGATACCCAGTGGCACACGGTAACCGTCGCCTGGTGCCGCGGTCGCCTTGCTGCCACCTGGGACGGCCTGCCCATCCTTCACCTTGAAAGCCCTGCCATCGACTTTGATTCTTGCGTGCTCGAATGGGTCAGGCCGGAGCATGCTTTCGCCACACTCGAACTTGGCCCAATCATATCTCACTCCATTCACTTCAGGACGGACTGACCCATGAGCCGCAAATCCAGCTCCCGCCCCACTATCCGCGATATTGCTCGCGAGGCCGGTGTTTCAGCCGCCATGGTGAGCCGCGTTCTCAACGACCGCATGGTCACTGAAAACGAAACCCACGAGCGAGTCCGCCAGCTCCTCGATCGCCGCGGTTATTCCCGCAAGAAGAAGGTCCCCGCCGGCGGCTATCTTGTCTGCATCGGCAAGACCAATCCGTCCACTCTCAGCGCCAAGACTCTGCACTTCGAAGCCGCCCTCACCGAAGCGGCCCGGGCCGAAAACTATCAGCTCGTCATTTCCCGCGGGGCCGGTGAGGCAGAGGTCAACCAGCTCATTCGCAAGCTACACGCGGTCGGTGTCATCCGCATTTCCCGCGGCTGGCAGGGCGACGTTGCCGTTCCGCTCCTGACCGCCAGCTACGAAGTTCATCACGCTCCCGCTCCATGCGTCGAAACCGACGAAGCCGCCTATTGGCGGGAAAGCCTTGCCTGGCTGGCGGCACTCGGTCACCGTCGAGTCGCCTGCTTCACCCACTGGTCTGCCCGCGAAGACGATGTCAACCCGTTCTGCGATCTGGCCGGCCTTTACCGCTTGGCCGGTCTTGCTTTCGATGCCGCCCTCATCTGCGATCAACCGTTTGGCTGGAATGAGCACGCTCCAGTCATCGCCAGCGCATTCGATCGCTGGTTTACCATGTCCGAGCCACCGACTGCCGTCATTCTCGTTGACGACGTCTACGCCGACACCTTCTATCGCATCGCCCGTGAACGGCAGCTGTGCATCCCCGAGGATCTCAATGTCATCGGCCGCGGCAACAGTCCCGATGGTCCGTGGCTCGATCCTCCCCTCACCACGCATGAGGATCCCATCGAAGAACTGGCCGCCGCCGCCATCGTCATGATGAAGCAGCTCCAGCAGCATGGGGGCTCCATCCCTCACCGTCTCCTGATCCCCCCCCGCCGGCTTCCCCGGGGGTCGCACTCTTCTCGTGTTGCAACGAATTCGCGCTGACGGGAATAATGACGATTCGGGTGTTTTCATCTTCGCGGAGCGTACGATTGAGGCTTTCGCGATCACCTGTTGCACTGGCGGCAAAGATCGATCTAAATTGATGTTGTTATTGTCTGGCATCTCTCGGGCGGGTACTGCACAACCACAACGGAGGGACTGATGATGAAGAGATCACAAAGCGATCGAACGGCTGCGGAAAGTTGCGAGGCGAAGGAACAAGCGCGTACGGTGACATGGCCGAAGCGCATTGTTGCCGCGGTGACGATGCTGCTCTTCTCGCTCGGCGTTTCAGCGGCAGAAGGGTTCGCTGCCGCCGACGGGGTGGAGATTACGCAAGAACACCTGGGGTCCATCGAGTTCATTGCTTATCGCCAGGCCTCGCCGGACAGCTTCTTTGCCGAGGTCTTTGCGCAAGTGCCTGATGCTACTCAGGTGCGCATGAGAAAGGGCGATGGTGACTGGATCGTCTTTGACCAGGATAGCTTCTTCGTCGATGAATTCTTTGTTGAATCCGATGCGTTCCTGACGTTGGGGCAACTAAACAGTGAACTCGCCGGCGATTGGACCCTCGACGTCACCTACGAAAGCAGCGTCAGCACCTACACCTATACCATGCGGGAGCTTGTCCTTGCCGATTTTCCGCCAGTTCCGGTTCTGGCGGACGTGCCAGCCACGGTCTCCGAATCCCACATCTTCACCTGGACTTGGTCCGGCACTGCTGACGTTCGCTACATTGACATTGAAGGCCAGGACGACTTGTTCTGGCAAGATGGCGACGCGGGCTTTGCCGACCTTTCTCATGAACATGATTTCGGCGTGTTTACTGGACCTGGCAGCTTTGTTATCGGCTATGGAAATGAACTGGCCGATCTGGTTTCGGACTGGACGAGCGCTTCCGGCGAAGACGTATTCGGCGCTGATGTGGCCCAGCATTCCGCTTCTCAGGATACAGAAACCTTCACCGTGGTCAGCGCCGACACGGGCGATTTCACCGACATTGTCCTCCTTCGCATCCGCGAACCGAATGGTGGCTATTCCGTCGAAATGGAAACGCGTGCGCCGGAGAACAGAGTGGTCAAGGTCACCGTTCCGACCGATCCCACTACGACCTACACCTTCGAACTTGACGAACTGGACACGGACGGGTATGCCTGGTATGACTTCGAGCAGGGTTTGGACGGAGATCCTACCTATACGACTGCTGAAGAGCTTCTGGCGGACTTCCCGGACGGCAACTACGTTTTCGCGATCTATGATATTACGGGCACGACCCTTGAAGGCACCTATGCCGTCAGCATGACAATGACCGGCGATTTTTCCTTTCCGGCTTCATCTCCCCAACTGACCAATCCGGTGCCGATCGGCGACACGGTTACGACCGAGCCGGGGACAACGACCTACGTGTGGGATCCCTATTCTGGTCCTGTCGGCACCGCCACTCACACCGGCTTCGCCATCTATACCGTGCCCGACGATACAGAGGCACACCGAAGCCTTCTGGCGATTGCCACAAATCAACAGGCGGTGACGCTTGACGCGGGCACGTACGAAATGGAGCTGTCGCACTTCAACGTCGCCGTCAATCAGCAGGGTGGGGTGGATTCTCCGCGTATATTTGCCGGCAACGAGGCTCTTTCTTTTTATGGTTTGACGGTCGCGGAGCCTGGGCCCACCTTGAGCGTCGCCAGTGCGCAGGTCGCCGAAGATGGCGGTCAATTGACGGTGACCATCTCGCTCTCCCAGCCTGCCGACAATCTGGTAACGGTGAATGTCGCCACCGCTGATGGGACCGCAACCGCACCGGATGATTATCTGTCGGTAAGCACACAGGTCACCTTCGCGCCCGGCTTCACGTCCCAGCAGATCTCGGTGACCATCGTTGATGATGGTCTGGCCGAAGGAAATGAAGTCTTCACTGTCAACCTCAGCGGCGCCTCCGGAGCCCCGATCGCCAGCGGTGCAGCGACGGTCACGATCATCGACAATGACGTGCCGACTGTCAGTGTGAGCGGCGCCAGCGCGATGGAAGGCAACCCTCTCTCCTTCACCCTCAGTCTGGATGTGCCCAGCCCGGTAGAGACCAGCGTCAACTACGCCACCGCAAACGGCACGGCCACCGCCGGAAGCGATTACGTCGCCAGCAGCGGAACGGTCACCTTCGCACCCAACCAGATGACGGCCACGGTCGTTGTCCAATCCAATGATGACGCTCTGAGTGAGGAGGCTGAAACCTTCACCCTGACCTTGTCCAATCCGACCCTGCTCAGCCTCGGCAATGCTGTGGGAACCGGCACTATCGAAGACAACGATCTGCCATTCCTGAGCCTTTCACTGGCAGTGCCAAGCATCAGCGAAGGCGGCGGCACCACCGTCGGCACCGTCACCCGCAACACCGATACAGGCACTGAACTCGTCGTCGACCTGATCAGCAGCGACACGAGCGAAGCGGTGGTGCCGGCAACGGTTACCATCGCGCAGGGATCCAGCACTGGCACCTTCACGGTAATGGGAGTAGACGACGATGAGTTCGATGGCGACGTGCTGGTGACGATTACCGCCAGTTCCCTTGATCATGCCGACGGTACGGTGACCATTACCATTTTCGACGACGAGCAGACCGAGAACCTGATCTACGCCTTCACGATCCGCGGTACGCGCTATGGTGATGGGGTGGTTAACCTGGCGGGGACCGGCTACCTGGTCGTCGACATGCTGCATCATCGCGCCAGCGCGCTGGTCCGCTGGCAGGATAACTCCGGCGACCGGATCGACTTTCCCAGCGTGTACGTTACGGACATTGGCGCCAGCAATCTGTGGGTCATCCATCTAAGCGACATCGAGCCGGAGCCCAGGTCGGTAAACGAGTACAGCTACGCCCACATGATCGGCACCGAGTATCCCATTCATGTTCCCCTTGGCGGCGGCGTGACCGGCCCCGCGGTGGTCAGTTTCGATGGTCCATGGCGCGGCGGCCTGCCGAACAACGATCCGACCATTGTCGAGATGGGTAACATGAGTGCCCGCTTCGACTACGCGCGGACCAGGCAGGAGAACGGCAGCAACACCCTCTTCGAGGATCTGCTGGCAGAGCTGGCGGAAGAAGGCAACATCGATCTTGGCGAACAGGATGGCGCGCCCGAGGTTACCGTGGCGCCCTTGCTGAGTGGCCAGGGCGTTGCCTGTTACAATCTGACCTGGAGCGGCGTCGACGCCGGCGAAGATGCCGTGCAGAACTTCAGCTATCCGGGCTACCTGCTGCTCGATCTGGCTACGGGTGACGTGCAGGTTCTGCTTGCCTGGCGCCAGGACAACCAGTGGCATTATACCGTCGAAAGTTGGAGTGAAGGCGACAGTTTTGCCTACCCGTTGACCGTCGGCAACAGCACCTACACCTTCCTCGGCGGCCGGAAAGAGCAAGTCGCGGTAGGACAAACGCATCCGGACAGTAACCTGTTCCGTTTCATGTATGGAGCCAACCGTACGGTGCGGATTGGGCTGCCTTCGAACGAGCCGCAGAGCCTGCCCATGAGCTTCAGCGGTAACATCTGGGGACATCAGAACCTTGATGTGGAAGCCAACATCTACACACAGAGCAGTATATCCTGTGGTATCAATGCGATGACCCTCCACATGAATCAGGAGCTGATGACCATCAACCAGGCCATGACCTTCCTCGAAGGCACCCTGACCGGGTTCATAAGAGACTGAGTCACAGGCGCTTCATCGCATCGGCTGTCTTGAAGCGCTCCCTCCATTTGAAGCACAGACCCCGGTAGATCGTATCGGGGTCTGTGCTTTTTCTTTTATGAGTAAAGAAGCATTCTAATCCTGGATGGTGTATAAAGGAATAAAATCATGCATCCTATTGCTATGAGGGTTCTTTCACTGATAGTGTAGAAAAGGTTGGCGAGAAGGTCGTTGTTCGGTCTGTTCTGGTTGAAGAGGGACAAACATTCAGCCATCGAAGGAGCGCGACATGAAGGCAAGTCGTCGAAGTGAGTCATCACGGTCCGGTTCCGCGGCATCGAACTCTCAATTCATCAGCACCCGTTATCTGCCACGACTAACGCTATCCATAGTCGTCGGCTTTCTGATCGCGTTGACGGGAGGTGCCCAAACCCGATCAACCTCCGAGGCTCAGTCGGCAGGCGAAGCAGTCTTCACCACCGGACCTGCCATGCCCACCGCGCGAATGGGCCATTGCGCCGCTACGCTTCCAGATGGACGCGTTGCACTTTTTGGTGGACATGGTACGAGCTTCAGGTCTTTGCAGTCGGCCAACCTGCTCTCGGCCGACGGCACGACGTTCTCCTCGCTGAACATGCACTATGAGCACGATGATTCCGGCTTTGTCCGGCTGGTAGATGGACGGTATCTGCTGGCGGGAGGTTCCTCGGATCTTGGTGTACCGGAATACGCCACGAGTGAGATCTTCAATCCCGCGGATTCGACCTTTACCGCGGTTGGCAACATGGTGCGATTCCGTGCCGGTGCAGGAGGGGCCGCGATGAACAATGGCAAGATCCTGATTGCCAGCGCCTGGTGGAACCACAACGACGCCCATACTTACGGAGAACTCTTCGATCCCGCCACGAACACCTTTTCGGCCACAAGCGCCTTTAGCGTCGCCAGAGCACACGCCATTGTCTTGCCTACTGCCGATGGTCAAGCGGTCATTCTGGGCGGCCAAGGACCGAACGGGCAGGTAATCGAGGCGCCCATCGAGCTGTACGACCCGGAAACGGGTGCCATCAGTACCTTGCAGAATACTCTTTTCGACCAGGAAACCGGATGGTCGATCACAAAAACACCGTCTGGCAGCCCCAATGTCACGCAGCTGACCCCATCTGGCGATTACCTCATGCTCGCTTGGCGACCTGTGTCTGGCGTCTACTCCTTCCGGCTCTTCACTTTCGATCCGGTCAGCAAGACCACGGCCCCCTTCGCGACCACGCCGGCGCTCCCCGATAACACGACCCATGCATGGATGCAGCAGCCTGTGGTGGACCTGGCTCGTGGCACCGCGACCATTGTGGCGCAGCTGGCCGGCTACAGTACGTCGATGCTCGAAATCATCTCGATCGACCTGGCGAGCGGCCTTCTTGTTCGCTCATCGAACGCACACGATCTTGGCTATCACCTCTCTGGTGCCAGTATCACCCTTCTTCAGGACGGACGTCTGCTAATGGCAGGGGGCAGCACCACTGGTTCCAATTTTTATCCCGTCGCCAATACTCTGTTCATCACCCCGCCGCTCATGCTCGAGCCGGGAGATCTGCGGTTTGACATCTTTCCGGCAGCCGCCGTCGGGGCCGGTGCCCGCTGGAGCATCGATGGTGGAGGAACTTGGCATGAGAGCGGCTCCGTTATCGGCAATCTGCCCGCCGGCGACCTGACCGTCAGCTTCCTGCCGATTGCCGGCTGGATAACCCCCGAAGCGGTCTCGGTGACCATGGCCGATCGAGGCATCGCCCAGTTTGTCAGCTACAGCGCCTTCCAGAGCTTCACCCTTACCTACACCGCCGGGGCCAATGGGGCACTCGAAGGGGAGACCAACCAACAAGTCGGAATGGGTGGCTCCGGTACGCCAGTCACCGCCGTCCCCGATGCGAACTACCAGTTCGCGCAATGGAGCGACGGCTCGATCGCCAACCCCCGGACCGACACGAACGTCAGTGCCGACATCAATGTCACGGCGATCTTCGAGCCGGTGCCGATCGCCGAACAGGCGGAGAATCTGGTGTACACCTTTACCATCCGTGGTTCACGCTATGGTAACGGCGTGGTGAACCTGGCGGGTAGCGGCTACCTCGTCGTCGACATGCTTCAGGATCGTGCCGCGGCACTTGTCCGCTGGCAAGACACTTCTGGTGAACGGATCGACTTCCCCGGCGTATATGTGGCCGACATGGGGGCCAGCAATCTCTGGGTGCTCCATATGAGTCATTTCGATGCCGGATCGGTGTCGATTGACGAGTACGTGCATGGCCACATGATCGGCACCGAGCATCCAACCCATGTGCCGCTTGGCGGCGATATAACTGGTCCAGCGGTGGTCAGCCTTGCCGGCCCTTGGCGTGGGGGTGTTTGCTACGGCGAGCCGACGCTCGTCGAGATGGGCGACATGAGTGCGCGCCTCGACTACGCGCGAACGAAGCAGGAGAATACCAGTAACACACCTTTCGAAGCGCTGCTGGTCGAGTTGGCCGATGAAGCTGGAATCGTCATCGTTCCCGATTCTCAGGTTGAGCCGGTGGCGACGCCGACACCGGCCACGAGTGGCGAGGGCGTTGCCTGTTACAGCCTGAGCTGGAGCGGTGTCCATGCCGGTGATAATGCGGTCGAAAACTTCAGCTATCCCGGCTACCTGCTGCTCGACCTGGCCAACCGTGACGTGCAGGTGCTGCTTGCCTGGCGCCAGGGCAACCACTGGTATTACACGATCCAGAACTGGAGTTCAGCCGAGAGCTTTGCCTACCCGCTGACGGTCGGCAGCAGCAGCTATGCCCTCCTTGGGGGGCGCGAGAATCTCCTCGATGCAACGGGCTCTCACGTGGAGCGTTACCTTTGCCGCTTCATGTACGGCGCCAACCGTACACTGCAGATCGGGCTGCCTTCGAACGAGCCGCAGACCCTGCCATTGAGCCTGAGCGGCAACGTCTGGGGGCATTACGGTCTGAACGAGGCGAGCGGCACCTATACCCAGAGCACCATCTCCTGCGGCATCAATATCATGACCCTTTATATGAACCATGAAGGGATGACGATAGACGACGCCATGGCCTTCCTCGAAAGTACCCTGAACGGTTTCATTCGGTATTAGCGGTATTCGTGGTAAGGTGAAGCCTCCCCATTCTGCCGGTGTGCGAACAAGTTGAAGCGACAGCGCTTCAGCGGGCGTCCACCGGCAGGATGGGGCGACAAGTCGATTATGACTTCCCTGCCTGCATGCTGTTCCGATGTGCAGTTGGCGGCTGCGGCGCCTGGCAATGGGCACTGATAGTCGCGGCGTTATTTCCGCTGGTTAGCGGCGGTTTCGCCGCCGCGGCGCCTGATGCTCGTCGTGAGAGGACTCATGCTTCAGCCCGTGTTTGAAACGCTTGTATCGACACTGTGATAGCGTTGCCGGAGAGCTTCTGCTCAGTCTAATCCGTCCACGATTCCGCCTCAGCTTCGCAGGGAGTTGGGTCAGCTTAACGCGGGTTCCAGAATCAAACGCATTGAACAGTTAGAATCACATTAATACCTTAAATTTGCTTCCCTTGTCGTCAAGTAATTATTAATGGTTATAGTGTCAGTGAAAGTCTGTTTTTGGGTTCGGGGCTTGTGCCTGTAAGCACAAAACAGGGTAATAATTGAAGTAAAAAAGGGGGGTGTGATGAAGACAAACCGGGTCAGTGAAACATCCGAGAAGGCAGAGGGGCGTTCGATGATGGGGCGGGGGCGGGGGAAGTCCTGGTCACGTCCGGTCATTCTACTTTGCGTTCTCATGTTCGTGATATTGGGGACGGCGCGAAGCAGCGCATCAGGTCTCGGACCGACAGGTGAGGCCATCTTCACGACTGGACCTGCCATGCCTACCGCGCGAATGGGCCATTGTGCCGCAACGCTTCCTGATGGACGCGTTGCGCTCTTTGGCGGACATGGTACCTACTTCACGTCACTCAGTTCCGCCAATCTGCTATCCGCCGACGGCACGACATTCTCCTCGCTGAACATGCACTACGAGCACGACGACCCAGCCTTTGTCCGGCTGGCAGATGGACGGTACCTGCTGGCTGGTGGCTCCGCGGATCTTGGTGTTCCGAATTACGCCACGAGTGAGATCTTCAATCCCGCCGACTCCACCTTTACCGCGGTCGGCGACATGGTGCGATTCCGTGCCGGTACCGGAGGGGCCGCCATGAACAATGGCAAGATCCTGATTGCCAGCGCCTGGTGGACCCACAACGACGCCCATACCTACGGCGAGTTTTTCGATCCCACCACGAACACTTTCTCGGCCACAAGCGCCTTTAGCGTTGCCAGAGCACACGCCATTGTCTTGCCGACTGCCGATGGTCAAGCGGTCGTCCTGGGTGGCCAAGGGCCAAGAGGACAGGTGATCGAGGCGCCCATCGAGCTGTACGACCCGGAAACTGGTGCCATCAGTACTTTGCAGGATTCTCTTTTCGATCAAGAAACCGGATGGCTGATCACCAAATCCCCGTCTGGCAGCCCAAATGTCACGCAACTGACCCCTTCCGGCGAGTACCTCATGCTCGCGTGGCGACCGGTATCAGGCGTCTACTCCTTCCGGCTCTTTACCTTCGATCCCGTCAGCAAGACCACGGCCCCCTTCGTGACTACACCGGCGCTCCCGGATAATACGACCCATGCATGGATGCAGCAGCCTGTCGTGGATCTGGAACGCGGCACCGCGACAATCGTGGCGCAGCTGGCCGGCTACAGTACGTCGATGCTCGAAATCATCTCGATCGATCTGTCGAGCGGCCTTCTTGTCCGCTCCTCGAACGCACACGCCCTTGGCTATCACCTCTCTGGTGCCAGTATACTTCTCCTCAATGATGGACGTCTCTTTGTCGCTGGAGGCACGACGACTGGCTCGAATTCCTACCCCGTTTCCAACACACTCTTCATAACTCCCCCGGTCTTGCTCGATGCGGGCGATCTCCAAGTCGAAATTCTTCCCGAAGCCGCCCGTGACGCTGGCGCCCGGTGGAGCATCGATGATGGCGACACCTGGCACGACGGTGGTGCCATCGTCAGCGATCTGGGGCCGGGAGATCTGGAGGTCTCTTTCCTGCCCGTTGCTGGCTGGATTACCCCTGCTCCGATTTCGGTCACCGTGGCGGATAAAGGTATTTATCGGGTAGCCACGTATGGTGTCGCACAGATGTTCACGCTCACCTATTCTGCCGGGCCAAATGGTTCCCTGGATGGCGAGAGCATTCAGCATGTCGAGCAGGGTGGCTCCGGCACTCCGGTCACCGCGGTTCCGGATGCCGATTTTGCGTTCCTGGAGTGGAGCGATGGTTCTACGGCCAACCCGCGAATCGACACAGGCGTCTCCTCCGACATCAATGTGACGGCAACCTTCGTGCCCTACGTGGTGCCGACCTGGGCCAATCCCGTTGGCATGGCGAATTCGATGGAGGTTTATGCCAAGGTGCAGTTACTTCCTGACGAGGTGGTGATCGAGACGGAGGGATCGCTGCTGGCGGCATTCAAGGATGGCGAGTGCCGTGGGGTTGTCCAGATTGGTGCTGGACCAACGGGGTCTACCTATAGCCTGCAGGTCTTCAGTGACCTGGGAACCGAAGCGGGTTTTACGCTCCAAGTCTGGGATGCGGCCACGGGCGAAATCCACGATATCATGGAAGCTTTCGATTTTGCTCAGGATACGGCCTGGGGCACGATCCTCGCGCCGGTGACCTTGCATGCGGGGCTGGTGACGCAGACCATCCCTCTGGTGCAGAACTGGAACTGGATCAGCTTCAACACCCTGCCGGCGACAGTGACGCCGAACGAGGTGCTGGGAGTGACGC
>JAWLHB010000002.1:0-114897 GCA_041690595.1 Lentisphaeria bacterium
CGTTTGCGTGTTGGTTCTCAGGAAGAAGGGACCGGTCGCCGGCGAGGGACTTGGGGGACCGGCGACCGTTTTCGGGTTGGGACTCAGGAAGAAGGGAACGGCCGCAGGCGAGGGACTTGGGGGACCGGCGGCCGTTTCGGGTTGGGATCAGGGAAAAAGCGGAAAGAAGGGAGCGGCCGCCGGCGAGGGACTTGGGGGGACCGGCGGCCGCTGCGGGTTGGGGGAATGGTGAAAGAAAGGAGCGACCGCCGGCGAGGGACTTTGGGGGGACCGGCGGCCGCTGCGCTTTGGGGGAGTTTCCTCCCCCGATTCGGGAAAAGGGAGCGACCGCCGGCGAGGGACTTTGGGGGGACCGGCGGCCGCATCGGGTTGGGAATTGAGGGGAGGTATAGTCATAGTGAAAGTAGTGCGGCTGCCGACGGAGGACATGAATACCGACAGCCGCGCTGGTGGTGGTGAAAAGCGTAAGACCGCCGAAAATGTGGCTATGGAGGTGCGACGGTCGCATTGCATCTATCCCTGCTTTCTGACTTGAAAATGAGCGGTTACCGGCGACGAACCAAAGAGCCGATAACCGCCGGGTGGGGGAATCGTTACCGGTTGCTCATGTAGCTGTTGACTTCCTTCTCGGCTTCGTCCCGGCGATAGCCGTAGGCTTGCTGAACACGACCGACCAGCTTGTCGTAGCTCCCGTCAATCTGCTGGAGATCGTCATCCGTGAGCTTGCCCCACTTCTGCTTGATGTCGCCCTTCATCTCGGTCCACTTGCCCTTGAGAATATCCTTATTCATGAGTCGCCTCCGCGGTAAAATGAGTTGTACCAGAAAATTCATCGAATCGCAAGTTCTTATACAGCAAAGGGCATGCCAAGTCTTGGAATATGTTCCTCAGGCAGAGATGGACGATTCCCGCCGCCGAACCGCAGGCGGAAGTGTCGCATACTGTGAACAAGGTGTACATCGGATTTACAGCGACCCGACGCTGCTCACTTTCGAGGGTGAAGTGGGCCGTAAAGCAGCCATATCCGCCGCGGCAGGCAACGATGGAACGACCGTACTTGAGCTCAACGAGAGGCCTTGACGGGAGAGTAAAGAATCATGAACGCGCCTTCCGTAATCCCGGCATCCGGAGAACGGGTCGCCTTCCGTCAATAGAGTTCGCGGGCCACGTAATCTGCCAGCAGCATTCCGTCGCGCGTGAGGCGCAGGGTGTCCTCGTCGAGGACAACGATGCCTTGCTTTGCCAGGTTGCGCAGCGTCTCGCCACGCAACTGAAGGTAATCGAAGCCGGCGTGCTCCTGGAACGAGCTGCGGGTCCATCCATCGACATGGCGCAGACCAGTGGCCAGAATCTCGACAGCGCGGCGGTCTGGTGGTAGCCAATCGCGTTCGGGCGCTTCACCCGCGCTCCAGCGTCCCAGGTCGGCGACATTGGTATACCGGGCGTTCCCGTCGTACCAACTGGCGGATGGTCCCAGGCCGATGAAGGTGCTTCCCCGCCAGACCGCCTCGTTATGGCGGCAGGCATGGCCAGGCCGCGCCAGATTCGATACCTCATATCGGAGGAGGCCGCCGGCCGCAAGCAGCTCGTCAGTGCGATGCCACATTGCGACAACGCTGTCGTCATCCGCTTCACGATCCATGCGCCGGGCGAGGGGGGTACCCGGCTCGAGCATCAGCGAATATGCGGAGATGTGATCTGGCCGAAGCTCCAGAACCCGCCGGAGATCGTCCTCCCACTGCGCCAGCGTCTGACCCGGGATGGCATAGATCAGGTCGCAGCCGATGGACAAGAAATCGTGTTCGCGCAGCAGCTCCACAAGCTGGTGAATGCGCTCCGCCGACCCGGCTCGCCCGATGCGCTGCCGCAACTCCGGAGAAAAGCTCTGCAGCCCCAGAGAGATGCGGTTGACACCCCCCTGCCGCAGCAGGCGCAACTTATCGGCGCTCATGGAGACGGGATTGGCCTCGGTCGTGAACTCGCACCCCGGCGCCAGTGTCGCGTGACGATGCAGAATCTCCAACAGCTCCGCCCATTCTTCAACCGAGAGGAAGGATGGGGTCCCACCGCCGATGTAGATGGACTGAAGCGGCTCGCACAGAGGCAGCCGCACAGCCGCCTCGGCGGCAAGTGCCTGCATGAAAGTGCGCCGCTCGATCGGGTCCGTGCCCACGCGCTTGTAGAAGGCGCAGTAGTCGCACGCCCGCACGCAGAAGGGAATGTGGATATAGAGATGGGCAGGGCGCGGAAGGGTCATCGACAATGGCGGCTTTCGCAGGTGGAGAAGTAGGAGTATATTGCCGGTGCTTACGAACGCACAATGGAAGGGGGCACACCGCTACTATGCAAGCAACACCATGGATTGAAAAGCTGTTGCACCGGGCAAGTTTGCGCGCCCGTACCAATCTTGATCGCGAAGAAGACTATCAGTTCCTCAAAAGACATTCTCTCTTCCAGGAGTTCTCCCCCCCGGCATTCGTCTACTTCTACAAGCACCTCATCGAGCGACGCTACAAGCGCCACGAGTTGATCTTCAAGGAAGGCAATCCCGGCATCTGCCTCTTCATCGTGAAGAAGGGGCGAGTGGAGATCTTCACACAGGAAGAAGAAGAAGAAGAAGAGGTGACCAGCCAGCGAGCCGTCTACACGACACTGGGCGAAGGGACCCTCTTCGGCGAGCTGAGCCTGATCGCCATGTCGTATCGCACCTCGTCCGCCCGCGCCCTGGAGCACGGCAGCCAGTTGCTGACGCTTTCCCTCTATGATCTGAAGAGCTTGTGCGACCAGTACCCCCGCGACGGGATCAAGCTGATGAAGGTCATGGCGGCCACCCTCGGCAATCACCTCGTTGAAATGGATCGCCGACTGGGAGAATCGCTCCGCGAGATCGAGCAGCTCAAGGAGAAGCTGGCGAAGCATGAATGAACGCAAGCTCTTTCGGGCACTCCTGGTCGTCAATCTGGTGACCTTTATCTTCATTCCCCTGTCGCTGTTGCTCCTGTACAACGTGCGGGCAATCCTCTCGCCGATCCTCTCCGCCTTGCTGCTGGCATACCTGCTCTACCCGGTCGTGGCCCTGGGGAATCGCTTCGGCATCCCAAAGGTTCTGATGGTACTGGGCGTCGTAACGCTCCTGATTGGCTCGACCGTGCTCATCGGCTTCTCCCTCAAGCCCGCACTGCAGGAACAACTGCGCTTTCTCTTCG
Source organism: Lentisphaeria bacterium (assembly GCA_041690595.1). Lineage (GTDB taxonomy): Bacteria > Verrucomicrobiota > Lentisphaeria > JABSQK01 > JAWLHB01 > JAWLHB01. The sequence continues at coordinate 3,207 of JAWLHB010000002.1, forward strand.
AGAATACGCAGACCACAACCCCGCCTGCCGTCTCCACCGCCGAGCAGCGCATTCTCGATACCCTCGCCATCGAGACACTGCCACCCGACGAGACATCCGTCACGATCGGACCCGACGACGCGTCGACGACGCGGGATGACGCCAACCTCGATGAGGATCTGGAGAAGGTCGTGGCACGGGCGGTCGCCAAGGAATTCGATGAGGCAAAGGAAGATACCGAGGAGATCGCCCCCGACCGCATGGCATCCAATCGCCTCCAGCAGATCGTCGACCGCTTTCTCAATACACTCCGCAAACGGGGATGGTTGACGATGGAACGAAGCGCCCTCCTCGCCGGAGCCGCCGACTTCATTGCCCGGGAGAGCCTCGGCGTTCTCCGCTCCTTCACCCAGGTGGCCGTCCAGTGGGGACGCTTCCTCATGATCTTCTTCTTTGTCCTGATCTTTGCCCTGCTCGACGGCGACAAGCTGCAGAAGACCATCGTGCAGTTGATCCCGAACGAATTTTTCGAGTCGTCGGTCTTCGTCCTGCACAAAACGCAGCAGATTCTGGGTGCGTATCTGCGCGGCCTCTTCGTCGAGAACCTGATCATCTTTGTCGTGGCCTTCTGCCTGATGCTGCCGCTGCGCTTCATCAACGGGATACCGTTGCTCCTGGTCCTGGTGGTTGCCGCCATCATCGCGATCACGAATGTGATTCGGATCATCGGCCCCATCATCGGCGGCATTATTGGAGTGATCCTGGCGCTGACGGCGACCACGGATCTGACGGTGCTCGGCGGCATCATCGTCGTGGCGGTCATCGTTCAGTTGCTGGACAATGTGCTGATCCTTCCGCTGGTGATGCGCGACCAGGTGGCGATTCACCCGGTGGTCTGCCTGCTGGGCGTGATCGCCGGCGGCATCCTCGCGGGTGTTCTGGGGATGATCCTGGCGATTCCAGTGATCGGCGGCATCAAGGTCCTCTACCGGGTCATGTCCATCGAGATGAAGCGTTTCGTCGAACCCGGTCAATACGAAGATTATACGCGCGAATAGCGCAGACATACAGGGAGAAGAGGATGCCGATTACGGTCAACGGCCAGACAATTACCGATGCCGAGCTGGAGCGCGAAATCCAACGGCTTGCCCAGCAGCGCCAAGGGCAGACAGCCCCCCGCGAACAGGAGCCCTTTCTCCAGCACATGCAGCAGAAGAAGCTGCGACGGGAGGCTGAAGACCATGCCATCGGCCGCATACTCCTCGCCATGGAAGCTGCGCACCGCTTCCCCGAGGTGCCCCAGGAAGAGATCGATCGCATCTACGAGGAGGCGTATGGCAAACGCCCGGCGGGCAGTCAGGATGAGGAACAATCGCGCCGCCGGCAGATCAAGGGCTACATCCGCGTGCAGATGCTGCTCGGCACCTGCACCCAAGCCGTGGAAGCGCCCGACGATAACCAGATCTTCCAGCACTACATGCGACATCGCGAAGAGTTCACCCGCCCCGAACTCGTGCACGCTTCGCATATCGTCAAGCATCTCAAGGAGGGCGAACCGGATGCGGCCGCCCGCCTGGCACTCGAAAGCGCCCGTGACGAGCTGCGCCAAGGCAAAGCCTTTGCCGAGGTGGCTGCCTCCTCTTCCGATTGCCCCGATCGCGGCGGTGATCTCGGCACTTTCCCCCGCGGCCAGATGGTCGACGAGTTCGACGATGTCGTCTTCAGCCTGAAAGATGGTGAGTGCAGCGAGATCTTTCAAACGCAGTTCGGGTTGCATATCGCCATGGTGCATGAGCGCATCCCCCCGCAGGAAGTCCCGCTCGAGGAGGTCCGCGAGCAGCTTCGCCAGCACCTCATGCAGGAACGTCAGACGAACGCCGTCGAGGCTCTCATCGCCGAGCTGCGCGAGAAGGCCACGATCGAGCGCGGTTGACCTGTCCCGCAAAGAGCGTATGGTTCCGCCAATGCAGAAAAAAACGCACCCCGGGTTGAACGGATATGGCAGACGCCGCGGCTTTACTTATACGGTTTGACGATGTCACTGGTGGTAATTCTCCACCGGCCACGGCTCGCTGCGGGGATCATCTGCTCCAGCTCATCCCATTCCATATCTGCCACCATGTTGAAAGTGGCTCTCCACGCGCCCTGCTGGAGGAGCTGCCGTCCGCCGGCGTGCGGCTGGTCGTGAACGAACGCCATGATCACGGGGTCTGCCTCAAGCTCGCCTTCCGCTACGCCCTCGAACGGAATCTCCAGGCGGTGATCGTGGCCGGAAACGGCACCTGCACCCCGCCCCGGCCCTTGCTCGACGCCATGCCCGACATCCTCTCCGGTGCTGCCGGCGCCCTCTACCTTGGCGCCAGCACCAGCGCCTTTTCCCGCTTCCTTGCTCCCGGTGGGCAGCCGCGACTCGACTGGTCCTGGTGCGCGTATTCCGTCGCCGCCCTCCGCGAACTCCCCTTCATGCTCAACGGCCGCGATTCCATCTTCGATGCCGAACTGGCCATCCAGTTTACCCTCAGCGACTATCCGGTACGCTGGCTGGAAGGCGACCCTGGCTCCGGCCATCGCCCCTCGCACCACGGCCTGCGTCATCTCAGGCGTCAAGCCATGGCCTTGATGCGCTATCGCTTTCACTCCCTGGGCATACTTTATCAGCTCAATTTCGACGTGCGTCGACACCAGACGGATTACACGCCCAAGTTCGGCTATGCATCCTCGCACGAATACGCCCTGGACTGTATCCCCCAGGGAGCTTCAGTCCTCGATCTCGGAGCAGGGGAAGACGCCTACATGGCCGGACCGCTGCGCGAAAAAGGCTGCCGCGTCTTTGCCGCCGACATGCGTCCCATCGACAACCCGCTCGTGGAGGAGGCCTATCAGCTCGACCTCAATAGCGATCCCCTGCCCCCCTCGGTCGGCAATGTGGACGTGGTCCTGCTACTTGACGTCATCGAGCACCTGGTCGACCCCGAGCGGCTGCTGATCGACCTGCGTAACCAGGCGAGCTATGAACGCACGCGCGTGATCGTCACCACCCCGAATATCGCCTTCATCGTCACCCGGCTGATGCTGCTGATCGGCCAGTTCAACTATGGCAAGAGCGGCATCCTCGACCGCACCCACACGCGCCTTTTCACCTATCGCTCGCTGCGGCGCACCTTGCGCCAATGCGGGTATGTCATCGAAGAGGTGCGCGGGGTACCGGCCCCTTTCCCCAAGGCGCTCGGCGAAACGCCTCTCGCCAATTTCCTCCTGCGCTTCAACCAGCTGCTTATCGGCCTGAGCAAGAGCCTCTTCGCCTACCAGCTCTTCGTGACGCTGCGGCTGGATCCCACCTACGACACCGTGCGCCGCGGCCACGAGCGCTGATCATTCCGCCTCTGCTTCGGCCTCGTCCATCAGGGCCCGCAACTGCTTCAACAGCGCCTCCGGATACGGTCGGTCTTCACGCCGCTTGGCCAACATGCTGTCGATGAGGGCGCAGAACGGAGGACTGATGTCGTCCCGATAGCGATCGAGCTTCATCGGTTCGGTATTGAGATGATGATCGAGCATCGCCATCGGCGCGTCATCCGGGTATGGGGGACGCAGCGTAAGCGCATAGTAGAGGGTGATCCCCAGGGAATAAACGTCTGCCCGAATGTCGAGATCTTCGCTGCCGCGGATATATTCCGGCGAGATGAAGAAGGGGGTGCCGCACATGTCGTCCCGGGAGGAGAGGGTCTCTTCCCGAATGTTGCGGCAAAGGCCGAAATCGAGCAGCTTGGCGCTGCCGTCTCGGGTGATCAGGATGTTGTGCGGCTTGATGTCCCGGTGGATGAGCTGGTGATTCGCGAGGTGCTGCAGCGCCTTCAGGATGTCCAGCGCCATCAGCGTCACCGTCCCTTCGTCCATCGGCCCGTTGGCGCCGATGATCTCTTCCAGCGTCATCCCGTCCAGGTACTCCATCACCAGGTAATACGCGGATTCCGACTGACCGAAGTCCAGCAGATCCACAATGTGCGCATGCTTCAGGCGGCAGTGCGCATACGCCTCCCGCAGAAAGCGCGTCTTGAAGCGCTGATCCGTCATCAGCTCTGGAGAAAACATCTTCAGCGCCACCTCATGCGGCGGATCCAGCGAATGGTCCCGAGCGACATAAACAGTAGAGAAACCGCCATCACCCAGCTTGCTGGTGATCTCATAGCGCCCATTCAGCAAGGAGCCGAAACCCAGACCATAGCTCTTGAGCGACGCCAGCTTGTGCTTCTTGAGCGCGGTGCCGACTTTGGCAAGCAGCTCGCCCGCCGTAACCGGTTTCACCAGATAATCGTCGGCCCCCATGGCGAGCCCTTCCTCCACCGTCCGCTCGCTGTCGTCCGAAGAGACAATGACAATGGACAGGGCGTTGAGCCGCTCATCCTTGCGGAGGATGTCGAGCACCTCCAGACCGGACATGCCGGGCATCTCAATGTCCAGCAGCACCAGATCCACCGCCTTCTTCTTCAGCATCGCCAGCGCCTGGTCCCCACGCATGCATTGCACCACATCATAGCCTCGTTGCGTGAGGGCGTGCAGATAGAAGGCGAGGACGAATTCTTCGTCATCGACACACATTACCACTGGACGAACTGGATCTTGAGTCATGTCATGGCATTTCATATCTTGGTGAGGCTATCGATTCAGGGGTAATGTATCGCAGGCTAAGGACTATTCAACGCCCTCATGCCTCTAATCCAGCCTGACGAATCACGAAGCATGCACGACGCAATGGATCCGACCAGATCCGACCGATCCGACCGATCCGACTAATCTTCACGCAGGCTGATCCCTCGCCTTTGCTCCTCGAGAGCGAGTTCGATCAGACGCATACTACCGGTGCCGTGGCCAAGATCGCGAAGCAGCCGCGCGCGAACATGATAGGGAACCGCCCTGTCGGGTGTACGGACGAAGACGAGCATGGCCAGCACCATGACCAGCCAGCTAACGGCCACCAAGCGCCAGGCGAGCGCAAGCCGGGCGTCACCATCCTCTTCCGCCGGCGCAGTCCATCGCCACAGGAAGACGAAGAGTGCCAGAAGCAGAACCAGCAGGGGCGCAACTCCCCACCATCCGCGCAACCCCACCAGATCGCCGCCGTTCAACGCCCGATAACCAAAACCCGCCAGCGGCACGATGACTTCCACCAGCGGATTGGCAATGTCATCTGGCGGATACGGCATGATCGCGATGGCCAGCAGGTTCTGCACAAAGCTGACCGCCAGCAACAGCCAGCCCATCACCCGCACCCGCGGCAGCGGCGCCAGCAGCAGGCAGACAAAGGGCAGGATGACCACCTGGTAGCGCGAGCCATACGCCCAGCCGCTGTGCCAGCCGAAATAGCCTGCATTCCAGAGCAGAAAGACAACGGCCGTGGCCATCACCATCCACCATTCGCGCCGCAGCTCCCGGCGCCGCCACATCGCCACCGCCCCCGGGACCGCAAGAATCAGCACCGGCGAGATCGCCAACAGTCCCCGATCCGGCAGAAAAAGCAGCCGCAGCAGGATCAGCGGGTTTGGCATCGTGATCCCCATCACCCCCCGGCTCGTCCCCTCGCGAAAGCTCTCCAAGGCCAGGCTCCCATAGGACAACGCAAAGGGCGACCCGAAATGCTTCGCATTGAACCACATCAGCAACCCCGCCATCACTGCCCCACCCACGACGAAGGCGCCAAAGAGCTGCCAGCGCGGCCGTCGGCTGGCGAAGTAGACAGTCAGGATCACGGCCAGCAGCGCGGCTGGATAATCGGTCAGCGTCGCCCAACCCGCCAGAATGCCGGCGCCCCATGCCAACAGACCGGCGCGGAGCCAGGCCGGTCGACCCTCCGGTTTCGTCGCTACCCGATGCAGAATGTAGAAGCTGCCGATCCCCAGAGCGGCGGTCAGCACATGGCCGCTGAACATGGTTGCATGCTGCCACGCGATCGTGCCGATGCCGTAAGCCAGGCCGGTGAAGAGCCCCTGCCGCGGGCTTCCACTCCAGCGCAGGGCCAGCAGGTAGACCAGCAGCGCCGCCAGAGCATGTGGCAAAGCCGCGGTAAAAAATTCCAGCAGCACCACCGTCGGCAGGTTGAGCACCCCCTCGCGACCCAGAGGCGTTCGGTAAAGCAGCCAGTGTAGCGGCGCCGCCAGCAGCGTCTGACCGATCCCCTTGTTACTGTACGTATGGCCGCCACTGCTCGAAATGTCGATGGTCAAATGCGCATACTGGTCGATGTGCCAGGTGCCATGCTCGGCCAGCGACGCCGAGGTGAACATGCGCACCCGTGTATTGTCATACTCCATCGGGTGCTTGAAGTAGACGCCGGCCAGCAGGCAGAGGACGAAGAGCGTCAGTTCGATCCGTCGCTGCACCATCCACGTGCGCCACGAGGCCCCCCTCGCCGGTTGTTCCCTATCCGCCATCGCAAACTCCGTGAAGACGCTTTTCGGCCGCTGAAGCAAGATCGCGCGTTAATGTAGGGCGCCGCCCCCGCTTTGCAACAATCTCCCAACGTCGCGCTTTTGGATACAGAACAAGCGACTTTGGTCATGGTCAGCCGCGCTGGACGCGCTATGTGTAAAGACATACCTGAAAACCGGGGAGGTCTTCCGTATGAGCCGAGAACTTGCACTGCGTACGATTCAGCTTCTGCCAACCGATCAGTTGGCCCACACCGAGTACAGCTTGGGCTATCACCACAATTACATCCGTGAGGTCACCGGTCTCGAACCGGGACACGAGGCCATGGTCAGCCTCTATGACCACTGGGGCGTCGATTTCCTCTTCGGTGTCAACGATGGCCTGCACGGCAACTGGCTGCAGCGCGGCCGCGCCACCGACATGGGCCATGCCATCTATGCCGCCGACGGCAGCGACCAGCGCGAAACCGCCGTTTGCCCCTTCACCACTGTCGACGACGTCTACGCCTTCGACCCGATCGAGGAGTACGGCCTGCCCGATCGTGCCGAACAGGTCGCCGCTTACCAGAAGCAGCTTGACGATAACCGCTCCGCCTTTCCGCGCCAACTGGGCACCGGCGGCTACTACAAGACTATCATCTCCGGCGCCATTCAGGCCTTCGGCTGGGACATGCTCCTCCTTGCCGCCGCCGATCCCGTCAAGATGGAAGAGGTGATCGACCGCATCTTCCGCTTCACCCAATTCCACATGAATGCCTGGGTCGATACCGATGCCGAAGTCATCATTCAGCACGACGACTTCGTCTGGACCTCCGGCCCCTTTGTGCGGCCGGACTACTACCGCCAGGTTATCATCCCCCGCTACGCCGAGCTGTGGAAACCGCTCAAGGCTGCCGGCAAGAAGATCCTCTTCTGCTCCGATGGTCTATTCACCATGTTCATGGACGACCTCGCCAAGGCGGGCGCCGAGGGCTTCATCTTCGAGCCATGCAACGACTTCGCCTGGGTTGTCGAGCGCTTCGGCCAGAGCCACTGCCTGGTCGGCAGCGGTGTCGATTGTCGGGATATGACCTTCCATTCCTGGGAGACCGTTCAGGCCGCCATGGATTCCACCTTCGAACTGGCCCGCAAGTGCAAGGGGCTCATCTGGGCTGTCGGCAATCACCTTCCCGCCAATATCCCCCAGGAAATCATGGAACGCTACATCGCCTATTTTCAGGCGAATCGCGGCAAGTAGAAGCGAAACGGGATGGTTCCGGTGAATATGTGCGCCGGCCTCTGCGTCTATGTGACTGAAGCAGGCGCCTGCAATCGCCAATCTTCACCATCTAACCAGAGGGAACCATCCTGTGAAAACTCACTATCTGATCATCGTCGCCGCCATCGCCATCACGCTCACCGGCATGGCGGCGCCTCCTCACTTCCAAGGCGCAAAGCAATCCACCGGCAGCGTCGCGACCAGGCAGGATTACGAAAAGTACAACCACGCCAGACATGGCGGCGGCAATGACAGGCACGGCCGCGACGACTACAAGCACGGCCGCGACAAGGACAGGCACGATTACCACCCGCGCAAGCACCACGATAGCCATCGTGGCTATGGACATGTGCGGAACGGGTACTGGACCCATCGCGAAGTGCGCTGTTGGATCGAGCCTCGCTACGAGCGCATCTGGCAGCCTGCCAGCTTTACCTGGCACTACGATTCGTGCCGTGGTGGCTGGTTCCAGCTCCAGATAGGCGGCGGCAGCTATGTCACCACCTGCATCCCCGGCTACTGGGGCACCCGCACCGAACGCATCTGGGTTCCACACCGATAAAGCATCGCCCACGCTCGGGGTCAAACCTACACCATCCACTTCGGCAGGGCCGGCCACGTCCACGGTCTCGCCGATGGTAGAGCCCACGGCACGCACTGCCGGCAGACCGTCGATTCTGACCAGCGGCTGAAAGCGCCGGCCCTTCCAGCCGGCGCTCATCGGTTTTATGCGGGCGGCAAGCCGCACCTTATGCCCTGTGCGGAGAACTGCGCAAAAGTAGCGCGTGGAGCGATACTTTGTATTGACAGAATTGGTATACGGGATAAAGTCATGAACAACATACCGCCGGGCTTGGCGAAGTGGGGTTGATCCGGCTGCGTAAAACCAAAGGGGATAATAAGCCATGCATGTTCTTCGCATTGCATTCAACTGGTTTGCAGTGATTGTCGGGGCACTCACTATTCATGTGGCCGCGGCTGGCGAAGTCGCACTTCCAGGCACCGATCTGCACGTCGAGATGAGTGCGGACTTGCAGGCACGACCACTCTCGCCGAGTGCGCCAGACATTGTTCTCTACTACGCGGATGCAGGCGAAAATGCCGCGATCCAGGCGGTTCGCCAGGCAGCCGGCCTGACGGCGGAAGGCATGGCCGCAAAATACGAACAACTGATGGCTCAAGCTTTTGCCACCTTCCGGCAGACCAGCTCCGACACCAGGACCGTGGGAAGCCTCCAGGTGTTGCGGCGAACGTATGCAGCGGCCGGGGGCGGCCAGAACGTCTCGGTCGAAACTTTGTTTATCCCCCACCCACAACAGGGAATGATTCTGCATGCGATCTGCCAGCCGCACCGGCAAGCGGCGATGACCCAGATTCTCCAGAGCCTGCGCGGCCCACAGGCCACCCACGTGCAGGTTCCCGGAACGAGCTATCGTGTGGCACTGCCCGCCAACTGGCAGAGCCAGCACGTCGCCCAGGATGGCAACGAAAGCATCACGATCATGCCGGCCGATGGAACTGTGGCGGTGAATCTCGCTGGAGCCGGCCTGTCCGGGATTCCCAACGCACCGGAGCTGCTGCGGGGAGCAATGTCGCAGATGGGGCAGGGATTGCAGCAGCAGGGTTACCACCGTGTCGACCAGAAAAGTGAACTCACCGACTCCCGTCTGCGCCTCTACGAGCGCTATCAGGGCAGCGCTGGCAACGTCGCGGCAACGCACGTGATTGCCATTCAGCAGGACGGCAACGAGGCACTCATCGTCAACGCCATGTATCCAGATGCCACGGCTGCTACCCACGGCAGAACCATCCAGCAGCTCATCGACGACCTTGCCGGTAAGCCGGCCGCCGCGGCGACGCCCGCACGTCCCCCCGTTCCAGTCATCACCGCGGGCCCACCGGCAACTCCCGCCGTCGCCGCACCAACCACTCCCGGTGTGCCCCCACCAACACCCACAGCCAAACCAACCACGCCTGCCGCCAACGGCACGACGCGCGTTTCAGCGCCCGGCTTCACCTTCTCATTCGAAGCACCTGCCGACTGGGCCGTCAGTGCCGCCGGCAACAAGATCCTCGTCACTGCCCCCGCGGATCACCGCGCGGGACTGAGCTTCAGCCTGCAGCGACTGACGCGACGCCCCGACGGCAAACACGCCGATCTGGCGACATCTGTTGCCACCGCCTTGGAGTTGGCCGCCAAGCTGCCGGAGGCGGAGGTGGTGGGCAACGCCCCTTACACAATCGCCGGCCAGACCGGCCACATGGTCACGGTAACCTACCGGCAGGACAACGTGCTGCAACGTATGAATCAGGTGCTGCTGGCGACGCCCGAGTCCATCTACTGGCTGGGTTATACAGGAAGCGACAGAATCGCGATGATCCACCAGGCACTCTTCAGCCATGCCTTGAAGAGCGCCGAGTGCCCCGATGCGATCACCCAGACGCCGGTGACCACGACCGCACCCGCGGTTCCCTCCCTGCCGGCCGCACCAACGGGCTACCATTGGTTTACGGAGGAAACCTCAGGACTGCGCTGGCATACCCCCAGCAGTTGGCCCGTGGAGAAGATCGGCGCCAATCCGACCCTCCTGCCGCCTGCCGGAGATGCGCTCGCCGACGCCGGCGGCATCAAGATACAGAACCTCGACCGCACCGTCGACCGCTATCAGAATCTGGGCTCCGCCGTCAAGGAACTGATGGCCTTCATTTCGCAGAACCGCGGCACCGTCCTCAACATGGGCGAACAAACCATTCACGAACTGAAATGCCATGTGACCGAGTTCACGGTGAGCCTCAACGAAGAAAGTCACCACATGTGGTTCATCCATGTGGAGCGCCCGCAAACCATCGCCCTCCTGCAGTACGATGCCTGCGGCACCGTCTTCACCCGCGCCAAACTGGCTCAAGCGATGCGACCGCACGTGAATGCCATGATGCACTCACTGCACGAAGCCGACTGAAACACGCCTTTGCATGGAGAGGCCAACATGGCCAGATTCTTGATGATGTATGCTGTGGCGGCAGTATGCCTGCTGTCGACGGCACGGGCCGATGTCGATGATACACTGGCGAAGATCAAGCATCGGCAGAAGATCCTTGCCGGGATGGAGCCTGGCAGCGCGACCATCGCCCGCGCCGAACTGAAAGAGCTGTACGAGCAGCTATCCAAAGAAGCCAATGACGACCAGTTGCGCAAAACCGGCGAATTGATGCTGGACATGTTCAGTGGCTTGAAAACGGTCATGACCGACTACTATGCGAGCAACGACCACGGTCGCGGCAGCGCCTATATCCCGCGCGAGATGATCTTTCTCACCGCGGCAGACACCATCAACAAGTACAAGACCGTGGCGGGTGCGCCCATCTTTCAGGCAGGTGGCGTGGACATCAGCGAGGACAAGCTGAAGGCTGCCACCAGCTTTGCCGACGAGCTTCTGGGCATCAGCCGCGCCTTCTCGGAGCAGCCGGAGCCGGAATCGCAGGTGCTCGCCGGAAAAATGAAGGCATTGTCAGGGCTCATGTCGAACTTCGGCGACGACCTCCCGATTCCCGTCGTCAACAAGTTGATCAAGGCCCTCGGCGACGTCACCAGCGAGATGATCGGCGCCGTCCTCGACATCGAGGACAAGCTCAACGCGCGCAACCCTTTCCTGAACGCGGCCACTGTAGGCGACGGTGGCGCGGCCACTGCCTGGAAGCACCAGATCAAAGAAGATCTGGCGCGCGTGACTGGCCTGCGCGATGCCTATGTCGAAGCGTGGTCCGGTCGGCAGCACGTCTGGCTCTTCGACCGCAACGGCAAGCACTACGACAAGGCCACCGACCGGGAGTACCCCGGCAACTTCATCCCCATATCGCGCCAGCCGGCCTTTGCGGGTCAGAGTCAGGAGCAGATCATCCGTACCTTGCGCCGCCGCTTTCGCCTGCTGCATCAGGCCGGCATCGAATCACCAACCATCGACCAGATCCTCTATGAAAGCACCCGTGTCCTGCGACCGAATGTGGTCATCGCCCATGACGCCATCGTGCCTGGCGAGGGCTTTCCGCTGCGAATCGATGCGTACCGTGCGCTCGACGGCGAACGGCTGCCACAGGCCAGCGGCATTACCTTCGAAATTCGCCAGCCTGGCGGTCTCCTTGGCGACCAGATAGACACTGCCGCGCATGGCCAGACCATCACGTGGACTGCACCAGCCGCGCCGGGCAAGCATACGCTGACCGTGACTCTCACGGAAGCCTCGATCCAGGCTGGCTGGCGCCTCGAATGGAACGCCCCGGTGACCGCACATTATGTAATCGGCGAGAAGACCAGGCTGCTCCTGAAACTCCAGCAGGAGACCGTCGCCACGACCCGACGCAACCCGCTGAGGATGGTACTCCGTCTCCACCCCGACGATGAAGATCTACCCGCCATCGCCACCGGCCGCTTGATACTGCGCACGGATCCCGACGATGTCGTCCGCCTGGCGAAAGCTTCAGCCGATTGGGAGCTGGCTTCCGGCAGCTCCGCTGACGGATCCCTCGACCTTACCGGCGGGCAGGGAAGCCTGAACGAACTGATCAACCCCATACGCATCGCGCTCATACCCGCCTCGCCCGACGGCATGCCACCCGGCGCGGTCCGCATCATCGCCGAATATCTGGACGAGTTGGGGGCGGACAGGAATCGCGCGCTGCGACAATCCGCCCGTGCCGAGGCCGTCATGCGCATTGTCGACCCCCCGACACTGGCAGTCGATCGCTTTGTGCTGACGGCTCGCGCGGATGCGCAATCCGGTCGCTATACACTCGCCTTGCAAGCAACCGACAGCGCGGGCAAGCCGGTTCGAGACGGCCGAGTCACGCTGCAGTGTGAAGATGGCGGTTTCTTCCCGGGAATGAATGGCGAGCATGTGGAACTGGCAGGCCACCGGGAAACCGTCTGGGTCGCACCGGAAAATCCGCCGGAGAACGTGCGCTTTCGCCTGACATACTCCGGTGCGCAGGGGGAAGATTGCATCTACACCGAGGCGAAGCAGATCGTCCTCGTGAAACTGCCCGGCAACGCCGCCGGGGAGGAGGAGGCTCTGCTGCTGCCTGCCGAGATCGCAGCCGGCATTGCCGCCGCCACTGTAAGCCTGCCAGACGATGAGACGATCGAAGAGGAAGAGGCGACGCTGCTGCCCCCGAGCGCCGTCTCGGCTCAGGTAGCACCGGACGATCAGGCCGAGGACGAGGCGAGTTTAATCCCGGGCCTGCCCGCGAGCGCGACGATACCCCCCTCGACCACCGCCGAACCAGCCACGACGGCCATTTCGGATCCGGAGGTTCAGAAGGCCTTTGCCGCCTTCGGCGTCGGCAACGCGTCGCCGGTGACTGCACCGGCGGCAGAGCCGCAAACACCGGCGACCCCCGTTCCCGCCTACGGCGATGTGGCGGGGCTGCCGCTTGCGCCGTCATTTACCCCGGTACCCGTAAATCCACAGGCCGAGCGACTCGATCCTGCCACCCTGCGTGGCTATCGCTCCCCGCTTATCGAGCCCCCCATTTCCATACCCGCTTTCCCTTGGAACGAAACGCGCCCGACCACCGGGGATCTGCCCGGCCACCTGATGCAATGGTGCCGCGCCCCCTACCCAGTCGCCGACGAGAAGGAAGGACGCGCCAAACGCGACGTGCGTACCAACGGCAATCTCACCGAAGTCCTCGAGACTTTCCAGATCGCAGGCCATGAACTCCGGCGAAAGTACCAGAATAACAAACTGGAGTACGCGGAAATCCGCTCGCCCGACCGGCAGACCACGTACGCCCTCAACTTCGTCTGGAATAAGCCTCCCGATCGGAGCAAAGGCGTCAACACCAACGATCCGACCACAGTCTTCGGCCAGGATGTGGTGGTCGATACGCTGATGCGCTACACGATCGAGCGCAAAACCCCCGAAAACACCGAGAACGTGCGAATGGTCTACGACCTGAACGGCAACTGCACGGAAGAAAGAACCGTTATCGACTCGCGCATCCTGACCGACCAGCGGACCTGGCGCAACGACAAGCTCGTGGAAGAGCAGCGTATGATCGATAATACCCTCGTCTGCCAATCGCGCAACGAAGAAGGCACGATGCTTAGCATCGAGTGCTACTCCTACTTTCGCCGCACATCTGGCGATTGGGCAAAGCTCAAGAACGGTCCAAAGATCGACTTTCATCTCAACGGCCTGCCGCGGCAGGCGCTGGTCTATGAGCAGGACGAGCCGGATGGCAAGAAGGTGGAATGGCATGCCACGGGCCATCTGAAGGAGCTGACCATCAAGGAAGGCGAAACGCTCGTCTTCAGTCAGAGAGGTTCGGAGCATGGCAGGCTGATCGCCCAGAACGTTCGGATCAGCGAAACCCAGATGGTGGGCATCAGCTGGTCGAACCACGAAGACAAGTACAGAATCGAGATGTACGTCCGGGACACCGCCGCCGGTCACAACCACAACATCCCGTTCAATGCCTCTGGTTTGCGGGACGGGGAAGAGTTCTGGCAGCAGTTGCGTCCAAGCAAACGCCTGAAGCGCATCTACTGGAAGAATGGGGTTAAGGTTCAGGAATCCGGCTCAATCACCAAGTAGGAAAAGGATCATGAAAAGGAAGGTCGGATGGTCATTGCTGCTTCTGGGCATCATTGTTTTCTTTGCCGCCAACATCTTCAACTCGGGCAAGGAGGTGGCGCGGGAGGTCTATCGCAACGCCGGGCACTACGAACGGACGGTCGAAACCCAGGCTGGCCTGGGCTACGAGGTTCGCATATGGGTGATTGGTGAAGAAACCGGCCTGCAGCAATGGGCCGAAGCTGAGGCGGTGCTGACCATTGTCGACGCACAGGGAGTCACCCTATTCAGCAAAGGAGTTCGCGCCGATCGAGCCAGCTCACAGCAGACTGGTGGCGTGACGCGGGCGCAGAATGGTACCAGCCACAGGTGGGCTCCCGTGAACGAGGGGCCCGTCACCATAGCCATCGATTTGCTCGCGGGTGACAAGGTAGAGCTGGAGGTATTCGAGGATCTGAACCAGTTGGCCAGCATACTTCCAGGGCTGTCGATCCTGCTCGCTTTCAGCGGTCTGGTGACGGTGCTGCGAAGTCGCGCACGGAAGAACGGCGCCGCGTGACCGTTCAACGCTCTCGCCGGCGGTAGAGCACGATGCGCTCCACATCCTTGACCGCATCGAAAAGCTCACGCAGCAGCGGCAGCACCTCGCTCCGCGCCGCCGGCAGATCGTCGATCGTCTCGATCGTGATGCTGGTCAGCGGCTGAAAGCGCCGGTTCAGCAGGTGAAGCAGCGGCCCCAGCACCTCCTCCGGCGCCGTTCCCCCAATCGGCGCGTGAAACGTAATCGCCGCACCGCTCCGCGCCACCGTCATCAGCAGTTCCGCCCCCCGATACACCAGCCAGTTTCCTGACACCCGCCGCGGCAGCACCCCACGCAAAGCCGGCAGCCGCAGCCCGCACAGACTCGCCGGATCCCGCGCATTCAGCCAGTACACCGGCTGATGCGACCGCTCCCGAAGGAAATGCCGCAGCCCGTCGTGCGACATGAACTGCAACCCCGGAATCCCCTCGAAGAAGCTCCCGCTGACAATCTCCCCCGCCAGCTCCATCAACCGCAGGGTACGGAAGAGGCTGCCCCACCGGAACAACGCCCCCTCCCGCTCGAGCAGCTCACGGAAGAGCACCCCATAGCGATCCAGCAGGATGCGCACCCGCTCGCGATTGCGCTCGTCCGCCGCCAGCGCGTCATCCTCCGCGGGCGCGTTCGGCAGCAGATACCAGGCGCCGCTCCCCGGCAGGCTCTGCCGCCACTGGTCGAAGCCGCGCCGCCGGTGGCTCGGCCGATGCGCGCGCCGCTGGGGTTCGACGGGAACACTCGCTGTCGGCGTGGAAAACCGGCTCGCGATCCCCTGGCGCAGGAGCTGCGCGCTGTCGTTTGCCACATGCCCCTGCCAGACGCCGCGCCAAAGAAGCTCGGTCAACGCTCCCGGCGCCATGTCGCTCTCTTGCGCCAGGCGGCTGAAGGTATAGCGGCCACCGGCATCGGGAAAGAGCCGCGCCAACTCCTCCGGCAGACGGCGGCTTCGCTCCGCGATCAGCTCGACGTCGGCGGGATTGGCAAAGGTGATCAACTGCTTGCCCCGCCCCATCCAGAGCAGCCCCCCGGTCTGCAGCAGGGAGTCCAGCCAGGCGGGATCATACTCCTCGCAGCGGGCGGGCAGGTACTCCCCCTCCCAATCCGCCGGCGCCGTCACCCACCCAGTCAGGATCTCCAGACAGTCCGCCACATGGTCAATCCCGCTGCCCCGCGGCACGAGCCCCTGCCGTTCCGCCAGGAAGAGCGCCAGGTGTGTCAGCGGTTTCGCCTGCACTTCCGGCCGCGCCTCGGCCCGCGCCAGCCGCAGCAGGATCTCGAAGGAGTCGCTGTCGCAGCACAACGGCTCGTCACGGCCGATCACCAGCGGCCCCTCGATCATGCGCTCCGTGTCAACCAGATCCATCAGCGCGCCATCCAGCCGCTCCTTCGCCACGCCCAGCGTCTCGCCCAACCACTCCCGCGAGACCGGGCCGCAATAGGTCAGCCACTCCGCCAGCAGCGCGAGCAACCACTCGTCGTCTTCGCCCCACAAGGCCCGGCACAGCCGCGCTTCATCTTCCCGCGCGGCAATCAAGCTCCCCCGCCCCCCAGGCTTCTCCAGCCGAATCAGCTTCGGCTCGATGGCGGCGAGCAACTCGGGCGTCGCCTCCGCCAGGAGCGTTTCCCACTCCTCCGCCGGGACCGGTCCCCGTTCCTGCAGCCACCCCAGCAGATCCTCCGGCGTATCCGGCGCATACCCCGGTGCCAGCCGTTGACGCTTCGCCACGTAATCCGTCACGATCGAGGCCGGGACACGCGGCCGAAGTTCCGGCGTGAAGACCGCCTCCTGCAGCAGTTCCTCGCTCAGCCGGGTACCGCCGCCGGCGCGTGGTTGATCATCCTCGTACATATACGCGTTGATCTGCCGCCACGCCATCGTGCGGGCAAAGGGGCTGGGGGTCAGGCGCCGCACCTCCGACCAGGCGATCGCTCCCGTGCGCAACTCGTCCAGGCGCGCCCGCAGGGTCGGCAGGTCGAACTCATCCCGCAGGCAGGTCCGCCAGGCCTCCAGGGTCAGCGGGAAGTCTTCGAGATCTCGCACGGAGGCGAGCAAGCGTTGCGCGCGCAGCCGTGAAACCCACAGCGGGAGCCGTTCCTTGAGCCGCTGCCGGGTGATCAGCAACGCCCGCCCCG
This sequence comes from Lentisphaeria bacterium, assembly GCA_041690595.1. GTDB lineage: Bacteria > Verrucomicrobiota > Lentisphaeria > JABSQK01 > JAWLHB01 > JAWLHB01. Next base: position 20,151 of record JAWLHB010000002.1, read on the forward strand.
CCGCCTCCCGGAACCGCGCCCCGAAATAGCCGGACCCTTCCAGGCTTTCCCGCAGCAGCGGCTCGATCCGCTCCGCCTCGACCAAGGCCATCACCTCCGCCCCTTCCACCTCCCGCTCGCAGATCAGGTAGATGCAATCGTCGCCGGCAAAGACCTCGATCGACTCCCCGAAATGCTCCTGCCAGGCCGCCTGCAGCGCCAGCGCATACGGATAATTCACCGTGCCGCCCCACAAGGTGTGAAGCACAACCTGGTACGCCCCGGCCACGCCCCCGGGGCCGCTCCGCACATGCTCCACCAGCAGATGATGGCGATGCGGCAAAGCCGCCTGCGTCCGCTCCCGCTGGTGATCCAGATACCCCAGCAGATGCCCGACCGTCCACTCATCCAGCCCCGTGCGAGCCCGCAGCTCCATCGCCAGTCGCGGATCCTCACGCCGCACCTCGATTTCTTCCAGGAGTTCCGCCAGCAACCGCGAGAAATGCGCATCCCGGTTGATGCTTTCGCCTCGCCAGAAGGGTGCTTCCGCCTCACCGGCCGAGGCGGGCCGCACCAGCACGTCGTTGTGGGTGATCTGCTCGATCCGCCACCGGCGATTCCCGAAGGAAAGCACCTCCCCCACCCGACTCTCCCACACGTACTCCTCGTCGAGTTCACCCAGGAGCGCCCCGCTCTCCTGATGGCGCAGATGGAAGTAGCCGCGGTCGGGAATGGTGCCCCCGCCGGAATAGAGCGCCAGCCGTGTCCCCTTGCGTGCCGTCACCGTCCCCGCCAGCGCATCGATCACGATCCGAGCCTGCAACTCGCGAAGGCGCCGCTGCGCGTATCGGCCCGCCAGCATGTTCAGCACCAGATCGAACTGCCGCCGCGTCAGATGCCGGTAAGGCCAGGCCCGCCGCACCTCGTGAAAGAGGCTCTCGATTGGCCAAGGCTCCACCACCACCATCGCCGCGATGATCTGCGCCAGCACGTCCAGAGTACCGCTGATCGGCACAATCGGCTCGATATCTCCCGTCCGAATCGCGGCGGCAAGCGTCGCGCACGCCACCAGATCCTGCCCATGCGTGGCGATCAGCAGCCCCCGGCTCACCTCCCCCACCCGATGGCCGGAGCGCCCCGTCCGCTGCACTGCCGCGGCGATCCCCGATGGAGCCTGTACCATCACCACCTCGTCCAGCGTGCCGATGTCGATTCCCAACTCCAGGGAGTTCGTCGCCACGATCGCCTTCAGGCGCCCCGCCTTCATCCGCTGCTCCACCTCCATGCGCATCTCCCGCGACAGCGCCCCGTGATGCGCATAGGCGATCGGCTCATCACAGCCCTGGTTGAGCAGCTGCGTCAACTGCTCGCAAAGCCGGCGCGTCCGGGCGAAGATAAGCGTCGACCGATGCCGTGCCAGCCGCTCCCGCAGCTTGTCCACGATGGCGGGCCAGATCGAGCCCTCCGCGCTCAGCCGCTCCATCTCCTCGAAAGGCGCGATAACCGCGATCTCGTACCGCCGCGTCGACGGGGATTCGATGCAGGTCACCTCTCGCGGCACATAGCGCTCCGGCGCCTCCAGCCGCCTGCCCCCCACCCAGGCCGCCACCTCGTCCAGCGGCCGCAAGGTCGCCGACAAGGCCAGTCTCTGGAACTCCCCCGCCAGCGGCACGAGACGTTCCACCGCGCTGATCAGGTGAATTCCCCGCTTCTCCCCCACGATCGCGTGCACCTCGTCCATGATCACCGTCCGCGGGGAGCTGAGCATGTCCCGCCCACCCGCGGACATCAGCAGCAGGTTCAGGCTCTCCGGGGTGGTGATCAGGATCTCCGGGGGATGACGAAACATGCGCCGGCGCTCCTCCTGGGGCGTATCCCCGCTGCGCGTCAGCACCCGGATCTCCGGCATCGGCTCACCTGCCGCGGCAAAGCGCGCGCGCAGCCCCGCCAGCGGGCTCAGCAAGTTGCGCTGGATGTCGTTGTTGAGCGCCTTGAGCGGCGACACATACAGCACGCTCGTCTCCCCCAGAGGCCAGACACCCGCGATCAACTGGTTGAGGGCCCACAGAAAGGCAGTCAGCGTCTTGCCGCTCCCCGTTGGAGCCGTCACCAGTACATGGTCGCCCGCGGCAATGGCGGGCCAGGCGCGAGCCTGCACCTCCGTCGGTCTCCCGATCGACTCGTCGAACCAGCGCGCCACAAGAGGATGAAAACCCGCGGGCAGCATGATTCTCACCCTTCCTGGGCTTCGCCATCTGGTGCCGGAAGCGACGTGCAGGCCACCTCCACCGCGTCGGCGATGTAGGAAATGTACCCCGCCAGCGTGATCCCGTCCTCCAGCAGCAGCTCGTCGAGCTGCATGTGCGACTCCAGCTTCACGGAGGTGCGATTGTCCAGGCCATGTTCGGCGAGGTACTCGTCGATCGCGAAAAGCACCACGCTGTTGTCCCAGTCGAACATGTACATGCTGGCGATATCGTGCATGTTGTGCTCCGGGTGCAGCCTCTCCGCCGGTACGTTGGCCTGCGCCGCGATATGACGACGCACATGACAGCAAAGCCCACCGAGATCCCCCGTGCGCCCCAGCGCCGCCGCAAACCGTTCGTCATCCATCCGCTCCGTCGCATTCAGGAAGAGACGGCGATTGCGCGCCGCGATCAGGTGAAAGATCAGCAGCAGGAGCGGAAAGACGCCGATCACCAGGATCAGGATTATCGTTTTCATCGCCGTACCTCGGTTGGGCCCGCCCTATTGCGGATAGAGCAACAGCTCGGGCATGTCCGCGCGCAGCTTAACGTAGAGCCACTCGCCATCCGTTTCGATGGTCGCTCCCTTGCCCGTGTCCACCGTCCACTCGCCAGGCAAACGAAATCTGACTTGGGCGCCCACATGCTCGTTGCGCGGCCGGATCACTGGAAACTCGCCGCCAAGAATGAGGCTCACCCCCTGGTCGCAGGCCAGCGCAATCTCCCCGTACTGTACGGAACCCGCCGCGCCCAACGACAGCACCACACCGCCGCTCCGATCCTGTACACTCGCTGCCGTCCCCAGGAAGCGAAGACCCTCCGCCTCCACCGCCCGCTCCGTCGGCGACAGGAAGCTGTAGTCGGTGCCGAATTCCCCCTGCACCTTGATCACGTGGCCATCGGCCAGGGTCGTGAAGGTCGGCACCGGCTCATCCGCGCGACGCGGGAAGATGGCCACGAAGTAGGCGCCATCACCCCCCATCTGCAGGTGAAAAAGGTCCATGTACTCCTCATACAGATGGATCGGGGTGTACTTGTAGTCCCGGCCCCACCGCAACGTGTGGCGCGGTGTCTCGCGCGGGCTCGCGACATAATACTCCACATCGACCCCGAACTGCCCAAGCGCCGTGAAACGGTCCCCCTCCAGCGCCCGCGGCGGCAGGATCTGCTTGCCCGGCTTGTCCGCCAGGAAGGCCTCCCGATCGCGCACCTCGTCCGGTGTGCCAATCTTGTCGGTGATCGTCCAGAACTGCCACATGGTCGGCTGGTCCCCGGTCACCGTGTCCCGCAGGACCAGGTAATTCGTCCCCCCAGGCAGATAGTCGCGGACAAAGAGAACCTGCCGCGTCCAATCCACCGGCCCCGTCGCCTCCCGCTCGACGGGCGGCCAGGCCGGGACCTCGTTCAGATGGTTGTGGCCACCGAAATGGTTGATCGTCTGCGCCGATTCGATGGTCAGCTTCGCCGACACGTAATCCTGGTGCGGCAGCGCGGAACTCTCCGTGACCCGCCGCTGCCCCCGGTGAAAGAAACGCGCCTGCCGCTCTTCGATGGTGCCGCTCCCGCGCGCCGGAAGCACCCGGCTCAACAGGATCTCCTCCCGCTCCGCATAGCCCCCCGCGAACCGCGACGAGATGGGCACACCCTTCGCCCAGATGCAGGGAAAGTTCCCGCTCTCGCTCGGATAGCCGAAGCTGTACTCGATCATGAAGGCAATGTACCACTCATCCTCCGTGCCGATCCCGTGCCGCATCAGCGTGCCCGTCTCGGGAAAGAAGTCGAATCCCCACTCCGGCACCTCCGCCGGCAGAGTCTCGTCCGCGTAGACGTACTCCCAGCCGCCCATCTGCGTGTTGGCGATCTGCAGGCTCTTACCCGTCTGCAGCCAGCTCCACTGCTGGTGACGCGAATAGACAGGATCGAGATCCCGCTGCGCCCGCGCCATGATGCCCGCCAGCCCGAACTGCCCACCCGCTCCCGCCCGGCCCAGAGGCGCCGTGCCGGCAAGGCCCGCCTTGCGCTGGCCGCCGCTGCGCGGATCCAGAGGCGTATAGTACTTCGCCAGCCACGTAAAGAGCAGCTTCAGCCGGGGGTCATCCAGGTAATCCGCAAAATCGCTCTTCTCGTGGAAACCCGCGTTGTGAGCGGCAATCACGAACGGCAGCAGCGCGCTCGCCGAAACGTGTGCATAATTGCACACACTTTCCGGCCACTCCCCCTTCGGGCCAACCGATTCGGCCAGCCACTTCTCCATCATCGCCATGGCCGGATGCGCCCACTCCCGCGCCTTCGGGTGATCGAAGAGCAGCGCCGCGATCATCCCCAGGTTCAGCGTATACGACACGCTCATGTTCTGGTTGCCCGAGCAGTAGCCGCGTTCCATCGACCAGGTGGAGGGATCCGCCATCAGGTAGCCGAGGTAGGCCATCTGGCCCTGCAGCTTCGGCACCTCCTCCGCCGGCACCAGGCCACTGTCGATCAAGGCATCGTAGAGTCCCACCAGGATTCCCACGTGCCGCATCCGATCGAAATCTCCCAGAAGCCCAAGATGATTGCGCAACCGCTCCACCAGCAGCGCATCCGCCGCGAAAGCCGCCGTGCCATCCCGCAGCCAGAGCCCCAGTGCATCCGCATCCGAACCATGCGGCCCTGCCTGCATCCCCTTCCACCGGCTCGCCAGCCGCTGCTTCTCCTCGGCCGTCACCGGTCGGCTTGCCTGCGCCTGAGCCACCTCCGCCGCCGTCATGTAGACATGCGGATGCGCCGCCTCCGGCGCGCGCTCCCACGACAACTGCCAGTCCTTCAACTCGTTCAGCGCCCGCGACTGCTTGGGCACCGCCTCCAGCAGCGCATCCACGAACCACTTGCGATGACCGCTCGCCAGATTGAAGTCCGCCGCAAAATCCCCCTCCTCCGTCTTCACCAGATAGACCCACTTCTGCCGCTGGCGCGGATTCCCCCACGAGGCCCATGTTCCCGGCGCCGCCGGCTCCACCCACACCCCCGGATCCCGCTGCATCAGGCGAAAGAGGCTCCCCGCCTCCGCCGTATTGAAATCCCACTTCGTGCGGGTCGTGCCATCCCACCAGTCTTCCCACGGCACCAGCGCCGCGCGCCGCCCCGCCGGCTCGTCCGCCAACATCACCTCCATCTCCTCGAAGACCCACTTGCCCCCCTCGTACACCTGCTTGCCCCACGGGTTGCGCTCGTTGTAGAACTCCGCCTTCGTGTGCATCCGCAACGCCTCGCGCCCCGGCGTCAACAGCAGCTGCCATCCATCCTCGACCGGCCGGTTCGCGGCGATCCGCTCCCCCTCGTTGAAGCCCGCGTAATCGACCAGCCGGGCCGCGGCGGCCGCATCGTATGGCGTCACCAGCATCCCCCACTCCAGACGGGAATCACCCGCTCCCAGCCGCACCTCCAGGCTCAACTGGCGACCATCCTCGTAATCGTACCGGCATTCCCACGCCGCCACCGCCGGGCCTTCCGCCGTCACCCGCGCCGTGTACCCGACGACCTTGCCAGGCCCCGTCAGCCGACTCCCGCCAAACCAGCGCCCGTCGCTCAGCCACAGCCCGGCCACCGGCCCCGACACCGCCGATGCCGCCATCCCCGTCTCATAACGCTGTTCCCCCTCGATCAGCCGCACGCCGATCGTCGAGGTGGCCAGTTCCACCATGCCGGCCTCGCGCCTCACCTGGAGATCGCCTGCCTCCGTCAGCGGCGGCGCATCCTTCTTACCGTAGGCCAGCATATACTCGCGCTTTTCCTGCGCCGAAAGATCCGTCACCCAGACCAACTGGCCGCTCTTCGCGCTTCCATCCGGCCAAAGCTCCAGCTTCATCAACTGCACCGGCACCCGACCATCCGGCCCCGTCAGCACCAGCGAACCCACCGCACAGGCGCCCTCCGCAAAGGCAACCGGATACTCGACCACCTCCCGCCGCCACTCCTGTCCAAGCCAATCCCGAAGCTCGAAGCGCAGACTCTCCGCCCCCGCTGAGATCGTCATGCCCACCACCGCCATTGCCACTCCGAAAGCCCTGAACATAAGCGTCGCTCCCCTTTTCATGATGATTCGACTGTGCGCTGGAAAAAGATAACTCACCCCCGCGCGGAATGCACCCGCAACTTCCACATCCCTCCACCGCCTCTCCCCCTCTTGACATCGATCCGCGCCACCCTATTGTCAGGTGCCTCCCCTGCATCCGCCCAACTTCCCATCAGGAGTACCCCTCGTGAGCGAACGCTTCGACATCCTCGAGTACGGCGCCTCCCCCGACGGCGAGACCCTCTGCACCCAGGCCATCCAGAGCGCCATCGACGCCTGTCATCATACTGGTGGTGGCCAGGTCTTCTGCGGCGCGGGCACCTTCCTTACCGGCTCTCTCACCATCCGCGGCGGCGTCGAACTCCACCTCGCCGCCGGCTGTCGCCTGATCGCCAGTCCGCACCTGCACGACTATGCGCCCCTCACCGCCAATGGCTTTCACGGCCAGTTCGCTCCCGAAAAGTCGGCCCATGCCCTCCTGGTCGCCATCGACGCGGAAGATATCGCCATTACCGGCTCCGGCACCTTCGATGGCGCCGGTTTCGCCTTCTACACCGATGCGGATCCCTCCGGCAAGTTCAACAAACCCGATACCCCCCGTCCACGCCTCGTCATGTTCTTCCGCTGCCGCAAGGTACGTATCCAGGACGCCACCTTCGTCGATGCCCCATGCTGGACGATCTGGCTGATGCAGTGCCAGGATGTCCGCATCCATCGACTCACCATCACCGGAAACCGGCGCATGCGCAACGTCGACGGCATCGATCTCGACGCCTGCCGCGATGTTATCGTCAGCGACTGCCGAATCGATTCCGAAGACGATTGCCTGGTCCTCCGCGCTATCCAGAAGCTCTACGATACCCCCGCCGTCTGCGAGAACGTCGTCGTCACCAACTGCGTGCTCGACAGCGGCTGCCAGGCCGTCCGCGTCGGCTGTCCGGGTGACGGCGTCATCCGCAACTGCTCCTTTACCAATCTGGTCATCCACAGCGCCAACAACGGCATCATCTGCGAGCACCCCCATCGCTACCTCCCGGCGGGCAACCCCGGCTCCGCCCACATCGCCAACATCCTCTTCTCCAACATCCTCATCGACTGCCGAAGAACCCCGATCAAGCTGCTGGTGGAAGAGGGTATCGCCCTGCCCAGCCTGGCCGCCTTCAGCTTCTCCGATCTCCAGATTCGCAGCGGCGGCCCCTGCCTCGTCCAAGGCTGCTCCCAGACCATCATCCGCGATGTCAGCTTCAGCAATATCCGCATCGAAACCTCCGGCGACGATGCCATCCTCTGCCGCCATTGCGACGGCGTCCATCTCTCCAATGTCACCCTCTCCAACCGCGCCACCACCTCGCCACCATGAAAAATCACGCCGGATTCAGACGAGGAACCCACGATCAGCCTCAACTTTATTTTAGTAGAATTTTAGCCTCTCGAATATAGGGCTTGAGTTTCAGCTTATCCGCAAGTATAGTGAGCTCTTCAGAAGGCGCTCAACCCATCCACGGAGAATCCGATGAAGCTGGCCCCCCGTTTCACCTTGATCGAGTTGTTGGTCGTCGTGGCTATCATAGCCGTTCTCGCTTCGATGTTGCTACCTGCCTTGAGCAAGGCCAGGGACACCGCGAAAGGCAGCCTCTGCCAATCCAAGCTGAAGCAGCACGCCATGGCCCAGTTCATGTACCGCGGTGATTTCGACCAGTGGATTCCGCCCATGAGCGACGGTTCGGGGGCTCCCCGCAATTCGGAGTTCCCTTACCGCCTCCTCGAGTACCTCGCCGTCGACAAGGAAAGCTACCACAACTACAATCCCGACGAGAACATGTTCTTCTGTCCCGGCGAGAACCTCCGCGACCACAGCGGCGGCAACGCCGTCTACAAGTTCAGCTTCTGGATCGGGTGGGGATGGGGCGTCCGCTCCACCTACAACATGAACTCGCTCCTCGGCGTCAACCCGGCCCAGACCACCATCTTCAAGATGCGAAAGAACGTCAACAAGCCCGACATGACCGTCCTCTACATGGATGGCGCCTTCGGGGCCCGTACCGATTACTCCTACATGTACGGCAAGGCCCGCCATGGCGGCGAATCCAAGGTCAACCTCGCCTTCAACGACGGCCACGTCAGCTGGCAACTCTACGACGTCCTCAACACCACCTATCGCGGCGTTCCCGCCTCCGCCCTCCCCTTCTGGAATCCAGACAAATAGCGACTTCACCCGCGGAAGCGGCATCCTCCTGCCCCATCATCCCACTTGGCGCCGCACGCCTCCCGCATTATCTTAGCCGGCATACGCACCACACCTCCGCATAAGGAAGTCGCCATGCTTGCTGGATTCTCACACACCGATATCACGCCCCCCATCGGCACCCACAAGGTCGGATGGCTCAAGGTCATCGTCCCCGACCATGTCGCCGATCCCCTCGCCGCCCGCATCGCCATCTTCGACGACGGCACCACCCGCATCGCCTTCATCCAGCTCGACACCCTCTCCATCCGCTGGAGCGATACCGACGACATCCGCCGCCGCATCGCCGAACGCCACGCCTTCCCCCCAGCCAGCATCCTCGTCGCCGCCACCCATAACCATGGCGGCCCCGCCATCGCCAACATCGGCAATGTCAAGCGCGACGACGCCTACGTCGCAAGCCTCAAGCAGAAGGTCGTCGACGCCTTCGGCGCCGCCCTCGACGCCCGCCAGGAGGTCGAACTCGGCTTCGCCTCCGTCGCCGAATACCGCCTCTCGCACAACCGGCGGATCGTGCAGCGCGACGGCATCACCAGGACCCATGGCGATCTCTTCTCCCCGGACGCTCTCTGCGTGGAAGGTCCGATCGATCCCGAAGTGGCCGTCCTCGCCGCCCGCCGTCCAGACACCGGCCAGCTCGTCGGCGCCATTGTCAACTTCGCCTGTCATCCCGTTCACCATGGGGGCGATAACGCCTTCTCCAGCGGTTATCCCGGAGTCCTCTGCCGCGCCCTGATCGACAGCGGCATGCAGGGCGCCCTCTTCCTCAACGGCGCCTGCGGCAATATCGCCCACGGCAACCGCATCCTCAATCAACCCCTCGAACATGACGCCATGGGCAGCCAGCTCGCCGAAGATGCCATGCGCGCCATTGCCGACATGACCTGGTCCACCGACTGGCCTCTCACCGCCGCTTCCACCCGCGTCGACCTCCCCTACCGGAACGCCGACGACGACGAGATTGCCGGCACCCTGCGCGGCGCCCAGCGCTTCATTGACTCCGCCATCTACGATCGCGGCATGCCCACCCTCCTGGAACGAATCCGTAGCCGCGGCACACAGCCGGCGGAAGTCCAGATGCTCGGCCTCGGCAACCTGCGCTTCGTCGCCATCCCCAGCGAGTATTTCGTCGAGTTCGGATTGCGCATCAAGGAAGAGGCGTGGCCGCGCCGCGCCCTCGTCGTCAGCCATGCCAACGGCATGGTCGGCTATCTCCCCACGGCTGCCGCCTTCACCCGCGGCGGCTACGAAACCACCTTCACCGGCTCCAGCCGGCAGGCCCCCGAATCGGGCGACCTCCTGGCTGACGCCGCCATCCAACTGGCCCGTCAATGACCACATCCATCCTGCACGCCGGCGCCGCCTCCATCCGTATCAATGGCAACATCGGTGACGATCTGGTCGGCCAGTTGCACCGCCGCATCGCGGTGCGCATCCGCGACGACCTCGAAGCCAATGCCATCTACCTCGCTGACGGCACCGACCAGGTACTCCTGATCAGCCTCGACCTCTGCGGCCTCTTCCTCACCGACTGGGTCCGCCAAAGCTGCCAGGCCATCGAGGCTGCCTCCGGCGTCCCGGCGCGCAACGTCATCACCGCCTCCTCCCACACCCATACCGGCCCCACCACCGCCCAGCTCCTTCACGATTCACCTACCAACGAGCGGTACCTGACCGAGCTTCGGGAAGCTCTCTGCACCCTCGCCCGTCAGGCCAAGGATGCTGCCCGCCCCGCCGAGGCCGCCTGGGCATCCGGCCACGCCCGCATCGGCTACAATCGCCGACTCTGCTGGGCCGACGGCACCCACTCCATGTATGGCGACGCCACCCGCCCCGACTTCGCCGGCATCGAGGGCCCCGACGATCCCCAGCACAATCTCCTCGCCCTCTTTGCCGAAGATGACACCCTCATCGCCCTCCTCCACAACAACAGCTGCCACGCCACCAGCGTGGAAGGCGACGACTACTACTCCGCCGACTTCCCCGGCGAAGCCCGCCGCCTCCTCCGCGAAACCCTTCGCCCCGACCTCCCCGTCCTCTACCTCCAGGGCGCCAGCGGCGACATCAGCCCGTGGCAGATGGTTCCCCGCGCCCGCCGTTACGACGGCCAGCAGCGCCTGCACGAGATCGGCGCCACCCTCGCCGCCGAAAGCCTGCGCCTCCTGCGCGACGCGCCGCGCCATTCCAGCCCCATCCTCCGCCATGCCTGGCAGGATCTCCGCCTCCCCGTCCGCACCCTCACGGAGGCCCAACTCGCCGCCGCCCGCGCCGTCGAAGTCGCCGGCGAAGCCAGCTCCGGTCGCGCCCATTACGTCCTCCAGGTCGACGGCGCCCTGCGCCTGCACCACGACTTCCACGACAAGCCCATCGACACCCTCGCCATCCATGTTCTCCGCATCGGCGACTTCGCCATCGTCACCAATCCCTGCGAACTCTACTGCCAGTTCGGCCTCGACATCAAACGCCGAAGCCCCGCCGCCGTCACCGCCGTCACCCAGCTCGCCGACGGTTTCTCCGGCTACTGCCCCACCCTCCATGCGGTCCACGGTGGCGGCTATTCCGCCGATACCACTTGGTGGACCCGCCTCACCCCCGACGCCGGCTACCGCCTCGTCGAAGCCTCCGCCTGCCTCCTCCATCAGCAGTTCACCCCCACGCCCAGGAGCTGACCCGCCTCCCCCGATTCGCCTCGCGGCGCCCCCCGCCCTCCATCGTTTCCTTTGGGTACGTGTTGAAAGTTAACGCTACCTCTGTATAATATCACTGCCCTGCTGAACGTACCCCTCTCACCCACTCCAGTGGCGCGCGGGCCTCTTACCTGCCCGGCGTCCCCTGCTCACCATGCGAAAAAACAAGATCCTTTCCAGTGAGTTCTACGAGTTCAAGCTCCTCAAGCACGTCGAAGACTCACCACGGCTGAGCAACCGCAAGGCCGCCGACATCCTCGGGGTCAGCCTCAAGCTCGCCCACGATGTCCTCACCCGCATGGTCACCAAGGGCTACTTCCACGTCAAGAAGCATCATGCCCGCCGCTGGGACTACTTCCTCACCCCCACCGGCATCTCCGAGAAAGCCCGTCTCACCTACGACTTCATCGACTTCAGCATGAGCTTCTACCGCGAAGCACGACGCCTGAGCGCCGAACTCTGCCGCGACCTGGCCGAGCAGGACAAACGCCGCGTCTCCTTCCTCGGCAGTGGCGATCTCGCCGAGATCACCTACCTCGGCGTCAAGGAATGGGACCTCTCCCTGCAGCACGTCTACGATCAGCAGCCCGCCGGCAAACGCTTCATGCAGCGCGACATCGTCCCCCTTGCCCAACTCCCCAAGGACGATGCCGACATCCTCATCGTCTGCCTCTACGACTCGGCCATGCCCCTGCGCAACAACTACCTCCCCAAGGGACTCGCGCCCCTCCCCCACATGCGCTGGATCTTCAACTGCCCCGCTGAGATCGCCCAGGATCCGGCGCCGCCCGGTGGCGGGTGATCTCACGCGAGAGGAAGTGACGCAGAAAGGTCGCCACCTCCTCGCTACTCCCGGTGTAGACCGTCACCGGCCGATAGCTGCTCGTCCGCGCCAGCGTCACGATGTAGGTCCAGGTCGATCGCCGCTCCCAGCCATGGCGACTCCGCTGCTCCTTCTCGATCGCCTCGATATCCACCACGCGGATATCCAGCAGCGGCACCTTCGCCTTACGCAGAGAGGCAAAAGGTCTATCCTCCATCCGGAAGTACTGACGATCCAGCGTGATCGTCTTCTTCTTCACCAGCAGAAAGAGCACCATCAGGCTCCCCGCCAGCCCTAGCACCACCGCTCCCCCCGTCACCGGATCATCCAGCCGCAACTGGTCCAGCCCCTGCCGAATCGCCAGGTACGCCAGGTACCCGCTTCCCCCCAGCCAGAGCAACACCAGCGCCACCCGCGCCGCCACCGTCGGCTGGACCACCACCTTCAAGCCATCACCCACCCGCGCCACCCGCACTCCCGCCGGCGCCTCCAGATCCCCCTCGTGCGCCAGCTTCTCCAGCAACTCCGCATACGCCCGCTTATCCATCCCATCTCCTCCTGTTCTCAATTCCACCCCTACCTTAACTCCCAACCCACCCACCATCAACCCGTCAAAAATCTCCTCATGGTCCGTCCGGGAATCCCGACGGGATTCTGCCCCATAGCCCAGGGTTGTGCCGCGGCTACCCTGGGCTGGGGGACGATGCCCCTTCAGGGCATTCCTGGCGTGTTACGCCAAGGAGGAAGCGTGACGGTCACAGCCCAGACCAGAACCGCTAACGAGGAAAGGCTTCCGCCGCGCAGTACTTGGTACTTCAGCAACTGGAGTGTTGCGGTTGGCTATCCGATTTCCAGGAATTTCATCCGCTCCAAGCCCCCCAGAGGCAAGGGCATGGATGCCAAGATCGTCTTCGACGGCAAGAGCCTCACCTTCGACAACGGCTTCAACAGCGACAAGGAGATCCGCCAGATCACCGCCGAAGCCGACTACATCCAGAACCTCTTGACCGCCCTCCTCGCAACCCTGCCCGCCGCGGCCTGCACCTTCACCGACTCCCGCCCCATGCCCATCCGCCCGCTCCTCGTCTATCCCGGGTGGTACATCGACTACAGCAAAGCCAAAGGCGCCAGCGTGCGCGTCATCAACGACACCATGCTCGTCGACCATATCAACAATTCCACCAGAACCCTCGCTGTCTCAACGCCCAGCCCCTGAGACGGAGCAGGTCTGGCCTTTACGCTACGGCCGTCCCGAAGGGACATGGGAATCTAGCCGGGGCGCTTCAGCCCCCGGATCTGGCAGCTCACCATTTCCGCGCCCCGAAGCGGGCGCCGGCAAAGTTGTCTCAACGCCCAGCCCCTGAGACGGAGCAGGTCTGGCCTTTACGCTGCGGCAGTCCCGAAGGGACATGGGAATCTAGCCGGGGCGCTTCAGCCCCCGGATCTGGCAGCTCACCATTTCCGCGCCCCGAAGCGGGCGCCGGCAAAGTTGTCTCAACGCCCAGCCCCTGAGACGGAGCAGGTCTGGCCTTTACGCTACGGCAGTCCCGAAGGGACATGGGAATCTAGCCGGGGCGCTTCAGCCCCCGGATCTGGCAGTTCACCATTTCCGCGCCCCGAAGCGGGCGCCGGCAAAGTTGTCTCAACGCCCAGCCCCTGAGACGGAGCAGGTCTGGCCTTTACGCTACGGCCGTCCCGAAGGGACATGGGAATCTAGCCGGGGCGCTTCAGCCCCCGGATCTGGCAGTTCACCATTTCCGCGCCCCGAAGCGGGCGCCGGCAAGGTTGTCTCAACGCCAGATGTAACGCGTGTCATACGCTACTCCATGGCGTTCCAGGAACCCCAGAAACTCCTCCTGGAAGGAACGGTGACGATGATGTTCCGCTTGTTTCTGGATGTACCGCATAACCTGGTGCAGCTGCGATTCGCTGACTGAAAACGCTCCATAGCCATCCTGCCAGCCAAAATGACGATTGACCTTCTTGACATTGTTGAGCCATGACGACGAGTTCCCCTTTACCTTCTGCATTAGGTCCGACAAGGAATTCGACGGTTTCAACCTGACAGCCAGGTGGACATGATCCGCCATTCCCCCGATCTGCAGACAGCTTCCGCCTTCGCCTCGGACGATTCCCCCCATATAGGCGTATAGATCATCCTGGAAATCAGGATGTATCAACGTATCCCGGTTCTTGGTGCTGAATATGAGGTGGAAGTTTAGATTGGTGAAGGTGCCGGCCATAGTCATTCTCCCACAGGATTAATCAGCTGCCGGCGCCCCTTCGACTTCGGGGCGCCGGATCAACAGGCGAATACTGAATCCGGGGGCTGAAGCCCCCCGGCTACATCCCAATGTCCCTTCGGGACAGCCTCACTTTAACTGCTGATTGCACGATTCGCCACTATGTGCCAGCCCATTCTGAGAACGTTGCCAGCGCCCCTTTCGGGGCGCCGGATTAACAGCGAATCCGTAATCCGGGGGCTGAAGCGCCCCGGCTACATCCCAATGTCCCTTCGGGACAGCCTCTCGCCACGGCTACTTCATGATGTCCTTCGGGACAGCCTCTCGCCACGGCTACATCCCAATGTCCCTTCGGGACAGCCTCTCGCCACGGCTACATCATGATGTCCTTCGGGACAGCCTCGCCAGGCGAATCCGTAATCCGGGGGCTGAAGCGCCACCGCTACATCCCAATGTCCCTTCGGGACAGCCTCTCGCCACGGCTACTTCATGATGTCCTTCGGGACAGCCTCGCCAGGCAAATCCGTAATCCGGGGGCTGAAGCGCCACCGCTACATCCCAATGTCCCTTCAGGACAGCCTCGCGCCACGGCTGCATACCTTGGTCCCTGCAGGCACCGGATCAGGCTCTTCCCCTTGAGGGAGAGGGATCTCTTGCCCTTACGCTATGGTCAACCTGCCGCCTGCCGAAAGCGATGTCTGCACTCGCCAGTTTCCTTCTCCCTCCGTGAATGCCGCGGCAAGTGACTCGCCGTCGAGGCTCAGGCATTGCGGCTTCCGCGTCAGCACGAGATTCAGCTCGCCGGCATGGTGGACAGTCGCGCTGAGGGTGCTATCGCTATAGGCAGTGTCGGCGATTCCGTGATCGGCATCGAGGATTTGTTGTTGACAGTATGCCGGAGAGATGGCCAGGAGGATGCTTGCGTGGGGGCGTAGCGCCACCTCGATAGCCTGCCTGAAGGTGCTGGTTTGCAGCTTCCACACATTCTTGAGGCTGGAGGGAAGTGGTACACCCGCTCGGGATCGAACCGAGGACTCGCGGATTAAGAGTCCGCTGCTCTACCAGCTGAGCTACGGGTGCACCTCGAACAATTGGCAGGTCAGTACTTTAGCTGCCGGCCCGACGAGATCAAATCGTTTTGCGAAAAAAAAGGCGCTTTTCGGGGGGCAGGCGCGTGAGGCTTGCCGATTCTTGCGGCGGGGGGAGAGTCGGTCTATCGTAGGTAGTCCGGCGGGTCCTTTGGATTCGCTCCTATTCAACTTCAAACGGGAGAATAGTATGATACGCACACTGTTGACGATCGCGGGGGCCTGTCTGGCTCTTCCGCTGCTGGCGGCCCTGCAGGAGAAGGAGGTCGAGTACACGCATGGTGACGAGGCGCTGCAGGGGTACATGGTCTGGGACGAGGCGGCCGCGGCAAAGGGCAAGCTGCCGACGGTGCTGATCGTCCACCAGTGGATGGGACTTGGCGATTATGAGAAAGCACGGGCGCGAATGCTGGCGGAGATGGGCTATCTGGCCTTTGCGATCGACATGTACGGAAAGGGAACGCGCGCCGAAAGCCGTGAGCAGGCGCGGGCCTTGACGACAAAGTTCCGCGGTGATCGGCAGCTGATGCGCAGCCGGGCGAATGCGGCGCTGGAGCATGCCCGAACGCTGCCGCAAGCGGATGCCGGGCGCATCGCGGCAATCGGCTACTGCTTCGGTGGCGGGGTGGTGCTGGAGCTGGCGCGCAGCGGCGCGGAGCTGGCGGGGGTAGTCAGTTTTCATGGCAATCTGGATACGCCGAATGCAGCGGACGCGAAGCAGAGCAAAGCGGCGATCCTGGTCTGCCATGGGGCCGCCGACAGCAGCGTGAAGATGGACCAGGTGGTGGCCTTCGTGGAAGAGATGGAGGCGACGGATGTCGACTGGTACATGACCATCTACGCGGACGCGGTGCATGGCTTCACGCATTTCGACGACGAGTCGCGCCATGACGAGGTGGCGGATGAGCGTTCCTGGCGGGAGATGCAGGAGTTCTTCGCGGAGATCTTTGCGAAGTGATCCGGCATCGCTTCAAAGGGTTGACGGGAAAAATAGTTGGAAAGATCGGGTTGGGGCGCCTCCACATCTCTTGCCCGAGGTGCTATCTTTCCGGAAGTTGCCGGTTTGGCAAGCAGGGGCGAATGGCTTTGTAAGTACGAGATCCACCCCACGACAAGGAGCCGCAAGGCGGAATGATGATGATCAAGAAGCTCAATGACGAATTCGGTATGGACCGGGCGCTGACCTTCGAGGATGGCCCCGGAGGATTGATACTGGCGCACATCACCAGCAAACAAGCCAATGCGACCGTCGCGCTGCATGGCGCGCACGTGCTGAGCTATACGCCCGCCGGCCATGAGGATCTGCTCTGGCTGAGCCGCGACAGCATCTTTGCCCCCGGCGAGCCCATCCGCGGCGGCATCCCCATCTGCTGGCCATGGTTTGGCGCGCATCCCGAGCATAGTTCGCTTCCGGCCCATGGCTTCGCCAGGCGTCGCCAGTGGGAGGTGGAGAGCACCAGCGAGCTGGACGATGGGGCCATTCAGATTCGCCTCGCCCTGCGGGATGATGAAGAGAGCCGGCAAATCTGGCCGCATCCTTTCGAGCTGACGGCCCAGGTAACCGTCGGCGCCAAGCTGCGGCTCGAGCTCACCATGCATAACCCCGGGCCTGACGCATACACGATCACGGCAGCGCTGCACAGCTACTTCTGCGTCCGCAACATCGCCGATGTGGTGATTCACGGGTTGGATGGCTGCACCTACATCGACACAGTCGGTGGCGCCAACAGCCGCCACAAGCAGAATGGCGCGATCACCATCAACGAAGAGGTCGACCGTATCTATCTGGACACCACCGCCGACGTGCTGATCGATACGCCTTCGCGCCATCGCCGCCTTCGGGTGGCCAAGGAAGGGAGCCTGAGCACGGTGGTGTGGAATCCGTGGATAGCGAAGGCCGTACGCATGCCGGATTTCGGTAACGACGAATACGGTTCCATGGTCTGCGTGGAGAGCGCCAACAACGCCAACGATGTGGTGAAGCTGGCCCCAGGTGCTTCGCACACCACCACGACCATCATCAGCGCCGAAACGCTGGGGTAGTAAGCAGCCAAATCCAGGCCCTCTGGGTGTGGGCCGTCTCACGAGCAAAGCGCCAGGTTCCTGGCCCGGAAGCTCCCGTTGGCCAAGGGAACCTGTGCGCTATCGCATGTACTGGCCCCGCGGAACCTCGAATTGAGCTGAGAACGTCGTCAGTTACAAGCGACTTGGGCAACGGACAGAGGCGGCAGATGGATACTGTTGTTGTGGATCGTGAGCTCGGCTGACGTGCCTTCGGTGTCGTGCGGATGATCGCCGGCACGGTAGTGGCCGCGGACGGCGGTGGCGCCCTTCAGCGTGATATCGACTGAGGCATTCATTGAACGGTTGATGAGAATCAGATGTGTGCCATCTTCCGTATCGAGGGCGCTGGCAACAATGCCTGGGTGATCGCCGATAGTTATCGGCGAATCGAGTTCAATGGCGCGGGGCTGGCCGGGCAGGACATCGCGATAAAGGTTGAAGACATCGGCAACAAGACCCCGGCGCACTTGATCACGTTCAACCGCAAAGAGCCCCATGCCGGCCAACAGGTGATAGTAATTGCTGAACTGCGCGACTGGAGCAGTCGCGATAAGATGGCTCAGTACGGTGGCGACAAAGAGGCCGTGTTGGATGTCCTGCGGCTCATTGAAGCGAGGTTGGTAGTGAGCGCCTTGCGTCCAGAATCCCCATTCGCTCAGGCCGACGCCGATATCGAGTCCACGCGCCTGCACATCCTCGACGGCATCGGTGACCTTGCGGTTCAGCCAAGCCGCCTCGTCGAGCATTTTGACGTGCTTCTCTTCGCCGCTCAGATCGGTGCGGCAGATGCAGTATATCTGCATGGCGATGAGATCGGCGAGGTGACCGACCCGATCGAGAACGACGGATCGCCACGGTGGGCGTACGGTGCTCCAAGGCGGGGTTGTCCCCTGCTCCTGGCCGAGTAGCATGATGATTGCGTTCGGGTAATGCTCGCGGATGCCGGGCACCATCGCCTCGACCTCTTCAACGAACATCTCGGCGGTCATGTACGAGCGTTCCCAACTGCCATAGTGTTCGTTGCCCAGTTGCCAAACGGTGACCGGTGGCTCCAGCCCTTGGTCGCGCCACCACTGGGCACAATAAGCAGCCCACTCAGCGGCCTCTCCAGGCACTTGACTCCCGATGTTGACTACGAAATGGGGGCGTATGGCGAGGTCACGACAGAGCGCCAGATATTCGTCAGTTCCGAAATCGTAGCGCATGACACCTTTGAACACCGGATCCGGCAAGGCCGGCCGCAGGTGTTGCTCGCCGGTGCCATAGCGCCAGTGATAGGCAGTGGTGACACAGCCGCCGGGGAAACGCAGATCGGGGATCCGAAAGTCGGCTAACGCCTGCCGCACGTCTTTGCGAACCAGGCCGCCTTCGGCCGGTTGCAGCCACACCTGATCGATAAAGATCACGCCACGCTCGGCAACCCAGATGAAGAAGACGGCATCATCGTCATCGTGGGTCATATCCAGAGTCACACGATAGGGACGATAACTGGCAGCGGCAACCGTGATGTCGGCGCTGGCATACGGCACGGTTCCCGGCCCGCTGCGCGCCACGCCGACCGTTATGCGAGTGGGTTTTCCCCACGTTCGTGCCCAGATGACAACCTCCAGAGTCTCGCCAGCCCGCACCCAGCGACCAGGCTGAAGAATGCCGGCGCCCTGTGCCTGGTTGTTGATGTTCTCGATGCGCTGGGCATCGTGCCCCATGACGCCATCGCCAGCGCAGAGCTGGCAAGCAAACCCAACGTAATTGTTGGTTGAGGTCGCCCATTCAGGCGCGATACCGGTTGCGGGCTGAGGCGGGCCGAGGAAGCGATGATTGTCCAGGCGATTGCTCATCAGCTCACCCACTGTAAACTGGTATACCTCCAGATTATGGCCGACAAGCGTGGCGGGCGCAGTGTGACCCAAGGGGGCTCCGATCGTGAGTGTCGCGGACAACGCTGTCATCAAGAGCTCCAGATAGCAGGAAGGTTTGAGTGGCACAGCGGGATTCCTGGAAGGCGGCTCCACCCTGCAAGGTCACCCCATGCCCAATATCAGTACCTGTTACTCTTCTTGGAAATACTGTACCAGGATTGGCCCGGATCGTTGAAGGCACCGAACTCATAGGGGAAGCTGCGCACTTCGCCGGTCACCATCAAGGCATTGGAGCGAGTTCCATGGTACATCGGTGGTCGGCCGTAGGTAATCAGCGTCCAGCGCCAACCGAACGTCATTGGTGCGCCGCCAGAGGGACCATCGATGATCAGGAACTTGTCTTCGCGGAAAGCTTCGCGGCCTTGTTTGTAGACCTCATGCACGGGGCCGGCCCGGTTGATTTGAGTGGTGCCATTGGCCAGGATGATGGGGAACTCAAAAAAAGGCATGGCGTAGGTCCAGCCTGCGTCGGTGTTGACGGCTCCGGGGCACTTGAAGGTGTCTGGCGAGCCGTTGTACTCGTAGAGCGACTGCAACCAGTTCTGCCAGGGATAGCCCACACTGGGAATCATGGGCCGTTTGATCTGCCAGGCCATTTCAGCGGGAGGTGTGGCTCCAGATGGTCCGGTCATGTCGCCCATCACGGGGTAGTGGCCATCATTGTCATCGCCGTACATGACCATACTGAGCAAGAGCTGCTTGAGATTATTCATGCACACGGTTTCATGAGCCTTGATGCGGGCTTTGCTCAAGGCGGGCAGCAGCATCGACGCCAGAATGGCGATTATCGCCACGACGACCAACAACTCTATCAGCGTGAAGGACAAGCGATGTATGGGGGTTCGGGAATGCACGGTGAGAGTCTCCTTCTGGCTTGTTTTTTTCAGGTTGACTGACGTTGGATCAGATTGGGGGTTGCGAGGTAACTGCGGCGATGCGGCACGCGCTCGTGAATACCGGATCGGCTCTCCTGGATCAGGATAGCGCAAAGCTCGGCCATGGATTCGTAGCCGCGGTCGATCGATGTCAACTCGTAGGCCTCCGACCATGGCGTTTCGCCTCCGGACACGAGCGCAAGATCGTCGGGCATGGAGAGCCCGATCTTACCTGCCAGGCGGGCAATCTGAGCGGAGCGATGTGAGGTGGAACAGACCAGAGCCGGTGCGCGGTCCGCCGATGCCAGATAATCTTCCAAGTGGTCATCGGCGGTGTCGCCAGCTCTGATGTCCACCAGTTGTACCAATGGCAAGCGAGCCTTGCGAAGCTCACGATTGAGGCCCGATGCCAGCTGCCTGGCTTCAAAATCCGGCAGATACTTGCCCTCGAAGTCCCTGAAAATCCCAGCCAGGTCGATACGCTCATGACCACGCTCGATCAGATGCCGGGCCGCGAGTGAGCCGACGGCGAGAAGATCCGGAGCCACCTGATCCAACGGCCGGCAACCCGGCTCGGGATCCAGCGAGATCACCCGGGTCCGCGGCGATTCTGCCAGGATATGCTCCGCCAGGACCGTGCTGTGCACGATCACCGTCGGCGGCAGATCTTCCATCAAATGGTGAAAAGCAGGTAATGCAAGCACCGCTTCAAGTTCCAGCCCCGCCGTGTTCACGGACCGCGTCGCCACGTTTAGCTGGCGCAACTGGCGCAGGAGCCGGTCCGTGAAATCCGCCCAGATATGGCCGTCGCAACGCATGATCAGGCCGATCGTTTGCTCGCCTGTGGGCACGGAGCGTTCCTGCACGAAGGTTCCAGCCCCGGCCCGGCGCAACAAGTAGCCCTGTTTGACGAGCTCCGTCAGCGCGTGATGCGCAGTCGGCGTGGCCACACCATAATGCTCGGCCAGCTTCGCCGTCGCCAGCAGCTTGTCACCAGCCTTTAACTGTCCACCATGGATCTGGCTCAGCAGGTCGTCGAGCATGTATTGAGACGCTGGTGGCTTGTCGACTACCGATTGCGAATGCACAATAGAATAACTCCGAATGATTTTGTAAGAAGTATAGAAGATCTGCTGATGAAATGCAAGACAGTCTTTTGTCCGAAGAGAGTCCCGACGCCAACACGGGCAGCCAACAGCCTCCACAAGCAGGATGGAAGGGGGTCGACCTTCGGGTGGCCAGGGAAGAGCCAGAGCACAGCAGTGTGGCAGCACCGAAAAACTGGATCAGGCCTGCCACGGCCCGAGGTTCGGCATCATCTCTGTTCGGCCAGCTTCGGGCCCTCGCGCACCGGTTGATTGACAAAACGTGTGTAGATCCGGGCGGCGGAGATGTCGTCGATCGCCGCCACGACCTCTTCAGGGAGGCGCTGGTCGGCGACCTTATAGAGCTCCTGGAAGTGCTCAGGCCTGGAGCCACCCACAATCACGGCACTAACCTCGGGCTTGGCCAGAAGCCAGAGAGTGGCGAGTTGATTGGGCTTCAGCTTCCGGTCGGACGCGTGCTCTTCGAGCTGCCGCACGATCTCCGTCACACGGTCATCCTCGATGTAAGCCTGCATCTTTGAGTTTCCGTCACCGCGGGAACCTTTGGGGGCGCCGTTGCCGCGATGATACTTGCCGGTGAGGATGCCTCCGCAGAGCGGGCCATAGCACATGAGCGCGATGTTGAAGCGCCGACAGAAAGGAAGGGTTTCGGCCTCGATCTGGCGGTCGAGGACGTTGTAGTTGGCCTGAATCGAGATCAGGGGCTCGCACCGCATGGCCTTGCTTTCGCCGATCATCCATGCCATCTGCCACGCGTAATGATTGCTGACGCCGATGTAGCGCACCTTGCCCTCGCGCACCAGGCCGTCGAGGGTGATCAGCGTCTCCTCGACCGGCGTCATCGCGTCGGGATGATGCAACTGGTAGAGATCGACGTAGTCGGTCTTCAAGAGGCGAAGACTCCGCTCGATGGAGTCGCGGATATTGACGCGGCTGTTTCGGCCGACGCGTCCATCGCGGCATTCCCGGGTATAGACTTTGGTGGCCAGGAAGACGCGCTCCCGCTTTTCTGCCGAGAGTATCTTTCCGAGCAGCTCTTCGCTGGCGCCGTAGCTGTCGGCCGTGTCGATGAAGTTGACACCGGCGTCGAGAGCTTCGTCCACCACGCGGCGACTGCCGTCGAGGTCGAGTTTCTTGCCGAAGGTCATGGCGCCAAGGCAATAGCGGGAGACTTCCATTCCCGTGCCGCCGAATTGGTTATACTGCATGATCGATTCTCCGTGTTCAGGGTGGATCCAGCTTGTTGCGCAGACCGGAGGACTGGCCGCCGCGTTCGCTGTGGGGTTGCACCTTTTCGTCGAGATCGAGCCCGGCGAGGCGCGGGTGTTCGCGGGTGAAGTCGTCTTGCGGTTTGTAGCCCAGCAAGTCCCTTGCCGTCTGAATCTCCATGCAATTGAAGAGATTGTCGCTGAGGCCATGAACAATGGCGAAGAGGAGCTCCTCGTCATCGATGCTGCATTGCAGAAGCTGGACCATGTCGCGGTGTGAGATGAAGGCGTTGAGCATGGGCAGGCTCTCCTCGTTGCGCGCTGCCTCGATCGGCTGAAAGGCGCCGATGCGGATGGCGATCACGGAGACGCCGTGCTGCGTGGCGATGTAGCGGCCCATCGCTTCGCCGAAGCACTTGGTCACGCCGTAAAGGTCGCCGGGATTGACGGGATCGGCGGCATGCACCTGGTACCCTTCCTCGTAGCCGGAGACCGCATGGATCGAAGAGGCATAGATGACCCGGCGGCAACCGGCCGCGACGGCGGCGGTCATCGTATTGAAGGTGCCCGTGATGTTGTTGGTCAACATCGATTCCCACTCGGCTTCCGGAGATGGGTCAGCCGCCATGTGGACAATGGTATCCTGGCCGTCGAACAACTCCTTGAGCCGATCCAGATCATCGAGGGTCGCCCGCACGACGGTGCCACAGGCTTCGATCTCGCTGGTGTCATCGTCGTGATGGGCCATGAGCGTCAAGTCGTAGCGCTCCTGAGAGGCGGCGGCAAAAGCGCCGCCAATGCGGCCGGCGGCCCCGGTAATCAGCACGCGGCGAGGCTGCGGCTCGGGGTGGCGCCGCGATTGCTGATAGAAAATATGGGATGTAGTCATCGTGCACCGTTGGGTCATCGTTGGGGTGGAGGTGAGCTGCCGGATAATTTTACAATAGCCGAATTGGAGGCGGCAATGACAGATCGACGACACACATCGCGAATTTGCAGTTGCACATGGAGCAAAGGCGACTTACTTTGAGTGGCTTATCGACATGCGAAGAACTCCAGCCGTCGCAGCCTTCATGCATACTATAAATGGCGAAGTCAGTCCGATCTCCACGGCCGCAAAGTGGGGGTGGATTCCCTTCCCCCTGCTCATCACCGCCATTGGCGTGGCCAATATCGCCAGCAAGGACGGCACGGTTTTCGAACCTCCGTTGCTGCTGCCGATTCTGAATTTCGTTTTTCTGACGGCAATTTCGCTCTTCATTGCGTATGTGGCCGCTCATAGCTATGTCCGTAGCGGGCAGCGCCTCATCCTGCTGCTCGGATGCGGTATGCTGATGCTCAGCCTGATCAGTCTTTTTGCCTCACTTGCCATCTACGCGGGTGCGCACAACCTGGCGCTGACCAGCTACAACAGTGGTCTGCTGCTCTTCGCGATCTGCAATGGGCTGGCAGCGATCATGGCGATGGCCGGTGTGGTCGACAACGGCTCGCATCGGGGCTTCACGGTACTGCTGACCTATGCGGCGGTCGTCACGGTAGTGGGGCTGCTGCTGCTGGCTTCTTTCGAGGGCATGTTGCCCGTCTATTTCACGGAAGGAAGCGGTGGAACAACCTTCCGGCAGGCCATCCTGGGGTTGACGGTGGGGATTCTCTCATGCGCTTGCGCCGTACTCTTCTCCGCGGCAATGCGCCGCAAGTGGGAGTTCGGGTATTGGTACGGCTATGCGCTCGGCCTGATCGCTCTTGGCGTCATCGCCATCATGATGAGCGATCGACTCGGCAATCCCGTTGGCTGGGTCGGCCGCTTCAGCCAATACCTCGGCAGTGTCTACCTGCTCGTCGCGGTCCTCATCTCGGCACGGCAGAGCGGCATCTGGATGTCGCCGGTTCAGCTTGCGCTGGAGCACAGCGAGGCGCGGTTTGAACTGCTGGCGCAAGCCACCTCGGAAGGAATCCTCATCAGCCAGAAGGGGGTCATCGTCGACTGCAACAATCAGGCGGCTAAGATGCTGGGTTGGGGAATCGACTCGCTGACCGGCAGACATCTGGACGAAGTTCTGCCCACCCTCTGGACAAACTCCAACGGCAAGCCCGAGGTCCAGGTGAAACTCAGCGATGGACGGACCACCGTTCTCGAAGTGAGCGCCCGTGCCCTGCGGGAAGGGAAGAACGACCTCCATGTCTGTATCCTGCGCGACATCACGGAACGGATTGCCGCTGAAGAGGCGCTGCGCAACAGCGAGGTCCAGTTGCGCCTCATCGTCAACCATTCCCGCGATGGCATTCACCGATTCGACCTGCGAAAGCGGAAGTACACCTTCCTGAGCCCGGCGCTGGAAGATCTCACTGGCTTTGGTGTCGTGGAACTGATGATGATGAGCGACGACGACTTCTTTTCCCGTGTTCACCCAGATGATCGGGAGAACTATCGCGAGTATCTGACAGAGGTTACGGCCAGCGACGAGAAACGCCCACCGGTGACGTACCGCTGGCGGATCAAGTCCGGCGAGTATCGGTGGATCAGCGATACCCGCCGCGCCATCCGCGACGACGAGGGGCATGCTACGGCGCTGATCGGGGTGAGCCGGGATATTACCAGCCATGTGGAGGCGGAGGAAGAGCTTCGCCGATCGCGGCATGAACTGGAGCAGCGGGTGCACGAGCGGACGGTCGAGCTGCGGGAACGCGCCGACCAACTCGCCCGCCTGGCAGGAGAGTTGGCGCTGGTGGAGCAGCGCGAACGCCATCGACTGGCGCAGGTCCTGCACGATCATCTCCAGCAGTTGCTCGTCGCTGCCCGCATGCGCCTGGTGCTGCTGCGCCGGAACCTGGCGGAGAATCAGCATGGCGCGCTTGCCGACGTGGCGGAACTGATCAGTGAATCCATCGATGCCTCCAGATCGCTGACCGTGGAACTCTCACCGCCGATTCTGCATCAGGGCGGACTGCAGGCCGGCATCGAATGGTTGAAGCGATGGATGCAGGACAAGCACGGGTTCAATGTCGACATCGAGGTCCGGCAAGGCTTGCCGGACGAGCCGGAAGAGATCCGCGTCCTCATTTTCCAGGCTGTCCGTGAACTGCTGCTCAATGCCACCAAGCATTCGGGCGAAACGGAGGCGAAGGTGATCCTCGACGGCCGTCCCGACCTGCTGATGATCACGGTCAGCGACGAGGGGGTCGGCTTCGAGCCGACCAGTAATCCCCGGCGCGATCCCGAGCAACGCTCAGGCTTCGGCCTCTTCAGCATCCGGGAACGCCTTGTCATGATCGGCGGCAACATCGAGATTGACTCCAGTCCCGGCAACGGCTCCCGCTTCATTCTGCGCGTCCCCCGCAAGCCGGCGGAACGGGCGAGCGGGCAGGAGTTGGAGCCTTCCGATGCGCAACTCATTCAGCAGAACGACAACCGGCAGCCCCGGCAGGCGCTGCGGGTGCTGCTGGTGGACGATCATGTGATGATGCGGCAGGGGCTCGCCTCGCTGCTCGGGGAAGAGGAGGATGTCATCGTCGTTGGAGAGGGGACCAACGGCCGTGAAGCCGTCGAGCTGGCGCGTCGCCTCCAACCGGATCTGATTCTGATGGATATTTCCATGCCGGAAATGGACGGCATCGAGGCGACCCGCCAGATATGCGCGGAGCTTGGGGATGTACCGATCATCGGGCTGTCGATGTTCGACGAGGAAGATCGGGCCGCCGCCATGATCGCGGCGGGCGCGCGAGCCTACCTCACTAAGAGCGGCGATCTGGACAGACTGCTTCTGGAGATCCGCAACCTCGCCGCCGCCACCGTCTGAGACCTCCTGGCGCTATTGCGGAAGGATCTCGATGAGTCGCGTCTCGAAGGCCGGGATCTCCACCACCAGCTTGGCATCGACGATGCGATACCTGCTCATGGTCTCGTAGTCCCTGGCGCTGTAGCCCGCGGCCTTCATCCCGAGCATGTCGGCATGGATGGCGAGTTCCATCTTCACGGCTTCACGCCGGTAGTTGGTGAGGCCGATCAAGGCACGTTCGCCGGGACGGTACCAGGCAATGGGCAGGAGTGCATCGCTGCCGCCGGTGACGGCCGCGGGGCCATCATCCCAGTACCGCCAGACTTTCGCGCCGGGCCGCTCCAGCAACTCGACGACCGGGCGCAGCAGCGCATAGCCGGCGCGACCCTCGCCCCAATAGACGTCGTGCACGAGAAGGGCGCCGGTATAGGAGCGGGGTATCAGCCAGGAATCGGCAGTGCCTTCGTCGCCCTTAGCGACGGGCCAGGCGCCGGCGAGTTCGCCATTGGTCACCATCAGGTGGTAGGCGGGGGTGAAGCGCTCCTGCATCATGCCCTGGCCGAATTTCCAATCGAGGTCCGTGGTGATCGTGGCGAAGGCATGGATGGGCAAGATGTTGTTGGAGGAGACGCGAGCCATGGTGATGGGGGGCATGCCGCGCTCCGCCATGAACTGAAAGGTGCGCTTTGCCAATTCGCGCAGGCCCCAGATTCCCGTGGAGGGGCGAATCGAGCCATCCGGCAGGGTATAGGCCATGGACTGGCGCGTGTTGGTCGTGGCGGCGAGGAAGAGGTTGTCCCAGAAGACGCCTTGACCGCGCCCCACCGCGAAGGCGCGGTCATACCAGTGCAGGTGGTAGTCGAGGAAACTCTCGTTCGGCACGATCTTCAGGTCGTGGTTCACCTCCGTGCCCTGCGCCTGCCAGTCCGTTCGCCAGTCGCTCATGCCCCACTCGTCCTGATAGGTGAGAAACTCCTCTTCGAGGAGGTGGCAGGCGCGGTTGTAGTAGTAGATCATGCGCTCGTCGTGACGGACGCCCGAGAGACTGCGCCGTACGGTCTCCTCCCAGAGCTGAAACGGCGACTGCCCCTGCCAGCTCAACTCGGTGAAGGGGGCGAAGAGCGGCGCATAATGGGCGACCACCGCATCGATATCCGCTGGCGCGAGTGCTCCTTCGAGATTCGACTGGGCCAGGCGCTGCCAGACCAGGAGATCCCGATTCGGCGGATAAACTCCGGCCAAAGGGGTGAAGCCGCCCCAGCAGGTCGCGCTTGACATGGCGCGATAGCCCTGCCGCTGGTACATGTAGCGCCACGCCTGCGCGTCGAGGCGAGGCTTGACCGGCGCCGCCTGCAAGCCGAAGGTGATCACCCGCGGTTGTTGGATCAGGATCGGCTGGTTGACCAGGTTGACCTGCAGCACGCTCTCCTTCTCGTCGCGCAGCAGGACCACATTCGGCGTGACCGGATTCCAACTCCAGCCGCGGTCGTTGGCCGCAAACCAACAGAGACCGCGCGCCGGCGTCCCCAGATAGACGTAGCTGCAGAAGTTCGGCGGCAGATCGCGGACGGGTATTTCCTGCGACGACCAGACGCTTCCCTGGCGCCCGGGCACCAGCATGGTCACCGCATTGCGGGAGCCATCGCCGATGGCGTGCAGATGGGTTGCCGCCTCGTTGAGCAACGGGATCTCCAGTTGCAGCATCTCCAGCGGCGCGGCGGTGGCGGTCAGGGTCAAGTCGACCCGCATCATACCGTCGTACTCCCAGGTGATCTCGGCGGTGGCGGCAAAGCCTTCGGCGGTGAAGCTGCACCTGGCCCTGGCCATGTGGCTGTCCGTCTGGATGAACTGGAGGCGTTCGGCCTTCAGCTCGCTCTCGCGTCCATTCATGCGAATGACGTAGCGCATGGGGCGCGCCAGCAGCGGCTTCTCGATGCGGGTGTTCTGGGCCGCCACGATCGCCTGGTTCCAGAGGCCAAAATCATTCATGTCGTGCTGTCGGAGGACCGTCCGGACACTCTTGCCGTCGACGACGATGGGGGTGAAGGGGGGAAAGACGCGATCGGTCACGCCGTACTTCTTACCTTCCCACGGGAAGCGGCGACGGATGAAGGGTTTGATGCGCGGTTCACCCGGGACATTCGTCCCCGTGGCGATCAGGGCGATCTCGTACTCCCCGTCCAGCGGCGGCAGGTCGACCCCCTTTTCCTGGCTGCCGCCCACGATGCGGTCGAAGACAATTTCGGCGATAGCCTCCTGCGACCCGCGCTTGCGAATCTCGGCCCGCAAGGCGGTCAGCCTGGCTTCCGCGGGCAGGTGGCGGACGGAGGCGCGCACGCGGAGGCGATTGGCGCCGGGATAGTAAGCGAAGTCGAAATCGATGGGATGGGCCGGATCGACGTGTGTTTTCCAGATGAAGGGCCCGGTGTGCAGCCAGGTGGTGCGATGGCGGAAGAAGGTGGTCTGCTTATCGATGCTGGTGACGGCGGCCTGAAGGGTCCACTGCCGCGAGGTGGGATCCTCTTCGCGCAGGTCCAGAGAGCGGCTCTCGTCTGGCGGAATGTGCAGGACGCTCTCGCGTACCAGGTCGGGCATGCCCTCGCGCTCGACGCGGAGTGCAGCCAGAACGTGTATTTCCTTGTCGAGCGTATTGAGGACCTGGAGTTCGCGATGCAGTTTGCCGGCGTGGGAAGCGCCTCGTTCCAGCAGGGAGACAACGGGTATGGGGGTACCGACGAAGCGCAGGCGGCTTTCGCCCATGGCCGCCTGCTGGCGGGGCCGCTGCCAGTTGCGCCGAATGTCGATCAACCAAGTGCCGTCGCCGCTCATGCGGCGGGGGGAGATGGTGGCCACGGGAATGGCAATCTCGCAGTTCCACCAACCATCTTCAAAGCTGCTGGCGGTCTGCCACCTGGCCTCGTAACTCTCCTCGCGGTCCGTGCTTCCGCGGGGATGCATGCGGCTCCACCGATAGCCTTTCGCGTTGCAGAGAAACTGATAGCGGCTTCCATCGACAGCCTCGGGCGCCGGATCGATCCAGATCTCGATGGAGTCGTCCTGAGCGAGCTTGGCGACAGGCAGGTGGACCTCGGCGAGGATGCCGCCTTCGACCGGCATCTGGGAACGGACGGCCACGTAGATGTGGGAGCTTGTGGCCATGATCCAGCCACTGGCCTCCCGAGGATCGTCGACAAAGTCATCGATCCGGCTTCCCATGCGCCACTCACCGTCACCGATCACGCCATCGATGACCGGCGGGCCGGAGGCGAGTGGGAGGACGATCTGCCGGGAGGTCTCCCGAGCCTCAGCGCACAGGCAGGTGACGAGGGCGATGAGGAGAATGAGAATGCGCATGGAGGCTCCAGGAAAGATGCGTCAAGGCTCTGAAAGGCACGACAATTTAATCTGCCACCATGGCCACGCATTACAATGCAGCACACCGCTCCCGCCAGTCAACCCTCGCGTTCCAACTCCCGCCGCGGCGCAGGCAGGCTGGGAAAGAGTTGGCGATGCAGCAGCTCGTCGACGAGGTTACTCCGGCGCAGGCAGGGATCGTCGGCCCGGAGGCGGTGCACCTTGCCACGCCGGGTGACCACATCGATACTGCCATCCTCCTGAACGGAACTCACGGTCCAGTACTTGTCCACAAAGTACCAGTAGGTTTCGCCATGCTCGCTGGGAGCGATCTTTCTGGCGCGCGGCCCGGGCTTGGACGACGCCTTCTGTTTGCGATAGACAATATGGTCGCCAACCTTCAACTTCTTCATGCTCATTTTCCTGGCTGCACGTTAACCGGTCTATGGCCGTCCGCGACGCGTCAGAAAGACATACGCTGCGCGATCCGGTTCTTGACGGCTTCGTCCGTTGTCGTTTGAAAGATTTCGCGGAGGAGCTGCTGGGTTTCCGGAGATGGACTGTTGAGCAGGGCCTGCGCGGTTTCGAGGCGCACGGTGGAACTCTCGTCATCCATGGAAATCTTGACGATCTCCGGCCACTCGGGCAGACGGTGGGCGACGACGTAATGAATGGCCTTGCCACGTACGCCAGGGCTCTCATCGAGGAGCAGTTCCATGAGCAGGTCGCCGGCCTTGTTGCGCGGCTGCATGGCGGCCAGGGTGACGGCAAGCTCGCGCACGTCGCCATGGCGGCTGGAGATGAGCTTGCGGATCCAGTCGAGCATGTTGTCGGGGCGCTGGTCGGGCGGCATCATCATGACCAGCATGCCGGCTTCCTGACGGACGGGGGCAAAGCTGTCGTCGAGCAGCGACCACAGTTGTTCAAATTTGATTTCTCCGGGGTGTCGTCGGCCGAAGCTCTTGAGGGCGGCGAGGCGATAGCGGGTGTTGCGGTGCTCCAGGAGGCGGCGCAGGGCTTGCTTGCCGGGGTCGCCGATGCGATCGAGCGACTCGATGATGCGTTCGGCGTTCTCGTGGCGCATGCGATGATCATCGAGAGCCGCCAGCAGTTGCTCCAGGAAGTGGGCGTCGCCCTGCTGAAGAAGGGCGAGTTGAGCCTCGGTGGCGACGGCGAAATCGTCATCCTTGGCCAGCTTGAGGAGGGGCTCGCGGGTGATCTGCAGTGGCAGGCGGCCAAGATTCTGCGCAAGCTGCAGGCGAATGATGGAATCGGGATCCTCGATAAGGGGAGTGGTGACGGCAATCAGACGTCGGGGATCGCCGGCGACGAGCATGACGGCCTGCTCGAGCGCGAGCATGCGGATGTCGCGGTCCTTGTCCTCGAGCAGGGGCAGAACTGCCTCGACGTCGAGATAGCGACTGAGCAGGGTGAAGTGACGGAGCATGTTCTTGCGCACCGTGGCGTCACTGTCGCGAAAGGCCTGGCGCACAGCCTGCCGGGCCGGCGGCGAGAGGGCACCGCTCGCCTCGGGAGGAAGGCCCGGGAAGCCGATGCGCTGCATCAACAGGGCCTGCTGAAGGAAGGTAGAGACGATACGGCGAATGTGGACATTCTCGTCCTCCAGCATGAGGATGAAGTGCTCGCCAGCCTCGGCAAACTGGCGATTCTCGACAATTGCCACCAAGGCGGACTGGCGGATCTGCGCGTCGGGATCGCGCAGGGCCTGGAGCACCGCCTGCACCGCCGCGGGATGACGATACTTGCTGAGCACCAGAACGGCTCGCTTGCGATCATCCACCGAGGCCGACCGAAGATCCTTCACCGCTTTGGCGACCGTTTCAGCTTCGCTCTCGTGGGCGCTTTCCGGGGGGGGCGGCGCCTGCCCAGCGGCGGGACGCACCGCCACGATTCCGCAGATCATGCAGAGGATAATGAGGTGCAGAAGCCTGCAAGCTGGATGATCGACCACGCTGGTCCTCGCGTTTCCGTATGAG
This sequence comes from Lentisphaeria bacterium, assembly GCA_041690595.1. Lineage (GTDB taxonomy): Bacteria > Verrucomicrobiota > Lentisphaeria > JABSQK01 > JAWLHB01 > JAWLHB01. Next base: position 51,812 of record JAWLHB010000002.1, read on the forward strand.
TGTTGAGAGCCTTCGACAGGTTAGACGCCGAGCAAGCCGGCTTGTTGCAATTCCCTGGCAATGCGCTCGGCCATCCTGCGATAGCCGTCGGCATTGGGGTGGATCGCGTCAGACATCAGCTCGTCCCGGTTGCGGATGCCATCGAGAATCTCGGGAATATATAACACCCCATAGGCTTTGCACAGCTTGCCGTACTCACGATTGCGCGTCGGGTTGAGCGGTCCGGTGATCCCGGTGAAGACGACGACGGCGCCGCTGTCGATCAGAGTCTGGAAGATGGTCTCGAGGTTGGCGCGGGTTTCGTCCCAGGGTTTGCGCTGGAGGATGTCGTTGCCGCCGAGGGTGACGATGACGATGCCGAATTCGCTGCCGGCAAATCGCGCGAGCTTGGCGACGCCATCGGAGGTGGTGTCGCCGCTGGTTCCCCAGGCCTGCACGGGGCGGCCGGTGATCTGGGCGAGATGCGCGGGATAGGACTCTGCTTCCTTGGCGCCGACGCCGGATACGAGGCTGTCGCCAAAGCAGCAGATGATGGTGTTACGCGGAGGGACGTTGGCCAGCTCGCGGCCGCATCCACAGAGGAGGAGCACGAGCATCGCGCCAACGGCGGACGGGAGGCTATAGAGGTTGTTCGTCATAATACTGGGAGATGTTGATCCGCCTGCGAACGCTGGCGGTGGCCCGTTCGCAAGAGATGAGATGGCGATGGTGAAAGCAGATGTCGCCCGGCGCCAACTTGAGCAGGAGCGCCGAGCTTTCGTCTACGGGTTCGGTGATGGCGTGCCAGCGGGAGTTGGCGACCTTGGCATGAGGCAGGAGCCCCCGGCGATGGCTGCCCGGCACGACCCACAGTTCGCCTCCTTCGCGCGACGATGCGAGGAGCGGCATCCAGGAACGTATCCCCTGACAATCGTGGCCGTCAAGTCGCCAGGAAAACTCCGCTTGATGCCAGGGCACGGCGATACTGGCACCCGGCTCCCAGACGACGACCTTCAGCAGGAAGATCCTGGCAGCCATTGCCCCCAGGAGGATCATGGCCACGCGCTGCAACTCGGCGTGGGTAGCGCAGGCATCGAAGGCGGGATCGGGCGCGGGGAAGCGGGTCATCACGAGCTGACGGATCATGCCGTCGTCCGGCAGGCTGGAGCCATCGCCGGGAGAGCCGACGGCGATGTGGCGCGCGGGATAGCGACCTTCAAGGAGGCCGTCCGTCCGTTCGATCATGGTGCCAATGGTGCTCCGCGGCAGCAGCGCTCGCAGGATCACATATCCTTTCTGGCGATAGTCCTGAGAGGCGGCGAAATCGAGTTGGTCGTGCACGGTCTGCCCCGGGCTGCGGTTGCAAAGCCGTACCATACGCGCAACCAGTGTCAACAGTCAACAGGCAGGCGCGAATGCGGCAGGAACCGCGAGCTTACCAGAAGCGCCACCAGGGCTTGGGGGCTGGAGCAGCTTCGACCGGACGCAGGGCGCTATCTTCGGCCTCCAGCTCCTCCTCCATCTCGCGCGTCATCATGATGGTGCGGGCGCCGGAGATATCGTCCTCCGCGTCCAGCTCGACACCTTGCAGCTTCGCTTCATCTTCGCGGGTCATGATGAGGGTGCGGTCCCCGGCGGGATCGTCCTCCTCGTCATCGAGCTTGACGGAAGCAGCGGCCGCGTTGCCGGCGCGGTAGGCCTCTTCGTCCAACTCGTCCTCAGGGTCGACCAGTCCGCCGTCATAGTCGAAAGGCTCCTCGTCGTCGAGGGTCGCCAGGAGGGGATAGACGATGAACTGGGCTTCGCCGAGGGTGTCGAAGTTGTAGCCAAGCCCCAGCGCGAGGTCGAGGATGGCATCCTCGTCGAGGTCAGCGAGGTTGATCTGCTCTTCAGCAGGCAGAGGCTCACCGAAATCCTCGGCAAGCGCACCGCCGGTGACGAGCAGGTCACGCCGCTTTTCGCCCTTCTGATAGAGACTGAGGCCGTAGGTGCCGCTGCCGGCTTCGACCATGATCGCAAGAACCTTTCCATAATCGCGCGAAAAGGCGGCGAGTGCCTCCTCTTCGGTGTAGAGGACCATTTCCGGGTCGAGAATACTGGTCCACCCGCGGTGGAAGGCGACAGCCTTGTCCTCGGGCTCATCGAGGGCCTCCATGGCGGCGGCAAACCCGTCAGCGTCCAGGGTGGCGTCCTCATCAGGCAGATCGTACTGGCTCTGCAGGAAGAAGTCCGGTACGGCACCGCGCGCATCTCCCTCGATAGCGATGACACACATATGAAGGCTCATGGCGGTTGTCTCCTCAGCTTCTCCGATCACTTGGCAGGCATGCCTGGGTGGCAAACCGTCCGCGATCTTGCGCATACAGTAGCGCGTCAACGCCTAACCACCAATCGCAACCGCAAATCGCCCCCCAGAGCGAGGAGGCGGTAGCGTGGGAAGAAGGGGAAGAAGGAAGCGACAGCGCAGTGGGGCAGTTCGCGAAGCGGGCGAAGCGGACGCGAGAGGAGCGTAGTGACGAAGTACCGGTGCTATCGTGCCAATTCTGCGGGCTGGGGCATTTCGTCGAATGTTCGCCCGTCGAGCAGGCGACCAGCCTTCTTCTTGTTTACCCCTCCCCATTGTTTGAAAAAGAAGGGGACGGACTGCCTGGCACATCGCTGTTGAACCCCGCGCACCCATTCGGCCTCCATAGGCCTGGCACCGGGGCCGGACTCGCCGCCGACGATCACCCAGTGAATGCCGTCCAAGGTCAGGTGCGGCAGGGGGCCAAGCAGGGGTTCGCAGGAGAGGAAGCGAGTAAGGCTTCCCACGGCCCGCAGGTTATCGACGCGCTCCAGGACCTCCTCACTCTCGACGCTGGTGCCCATCCAGATGTTCGGCGTCCACGTCAGGTGCGCGGAGATGGCGGCCGCCCGCTCCGGCCGTTTGGTCAACACCTGAAAGGTGTGCATGCGGCAGGCGTTCATGACGGCGAACATCTCCTGGATGAAGTCCAGCGGCACGTTCTCATGGAACGGGTCGCTCATGGAATTGACGAAGAGCACGCGAGGCTGCCGCCACGTGTGGGGCTCCCGCAAAGCATCCCAATCCAGGAAGATGGCTCCGTTCCAGCGGCCTTGCGGCGTCAGCACCTTCTCGTAGTTGGCGGTGCGACCAGGGTCGTCGCCACGATCACGCGCCGCTCTGGCCATAGCCACCAGTCGCTTAGCCATGCGCTCGGCATAGCAGTGCTTGCACCCCTGGCTAACCTTGGAACAGCCAACCACCGGGTTCCACACGGATTCCGTCCACTCGATCTTACTATTAGCCATCGGCCAATGCCCTTATGGTGACGAGTCGAGGCTTTCCGATGCAGCAGTCATAGCTGAAACCGATCCGCCCAGAGTAGTCGACCACCTTTGCCCCGCAGTTCTGCCTGGCCGATTTCAACTATGAATGGGGGCCTTTTGGAGTTCGTGGAGGAGTGCGTCGACGCGGTCCAGGAAGGCTGCCTGCATGGGACGCAGGGGGCTGATGTTGGCTTCGTAGGCGCCTTGCTCCTGAATCTCGTCGGTAGGGATGTAACCGATGAAATCGTTGACGACGGAGAAGAGGAAGGTGTGCGCGAAGGGGCTGCGCTCACGAATCATGGCGCGGTACTCGCTGACTACTTCACCCGGAGCGCCGACGATTGCCAGATCGCCGACCCGCAGTCCAGAGAGAGCGGTTTGCACCTGCTTTCCCTGCTGGGCGTAGGGGAAGTAGATGGCCATGCGCCCATCCAGCGCCCAGGTTGTGGTGAAGGACCAGGGCTCGCTGGCCCCCGCCACCGCACGTCCGGCCAGCGGCTTCAAGGTGGGCAACGCTTCGAGGATGTGGGCGGCGAGCCGCTCGCCAATGTCGCGCACTACTGCCGGATCCGCCTGGCAGCCGTTCACGGGATCGATATTGGCGTGTCCGGAAACGGTGATATGCGAAGTCCTCACCTGCCCCGAGGCTTCAAGTGCATCCTTCATGTAGCTGACGTAGTCCCCGGAGATGCCGAGATTGGCGCCGCTGTAGGCGACCGGATGACAACCGAAGCTGACCAGCAGCGCCTCCAGAGTGCCGTCTGGGCGACGCACGCCGAGCAGGTCGGCGGTCGGGTCCGCATAGCCGGGATTGCTGCCCTCAGGGTCGCGGAAGCGGTTGGTCCACGTGCCATCCTCGAGTTGGATGCGACGGTTGCTGCAGAGCTCCGGTGCCGATGCCTGCCCGACCAGCAACTCGCCGGTGGCGCGAGCGCCCCAGGCGGAGACGGCCACATCCACCAGTCTGTCGGCCAGGTCGCGAAAGTAGCCGCTTTCCAGCTCCGACTGTTCTCGCCAGAGGGCGTCGGTGACGTGGGGACCGGAGTGCGTGTGGGTGGCCGCCAGCATGATCGCGCTGACCGGCAGGCCAAGCCGCTCGGCGACGGTCTTGCGCACGCGGTCGCTCAGCAGGATGTTGAAGGCGCCCACATCCGCGGTCAACAGAAGCCACCCGCCCTCCTCGGCTCCACAGGCCAGGGCCTCCGCCCGCAAGGGATGTTCCACGGAGGTGGAGGTTCGGGGGTTATAGCCCCACAGGGTGACGCCGACAGGCGGGGTGATATCGATCCGGGCGGTTCCGATGTTGAGAGAGTTGCTCATGCGGTCATGCTCCAGCGGGTGAACACTTGAATGGGATGAGAATGTACATCAAGAAGGGGATTCTCCAAACCTGAGGCCGGAGACTAGGGAGTGAGGCGAGGGGGGAGGCCAGGAGAGTAGATTTAAATATTGGTTCATTCTATTATTGAAAGAAATTTAATCTTGCGATATGGTTATATCCTTGTCAGAATAACGTGGTATGATCAACAACGTTCAAATGAGGCAGGGTATGCGTCAGTTCATGTTTTTAAGTGTGCTGGTGTGCCTGGTGGCGGGGTCTGTGTCGGTGTCTGCTCAAGTCACCGTACGTGGGGGAATCGTCACGGCGTCTTACCAGGAAGCGTTTGGCTGGGAACCGACTGTGGATGAGCGTCGGTACTGGGAAGGACGGACGGACTGGCAGACGCAGCAGCAGCTGGTCAACATGCACCTGAGCTACCAGAAGGGAGATGCCGGCACTCAGAACAGGATGATCCAGACCTGCTACGCTTTCAACGTGATGCCGACACCCACGGAAGCAGCGTATCAGTACTGGCGTGGGCAGATCTCGAATCAGCCACGGGTGTTCGTGCAGTTGGCGCGCGATATCGGTGCCTGGAACAGCAACCGCGCGGCCATGATCCGGGGCTCCTATCAACAGGCATTTGGTCGCCCGAGTGATAATGGCGAGTACAACTACTGGATCGGCCGGTTGGATTTTGCGGATCAGAACGCACTCACGGAGCTGCACCGGCAGTACATCCGAGCCAATTCGGGCGTAGCGGACGACGTCATCAAGCGTTCGTATCAGCTTGCGTTCGGCCGCGATCCGGTGCCGGGTGAGTGGAACTTCTGGCGCCAGCAGATGCAGCAGCGGACGATGCTGTGCGGCGAGCTGGTGGACGCGCATAACCGCTGGAAGTCCTCCACGCCCGCGCTGGTCAATCAGAATACAACCTGGGGGCAGAAGATTCAGCAAGGGGCTTGGCACATCAACAACGCCCTCGAGCTGCTGGTCAAGCTGACGGATGGCAACTACCTGAAATTTCCCGCCGGCAGCTACAAAGTGGAAGGCGGTCGCATTCTCAGCCACAACGGCGCCCAACTGATCGGCTTGGACGGCGCCTCACTGATCGGCAACGACGCCGGCAGTCTCATCTCGAACAACTCGTCGCTGATCGGCATGGATGGCGCCACGCTGATCGGCGCGGATGGCGCAAGCTTCCGCCGTTGAAAAGGCCTACCATGCTGAAGATCACCTCCTTCTGCCTGCTGGCGTTCTGCTGCGCCATGCTGACTTCCTGCCGCGCCGCGGAAGCCGACGGCAAAGCCGAGCTGCTGAAGCTCTCGCTGCACGACAAGGTTGGCTATTGCGACCTGGCGGTTGCGGCGGACGGAGTCATTCATGCGCTCTTCACGGACCAGCCTGCCTGGGACAAACCGCTCTACCTGTACTACACGGCGAGCCGCGATGGCGGCGCCAGCTGGAGCCAGCCCGACATCATCAGTGACGATGAGTCGGGCGAGGCGGCCAGCTATGCACGGGTGCTGGTGGATGGCGCCGGAAGAGCCTACGCCATCTGGAAGTATGTGCACGGCAGCACGATTCTTGACGGCCCCGGCGGGACGGCGGCGGGACGGCTGGTGTACCGCTGTCTCGACGGCGCCAAGTGGTCGCGCCGTATACCACTGGGCGAAGAGAAGATCCACCGCTATTCGTGGTTCGCGACGCGGGATGCTGGCGGAAGTGTGCACGTGGCGTGGAGTCAGATCCCGCCCGATGCCGCCAGCTTCAGCACCTGGACGAACCACGCCAGTCTGGTTCGTCAGGCAACGCTGGATGGCGCCACCGCCAGCCTGCGCGATCTCCGCAGTCCAAAGCCGCTGCTGACGGAGCAGGAGCAGGCGGCGATGAAGGCTGCCGGCAATTATCCGCCGTATGAGGAGACCACCCCCCGCATGGAGGGGGTGATCGACCTGCGGGGCGTCGTGGCCGCGGATGGCGCCGTGCGCTTCACCGCCAAGGATTTCGGCGTCTTGGACGCCGCCGGCACCAAGGGCGGTGACCGCATCGTCTACTGGGACGGCGAGTACCATGTTCTCTACGAGTATCCGCGCTTCGAGACCCACAACACCTTCAACAACCCAACCACATTGCTGCAGGATGGCATGGGTCGCCTGCATGTGATGCGGGCGCCGGAGAAGGCTGCCAGGCCAGTGGTGCGCGACTACCCACTGGAGGAACGCGCGTTGGCCGATCCCACCGACGCCATTGCGGTGCCCACCCCAACCGGCACCATGCTCAACTGGCAGGCCCATGCGCTGGCTGACGGCAGTCTCGCGGTCACCGCCGCGATCTCCCTGAAGGGCGGCTACAGACCTGACGACGTGGAGTTGTACCTGGTCCTCTCCAGCGGTGACGGTGTATGGAGTGAGCCGTTGTGCCTGACGGACAACGCGGTGTCGCAGAACTACTTCCGCAAGGAAACCGGCGGGAGCAACGCGATTGCCGCTCAGTACGACTACATCCCGCGCCATGCGGCCCTCGCACGCGCGCCGGATGGGGACGTGTACGTCCTCATGGTCAACAATGAAAGCACGCTGCTCGGCATCACCAATGGGGGTGTGGATGGCAGCGGGCGCGCGGTCAGCGTCACCAGCGTGGGCCGTGTCGACTCCCCAGCGGTGTATTTCACGAAAGTGGCGCTTCGCTGAGGCGTCGAGTTGGGGAGAATGGCGCCCCACTCCTCCTCCCTGAAGTGCTGCGGGGGGAGGAGGAGTTGGGAGGATTGGATGCGCAAGCGGCCACTGAGGCGAGTGGCATTAACAGGATGGGGCCTCGGGCAGGACCGAGGTTTTGCCGGACGTCGGGGGGACGGACTTTCCGGGATTTTGGGGTGTTTGCATTCCAGATAATGAGCACTACCTTAGCAGATAGATAGCAGAGATAGAGTAGGTAATGTTTCGAGCCCAAACACCTGGCGCTTCGACGCCATCATCCGGAGGTAAGAGTATGTACCGCAGCCGAGTCTACACCTTCACGCTTATCGAACTGCTGGTCGTGGTGGCGATCATCTCGATTCTGGCGAGTATGCTTCTTCCTGCCCTTTCCCAGGCGCGTAATATGGCGCGCCGCACCTCGTGCCTGAACAACACGAAGCAGATCGCCATGGCTCAGATCCAGTACATCGACGATTTCGATCGCGGGCTGTATGGATACGATGCCTCTACTGGGGAAGCGAGTTGTCTGCAGTACAGCTACTGGACCCCGCCCCTTTACGGGCACGGCCTGCTCATCGAGAACGGCTACATGCCCATCGGCAACGCCTTTTTCTGTCCCACGATGACCTTCCGGGTGCGCAACTGGATGGAACCGTTTTATGGACCAGCGAGCGTGCGCAACTGGCAGGTGAAGAATACGGGCGTCTTTTCGAGCTATTCGTGGCCGTATGCGTGGCTGAGGTATACGCCCGTGAAGTATAAGCTGCCGGCGTCGTGGGAAGGCGACACGCCATTGGTCGCCGATGCGTGGAAAAATGAGAACGGCGGTGGTACGCAACCGATGTATCACGAACGGCAGGGGCTGAACGTCGGCTACCTGGACGGGTCGGCCAAATGGGTCACCATGCTGGGCCAGCCCAATCTGGCCAGCTATACGCAGTGGGGCAATACCAACCAGGATGGTGGCGGCGGGTACATCACCGGCTTCTGGGTGCTTTTGCGTAACGAATACAACAAGTGAGCGGGAGTAACGAGATGAAGAAGGGATTATCCATGCTTGCGGCGGCACTGACGGCAGCCTCTATTGCCTCGGGGGCCGACGCTTCCCACCGCGTCCCCCAGGCAAGACTGCCCTTGATGAAGACGGCCCCGACGATCGATGGCGTGATCAACCCGGGTGAATGGGATGGCGCCATTCGTATGGAACGCTTCTGCGGCGTTCGCGATCCGATGCTCACGGGCGGCGAAGCGAGCTTTTGGGTCGGCAGCGACGGCGAGCGGCTTTACATCGCGGTGGAAAGCGAAACGCCACCTGAGGGGCAGCTGCTGGACCGGGTGGAGCCGGCGGCCCAGGATGGCGATGCGCGCGTCTGGCTGGATGATTCCATCGAGTTGGTGATCGATCCACTGATGGGGGCCGACGAGAGCCGCCGGCGTCTCTATCATGCGATTCTGAACGCCCGCGGCGCGGTTTACGACCAGAAGCATTCGACCAAGGGTGGTGGCGAAGCCTGGCGGGGCAACTGGGAGACCAAGAGCACGATCATCAGTGATCGCTGGCATTTCGAAGTGGCACTCCCGCTGGCGGACATGGACGTAAAGCCGGAGGATCTGAGTCAGCCGTTCGGCGTGCGGGTCTGCCGCAACTGGATGCGTGCGGCGGGACCAAAACAAAGCGAGTGGAGTTCCGTGGGCGGCGCCTTCCTTTCGACGGAGACCATGCCGGCCCTGCTTTGGGATGCGGCCGCGCCAGTCGTGCAGACGCTGCAGCTGCGTGACGATGATGGCGACGGTGTCCACCTGAAGGTGGCCATTCACAATCCGCATGCGGAGCCGCTTCAGCTTCGCGCGAGGCTCCTCTTCCAGCCCAAGTCTTCAGCCAACGCGAACTTCGACGAGGTGATCGAGGTCGCGGCGGGGGAGAAGCGGATTGTCGAGCTGGCAGCGGGGATGGCGGTTGGCGATGAAGCGTACACGCTGATCGAGGTGACCTCGGTCGATGGCACAGCCACCTACTATCAACGGGATTTTCGTTGGAAGCTTGATCGGGAAGAGCCTTTCTTCATCCTGGACGAGCACGATGCGAAGCGGGTCAACCTGCAGTTTGCCTATTTCCCCTACCATCATCAGGTGAAGGTGCGGATCGATCTCTCCGGCCTGAAGGAGAAGGAGAGCGTGACGGGCGTTCGGCTGGTTCTCCAGAAGAAGGGAGGCGCGTCCCTGGCGGAGATCGCGATGCCGACGCTTGAGGACTTCAAGAGTGAGCTCGAATGGGCGATTCCGGAGTTGGCCGAAGGGGAGTACCAACTGGTCGCTCACCTGCAAGGGGTAGAGACCGAGCCAGTGGCGGTCGATTTCGTGCGTCACACCTTCGAGTGGGAGCACAACCAGATCGGCATGTCGGACATTCTCATCCCTCCCTATACGCCGATCGAGGTGGACGGGAACCAGGTCTCGACCGTTCTGCGTCGGCATGACGTGGGGGCGACGGGCCTCTGGGAGCAAGTGTCCAGCCTCGACAAGCCGCTGCTGAAGGGACCGATGCGCCTGGAGGTGCAGGCAAATGGCCAGAGCATTCCCGCCATCGGTGACGGGCTCACCTTCAGCGAGAAGAAGCCTACCCGGGCGCTGGCCCAGGGCTCCTGGCAGGCAGGCCCACTGAAGGGCACCGTGCAGACCGATTGGGACTTCGACGGCGCGATGATCTGGAGCCTGACCATCGATCCCACGGACGAGCCGGTCGAGGCCCTGACGCTGACGATTCCGCTCGACAACGCCCAGTCGCCGCTGATGCATGCCTGCACGGATGGCATTCGCTTCAACTATGCGGGCGCCGTTCCCGCCGGCGAAGGGAGCGTGTGGAAGAGCGCCACGGCAGCCAGAAACTCGATCATCGGCTCCTATGTCCCCTACTTGTGGGTCGGGGCGGAGGAACGAGGGCTCTGCGTCTTCGGCGAGAACGACAGGGGCTGGATCACGAGCACCGATCTCTCCTGCCAGGAGCTGATTCGCCGCGGCGACACACTGGAGCTGGTCCTGCGTCTGATCGCGCAACCGGCAACCATCGACGCGCCGCGCACCATCGTCATCGCCTTCCAGGCTACTCCGGTGAAGCCAATGCCGGAGGATTGGCGGCTCTGGACCTTCGGTTCCTGGCGTGCGGCGCAGGTGAAAAAGGAAGGGCGCCACCTGGCCTTCTTCGGCTCCTGCTACTATTGGGGCACGGAGACACCATGCCTCGACTGGTACCCGCGCGATGGCGACATGACCTACATGCACAAGCTTGCCGAGACCCGCCGCACCGGCGAAGTGGACAAGGCCTTCGTCGAGGAGTGGCTGACCGGCTTCGAGCATATCTATGCGACGGCGAAGACCCCCGAGGCGCGCAAGAACCTCGAAACCCTTTATCGCAACCACACCAATGCGGGCTTCCATACGATGAAGGGGCAGCCCGACGTGTTGACCATCTACACCAACGGCCGCGGCGTGCGTTTCGATACTCCAGAAGGCAAGACCTTCCTCGACGAATGGTATCGCGATGCCTATGCCAAGCGGGATTGGGGGCCGCGAGGTGGGGTGGCCTACGATCTGGATCCCGTCGCCAGCTTCCGCGATTACGCCAGCTGGTACATCAAGGTGATGTCCGACATTGTCGTCGACTCCATCTACTGGGACGACCTCTTCCTGCAGTCAAACTTCGACACCATCGGCACTCCGGCGTATGACCATCCGTCGGGGCAGGTACAACCGTCGGTGGGGCTCTTCAACATGCGGGAATTCGTGCGGCGCACAGCGCGTCTCTACTTGGAGGACGATCGGCCCACGCAAAATATCGTGCACATGACCAATACCGCCATCACGCCGGTGCTTTCCTTTGCCCAGCTCAATTATACGTGGGAAGACAAGGCAGGGGCGGCGGATTTCCAGGATCGTTACGACCGCGACTACATCCGCGCCGAGAGCATCGGCCTGCAGCAGGGCAATGTGCCGATTGCCTTGTGGCTGGTCCGCGGCACGCGGGATGCCGAGCATGAGGCGTGGGTGGAGCGCACCGGCACCGGCGTTATGCTGGTACACGAAATCAAGACCAGCGGCGCGGGGACGATCTTCTGGGGCACCTATCAGAAGATGGTGGATTATGGCTATGGTCAACCCGGGGTGGCGGTCTCCCAGTACTGGCGGGCGGATCACCCCGCGAAGGTGGAAGGTTCCGACGCGGTTTCGCTGGTTGTTTCGAAGCCCGACAGCGCCATGATCCTGGTCTGCGACTATGGCGATGGCGGCGAGCTTGGCTTGACCCTGGCGCGCGAGTCGTTGGGTCTTCAGGGGCCCATCAAGGCCACCGACATGGAGAATGGCGAGCCACTGACGGTGACGGCCGGCGGTGCGATTCAGTTCCCGCTGAAGAAACATGACTTCAAACTGATCCTGGTGGAACGTGACCAGCCGTAACGCCAAGCGACGTATGCGTTGGTTCTGCCTGGGAGCGGCGCTGATGCTCTCGGCACCTCTCAAGGCGCAGGAGTGGGAGAGTCCTCTCGACCGCGTTCTGACGCTCTTCAACGAAAGCATCGTCTTCCATGCGGGCTTCGAAGGAGACGCCGCACAGGCGAATCTTGCCGCCGGCCGAGGGCTGCCCCTCGCGGTGGAAGGCGAGGTGAGCTTTGCTGACGGGATCGTCGGCAGCGCGCTGGCCAATGGCGTCGTCACCTTCGAAGGTGGGCGGAACCTCGACTTCTCGATGCCGGGAACGCTGCTGCTCTGGGTCAGTATCTCGCGGGAGATCAGCCCGCCGGAATCGGAAGGCTATGCATTTCCATTGCGGGCCTATGGCAGCGATGCGTCTATTCCGCATGGAATGCTGATGCTGGGCAAGATCGACAAGGCGAACGGCTGTGGGCTCTATGTCCATATCGAAGCCTCGGGCCAGAAGAGCGGCAATGTGCGGGGGCCGGGCACCCTCGGCTGGCGGGTGGCCGAGTGGCACATGCTCGCCATCACCTGGCGGCAGGGCGTCTATGAACTTAGTACCGACGGTCAGACGCCGGTGCAGCGCAAGGGGCCCCTGCTCCCTTCGGCGAGCAGCCGCTTCATGCTGGCCGCCCACTCCAACCCCACGTCCAACCTCTCCATCCTGATCGACGAGATGACCGTCTTCGATCGTCCGCTCGATGCCGGGGAGATCGCCTGGATCTGGCGCACGATGATGGGTATCGACGATCCGCAATAGCGCGGCCTGCCACGTAGCTGTCCCTGCGCCAAAAGGGGTCGCATTTGACGTTTGACGGGGCATAGTACAGAGCCTGCAACCGATCCCACAAGAAGGCCCTCCGCATGTCAAACATCCGCTCATCCTTGCACTCGAAAGGGCCAACCGCCTCCGGCCCGATCATCATCGTCATCGTTGCCATTCTGATGATCGCGTCGGCGGTGTCGCTTTATCTTCTCAGCACCAGAAACGAGAACCCGGAGCCACGCTTTCCGAAGCCGGATGTCGTCCCGCCACCGCTGCCCGCTGCCTCCGTGCCGGTGAACGTTCTGGATACCGCACCGATTCTGGAACTGGGCAGTGAGCCTCTGCCGGAAGGGGTGAGCTGGACGATAGCGGAGATCGGGCAGAGTGCCCTGGCCATCCAGGTGAGCACGCGCGACAAGACGCTGCGCCTGCGCGTACCGCCAGCTCTCATGCTGACGGTCGTGCGGGATGAGGTGACGCACACGTTCTACACGGCTTCCACCGACGTGAAGGGCGTCTCTCCCGAGGCGCCGGCCCGGCTGAACGTGGTGCTGCTGCATGAAGCGCTGACGCCGACGCAGCCACTGGAAGCCCCCTACCCCGACGTCACTCTCGAACCGTCGCCAGAACGCCTGCGTTGCTGGCTCGAGAGTTGCGGCTCTCACCGCGTTTCCTGGATTACGGCGCAAACGGGCCTCTGGGCTCTGGTACATGATGTAACGCTGGAGCAGTGGCTGCCGCTGGCGGCGACCTTTACGGTCAAGGATGACGCCGCCCTCGCCCGAGCTCGACGCCGCGCCGAACAGCTGCTCGCCACCTGCGATGCCGGCGATGTCAGCCCGCTCCTGTTTGCCGATCTGGTGGAAGAACGACGGGCATTGCTGGCGGCGATGGGGCCGGAGCAGAGCGACGGTGCCATCATGCGGGCGATCGATACGGCTCGCGTCTTCGAGTTCGCCGGCGATCCAGCCGTGACACAGCGCCTGATCGAACTGATGACGACCAGCGAGGCGCCCCTCATCCGTCGGGTGGCGCTGAATCACCTGGTGGAGATGAAGATGATCGGGGATCAGGCGGCGCTGCGGGCGTTAATGCTCGATGCGCAGGCCCACCTCTACGTGCGCTTTGCCGCGGCCCATACCCTTTTCCAGCACGGTGATCCGGCTGCCTTCCCCTTCCTGGCGGCCCTGAACCACGATGCGATGCTCGGCCGCTACATCGCCGGCCCCCTGTCGATTGCCATCGCCAAGCGCAGTCGAACACAGCCGCGGCCGAGCGAATCGCTTGCAGCCTTCTGGGAGCGCGCCATGGGCTGGGAAAAACTGGAGCTTTCCCCTGCGATGATGGCCGAATTGCGGGCCGCGGTCGAGGCGGTCAAGGAGCAGCAGAGCCCGTGGCTGGACCTCGCGCTCGACCAGTTGGCGACAGCAACGTCGCCGAAGGAGCGTCTGGAGGCCGCCGCCGAAGTGGTTCGCTTCCACGAGGAGCCCGCCGCCTTTCACACGATCAAGACATTGACCTATGACGAGGATGCCCGGATGCGAATGCTCGCCCTGACCGGCATCGGCAGCTTCCATACCTTTGACCTCGAGTCGTTCTTTCTGGAGCGACTCGACGGCAGTACCCCGGACGTTGCCGAGGCTCTGCTGACGATAGCCGCCCACCATTGCGGCAAGTATAACACCGTGATCATCGCGGCCTTGGAACACCCGGAACTGGCGATCCGTACCCAAGCCATGCGGGCGGTGGCGGCCTGCCGCATAGAGGCTCAGCAGGAGCGGCTGCTGGCAATCGCGCGCGACCACGAGAGTGCCGAAGAACAGGAGGCCGCCCGGCAAGCCCTGGCCCAGATGCGGAGCAGCCATATCCTGCCCCTGCTGCGGGAGGAGTTGCATAGCAGCGATGCCGGAAAACGGCTTGCCGGATTCCGTCAGTTGGCCCGTTGGGGCAACAACCCCGCTGCTCTGGAGTTGCTGGCCGAGTTTCGGAACGATCCAGAGCTGGGACGGATGATTGAGCCGCACCTGAGGCGCCATGGGTACCAGCCGCCGCCCCCCCCCGCACCAGCCGAGTAGCCTGACACCATGTCCGATAGTCGATTTCGCCTGAAGAGTTTCCACATCGGGAGATGAACCATGCCAGAGAATCCAGACCATTGTTTCGCCTACGTCGGCTGCTACGGCAGCGACGGCGCCCCCACGATTCACCTTTTCGAGCTGGACCTGCGTCATGGCAGCATGCAACTGGTGCAGGAGAACAGTGATGTCGCGCAGGCTTCCTGGCTGGCGCTGCATCCCGGGGGCCGCTTCCTCTACGCGGTCAGCGAGCGCGGGAATCTGGAGACAAACGAACATGGTGCCGCGGCAGCTTTCCGCCGCGATCCGCGTACCGGGCGCATCGTCTATCTCAATCAGCAGTCGGTGGGCGACGCAGGGCCGTGTTACATCGCCATTCATCCCTCCGGGCGCTTGGCGGCCCTGGCCAACTACATGGGTGGCAGCCTCACCATCCTGACGGTGCTCGACGACGGGACGCTGGGGACAATCCGCGACCGCCGGGTCTACAGCGGCAGCAGCACGCATGCTCGGCGACAGGCTTCGCCGCACGCTCACTCCGCGGTCTTCTCTCCAGACGGGCGGCATCTCTTCGTGCAGGATCTCGGCACGGATCAGCTGCATCAGTACAGGATCCATCAGGATGGTACACTCCTGGCCAACGATCCCCCGGCCGTGCGCGTCGAACCCGGCTCTGGGCCACGCCACCTTATCTTCCACCCCAGCCGCCCATTCGCCTACCTCACCCACGAACTCTCCAACACCGTCAGCGCCTATCGCTACGACGCCGACAGCGGTAAACTGGCGGAGGTGCGGACGCTCTCCATGCTGCCGCCAGGATTCACCGGCCACAGTCAGGCCGCGGACATTCACATCACCCCCGATGGAGCATACCTCTATGCGTCGAATCGGGGCCATGATTCCCTGATGGCCTGGCGCGTCGATCCGGATTCTGGGCAGCTCGATTCCATCGGTGATATTGCGTGCGGCGGCGCAACGCCACGCGGCTTCGCCATCGATCCCAGCGGCCGCTGGCTGCTCGTGGCTCATCAGGAGAGCCATTCGCTGCTCTCCATGCGCATCGACAGTTCTACAGGCGGGCTCACCCCCTGCGCC
Organism: Lentisphaeria bacterium; assembly: GCA_041690595.1. Classification (GTDB taxonomy): domain Bacteria; phylum Verrucomicrobiota; class Lentisphaeria; order JABSQK01; family JAWLHB01; genus JAWLHB01. Next base: position 67,547 of record JAWLHB010000002.1, read on the forward strand.
TACGTCAACCTCCGCCAGCCCGTCTGCGTCTTGATGACCTTTTCCAGTTAATCCAGAGTGGCGCAGACGCTGGCCACGATGTATCATAACGTTATTATTTACCTGAGAACCTGGGAGGTATGGAATGGGGATTGTGACAGCCGCCAACGCGGAACCGCTGATTGCCAATACGGAAAGCATGCGCTATCGCAGCTTTGGCCGAACTGGGCTGAAGGTCTCCGCCCTGTCTTTTGGCTGCATGCGGCTCAAGGATGACGAGGATTACAACCGCACCCTGATTGCGACTGCGATCGACCAGGGAATCAACTACTTCGAAAGCACCCGCTATTACCTTGGTGGCACCTGCCAGCAGCGGACGGCGCCAGGGTTGGTCGGCAAGACCGCCGGTGTCATCGTCTCCGGTAAGGAAGGGATCAATCCCGATAAGAGTGCCTATCTCTTTCGCCGGGAGATCGATCGGCAGCTGGATATCCTCGGGCTAAGCCATTTCAAGTTTTTCCAGGTCGGCTGGTTCCGCTGGGAGATGATGCCCCACCTGCTCAAGCGCGGCGGCGTCCTCCAGGCCATTCGCGAGGCACAGAACGAAGGTCTCATTCAGCATATAGGCTTCACCGGCCACGATACGCCGGAGAACTTTATCAAGTGCATCGAAACCGGGCTCTTTGACAGCCTGACCGTCCCCTACAACATGATCAATCGTGCCTATGAGCCGACGATCAAGCGCGCCGGCGAGCTGGGTGTCGGCGTGGTAGCCATGTGCCCGGTGGCCGGCGGCGTTCTTGCCTGCGGTTCGGATCGACTCAAGGAAGCGTTAGGAATGGACCTGCCCACCCCCGAGATGGCGCTGCGTTTCGTCCTGGCCAATCCCGACGTCAGCACTGCCTGCTCCGGCATGAACACCCTCGAACAGCTCGAGCAGAACGTCCGGACTGCCTTTGCCTTCGATCCGCAAACCGTGCAGCATGAAGCCATGTGCGAAGGGCTCGACCGCCTGCGCGAGGGACTCGGCGACCAGTTCTGCACAGGCTGCCGCTACTGCATGCCCTGCCCACAGGGTGTCGATATTCCCTACCACATGGATCTCTACCGCAACTGGATCTGCTTCGGCCTCGAAGAGCATGTCAAGGAGCGCCTCGCCGGCATGCCCGCGGAGAAGGCTTGGAGCCGGTGCACCGAGTGCGAAGCCTGCGAGGAAGCCTGCCCAAACGAGCTGCACATTACGCAAACGCTCCGTGAACTCGGAAAACTGGCAGCCAACTGAAGCAGCGATAGGTTCGTGCGCCAGCTTCCGCGGTTGACGTGGCGGCTGGATTTGTTGCCGCCGATGCGCTATCAGTACCTCATGAACAGGAACGTCGAACGTCTATTTCCCTTTACGCGTCGCGCCGGTATTCTCGTCGTTGGTCGGCAGAATTTGCTGCGCGGCAAGAAGCGGCTGCACTTCATCCTCATGACGTGCGACATCTCTGACAACAGCCGCCGCGAAATCCTCCACGATTTTGCTGGAATACCCATTGTCCAGTGCTATCACGTCGATGAAATGGAGCAGTTTTTCGGGCTCCATAACTGCAAGGTACTTGGCTTCAGCCGCTCCAGCCTTGCCGTCTCCATCTTCCGTGAACTCAAGGTGCATCGCGCCGACTGCCAGGAAGTCACGCCCGATGACGACATCGAGGATGAGTCTTCCGGGACGGAGTGAAGCGGCGAATGTGGATGCGCCAGCGCCGGTCTGCATGCCGAATTGCAGCACCTGGCATCTGGCGCCACCCCTTGCGCCTCCTCTCCTCGAACTCCTGGAGCTTGCCGGATATAACGTCGTCGACTGACGCCCCCGCGGACTGAATCCATAAGGCCGTACTCCTTCCCATCAGGAGTACGGCCTTATTTGTTATTGCTTTGCTGTATTCATCCTGTATGTTTGTTTCATGTGTACGGACTGTACACGAAATATGTTTCTGATCCAAGCTTAGAAAGAATCTACCATGGGAGAGGAAAGATGTGTAAATTTCTGAGCAGTCTGCTGGGCTTCTTCATGATGACCGGCGCTTACTCGCAGGTGTTGGTTTATCAGGGGAATATGCGCGGCTCGATAGTTGGCTTCGGCGAGACGTTTCCCATGACCATGGACTTCTACATGATGCGGGATATGGCCAATGACAACATCTATCTTTCTACGGTCTGGCAACAGAATGGCGAGAAGTTCGTGCAACCGGAATTGATACCCCATCAGACTGCCGCCAGCTTCTTCGATCTGGGCCCCAATACGGCGGATATTGTGGTTCTCGATGGTGGAAATCGCAAGATGGAATCCTTGCGACTGCGTATCGGCGAGCCAAGCATCCAGATCGACCGTCCAGTCGTGCGCATGCAGGGTACGACCCAGGGGAACCAGGTGGCGCAGCCTGTCAGAATCGGCACTGCCGATCAAAGCACATGGAGCTTCGCCCCCGCGCATGTCGGCACCATCATCGTCGAGCACTACTATTCTGGCGATCATGCCCTTGGTCTTCTCAATTTCTCGACCCGACTGCATGCTCCGCTCACCTTGCGTCTCAATCAGCAGGGACTGTCAGGAGAAGCTGCCGCGAACGAGATCCTCTCCCTTCTTGCCGACGCCGGCTACAGGCAGGATAACTGACTGCTGATGCGACGCGGCAGAAGGGGCACTGCATCATGCTCCACGCTGGCATGATCCATGCGAAGTGGCGCGCTTCCGTTCCGATATTCTATCACCAAAGAGGGAGAAAGAAAATGGGGAAACTGTTGACGAGTCTAGTGGGGTTCTTCATCGTGGTCAGCGCATACTCGCAGGTGCTGGTCTATCAAGGAAGCATGCGCGGCACCATGATCGGAGCCGGCGAAACGGCTTTTTTGCCTTTCAACTTCTACCTGATGCGAGACATGAGCAATGACGACATCTATCTGTACTTGATCTGGCAAGACGATGGCGAGAAGCAAGTGGAGGCAACCTACCTGCCCAATCAGGCTGCCATCACCTTCTTCGATCTCGAACCCCAGACGTCGGATGTCGTGGTTCTTGATGGTGGCAACCGTAAGATCGAATCCCTGCGTCTGCGCATCGGCGGCATGGGAATGCGCCTGCAGGGTACAACCCAGGGGCCGCAGTTGGCGCAGCCTCTGAAGATCGGCACTGGCGACCAGAGCACGTGGAGCATCGCCCCCGCACATAATGGCACCATGTATCTTGAGATGACTTTCTCAGAGGAGCATGTCCTGGCTATTCTCAGTTTCTCCACCCGGTTGCACGCTCCGCTCACCATGAGTCTCAATCAGCAGGGGCTGTCGGGTGAAGCCGCCGCTGACGAGATCATCGCCCTGCTTGTCGCCGCTGGATACACCCTGGATAACTGATCCTCAACCTCGGCTTCGTCTTCAGGCCGTACCCTCGAAACAGGGTACGGCCTATTTTTTGGCCCAAGGCCAGGACGTTCTGCCATTTGGCCTGCCGTAGCTCTCCGCCTACACAGCTTGTGGGCTTAATCGTACACGATAATCGGCATGAACCGACAACAAGGGGATTCCCTGCCGGCTATGGTATGAAAGAGCGATACTTCAAAAGGCTCATTCCTCAAGTTCTCCCGTAGCCGGCTTCACACGCATTCTCGCACGTGCCTGTGAGGCCGGCTTTTTTGCGGCTCGCCCGATCCGCCTGTTCCCCTGTGGCAGAATCTCAAGCTTCCTCTTGCATCACAGTTGTCGGGCGACTATAATTGGACTAACCACTTATCATCTGGAGCGTCCATTGGTGAACAGGCAGCCGGACATACTGGTATTCATGACCGATCAGCAGCATCATGAGACGGTGATGGGACGGCCCCATCTCGGGCGACTGATGGCGCGCGGCACCCACTTCACGCACGCCTTTTGCCCGACGCCGATCTGCACGCCGTCACGGGCTTCAGTGCAGACAGGCCTGGTCCCTCACCGGCACAAGCTGATGCACAACACGCACAAGCAGTACCATATCGTCGAAGAGCTGGACAGCCGTCTGCCGACGCTGGGGAAGCTGCTTTCGGCAAGCGGGTACGCCACCTGCTACGTTGGCAAATGGCACGTGGGAAACCAACTGGGGCCATGCGCGCATGGGTATCGCGAGCACCTTCAGCCGCGATGCCACATCAGCGGCTGGGAAGGCTTGGAGGACGTCGTGCGTATCCCTGGCGAGGGTCGTCGCGCCGTCATTTCGGCCGCCACCTCACAACCCGCGGACGACCATGAGGCAATGCGCGTGGCCGACGCTGTCTGCGAACGCCTGGAGCGCCATGACGAGGAGCCCCTGCTGCTTTTCGCGTCGACGACCGCACCGCACGTGCCCTGGCTCTGCCCCGCATCGCATGCGCATCGGCATGACCCGGCCGCGATCCCCATGCCCGCCTCGTATGATGACGACATGCGGGGCCGACCGGGTGCCTACCTCCGCCACCAGAACCTCCACAACGAATGCCGAATGCCCAACCGCTGGCCGGACGTTGCTCGCGCCCTCAGCCACTACCACGGTATCATCGACCTGATCGACGAGGCCCTCGGCCGCATCCTCGACTGCCTTGCCAGGACCGGGCGCCTCGACAATACCCTGATCGTCTTCTGCTCCGACCATGGAGAGATGGCCGGCGCGCACGCCATGATCGGCAAGGGTGAATTCCTGCTCGATGACATCGTCCGTACCCCCCTCGTCATCGCGCCTCCGGGCGGTAGCGCCAGACATGTGGCCGATGAACTCGTCTCGCTGACGGATCTGTATGCCACCCTTCTCGCCGCCGCCGGTTCTCCCGTCACGCCGCCTGATGAGAGCCGCAATCTCCTGCCGCTGCTCGATGGACCGGCGGGCTTTTCGGACCAGATATGTTTCGAACACAATGGCTCGCTCTTCCACAACAGCCTGCGCGCCATCCGTACGCGGACCCACAAGTACATCTTCCGCCCTCATGACGAAGATGAGCTCTACGATCTCTCCGCCGATCCAGGCGAAACCCTCAACCGCGCGAAAGATCCAGCCTATGCCTCCATTCTTGTCGATCTACAATCCCGCCTGCTCACATGGATGGAGGAGACGGATGACATGGCCGCCACCGGCGCCCGACGCCTGATGACCCCACCCAGCCACACCAGGGATCTCCCCCATGTCAACACTCCAGCATGAAGTCGATGCCATGCTCGAAGCGCTGATCGCCGCGCAACGCCGCGGCGGCAGGGAGCGCCTCCCGCCGGAGCGCGAACTGAGCGCCCGTTGGGGCGTCTCGCGCGTCACCCTTGCCAAGGTGATTCAGGACCGCGTCAGTCGCGGCATTCTGGAGCGCCGTCGCGGCAGCGGCACCTACATCCTGCAGATGAACGAGAGCGGCCGCACCCTCTGCCTTGGCGTCCTCCTGCGCCGCCGTTACGCCAGAAACGACGCCCATTTCATGCACCTCATCGACGGCATCGCCCGTCATGCGGACAGCCATAACTGCGACCTGCAGATCTTCGACGGGATCGAGGAGCTGCTGGAGCGGGATCCGCGACAGAACCGCCTCTTTCGCGCCATCGATGCCGGTATGGTGGACGGCCTGCTGGTGATCAGCCGAATGTCGGCCGCGATGCTGGGAGACTTGCGAGCGCGCGTGCCGATGGTCATTGTCCACAACACCGGCGGCACCGAATCACTGCCCGCGGTCATCCCCGACTGGTCGGCCAGCGGCTTCCTGGCAACACAGCATCTGCTTCAGCGTGGCCATCGCCGCATCGCCTATGTCGCCCATCATTTCGATCAGCAACTGGTCGTCTTCGAGCAGAGCGGCTATCGGCTGGCATTCCGGGCCGCGGGGCTGCCGGAGCCGGATCCTTCCCTTCTCTGCCAGACGCGCGGCGTTGACTCCAGTTTCGACGCCGACCACGTGCGCCACTTTCTCGAAACCGTCCGCCCCACGGCTCTCTACGTACACGATGACCGCCTCGCCGCGGTCATGATAGCCGCCGCCGCCGAGATCGGCCTCGAGATTCCGCGGGACCTCTCCCTGGTTGGCTATGGGCACTTCACCCGCGATCTGCCCCTGCTACAGCGCTTGACCACCATCGATCCGGACTGGTCGGCCATCGGCCGGCGCAGCATCGAGCTGCTCAGCGGCATGATTGCCGGAGAAGCCGTCGAATCGACCATCACGGTCATATCGCCGTCCCTCATTGAGGGCGATACCGTTGCGCCCCCATCTCCCCGGCCCCAAGCCCAACCATGAGATATTCCAAACTTCAACCGCAGGAGTCTGCCATCATGAAGTCGCCCCTTAACGCAAGATCCATATCCACGCGTTTTACCCTGATCGAGCTGCTCGTCGTTGTTGCCATAATCGCTATTCTGGCCTCCATGCTCCTGCCGGCGCTGGGCAAGTCCCGGGAAATGGCGCGACGCTCCTCCTGCCTCAACAATCTCAAGCAGATCGGACTGGCGACGACCATGTACGCGGACGAGCACGACGATTACCTCCCGCCGCGACCGACCGCCAACTATCAGGACACCGGCCTCGCCTGGCGCTACAGCGGCACCCCCCCCCGCGAATACGTCACCCTCGGATGGCTGCTCCTCGGCTGGCGCGCAGGCGGCGGCGGTGCCTATCTTGGCGGTCCAGACTCCTTCTTCTGCCCATCACGTGTCGATCCAACGGGCGACATCACCCCCACCAACTTCAAGGCTCGCTTCGAGAGCACCAACTCCAGTCCCGCCACCATCAGCTACTCGGCAAACAACCACCCGTTTCTCTGGGACACCACTTATCAGCGGCTCAATCGCGCCGCGGCTATGGACTACCTCTGGGCCGCTGACCGCTACAGCCTGAACTCCAGGCAGGTCAATCACGCCTCGGCCTCCATCTACCCAGTGGGCCACAACTACCTCTTCTTTGACGGATCCGTCACCTGGTATCGCCACCTGATCGCCATGATCGACGTCAACGGGATCGGCCGGCAGAAGGGAAACACCTACTGGGATTCCGAGATGTTCAAGTATACCCGCGCCGCGCTCGAGAGGAGGTCGCTGTGATCAAGGCCTTCCTCCTCAGACTGCCGGCCATCGTGGCCCTTCTTCCAGGCATGACGCTCGCGACGATGCTCGACGAGGACTTCCAGCACGACCTGTCCCCCTCGTGGAAACTCGTCTCCAAGGGCATCCAGATCGTGGCGGAGGACGAGGCAAAGCCCGACGGTAACCGCGTCGCCCGCTTCACCGCTCCCGGGCAATGGCTGGCAGGCCCTCATCTTCGCCCCGGCGACTGGCAGAGCGCCATTCAACTGGGCGATGAACTGGACGACTGGCAGGACTACAAGCTGACCTTTCGCTTCCGCGCCGGCAACATTCCCGATGTTCCCGCTCAGGTGCGTGGCAGAGGCGTCCTCTTTCGCGTCCTCTGGCGAGTCAATCCCGCCGAAGACAACCCCAACGAGAGCTACGACCTCGAGTTCCGCTGGAACCGCCATAATGGCGACTGGGAGCTGATGGGACCGCGCGTTCACTGGGCAGGCGCTGCCACTCGGCCGGAAGCCGTCGACGAACTCGGCCCGGCCGGCGGCAAGGCCGACAACGCCTGGCATACCATCGAGATCTCCGTCCAGGGCGACACCATCACCACCATGTTCGACGGCGACTTTCACATGCGCGTCCGCGATACCCGCATCGGCCAGGGAACCATCGCCTTTCAGAGCGCCTGGAGCCCAGACATCGACCCAGGCTTCGTCGAAATTGACGACATTCATGTGGAAGCCATCGGCACCGGCAACGCCACCGCCCTCTCGCCCAACGAGCGCCTGCTCCAGAACCTCGCGCGCGGCTGCCTCTTCGCCTATCTGCCCTCCCGCAACAGCCTGCATGCCACCTTCGACTTCAGCCGCTCCCGCGTCTACGACCGCAAGGCCGTGGCCATGGGCAGCACCTTCACCGGCGCTCACCTCCGCCTCCTCGACAAGGATCGCCACACCCTGGCCGAAGCACGGCTCTCTCTATCGGAGGGAGTTGGCCCAGAAGTGCAACTGGAGCTTCCACCACTGCAGGGCGAGTATCGCGTCGCCTTCACACTGGAAAGCCCGGAAGGCCCCCTCACCATCGAAAAGCCCCTGCTGCGCCAGAGCTTTCCGTGGGAAGGGAACACCCTCGGCATCAGCGACCAGATCTATCCCCCCTTTACCCCCGTCGCCGTGGACCACCTTGCCGTCGATGTCGTGCAGCGCCGCCATGCCATGAATGCCTTCGGCCTCTGGGACTCCATCGTCAGCCAGGGGCGCGAGCTGCTGGCCGCGCCCATCACCGTGCGCGCCCGCATGGCGGGAGGCGAAGCAGCCTGGCGTAACGGCGACATCAAGCTCCTGAAACAGACAGCGGCGGCGGCACGCTTCGCCTCCACCATCGCCAGCGACCCCGTCATCATCGAAGCTCACTCCACGATCGAGTTCGACGGCTGCATGAAGGTGGAGATGACCCTCGCCCCAGGCCCACGCCCGCAACAGGTGGAGCGGCTCTGGATCGACATTCCGCTCCGCGATCTCGAAGCCCCCCTTCTCCACACCTACGTCGACGGCATGCGCATCAACCATGCGGGCGCCACCCCCGCGGGAGAAGGATCGATCTGGCAGAGCGCCATGGCACGCCGCCGCGACGAGTGGCGGAACAGCTTCTGCAGCTATCTCTGGCTCGGTGCTGAAGAGCGGGGACTGGCCTGGTTTGCCGAGAATGATCGCGGTTGGCTCACTGCCCGGGACGGTGGCAACGCCCCACTCCAGGAACTCATCCGCGAAGGAGACCGGCTGACCCTCCGGGTCTACCTCGTCAATACCCCTTCCACCATCACCACCCGTCATCATCTCGTTTTCGGCCTCCAGGCATCGCCAACCAAGCCCATGCCCGACGACTGGCGCCTCCGCGGCGACTACATGCCGCCGATATCCGGGCCGGTATCGCCATGGGGCGGCCTGAGCTGCTCCTACAAAGGACCCTATCGCGGCGACTGGACGATCGTCGATCGCATTGCCGCCGCCCACAAGAGTGGCAAGCTCGACGAAGAGTGGCTGGCCGCCTATGTCGCCGCCCACGATCCACCCCCGGTTCAGGGAACCAATCCATGGGCCGACAGCGTCCGCAAGTTCGTCGACAAGTGGGCCATCCCCCGTCGAACACGCCCCGCCATGGTCTACTCCGAAGAGATGGCTGCCTGTACCCTTCAGCCCGAATGGTGGACCTTTCAGGACGAATGGACCATGCTCAACGCCTACACCCAGCGGGAGCAACGCACCGACGACGCGTTCCGCAAAGGCCCCACCCCATCCTCCGCCCGTTCCGCCTTTCCCCCTTCTTACCAGGAGTACGCGCTCTGGTATCACAACGAATGGCTCAAACGCGGCATCAGCCTCTACTGGGACAACTGCCACCCTATCGCCTCCTCCAATCCCCGCACGTCGGCAGCCTATGTCACGGAGAGCGGCGCCATCCAACCCGCCCTCGTCATCTGGAACCAGCGCGACTACATGAAGCGTACCTGGAACCTGCTCCAGTACTGGAAGAGACATCAGCCCGACGAGGTGGAGTGGTCGGTGCATCGCACCAACACCCAGCTCCTGCCGCTCCATGGCTGGGCGACGATCAGCCTCGATCTGGAGTGGAGCGCCCGCTATACGCAGCCCTTCCCGGCCGATGAAATCCGAACCACTGTGATGGGGAGACAGACCGGTGTCTACGGAGCGGATCACCGCAGCCTCTTCGGCAAGACCAACCCGGTCATGCTGGCCTATGCCGACACGCATCCCGAATGGCCCGGTCGTGCCTCGTGGGGCATGCGCATGGTGCACGAACTGGCACGCCGATCCGTGGTGACACCCGGCTTTGGCCCCGAGGCAAGCGAAGCCGCGGTCGCCCTCGACAACCTCGTCGTCAACTTCGGCTATGGTGACGATGAGGTAGCGGTTCACAACTACTGGGCGGACTCTCCCGCCGTGAGCATCTCCCATGATGAGGTCAAGTGGCTGGCGCTATCGAGAAACGATGGCGCCGAAGCGTTGATCGTCCTCGCCAGCTGGTCGCCCGAAGCCCTCTCAGTCGAGCTGACCCTGCACAACGCCCTCAAGGGGGCGACAACCGTCACCGACGCGGAAACGGGCGCCACGATCGCCTCCACTCCCGGTCCAACCTTTGCCATAGCGCTGCCGCCCGCTTACGGCGTTCGCGTCCTCAATCTGAAGCAGATACCTTAAGAGGAAGAAGACCATGCCCGATCATTGCCTGAAGGAACGCCTCGCCCTTGCCTGCCGCTGGCTCACCGATGTCGCGCAGGTAACCGACGCCGCGGACATCACCGATGACCACCGACGCCGCCACCGCCACCAGCACTGGACAGGCGCCATCCGGGGCGAGTATCGCGCCAGCGAACGCAAGTGGTCCTTCTTCTGCCCAGTCTGGCATACCGGTCAGGCCGTCAAGGCCCTCGTCATGGCCAGCCACCACCTTGGCGACCACCTGCTCCAACCCGCCATCGCGGGCGCCGACTTCATCCTCGCCAACCAGCTCACCAAGGGCCCGGATGCCGGCCTCATCCTCGCCTGGGAAGATCATCCCGACAAGGTCAACACCTCCGCCATCCTTGAAGGGCTTGACGGCCTCTTCATGCTCTCCGACGCCACCGGCGACAAGCGCTACCGCGACGCCGCACTGGCCGCCCTCACCTGGATCGCCGATCATGCCTGGATTCAGGGCGAGGGACTCTTGCGCGACCTTTACGATGTCGACAACCGCCGCTTTATCGAGCGCGGTTATCTGGTCACTGGGCGACCCCTTCTGGACGACGGCATCTTCCTGCGAGGTTTCGAGGAAAATGGCGAGCCACGCTTTCGGACGCTGGCTCTGGAGATTGCCGAACGGCTCCTGGTCGATGAGGATCCCGACGGAAATTGGGTCACCTACCCGCCCTGCAACCTGTATAAGGAGATGCTGCATCCGCGCCACGCCTTCTGGTGGGGGCGACCCATGCTCAAGGTATTCGATCATACCGGCGACAAGCGTTTCCTCGACCTCTTCAAGCGCAGCGTCAACTGGTATGTCAACGCCATGACCCTCGACGGCGCCATCATGCGCGGCACCCGGCGTGACTTCAAGACCGACTCCTTCGGCCATGCGACCTCCGGCACGGCCGGCGCTCTGCTCATGTTCGTCGAGGCCGCCACCAAGGCCTATGACAACACCCTGGCCGAGCCCATCCAGCGCGCCCTCGCCTTCTGTCTTCGCATGCAGTTCACCAAAGCGCAGGACCCGAACCTCCAGGGAGCCATCCTCGAAAAAGTACTCCCGCCGGACGGCTCCGATGCCAGCCCCTACTATCTGCGCGATCTGGGCACCATCTTCTTCATCCAAGCGGCCAGCGATTATCTGCATGCCGTCGACAAGGGAAAGCTCCCTCCCGCATGATTGGGCGGACAGCCTCAGCCAACCTCGCCGATCCGCGAATGCCAGACGCGGCCGCTCCCCTGCACGTCGCCGCACGCCCACGGGTGATTCATGTGCAGGTGCTGAACCACCAGCCGATCGGTGCGATCCGCCAGGCGAATCTCGATCCCCGTCATCTCCCAAGGCGACAACTGCTCTCCGTCGGCAAAGACCGGAACCACGCTGGCGCGTGCTGCCGGAACGGCATCATCACTGAAGGGCACCAGCACCATCGCCATGACCAGATCGCCCCCGGTTGCCGATATCGTCATATGATCCGGATTCTGATAGGAACTGATCGGATGTGGGCAGGGCTCGACGGCCACCTCGCCGGTCAGGCCGGCCACGGGTGCCAGCAGCACATTGCCTCCCGCGCCGCTGCTGCGCACTCCCCCTCCCGCCAGCACTGCCGAAAGCAGATGCCAATGCTGTGTATAGAGATGATCCGCCTCGCTGCCATTCGTAAACCGGTCGATCACGACCCAGTACTCCCCGCGCAGATAGAAGACCTTGCGCCGGACGGCCACCACCGGCGCCGGCAGCCGTCGATACGCCTCATGGACCCCGCTGAACCAGCAGTGCGTCGCGGCGCTCTGCCACTCGTCCACCAGCGGCGCCTCGTTCCACCCGTAGCGATAGATCTGGACGACCGGCACGATATCCTCCCCGTCAACCGTGGTCACGTTGTGAGCGCTGCTGCCCACCCGCCATCGTCGTTTCATCGGGTCGTTGCGAATCTCCGGAATCGACTGATAACTGCCGTCGTCAGCGGTGACATCCCCATACCAGTTGTCAACCAGCACGCGGCGCCCGCGCACGCAGAGTTCGAGATTGAGCAGGTCGGCATGCTTGTGGCTGCTGACGGTGGGGCCGATCGGCATCGCGTTGATCGCCATCCACTCCCCATCCGGCCCCCAGCTCGAGCGCATCGCATAGAGGCCGCTCGCCCGCAGCGCCGTGTCCAGCTCCGGCTCTTCCGCCAGCAGCACGCCGTAAGCAGCGGCCAGATCCTCCCCATGATCCGGCAGAAAGCCCGGCGGCACTCCCGGCTCCAGGACTTCGACCGCTCCCTTCGCCCGCGACAGCGCGAAGCGCGCTGCCAGGCATCGCGTCACCTGCCCATAGCCGGACTCGGCAAAGACTGTCGGCTTCCAGGCGGCGCCGCCGGCGCTGGCCGACGAATCGCCGAAGAGCGGCCCGTCGCCATCCGACCCCTGCATGCGCCACGTCGCGTCGGCGATTGTCTTCATCTTCGCACTGAAATCCGCGGAAAAAGTCACGCCATGGCGTTGCGCCAGCAGCCAGAACGCCATCACGTTCGAGAAGGCAAAGGCATGATACCCGGCCGCCCCCTCGCGGGACCACCCATCCTCGGCAAAGAGCAGCGACACCTCACGCTCCAGGTAAGTCGGAGCCAGTGCCCGGAAAGGCTGCAGATTCCTGAACACCCCGAAGAGCCTGCCCGCCATCCAGAGCCCATACAGACTGTGAATGTACCAGTTATGCCCGCTCGTACCCAGCGTCCGCTCACCCCAGCCCCGCGCCGAACGATTCTCGACAGGGGCTATCGCGCAAAGCCAGCCGATGATCGGCAGCAGCGCCGAATCCGGCACCGCGGTCAGCGGGCAGAGGCAGCGCAGCAGGTTGGCCACCCCGTGCGTAATGCCGAAGCACCAGACGTTGCGTCCCCACTCCCCCTGTCGCTCCAGCACCTTCGCCGCCAGCAGCTCTGCCCGGGCCGAGTCGATCCCCAGCGCCAGAGTCTCCGCGCCCAACGCGGCAAACGCGTTATTGTGAGGCGGAAAGAAGAGATCACCCGCCAGCGCCTTGTCGACCCGGCTCCGCGCCCGTTCCACCTCCGCCCCCGTCGCCATCTCTCTCAGCCGCTGAAGATATCCGTCGTCGAAGCCGAAGTAGTTCTCTCCCCGCCCCCGGATCACCCGCAGGGCATGCAGCACCTGCTCCATCGGAGCAGCGCTTTCCATCCCCGTCTCCAGACCCGGCTCGCTCCAGTCGATCAACTCAGCCAGCACCGAACAATCCTGCGTACTCGACATTTCCATGGGTAGCCCATCCTTTTGGCAAGACCGTTTCGGCCGGAAGTCACGAGACAGACAGGAAGCTATCCCCACTTTTTCCCCGAGCAAGCCCCTTTCCCCCCGCCACCACGAAAAAGGCTGGCAACCTGCGTCCACACAGCCCCGCCATCGCCCTACTCCCCCTACTTCGCCTTCCTCTCTCGCCAATACCAGCCGCTTGATACCGACCAGCCAAACGCTACATTCTACTTATCAGGAACAACCCGGCGAGTCAGGAAAAGGTCATGTCCGCAAACTCAGCAGCAACGACGGCCCCTGAAGGTGTAATTGCCTGCCGGCACACGGGGTCATTCCTGATTGTCTTCTACATGTTGGCGATAATGTGGGGTCTACGCAACACCTACCAGAACACCCCTTCGGCGCTGGATCTGCTGGTACCCGTCTCCCTCGCCTTCTCCTTGGGATGGTGGGCCATTGTCGACGCACGCCTCCGGCATTCCCCAATCCCTTTCTTATCCCAGTCGTGGTTTGTCCTCCTCGCCGCGTTCGTTGTCCCGGCCTACGCTATCTGGAGTCGACGTTGGGCTGGCCTTGGCTGGGTCGCCTTGCATGTCGTGATCTGGCTCGTGCTGGCAACCGCGAGCATGCAGATCGGCGCCTTCCTCATCTACGGCCAGCCTTGAATTGACATTAGGAGAAGGATAGATGGCTTCGCGCAAGAAGAAGTTGAAGGAAAAAGTCCCCGAGAAGAAGCTATCCGAGTCCTTTCTGGAGTTCGCCTGGCCACTCCTTGAGCTTGCCGACACCAATTTGGGAAAGCCGGAGATGGAGGTGATTCTCAATATCCCCTTCACCATCTGGAACGCCGTCATCCTGGACGCCGAAGACAGCAACAACCACTTCGTAGACATGTTGCGGAAACTGACCGCAGGCGATCCGATCATTGAGCAGATGCTCGAGCGCAGAAGGACCGAGTTCGCCCACGACCGCCGGCTGATCGGTACATACACTCTCTTGCAGGAGAACGGCGAGTGGCGGCTTCGCGTGGAGCATCGGGCATCACGTCCACCACCCAGATAACGCCACGCACAAGGTCATGCTCCCCTGCTGCCGAAGCATTTCCCGCAAGCTGCAGGCATATTCTGCGCTCCCCTGGTTGACATGAAAAACAACAAAGCCTGACAAAGCCGCCTGCCCCATCCCGCGTCCCCAGCCTGCCCGAGCGCCATCCGTCAATATGGTCAATGCCGTCAATACGGTCAGTACGGTCCCTGCCATACCTCCCCTTCTTCCCATTCCTCCCAACCCGGCACATACCTCCCCTTCTTCCCCTTCTTCGCGTCCCTGCGTCCGCGTCTCCGCGGCAAGCCCAACAGCCTTCCTCAGTGATCTCTGAGTCCTCTGTGGCAAAGGTCCTGTCGCCTCTCCGCCCCCCTCACGACCAGTCGCTGCTCTCCGTGCGCGGGCGACGCCAAAGCGGCAGCTGATTCGGCAGCCGCGGGCGATGGTTGCGCAGAAAGGTCTCGAGATCCACATGCAGGGCGGCGGCGCTCGCATAGCGC
Organism: Lentisphaeria bacterium; assembly: GCA_041690595.1. Taxonomy (GTDB): domain Bacteria; phylum Verrucomicrobiota; class Lentisphaeria; order JABSQK01; family JAWLHB01; genus JAWLHB01. The sequence continues at coordinate 82,600 of JAWLHB010000002.1, forward strand.
TGGGCTGGATCCTTGCGCAACATGCGGGCGAGGATGTGCTGCAGCTGCGGCGGAAAGTCCGGCTGCAACTTGTCCGGCGCAAGAGGATTTGAGCGAAGCACCCGGCGCGAAAGCTCCGAAATGTTCTCGCCCATGAAGGGCTTGGTGCCCAGCAGAAGCTCATACGCCACGACGCCGAGCGAGAAGATGTCGGAGCGATCATCCACCTGCCCATACCGGTACCCTTCCGGCGAAAGGTAAGCCGGCGATCCCACGAACTGACTGGTCATCGTGAGATCGGAATCCGGCACCCGCACCACGCCAAAATCCGTCAGGATCGCCTGCTGATTCGAGGTGATGATGATGTTGTCCGGCTTGATGTCCCGGTGGCAGATCGCCTTGGCATGTATCTCCACCAGAGCCGACGCCATCTGGCGAATGATATCGACCTTCTGGTGCAGATCGAGCAACCCACCGTCGCGGATGTAGTGGCGAAGGGAATTGCCCTCGATGTAGCTCATGACGAAATAGGGGACCGTCTGATCGTAGGCCAGCCCGTACTCGACGAAATGCACGATGTTCGGGTGGTCGAGCTGGGCCAGCACCTTCGCCTCGCGCATGAAACGCTCGAGGATGATCGCCTGCTTGCGATGATCGGGCGAGATCACCTTCATCACCTTGATGGCAAAGCGCCGACGCTCCCCGTTGACCTCACGCTCCGCGAGGAGGACAGTGCCCATGGTCCCTTCACCGATCGTGTCGATGATCTCGTAGCCGGCCAGGGATTCCTGCGGCCCGATGCGGCTCATCGCCTGCGCCACCTCCCGCCGGCGCATCGTCTGCGTCTTCTTCAACGCCGTCTTCACCGCCTGCCGGATCTGGTTGACCTTGAAGGGCTTCGAAATATAATCCGCCGCACCGTTGCGAATGCACTCCACTGCATCCTGAACATTGTTCTTGCCGGAGATGATGACCACCGGCATCTGCGGATCCTTCTGCTTGACCGTCTGCAGCAACTGCATACCCGACAGATTGGGCATCATCAGATCCGCCAGGACGACCGCCACATCATGACGCTGCAGGGCGCGCAACGCCTCCTGCCCATCGCTGGCCTCCAGCACCTGGTAGCGATCCATCTCGAGGATACGCGCCAGCAACCGCCGCACCTGCGCCTCATCGTCCACCACCAGGACAGTCTCGGCACGATGCGTATCCCCACCGATGTCGTTGGATCCATTCGGCTCTTGCGGGTCGTTCATCTCGTCATTCACCATGGGTTCGCAGGTCTCGTGCGTCAACCGGAAAAAAGGCGAGTCAAGCCCTTAAGTATGGCGCAATTTCCCGTGCTTGCAAATGCTTGCCGCGCCCCACGCGCGAATCTTGCATGTCGTTGCCGCCGCCATCCTGATCGAATCCTTACTTTACAACTGGGATATTGCGAGTAGGTTGTTTCATCTCGACAGGTTCTGTGTAGGCATTCAGGTGATCGGCGGCATTCGTGCGGATCCGGAACCCTTCCAAATCCGGCGGTCCATTACCCGTTCTCCGGCAAAAAAAGCCCTTGCCGGCGCTTTTTTTTTGCCTGCGCCAGTTGCCATTCAGCCAAAGTGCATCTAAATTCCTATATCCCTACAACCTTATATGATTTTAAGCTCATCATGAAACTGTCGTCAAAGACTCAATATGGAATGCGAATTCTGTTGCAGGTAGCCATCAGCACCCAGAAGGGCAAGCTGGCGCAAGGGAAGGAAATCGCCTCGGAGCAGAGTATCAATGAGCCCTACCTGGAACAGATCATGGTCTCCCTGAAGAGGGCGGGGGTCATTCAGGCGGTACGAGGGCGCAACGGCGGCTACCTCTTCTCCCGTGATCCAAAGAGCATAACACTTCTGGATATCATCGAACTTTTTGAAGGACCATTATCACTGGCCGAATTCACCAACGAGAAGATACCAGATGGCGCCAGCGACTCCATCAGCGCCATCATGGAGGAGATCTCCCAGACCCTGCGCGATGAGGTCGCCTCCGTGACCCTCGCCGACATCATCGATGCCCATCGCCGCAAGGTGCCCAATTACGTGATCTGATGAATCACCCTCACTGGCCCGCTCAGAGCAGACGGAAGCAAACGACGATTAAAGCCATGACTGAACTCAGCCCCCCAACCGATTTGTCAACCTGGCAGCAGCACACGCAGGGAATGAGCGCCGAAGCCATCCTCGCCTGGGCTGTCGAGACCTTTGGTGATGGCCTCACCTTTGCCTCCTCTCTGGGCGCCGAAGATCAGGTCGTTACCGACCTCATCGCCCAGGCTGAACTGCCGATTTCCATCTTTACTCTCGATACGGGGCGGCTCTTCCAGGAAACGTATGAGCTGATCCAGCGGACAGAGGAGCGCTACGGCCACCGGATCCGCATCATGTTTCCGGATCGGCGGGAGATCGAAGAGATGGTAGAAAAGCATGGCATCAACCTCTTCCGCGACAGCGTCGAGAAACGGCAACTCTGCTGCCGCTTGCGCAAGATCCACCCCCTGCGCCGCGCCTTTGCCGGCAAGCGCGCCTGGATCTGCGGCTTGCGGCGCGATCAGTCGGTCACGCGCGCCGAGCTGCAGCCCGTCGAATGGGATGCCGTCAATTCACTCGTCAAGGTGTCGCCCCTGTGGGACTGGAGCAACGACCAGGTCTGGGCCTTCGTCCGCGAGCGCGGTGTGCCGTACAACCCTCTGCACGACAAAGGCTTTCTGAGCATCGGCTGCGCTTCCTGTACACGCGCCGTGCAACCTGGCGAGGACATACGCGCGGGCCGCTGGTGGTGGGAAGAGCCAGAGAAGAAGGAATGCGGCCTGCATATTGTCAACGGCAAGGTGGTGCGCGGCGGTCAGGACTGAAGAGGCATGTTTCGCCTCCATTCGTCCCCCCTACCCGACTCAGACGCAACGTTTCAAGCAACAGCTGTAGCTCAACAGGATACCGATGGAAGCACATACTCTGACCAATCTGGAAGCCCTCGAAGCCGAGGGCATACACATCATGCGCGAAGTGGCCGCCGAGTTCGAACGGCCAGTACTCCTCTTTTCCGGCGGCAAGGACTCGATCGTCATGCTCAAGCTCGCGGAGAAGGCCTTCCGACCCGGCCACTTCCCGTTCCCCATCATGCATATCGACACCGGCCACAATTTCCCCGAAGCCCTCGACTTCCGCGACCGCATCGTTGCCAAACTCGGTGAACGGCTGATCGTCCGAAAAGTCGAAGACGCCATTGTGCAAGGCATCTGCCAGCCCCCCCCGGCCGGCGAGATCAGCCGCAATCGACTCCAGATCCCAACCCTCCTCGCCGCCATCGAAGAGTTCAAGTTCGACGCTGCCTTCGGCGGCGGTCGACGGGACGAAGAGAAGGCGCGCGCCAAGGAGCGCATCTACTCCTTCCGGGACGACTTCGGCCAGTGGGATCCCAAGAACCAGCGCCCCGAACTCTGGAACCTCTACAACGGCAGGATACATCCCGGCGAAAACATCCGCGTCTTCCCGCTCAGCAACTGGACGGAGCTGGATGTCTGGCAATACATTCTCGAGGAGAATATCGAGATTCCCAGCATCTACTTCAGCCATGAGCGCGACGTCTTTCTGCGTAATGGGCAATGGCTGGCCGTGGCCGACTGCAACCCACCGCGCAAGGGCGAACAGGTCTTTCACCAGCGCATGCGCTGCCGGACCGTCGGCGACATCATCTCGACTGGCATGGTCGAGTCGCCCGCCGAGTCCATCGAACAGATTATCGAGGAAGTCGCCGCGGCGCGTATTTCCGAACGTGGAGGACGCGCCGACGACCGCGTCTCCGAAGCCGCCATGGAAGATCGCAAGAAGGAAGGCTATTTCTGATGAACGCCAAGCATCATCCCCATATTGAGCTGCTCCGCTTCAGCACCAGCGGCAGCGTCGACGACGGCAAGAGTACCCTCATCGGACGGCTCCTGTACGATTGCAAACAGCTCTTCGACGATCAGATCAGCGCGCTCGAAGAAGCGACCCTGCTCAGCGGCGACTTCAACCTCGCCAACATCACCGACGGCCTCCGCGCCGAGCGGGAACAGGGCATCACCATCGATGTCGCCTACCGCTATTTCGCTACACCCAAGCGTCGCTTCATCGTGGCGGACACCCCTGGCCACGTCCAGTACACCAGAAACATGGTCACCGGCGCCTCCACCGCCAACCTCTCCATTGTCCTCATCGACGCTCGCAAGGGCCTGATCGAGCAGTCCCGCCGCCATGCCTACATCGCCTCCCTCCTGGGCATCCCCCACCTGGTCGTCTGCATCAACAAGATGGACCTCGTCGACTACTCCCGCGAGCGCTACGAAGAGATCGTCGCCGACTTCCAGGATTTTTCGACCCGCCTCGATATCCACGACATCACCTTTGTCCCCATCAGCGCCCTCAAGGGGGACAACGTCGTCACCCTCTCCGAGAAGACCCCCTGGTACAACGGCCCGCCCCTGCTGGGGCTGCTGGAAACCGTCCACATCGCCAACGATGCCAACCTGCGTGACCCGCGTTTCGCCGTCCAGTACGTCATTCGCCCCCGCTCCGACGAGCACCACGACTTCCGCGGCTTCAGCGGGCTGGTCAACAGCGGTGTCTTCGAAGTCGGCGATCCGGTCATCGCCCTGCCCAGTGGTCAGCGCTCGCGCATCAAGGACATCCAGTTCGGCGGCAAGAGCCGACAGAGCGCCTGCGCCCGCCAGAGCACCTGCCTCCTCCTCGAAGACGAGATCGACATCAGCCGCGGCAACATGATCGTGCGGCAGGACAACCTCCCCTACCTCAGCAAGGAGATCGAAGCGATGGTCTGCTGGATGCATCCGCAGCCACTGCAACTGCGCAAGAAGTACCTCATCAAGCACACTACGCAGATGAGCCGCGCCATGGTGGAAATGGTCGATCATCGCATCGATATTCAGACCCTGCACAAGGAGCTGGACGTCGAGGGGCTCAAGCTCAACGAGATCGGCCGTGTCCGCCTCAAGACGCTCAAGCCCCTCATCTACGATGCCTACCGCAAGAACCGCTCGACCGGCAGCTTCATCCTCATCGACGAGGCCACCCATCATACCGTCGCCGCCGGCATGATTCAGGAGCCCACCATCATCCCCCCCGTTCCCGAGATCACCGATTACGTCATCTGACCACCAGGTTCTCGATGGGTTGAGCTTGCGTTCCGTACCAAAGCCACGACTGTCCTTTCCGTGTTGTTCAGCTATACTATCAGCGTGACAACAGGGCAGTTGTGGCTTTGTTGTCAGCCTCGCATCAGCGGCTCTCCCGGCTGCTTTACGTGACCTCGTTCGACCTTACCTCTGATGGATGGAGGTGGCTTCCCCATGCGCAGTCTGATTCTGCCGAGAAGTCCGGAATTGCCCATGATGCTCTCCCGCGGGCTCTTCCGGCCGCGCCCTCTGCCCAGTGGTGTGCCCTTCGGAGTCCGATCGGTGGGCTCCACGCATGCGGGACCCGGTCAGCAGGGCTTTCGAAAGCTCATCAATTTTGTAGAACTCTTCTGGTCTGTCGCTGGCGAGGCACGCATCCGCATGGATGGACGCGACTGGACGATGCCAGCCAACCATCTCGCCTTCAACCTGCCCGGCAGTGAACATTTTCATTTTACGGAGGAGCGTTCGTGGGAATGCCGATGGATGACCCTCGACGGCCCCATTGCCATTGGCGTTATCCTCGGTTTCGGCTTCGACACAACCCGCCCACAACCCGCTGATCTCTGTCCGACCTCCCGGTTTGACAATCTCGAGACGATCGTGCGCTGCCCGGGCCCTGCCGCCGAGCGGGAAGCCAGCGCCCTCGCCTACTCCTTGCTGACCACTGCCGCTGGCTTCGCTCAACACCAGGAGGGAGCGCCGACGCCCGGTCTGATCGATGCTGCACTCAAGTACATTCACGAGAGTGGCGATGACCTCAATTTCGGCGTTGCTGAGCTTGCCGAGCACCTCGGCGTACACCGCTCCGTCCTCAGTCGCCACTTCCAGAAGCAGTTGGGGCGTTCGCCGGCCGCCTATCTCGGCTCCGTGCGGCTCCAGCGAGCCACCCACATGCTCGAACATACGGACCTCGCCGTAGGTGCCATTGCGCACCAGATCGGCTTTCGTGATGCCGGCTACCTGGCGCGGCTCATGCAGCGAGAATACGGCCTGACCCCCACTGAATATCGTCAGCGCTGTCAGCTGCGGCAGGGGGCAGAGGAGCCTCCTTCCGCCTCTGAATAGCAGCACATGTGGATTTTGGTGACGAGTACCGGACAATGGTGATTCCCGTTCGACGCGGCCACTCCCCCACTGTATCATAGCTTCGATACACCAGCTTGGCACCATGATCACGGTCTCACGATAGTTCAAACTTGAGGATTGTCTGATGAAGACGAATACGAGTCGCAGCATGAAACCGTCCACTGGGCGTTGTTTTACCTTGATCGAGCTTCTGGTGGTCGTGGCGATTATTGCCGTTCTGGCCTCCATGCTCCTCCCCGCCATGGCTAAAGCTCGCGACATGGCCCACCGCACGGGATGTCTCAACAACTTGCGCCAGAACATGCTCGGCGTCGCCTCATATGCCGCCGACTGGGACGGTTTCACCCCCGCCCAGCCGGACTCCGGTCTTAACCGCGCTACCCTCCAGTACAACATTCCGGTGTACGGTTATCCCGGCCCAGGCTATGGTCATCCTGCCCTCGACTACTTCACCGATTACCTTGGTGTCGCTCTCGTCGCGCCCACGTACGCGGCTGGAACCTTCAAGGTTTTCGCCAAACCTGCCAATGTACTGGTTTGTCCGAAGCGTGTCGGCATGCCCAAGAACTCCGACTACCCCGACGAATCACGCCTCTACGATTCGGCTTCCGCGTACATCTTTCCCGGCTTCGCCTTCAACCACTGGTGGCCCGTTCCGGCTGGTACATCGCCATGGCCCATTGGCGGGCTGGTGCGCCTTGACAGCCTCGCCGACCTGGCCAAGTTCAACGGCGAAACCTACGAGAAGGCCCTCATGGGGGACAAAACCTCCCCCGGCAGCAAGGTCGCGGACAATCATGGCACTGGCGGCAACTTTCTCTATGGCGACGGCCACGCCCGCTGGTGGGCCTACACGCAAAGCGTGGAGCTTACCGGCTCCGTCTATACCGGGCCGGTGGCACCATGGATGCCGCGCTTTCACCTCTGGCCGGATCGAGCCTACGCGAGCATGCTCCAAGGCTTCCGTACCGAGGGCGGCAGCCCCGCGTGGCACGGCACCATGTCGACGCATTATCGTTAACAGCATTACACGAAGGGTATGATTATGCACAAGTGGGCTATGGCATGGAGTCTCGTCGTCCTGATGGCGATCGGGCAGCAGGTCGTTCACGCTCAGGATGAGATAGCATCCACTGCGGCCTCGCCAGCCGGCATCCAGTCGCTCAGCACCTTCGGTCCCGTAGCCACTTCGGCCGACGCCGAGGCCACGCTGGCAATCGCGCTCTCGCGCATTCACAAGGCAGGCGGCGGCATCCTGACCATCGGCCCCGAAGTCAGCCGTGACTGGGTGATGGCGGAGAATCCAGCCCCTTCCTCCACCCGCCGCGGCACCGCCTCGGTTACCATCGTCGACTACCGCAATGGCTATCCCACCATCCTCCTCCCCTCCAACGCCGCCAATACCGGCACCTCCAATTGGCTGGCACACCGCATCAGCCGTACCGTGCGCGCCCCGATCGACATGGCCTACGGCGTCCACAGCACGGTCGGCATCGATACCGCCATCGCCGGCGGTACCTCTTCCTACCTCCAACGTATTCTGGCGGACGTACAGAAGGGCGAAGATCAACGCATCTACGTGCCGACCGTGCGCGGCCTCGCCGTCGACAACGTCGTTGTCCTTTACAACCCCAACGAGCAGATCGTCATCAAGGCGCTCGGCTGGGATGCCGAAAAGCAACTGCCGTATATCGTGGCCGATGTGGCCAACGACCATGCTGCCACTCCCTCCATCTACAAATTCGGCACCGGCACCAAGCACGTGGTCAATTCGCTGACCATCACCGACAACGCCCAATCGGACAATCAGTCGATGACCGTCAAGGCCGCCCGCAATGTCTATGCCGATGGCGATGGCTTTGTCTTTTCGGCCGTTATCCGCAATCAGGCCAACATCATGTCGAGCTTGGGGGACGAAGGGGCCTTGTGCTATGGCGCGGACATCTTCAACGACCTGCAGCCCTTCCGGAGTAACGTCGAGAGCATCGACTGGGCGAACGGCGAGCTTGTCTACGCCCCCGGCATGACCCGCAACCATGCTCTCGGCACCGGGCGCCCGCTCATCAACATGAACCCGGAAAAGCACCTCAGCCGTGGCACGGTCCTGATCGTTGCCCCCGGCCATCGCGATCCATGGGACCCGAACGACACGGCCAGGACCGGTCATGGCTACGAGGGGGAAATCTTCCCGGGAGGCGCCATCATCGGCAGCAAGGAGTGCGCCTGGACGCAGGAGGTGGTCGGTCGCTTTTTCGCGGTCGACGAGCCGACCGAGTATCTCGATCCGGCCAATGATCCGGCCGCCGGTTATACCGGCGCGCCCGACCAGCGCGTCTATCGCTGGTACCATATCCGCCAACTCGACACGCGCGCCGACGGCTCCTTCCGCCTCTACGTGGAGCGCACGCGTTGGGTGAGCAGTATCAACCAGGTGCCCCTTCTCTACCAACGCGATAACTACAGCGATACCCTCGGCAGCCAGGCGAAACTCGTGCCCCTGCGTTACCTCATCGCCCCCGGCGCCTACGTCGCCGATGTCTCCCGCGCCTGGACCGATTCGCGCGCCAGCGGCGGCCGCGTGGGTGCCAATTCCCCCCGTACCCTGCGCCTGGCCGCATCCTCCGATGCCGGTAAGCCCCTCGATTTCGCCCCGGGCGACCCCATCGTACAGGCCATCGGCCAGGATCCGTGGAACCCAACCGGCATGCGGGTGCGCCACCACAACTACCTCCCCAGCACCATCGAAGACTCCTCCTACCAGTCCGTCAACTATGGGCGAGTACCCGTACATAGCGCACTCGCCGTCCATGGAGGAGGCACCAGCCTGGACGATGCCGCCACGCACCGCAAAGGTGGCGGACCCGCCTACTTGCGCGCCATGGACATCGGCGCCACCTCCGCCATCGGCATTCGCTTCGGGGCCGACGTCAGCGAAGCAGCCATCCGCTTCGACCAGCCAAATGGCAGGCCGCAGCCACTGATCTGGCAGTTGGCCCGCCCCAATGGCCGCAGCACCCTGACCGTCGACCCGCAATCCGGTAACTTCCAGCTCAAGGGCGGCGCCGCGGCCGAACTCACGGGCGTGATGGTGGGTCCCCGCGGCGGCATCAGCGCCGGCGCCCTTCCCGCCCACAACCTCCGTGGCATCGCCGTTCCGGTCCCCGCCGCCACAACCCGGCTCGACATCGCCTTCCCCGTTCCCGAACTCGATACCGCCTATTCCCTGGTAGTACAGCCCACCTGGTTCACCATGGATCGCGTGGTCGAAAAGCGCCTCGATGGCTTCACCGTGGAATTCTCCGCCCCTCCTTCAGAAGCGGCCAACCTCGACTGGCAACTGCTGCGCTGACCCGCTTCAGCGGCCCTTGCAGAGGCGAAATGAAGGAGTCATAGTCATCCCATGAGCTATACACGCATCGCCGACGCAACCCGATGGCCGATAATACTCTCCCTGGCCGCCACTTTCTTCCTGGCGACCGGCGCTCTGCTCCACGCCCAGTGGCGGGAAACCTTTGCCGACACCTTCAACGGCCCCACCATCGGCCCCAACTGGCGCTGGACGCAATGCAGCGGCCGCCACTACATCGCCAAAAACCGTCTGAACCTGAGCCACACCGGCTCGGCCTTGTGCCAGGTGCCGCTGCCGCACGGCGACATGCGCGTGGAGTTCGACCTCTTGCTGCCCGAAAAATCTTGCCCGAGCGGCTCCTCCAAGTCTATGGTGATCTGCGAGTTGCGGGGTGGCGAGGTCGGCGGCGGCGGTGCGGACGAGCGCCTGATCTTCACCGCGATTCCCCAAACAGCCTCCGGCGAGGCCTTTGCCGACCCCACGGGAATGACGCCTGTTGCCGTGGAGCCCTACCGGCTCGACCTCGACCGCACCTACCGCATCACCATGCAGATCGTCGGCAACACAGCCTCGATAGCGGTGGATGGCGTGCCGGTGCAGCAAGGCGACATCAACCCCGCCCACAGTGAAACGAACCGCTTCTTCGTGCTCAGCACCAAGGGGATGAACTCCGTCCCGGGCAGCGATCCCTCCATCGCCAACTTCGCCATCCATGCTGGCCCCAACGCCATCTCCCGCTTGCCGACCCCGGTGAACGCCGCCGAGAGCAACGCGCGTGCCACCGTCTTCTCACAGGACTTCATCGAGGATGCCACCAACCCGGGCCCCGACATCCAGAAGGCGATCGACTCGCTGCCCCCCACCGGTGGTTTGGTGCTCCTTCCGGCCGGCGAGATACCGTTGCGTCGCCACCTTCGCCTCCGCGACAACGTCACTCTCCAGGGGCAGGGCGCCGGGCGAACCATCCTCAAGTGCGAGCAGGGAGCGCGCGCCACCATCGCCTCTTTCGAGCGCCGGGGAGAGACCTCCATCCTGACTGTCGATGCCGGGGAAGCGACGCGATTCAAGCCTGGCGACGGCGTCTGTTACGGTGAAAAATGGGGCCATCCCGGGTCGCTTTATCGGGAGAACAAGGATTGCGTGGTGACCGCCGTCTCCGCCTCGCAAATCACCGTCCGCGGCGTCGTGCCGGAGACCGATCCAGCGTTCCTCCACCACTTTTTCCCAGCCATTCTCGCACTTGCCGCCGAGTTCGTTGAGGTGAAAGACCTCACCATTTCCGGCGGCGATGGCGGCTGGGGCGGTTTCGAGGCGGCGGCAGTCACCTTCGGGCAGCTCGCGGGTAGCCGCATCTCCCGCGTCCACATCACCAACTGGAACGGCGATGGCCTTTCCCTTCAGACCGGGGCCGACGCTATCTGGGTCGACAATACCGTCACCGGCACCTATCAGGGGTACCATCCCGGCACCATTACCCAGCGCTTCCTGTGGAGCCGCAACCTCGGCGTCGGCAACCGCAGCTCCGGCCTCTACTTCTGCTATCAGAATACCGCCGGCATCTACCACCGTGGCACCGTCGACCGCTTCGATGGACTGGGCTGGCCCCACGACATCTTCAACGTCATCAGCCGCAATGACTCGATTGGCGACGCGGATCTTGCGATAGAGCAGTCCGAAGGGGGAGGCGGCATTGTCTTCAACAACCGCGCGGCCGGCCTGCGCATCGGCCATGGCAGGGAAGGCGCACCCACCTTTGACTTCCTGGTCGCGCGGAACCGGGCCGACAAGCTGACCGTCGTCGAGGGAAAGATCGAGCGCTGCCTGCTCGCCGGCAATGTGGCCCGCTCTGACGCCATGCCGCCACTCGCCGCGCTCATGCCCGACAAGAACGCCTTTTCCCCCACCGGCGCGGAGCTGGACCTGACCCGCTACCCGGCCGGATGCGACCGTACTGAGCCGGTTGATCCACCCCACTTGCCGGAGCCGGTACTCGACGCGCGCGCGTTGTACCAGCCGGGCAAACCCGATGCCGGATTTCAGGCCGGCCTCGACCAGTTGGCCGAAAACGGCGGCACCCTGCTCCTTCCTGCTGGACGCTATGCTCTGGGCCAGCCCCTGACCCTCCCATCAGGGGTGACGCTGGCCGGCCGCGGCTTGGCCACCGTGCTCCATGCCGCCACTCCAGGTGCAACCCATTCCCTGATCGTGGCGGAGAACGCACCCAGCGTAACCGTTCGCGACCTCGTCCTCCTGGGCGAGTACGAACGGCGCGCCTACCGTTCCCCCGCCCTCGCTTTTGCCGACGTGGCCAACGGCGCGGTAATCGCCGTCGACGTGCGTGGCTGGGAAGGTACCGGCCTCCAGGCTACCGGCGGCGCCATACTGGTGCGCGATTCCAGAATACTGGGCTGCGCCGGCGTCGGCCTCGTCTTCAACGACTGCGCCGTCACGTGTGAATCCAGCATCGTCCGCGAAGCAGCCAGCGGCATCCACATCACCCGGGCCAGTGCCGGTTCCTTCCTGGAGGCTTGCATTGTCGACAACAATCGCGGCCCGGGGATCATGATCGAAGCCTCTCCCGGCATGGTGATTCAGGCCAACTGCATCGCCCGCAATAACGCCGACGGGATTGCCATCCGAGACTCCGCCGAATGCATGGTGATCGCCAACATGTTCGCCGAGAACAATCAATCGGGAGCCGCCGACGGGTGCGGGCTCCGCCTGGCCGGCACCACCTCCAGATCCGCCGTGCACTACAACAACTTCCAGGACAACCTCATGCAACCCGTCCAGCTGAAGGGCATCGTCGAAGAATCATCTGCCACCGACAACACCATCACCCATAATCTCGGCCGCGCTCTCCTCCAAACCGCCAGCCCCTCCCCAAAGGTCAACCAGAACCTCTTCTCCAGGTAGCAAGTAAGCGTTACTGATAGTGCTTCTCAACCGTTGACTCGGTTCCGACTTCACGTCGCGTTCGCGTCTTCATGGGCAAGGAAGAAAAATAACCACACAACGTGGCATCTACATATACGGGCCACCAAGGTTCAAAAATCGTTCCGATTGCGATCATGAAAAGGATAAATACTAAGCAAAGTGATAAAACGACACAGATCTGCAAGCTTACCAATTTAGCAGTAATAGCGTGCTTGGAACCGTAAAAGAGAAAAGTACAACAAATCAAGAAAAATCCTATCGATCCGAAAACAAGATGCACATTTGGAGCTGCCAGAAAGGAAGATCCAAGAAACAGCAGGTACCAAACCATAACGTACCGCACGCTATGAAACTGGCACTTCATATGATCAGCCAAGCCAAGGGTTTTGTCGGTTTGCGATCCTTCCTTAAAGGCGACATTACGACAGGGTTTGCAGGAGTTGGCGAACAGCAGTCAGAAGATCGTCCATATAGCCGAGACCGGACTGGCGTTCTTCATCGGGCAGGTCGACAGGAAAGCCGCAGCGGCTGAGCTGGTCGGCCGCGCGGGTACGCATGCATTTGCGCAGTTGAGACATCTGGAGCATGGGGGAGAGGTCGTCGAAGGGACCGGGGCGAATGCATAGCCAGATCGATGCGAGCGCGGCGAAGAGCGGGGGCCAGCCCATCCAGACCGGAGCGCGCTCCTGTACCCCCAGCAGTTGATACCAGGTAGCCGGATGGGGCAGCCAATAGTGATATTTGCGCCCTTGGCGACGACCCCGGACCAGGCCGGACTGAGACATCTCGCCCAGGGCGTCCTGAATGGTGCGCGGGAAGTAGTAGGTGTCGCGAGCCACGTCGCTGGCATTCGTCCTGACGTGGGTGAGAAGATACAGGATGATCTCGCAACGGGCGTTGACGCCGGCAAAGGCGCGCAGGCGTAGCCAGAGTGGCGCAATTCCGGTCGCGGGGAAGCTCTGGGACATGCCGCGCGTCTCGATCGAACTGCGCAGCCAGCCGCGAGCTGCAAAGGTCCCATCCGGCTGGCCAATGATCGGCAAGGGGGTGCCGTCAGGGCGACGGAAGAGATACTCGTCGTCCTCTTCCCGTTCGGCCCGCGGTTCGGCCAGGCGCTTCCATTTGCTCGTCGTTCCTCTTTCCGCCATGACGGCTGCCAGGGTGGCAAGGATGTCGCAGCCGGCAAAATGTTCCTCGTGCATGACGGTCTTCAGGCGCTGAATGTTGACGAAACGCTCGTTGGCGATCAGCCAGTCGAGGACCTCGTCAAAGAGGCGCGGATCGTATCGGCCGATGGTGCAGGTGAAGGCGAGCAAAGCCTCAGGATCCATCGGCCAGGGGTGCTCGACGTCCGACGCATGTCCAGCCAGCCCCAGCGCCGACCATTGCCGCCAGAGCAGATCCAGCAGATTCCGGAGGTAATCGGCCCTAAAGTCTTTCAGCAATATCGTCATGGCCACAACTCCTGAAGAACTGGCGCAGCAGTAAAGCAAAACCGTCAGAGGGATCGTAGGTCCGCACCCAACGAGCAGCGGCTTCCAGTTCATCGCCCGTCGGTTGCAGTGCAAGGAGATCATCGTGATAGTTGTTCCATTACTATATAATGGAACAACTATCATTCAAAGGGTTGCAGGCACGGACTCTAACGGTAGACCACCAAAACAGAAACCTGATCAAACGGCTCGGGCAAAATTGTTGGCGATGGTGGACATGGGGAGGGTGGTGGGGTATACGTTGTGCAGGTCATTTTCGGTAAAGATAACGCGATACATCAAGGGGAAGATCATGTACGATTACAGCCGCGAGAGCATCCGCATCGGTACGCTGGCGCCGGGCAGCGCCAAGACGGGAGACTACATCTCGCAGATCCTGCACCACGGGTTCGAGAGCTTTCAGATCAACTTCTGGCAGACACTGCCGACGGATATCAAGCTGCCGGAAATCGCCAGTCGGGTCAAGGAGGCTTTGGGTGATTCCGGCGCTGTGATCAGTTGCCTGGGCATCTTCGGCAATCCGCTGGAGACGCAGCCCAAGGATCTGGAGACGCTCGACGGTTGGAAGCAGTGCATCGACAATGCGCACCTCTTCGGTTGCGACCTGGTCTGCGGCTTCACCGGCCGGCTGCGCGGCAAGGCGATCGACGAATCGATCCCGCGCTTCAAGGAGGTCTTCAGCGACCTGGTGAAGCGGGCGGAAGACAAGGGTATCCGGCTGGCCTTCGAGAACTGCGACATGGGCGGCACCTGGAGCACCGGCGACTGGAACATCGCCCACAACCCGACGGCCTGGCAGATGATGTTCGACGCGGTTCCCAGCGACGCCCTGGGGCTGGAATGGGAGCCCTGCCACCAGATGGTCAGCCTCATCGATCCGATGCCACAGCTGCGCAAGTGGGTGGGCAAGATCTTTCACCTGCACGGCAAGGACTGCACCATTCACTGGGATGTCGTGCGCGAGTTCGGCATTCACGGGCCGAAGCCGTTCGCCTTCCACCGTACGCCGGGCTTTGGCGACAGCAACTGGACCGATATCGTCAGCGACCTGCGCAAGGGCGGCTTCACGGGGTCGATCGATATCGAAGGTTGGCACGATCCCGTCTACCGCGGCGATCTGGAGATGACCGGCCAGGTTCACGGACTGCATTATCTGAAGCAGTGCCGCGGCGGCCATTTCATCGACAATCCCACGACCTGATCCACCTCGGAACACGGCGAAACCGGGGGCCGGCTCCGGTTTCGCCACGGGAGTCCCGCATGAAGATCCTCTCGCACACGATCATCTATCGTGACGCAGCGTGGTACGCCACCTTTCCCTGCCTGACACGTACGCTCAAAGGCGACCTGCTCTGCGGATTCCGTCGTGCGCCCCGCGAAGCGGAAGGGCACAGCCACCTGCATTCGCGCTCGCGCGCCATGTTTGTGCGCAGCAGCGACGACGGCGAAAGCTGGTCGGCCCCGGCGGCCATCTGCCCCCAGGATGAGCTGGGCCAGCAGGATCCGCAACTGGCAACCCTCTCGAACGGGAGGATGATCGCCAGCTTCTTTCGCTGGCAGGCTCATGCGCCCACCGAGACGGAAAGCGTCGTCGGCCTGCGCACGCACACGAGCAAAGGCTGTCTGTGGAGCAATGCGGGGGTCGCCAGCTGCATCAGCAACGATCATGGCCGGACGTGGAGCGATCTGGTGCGGCTGCCGATGCCGTGGCAGGAACGTGGTGGTGCGTCGCGGGCGCCGGCCGTGGAGCTGCCCGGCGGCCGTCTCCTTCTGCCCTGCTATGGCAACGACGGCAGCATGACACCCGACAAGGCGTACCTGATGCGCAGTGACGACCAGGGAGCAAGCTGGCAATTCCATGCGGTCATGGCGGAGAGCGGCGATGCCGCCGACCCTTTCCAGTGCCAGGAACCCTACGTGGTGCTGACTGCCGGCGGCGACCTGATCTGCTTCCTGCGCAGCTATGGCGAAGGTGGCCGCATGCGGATGACTCGCAGCAGGGACGGCGGCGAGAGCTGGAGCCCGGTTGTGGAGACCGGCGTCTGGGGCTTTCCGCAGACGGCGCTGAGGCTGACGGATGGACGTATCCTCCTGGCGTACGGGCACCGGCGCGCCCCCCTTGGCGTGCGCGCCCGTCTCCTGGATGCCGACGGCGCCAATGTGGAGCAGGCACCCGAGATCGGCATCCGCGAAGATGGCGTCAGCACCGACCTGGGCTACCCGACCGCCATACAGCGCCGCGATGGAAGCATCCTGCTGGCTTATTACATTCATCTGGGTGACGGCATCCGCCATATTGCCGCCACCCTCCTGGAGCCCTGACGCGGAGCGCGGTCAGCGATCCTTCAGCCATTCCTTGATGATGGCCTTGTCGGGGATCTGACCGGCGCTCTTGAGCTGATAGCGGGCGATGACCACGGCCGGAGTCTGCTCGGGAAGGACACCGAATGCAAGCATCTGCTCGCGGTCGGTGATGGCACAGATCTCGGTGGTGTCGCCCAACTCGGTGACCGCGGTTTCGACACTCTCGCGCAGCTTCCGCACCGCATCGGCGCTGGGGTCACCGAGGATGTAGAGCGTCTGCCGCTTCTCGCGGATCTTGAGGCGCAGCTTCTCGAGGATGCGCTTCTGAACGGCCGCCACCAGCTCGTCGCGGGAGGGGATGCGCGACACGAAGGTGATCTGGCCGTCGATGCAGATGGTGGGGATGTTCTTCACCATCAGCGAGGTCATGAAGACCAGCGCTTCGCGGTACTTGATCTTGTGTTCCCGCCATTCCACGATGCCTTCGAAGTGAGGCGCCACCGCCTTCACCGATTCGACCATGTACTGGCAGGGCGCGCAGGCTTCCGAGTCCAGCGTGATGATGTCGACGATCACCTTGTTGCTCAAACCGTACTCGCGCAGATCGAGGGCGTTGTCTTCCAGTGCGCTTGCCTGGAGGGTCCGGGCGATATCGCGCTCATAAGGGTCATGCACTACCCGCGCGACAGCCTCGAGATTCTCCGGTGGCGTGGCATAAGGCAAATCACAGCCGGGGGCGAGGATGAAGCCGCGCAGCTTGCCGATGTCCATGCAGGCGAGGGCATTGCGCTGTGCATCCTGCGGCTTGCCAAGGAGCAGCACCGTCGTCAACTGCATGTTGCCGCCGAAACTGATGCCGCGGGCGAGGCACTGCTCGGCCACGAAGTCGAGCGGGATATTCTCATCCACCGACACATTGTCGGGGCGGCACTCGCACATGGCCTCGATATTCTGCTGCGCATGGCCGCAGACGAAGAAGGAGCTGAGGGCGCCCAAGCGGCGAATCTCGTCGAAGAGCGGCTTCATGTGAGGCGAGACAAAGGCGCGGAACTGCTGCGGGCCGATCTGGCTGGTCATCGGGTCGACGACGGCGATGACATCGCAACCCGCCTCGATGTAGTAGCCGGCAAGAGCCTTGCCCACCTCCGAGCCAAAGGCCATCAGCTCCTTGACCGACTCCTCATCCTCGAACATGCGCATGAAGATCTCGGTGCCGAGCAGGTGCAGCGCGAGGGTGAAGGGGCCGGTGATGAGACCGTACAACGCGAGGTCCGGGTACATCCGGCGCAGTCGCCGCGTCGCCCCGAGCGCGATCGGCAAGCGCCCGTCGGTCGCTTTGGGGATGGACAGATCCGCCAGATTGACGCCATCGTTCAGGACGTGGCTGATCACGGCAGGCGGATTCTCCGCGGACCAGTTCAGCTTGCTGCCGAAGATCTCGGCCTCGATCTGCAGATCGAAAACCACCGGAATGCCATCCGGCTGGTAGCGCTCGATCGCACTGGCAATACCGTTGACGATGTGCTCCTCGCTCTTCAGGAACTCTTCCGCGCTGACCCCGATCAGCGCGCCGGCGTGGCAGCCGACAAATGGCACCCATGGCGTCCGTTCCACCTCTTCGCAGTGGAATGCCTTGACGATGATCTCCTTCCCCTTCATCTTCCCCAGTCTCCCCTGTAGTCCCAATTGACACTTTGGCGACAGTCCGCCGCAAACAGCTAAAGTAGACCGACACCTCAGCCTTTCCATGCCGTCTCGACGATTTCACAACGTGAAAAAGCGGTCGCCCTGTCCACGCGATGGCACAATGCGCTGGTGTGGCCGGCTGAAGTAGATTTTTTCGGGCGAATGTGCTTGCGAGTGGCGGCTTCGCGGCGATAGTCTCTGAGAGCGAAAGCCCGCCGCATGCCAGGGCCATTTTTCATCATTCAGCACCGGAAGATCCATGGGAGCCCCACTTCGCGCCGTCGCCGTCATTCCCGCGCGCCATGCCAGCACGCGCTTTCCAGGCAAACCTCTGGCGCTCATCGCCGGAAAACCCATGATCCAGCGGGTCTACGAGCGCGTGCTCCAGGCGAAGCGCGTCGACCGGGTGATCGTCGCCACGGACGACGAGCGCATCCGCGCCTGCGTTCAGGCCTTTGGCGGGCAGGCGATGATGACCGCCGCGGACCATCCGACCGGCACCGACCGTATTGCCGAAGCGGTCCGAGAGATCGATGCGGATCTGGTCCTCAACGTGCAGGGAGACGAACCGCTGATCCCCCCTTCCGTACTCGACGACCTGCTGGCGCACATGCAGGCGCACCCGGAGTTGCCGATGGGAACGGTGGCCGTGCCGATCGATCCCGACGGTCCCGACTTTGCGGACCCGAACGTGGTCAAGGTGGTTCTGGATCGCGAGCAGCGAGCGCTCTATTTCAGCCGGTCGCCGATACCCTATGCGCGAGGCGAGCGGGGAGCCGGCGCGCAGCCGCTGCATCACTGGGGCGTCTACGCCTATCGTCGCGACTTTCTTTACGCGTTCATCGGTTGGCCGCAGGGCACGCTGGAAGAATGCGAGAAGCTGGAGCAGTTGCGGGCGCTGGAGCATGGGGCGCGCATCTTCGTTCACATCAGTCATGAACACCCGGTCGGAGTCGATGTACCCGCCGACGTCGCCAGGGTGGAAGCGCTCTTGAAGGAGATGGAAGGATGAGCAACGACATTGGCTTCGAGATCTCGCCCGGCGTAGGGCTTGGCGATGCGTATCCGCTGCTGGTCATCGCGGGACCGTGCGTCATCGAGAGCGAGGAGCTTTGCCTGGCGGTGGCGGGCCGGATGAAGGAGATCTGCCGGCGGCTTGGGCTCTCCTATGTCTTCAAGGCAAGCTATGACAAGGCGAACCGGACCAGCGTCACCTCCTTTCGCGGTCCGGGTCTGGAGGCGGGGCTGGAGATTCTTCGCAAGGTGAAGGAGCTTCACCAAGTACCGATCCTGACGGATGTGCACGACGAGAGCCAGATCGCCGCGGTTGCCAAGGTGGCGGACATCCTGCAGATCCCGGCCTTTCTCTGCCGGCAAACCGATCTGCTGGTGGCTGCCGGCGAGAGCGGCTGCGTGGTCAACATCAAGAAGGGGCAGTTCACGGCACCGCAGGACATGGAGCGGGCAGCCGCCAAGGTCATGAGCACGGGCAACCGGCGCGTCTGCCTCACGGAACGGGGCACCACCTTCGGTTATCACAACCTCGTGGTGGACATGCGATCGCTGCCGATCATGCGGGGCTTCGGCCTGCCGGTCATCTTCGATGCCACCCACTCGGTGCAGCTGCCCAGCGGCCAGGGCGGCTCCTCGGGCGGTCAACGCGAGTTCATCGCGCCCCTCCTTCGCGGCACGCTGGCGGTCGGCGTCGACGGGCTCTTCATGGAAACTCATCCCGCGCCGGAGCAGGCCCTCTGCGACGGCCCAAACTCCATGCCTCTCGACGAGATCGAGGAGCTTCTCACTTCAGGACGTGACATTCATGAGCTTGTCCGCAAGAGCCGCTAAGATCAAGGCCGTCATCTGCGATGTCGATGGCGTGATGACGGATGGAGCCATCGGCTTCTCCGCGCAGGGAATCGTCAAGTTCTTTAACGTGCGGGATGGCCATGCCATCAAGATGGCGCTCCGGGCGGGGCTGCTGGTAGGCGTGCTGAGCGGCAGGGACGATGCGGTGACGCGGCAGCGTGCCGAGGAATTGGGGATGTCCTTCATCCACGTTGGCCAGAAGCGCAAGCTGGACGCCTTCGCGAAGATCCTGGAGGAGTTCGCCCTGGAGCCGGAGGAGTGCTGCTATGTGGGAGATGACGTGGTGGACATACCGGTGATGCGCCAGGTGGGGCTGGCGGTCTGCGTTGCCGATGCAGATCCGGAGTTGCAACCCTACAGTCACTGGCGTACGGAGCTGGGCGGCGGCCGCGGCGCCGTGCGCGAGGTGCTCTTCCGCCTCCTGCGAGAACAGAACAAGTGGCAGGAAGCGATGGCCCGCTACGTCGAGGCGTGAAACCCCGCCGTCAGCCGCGCGCTTCCACCAGCTCGACAATCTTCTCGTAGTTGCGCATGGTCAAGTCGGAGACGATGCGGCCGTATGGCGCGGCGGAGGGCATCAGAACGAAGCCGCGGCCGTCGCCAGCGGTTCCTTCATCGAGGGCACGCTGGACCCGCTCCGCGAACTGGGGCGTGGGCATGGTCTCGATGTCGGAGATCTCCAGATTGCCGAAGAGGACCAGTTGCCGGCCATAGTTCTGGCGGACATAGGCGAGGGAGACGTCCCCTTGATTGGGAGGCTCGATGGGGTCGAGCCCATCGCATCCGGTCGAGGCGATGTGGTCGAGGATCGACTTCAGGCGACCATGGGAGTGCACCCGCACGTATCCGCCGCCGCGATGGATGATGTCGGTCATTTCGCGCACGTAAGGGACTACGTACTCGGCGAAGAGACGTGGCGGCAGGTAGGGAGGCGAGGCGTACTCGGGGCCGTAGATGCGCCAGAGATAGCCGGGCATGGCCTCGGCAATGGCTTCGACCCGGGGCAGCAGCCAGTCGGCACACTTGTCGAGCGCCTGCTTGAAGAGCTCCGGCTCGGTCAGGGCGATAATGGTGTAGTCCTCCATGCTGAAGAGGGGGGCCACCATGCAGAGCGGGTCGCAGGTGTCGAGAATCACCAGGCCGGTTTCGCCAATCTCGCGTTCCATCTCCCGGGTCGGCCCGGGGTCGACATCGGTGGGAGGTGCGCCGATCGGCAGATCGAGCCAGGCTTTGAAATCGTCGAGATCCTTGAGAAGATGTTCGAGGCACCAGGAGGTGTTGATGTCGGGATCGCGGCGGGAATGAGTGGTGAGGGTGCGCGAGCCGGCCTGGATGGTGCTGCGCGAATGACGGCTGCCGTTGTCGTCTTCCCATTCGGTAACGGTGGTCAGCTCGGCCAGAGGGTCCGGAGGGGTGGTCCGATAGCCGACGCGGCCAAAGACCATGCGATCGGTCTTCTCGCGGGCGAGGTCGAGGAGGGGCTGCCAGGAGGGATCCGAGAAGACGTTGTGGGAATCGGAATCGGTGGGATCTTCGCTGTAGCCATTGATCTCGTAGAAGGAGACCGGTGGCCGATCGACGGGCTCACCGCGCATCGAGCGGAGCAGCCGCTCACGTCGCGTCATGGACATGGGCAACAACCTCTGGCTGGGAATGTATCTCGTTCGCTGGGCCATAGCTGCAGAAGGGTTCGGGGGCGAGATAATCGCCGGTCATGGCGTAAGCTCTGGCACGCGAACCGCCGCAGAGTTCGCGATGGCTGCACGCGCCGCACATCCCCTTGAGCAGGGAGGCGTCGCGCAGCTCGCGAAAGAGCGGGTGATCGCGGTAGATATCGATGATCGACGTCTCCCGCACATTGCCGGCGACGATGGGGAGGAAGCCGCTGGGGGTGACATCGCCGACGTGATCGACGAAGCAGAAACCCTTACCGGAATTGACGCCGAGCAGGGCACGGCCGGCGCGGCCACGCTGACCATGGTGAACGCTGCCGATGGCGCCCCCCTTCATCCGCAGCGAAGCGCCATGCTGGACCGAGCGCTGCGCGGAGACGTAGACCCGGTAATGGGGCGCTTCCGTCACCTTGATGACAAAGTCCACCTTGCGACTCAGCGTGTAGAGTTTGGCGAAGAGGGCCTCATACTGCTCCGTGGTGCTGTTGGCGACGACGCTGCCGCGGCCGGTGGGCACGAGAAAGAAGACCTCCCAGAAGACGACGCCGAGATCCTGAACCAGCTGCGCCAGTTCATCGAACTCATCGGTATTCCAGGCAGCAAAGACGGTGTTGATCTGCAGGGGCATGCCGACCTCGTGGGCCCAGCGTGCCGCAGCCATTGCCTTGGCGAAGGAGCCGGGGACGCCGCGGAAGCTGTCATGGCGATGCGGGGTGGAGCCGTCGATGCTGAGGGCCATCTGGTCGAGCCCGGCCTCGCGAAGGGAGCGCACGCGTTCGCGGGTGAGGCGCGGGGTGGTGGCGGGGATGGAGCCGACGCGAAGGCCGATGCTCTTGGCGTGGGTGATCAGGACTTCAAGGTCCTGTCGCTGCAGGGGGTCGCCGCCAGTGAAGATGACGAGAGGGGTGCCCATGGCGCGGGTATCGTCCAGGAGCTTCTTGCCTTCATCCGTGGTCAGCTCGTCGGGATGGCGCTTGTCGATAGCTTCAGCGCGGCAATGGAGACAGGCCAGAGCGCAGCTTCGGGTGGTTTCCCAGATGAGCAGCAGCGGGGCCTGGTTGAAATCGAGGTCTTGAAACACAGAGTGAGCCTCCTCAGCCAATTCGGTTACGTGAGGTCGGCTCGACCATGTCGGCCGACCATTTGGGCTCCCAAACCAATTCAACGGCAACAGATCGAACGCCGCTCACACTTTGCCGGATCATCGCTTCGGTCATGCCGGTAATGTAGCTCGTGAGCGGGCAACTGCGATGTGTCATGCTCATCTGGATACGAACATTCCCCTGATCTTCGAGGATGCCGTAGACCAGGCCGAGGTCGACGATGTTGACGCCAACCTCTGGGTCGTAGACCTCCTGCAGGGCACAGATGATGTAGGGTACCAGAGACATGCGACCGCGGTGCTGGGGATGGATGGACAGAAGCTACCGCAAGATCCGTAGCAGGAGCAATGCCATCTTACCTTTCGCCGGCTTAGCCAGCCTCAAATGAAGGCCCAGGAGAGAGGTCTTGGCGCGAGAAACCGGCGCAAAAAGAGCCCTCTTCGTTTCCGATTACAGCGATCATATCCGAAAACGGAAAGATTTGAGCTGTCGCGCAGGGGCGGTCAACTGAAGGGCCAGGGATGATCGTTGCGGCGATAGCGCCCACCCTCGAAGTCATGAAAGAACATGTTCAGCATCGGGTGACGAATCGGTTCCAGAGAGGTATCGGGCTGAAGACTGCTTTCGGCCGCGTAGGTGACTTGGGTGGAGCCGTCGACCAGGACATGATACCAGGGCTGATTGCGGGCGGGCTGCGTACGGTTGGATCGGTACCACTTCTCGTCCGCCTGGCAACTGAGATCGAAACCGACGATGACGCCGCGGTAGCCGTAGCGGCAATGCTTCACCAGTTGCCCCGGCACGAAACGGCGATCACGGCCGATGTTGACCGCGGCTGCGCCCAGGCGGGCAAGGAGGGGCTGAAGGCGTTCGCGGGCGATCTCCTCGATGGGCTCGTCCAATTCCTCAAGGGCAGCAGGGAGGCTCTCGCCGAACTCTTCGAGACGCGCCAGAACATTCTGCTGGATCTCGGGCGACTCGTCGGCAAGCAGGTTGAGAAGATGAGGAATCTGGTCACGATCAGGCTTGTCAGTCATTGTGGTCATGAGATACTGGGTAGGGATTGGCGAGAGCGGGCCGATGTTGTACTATACCTTCCGGGCGTTCCAGAAAGCAACGCTCAGCCATGCCCCCACCCCTCTGAGCCGGCACTCCTCCATCCATTTCCAGGTATTCCATGAAAATAGTCTGCTTCGGTGACAGTCTGACGGCGTGCGGCGGCACCTCCGGCCGCTACAGCGATATTCTCCAGCAGCGCTTTCCCGATCATCACGTCGTCAATCGTGGCAAGGGGGGAGAGACGCTGGCGGAAGGCTGGGAACGTTTTCAGGAGGATGTCCTGGACGAGCATCCAGACGTGGTGCTCTTCGAGCTGGGAGCATGCGACTGGTGGGCCGACGAACGGTCGCCGGAAGCATGCGCCGACGATCTGGATGCCTACCTCACCAAGCTGGACGAGGCGGGGGTGAAGAGCATCGTTCTGGGAGTCTTCGGCGATTATCTGGACGAAGCGGGGAATCGCCGCCCGAAGACGTATGGGACGGATGAGCGCGCAGTT
Source organism: Lentisphaeria bacterium (assembly GCA_041690595.1). Taxonomy (GTDB): domain Bacteria; phylum Verrucomicrobiota; class Lentisphaeria; order JABSQK01; family JAWLHB01; genus JAWLHB01. The sequence goes on from JAWLHB010000002.1 coordinate 106,846, forward strand.
GCCTATCGTGAGCTGGAGGCGGAGATCGCGGAGCGCCATGGCGCTCCGTATATCGCCAACATCCAGGAGCGCATCATCGGGGATCGCTGCGCCTGGAGCGACCGCAACCACCCCAACGAATACGGCAACCGGCTGGTGGCCAACTGCATCGAGCCCGAGCTGAAGCGGCTTCTGGGCACCGAACCCTTGCCGATACGCACCGCGGCGCCGAAGACGACGCTCGACTTCTGGCGGGAGGCGGTGGCCTTGCGTCCGGATCACTGCGCCGTGATCGACGGCGAGCGTCAGCTCACCTATGCGGCGGCGAATGAGCAGGTGGAACGGCTTGCCGCGGGGCTGGCCAGGCTGTCCGGTGCGACTCGGCCCAAGGTGGCGGTCTACCTGCCGAACTGTCTGGAGTACTATCTGCTCTACTGGGCGCTGGTGCGCCTTGGCGGGACGATCGTGCCGCTGAATACATGGCTCAGCGAGGAGAACCTGGCATCGATTTTCGAGCGGGTCCAGCCGGATCTGCTGGTGTGCGAATCGCCGCGCGACCGGCATCTTCTGGCGATAGCGCCGGCGGGGCTCCCCGTCTGCATGCTGCACGGGGAGAGCGATCATGACTTTGCCGCCCTGGCGGCGACGCCGGAGCGGGCAGCAGAGGTTGATGTGCAGCCGGACGATCTCGCCATCGTCATGCATACCAGCGGAACGACCGCGGCGCCGAAGGGGGGGATGATGCGTCATCGCGACCTGATCTTCAACGTCATGGCCGCGATCAACGCGCATCAGTTCTCGCCGGACGATGTGCATCTGCTGGTCAACCCGATGTTTCACTGCACGGCCCTTTACAGCTCGCTGCCGAGCGCGGCTTACCAGAAGTCGACGCTGGTAATCACCGCGGATACGCATGCGGAGGCCCTTCTGCGGCTGGTTGAGCGCCGGCGCATCACGACCTTTCTGACCATTCCCACCATCTGCCAGCGGCTCGTTTCACAGCCGAATCTGCATGCGTTCGATCTGAGCACGCTGCGGATCCTGGCGTACGCCGGATCGATGATGCCGGTCTCGACCATCCACCAGTTGCAGAAGAATCTTCCAGAGGTGGAGCTGCACAACTTCTTCGGGCTCACGGAGACAATCTCGATGACGCACGTGCTGACGGGGGAGCAGGCCGAGGAGCGCCCTGACTCGATCGGGCGGCTGCTGCCATACGTGGAGGCGATCGTGGTGGGGGAGGATGGGCAACGGGCCGCGGCCGGCGAGGTGGGAGAGCTGCTCTTTGCGCGGGAGAATGTCATTCCCGGCTATTACGGCCGTCCAGGGCTGCTGGAGGAATCGCTGGTGGAGTTGGAAGGTCGAAGCTGGTTCGTCACGGGGGATCTGGCGAGTATCGACGAGGATGGTTTCTTCTTCATCAAAGGGAGGAAGAAGGACATGATCATCGTGGGGGGCGAGAATGTCTATGCGGCGGAGGTGGAGGCGATCCTGATGAGCCACGACGGCGTGAAGGAAGCGGCGGTGACGGGGGTGCCGGCAACGGGCATCCGCTCCAGCCTTGGCGAGCTGATCCATGCCTTCGTGGTCAAGGGCGATGCCGGGCTGACGGAGCGCGACCTGCGGCGCCACTGTCATCAGCGGCTGGCTTCCTTCAAGATCCCGACCTTCATCACCTTTGTGGAGGAGCTGCCCCGGAATCCATCCGGCAAAGTCGTCAAAGCCGAGCTGCCGGTATAGCCGGCGGGCGGCGCAACCCGGATCAGGTGCGGCGTTCGGCGATGGCGGTTTCGACGGCGGAGCGGGAAATGGAGAGGGCAATCAGGCCGTCGAGACCGGTGGCGAGATAGCCGGATTCGCCAGTGCGACAGGCTTTGGCAAAGGCGTCGTACATGCCGGCGAAGTTCTTCTCGGGCGCCCAGGGAAGAAGCTGTGTGCCCTTGTCGTTGCGCAGTTCGAGCAGTTTGGCATTGCGATCGTAGCGGATGAGGCCGCGGGTGCCAATGATATCGTAGGTGAAGAGGCTGACTGGCGCGACGGCCGTGTGCGCATAGGAGTAGCTGATCTCGACCATGGTGTGGGCGCCATTCTCGTGATCCATGTGCAGATAGACGTGATCGGGCGCTTCGTACTCGTCTACCCAGGCGGCAGCGGCATGCCATTCGCTGACTTCGCTCTGGAGCCAGAAGCGGGCCAGGTCGATCTGGTGGACGCCGCAGTCGACAAGCGGACCGCCTTCGGCCATCCGGTTGTCGCGGCGGGGTGCGGTGACGAGCTTGCCGTCGGAGGTGGGCAGATACTTGCCGTGACAGCTCCAGATGTAGATGAGGCGCATGGAGCGGACGTCGCCGATGTCGCCATTGGCGATGGCGCGTCGAATGGCAATGGCGGCGGAGCTGAAGCGATAGTCGAAGCCGGTGAAGAGGTGCACCTTGGCTTCGGCGGCAGTGTCGATCATGCGCCGACCTTCCTCTTCAGTCATGGCGAGAGGCTTTTCGCAGAGGATGTGCTTGCCGTGCCTGGCCGCGGCGAGGGCGTTCTCGACATGGTAGGGAGCGAGGGAGGTGATGGTAACCGCCTCGATGTCACTGTTGAGGAAGGCCTCCTGATCGGTGAAGGCGCGGGGGACGTTGAACTTCCGGCGCGCGGCTTCGCAACGGCCTTGATCCGGGTCGAAGACGGCGGACAAGGTGAAATCGGTGCTCTGTTTCAGTGCGGGCAGATGGCCATAGTCGGCCACCGTACCACATCCCATCAAGCCAATCCTGACCGGTTGACTCATAGAGCTGGCATGCCTTCAAGCTGGTTAGTTGAACTCATAGAGAATGTAATCGACCTGAACGGGAGGCGCATCTTCGCTCCCCCCATTGGGCTGGAGGACCACAACGTAGTTTCCCTTGGGCAGATCGATATCCTGGAGGACCGCGGCCGATTTGTCGAGGGCGCGAGCGACGGCTTCGATGGCCATGAGGGGATTCTCTTCCTCGCCGAGGTCCTGGGGATCGAAGTTGTCGATGGCTTCGACATTGAAGAGGAACATGTTGATCCTGCTGTCGGGAGTCATCACCTTTGCTTCGATCTTGAGCTTGCCGCTGTCCGTGGCCTCAATGGGGATCTCATGCACCTCTTCCCAGGGTATGGTGGCGCTTTCATTGATGAATTCCCGGTAAGAGGGCTTTCTGCTATAGACAAACCAAGCGATTGTGCCTGCAACCAGAACAACCGCGACAATTGTCTGCACAACGCTTTTTTCTGCGAGCATACGAGCAGATCTCCATACGTAAGGACTGTGAGAAAGGTGGTTCCGCTCGATGCGGCGGCGGGGCTCTCTTAATGTAGATGCTAGTTGGCGTTAGCCAAACAGGAAGAAAATGAAAGAGCTTTCGGGGGTTCAGATCGGCGAGGCGGAGGCCAGGTTGCGATAGTTGTTGTGAACGAGTCCTTCGGGTACGCCGTGGCGGTGGACTTCGAGTTCGGGAATGGTCTCGACATCGCCCTGCTGGAGTTCGCGGAGGCGCCGATCGAGTTCGCCGTAGCGGGCAATCTGGCCACTCAGGCGAATCTGCTGGACTTCGAAACCGAAGGGTTTGTTGTGCGCCATCCAGACGGCGCGCAGGGACTCGAGGAAGGCGCCCAACGCGGTGCGCAGCTCGTCGATCCTGGGTCGCAGGGCGGCCAATGCGGCGAGGTCATCCGCGGCGTAAGCGGCAATGAGGGTTTCGGCCAGCTCGGTCTTGCGGGCGAGGAGGTCGGCAAGGATGGCGGCATGGCGCAGATTGCCAGCGGCAGTATCCCCGGCATGACCGGCCAGGCTTTCGGCGATGGCGCGATAGTCGGCGGCAGCGGCGAGAAGGGAACCTTTATTCTCCTGTCGCGCATGCTGCAGGAAGATCATGAGCAGGGGATCGTCCCAGATGACCGCGGCCGGATTGAGGATCTGGCAGAGCTCCGCGGCGCGGCAGTTGGCCGCATAATCGCCGCCGCACACAGCCTGATACCGCCCCCTCAGCAGCTCGTCGTCGACACTGCCGGCAAATGCCTGTTCGGCCATCAGCGCGAGGCCGGCGAAAGCGGAGTCGAAGTCGCAGTAGCCGCCATCGTCTCCCCACATGGTGAAGAAGAGCTCCTTGAGACCGGCTTCGCGTGAGGCGGCGATGCAGGGAGTGCCCTGAGTCTGGGTGAGATGCTGATCGTGCCAGAACTTGCCCCAGGTCCAGATTCCGGAACCCATGATCGGCTCGAAGCCCATGTCGCGATGGCGCTGGATCCAATCGAGGTAGAAGGCTATGTCCTTATGGTAATAATCCCAGTAGACAAGCTGAGCCTGGTGCGGAATCTGCTCGATGACGTCGGCCGGGATCTTGCACGCGGGGTCGTAGTACTCGCCGGTGGCGCTGCCCATGCGGAAGTACATATCACTCCAGATCATGGGCTGCAGGCCGTGCTTCTCGCAGAGGGCAACGACGCGGGAGAGGTGCTCGTTGAAGATGTCGAAGCCGCGTTTGTAGCCGAAGCGGTCCATGAAGCGGCCGCGGCCGAGATCGTGGGTTTCGTCCATGCCGAGATGAATGCGGCGGGTGCGGTAAACGCTCTTCCAGTGAGCGAGCATCTTGTCAATGAGGATATAGGTCTGTTCCTCGCCCGCGAGAAGGACGGAGCGGGTATCGCACACCTCGCGGTAGGCAAACCACTTGAGCATCTGTTCGAGATGACCGAGGGTCTGAATGCAGGGGACCAGTTCGATGCCCAGACTGGCGGCGACATCATCCAGTTCGCGCAGTTCGTCGGCAGTGTAGGCGCCGCGCAGGTAACCAAACCATGGTTCATCGGGCAGCTCGTAGGTGTCTTCGGTATAGAGCATGGCCTGATTGTAGCCGAGGAGGGCCAGGCGGGTCAGCCAGCGCTTCAGATGCGGCACGGTCATGACGGCGTTGCGTGAGCAGTCGAGCATGATGCCGAAGCTGGTGAAGGGGGAGCTTTCCTGGCGGCTCTCGCCATCGCCGATGGAACCGGCCAGCAGGGAGGAGACGGCCCGCAGGGCCATGGCGTCGGTGCCTCCGGCAATGGTGACGCGGGCGCCGTTGCGGCTCACTCGGCAACTGGCGGCATCACCGGCACTGAAGGCAACGGTGAGGTCGGCAGGGGCGTCCTCCCGGAGCGGATACGTTTCACCGAGCGTGCGCAGTGCGGTGGCAAGCGAGGCGGGGGTGGTAGCGGGAGACCATGCGAGAACAGGCATTGTGCATTCCTCTTCAGATTGGATGAGCGGCTGAAAGATTTGGGCTTACCAGAATCCAGCCGCGCCAGATGTCAACAATGCGACGGGATTATCGCCGGCGGCGTGACTCAGCGCTTGATCTGGAGGCGAGTGGTGCCCTGCTTGCCGCCGCTGCCCTTGAACGAGTTGATCAGCAGCCAGACCCCGAACCCCAGGATGGGCAGAAGACCGCCGATGGTGGCGGTCAGCATCAGGGTGCGGCTGGGAAAGAGGGCGATGATGGCCGCGGCGGCGCCTTCGGGCTGGGAGATGGCCATGTAGGCCAGCAGCGCCAGAAGAGCAGCGCAGGCAATCATGACGGCGGCGAGTTTCCTGGCAGTCTTCGCACTGAAGAAGCTCAGGCGAGCCAGCCCTTTGGGCTCGATCAGGCGATGGGTGTTACGCAGCATGTGCTGCAACTCACCGAAGAACTGCTTGAGTTCGCGGACGCTGGTCATGGGCAGGGCGATATACGCCTCGTCCCCCGCATCGTCGCGATACTTGATGTCGATGGTGAGGTGCGAGACATCCTGATCGGCCATGAGGATGCTGGGAACAGGAACGATGACAGCTTCCTCTGCCGGCATGAAGTCGCTGGGGTGATAGCCGTCCTTGATGGCGGTACGGGTTTCCTCGATGTCGCTGGCGTTCAACTTGCAGGCGAAGAAGGAGCCCTGAACGATGCCGAAGACCGTGTGGAGGGAGCTCTCGAGATTGGAGAAAACAAGCGGGGGGCGTTCGAGGAACTCGGGTGGGATGACCTTGGCCTCGGCATCGCGCCTGAGGCGCAGATCGGGTTTGCCTTCGCGCTTCTTCGGGTCGATACGCAACGCCTCGGCTTCGGGGCGAAAGCCTTGACTCCAATCGACCTGTTCGGGCTCCTCGACTTCTTCTTCGAGCTTGGGCGCCTTTGGCGGGGTGGCGGGGACCGGATAGCTATCCGGCGATTTCGGGGGTGCCTTGGGTGCCATGGCCCGGAGCTGGGGCGTGGTCGGCATCTTGGGGATCTCGAACGTTGCTTCCTGGATGCCTTCCGGCGTTGGCGGCTCAGTGGCGGCCTTGCGTATGGTGAGTTCGCTGGCCGGTCGCAGCTTGTCGGCGGACGTCTCTGGGGCCTTCGGTTGCATCGCCCGAAGCTTCAACTCCTGGGGTGGCTCGAGGGGCGGACTGGCCTGCTCGGGCTTTTCCGGGGCGTATGGTGGATCGGCGGCGATGGTCTCATCCATGGCGGACAAGGGCATCTTCGGTTTGATGGAGAGGATCTTCGGCGGCTCGAGAAGCTCGTCGCCTTCCTCCACAACCGTATCGCCCGGCGAATCCGGGAGCCGCAGGGCTTCGCGGGTCGGTTCGAGAGAGGAATCCGACTGGCGCGGAGAGGATAGCTCGGGCTTCGGCGGGAGGCTCCTCGGGGTCGGAGCCACAATGCGCGGGCGAAGCTTCGGCGCAATACCGGGAATACGACTGCCGGAACGCTGAACGCTCGGCTTCTTATCCGAGTCATCCTCAGTCTGGTCATCGCCATTCTGGCGGGTGCTCATGTGCATCGACTCCCTGGTGGCGGTTCTGACCGGCAGGACGCGCTTGCTTTTCTGGGTCTCCCGGCTCTCAGCCGCGAAAGATGTACCATACCCGCAAATGGCGACATTTCCAGTTGTGAGAGGCGATCAGGAGGATGCTCGCACAACCACGCGGATGGAACCACGCGGATGGAACCACGGAGACACGGAGACACGGAGGCGAGGCGAGAGGGTGATACTTCACCTACTTGAGCATCTGATGCTATAAAGATCACCACGAAGAACACGAAGATTGCGAGAAGTAAATCAAGGTGGTATATGTGATGTTACTAATGACTTACCGTTATTTCTATAGCCTAACAACCCATTCTTCGTGCTCTTTGTGCACTTCGTGGTTAATCCGTTCGATTGGGATCCCCTTCTGGATGACCGCATTTTCGGATCTTTCTTCATGAAGTATGCTGGAGGTGGGCGGGCCGTTGGGGCAAGCGGGCGAAAGGAGATCTGGACGGATCTGACGGATCTGACGGATCTGACGGGCGAATGGGAGCGAGGGTCGTAAGCAACGGGCCTCGCGGGTCGGAGAACCCCTCATCAATAAGTCCCGTGGAGTTGAGCTTGGGCGGGGAGGGGGCAATGGCAATGGCGCGGAATGTCTGCCCCACTTTCCGAGCAGGCAGACAGGAATGTCTGCACTACGGGGAAGACTATTTTCCTTGCCCTCTTGACTTTTGGGTTATGTGTGATATACTCTGAAGTATCATTCTGGTGGTAATTCACAGGCTCTTGGGAGGGAGTGGTGATGAGTGGGCTCAGCGGGAAGATGTGGCGGTTTGGGAGGGAGTATGTGAAGGACTTCTGTGGGGAGAAGGCGGCACTTCGGGCGGGTTATTCGGAGTCGTTTGCGAAGGGGCGAGCGACGGAGCTGCTGGGGGATGGTCGCGGTTCGGGGAACCGATGTGCCGGGACCGAGGAATCGACCGAGGTTTTGGGATGGGGCGAGGCGCGGGAGGCCACTCAGGCGAGTGGCGTGCCTGGGATGGGGTCGCCGCTCGGAGAGCGGCTCAGTCGCGGTTCGGAGAACCCCTCCCACGTTGTCGGGCCTGTCGAGGCAAGCGCTAATGAAATTGCGCTCACGCGGGGAGATGGCAAGGGTTCTAGTCGCGGTTCGGAGAACCCCTCCCACGTTGTCGGGCCTGTCGAGGCTAACGCTAATGAAATTGCGCTCACGCGGGGGGATGGCAAGGGTTCTAGTCGCGGTTCGGAGAACCTCTCCCACGTTGTCGGGCCTGTCGAGGC
>JAWLHB010000002.1:114997-312533 GCA_041690595.1 Lentisphaeria bacterium
CGCTAATGAAATTGCGCTCACGCGGGGAGATGGCAAGGGTTCCAGTCGCGGTTCGGAGAACCCCTCCCACGTTGTCGGGCCTGTCGAGGCAAGCGCTAATGAAATTGCGCTCACGCGGGGAGATGGCAAGGGTTCTAGTCGCGGTTCGGAGAACCCCTCCCACGTTGTCGGGCCTGTCGAGGCTAACGCTAATGAAATTGCGCTCACGCGGGGGGATGGCAAGGGTTCTAGTCGCGGTTCGGAGAACCTCTCCCACGTTGTCGGGCCTGTCGAGGCAAGCGCTAATGAAATTGCGCTCTCGCTGGGAGATGGCAAGGGTTCCAGTCGCGGTTCGGAGAACCGCTCCCACGTTGTCGGGCCTTTGGAGGCTAACGCTAATGAAACTGCGCTCACGCGGGGAGATGGCAAGGGTTCCAGTCGCGGTTCGGAGGACCCCTCCCACGCTGTCGGGCCTGTCGAGCCTAACGCTAATGAAATTGCGCTCACGCGGGGAGATGGCAAGGGTTCTAGTCGCGGTTCGGAGAACTCCTCCCACGTTGTCGGGCCTGTCGAGGCGACGCCAAATCGCCGCGCGCAGAACGGCTCCCGCCTTGCCGAAGGGCAGACCGAGGATTTGACCGAGGTTTTTGGGGGAAGTGAGGCGCAGGAGGCCACTCCGGCGAGTGGCGTGCCCGGGAATGCGACCGACATTTCGACCGAGGAATCGACCGAGGTTTTGGGATGGAGCGGCATCGTTGAGGGCAATGGGGATAGAGGGCAAAAGGAGATCTGGACGGATCTGACGGATCTTACGGATCTGCGGGCAAATGGGAGGGGGGGCCGTAGGCAACGGCCCCAGTCGCGGTTCGGAGAACCACCTGGTTGGGCCTGTCGCGGTGCGGAGAGTGCCTCGCTCAACAGTGAGTCAGGTGCTGGCGAGGATTCTGCCGGAGTCGACGTTGAAGACGATGGCGGGGGAAAGCTCGGCGAGGGCATGATCGCCGGTGGCGACGAGGAAGGTCTGGTCGGCGCGGCGCAGGTGCTCGTAGAAGGCATGGCGGGCACGGGCATCGAGTTCACCAACGACGTCGTCGACGAGCCAGATGATGGGGAGTTCGCGGGTGTCGGCGATGAGGAGGTCACCGGCGGCCATCTTGAGGGCGAGGACCGCCAGCCGGCATTGGCCTTCGGAGCCATACAGGTCGAGGGGGTGATCGTCGAGGGCGAGGCGAATCTCGTCGCGGTGGGGGCCGCGCGTGGTATGCTGGCGGGCGAGATCCTGCTGGCGATGGGCGTTGAGTTCCTCCTGGAAGGCCTGGCGGAGCGCTTCCGGGGGCGGCTGCTGGAGGGCGAGGCGAATGGAGGGCAGGTACTCCAGCGTCAACCGCTGTTCGGCGGAGAAGAGCTGGGAGCCGACGGTCCGGAGGCGCTCGGCGAGGTTGGCGAGCAGCGTCGCGCGATGGATCATCAGGCTGGCGCCGCGGTCGATCAGGACCTTGTCATAGGCGCGAATGGCGGCATCGCTGGGCTGGGGATGGCGGAGAAGGGCATTGCGGGCCTTGAGGGTGTGGGCGTACTCCTGGAGGAGGGGCATGCAGCCGGGGACCAGCTGAGTCGTGAGCATGTCGAGAAAGCGACGCCGGTCGCTGCCGGTCCCTTTGACGAGTCCTATATCTTCCGGGACGAAGGTGTTGCAGCAGAAATGGCGAATGAAGTCGCTGGCGCGGGAGACGAGGGAGCCGTCGACCATCAGGCGTCGCTGCGGTCCATGTTCGACGGCCAGACGGCGCTCGCCGTGATCGGTGGAGAGTTCGCCGCGCAGCCGGAAGAGGCGGGTCCCCCAGCGGTGCAGGTGGCTCAACCGGGTGGTGCGGAAGGAGCGGAGGAGGGAGAGGAACTGAATGGCCTCCAGGAGGTTGGTCTTGCCCTGTCCGTTGGCGCCGACCAGCAGGTTGAGTCCGGGCACCAGCTCGAGGTCGAGCTTGTCGTAGTTCCGGAAGTCGCTGAGATGGAGGGCGTGCAGGTGGGGCATGGGGAGGCTTTGCGGCTAAAGAGGTTTTGGTATACAAGACCAGCCGGAGCGGAATCTGCAAGTCCCCGGCGCAGGGCGGGCGAAATCCAGTGGAGAATGCCTTGCAATTGCCAGGCGAGGCCTGTAGCCTTAAGATGTTCGTACAAATAATCGATTTGAATCAGCCATAAGAAATGCCAGTTGTACGTATCACTGTGAGGGACGCATGAATGACTCCGAGTTGAGTTTCCTCCGCCAGTTGCTGACCACCCCGGGTCCGGCCGGATTTGAAAGCCAGGTTCAGGCGCTGTGGTGCGAACGAACCCGCCCCTTTGCCGAAACGGTCCAGCTCGATGTGCATGGCAATGCCTATGCGGCGCTGAACAGCAGCGCGGCCTGCCGCGTCATGCTTGCCGGCCATGCCGACGAGATCGGCCTCATGGTGATGGCAATCGGTGAGGACGGTCTGCTCAAGGTCGGCGCCATCGGCAGTTTCGATTGCCGCTTCGCGCCGGGCACCCCCGTCCAGATCATGAGCGCGAACGGCTTGATCGACGGCATCATCGGCAAGCCACTCAGGTCCGAGGATGGGGATGGGGGGGACGAGCGGCCGCCCCGTATCGGGCAACTCTGGGTGGACATCGGCGCGCTGGATCGCGAGGACGCGGCCCGCCATGTTGCCGCCGGCGATCCCATGGTGATGGCTCCCACCTGCCGCAGCCTCCTCAACAACCGATGGGCGACGCGCGCGGCGGATGATCGCGTCGGGGTCTTCATGTGTTCGGAGGTTGTGCGCCGACTGGCAGGCAAGCCGCTGAAGGTCGCGCTCTGGTCGGTCTCCACCGTGCAGGAAGAGGTGGGCTCGCGCGGGGCGCGCAGTGCGGCCTTTCGCCTGGATCCAGCGATCTGCCTGGTCTTCGACGTGGTTCATGTCAGCGACTATCCCACGGCCGATGTGGCGCGCTTCGGCGATGTGCGTTTGGGTCGCGGTCCGGTCCTGGTACGGGGCGCCAACGCCAATGCGAAGCTGAACGGGATCATCGAAGCCGCGGCGAGAGAGGCGGGCATTCCCTACCAGATTTCGCCAGTGCCAACGGTCACCTACACGGATGCCAACCCGATCCAGATGCATCGGGGCGGAGTCGCGACGGCGCTGATCAAGGTGCCGGTGCGCTACATGCATTCGGCGACGGAACTCTTTTCGCTCGACGATCTCGAACATGCCACCGCCCTGGCCGCCGCCACTGTCGAGCGGCTGGACGGGGAAGAGTCTTTCATTCCTTGACACATGAGGGAAGCCGACATGGGTTCGATCACAAGGTTGCGGAGTGAACATCTGCAGGCGGATATCGATAACGATACCCTGGCGGTGGTGGTGACGGACCGGCGCAACGGCACCGTTTGGCGCATGCAGAATTCGGGCCCGGGGGACATCGGCTTGAAGGGGCACTGCGGCCCATGGCAGGGCATGGCCTTTGCCAGCGCGCGCGAACGGCGTTGGGAGGCGAGCGAGAGCGAGGCGGAGGTGATTCTGGGCGGATGGCCGTATGCGGCCAACGTCTGGTCTCCTGCCGCGCTGGGGGTGATCATACGCTTCTCGCTGCAGGGGGCGGCCCTGCGCATCGGCCTCTCGCCACATCGCCCGGAGCATGGCGAGATCTCCCTCATCGACAGCTATTACCCGCGCGGCTTTCTCTTCCCCGAAGGCGACAGCGGCAAGCTTGTCCTTCCCTATGGCCAGGGGTGCCTCCTCGACCGGGACTTCCCCCATGACCTCGACATGGTCCAGCCCGGCTGGGTGGGGATCGGCTTCACCATGCCCTGGTGGGGACAGCTCACTGGCGGCGGGAGTGGGCTGATTGCCCTTCCCGAGACGCCCGACGACCTCGGGTTCCGCCTCAAGACGGAGTCCCCCGGCGGGCTCACGGTGCATCCCTACTGGCAGGCGTCTCTTGGTGGTCTCCGCTACGAGCGAGCCATCACCTACGAGTTCCATGCGACGACCACCGTCCCGCAACTGGCCCGGCGCTACCGGCAGCATGCCGAGGCCCGCATGAGCGTGACGACGCTGGCGGAGCGGGCTGTCGAACGCCCCTCGGTCGACCTGCTGCGCGGCGGCATGCAGGCGGCCGTCTGGGCCATGTCCACCTTCCCGGATCGTATCCTCCAGGCGGATTTCGCGACCTGCACCAAGCGCTATCGACGGCTGATGGAGGGTGCCGGCATCGAGCGCGCCATTTGCCACGTCGACGGCTGGGGCAAGGACGGTTACGACTACAATCACCCGGACGTGCTGCCGCCGGACGAGCGGCTTGGCGGCTGGGAAGGGTTGCGCCGCATGGCCGACGAGGTGCGCGCGCTCGGTCATGGCTTCCTGCTCCACGACAACTATGTGGACTACTATGCGCACACCGCGGCTTTCCAGAATGATGATGGGGTCCTGGATTTGAGCAACATGCATTCGGAGAGTACCGAGTGGCTGGGCGGGCGGCAGCAGTGGCTTTGCGCCACGCGCGCCATGCGGTACGCGCGGCAGAATGCCGAAGAACTGGCCGAGCGACTGCCAATGGACGGCATCTATGTGGATTGCTGGACAATCGGTCATCTGCGCGAGTGTTTCGATCAGCGGCATCTGGCCGACCGGGCGGCCGCGCGTCGCGCCTGGAGCGAGGTGTTCGCCATGTTCCAGGGGCTTGGCTGGCTCTCCAGCTCGGAAGGTGGCAACGATTGGGCCGTGCCCGTGGTCGACTTCTGCCACACCGTGCAGCCCGAAGTCATCCCCCACCCGCTTCGGGATATCGCCGCCAGCTTCGGTACACCGATCCCCCTGTACGCGATGGTCTGGCATGACTGCCTGGGCGTCCCTGGCTGGATCGAGATGAAGCCCAGCCGGGCGGTCATCCGCGAAGGCTGCGTCGTCCAGCAGAAGCGCGATATGCGGCTGTGGACGCTGCTCTGGTGCGGCATCCCCTCCTTCCGCACCCCTTCGCTGGAGATCCGGGGTATTCCCGACGGCAGCGCGGCGTTCGAGGAGGAGGTCGCCTTCGTGCGCGAGCTGAAGGTGATTGCCGACTTCAGTGCCAAGGCCGGCTTCCTGCCGCTCACGCACTGGGAATGTTCGTCCGACGGCGAAGAACAGAGCGCCACGTACGGTGGCGAGGCCACCGTGACCGTCGATTTCAATCGGAACCGCTACGTGCTCAAGGCACCTGGCCTGGAGAGAAGCGGCAGTTTTGGGTCCGAAACCAAGCAGCCATGAGCTGGGCTGGATCAATCTTTCAAAGGAGGAGAAGACCGTGAAGAGACAAGTCAAACGGATAGAATGCAGACTGGCCGTGGTGCTGCTTCTGGGGGTGTGCCTTTTGTCGTCGCGTGCGGATGAGCCGCCGGATGGAGCGCCCGATCCTGCCTGGGGCAAAGCCTTGCGTTGGAGCCAGGTTGCCAGCGTCGAGACGCTTCCCGGTATGCAGGCGATCGCCAAGCTGAACGACGGCGATCCCATGACCAGCGGCATCTGGTGTCCGGGGACGGAAGGTGGCGGCGAGGTGGCGATCCGCTTCCCCGAGCCGTTGGAGATCACTCAGTTCCGCTTCCTCCAGCGCGGTGGCGGCGCGACGAAGGTCAGGCTGAGCGCGGATACCGACGGCGAAGGATTCACGACGGTCATCGCCGAGCGCAACGATCCCAAGGCGGTCACCGGGAGCTTCATTTCAATTCCCGTGAACCGCAAGGTACTCGGGCTGAAGCTGACCTGTCTGGAAGGCACCAGCGGCTACCGCGCCCCGTTCCCCATTCTTGGGGAAATCGAGATCTACAGCACAACGCCGATGCCCGCCGCCCCACGCTCCGCCGCCACTGCGCCGGCCCTTCGCCTCGGCGCGAAGAAAGCGCTCCCGGCGTTCACGCGCAAGGAGATCGATATTCGACTCTGCATCGATACCTGGCATGCCGGGCTCCACGCGAAGGCGGACCCCGCCAAGCTGGAAGAGAATCCAGCCTTCCTGGCGATGCTTGCGCGGTTCAAGGAGGCCGACGCCAACAGCGCGCGCCTCTTCTGCGAGACTGGCTGCAGTTCCGACCAGATGCCGTGGAAGAGCGAAAAGCTGTGGCCTGGGCATGGCATGGATCACCTGGGACCGCTCAGCCAGGCGCTGCACAAGAACGGGCTGAAGCTCTACTTCTTCACGCACGCCTGGATGTCGCCGTTCCAGAAGCGAGGTGAACGCGCCCAGATGCCCTACTGCCGTTGGGACTATCCGTATGAGCAGAGCGACCGCCTGGTTGGTGTAGACGATCACTACAAGGTGACCTATCCATGCGTCATCAGCGACCCCGGCTTCCACGACAACTGGCTGCAACTCCTGCGCGAAGCGCTTCAAGAGGGCGCCGACGGTGTCTATGCGATGCCCGACGAGTACTATTTCAAGGGGCACAACCTGTCGCGCGTGGACTGCCCGCCTTGCGAAGCCGCGTTCAAGGAGATGTATGACTACGATTCGCTGCCAACGGGCGGGGGCTTCACGGTGGACAGGAGCGGCGGCACCGTCGTGATCAACCGCGGACAGATCGAAGACACGGAGAAGTACCGCAAGTGGAAGCTCTTCGAATATCGGAAGCTCGCCGACCTCTTCCACTCGGTATCCGCGAAACTGCGCAACGAGTTTCCCGAGGCCGAGATCGTGATGAGCGACAACAAGATCACCGAGGATCTGAGCGGTCGACTGGAACATACGATCGCGCTCGACATCATCGAGAATGACCCGCATGCCGACCTCGCGCAGATGTACGGCAACGCGGTGCTCGACCGGGTTGGCTGGATTTCCGCCTACGTACGGCGCATCGCGGCCGCGGCAGGTGAAGAGAAGCTTCTGGCCAGCATCCAGTGGCTCGGGGTGCAAGGCGCTCCGCTCGATTACCCGATCCAACTCCACGGCTATGCGTTGCCACAGATCATGCTCGGCGCCCGGGCTTACGAAAACTACCGGCTCAACTACATGTACGATAAGGGCTGGTGGCCCACCGCCGTGGAATGCCACAAGATGATCCGCCTGCTGGAGCAGTGGGGCGTGCGCGAGGCCGTGACGCCGGACGTGGCGTGCCTGATCCAATCGCGCGCCTCGGAGGATTGGTGGCGGACGAAGCTGGAAGGCATGACCGATGCATCCGCCAGCGACGATGTGGCCTTCCACCTGCTTTACGCTGGTGAAGATATCAACAAATCGGCGGCCAAAGCCGAGGGCTCGGAGCGCGATCGCCTGCTGAAACTGCACGCGTTGCGCGGCGTGGGGAGCAAGCTGAGCATGGAGAGCCTCCTGTGCGAAGCGGGCATCCCGTACCGCGTCGCCTTCGCCGAGCGTATCGACAATCTGCGGGAGCTCAAGCGGCACAAGCTGCTGATCATGCCCTTCTGCTATTCGCTGTCGACAGCGGCCTTCGCGGAAATCAAGGAAGCGGTGGAGGCCGGTTCCACACTGGTGATCTTCGGGCCGCTGGCGCCGACGGACGAATACGGCAGCCCGCATCCGGAGCCGCTGCTCAAGTCGCTGGTCGGTCGGCCCAACGTGATCCATGTGGAAGACGATCTGGCCACCGTCGGCAACAGCGTCGCCAAACGAGCCGAGTATGCGAAGCTATTCGAGCCGGTGCTCAAGCCGCTGGGATACGGGTGCGAGGCGAACGGGCAGCAGGTCGAGTGCCTGGTCCGGGCGCTGCCGGAGGGTCAGGGCTACCTTGTCTATCTCGGCAATTGGGACAATGCGCCCTCCCGCCCCATCGTCTCCCTGCCGCCGCTGGCCGGCAAAGCGAAGCTGGAGGTATACAGCTCCGCGACCAGTGCGCTCGCGGATGCGGAGGTTGGGGATCTGACATCTTTTGCCGTGGAGCTTGCCCCGGCGGAAGTGAAGTTGCTGCATGTCCGGCGCGAGGACTGAGTACGACCATGAAGGTCATCTATCCGGCAGATGGCGAGAAGGTGTACGGGATCGCGGCCGCGGCATTCGTGGACTATTGGCAGCGGATCACGGGAGAGTTGCTTACCGCCACTCCCGTCGCTTCGCGCGAGTTGCCGGCGGGCGATCTGGTGCTGATCGGCAGCGACGCCGCCAATGCGCTCACGCACCTGCTGATCAAGCAGCGCTTCGTCGCCCGCCTTCGCCTCCGCTATGGCACCGACGACTATCAGTTGCTTTCGGTAACGGAGGGCTCCCGCCAGATTCTGCTGCTTGCCGGCGGTTGCGGGCGTTCCACGCTGTACGCGGTCTATGACTTCTTCCGGCTTCGCGGCAAGGTGGAGTACTTCTGGGACGGCGACAGCTTTCACCATCACGGGCCGATCGACATCGCCAATCTGGATCACGCCGAACGCCCCCACTTCCACTATCGCGGTCTGCGCTACTTCGCTCATCGTGGCGCTCACCGCTTCTTTCCGGAGATGTGGAATCTCGCGGAATGGCAGCATGAGATCGACTGGATACTGAAGCGCCGCATGAACCTGTTTATGCTGCGCATCGGCACGGACGACCTCTTCCAGCGGGCCTTCGACCTCCCGTATCCGCCTGAAGACGGTCCTGATCCCGACGACGAAGCGCTGCCGCATGCGCGCACGGCGCTGTGGTCACTCGCCAGGCGGGGGGAGCTGCGCCGGCAGGTGCTGGCTTACGCTCGCGACCGGGGGCTGCTCCATCCTGAAGACACCGGCGCCATGTCCCACTGGTACACGCCGGCGCCCTCGTCCTTCTTCCGGAAATTCCCCGACCTTCCCATGCTCGGTGGTGAACGCACCGACTGGTACTCGCACAAGAAGGTGGCCGTCTGGGATGTCGAATCCGATCAGGCCATGCAGCTCTACTGGCAGCTTACGGAGGCGCACATCGATGCCTTCGGTGGCGGTCGCCCCCGGCTCTTTCACACCATCGGCCTTGCCGAGCGGCTCTACGGCGACACCGAGGACGAGAACCTGCAGCTCAAGCTCTACACCCTGCGGCGCACCCAGGAGATCATACGCCGGCATTATCCCGATACGCCCATGCTGATCGCCGGGTGGGACCTGGCCATGTGGTGGAAGAGCGGCGACGTGCGGGATCTGCTGGACGAACTGGATCCGGCCACCGCGATCGTCTTCGACTACAATGCCGACCAGGCGGGCCGCCGCACCTTCCGCGATTATGGCCTTCCCGGTCGGTTGCCATGGATCTTCGGCATGCTGCATGCGTTTGCCTTCAACAACGAGATGCGCGGAGATTACGCCATGCTGGGCGAGCGGCTCGTCGAGGCGGCCGGCGATCCCATGTGCCGCGGCTTCCTCTTCTGGCCGGAGCTTTCGCACAGCGACACCTTCGCCCTCGACTTCATTGCGGAGAAGGGTTGGCGCCCCGACCGGCTCACGCCGGCCGAGCTGGTCGAGGACTTCTGCCGGCGTCGCTATCCGGCGCATCTGCGAAAGAGCTGGGAGGCGATCTGGCAGCGTGCGCTCCGTCTGATCTCGCTGGTGCGCTGGGGCGAGGGCGAATGGCCCATCAGCGCCTTTGATCTGGAGTTTCATCATCGCCTGCTGGAGAGCGATCAGTTCCGTCACCTCACTCCCGAACGCCTTGCGTACTACCAGGAGCGCTGCGGGCAGGTGCATCCCCAGCTTGCCAGTCTCGTCTCGCTGCTCGACTCGATGGTCGCCATGGCCGGTCTGAGCGGCGACGATCCACGCCTGTGCCGCGACCTGATCGACATCGCCCGCGCGGGCGCCAATCTGAGCCTGCGAACCATGTTCATGGACTACTGCGTCCGCCTGGAAGCGTGGCGCCATGGCCGGCAGAGAGCTGAAGATCTCGCCGGTGCCGAGGGGGTTATCCGCACTACCTTCCAGGCCCTTGCCGACCTGCTTGAACAGAACGACGACTTCTCGTTGCGCCTGACGCTGGAACGGCTGTCGAGCTTCGCGCCGCTCAATCCGGCCGCCGAGGCAACGCTGAAGAAGAACGCTTCCAGCTCCTACTGCCGCAACCAGACTTATGAAGTGGTCCGCTGCCTCTACTTGCCCGAGTTAGAAGTTTACTTCGAGCAGATGAAAGCCAAGCTGGCCCGCGACGACCGGTCGCCGTTCCAGGCGATCGAAGAGGAAAACGGTGCCATGGAAGCGGCGCGGCAGGGCATCTCCCGGAGTTTCATGGCGACGCCGCTCGCCCAGATGACCTTCACCAGCCTCCAATCGCCGGAGGAGCTTGCCTGCATTCTCACGACGCTGAAGCAGGAGGTCGAGCACTACCTTGCGGCAGCCTCAGGTCTCTTTACTTGATCTGAGCCGGAGCAGAACAGGCTGCAGCGCCTCTGCCAGGTTCTGGCCGATCAGCATGTGGCCGTAATCGCTGGGATGCACCATGTCGATGGTCATCCCGCCGATATCGGGCATCATCTCTCTTCCCTCGATGAGGAGTAGAGCATGTCGTGCGGCCAGCTCGCGCAGGATTGCGCTGAATTCCTCCTTGCGCCGACGCTGTGCGGCTTCGGCGGGGGCGAAATCGGAGAAGTGGGGAAATGGCGTCACCAGCACCAGCGGCCGCTCCGGGTGAGCGTTGTGGAGCGTCTCCACAAAATACGTGGCCCGCTCCCGGAAGGCATCGCCATCGAAGCGCCCGAGCATGTTGATGCCGAGTTCCAGGAGGGCGATGTCCCACTCCAGATCGTGGGCGAAGAAATCTGCAATCTCGGGCTCCAGCCAGCAGGATCCTCCCATCCCATAGTTGAGCACGTCCGCGCCCAACCGTCTGGCAAGATGCTGCACGTAGTGCCCGTCGACGCGCCCTGCCAGTGCCCCTTCCGTCAGGGACGAGCCGTAGGCGAGCAGGCGGATATCGGGCTGCTCGGAAGGGGTCGGTGGCCGTACGGGATGGCCGAAGGTCTGGAGGCGGTGATAGACCACATGCAGTGGCGGCAGCAGCACCCGCCAGAGAGAGGGCGGGAAGCGCTGCCCCTTCCAGGCGTCGGGATCCACGTCGTTCAGCCGGGCTGGCGGCTGCAGGTGCAGGCAGAGCTGCTTTCCCGGCTCCAGCGGCACGACGGAATGGAGGATGTCACCGCGGAAGACCACCGCCGAGCGTTCCTCCTCGAGGACTGAGAGAAAGAGGCGGAGATGCGCGGCTTCTTCGCAGACAAAGCGCAGCTCCGCGCCGTTGGTATATTCGCTCACCCAGCGTGCATGTGGATTGAGAGCTTGGCGGACTGGTTGGGGAAAGCGCTGCAGTTGCAGCCCCGGCATGCCCTGTACCGGCTCCAACCCCACGACGTGATGAAAGCAGATGTTGTCGTGAATGATCATGCTGACTCCATGGCTAGGGAATTCGTTGAACAAGAGAAGGATAGTGACCGGAATCATTCTGTCAACACGTAATCAGGAATCAGCGACAGGTCCGACGCCAGAATGTCCGTACAAGTGAATAATGGAAGGAACTTTGTTTGGCTGAAAAGGTTGCATCTGGTGAGTGTTGCGCGTAGACTAAGATGTACGTACCTTTAGCCCCCAGCACTTCAGGCTACCATGAAAGAACGGATCCAAACCAATAGTCGTACGTCGAAATACCAGCAGTTGAAGACGATCCTGGAGAGCCGGATCCGCAAGAAGCATTGGCTACCGGGCGACCAGCTTCCGTCGGAGCCGGATCTTGCCAGTCAGTTCGGGGTGAGCCGGCAAACGGTGCGTCAGGCGCAGGATCTGCTGGAATCGCAGGGCTGGCTGATGCGGCAGCAGGGGCGCGGCACCTTCGTCTGCAATCCGCCACGGCGCCCGAGGGAGCATAGCGCCGATGTATGCGATGTCGGGCTGCTGATCCCGTGCATCACGATTTCTCTTTATCCGGCTATTGCCCGGGGGCTGGAAGACATTCTGCGAGAGCAGGGCTTTCATCTGGTGGTCAGCAGCTACGACGTGGTTCCGAGCAAGGAGGCGCGTTGCCTGCAGCTCATGCTGGAGAAGCCAGTTGCCGGTCTTGTCGCGTGTCCGTCGTACAACTCACGGTCGGGGGATTACCAGGCGTTCATCGAGCAGGGGGTGCCTCTTGTGCTCATGGATACCAGCCTGGATGGAATCGAGGTGGACATGGTGGCTACCGACGACTATCGCTCGGCCTGCCAGGGTGCGACCGCCCTGGTCAAAGCCGGCTGCAAACATGTGGCGTTCCTTGCCGGCCATTTCACGGCCTCGACCTCCCTTGAGCGTCTGGCCGGCTGCCGCAGCGCGCTGGAAGCCGCGGGTTTGGAACTCCCCCAGGAGCTGATACATGAAGGGGACTTCACGGCCGCTTCCGGTTATGAGGCGGCCCGCCGGCTCTTGGCCGAGCATCCGGAGATCGACGGGTTGTTCATTGCTAACGACCCGATCGCGCAGGGCGCCATCCAGGCGGCGGCCGAACTTCGAGATTTTCCGAACGCGTCGTTGCGGATCTGCAGCTTTGACGAGCCGGACGTGCCGCGCGATCAGCGCGACGCCCTGATCATGCTCAAGCAGGCCCGTTACGAGCTGGGCCATGCGGCCGGGGAGAATCTGGTCAAGCGTATCCAGGAGCGGCGCAAGGAGCGCCAGCCGGCTGCGCCGAGACGACTGCGCATCGAGGCGGAGCTGGTGCTTCCGGGTGCCGGTGAAGCCGCCAGGTCTGCCATGGCTACGACGATCCTTCCCGCGCGCTGATTACATCAAAGGAGGAATACGATGAGAGCAGAGTCCGCATCCCCCCGTCGGGTACATTTCACACTTATCGAACTTCTGGTCGTGATAGCGATTATTGCGATTCTGGCCAGCCTCCTGCTGCCTGCGTTATCGAAAGCGCGGCATCGCGCGCGGACCACGCTCTGCATCAACAATCTGAAACAGATTGGAGGCGCAGTGGCCATGTATGCCTCGGATGAGGACGATTTCTTTCCTGTACGCAGCGGCAATCCGATCCCCAAGGGGACGGTGCTGAAGAAGGCGATGAAATTCGGTGGGAGGTGGTATCCATCCACCGGCAACGGTGGTGCCTGGGGAGGCTACTGGGACAGCGTCCTGGCGAACAACTACTTTGGCCAGAGCGGGGAGAGTTTCTTCTGCCCGTCCGACCCTGGCGGGAGCAATCCGGGCAACGGCAGCACCCTCACGACCAGAGGCTGGGGATTGTCTCTCTGCGACTATCCGGGCTACCGCGGTCCCTCTTATGGGGTTCAGTATGTGCATGCGTATTTCGGGCTGACCTACCGTGGTACGTACAGCACGAAATTCTATCATGGTTTCAGGCTCGGGACTATCGCTGCCTACGAGCAGGACAACCTGATGATGATTGCCGACTGGCAGAGCACCTACACCGGCATCTTCTATTCGCAGGCTGCAGGCGATCGGACCACCAACATTTACCTCAAAGGCGCCACGCACGGAAGCAGGCTGAATTTCGTCTCACCGGACCTTTCCGTTCATAGTCAGGCTCTCGGCGTCATCAGTGCTTCCGACGACTACTGGATGCCCAACAAGCTTCCATAAAGATGGGACTAGCAAGAGGGAGACTTCAGCATGAGACAGTTACGGTTCACGTTAATCGAGTTATTGGTCGTCGTGGCGATAATCGCCATCCTGGCGTCGCTGTTGTTGCCGGCGCTGAGCCGGGCCCGGGAAACTGCCCGCAAAGTGCAATGCATGGGTAACCAGAAGCAGTTCGGCATAGCGTTTGCGTTGTACGGGGACGAGAACAACGATCGCATCGCCAACGGACATACGGAAGCGGGCGGTCAGATACCCGGCTGGCCCGGCGGTTACTGGTACGCCTATATCGAGCCCTACGTGGGTTGGGATGTCGTCTCGTACCCGGCCACGGGGGTGTGGCACTGCCCAAGCAATCCCTATGCACGCAGTGGCAGCTATGGTCCCGGACTCACCGCCTCCTATGGGCTCAATTATCAGGGAGTGGCGCTGGGCTACTACACCCCTGCTCCCAATCCGCGTGCTATTCGCTTCGATCGCATCGTTCATCCGGAAGCGTACATCCTCTTCGGCGACAGCAACAATCGCAACCGCGCCTACTACTATGAATGGCTCTACGCGATCAATGTGACGAACCCCCTTTGGTGCCACGACCTCGGCGGCAACATGCTCTGGGGCGATCTGCATGTTCAGTGGGTGAGCATGGACCGGGTTCTGACCAACAAGTGGCACTGGCTCTTCCATTCCTGGACTGGCTGCAATGGCATCGGCTGTACAGGCAATGTGGTGCTGCCCTGACCACAATCATCACCCCAAAGAGGAACGCCAGCATGAAGAAGAGATCGACCAGCCGAGGCTTCACCCTTATTGAACTGCTCGTCGTTGTGGCGATAATCGCCATCCTGGCATCGCTGTTGTTGCCAGCGTTGAGCAAGGCTCGCGACAAGGCGCGAAGCGCCAGTTGTCTCAACAACGTGAAGCAGTTGCATCTGGGGATCACCGCCTACATCGATGAGTCGGACAACTACATGCCGTTCGCGTATGCCGAATATGGGGAAAAGCACAACTGGGTGCTTGCGGAGTCGGTGGGCGGCTATGTCGGGCGGACGAGCAATCCAACGGCGGCGGATACTTCGCCCGAGGGGGCCTTTGCCTGCCCCAGCGCACGGCCGGAGGAATTCACGAGCACCTCGCAGAGTCGCTACAGCCACTATGGGGTGAGCGGCGACATCTTCATGACCAGTTGGCGCAGCTACTATCCGAAGATTCAGAAGTGGTACGATCCGTCGATCAAGTGCGCGGTCATGGACACGCGTTCGTGGTATACGTGGTACCCGTACGCGTTTCTCTGGTATACGGCACACGACAAGCAGTCGCCGCTTGGCGCGATCACCTGGCGGCACGGACTCGGTTTCAACATGGCCTTTCTGGACGGTCATGCCAGGTGGTATGGCTATGATCCGCTGGATTTCCGCTACCGCTACTATCGCCAGACGGGAACGGCAGATTTACTCTGTGATGTGATGTTCAACAACAGCCCCGACGGCAAATAACTCAGGAAGAATCCATCATGCCTGATCACCGTTCACGCTTCACGCTCATCGAGCTACTGGTGGTGGTGGCGATAATCGCCGTTCTGGCGTCCATGCTCCTGCCGACTTTAGCCAAGGCGCGTGATACCGCACGCAGCACGGCCTGCCTCAGCAACCTCAAGCAGATCGCCACCGCCATGCAGATCTATGGCGACGAGCATGATGACTGGATCATCAACATGGATCCGTGCAACGTCGTCGGCTACAGCGCGACGGAAAGCTACTGGACCTATCGCCTCAGTCCTTACACCGGCATCGCTCCTGATGCCAATGCGTGGAAGGGGGTCTGGAAATGCCCCAGCAACACCTACCGGACAGGCTACGCCAATGCCAAGGGGAATCCTTCGGCTTCCTACGGCATCAATTACCAGGGGCTCTGCTATCACGGCTACTACACCCCAGCCAGTTCGGGCTTCAAGTGCGGCTTCAAGATCTCGCGCACCATTCATCCCGACGCCTATGTTTTCGCCGGCGATACCCACCGCCGCGACTTCGAAGTCCCCGCCGGACGCGTCATCTATTATCCGTACATCATCTGGCCCAGCTACACCGATCCTTTCGACAGCCACCGCTATGGCGGCAACATGATCTGGATGGACGGCCATGTCACGTGGCGCAGCAACGCCGATCTCGTCAACAATATCTGGGTCTGGTTCCATCATTCGTGGGGTGGCTGCAACGGGATATCCTCGAAGTGCCCGCCGCCCAGCGGCTGATAGGTCTGCCATCCATCTCCCCCGTTAACGACGTCCGACCAGCAATCGAGGCCGCTCGCGCATGTGCCATATGAAAAAAAACAGCCTGCTCCTTCTGATCACAACACTTGCCTGCCTCTCTCCTGTCGTGGCAGAGACGCTCTTTACCTGGACCGGAGCCGACACGACCAAGCCAACCGCGTGGGAGGCTGCCAGTAACTGGCAAGACGGGAAGGTTCCTGTCGCCGACACGGAGTCGGTCATCCGGCTGCCTGGCGGTTGTCCTGCCTACCCGGTGCTGGCGGCGCCGCTTTCGCTGAGCGCCGGCCAGTTGACGATCGAAAGTGGGGCACGGCTCGTGGTCAAGGGACAGCTGGAGCTTACCGGCGATCTTCGGCTCGAGGGCGCTGCCGTTGAGCCTGCCGAGCTTGTCCTTAACGACGACCTGGTGCTTGGTGGCGATCTGATCGCGGACGAGGGGCGGATCCATGCCGCGGGAACGGGATGGATCATCCTGAAAGCGGGCAATGTCCATCGCATCGTGGCGCCGGACGATGTCATGCTCCCACCGATTCGGCTGGCGGAGGGTGCCAGAGCCTCGATTGCCGGCGGGCAGCTCTACAGCTTGGGGCTGTGGCTGGAGAACGGTTCGCAGCTCGAGTTGAAGCCGGAACAGCGGCTGCTCTTCGGGGTGCATCACCAGGAATGGCAGCGCGATCCGGCCGCCCGCATCGTCATCGTCGCCGCCCGTCCGTGGATTCCATATCGCTACAGCCGCGATCTTGTCATCCACGGGCGCATCACGGGGGTCGACACGGTCCCGTTCGAGATTCGCACCTTCCAGGATGGCCACGCCTGGACCATCACCGGTCACTGCACACCCACCGTCGGGGTGACGCTCAACCGGCCTGATCTCGCCAGCCAACTCGAACTGAAGGATGGCAAGCTCCTGCTTGACGGCAGAGAGGTGCGCCCCGCCGACGATCTCGATTTCGATCTGTTGGACGCTCCGGACGAGCCCGCCGTGCTCACCCGGCTCTCGCTCCAGCAGGTGGCGCTGCACGAACCCTCGGTGGAAGGGCTTGTCAACGTTGCTCCGCGCGCCCGGGGGCTCGCCAGCTCCCCTTCGATCGGTCAGCAGATCTCCAGGCTGATTGACGGCGATGAGGCGACGACCGCCAGCTTCCGCTCGGGGGTTACGCTGCCGGGCACCATTCGGATCGATCTGGGCGAAGCCGTGGAGGTGAGTGCCGTGCGGCTTCGGCAGACGTCGATCTGGACGCCACGCTTCCGCCTTCGCGCCGATACCACTGGCGACGGGGAGGGCGACAAGACTCTCGCCGTTGTCAACGGTCAGCCGAATGGATGGCAGACGGTGCCGGTACCGCCTGCACTGTGTCATGGCATCCTTCTGCAGGCACTGGAGATCCAGGGGGGCTGGGAGCAGAGCGCGCCGGCCCTGGGGGAGTTCGAGATCTACGCGACCGCGGAAGCTGCCAAGGCGCTGCCCGCCGCCGCACCCGCGGCGCAACCGGATCCCTCACTCCCGCGCCTTGTCGTGGGCGAGCCTGTCGAGGTCAGCTGGCCGCCGGCGCCCCGGAGTGCCGATGCACGGGTCCTGCGGCTGATCACCACCGACCTCTGGATGTTCGGCATCACCGGTGGCGAAGATGACCTGCCGCAAATGCCGCTCGCGGAGTATCCCCGCTTTGTCGAGACGCTGCGGGACATCAAGGAGATGGGGGCGGATGGTACGCTGCTTTTCATCGAGGCAAAGATGGAAGCCTTCTGGCCATCGATAAACTTCCGCTCGTTCACCAACCAGCACTTCTGGGAGGCGCGAGCGAAAGCGGCTCTGCCGACAGCTGGTAATGAAACGCCGGCGCCCCTGGACCCGCCGAATCTGACCGACCTTCCGAGCCAGCGCGACCTGCTCCGCGAGTTTGTCGAGGCGATGCATGCGAACGAGCTGCAGGTGCACGTGATCTTTCTCGGGCGTTTTCCCGCCTGCCATGTCGGCCCCAAGGAGAACGATGTGTTTCGCACCCTCTGCGAAGAGGTGGTCGCCCGCGGGGTGGATGGCATCAGCCTTACGTGGGACGAAGCGTATCTGGGGCTGCCGCATCCGGAGGGGGAGAAACGGCCGGCCGACGATCCGGTGCGGGCAGCCTTTCACGAGCGTTTCGGCCCTGAAGCCAGTCTCCCAAAGGATATCTGGCAGCGCTCCGTCGATTACAAGCGCTGGGTGGTCTACTCCTATGAGCAGCACGCGCGGCGACTGGGGGGCTATGCCGAGGCGGTTCGCGCCATCAATCCGGACTGCGTCACCCTTACGGTGATCGGGTCGCATCCCATATCCTGCAACAATCGTATCACTTACGGGCTGGCGTATGACGTTCTTGGCCAACTGGGGGGGATCGACTACCTGGGGTCGGATTATCTCCCTCGGGAGACGCGTCTCTTCGCGGCCGCCAATGTGCCGCGCTTCGGTGCCATGGAGAACTTCGTGCCTCGTTCGGTGCGCGAGGGGATCGTCAGCGTCCTGCAGGGTGCCCGCATGGTCTCGTATTACCGGTACAACTATATCGAGATGCAGAAGTCGCGCGACCATCGTGTACGGGAATTTGCCTTCATGGATGCGCTGATGCGATGCGGCGTGACCCGTGCCCGGAGTGTCGGCGATGTCGCCTGCCTGATCTCCCGCGCGTCGGAGGATTGGTGGGACAACGATCATGGCACCAACTGGCTGGCCGGCAATCCCGAGGCCAAACGGGGCTTCTGGAGCCACCGCGCCGTCAACCAGGCGCTCGGCGAAGGAGGCTTCGCCTTTGACCTGTATTACCTCGACCGGCCGGAGACGCTGGACGACCTCTCCCGCCATGCGCTCATTCTCCTGCCGTTCCCGTATGCGATTGGCGAGGAGGCGGTTGCGGCCATCGAGAAGGCGCATGCCGCCGGCAGCAAGGTGCTCATCCTTCAACGCGAGGGCGAAGTTGGCCCCTATGGTGCGGCCAACGATCCTCCCGCCCTCCGGCGCCTCATCGAGGCAGGCCGGGAAGACGGCAGCGTCCGGCTCCTCGATCGCGATCTGCTGGCGTGGGAAACGGAGCGGGACTTCCCGCGCGCGTTCGCCGCTGAAGTCGATACGCTTCTCGGCGAACGCCGCCAGCTCCGCCTTGCCACCCCGGGCAACGCTATCGGCAGCTACCTCTTCACCGATGGCGGCGACAAGCGCTACCTGCTGCTGGTCAACTGGCGCGATGAGGCGCGGCCAGTGGAGGTGGGACTCCGGATGCCCCCGACAGAATACCACCTGCTGTCGGTTTCCTCGGATAGCCCCCGCGAACCCAAGGCTGGCGTCCACGCCGGCAATCGCGCCTGGAGCGCGGCCGATCTGGCCCGCTTCGTCGTCGAGCTGACTCCCGGTGAAGTGCGCCTGCTGAGTGTGCAACCCAGCTCCGCGGCGGGCGAGCCTTGAGCGGCAGGGGAGAGGGGTGGGTTTGGGGTAGGACGGGATAAGAGAAGGGAGCGCCACTCATTCATGCGATACAGCTCCACTCGCTCCTCGCCTCCAAGAATGGATCATCTACAACTGCGCGTGCAAGCAGGCAGATTTGCAGTAGATTATGGATACGCGAGGATGTTGGTCAGAGAATAGTGGAGCGAAACGGTTGTCAACTCAAGGCGGTTACTGGCGCTGTGAGATATGCCAGTGCCTCGTCACGTAAGATTGATTGTGAGGAAGAAGTACGTGTATGACGAATTCGATCCCGGCATTTGACCACAATCTTGTATTGCCCCAAAACATGGGGAACCCTACTGCACGTGAACAATTGTCTCCTTATCCATGTACGACGGTTGATCTGTGCCAGCGCTTTGGGATCAGCAACGAGCGACGGAGACTTCTTGTTGGGTTCTTGGATTTCCGCGCTGAGTTGCGCCGTCACGGGCTGGTCAATGGGTTCCAGTGGTTGGACGGGAGTTTTTTGGAGGATATTGAGCGACTCGACAACCGACCGCCCAAGGACATTGATGTGGTTACGGTGTACTGGGGCTATGACTTCGCTTTTCAGGTGGGACTGATGCATAATGTGCCTGAGTTTGCGTCGTCCAAGCGCGCCAAGGACAAATACTATGTCGATCACTATCCTTTTGACGCCGGTCATACGGTTGATCATACCTTGGACACGTGCAGGTATTGGGTGCTGCTGTTCTCCCGCAGCCGTCTTGGAGTGCCCAAGGGGATGCTCAAAATTGACTTGAATACGCCTGCGGAGGATGAATTGGCCAGACAAGAATTGGAGGGACAGGCACCGTGACGGTTCGATCACAGCGCGATTATCTGAAGGCGCAACTTGTAGAGGTTCAGAGCCTGCTTGAGACAGCAGGAAACCACCCTGTGATGTCGGCAGCCTGGAAGGAGCGAAAAGAGGAGATACTGAAGCAACTCCAAGACTTGCCGCTGGGAGAGAAGGAGGCGCGCGCGGTGCTGCTTTTTGACGGTGAGCCTGTTTCTGGCTCAATCGGCATCGATGTTAACTTTGTCGGCAAAGTGCTGCCTCCATTTCAGAGCATGGTGATGGCCGACTATGCCGATCGGTGGCATGGCACCGTCGGGACGCGGGGCCGCCGCTCCGGTGAGGCCAATTCGCGGATGCTGCTGGCCGCGCTTCCGCGGGGCTCCATCGGCTTGGAACTGGTGCGCGCAGGAAGCGACGAACTCTTGGAGGAGAATCAACTGGCAGACACCCTTGCACATGTGACGCGCCTGGTGGAAGCTTCGGCACGAAGCGATGAGGATTTTGCGGCAGAGCTCCAGGACACTGCACCGCGGGTGATCGGCAGGCTCCGAGATTTTCTGGAAGCCATCGCGAAGGGGAATGCAGGTTTTCGTATGGAGACGGGTGACTATCGGTGCACGATTGCCCACGACGCTGCGGAGGACGCGTATGAACGGGTGGCTGAAACGCAGACGGTGGAACGATCGCTCGAGAAGGCTGGTGTATTCCGTGGAGTGACGTTGGATTCTTGGAAATTCGACTTTTTGACCATGGATGACGAGCAGTTCGGCGGCAAGCTGTCGGAGGACCTCTCAGAAGACGAGGTCGTGGCAATGAACCGGCAATTCTTCAACGAGTCCTGCATAGTTGATCTCACCGAGACGACCATCATTTTCAAGAATGGCCGTGCACGGAAGAACTACGTGTTGAAGCAGCTACGCGCCGTATAGATTTTGTGCGATCGATGGCGTGGAGGGGGACGCGGAGACGAATGAGAGGGCCGGGCGGCGGCGCGAGTGGCATTCCCGGGGATGGACCTGGGACGCGGCGGGAGAGCGGCTCCGAGAGCTTCTCGCAATCGGTATGGTCAGGTTAATTCAAGCCAGTGGGTTCGGAAGGCGGAGAGATCGCAGACGTCAATGCGTTCGGTCAGCGGGTAGCTGGTATTACCGGGAACGACGATCCAGAGGCGCTCGAGATCGAGAAGCTCCATGGCGGTGTGCATGGATCGGGTGGCTTTTGGCGCCTCGCTGTACTTGAACTCGACGCCGTAGCGGCGGCCGCCGTGCATCAGCAGCAGGTCGAGTTCCGCCCCGCCGTGGATGGACCAGAACCAAGCTTCGGGGGGCTGCACCAGGCGAAGGACCTGCTCCAGAGCGAATCCCTCCCAGGAAGCCCCTACTTTTGGGTGACCGGTCAATGCGTGGCGGTCGTCAAGAGTCAACAGGCGGTGAAGCAGGCCACTGTCGCGAAGATACACCTTTGGGGCTTTGACCTGTCGCTTGCCCAGATTCTCGAACCAAGGCTGGAGTTGGCGGACCATGTAGGTATCCGTCAGCGTGTCCAAATAGCCGCGGATGGTCTTGTCGCTCTGGCCGAGGGAGCGGGCAATTTCGGATGCATTCCAGGTTTGACCGTGGTAATGGGCCAGCATGGTCCAGAAGCGTCGCATGACGGGCGCGGGGGTGGCCGAGCCAAACTGCGGCAGATCGCGTTGCAGGAAGGTGCGAATGAACCCTTCTCGCCATGCCACACTGTCCTCCACGGTTTCGGCCAGATAGGAGCGGGGGAATCCGCCGCGCACCCACAGGGCTTCCGCATGGTCGCTGCCCACTTCACCCAGATCGAAGCCCGCGAGCTCAATGAACTCGACGCGTCCGGCGAGCGATTCGGAGGCGCCCGAACGTAGCTGGGGCGATGCGCTGCCCAGGATCAGGAAGCGGGTCTGGGTCGGCGTTCGATCAGCCAATACGCGCAGAACGGCGAAGAGATCGGGGCGAAACTGGATCTCGTCAATGACGACAAGGCCTGTCAGCGAACCGAGCATCAGCTCTGGATTCTGGAGACGCTGGAGGTCCTGAGGAGATTCCAGGTCGAAGAAGGTGGCTGGTGAAGAGGTGGCGGCAATCTTGCGCGCCAGAGTCGTTTTGCCGCATTGCCGCGGCCCCAGCAGCGCGGTCACCGGCGACCGTCGAAGTGCCGTCTGAACCTGCTTCTCATATGCTGGGCGTGGAACCATTGTTGCCCCTCTTAATGTCTTGAAATCTCGGAGTGTGATTCCGAATTTTCACGACTATATCGTCGGAGAGTTGGGATGTCAAGGGAAGAAGGGGAAGCATGATGGCGAGGAGGCAGACGCTGGGGGCGGGGGGGCAATGGAAAGAATGGGAAGAAAGTATCGAGGGGCAGGCCATTAGGACGGGGGTGTTCGGGAAAAAAGAAGAGGCGCCCTGTCCTTTCGAACAGGGCGCCTCGTTCTGGCTGAGCCGAGGCCCAGCATCAAGCGTCACAGCTCATTACGGCTGAGCTGGCTGGGCCGGCTGCGCGGGCTTAGCTGGCTGGGCCGGCTTGTTCTTGTCGCCAGTGGTGGCGTCGTTGTACAGCTTCTTGACGTTGTCGCCGATCTCTTCGGCGGACTTCTCAAGCTTCTCGGTCAAGTCGCCTTCTTCGCCGACATAGCCGTGAACACGGCGCTGGCTGTCGGTCTGGAAGGTTTCGTCGATGCGAGTGTTGTAGGCGCGGTCGTCAAATGCAGGGGCCTGATCCTTCTGGTAGGCTACCTGATGAATGCTGCGCAGGGGAGCATCGACGCGAGCGGTCTTCTGCTCGATCTGCACGGTGATCGCTTCCCATGGGATGCGAACGCGACGATCGCCGTCGAGCTCGACTACGGCATGGGTGAGATCACCGCTACGGGCGTCGAAGATCACTTCTCCGACTTTGCCTGCATCCTGTCCGCCCTGAGCCTGAAGCTTGAGGTTGGAGAGGGTGGCGATATCGCGCTTCTCATGCTGCTTGCGCTGCGCGTCGGCGAGGGGCTTCTGCTTATCGAGGTCAGTCTGGCTGATGGTCAACGAGGCCTCGCCAGCCATGTCCTGATAGGTGAACGCCGTCCACGGAGCCGCGACCTGTTGGCCGCCTTCGCGGTTGATGAGGACCATGTCGATACTGTCATTCTGCTCGTTGAGGATGACCTTTTCGACGGAACCGAGCTTCTGTCCGGCTTCAGTCTTGATGGTCAGCTTGCCGAGCTTTTTGACGTCGGTGAACTCGGCACGCTGCATCTGCCCGGGCTTCTGGCCCTGCATTTGTACAGCCTGCGCGTCGGCCTTCATCTTCTGATCGGCTTTGGCCTTGTCAGCGGGTTTGGCATCTTCGGCAAAGGTGACACTGCCGAATGTGGCAGCGGTGGCAATACCGACGATAATGGTTTTCTTGAGTGTTTGGAGAGTCATGTTAACTCCTTCCTTCGGGTCATAGTGGGTTGAGGTTCTGCCTCGGGTAGCGTTACCCGAAACTACCGAGCATCGTGCTCAGCATGGCTTGTCAGGCAACGTGAGGATAGTTAGCACCCGCCGTGCCAAGATTGCCATTTACGCTCAAGAGCAGGGAGGAGGAGCGGCGGTTGTCAGTGCAAGGAGGTGCGCGTTTCCGTCAGCTTAGCTGGACAGTCGTTAAGAATCTCGCACACGTGAAGGGGGGAGAATGCTCAGGCGGTGGGGGTGGGTGGGGAACGATAGGTGCCGGGGTGGAGGTAGCCGCGGCGGCGTTCGGTGAGGCGTTCGAGCAGGTGGTCGGAGGGTGTATAGCCATGTCGGGAGCGTCCCCATGAGGGACCATAGCGATAGACGACGATGCGCCGCTGGCCGGGGTTGCGCCGCTCGGCGGAGCCGTGACAGATGGCATCGACAAAGAGAAGGGCATCGCCGGCCTGCATGTGTACTTCGATGGCGGCTTCGACGGCATCGGCGGGATCGGAACCATAGGATTGGCTGCGCAGGTGCGGGTGCTCGATGTTGGACTTGTGGCTGCCGGGGATGACGACGGTGGCGCCGTCGCCGGGGCCAATATCGGTGAGGGCGATGAGGATGTTGATCTGGCCGCAGTGCCAGCGGCCGTCGTGCCAGCCGTACTGAGTGCGCTGGCATCGGGTGTGTCCGCCGCTGTGGAGGCTGATGGCCTGGCCCGGGCCGCGGAGATTGGCGAAGTTCTCATCGACGAAGAGCGGCCCGTGATTGTAATCGAAGGTGCCTTCGCCTCCGACGTAGCGGCGAACGCGTTCGTGCCAGGCGGGATGATCGATGAGGGCCTCGAAGGGGGGCCCGGCCTCGCAGATCTGCTGGAGATTGGTGCCGAACCTGGGGCTGTGCACCTGATTGTGAACATGACCATGCCATTCGCCGGGGGCGAGGGGTGGAATGGCGTCGATAGTGCGATTGAGGTCGGCCACCTCTTCGGGGGAGAGCGCGCGGGGCAGGTTCAGGTAGCCGCGAAGGTCGAAGAGATAGTCTTCCATGTGGCGAGTGTCGTCAGACATGCTGTCCTCCATGACGGTTCGATGAGAGTGAGACGAGGCTGGGCTCCGGCGGAGCTGAACTGACACGCTAATGTAGAGAGGATTCGATTACGATGAAACCGGAATCATGTAGCATTCAGCAAACACCTGATGGGCATCACGCCAGGTACATGGCGGGGGCGCGGGCAAGACCGGCTTGATGTGGACTGGCGGGCAGGTATATTTGTAGAGATAACACCTGTCTCGACACAAACAGAGGAGGGTTGATCATGAAGGAGCGGAGAGCTTGCCATGGCCTATACTTCACGCTGATCGAGCTATTAGTGGTGATAGCGATCATCGCCATTCTGGCTTCGCTACTACTGCCGGCACTATCGCGTGCCCGGGAGGCGGCGCGGCAGATATCGTGCCTGAACCAGGTGAAGCAGTTGGGGCTGGGGGCGGCAATGTACGCGGGGGACCATGATGACTACATGATCGACGATGCGCAGTGGGGATATCTGTTCAGCGGATTTGCGGCGGGACCGGGGCCGTGGGCACGAGACTACCTGGGACAGAAGGTCTACAGTTTCTCGGGGAGTTGGTACCGTGCCGACGACATCCGGGATACCATTCTGTATTGCCCGGAGACGAATGTGCCCAACTGCAACTACTACTGCTATGACAATTATCGCAACGGTGCGGTGAGTTACGCGTTCTGGGGCAGCATGATGCAGTACGCCTACTACTGGAGCGCCAACGTGGCAGGCTGCCAGTACAGGCGGCCGCGGCTGACGCCCCAGGCGGAACCGTACGAGAATGGGGAACGCAAGATCCTCTTCAGCGACCACACGACGCTGAGTTCGGGAGCTGTCGCGGACAATTCCGCGACCTGGTACAAGCGCAATCACCAGAATCGCGGGATGAATGTGGCCTTTGCGGATGGCAGCGCCCAATGGTTTCCGGCGAACCAGTGCAGCGTCAGCACGCAGAGCAACAGCCTCGGTCAATACATACCGTACAACACGGCCTTCCTGCACTCGTTCCACCACAGCAGCGTCGGCGCGCATGCGCTGGTGAACACCAACGGCGTCATCAGCTGGCCGCGCGTAGCCGAATGCACCGGAGTGGTGACGCCGCTGGAGTACCATTTCTTCTGAGGGACGCGGAATGGCGAGGAGGAAGAAGGGAAGCGGCGGCACGCACTTGATGGGAAGAAGGGGAAGAAGGGGAAGAAGGGCATGAAGAATGGGGGAATCATGTGTCGGGGCATGCGTGGCGGAGATTGACCGCCCCTCGCGGAGAGGGGCAGGCGAACAGTGAACGAAAGACTTGACCCGGCTTCAGGCGAGTCTACTGTAGACCCCGACATCAGGAGCACTTCGGCAACGGAGTAGAACGAACAGGATGGAATAGGAGCGTCAGGGGTGCCACTCGAGAAAAGTGGCGTTTGCGGGTAGGGATGGCAGCAAGCCACCACCGCGATAAAGATGAAGAGTATAACGAGGTTGTTCATGCCCAAAGGCTGATACGATAGAGACAGTACATGGTCACAAGGTAATGCACCCGCCAACTGAAAGGACTATCATGCGCCTACTCGCACGTCTGTTGATCATACTCGCCGCCCCTGCCCTCTTTTCCCAGGAGCCTCCGGCGGAAGTTGCAAAGCCGACCATTCTCCTGTGCAAGTGGCGGCACCACAACTTTCTCGACTACACCTGGATGCAGCAGATGACGGAAGCGGGCTTCATCGTGGATGCGACCGAAGACTGGCCCGACTTCACCTGGGAACGCATTTCGCGGTACAATGCGATCATGTTGATGGGCCTCCCACACGTGGCCGAGGGTGAAGTGCGCGACCTGATCGGCCTCGGCACAACCGGCCCCGGCCCGGAAGAGACGCTGGCCTTGCTCGACCGCTACATGGCAGCTGGCGGCGGGGTCCTCTTCAACGTCAATCGCGCCGGCCAATTCGTCGCCTCCTATCACGCCGCTGATCAGGCGCTGCAGCACTACGACGCGCGGCTGCCTCTGGAGCTGATCGCCGCGCCGGTGACCAGTGAAGGCTGGCATGGACGGCTGCGCATGCCCTTCTTTTATACGACGGCGATCGATCCCGATACGCCGGTCAGCGAAGGAGTCGAGGGGATCTGGTGGCCCAATTCGCCCAAGGGGCGCGCGGTCAACTACGTCCGCTACAGCGGTCCGCTGGCGCTTGGGGAGAGCTGGCGAGTCGTGGCGCGCGGGCCGCGGGGCAGTCGCACCTATCCCTACTACCACCCCAACGAGCAGAATCGGCCGAAGAAAGACCGCCTGACCGGTGCGCTGCAGCGTCCCGAGGGCGTACCGGAACCGCCCATTTACGCGATCCGCGAGGTGAACGAAGGGCGGATGGCGCTCTTTCATTGCCTCGACGTCTTTCATGTCGGCTCCGGCACCTACTGGATGCACAACGGGGCCATGCTCGACAAGGGGCTGGGAGGCAGAAAATCCGACTTTGGACGGCTGTTGATGAATACTTTCCGCTGGCTGGCGGAGCCGTCCCTGGCGTCAGGCAAACTGGGCGGGGCCGTAGTCGATCCAGAAGTAATCGTCGCTCCCAAGCTGCGTGCCGGTGCCATCGAGGCGTTTACCGATCCTGGCCGCGTCGAGCGGCGGAAGGAGTTCGATCCCGATGCACCGCTCCCCGCGGTCAAGGTTTTTCGGGGCCTCATCGGCGCCCGCAGCCAGTATGCGGGCGGCAGTACGCCCGGGGACTACGCGGCCGCCGCCAAGGCAGCGGGACTCGACTTCGTCGTCTTCCTCGACCCTTTCAGCGAGTTGACCCCGGAGGAGCTGGAGCAGCTCGCGGCCGAATGCGCCGCGGTCGGCGACGAGGAGGTGCTGCTCATGCCCGGCTACTGGATGGACTCCAACATCGGCAACCGCATGTTCTTCTATGGCGCCCGCCCGGTCTGGCCGGACCCCGTCTATCTCAGCCACCGTGGGGAGCACCTTTTCCGCCTCAACGGGGAGCAGGAAGACGGTACGTTCTGGCAGAAGGGCATGGGGCTCGACTTCCTGATCAAGAAGTTCATGGGGCGTGAGAACGACCGCGTCGGTCACAACAATATCGGATTTTTCGACTTCGCCCGTGCAGCGCAGCGTGGCGGCATGCAGCCGGAACACTGCAAGGCTTTCGGAGCGTTCGGGATCATGTTCTACGAGAATGGCCAACTGCGCGAGGACATCACCGACCTGTACCTGCGCACCAACGCCGGTTGCATGAGCGCGCTTCCCGTCGTCGTCAACCTGGTGAATTCGGCCGCGGAGCTGACCGCGTCGGTAGCGCGCGGCGACGGGATGACCGTGGCGGTAGCGCCGTCGCTGGCCGAGGTCGTTTTCGCGCTCAACAAGAATCACCAGTTCGAGGCGCCGCCAGTCTCCGCGTCGAGCGGTCCACTAATCCGCCACTGGTCGAACATGACTCGCCCGTTCATCTACGGCAACGAGATGTTCGTCAACGCGCGTGGCCTTGTCGATGCCAATCTCGAGGTGACCTCCGACGTTGGTCTGGCGGAGATCGCCATCTACGACGGTACGCGTCTCTTCCGCCGCTTCTTGCCCAACGGCGCCCAGCGCTTCGCCCAGCGCCTCTACCTGTCCGGGCTGATGCAGCGCAACTTCACCCTGGTCGCCACCGACACCGCCGGTGGCAAGGCCGTCGCCTTTCCGCATCAATCGCACAAGGCAGGCGGCGACCAGGCCGTGGTCTATTGCGGTGACCATGTCAATCACTGCACCAACGTGAACATGAAGATGGCGCGCGGCCCCAACGACTGGCGAGCGCACAGTCATCCCGAGCAGAGCGATGTGGGCAAGACCTGGGATGGGGGCCCGAAGCCCCTGCAGCCTCTGGCCGACTTCGACCGCTTCGCGCCCCACCTGGTAACCGCCGGTGGGCTCTCCCAAGGCGGGTCTCCCTACCAGTACCCCATGCTGGAGATTGGCAGCGAACGGGTCTACCGCGGCACCTCCGTCCTCTCCGGCACGCTCGAGTTCACGGCTAATGCCTGGCGCGGATGGGGCCCCATACAGCCCCCCACCCTCTTCGACGGACAGAGCACCTACACGGAATTTGGCCGCTATGTCACGGGCGTCGACTCCACCAGTTGGGGCGGCCCCGGCAAGGGCGGCGGCACCGTTGCGGGGCTCTACGAGCAGCGGCTGCGCTTTCTTGCCAACGACAAGCTGACGCAATTCCGCCTCACCCGAGGGCGGCGCGAGATGTTACCCGGTACGCGGGCCCTGCTGCTCGTCGGCAAGGAGACACAACTGCTTGGGGCCCACGACTTCACCCCCACCGAGGATGGCACCGCCAGTCGCTTTGCCGTGCCCGCCGGTGGCTGGTTTGCCGGCATCGTCACCGCCGGCGAAGCGAATGGCTTCCTCTGCTTCACCCACAATCAGCCGTTGGTCGTCTCCGCCTTTGCCAGTATATTCGATGTCGATGTGCAGCTGCCGACAGAGGGGCTCGCCATCGCTACCGATGGCACCCACGAGCTGCATATGCTCACCTACATGTGGCCGATGGACATCAGTCTTGAGAACAGCGACGAGGTCCTGGCGATCATCCGTCACCTGCGAGAGCCTCAGGGGCTCGAGGTGGTGCAGGGCGAGCGCAAGTCCGACGCCGGGCCAGGGCTACTGGAGTTCAATGCCGCCGACGGTGCGCTGGAGTTCACCATCGTGAAGCCTTCCCCGCGGGAGGTGAAGGAGATCTCGCCGGCAGTCCGTATACACGGCATGAATCCCCGCTGGTCCGCCGGCCTTTACCAGTTGGAGGGCTATGGCGGGGCCGGTACCTACAGCAACGGAAATGGCCAGTACACGCCGCTTGGCGTCGATACCGAAGGCCGCACTTACGCGCCGTTGTACAGCCACAAGGTCGCTCGCACCCATTGGGTAGTGGGCCACCCGATCGTGGCCGATGCGCCTGGGCGAGACCTCTTCCTGCAGGTGACGGCACTCACCGGTCCGTTCGGCAAGAGCGGCCAGGATGCCTTCTGGCACGTCTCGGTCAACAACCCCACCGATACGCCAGTGACCGCCACGCTGCGCCAACGCATGGCCCTGCCAGGACTCTCCTTCCCGGAGACCACCCTCACGCTGCAGCCCGGCGAATACCGGCTCCTGGCACACGGCGATCCCCGCCAGTAGGCGGAGGCGAGGACGCGGGTGTCACGCTGTGAAAGCGGTCCGCCGCGCCAGACCTGACGAAGATGCTGAGGAGAAGGTTCTACGCTGCCGATGGAGTGCCACCAGGTGCATCTGCCGTCCGACTCGTCTCGTTTCGTCCCTGGCCCCGGGCGATTCTCTTGTTGTGGAGGTGCGACCCCGGGCGATTCTTCAGGTGGGTGAATCGTTGCTTGCCGTGGTGTCCTCGGCGGGTTTGCAGGTGCAGACCTGGATGGTGGTGTGGACAATTCCAAGATCGCCGTCGATGGCGCTCTGATATCGCGAAAGCGGCTGGGGCTCATGAGTGACTACGCAGATTTCGGCGGCATACAAGCCCGGCCCGATCGACCATACATGCAGATCCGCGACCCGACTGTCGCCGATGGCCTCCAGCGAGTCGGCGATCCGCCGGCGCACCGCGTCCGGCGCCTGGTGATCGAGCAGGACCCGGCTGGTATCGCGCAACAGCCCCCACGACCAGCGCCCCACCAAGATCGCACCGACGATTCCCATTACTGGATCGAGCCACGTCCAACCGAGGTATCTGCCGGAGAGCAGGGCGACGATGGCCAGCACGGAGGTCAGCGCATCGGCAACCACGTGCAGGTAAGCGGAACGCAGATTGTGGTCATGGTGATGATGGTGGTGAGGATGGTCGGTGTCGGCGGTACCATGATGATGACCGTGTCCGGCGGAACCGAGGATCCAGGCACAAACGGCGTTGACGATCAGGCCGAGCACCGCCACCAGCGTGGCCTGTCCAAAGGCAATGGTTATGGGCTGGAGCAGGCGCCCGACGCTTTCCCATGCCATGAGGAAGGCGAAACCAATTAACAGCATCGCGCCGGTGAAGCCGGCCAGGGCATTGACCTTGCCGGTGCCGAAAGAGAAGTGCGGATCCGCGGCATGCCGGCGGGCATAGACGTAGGCGAACGCGCTGATCAACAACGCCGTGGCGTGCGACCCCATGTGCAAACCGTCGGCGAGCAAGGCCATGGAACCGAAACGCCAGCCACTGACGATCTCGATCACCATGACCACCGCCGTGATCCCGATCACCCACCAAGTCCGGACTTCGCCTGGACGTTTCATTTCCTGCCCGAAGGCGTGGTCGTGTTGCCAGTCGGCGAGGGTTTCCGTGTGCATGAACAGTCTCCGCTGACGAATCCGTTTGTGGGTGAGGGGAGGCTCTGTACTACCATATCGCCCATGTCGTGGTGAGCCAACATCGAAGGATCAGGCGCAGCGCTGATGAATGGTGGATGTCGGCGCTGGCCGCGACAGACAGGGCAGGATTGCTTTCGCGATGGAGGCGGTTAGATTGGAGGCATGGAGCCAGCTACGATCCGGAGCCTGTTTCAGAACCTGACGGTGTGGAAGCGGGGCGATCAACGCGCGCCGCACAAACCGCTGCTGGTGATGTATGCGCTGAGCCGGCTGCTCAGTGGCGCCCCACGGCTGGTGGAGTACCAGGAGGTCGATGAACGCCTGACTGCGCTGCTGCGGGAGTTCGGGCCGCCGCGTAAGTCGGTGCATCCGGAGTATCCCTTCTGGCGGCTGCAGAATGATGGCATCTGGGAGATCCCCGGCGCCGAGCGGCTTGTCCCACGCCAGGGGCATACGGACGCGAAGAAGAGCGAGCTGCTTCGACACGAGGTGGCGGGGGGATTCACCCCGGCGGTGCAGCAGGCGCTGGAAGGGTCACCGGAGCTGGCCGGCCAGGTGATCGAAGATCTGCTGGTGGCGCATTTTCCCGAGACGCTGCATGAGGATATCCTGATGGCGTTGGGCATCCCGGCGCCGGTCGTCACGCGGACGCGTCGCAGTCGGGACCCGGCGTTTCGCGACGCTATCCTGAGCGCGTACCACTATGCGTGCGCGGTCTGCGGCTTCGACGTGAGGATCGACAACCGGGTGATTGCGCTGGAGGCGTGCCATATCCAGTGGCACGAAGCGCAGGGCCCGGATGAGGTGAACAATGGGCTGGCGCTCTGCTCGATGCATCACAAGCTCTTCGACCGCGGGGCATTTTCGCTGACGCCGATGCTGGAAGTGCAGGTCTCGCCGCGGGTGCATGGTCACGGCGCGGAGGAGTGGTTGCGGGCATTTGAGGGCCAGTCGATTCGACCGCCATCGGTACATACGTATCGTCCCCGAGAGCGCCACCTCCAGTGGCACCTCCGCGAAGTCTACCAAGCCTACGGGTAAGCGCAGGAAGGGCGGCACGGTGGTGGCTGGGAAAAAGGGGAAGAAGGTATGAGGGCATCGGCGCGCGCCTTTGTGCACGCTACAACGGCCTCGTCGCGGTTCGGAGAACCTCTCCTGTATTGCCGGGTCTGTCGAGGCTAACTCCTGCTGAATAGTGACACATTCTTCTTCATAAGTCATACCGTCCATACCGCTTCCTTTGCCCACTTGCCCCAACGGGGCTACGTCCAATAGCCCAGGGTTGTGCCGCCAAAGGCGGTGCTACCCTGGGTATACTGCCCGCCTCCCTTCAACCCCATGCGGGTTGCGTCCACGGCGTCGCCCCTTTCCCGCGTGAGCTCAATTCCTCGGGGCTTGTTATATATAGTGAGAAGGCAATGCACAAAGCCGCGGGTCGGAGAACCCCTGCAAATTGCGGGGCCTGTCGAGTCCAAAGCTTGTGGAATTGTGTTCACGTGGGGGGATGGAGGCGCGGCAGGAATTAAGTACAAAGAACCCAGAGATCGCAAAGATCGGGCGGGGACGCGCTCATTCCGCTGTTTCCGCTCCTCCGACGTTCCTCTAGCAAGCACGAGCTCCCACCTTCTGCGGAGCTTCAACACTGTTGAAGGCTTTTGTGGGCGATGGAGCTTCTTCAACATGCAGATGCAGCTTTTTCTTGCATAAAACGTGGAACTGACGTAGACAAGACGAGCTTAACGCGTACATTGCGTCTGGTGTTCGTCATCATACCATAGGTAATCATGTAATCTGGGGTGGATCAATGGGGTTTTTTGCACTTGGATCACTTATTCTGGTCGTCGGCATCTTTGTAAGTGCGTTCTTTCTTTGGGTTGGAGCGAAGGTCACGGGCGTCGATGTTGAGTTCATCCAGCTGCTGGTGATCGCGGTTATTGCCTCAGTACTCGGTCTGATCCCGATGATTGGTGGAATCCTCGGCATTATCGTCATGTTCGTGCTTGTCTGCAAGTGGGCGGATATACCCTTCTTTCCGGATGCGCTCCTGATGGTTGTGGTGGCCAGGCTGGCTTCTTTCCTGACAGCCCTGGCAATCGGCGCCGCGCTGGCTTGACGCGACTTCGGGCAGATAGACGCACAGTGGGGGGCGGCGGGCTCGCGCAGGGAAGAAGGTACCGGAGGCAGGTTGCAGCGGGCGTGGGGTGAGGGAAGGAATTATAGTGACTGCAGTTTCTGCTTGAACGTTTGCAGTACGTCGACCGTTATATGTGTTGGGTTTACGGCCTGAATATCAGAGGCAATGGCGATAGCCTCTCCAACTGCAAGCAATCTGCGCTCTACCAGGCATAGCATGATCTGAAGCCCCCAGTAGAATGGTATGCCGAGCTTCTCGCAATGCTTTTGCATACTGCGGTCGCTGGACCATACTGCGCCCTGAAGTTGCTGTGCCATGATGCAGCACAGTTTGTCACGCTGTGAAAGCGGTCCGCCGCGCCAGACCTGACGAAGTTGCTGGGAGGATGGTTCTACGATCCGGATGCCCAGACGAGCTGCGTCATCCCTGTCAAGCTGACTCACCTCGCTAAACACGGGGCGGGAACGAGAAGTGGCAGATACTCTCTGGCAACACGAAAACAGATGCCGATGTGTCCGGCCTTTGCATAATCGATTAAGACGCATGCGTCAGCAATAAGTGTGG
This sequence comes from Lentisphaeria bacterium, assembly GCA_041690595.1. GTDB lineage: Bacteria > Verrucomicrobiota > Lentisphaeria > JABSQK01 > JAWLHB01 > JAWLHB01. The sequence goes on from JAWLHB010000002.1 coordinate 148,563, forward strand.
CCGGGTCCGACGAACTCAAGGGAAGAGTCTCCAATTGTCAACGAGTTCGCGGACTTCCGTCAAAGACTTGCCCAGCATTTCTGCTGCACGATCAAAGCTGATGAGTTCCTTCTCTACGGCATCGCGAACGAGCCGACAGAAGCGATCGGCGAGGAAGTCGAAGCGGTCGAGGCGATCTGGCTCAGCGGTAAGTTGCCAAGGTGCATTTCCGATGGTGTCAGGCTCTTCAGTAGCGTTGACCTTGACGCCGAACTCGAGTTCATAGACCTTTTTGAATTTGACATAAATAGTCTGATCAGCTATCTGCTTGTCGATGAGCCGACGTGCGACGGTCATCCAGCTGACGTGGAAGGTGCGCTTGGTCTTGATAAGGCGTTGGATCCATGGAAGCCCACGGTAACGACTCCAGACTTCGTCAAACTTGTCGGCAGGCATGAGGAAATGCGCAGCAAAAAGATTTGCCTCATTTTCCTGAGACGCTATCTCGGCTTCGTGGACCTCGGCCTCATACGATGCCCGATGCATGATAAGGTGGCCAAGCTCATGGGCAGCAGAGAAAATCTGCCGCTCCACCGGTATGCTCGGGTGGCAGTTGATAGCCATTGCCGGCCCACCATCGACGGCAGCCAATGAGAACCCGTTGAGGCGATTACTGCGGGTTTCGAAAGCGCGGATTCTTATTCCAGCTTCCTCCAACTCCTCGGCGACGTTGCCCACGCAAAACTCTTTGGCAAAACCCAAGCGCTCTCTAGCGACGGCCGCGCAGTCGATGGGATCAGCCTTCCCGTGGCAGATGTCGATGAGCTTGCATTCGCGAGACACATCAAGCAGTTCTTCGAGTTCCCTGTAGTCATTGAGCCAACGTTGCGTCTCGACTATGAGTTGATCTCTTTCCGCCCGTTCCTGAGCGGTAAGTTGTTTGCTGCGAAAGCGAACCGATTTCGGAACAGGCACATCCTCCAGAAGGTCCATGGCATCGACTTCGAGAAATTCGGCAAGATTCTCGATCACCCTCCACTCTGGCTCTGACTGTCCAGTTTCGAGGTTGCGGTAGCTGGAGCGTGAGATACCGACAGCCTCAGCCACATCCTGCTGTCTGAGCCTTCTGATGGTTCGGTATCTCCGGAGGTTAATGGGTAACGCCTTCAACATAGTGTTCTCTCCTGATTGTTCGATACCAGTATAATGCGATCACTCCTTCTTGTCAATCTGGAAAACTTCTCACAATGGCAAATCTGAGATAGTTGAGGGCACCGGAGTTCGGAGGCCGATCACGTGCCGCCGCTTAGGCAATTGGCGTTCCCGGCGGTCGGCGGCAGGCACGTGCTGGGAAGAAGGGGTGTCACGAACAGGTTGGAGCGGGGCGCGGAGTGAGGGAAGCGCGGCGGGGGGGGCAACGCGGCAGGCCACTTCGGCGAGTGGCGTTCAGACGAGTTGCATCATCCCTGTTAAGCTGACTCACCTCGCTGAACACGGGGGCGGGCACGAGAAGAGGCAGATACTCTCTGGCAACACGAGAACAGCTGGACCAGGGGACACGGGGACACGTGGAGTCTGCAAGTTACGCTTGAATGGATTGGAGAGAGAGTAATATTGCGACCATGACATGGTATAGCTCTGACGGGCGATGCGTAAACAGCTTGAACTGGAAAGGAGAGAGAGACATGAGTAGACGCAAAGGACGTTTCACTCTTATCGAGTTGTTGGTTGTGGTAGCGATTATAGCTGTACTGGCGTCCATGCTGTTGCCTGCGCTGGGCAAGGCGCGCGAGAAGGCGCGTCAGGCCGCCTGCATCAACAGCGAGAAGCAACTGCTGATGACCACGCATTTTTATGCGGACGATTTCGACGAGTATCTGGTGCCCGCGTATCGAAATCCGACGCATGGGGGCCTGGGCACGTGGATGTCGTACCTGGCACTTTACGAAGCGTGGCATCCTGCTTATGCGAAGAGCGGGATCTACTTCTGCCCGACCAATATTCGTTGGTATGGTGGGGGTACGCCGGTATCCAATTACTCCTGGAACGGCAACCAGGGCTATCTTGCGGGAGCGACCGGCAGCCGAGCGCCAAAGTTGGCGGAGATCACCCGTAGCGATGTCTTCTGCGTGCTGGTGGATGGCTGCATCGTCACCAGTAACGCTTCCGGCTCAAACTACGAGGTGGCGCGCGACCTGGGGAACGTGGAAGTCGTCTACTCGCAGTACCTTCTGGGCAACTACCACACGATCGGCGACAACCTGGCCATCCTCGACGGGCACGTGCAGTACTTCAAACGGGGCCAGACCAGTCGTCGCAACTTCACGGTCGTCTACAACGGCATTCAGTACCTGGCGGCGCCATAAATGGAGACAACTTGGATGAATCGTACGTGGTACAGAGGTCTGCTGGTCTGGTTGCTGTGTGCGGGGATGGTTGGCGCCGCGCCGGATTGGCTGGACGATCCGGAGGCAAAATGGATTTGCTTCGGCGGGGAAAGCGGGATCGCGGAGAGCGCCGGGATCACGCTTCGGCCGGCGGGAAAGGAAGGGATATTGACTCCCGCGGAACGGGGCGGCGAGAGTTGCGCGCGATCGCTGATCGGGGGCACCAAGATGGGCTACTTCTATCTGGTGGCGCCGCCTTGGCAGGAGGTGAGCGAGTGGCTGGGCGATGACGAGCTGCTGCTGACGGTGCGCTACTTCGACGGAGCGCCAGGCACTATGTACCTGCAGTACGATTCGGCCGATGAACGGGTGCGGCGTGCGCCGTATCCCGCCGGCGTATGGAAGTTTCCTCCGGGGTTGGAGAATGGGCTGCCGCTGCGGGGTAACAAGAGCTGGCAAACCCTGCAGGTCCGCCTGCCGCTGGCCTACTTTCAGCGACGCCTGCATGGCGGCGATATCCGCATTCATTCCCGTGGCGAAGATTTTGCGCTGGCGGGGGTGGCGCTGACCCGCGTGCCGAAGGAGGGTGGCCCCGAGTTGCTGATGAGCCAGATGCTGCGTGTCGCCAGCGTCGAGGGCATGGTCAGCTTCGGCACTGGCGCCCGGTTCGCGGGTACCTTCGCGCAGAACGACGACGGCAGCGTGGTCATGGAGGCGGAGCTTGCGACCGACCTGTCGATCCAGGATGGGCGAACGCTCGGCGTGGACGAGAGGGCGTCCGGTGGCGGCTACATCCATTTCGTGGAGTCGGCCACTTGGCGATTCACGGTGAGCAAGCCGGGCAGGTATGTGATGTGGCAGCGCGCATTGTTTCCGTGGGGGGGAAACTGGAACCATGCCGAAAGCATGAATCAGGAAAGCGGCGCCGGGGTGACCGATTATACGGAAAGCGTGGCGTCGGGCTGGAAGTGGGTGCGCACGCGCGATTACGACCTCACGGCGGGTGAGCACAGCTTCAACCTGAGCTATCATGGCGGCGCTCAGCTGGATGTGCTGGTGCTGGCGCCGGAGGGGGCGGGGGAGCCGGTCCTGGGGGAGGTGCGCTCTTCTTACGTGGGCGGTCGTGAGGCGACGATTCTCACCAGCCGGTTACAACCTCTGCACGTCGCGTCATGGCAACATGCGAGGTTGGTGGTCGCCGGCTTGGGCGAGAGCAGGATCGAGGCGCTTGCCGATACGGCGCCGGAGGGGATACCGGTACCGGCCGACGGGAGCCTTGCCGGCATCGCGGTTGGCGAACCGGGCGCCAGTTGGATCCAGTTTCGCATCACCTGCGGCGGAGAAGCCGGAGCGACACCCCAGTTCTTCGGCGGCGGCACGGTAACCTATATAGCGGGCAGCGAGAATGTGCGGTACGTGGAGGCGGGGCCATGGCGGATTGGCTTCGATGGGTATGGCATTGCCTCGATCGAGGATACCGCCCGCAACGCGATCGTGTCGAAAGCACCGCCGATGCACGCGGCGCTGATCTCTCTCGTCACCAAAGCGCCAGGGTTGGCCGCCTCGCAAACGGTCGATCTGTACGATAGTCAGCTCGACGACTTCACGGCGACGCCGGAGGAGGATGGAAGCGTGACGGTGAGCATGACGCACCGGCTAAGTAGCGGGATACTGCTGCATTCGCGGGCGCGCTTTCTGGGCAACGGGCAGAGCGAGTGGCAGTTGGGGATCGAGAATCCAACGGGGAGCGAGGTGGCGGAGGTGCAATTTCCGGTCGTCACGGGGGTGCGGCTTGGGGATATGCTCGAGGACGACTTCATCTTCATGGCGAAGTGCTGGGGGCAGATCTGGCAACACCCTGCGGCAGACCGGCTTGCCACCCATTGGGGTACGTCGATGCGGTGGATCAGCTTGTGGGACGAGGGGCAGGGGCTCTACCTGGGGATCGAAGATCCGCGGTTCGACGATTATGCCTTCGCTTGCGGCGGCGACGCTGGCGGCACCACCGTGGCCACCCGCCAGCGCATTCGGGTAGCGCCGAACGGCAGTTGGAGCAGCGGCATCTATCGCCTGGCATTGGTCGACGGCGGTTCGTGGCATCCCGCGGCGGATATCTATCGCGACTATGTGGCCGGGGCGCTACGGCCCAACCCGCCGCTGGCGCACGTGCGTTGGCTGCTCGACGGTTGGGATTACCAGCAGTCGAACGACGCGCCGTATGCGGGGTGGGACATGATCGTGCCCAAGGAGCGGTACTTCATGGCCGCCAATCGCCAGATGGTGGACGGCGCGGATAGCGGCTACTGCGGTCTATTTCCGTATCCCAGCCCGAGTTGGGGCAGCATAGCGGAGTTCCAGGAGAAGCTGGCCTTTCTGCGTGCCCGAGGCGACTTCTATACGCCGTATTACAACTTTCATCTCTGGTCACCGGGGTATGGGCATTATGACCGCATCGGCTCCTTCCCGAAGAGCGCGCTGCCGGAGGAAGTGCCGAAACCGGACGATGGGTGGTACGAACGGGCCGTGGCCCGCACCTACGACGGCAGCTTTCCCCGGGTGCAGACCGATCCTTTCGCGCAGATCGGCATGTCGATGGGCTCACGGGAATGGCGAGAATGGCTTGCGTACTGGACCGCGCGGTACCTCGGCTGGGGGGCGGATGGCATGTACTACGACCAGTTCAACATGATCTATGGCGACGGTCAGTTGCACGCGGACTTCCCCGATGCCTACGGGTCGTGGATGAAGGCCACGCTGCTGACCATGCGTAACCTGCAGGAGAGTTCCCGCCGGATCCACCCTTGGTACACCGCTTCGGGGGAAGTGTGCAACGACGTATACGGTCAGTATCTCGACCTGCACATGACCAGCGGTGTCTTCAACCGGCTCGACGTGTACAGCTACTGCAATCCGGAGCAGATCCTGATCGACGGTAACTGGAATGGCGGCACGGCCGCGCCCTACGGTGGGCCGCGGCGCTGGCGCTTCATCTGGCAGGTGGGTGCCCGTTTCGAGGGGGACCCGGGCGAGCCGATCATGGCGCTGCGCCGGGCCGTAAAGAGCCACCTGTACGCCGGGCGCTTCATGGACACCGCTGGGCTGACCGTCACCGTCGGCGGAAAGACGCTGGTGCCGGAGCGCCTCGAGGGCAAGCATGAGCTGGGGCCGGTGAGCGGCACCATCGGCCGCTGGTTCCTGATCGACCACGAGGATCAGCGTGGCGCGATCGTGAACTTCATCAACGACCCACTCGTGCGCAATGCCGTGGCGCGGATCGACACCCGGCGCTTCGGCCCCGTGCGCGCCGCCATGGCGTGGACGGTCGACGGCAAGCGTATGGCCATCCACGGCACACAGGAGGGGGATATCTTCACCTTTGCGGTGCCCGCGGCGGAACTCTCCTCCGTCGTGCTCGCGAACCGGCTCGCGCCGGTGGTCGAATGGGAGCATCCGCGGGCCACCCACGCTGGCAACCGCGAGGCCTTCCGGATCTCCCTGGTCAATGTGAGCGACCGGGTGATCGGGGGGAGCGCCCGTCTGCGCCTGCCGCCGGAGTGGGAACAAGTCGAGGAGGTGAAGTTCGGCCCCCTCGCCCCCGGTGCCCAGGCAGGCTTTACATTGCCGTGGACTGTACCCGCGAACGCCCCGGTCGGGCGCTTCGATCTGTGGTGCGACCTTGTCACCGATACGGGCAGCTTTGCGGCTTACGCGCTGCCCACCATCAACCGGGGTGTAGCGGCCATGCTATCGGGTTCGCCGGGCACCTACCACCTTCTGCTGCACAACCGGAGCGACCGGTCGGTAGTCGGTAGCCTTACGGTGACCGCGCCGCCGCCATTGACGGTCGAGGCTCCGGCGGCATTTGCCATCCCACCGCGCGGGGAGCTGCGGGTGCCGATACAGGTGAAGGGTCATGAAGAACTGGGTGCCATCGGCGAACTGACAGCTACGGTCGACGTGGAGGGCCAACGCCTGGAGTTGCATCGCGCGGTGCTGCCGCCGCTGCCGAATCCCGATTTCGAGAGCGACACCGCCGGCGACATGAAGCCCGACTGGTGGATGTGCCGCAAGCTCCGCGACGCGTGGGCTTACGAGCGGCTGCATCTGTCCACCGAGGCATATTCCGGCACGTATTCGTTGCAGCTCGACCCGCCCCAGCCCGGCGAGGAGTACACGTGTGCGTATCCCGTGCACAGCGCGCTTGCGCCGAATACGCGGTATCGCGTTTCCATCTGGATCCGCACCGCCGCTACGGACGGGGTTTTCGTACGCGTACAGCACCAGCATCTTGGCAATCAGAAGACGGGGGGCGACGCGTGGCGCCACTTCACGGCCGAGTTCACCACTGGTAATACGGTCGAACTCTTCTACCGGATGCTCTACAACTATTCGAGCGTCCCCGCCTACTTCGACGACTTTCAGATCGAGAAGATCGAATAGGCTGGCGGCTTGCGGGGGTCAGATGTCGGGGATGGCTTTGGGGATGAGCTGGCCGGTGTTGCTGATGGTGAAGATGTAGATGAGACCGGGCTGGAGGCGCTGGTAGACGGCGTTGCCATAGATGGCTTCGACGCCAAGATTGCTCAGCCGATCGCGGTCGTTGGCGAGGGCCCAGATCTCCTGCCAGAAGAGGGTGCGTTCGGGCATCTTGAGGCCATCGAGGAGGTCGCGGTAGCGGGCGGGTTCGGTGCCGGGGGTTTGGATCTCGCATCCCTGGCTGGGCGGGGTGCCGTCGCCGTAGACGCGGCGCCAGAGATAGAGGGAGCGGGCCTCGCCGTCCATGACGAGTTGCTTGTCGAAGGTGACGATCAGGGCATCGAAATGGATGATGTCGCCCTGGATGGTGCAGATCTTTTCGAGGACGCGGCGGGTGCTGTCTCCGCGGGCGGTTTCGACGAATTTGAGGGTGGTGTGGAGGACGCCGTCGCGCTCTTCCTGGCGGATGACTTTGGCGTAGCCGATCTGCTCTTCGGCGGTGAGGCGGGAAAGGGCTGCCTTGAGTTGGCGGTTCTCGGTGAGGAGTTCCTCGATGGTGGCAATGCCGCGCCAGGCGGTGGCGACAAGGTAGCCGGCGACGGCCAGGACGGCCAAGGCCACGAGGCAGAGCAGTATCCGCAACGTCCAGGACTTGAGCACGAGCAGCATTGGAGTTCCCCCGCGTTTGCTGAGATAGACACAGCGGGCAGGTTGGTGTTCCACCAGGCGGGGAGGATGACAAATTGGTGAAGAACCGGTATCTTGATGCCGAGGGCGTTGGTGACGGGAGGTGGAGGCAATGATTTTCAGGCAACAAGCAGATTACAGGGAGGCTCGCGAATGATAGCAGGAACGGCGGTGGCGGAGTGGGACGATCCACAGGTGCTGGGACGGAACCGGGTGCTGACGCATGTGCCGCTGGGGGCCTACGCGGATGCGGCGGGGGCGCTGGCGGGCGAAGGTTCGCCTTATGTGCGCAGCCTGAACGGGGTGTGGAGGTTTGCGTTGACGGAGTCGCCGACGGCGATGCCGGAGGGGTTTGCGGATCCGACCGTGGGGATAGAGGCGTGGCATGAGATGGTGGTGCCGTCGAACTGGCAGCTGGATCCGGAGGTGAAGGACGCGCCGATCTACACGAATATCCACTATCCTTTCCGCGAGAGCCCGCCGAAAGCGCCGGCGGTGAATCCGACCGGTTGGTATCGCACGCAATTCGAGGTGCCGGCGGCGTGGGCGGGGCGGCGGCTCTTTCTGCATTTCGAATCGTGCGATTCGGCGTGCAAGGTGTGGGTGAATGGGGTCGAGGCGGGATACAGTCAGGACAGCAAGCTGCCGCATGAGTTCGAGATCACGGAGCTGGCGGTTGCTGGAATGAATACGCTGGCGGTGATGGTGCCGCGCTACTGCGACGGCTTCTGGCTGGAGTGTCAGGATTACTGGCATCTGAGCGGGATCCAGCGGGATGTGACGCTGTACAGCAAGCCGGAATCGTACCTTCGGGACTTTACGGTGCGCACGACTTTTGACTGCGACTACCGTGACGCGGAGCTTTTTGTGGCGGCTTACATGAACCCGTCGGAGAGCTTCCACAAAGGGGGTTACAGGGTGCGGGCGGCGCTTCACGATGGGGATGGCGCGCTGGTCGCGGGCTTTCCAGTGGAGGCGCCGATCAGCCTTACCTCGCCGATGTACCAGGGACGGGAGGCGGGGGAGTTCACGGCGGCGCAACTGCGGATGAAGGTGGCCCAGCCGCATGGGTGGACGGCGGAGAGCCCGTACCTGTATACGCTGGTGCTGACGCTGATCGATGCGGAGGGGCGCGAGGTGGACTTCGAGAGCGGACGCGTGGGCTTCCGCCAGATCGAGATTCGGGAGCGCCAACTGCTGCTCAACGGGCGGCGACTGATCGTGCGGGGCGTGAACGACCACGAGCACCATCCGGAGCGCGGGCGGGCGCTGAGCGCGGAGGATATGCGGGAGGAGCTGGTGGCGATGAAGCGGCTGAATTTCAATGCCGTACGGACCAGCCATTACCCGCACCACAGCCGTTTCTACGATCTGTGCGACGAGCTCGGGCTTTACGTGATCGACGAGGCGAACCTGGAGACGCATGGGATTGAGGCGCTGATTTCGCGGGCGCCGGAATGGATGAATGGCTGCATGGAGCGGGCGCAGCGGATGGCGCTGCGGGATCGGAATCACGCCTGCGTGATCGGCTGGTCGCTGGGGAACGAGTCTTATTACGGGCCGCACCATGCGGGGATGGCGGGATGGCTGAGGCAGTTCGATCCAACGCGTCCGGTGCAGTACGAGAGCGGTTTTCCGGGGCCGGCGGTGACGGATATCATGTGCCCGATGTATCCAAAGCTGGAGTGGGTGGTGGAGACGTTGGCGGATCACGGGGAGAAGCGGCCGATGATCATGTGCGAGTATGCGTATGCGAAGGGGAATGGCAACGGGAATGTGCACAAGTTCTGGGAGATGGTGGATCGCTGGCCGTCGTTCCAGGGTGGGTTTGTGTGGGACTGGCGGGATAAGGCGCTGGTGCGCGAGGTGGATGGCCAGCCGCAATGGGCGTATGGCAATGAGTTCGACGGCGGCATCGGGCCGGACGGCTTTGCGTATGGGCGCTTCGAAAATCCCCAGATGTGCCTGAATGGGGTCGTGCATCCGGACCTGACGCCGAAGCCGGGGGCGCTGGAGCTGATGAAGGTGCAGGCGCCGCTGGGCCTGGCACAGGCGGATGCCAATGGGCTGATGCGAGGCGAGATCGAGCTTTGGAACAAGTACCTGGCGCTCTCGCTGGCTCATCTGGAGATGGCCTGGGAGGTGACGGAAAACGGGGTGTGCATCGGCAGCGGTGTCCTGGCGGCGCCGGATCTTGGGCCCGGAGAGAAGGGGCTGCTGCGGATACCGCTGACGCTGCCGGATCAGCCGGTGGCAGGGGGGGAATATTGGCTGAATCTGCGGGCGCGACATCGCGAGGCGACGGCCTGGTGCGAGGCGGGCCATGTCATCGCCTGGGAGCAGTTCCGCTTGCCACTAGTGGTACCCGCCCCACCGCCGCCACGGCGTCCGGCGGGAGCCGTCAAGACGACGTTGACGGCTGGGACGGCAAGGATTTTGGTCGGCGGAGTCGAGCTGGTCTTTGCCGAGGGAGCGCTGCGGCGGTACGTGATCGGCGGAACGGATCTGCTGACGCAGCCGCTGGAGCATTCCTTCATGCGGGCGCGGACCGACAACGATTACATGGTCGGCCACCCGGGCAGCTATTACCTGGAGTGGCGCGAGGCGGGGCTGGATTGCCTGGAAACGCGGGTACTCGACTGGCAGTGGGCCAGCTTGGGTGACGGGCAGGCGCTGGGACGCGGCGTGACCCGCCACCAGGCCACGGGGAAGCCGTATGGGATTACCTGCACCACGAATTACCTGGTCGATGCGACGGGAGCGCTGGAGGTGGAGGTTCGGGTGGCAGCGGATCCGCGGCTGCCACTGTTGCCGCGCGTCGGGATGAAGACGGCGCTGGACGGCCGGTGCGAGCAGCTTGGCTGGTATGGCCGCGGCCCGCACGAGAGCTATGTCGATCGGAAGCACAGTACGCTGGTCGGCAGATACGCATCGACGGTGACAGAGCAGTTCGTCCCCTTTGTCGATCCGTGCGAGTGCGGAGGGCACGAGGATACGCGATGGGTGGAGCTGGGTGACGGAGCTGGCTTCGGCCTGCGTGTCGAGGGGCAGCCGACGCTTCACTGGTCGGCGCTGCACTACAGGATCGACGATCTGATCCAGGCCGGTCATGTTTACGAGCTGACGCCAACGGCGGAGGTGCAGCTCAATCTGGACGGCTTCCACATGGGGCTGGGGGGCGACACTGGCTGGACGCGCAATGTGCACCCCGAGTACCTGTACCCAGCCGGAACCTATCGGTACGGCTTCCGCCTGCAACCCTTGGAGACGACACATGAGTGATTCTCGCCCGAATGTACTGTGGATCATGACGGATCAGCATCGCGCGGATTGCCTCGGCTGCCTGGGAAATGCGCAGGTGCAGACGCCGAATCTGGACCGGCTGGCGGCGATGGGCATTGTCTTCGAGAACGCCTTCTGCCAGAGCCCGGTCTGCATGGCTTCACGGGGGTCGGTCATCACGGGCCGATATCCGGCAGCGATTCCGATCCGCGGGATGGGCATTCTGCCGCCTCGGGAGACGACGACGCCGGAGCTTTTCCAGCGCCATGGCTGGCGAACGGGGGCCTTCGGAAAGCTACACCTGACGCCGGAGCTGTACACGCGGCAAGTGCTGCAGTCGGAGGTACCCATTCTGGATCTGGAAGCTTATGCGGCGGATGCGTGCCTGGGGCCGATTCCGACGGATCCATACAAGAAGAACTACGGCTTTCAGGAGCATGTCGGGTGCGACGACAGCCTGAAAGGGGAGTTCCTGACGTGGCTGGGCGAGGTGCAGCCTGAGTTGCTGGATCGCGAGCCGACGCGGGTGGCGGGAGGCCCGGGGGACTGCTTTGTGTCGCCCTACCCTTCGGAGTATCATCCAAGCACCTTCATCGGGCGACAGGCGGAGGCCTTCGTGCGCCGGCAGGAGGGGAGCGAACCGTGGCTGGCCTTCTGCTCGTTCATCGCGCCGCATCATCCCTTCGAAGCACCGGCCGACCAGATCGCGCGCTACGATGCGGCGTCGCTGACGCTGCCGGAGGTGGAGGAGTTTCGCTATCCGGAGCTGATACCCGAACCGGCACGGCAGGCCATCGGCGGCACGACGGGATGGACCGAAGAGGGGCTGCGCCGTACCATCCTTCATTACTATGCTTCCATCAGCCTGATCGACGACAATGTAGGCCGGCTGCTGACCGCATTGGAGGAGACGGGCCAGTTGGAGAATACGATCATCCTCTTCAACGCGGACCACGGGGAGTTTCTCGGGCGCCATGGGCTGATCCGCAAACCATCGCTGCATTACGACGAGGTCCTGCGGGTGCCCTGCCTGCTGCGGCTGCCGGGGAACGAGCAGGCGGGACGGCGCGTGAAGGGGCTGGTGGAGCTGGTGGATCTGCATCCGACGCTGCTGAGCCTGGCGGGCCTGCCGGTGAATGCGGGCGTGCAGGGTCGAGACTGGTCCGCTGCCCTGCACGATGGGGCAGAGATCGGGCGGGATGCCATCTGCTCGGACATGTATGACGACCCGATCAAGCCGGAGACGTGCCTGATCGCCAAGGGTGGCCCCTACATGGCGGTGCAGACGCTGCGGACGGAGAGCTGGAAGCTGAGCATCTATCCGACCGCCGGCCCACAGTTCGGGCAGCTCTTCGACCTGGCAAACGACCCGGAGGAACGGGAGAACCGCTATGCGGACCCCACCTGCCGGGAGATTCGCGGGGAGATGCTCTGGCGGCTGGCGGCGCGGCTGGCGGCCAATGTCGATCCCCTGCCGCTGGTGCTCTCGCAATGGTGAGGACGCGAATGCGATTACGCGCCGGCGAGTTGGCGAATGCGCGCCAGGAGGTCGTCAAACGCCCCACTCGTTTTTGGGATTGTGCCTCGACATATCTATAGTAGCCATCACAAAGATTCTTTGGCGAGAGATTTTATCTTGTTACCGGATCCAGGGGATGAATCAAGCACTATCGACAAGCGGGTGTGAACGTGGTGGCGGTATTCTGACGATCGCGTCAGGAGCCCCGAAGTATATCTCGATGGCGAAGGCGCTGGCCCGATCGCTGATCCTTCACTCGCCCCGAGTCCCGCGTGCTGTCGTCACCGACTCGCAGGACCCGGAGTTGCGAGCCTTGTACGATCACGCCATCCCCTTCCAGCCGGACTACGGTGACGTATGGACCCAGAAGCTGCATCTCGACCTTTACTCCCCCTTCGAATCGACCGTATTCATCGATTCCGACTGCCTGGTGGTTCAGCCGGTAGAGCACCTCTGGTGGCTGCTGGAATGCGTGCCGTTTGGGGTGGCCGACCGGCACGATCTCGACCGGCACAGCACGGCATGGGCGCGATTCATGCGGATGGAGGATGTCCTGAGCACCTATGGGCTGAAAACCCTACCTGCGTTCAACGGCGGCTTCTACGTTTTCGACAACAGCGAGGCCAGCCGCGCCGTCTTTCGCCTGGCCAGGGAGATGCATCCGCACCGGCATGATATCGGCATCACTTGGGCATCCGATGAGCAGCTGCTTTCCTTGGCAATGGCCCGCATGAAGATTCACGGAGTTCCCGACAGAGGCCGTACCATGCGAGCCATGCAAGGTTCCCGCTGCCGACTCAAGGTGGACGTATTGCGGGGCACATGCAGGCTCTGGGCAGCCAAGGATGACTACCAGGAAGTTTCTCCGACGGTCGTCCACTTTGGATGCGGCTGGAGCAGCGACTATCGCTATCGGCGGGAGATGCTGCGCCTGCAGTGGTTCTTCAGCGGTTCGAAGCGGCGGCGGCGCCTCGCCCGTGGATGGATCCCGCATCTGACGTACTTCCCGCTGATGTGTCGGCAGCAGCTTGGCCGGCTGCGGCGGCGCCTGGTACACCCGCGGAAGTTGACACAAGAAAGGGCCCCCGCCGAAGCGGGAGCCCACTGATGTCCCCCTGGGAGTGAGGGAATTGCGAAAGCTCAGCGATTGGCGGGACCGCCGCGGCGTTGGCCGCGTTCTTCGTTGCGGCGCTGCCCACGCTCTTCGCCACGATTCTGCAGGCCCGGCACATCCATATTTGCCATGCGCTCCTCAAAGGTCTGAAGCGCGGCAGCCTTCTCCGTCTCGCTCAGAACACCATCCTTGTCGGTGTCGAAGCGCTCGATCATGCGGGGATGCTCGCCGGCTTCGAGGGCGGCCTGGAAGCGCTCGACGGCCTTCTCCCTGGCGGCGGCCTTCTCCTCTTCACTGATGACCCCGTCGCCATCGGTATCGAGCCGCTCCTGAAGGCGCTGTCCAAGGCCACCGGCACCCTCTTCTCCACCAGGTCCGCCAGGGCCGCCACGACGCATGGCCAGACGGGCCACCTTGGCGAACTCTTCCCTCGTGAGCAACCCGTCCCCATCGGTGTCGGCCTCGGTGAAGGCCTCATCCAGACGCTGTTGCATCACCTGCCGATGGCTCTCCATAGCGGTTTCACGCTCCTCCTGGCTCAGCACCCCATCGCCATCGGTGTCAAAGCGTTCGATCATCTCGCGGCCCGGCCCCCGCGGTCCCTTCTCCTGGCCTTGACGGCCAAACTGCTGCCCTTGGGGACGGGGCTTTTCTGGTGCATCGTCCTGCGCCTGCGTCGACAGCCAGAGTCCGCTGCCAGTGAGAAGGATCGCTGCCAGTGTCAATGTCTTTTTCATTTTGCATTCTCCTTTGGGTTTGAAGCCTTGTGCCGGTTCGCATCCGGCGCTCTCATCACTGCATCAAACGAAGCCCGAAGGCCATTTATTATGTCAACCCAGAAGATTCCTCCGAGCGCGACCTCCTTCGGCGCGTGGAAAAAGAATCCGGATTTCCTCCTTGACGAGGGGCAAAGCAGCATCAATTTTAACTGCGTAAACGATTACGCACCAGGATCGAAGCATGACGATTGTCCAGTTCTCCGAACGCATTGGCTTGTCGACAGCCACCATTTCCCGAGCCTTCAGCGGCAATGGCCGAATCAGCGAAACGACCCGCCTCTACGTGCGCGAGCAGGCCGCCCTGTGCGGCTACCGCCCCAACCTCCAGGCGCGCAACATGGTTCGGCGTCAGACCGAGACCATTGCCTTCTTCTACGATGCGCCGGAAAAGCTGGATTCCGACTATTATCTGGGCGAGCTGACCTGCGGGATCGGTGATGCCACCCGCGAGCGGGGGCGCTACCTGCAGACCTTCACGGTGCCTCCTGGAGCCGCGAAAGCCCCCTCCATGATGGTGGATCTCGTCCTCAGCCGCAGCATCGACGGCTTTGTGGTCAACCTGCGCCAACCCTGGGCCGAGGAACTGGTGATGGCTGCCGAAAGTCAAGCCATGCCGTATGTCTTCATCGACAACACCCGCCCCGGTGACGACGTGACCCTGAGTCTCATGGAGGAGATCGAAAAGGCCTCGTCCCAGGCAGGTGCATACCTCGTCAAGCTCGGCAGGCGCCGCCCCGCGATGATCCGCGGTATTCATGACGAAGGCAAGCTCGCCGGCTTCCGCGCCGGACTCGGTCCGCATGCCGCGCAATTGGCCGTGCACCCCGGAGGCAAGACCTTCGAAGCCGGCGGTCAGGCTGCCATCGATCTCCTCCGCGATTACCCCGCGATCGATTGCCTCTTCTGCGCCAACGATGTCCTGGCGATCGGCGCCATCCGCGCCCTGCTGGACGCCGGATGCCATGTCCCCGAAGACGTTGCCGTGATCGGCTGCGACGACCTCGCCATGGCCCGCTACTCAGAGCCCCCACTCACCACCCTCAACCTGCCGAAGTACAACATCGGCGCGTGGAGTGTGCGCAAACTGCTCGCATTGATTGACAAAGAACCCCTTTCACACTATCCCGACCTGGCCTGCACCCTGGTGGTGCGCCGCTCGGCCTGACCCCCAGCCGGAGAACCCATGGCAAACACCGATCGTCCCACATCCGCCGACGCGCTGGTCGCGGCCCGCCACTTCGAACTGCTCGGCGAGCCACGCGATGCCCGGCCCTACGGCTCCGGCCACATCAACGACACCTTCCTCGTCGAATGCAAAGCGCGCTTTGCCGACGTCCCCTACATCCTCCAGCGCATCAATCACAACGTCTTTCCGCGCCCGGAACAGGTGATGGAGAACATCTGCCGCGTCACCGACCACCTGCGCGCCGGGATCCTCACCCGCGGAGGCAATCCCGACCGCGAAAGCCTCACCGTTGTGCCGGCCAGCGACGGTCGCCCCTTCCACATCGACGCCAACGGCCTCTATTGGCGCGCCTACATCTTCATTATCGGCGCCCGCACCCATGACGTCCTCACCGACAACCGCCAGGCCTACCAGGCCGCCAAGGCCTTCGGCACCTTCCAGCGCCTGCTCGCCGACCTTCCCGGCGTCCCGCTGCACGAGACCATCGTCAACTTCCACCATACCCCCAGCCGCTTTGCCAAGCTGAAGACCGCCGCCGAACTGGATGATGCCGGGCGCCTCGCCTCGTGCCGCGAGGATGTCGATTTCGCCCTCGCCCAGAAGCCGATCACCACCCTCGTCGTCGACGGCCTCGAATCGGGCGACCTCCCCTGGCGCGTCACCCACAACGACACCAAGATCAACAACGTCATGCTCGACGACTCCACCGGCGACGCCATCTGCGTGATCGACCTCGACACCGTCATGCCCGGCTCCGCCCTCTATGACTTCGGAGACCAGGTTCGCACCAGCGTCGGCCACTTCACCGAAAACGAGCGCGATCTCTCCAAGGTCTACATCGACCTCGACCGCTTCGATTGCCTCGCCCGCGGCTTCCTCGAAAGCGCCGGCGAATCCCTGGTGCCGGCCGAAATCGACAACCTCGCCTTTGCCGGCATCCTCATCACCTACATGATCGGCATCCGCTTCCTCGCCGACTACCTCGAGGGCGACGTCTATTTCAAGACCCACCGCCCCGACGAAAATCTCGACCGCGCCCGCACCCAGTTTGCCCTCGTCAAGGACATGCAGAAGCAGCGCAACAAAATGGACGCCATCGTCCGCAACTATCGCTGACCACCTCCACCACCATACCGCAAAAGGAGCAACCCCATGCCCAACGCAACATCCATCCTCGACACCCTCGACCCGCGCTTCCAGCCCGCCGTCATCCTCAACCGCAACTATCGCCGCAAAGTCGCCGCCGCCAGCCAGACCGAGCGCCTCGCCATCGCCGTCGAACGCGAAAATGGCCTCACCAGCCGGCATGACATCGACCTCATCGACGTCTCCACCGCCGAGACCCTGATGCACGTCGACCGCCACCTCAAGTTCATCCTCTGGGCGCAGGGCGGCTGGAAGGTCTACCTTCAGGGCCCCCAGACCATATGCGAGAGCATCCGGAGCGCCTATGCCTCCGGCGGTTCCCGCGCCTTCGATGCCGACATCATGAAGCGCGTCTACGACAAGCCCCTCGAAGTCGTCATCGTCGACCGCCAGAGTGCCAT
Source organism: Lentisphaeria bacterium (assembly GCA_041690595.1). Taxonomy (GTDB): domain Bacteria; phylum Verrucomicrobiota; class Lentisphaeria; order JABSQK01; family JAWLHB01; genus JAWLHB01. The sequence goes on from JAWLHB010000002.1 coordinate 165,519, forward strand.
GCCCGAGGAAAAGGAAATCGGCATGTCCCTCGGCGGCCACCTCGACGGCTGCCGCATCGGCTTCGACCTCGGCGCCAGCGACTACAAGCTCGCCGCCGTCCAGGATGGCGAAGCCATCTTCAGCACCGAGATTCGCTGGAATCCCGTAGGCGAAAGCGATCCCGACTACCACTACAGCCGGATCAGCGAAGGGCTCAAGCTCGCCGCCGAAAAGCTCCCGCGCGTCGATGCCATCGGCGGCAGCAGCGCTGGCATCTATGTCGCCAACCAGGTCAAAGTCGCCTCCCTCTTCCGCGCCGTCCCGCAGGAGATCTTCAACCAGCGCGTGAAGCCCATGTTCCAGCGTCTCCAGAAAGAGTGGAACGTCCCCCTCATCGTCGTCAACGATGGCGACGTTACCGCCCTCGCCGGCGCCATGAGCCTCGAACGCAACGGCATGCTCGGCATCGCCCTCGGCTCCAGCGAAGCCGTCGGTTACATTGACGGACAGGGCCGCATCACCGGCTGGCTCAACGAACTCGCCTTCGCTCCCGTCGACTTCAACCCCGGGGCCGCGGTCGACGAGTGGTCCGGCGATTTCGGCGTCGGCGCCCTCTACTTCTCCCAGCAAGCCGTCAACAAGCTTGCTCCCGCCGCCGGCATCACCTTCCCCCAGGAGATGCTCCTGCCCGAACGCCTCAAGCAGGTGCAGACCCTCGCCGACAACGGCGACGCCAATGCCCTCAAGATCTTCACCACCATCGGCGTCTACCTCGGCTACTCCCTCGTTCACTACAGCGACTACTACGACTTCGAGAACGTCCTCCTGCTCGGCCGCGTCACCAGTGGCCGCGGCGGTGAAGAAATTCTCGACAACGCCAAGGCGATCCTCGCCGCCGAGTTCCCCGAGTTCAACGAGAAGGTGACCATCCACGTGCCCGACGAAAAGAGCCGGCGCGTCGGTCAGGCCGTAGCTGCCGCCTCCCTGCCCGAAAGCGGCAGGTAATCCCTCCCAGCGCGCAGGACCGCACCACCCCCGGTCCTGCGCGCCACGGGATCTCCGTGTGTCCATGTCCCCGTTTCCCCCCATCTCCGCGTCTCCGTCCATACTGTCTCCTTTTGCCCCCTCAAACATTAGGCTGCGTCCCCCCAATCGCATAAGCTCCGCGCCTCAGTGTTCCGCGTTCTTCATGCCCTTCACTGTGCCATTTCCTGCCTCTCCCATCTCCGTGCCTCCGTGTCTACGTGGTTCCCCCCGCTCGTTCTTTGCGATCTCTGCGTTCTTTGTGGTTAATTCCTGCCGCGTCCTCATCCCCAGCCGTGCGTTCAATCCCCCTGCTACTTCGTGGCAACACCCGCCCCCACCTTCATGGTGCCAACCCCTGCCTCTCCCATCTCCGTGCCTCCGTGTCTCCGTGGTTCCCCCCGCCCACCCGCGTCTCCGCGTCACTTCCAGAAGGCCGGAAGTGACGAGGCGGTAACCGGGGGAAAGAGCTCACAAACCAGATACCCGAGGGCGGTGGTCACATGCTGCTCGTAGCTCTCCTCTTCCTGATAGCCGGAGCCGGGATGCAGCCGGACCGTCTCCAGCCCTTTGGCCAGCGTACGACAACGCGGGTGCAAGCGCAGGCGGCAGTCCCCATCCGCCGAGCCCAGAAGCGAGTTGACGGCATTGTGGCGATTGCGCACCGGCGGATTGCAGCCGGCTACCTGCTGCCGGTGAAAGCCCGCCGCCCGCAGGAGTGTGTAGTCCGTGTGGCCGCTGCGCGTATCCCGAGCCCTGCCGCTGGCGTCACCAAAGATCCAGACACGATCATCGGGAAAGCCATACTGGCGAGCGCGAAATTCCGCAATGGCGGCAGTCGTATCCGCGGTCTCCAGCACAATCTCGTCCAGCACATGCAGCTCCGGGCGCACGCCACCACGCGGACCTCCCCTCACCCGTCGCTGCTGGCAGATCACCGAACTCATCGGCTTGCCGCTGCCGATATTGAAGTCGTGCGACCAGATGATCGGCAGATGCGGATCGAACTCGAGCGAATCGTCCACATGACGCCTTCGGTCGAAGCCATGATAGATCGCCCCCTCCGCCAGCGAAACCCACTTGGCCAGAACCATCCGCTCGAACAGGCGCGGGTGATAGCTCTTCTTCAGCGACTCTATATAATGGGCCGGCAGGTTGTGCGCATTGTCGTACGTGCTCGCGTAAATGACCTCCATCCATTCCGGATCGTGGCGCGACACCACCATCTCGTGCATCCATCCGCCCGGTTCATCCAGCGTTGTCGTCATCAGCGCCTGGTGATGTGGGGCGCGCGGATCCCGCAGGCGCGCCATCAACAGATCGATCGCCGCGCGGGAACTCTGCCACGTTTCATCCGCCCACCACCAGCCCACCTCGATACCGGCAAGCAACTCCACCGATTCAAGCGAACGGCAGAGGATCTCAGCCCAGTGGTTGCCCACCCGGATGCGCAGGGTAAAAGGACGATGGCTGCCGGGCAACTGGGCAGGCTCCAGTTTCAGACCAGCCGCCTGCAGGTTGCGGTAGACCTTGCGCAGGGTCGAGTCGATCAACTGACCATAGCTGTTGGCGCAGATCAGGCCAAGTACCCCCGGCGGCATCCTCTGCACCTGATGCAAGATCCACATCGCGCCGACATCCGTCTTGCCGGTTCCGACCCCACCGCCCAGGAAGATCATCGGCCGCCGGCTGTTGAGCACCTGCCATTGGTGTGGAAGCGCCTTGTACGTATGGACAGCCATATCAGCCCTCCTCCCCGCGCCCGGCGGCGCGATCATCCTGAACAAACTGCACCGTAAACGTCTCCCCCTCGTCAGCCTCAGGCACCACCCACCCCAGCCAGGTCGCCAGCATCTGCATCGCGCGCATCTTGTCGTAAGGCTTGATCTTGATCTTCTTCTCTCCGTTGGCCAAAATCTGGACATTCAGTTCTTGCACCGCATGTGCGTACCGCGGCGGCAGCGAGAGATTGTCCTCATCCAGAAATTCGTGGGCACACGCGCGTATCATCTCCGTCAGGATCTGATGGCATTCTTCGGCACTGGCAATAGCGGAACGCTCACTCTTCATCATGATTAACCTCATTGTTAAGGCCGGCACCCTCTCCCGAAAGCAGGCCGGCCGGATGGTAACTTCAGCGCGCAAGCTGCGGCAACATGCCGCGGCTCTCAAGATCGCACGGATCCAGTTCGAGCAACGCCAGAATGCGCTCCGTCTGCACGAGCAGCCGCGCCGCCAACTGGTGAAAAATCGGATCGCCGGCCAGCGGGCTTTCCATCAGCAGCTCGCGCGCCTGGTAGAACTCCCACGCTGCCGCTTCCAGCGCCTCCTCGCACGAACCCAACTCCAGCTTCAGCCTCTCCACCGCAAACTGCTCGTCTTCCTCGTCTTCCTCGTCCTCCTCGTCGAGCACCACCAGAGGCACTTCCACCACCGGCCACCCAAGTTCCCACTCCGTCACCTCATCTTCCTCGTACGCCACCTCATCGTCCTCCGGCCATTCATCGTCCAACCACCACAAATCGTTCATTGCCCTCTCCGATCCTTAGTGTTACTCTTGATAAACCTGGTAAGTTAGTCGACAGGCACACCGAATCCCCTCTTCTGAAACACTCTCAGTGGATCATCCCGCACCCCCAACGACCAACTCGACCCCATCTCACCACACAGCCAATATAACCTATAAGTTGTAACCTGCAAATCCATTTCCACAATATTTTTTCTTGACAGCAGAGTTAACCGGGTTAGGGTATGGGTAAAGAGGGGATACCCGGCTATAACTTTTCCGGCACCAAAGGCGACTCTGCCTTCTGCCGCCAACCTATGAGGAAGAGAGATTATGGAACTGACTGAAGAGATCCGCGACGCGCTCAAGACCGCGGTGCAGAAACTTGGCTCCCAGGCGGAAGTCTCCCGTCATTCGGGATTGCACGAGGTTTATGTCGGCCGCTATCTGAGCGGCAAGAACCGGACCATTTCCGATTCGAGCGCCGCCAAGCTGATCCACATGCTGCAGTCGCTCAATATCAACATCCCCATCCGCGAGCCGCGGAACGTCATCCCCAACAGCCCCGAACTCCGCTGTTTCGTCCAGAATGCCATGATCGATGCCGGCATTCAGTACCCCGCCCTCGCGCGCGCCTCCAACATGAAGCCCGATACCCTGCGCCGCCTGCTCAAGGGCGAACTCTCCACCTGGTTCCCAGGTAACCTCGCCGCCCTCCTCACCCAACTCGGCCAGGGATTCGATACCGCCCCCCTCACCGACTCCGAGCGCGAACTCCTCCATCCCGCCCACGCCGACGGTGGCATCCCAACTCGGCCATGCTGGGTCTTCACCATGGCACAGGCCGCTGAGTTCAAGGACATCTACGTCCCCGTCGAACCCGAAAGCACCTGGGGTTGCGAAGTCATCCCCATCACCGACGGACGCGACTGCATCGCCTTCCGCGTCGAAGGCGGCTCCATGGAACCCAAATTCTACGCCGGTGACATTGTCATCTGCGACAAGCACGCCGAACTCGTCAACAGCAAGCCAGTCGTCTGCAAGATCGAAGACGAAGTCGTCTGCAAGATCTACAGCCGCATCGGCAAGACCGTCCTCCTCCAGAGCGTCCATCCCGATGGCCGCAACTATGAGGTGAAGGCAACCGATCTGGATTGGTGCATCCGCGTCATCCGCTTCCAGCGCGACGAGTAGCCCCCGGCCGTCACGACCTTCCCCTGCCGGAGATCTTTGAGCACCCAGCCCAGATCCGTCTAATCCGTCTGATCCGTCTGATCCGCCTGATCCGCCTGATCCGCCTGATCCGCCTGATCCGCCTGATCCGCCTGATCTCCCCGCTTCCCCCCACTCGCCTCACTGTTTCATTGTAGAGGACCTTATCCATGGCGCAGATCGATCATCCCTATTCCAATCTCACTGGCGGCAACTGGTTGCTGGGCAACCTGCACACCCACACGACCCGAAGCGATGGCCAGCGGCCACCGCAGGCCGTCATTGACGAATACGCCCAGCGCGGACACGGCTTCCTCATGCTCTCCGATCACGATTGCTTTGCCGATGAAGCCTTTCTGGACAGCCTCGACAGCCGCGGCATGATCCTGCTGCCGGGCAACGAGATTTCGGCCAAGGGGCCGCACATGCTGCAGGTCGGCGGCACCGAAAAGGCGGAGCCCGTGGAGGATCGTCAGGCGATCATCGAGGCGGCGATCGCGGCTGACTCCTTTGTCATCTGCAATCACCCGAACTGGGGCCCCCGGTTCAACCATTTCCCTCAGGAGCTGCTGGAGACCCTCGTCAACTATATCGGCATCGAAGTCTACAACGGTGTCATCGGTCGGCTGCAGGGAAGTCCCTATGCCAGCGATCGCTGGCAGTTGCTGCTCGACCTGGGCCGCCGCATCTGGGGCTTTGCCAACGATGATAGCCACAAGGCCGAAGGCGACACCGGCCATGGCTGGAACGTCGCCTATGTGCATGAGGCCAGCCGGGAGGGCGTCCTCGAAGCTCTGCGCAACGGACGCTTCTACGGATCGACCGGCGTCGTCATCAACAAGGTCGAAGTCGCCGGCAACCGCATCACCATCGGCACGGAAAACGCCGAGCGCATCACCGCGCTGGGCCAGATGGCCATCCGCTTTGCCGTCGCCGACGGCCCCGAGATCACCGTCGAAGTGCCGGAGACGGCCACTCAGGTGCGATTCGAATGCTGGGGCCGCGGCGAGCAGTTCGCCTGGACCCAGCCATTCTGGATCACCCCCTGACAATCGCCCGACTGTACAACCTTTCGGGCACCTCGGCGGAAACTGTCTTGCCAGACCGACACTTCGGCAACAGGGCGTGACGGGTCGACACGACTGATACCGCACTGTATACTTTTTTTCCCTGCGTGACACGACGCCTTCTCCCCCAAAATGGTACACTTGGCATCGGTGATGCATAAGTAACAATTGGCCGTGCACGTTGTACGGTCGTTCAGCATCAACTGTCCAGCCGCAGGTGAAGAGTGATCCAGAACATGCAGAGTGACTACGGCTGAACGGCAAGTTGGTAAGCCGTTACGCAGGTGCGGTTCAGGAACGGCGATCCCGCACCAGTCACTGCCATGAGGTACCCCCCAACGTCGCACATAATGATGGCATCTCCCGACGAAGGTGCCACGGTGACCGCGGAATTAACGGATACACGACAGACATGGCAGTGCAGCGATACTAACGGCGACGGGCATGGCATCGATTAGGTGTCATGCCCGTCTTTTTTTCCTCTGACATACCCTGGCTTCCTGCGCTCCCCGCGTCCGGGCCCGCCCCCCTTGCCATTCTTCGGTCCAGTTCAGGCCGTTGCCCCTAACGGCCTGCTTCTTGCCCTCCACCCGCCAAACTTCCAACCCATCCTTCGTGGCCCTTCGCGCTCTTCATGGTGCTAATCCCCCGCCTCTCCCATCTCCGTGCCTCCGTGCCTCCGTGCCTCCGTGGTTTCCTGCCCTCCCCGTGTCCTCTCCGGTCCCGTTCCCCTGCTGCGATCTCTGCGTTCTTTGTGGTTAATTCCTGCCGCGTCCCCGTCTCCCCGCGCCCTACGCCCAAGCTTAATGCTCTGTCTCCCGTTGGAGTGCTTTGCATCGTTGCGTTGTCGCATTACATTCGCTTCTTGGTAACTATACTTCTGGTGCAACACGTGTCGAGCAGAGGGATACAGTGGAGACGATGGTCACTATGATTGAAGCAGGAGCCGCCTGACATGCCAGTCCTTGTCGACAAGCTCCGCATCTCCAACTTCCGCTCTCTGGCAAACGTGGAGCTTTCGTTGTCGCGGACAACGGTGCTGGTGGGGATGAACAATTCGGGCAAGAGCAGCGTTCTCAAGGCGCTTCAGCTTGCACTCGGAGCCGAGCGTCGCATCGTTGGCGCCGAAGACTTCCACTCCGACGGCGTCAGCCAGCAACTGGACGAGCCGATCCTCATCGACCTCCGCATCATCCCTGTCGACACAGAAGGTCACCGCACCGATCTGTTCGATGCGGTCTGGACTCAGACGGATTTTCTCGAAAAGAGCATCGTTATGGATGATGACAGGAACCGGCAATATGTGGTGGTGCGTACGCGGATCGCCTTCGATGAGGGACGAAGCGATTACGTGATCAAGCGAACCGCCCTGGCGAGTTGGCCTGACGCGGAATCCTGGACATCGTATACGCAGGAGGTGGAACGCTTTCCCAGAACCTTCAATCACCTGCTGGCCTTCTTCATGGATGCCCAGCGTGATATCGTGGCAGATTTGCAGAGCCGGGGTTCATACATCGGTCGCCTGCTTTCGAAAGTGGACATACCCGAGCAAACGGTTCAAGAGTTGGAGCAACGGCTTCGCGAGTTGAACGACGAAATCGTGGGCAACAGCAGTATTCTGAAACACTTGCAGGCCAAGCTTCAGGAATTGAAGCAAACAGTCACCTCGTTCGGCGAGTCCGTGGAGATTACCCCGATTACCAAATCGATACGCGACCTCCACAAGGGGCTGAACGTGGAGTTCAAGGACGGGGCAGGCCCGGCATTTTCACTGGATTACCATGGCATGGGAACCCGAAGCTGGACAGCTCTGCTCACCTACCAGGCCTATGTAACCTGGCTGGAGAAGCAGGCCGCGGCAGACTTGGGAAAGCCATACCATCCCCTCTTACTGCTCGAAGAGCCCGAAGCCCATCTTCACCCCAATGCCCAGCGCCAACTCTATAAGCAACTGCAGGGCAGTCTCGGCCAGCAAGTCCTCAGCACCCACTCGCCCTATGTGGCGGCGCAGGCCGAACTGGAGGATCTGCGTTTCATGCGCAAGCAAGGAGCTGCTTGCCGGGTCAAGCAGTTTGGCACCGCCGACCTGGATGTCGACCAGTTGCGCAAGGTGCGGCGCGAAGTGATGCACACCCGGGGTGAGTTACTCTTCGCGCGAGCGATCGTTCTCGTTGAGGGCGAAACGGAGGAGCAGGCATTCCCGATCCTTGCCCGTGCCTGGTTCAAGCGAGACGATTTCGAGTTGGGCGTCCTGCTCATCGCTGTCGGCGGCCCCAACTATGTGCCATTCGTGCGGCTGGCCGAGGCCATGGATCTGCCTTGGCTGATCTTCAGCGATGCGGAGGAACAGCCCAAACGCGAACTGGGCCGAGCCTTGAGCAGACTGGGCCTGGAATTAACGGATGAGCGCATCGTCCTGCTGCCCGACGGCCAGAATATCGAAACCTACTTGGTAGATCAGGGCTTCCAGGACACGCTGAAGGAAGGATTCAAGCAGCAGCTTCGTGCCGAGCGCTTGAACCCACGCCATGAAGCCGCGTCCATCTCAAAGATTGAGGGGTGGACAGATGACGAACTGCGCGACGAGATGCAAAAGAACAAGACCGGCGTGGCGGCCTGGTGGGGACGCGCACTTGCCGCACGTCCCACAGAAGAATGGCCCGAGAAATTGCGAGTGCTGATGAATAAGCTAGGTGACAAGTCAGGAGTTCAACCATGAGTGTCCTGCTATCCCCCGAACAGAAGGAAATCGTCCAGGCACCCGCGGGCGCCTATCTGGTCCTTGCTGCCGCCGGCAGCGGGAAGACTCGTGTCCTCACCGAGCGGATCCGATACCTGCTTCAAACGCGGACCACTCCGGCCAAGATCATGGCGCTGACCTTCACCAACAATGCTGCCGAGGAGATGCGCTCCCGGCTGGCGGGGCTACCGGACCTCTCCCGCTCTACCTACATCGGCACCATTCACAGCTTCTGCCAGCAGGTCGTGGAATCTCAATATCGGACGATCGGCCTGGATCGCCCACCCACGATCCTCGAAGGTGAGGCCGATCACCTCGAAATGCTCGAAGCCGTGATCGAGGATAATCCGGTACTCAAGGCGCGATATAAGGAGAAGCGGGACAAACGCTGGCTCTACAAGGTTCGCGAGCATTTCAGCAAACGCAAACGCCAACTCGAAGGCTATGGGCCACTACCCGTGAAGTGGCAAAACGAATTCGAGGAAATGCTCTATACGCACTACAACGAACGCATGCAGAGCCAGTCGATAATCGACTTCGACGACATCCTTATCCTCGCCTATCGGATCTTCACCGAACGCCACTCCGTGCTCGCCCTGTACCAGCGGACCTACGCCCACTTCTGCATGGATGAGGCTCAGGATCTGAACTTCGCTCAATACACCCTGATTCGCACCCTGGCCAGTGAGAGTGGCAGCATCCTTATGGTAGGGGATCCCAATCAGGCCATCTACGGCTTCAACGGATCGAGTCCCGATTTCATGCTCACCAACTTTCCCGACGATTTCGATGTTCGCAAGATCGAACTGCGGAAGAACTACCGATCCACCAGGGCCATCATTCGCGCAGCCAACAGCCTCTATCCAGACAGCATCGACGAGAGCCTCGCACCGCTGCAAGGTCAAATTGTCACGAAAGCCCTGGCGGACGAGGAAGCCGAGGCCGCCTGGGTCATGGACCAGATAAGCGGGCTGCTTGCAGCCGAAAACCTCCCGGACATCGAGGGCAACCTCACCCCGGAGCGCATCGTGGTCCTGGCCAGAAACAGGTATATCTTCACCCCCCTTGAAAAGGCGCTGGACGCCGCTGGCATCGCGTGGTACAGGCGGGAATCCGGCGAAAAATCCCCCCTGGAGTCCGAACTGGGCCAGGCCTATGATCTGGGACTCAGACTCCTCATCAACTCTCAGGATATGCTGCACTGGGGGCAGCTTTGCCAGTTGACGCGGAGCGGCAATCAAGTGCGAAGCCAGGGAGATGCCATGCAGGATCTTGAAACACTGGCCGACCATGTCGATGAATCGTGGCAATTACCTTTCCGATGGCTCCTGCGGGCATGGCGTATGATCCAGTCAAGAATCGATGCTTTTCCCGTTGCGGCGGAAAGCATTTTGCAGGGCATCAATGCCTCCATGACGGACGATGACACCACCAGGGCACGCATGGAGTTGGCCGTACTGGACTTCGAGTTTCTCAAGGAATGCTGGAAGAACTATGCGTCAAGTGTTCAGGCCGACAGCCGAACGCTTCTCCACTTCCGCAATCAGTTGGCCATGGGTGTGACCAATCGCAGGCCAGAGAAGGATGGTATCGCCCTGAGCACCGTCCATGCCGCCAAAGGAGTCGAACGCGATGTCGTCTTCCTGATTGGCATGTCACAAGGCACCTTCCCCGATTACCGCGCCGTGAATAAAGGCGGCAAGGCAATGGAGGAAGAGAAGAACGAGGCATTTGTAGCCGTCACCCGCGCCCGCCGCTATCTCTTCATCAGCTGGCCGCGCAAGCGATACATCGCCAGCTGGTATAGCCACAAACCACAGGAACCCTCTCAATTCCTGGCGAACATGCACGCTTACGGGCAGGACGATGCCGATCAGTCACGATGGGTTGCCGAAGACTGAACTCGAAGACACTCAGGCCTCTCCCATCTCCGTGCCTCCGTGTCTCCGTGGTCCCCCCCCCTGCTGCGATCTTTGCGATCTCTGCGTTCTTTGTGGTTAATTCCTGCCGCGTCCCTGCGTACTTCAGCGGGGTGCGAGGTGGGTCCAGGGCGCGGCCGTGGGAAACGGGGCCTGAATCACAAGGGGGGTGCGGAGGGTGGGATGCACAATGGTCAACTCACGATGATGCAGGGCAACTGCCTCGTTGTCGAGCGCTTTCCTGCTTCCATAGCGGAGGTCGCCGAGGATGGGGCTGCCGGCGTAGGCGAACTGCGCGCGTATCTGATGATAGCGGCCAGTCTCCAACTGGATCTCAAAGAGATAGAGCTTGCCGATCTGACGCGTCAGCCGATAGTGGAGCCGGGCAAGCTTCGCCCCGGAACGGCTTTCGCTTACAACGCTCGCCTCATGGGAGCCATGGCGCAGGTAGTTCTCCAGGCTTCCTTCCGCGATCCCATTCGGCACGGCATCGGTGATGGCAAAGTAGAACTTGCCGACATCCCGGTCGCGCATCGCGGCGCTCAGTCGCGAGGCGGCTTTGCTGGTGCAGGCAAAGAGCACCGCCCCGCTCACCTGACGGTCGAGACGGTGAACGGCTTCCAGCCAGACCTCCCCCGGCTTGCCACGGCTCTCCCGGATGTAGCCCTTCGCCCACGTTTCCAGGCTTTCCGTTTCCACGGGAGAAGGCTGGGTGAGCATGCCCGCCGGCTTGTTGACGGCAAAGAGATGATTGTCCTCGTAGAGGATGGCATCTTTCATGGCACCAGCTCCCGGGCTCGCCAGCCGGCAAAGGCGCCAATCGGCAGCGGGAGTACGGCGGAATCGCCGGTCAATGTCATTTCGGCATAGTCGATCTGACCCTGGATGCCGTTCATCATGTCGTCGAGGAGGTGGTGCAGCACGAGGGGTGTATAACCTTGGGCGTGGCAGGTGAGGATGACGAAACGGGGCTTGGGAGTCATCAATTGGCGGCAGAGCTGCAGAACTTCCCGAAGGTCCAGCTCGATCTTGAAAACTTCGCCTTTCGGCCCGCGGCCATAATTTGGCGGGTCGAGAATGAAGCCGTCATAGCGCCGATCACGGCGGGTTTCGCGGCGCAGGAACTTGATCACGTCGTCGGCGATCCACCGGATCGGCTTCGCGTCAAGGCCGTTGAGCTTCGCGTTGTCGCGCGCCCAGTCGTTGATCTTGCGGGCCGCATCCAGATGGCAGACTTCGGCACCCGCACGCGCGGCGGCAAGGGTAGCCGCGCCCGTATAGGCAAAGAGATTGAGGACGTTGAGAGGACGTTTCGATCGCTCGATGGCATCCACCATCCAGCGCCAGGCGTGCAGATGCTCCGGAAAGAGACCCAGATGGCCGAAATCGGTCGGGTGGGTGACCAGGCGAAGGCCATCCAGCGTCGTCTCCCACTCGTCCGGCATCTGCTGCTTGACCCACTCGTTGCCCCCCTCCCGCACAAAGCGGCCATGGGCTCGCTGCCAGACCTTGTCGGGAAGGCGGGGCTTCCAGGCTGCCTGCCCGCTGGGGCGGTCAACGAGGATCTCGCCGAAGCGCTCCAGTTTGCGGCCATTGCCGCTGTCGATAAGGGCGTAGTCGGTCATCGTCCAAAGGGGGTGAGAGGTCTGTTCATGGGGGTACGATGGCTTGCGCCGAGCGGATTGTCAACCGGCAGGGAGCCGATGCGGACCCTCCGAAGGCTACGGCTGGAGTTCCTCTTCGCCGAGCCAGCGAAGCTGCGGCCACCAGGGGGGACCGGTATTGGGCTGGGGTTTGCCCGGCGTGCTGCGACCCTCGCGGATGTAACGCGTGAGCAGCGCCTGCAATTCCGCGACGACCTGCGGATGCTCATCGAAGACATTCCGGCGCTCGCTGATATCCGCGGCAAGATCGTAAAGCTGCATGGGCGGCAGACCGGACACCTCATCGCGGCCGGGAACCGGAAAACTCCAGCCGCCGGAGTCGGGGCAAAGCTCCAGTTTCCATTGACCCTTGCGGATGGAGAAGGAGCCGTTGACGGAGTGATGCACCGTCGCTTCGCGCAGGCTCCGATGATCCGCCTCGCCGCGCCAGAGTGGAAGATTGCTCACGCTGTCCTCCCCAGCGGTGTCTGGAAGGATCCCCCCCACCACCTCGGCCATGGTGGCAAACAGGTCGGCCAGGCAGACGGTCTGATCGCAGACCCCGTGGCCGCCAATGGCGTCAGGCCACCGGACCAGCAGCGGGATGCGGTGCCCCCCCTCGTAGATGTCCGCCTTGTGGCCGCGGAAGATGTAGCTGGGATGATGCCCCGCCTGCGCAAGCTCGGGAAAATCGGCCATGGGCGAGCAGCCATTGTCGCTGGCGAAGATGAAGATCGTGTTGTCGCCAATGCCGAGCGAATCGACGGTGGCCATCAGCTGACCGACCGTGTCGTCAACCTGCAGACAGAAGTCCCCATAGTCGTTCGTGCCGCTTTCGCCCTGGAACTGTGGAAGTGGGAGGATCGGCGTATGCGGGGCGGGAAGCGGATAGTAGAGGAAGAAGGGCTTCTCGTCGGCAGCCTGCTCTTCGATGAAGCCGATGGCTTTCCGCGTCAGTGTCGGCAGGACCTGTTCGAAGTCGAAATCGGGGGCGATCGGACCGGGCCGCCAGAAGCGCTTGCCGCTGCTGCCGGGCGTTTCATCGATGGGGACCGCCGTAACCCGATCGTTCTCGACGTAGACATAAGGAGCCATGTCCAGCGAGGCGGAGATGCCGAAGAAGTAGTCGAAACCGCGCGTGGTAGGGCCCTCCTGGATGGGCTGGGTGAAATCGACGGTGGCGTCGGAATCGCCCGAATTGGCCCAACTCCAGCCAAGGTGCCACTTGCCTATACAGCCGGTGGTGTAGCCGTGGTCGCGCAGGAAACCAGCGACGGTCGTGCGATCCTTCTCGATGATCGCCTCGGAGTAGCCGAGGGTGACGCCGGCCTTGAGGATCGAACGCCAGTTGTAGCGCCCCGTGAGAATGCTGTAACGAGACGGCGTGCAGACCGCCGAACTGGCGTGTGCATCTCGAAAGATCATCCCCTCGCGGGCGAGACGGTCAAGATGCGTCGTGCGGATCTTCGAATCCGCATTCAGGCAGGAGAGATCCCCAAACCCCATGTCGTCAGCCAGGATGTAGACCAGATTCGGGCGCGTACTGAAGCTCATGGATCATTCCTTCCGCGGAAATGCAGGGTGGACAACGGCAGCGAAGGCGGAACCTTCAGTCGCTGGAGAGAGGAGGATACGCTCCAACCATCTGGAGCAGATCGGCAACCGAGCAACTGGCCTCCACGGGGTGGCGCAGGGGATGACGGGGATGCACCGTGTAATGATTTCTGCGGCCGTGGCGCTGGCGGGTGATGATCCCCCCGGCTTCGAGATCCTGAAGGATCTTCTGCACGGCACGCTCGGTTATGCCCACTTCGCCAGCCATGTCACGCAGCCGCATGAATGGGTCCCGCGAAAGACAGATCAGCACGTGAGAATGATTGGTCAGAAAAGTCCAGGAGGATGGCTCCCGAGCTGTTGTTGCCATCGACGAATTCCTTGACAAAGTTGCAATATCAAGATAGGCTAGGTCGCGAGTCTCGTTCCCCTTTTACCCTAAACTACTGCTGCATGTTTGCCAATGCGGGTCGTGAATATTGCCCGTGACGGCTGACTGCCGACTGGAGCCGCTATGCCACTGCGGGCCTTTCCCGATTTCCACGACATCCACCTCGACTTTGCCTCCTACGGGCTGACCCCCAGCCTCGCGGAGCGCCTCGACATGCTTCTGCGTATGCTCTCCCGAGCCTTGTACACCGAATCCGGCCAAGCCACCTATGCCGTCTTTCGCGAGTTGATCGAGACCACCCTGCAGCCGGACAGACAGCCCTCCCGCCTGGACACCCTCGCCGCACGACTACAGCAAATGCCGCACCCGCAACTCCAGGACGTCCTCCGTGCGCTCACCGCGTTCTTTCACCTCGCCAACCGCTCCGAGCAGCAGGAGATCGCCCGCATCAACCGCCAGCGCGATCGCGACGCTACCCTCGATCGACCACGCCCGGAATCCATTGCCGCCGCGATTCACGACCTCAAGAAGAACGGCTACACCCTCGAAGACGTCCTGAACCTGTTGCAGCGGCTCGACATCCTCCCCACCCTGACCGCCCATCCCACCGAAGCCCGCCGCCGATCCATCCTCACCAAGCAGGACCGCATCGCGGAATTGACCGATCTCCACTTCTCCCCACAGGCCACCGCCGAGACACGAGAACAGGCACAACGCCAGATCTTCCAGCAGATCAGCCTCCTCCTCGCGACCAGCGAGTCACGGGAGGATCGGATCACCGTCGAGCGCGAAGTTGCCCATGGACTCTATTTCCTCACAACCTCCATCTGGAACATGGTGCCCCGCCTCTACTGGGATCTGCACCGGGCGCTGCGCGACGAATACGGCGCCACCAACCTCAATCTGCCCATCGTCCTGCGGTATCGATCATGGATCGGCAGCGACCGCGACGGAAATCCCTTTGTGACCGCCGACGTCACCCGCCGGACGCTCCTGCGCCATCGCCACACGGTCATCGAGCTGCACATCGAGGCACTGCTGGCCCTCCGCCACGACCTGAGCATCTCCAGCCGGCTGGTCGAGCCGCCGCGCGAGCTGCTGACCTCCATCGCCGCCGATCATGCCCTGTTGGCCGATGCCGCGCCGACCACCTATGCCCGGGAACCCTTCCGCGAAAAACTGGACCTCATGGTCGCGCGCCTTCGCGATCAGCTCGCGGAACACCCGCGCTTCACCTGTACCGCGACGAACCTCGTCGAGGACCTGGAACTCTTGCGGCGGTCGCTGAAAGAATGCCTTCGCGGTCCCCTCGGCACCTCCGACCGCCTCGACGAGGCCCTGATTCGCGCGCGCACCTTCGGCCTGCATCTCGCCGCCCTCGACATCCGACAGCACAGCCAGGTCCACGCCGCGGCAGTGGGCGATCTGCTGCGCCTGGGCGGCGTGGAGCCGGATTACAATCGACTCCAGGAAGACGCGCGCATCGCGCTGCTCTCGGCGGAACTAAGCAGCCCACGACCGCTGCTGCCGAGGCTGGCTACCCCGGAGGCCGGTACCCGGGAGCTCCTCGCGACCTTCACGGTCATCCGTGAAGCGATCGACCGCGATGCGGATTCCATTGGCGCCTATGTGATCAGTATGACACACGAGGTGAGCCAGGTTCTCGAAGTCCTGCTGCTGGCCAAGGAAGCAGGCCTCTGGGCCTATGCCGATGGCGCCGCCAGCTGCCCGCTCGACATCGTGCCCTTGTTCGAGACGATCCAGGATCTTGAGCGTGCGGAAGAACTCATGACCCAGCTCTTCACCCACCAGGTCTACGGGGCTCACCTCGAGAATCGCCAGCGCCGGCAGGAGATCATGCTCGGCTATTCCGACAGCAACAAGGATGGCGGCTTCTGGTCGGCCAACTGGGCGCTGCATCAGGCGCAGGAGCGTCTCTGCCAGGTCTGCGAGAAGCATCGCGTCAAGGTCCGCCTCTTTCATGGACGCGGCGGCACCGTGGGACGCGGCGGTGGGCGGACCAACGCCGCCATCCTGGCACTCCCCCCGGCAGCCCGAAGCGGCAGCATCCGCTACACCGAACAGGGCGAAGTCATCACCTTCCGCTATGCGCTCGACGATATTGCCCGGCGTCACACCGAGCAGGTGGTACACGCGCTCCTCGTCGCCGATCACCTTCAGGATACCGCTACGGCGCCAGTCGGCGTCTTCAGCCGCCGGATGGAGCAGCTCGCCGCCGACTCGCTCGAGAGTTACCGCGCCTTCATTCTTGACCCACGCTTCTGGGACTGGTATCGGCAGGCGACGCCCATCGAGTACATCAGCAAGCTGCGCATTGCCTCCCGACCCGTCTCGCGTACCGCCAGCGACGAGGTCGATTTCGAAGGGCTGCGCGCCATTCCCTGGGTCTTCGCATGGACGCAGACACGCTACAACGTTCCCGGCTGGTACGGGATCGGGCGCGCCCTTCGCCAGGCGGTGAGCGACGCCGACACTCTCGCCATGCTGCGCGGCTGGTACCGGCACAACAGCTTCTTCCGTACCATACTGGGGAACGCCGAGCTGGAAATGGCCCGCTGCCGTCTCCCGGTGGCCGAGCGCTACAGTAAGCACTGCGATACGGGTCTGCACGACCTCCTGGCAGCGGAGTTCAGCGCCGCGCGCGAAGCCCTCCTGCAGATCGTCGAAGGTGAGGAACTACTCGATCGTACACCCGTGATCCAGCGCTCGATTCGCCTCCGCAATCCCCTCTGCGACATCCTCAACCTCTGCCAGATCGAGCTGCTCCGGCGCGTTCAACACAGCGATACCGACGACGCCGACCTGCTTCGCCACGACATCTTCCTCAGCATCAACGGCATCGCCGCCGCCATGCAAAGCACCGGCTGAGAACAACCCACCACATTCGGCCAGACGATCATGCCTGATACCGCACTCAAGGATTCTCTCTTCGCCCGCTTCGACCGCTACGCGCGCATCCACACCACCAGCGACGAAGCCAGCAGCTCCGTCCCTTCAACGGCACGCCAGCTCGATCTCTCGCGGCTCCTGGTCACCGAGCTGCTCGCCATGGGTGTCACCGACGTGGAGCTCGACCCCAACGGCTACGTCTATGCCTCCCTCCCCGCGACAGACGGCTGTGAGCAGGTGCCCGCCATCGGCTTCATCGCCCATGTCGACACCTCACCTGATGTCAGTGGCCAAGGCGTGCAGCCTCAGCGCCACCCCCCATACGAGGGTGGCGAGATCGTTATCCGCGACAATCCACGCCTCTCCCTCTCGCCGGACACCTGCCGGGAGCTTGCGGATCACCTCGGCCATGAGATTGTCACCGGCAGTGGCGACACGCTGCTTGGGGCCGACAACAAAGCGGGCATCGCCATCATCGTCTCCCTCGTCGACTCGCTACTCCAGAACGGGCACCCCCACGGCCCCGTCAAGATCGCCTTCACCGTCGATGAAGAGATCGGACGCGGCATGGACCACTTCGACCCGAAGCGCTTCGGCGCCAGATACGCCTACACCATCGACGGCGACGTTCTGGGCGGCGTCGAGTTTGAGTGCTTCAATGCCGACGGCCTGCGCATCGAGATCCAGGGGCGATCCATTCATCCCTCGATCGGCAAGAATCAGTTGACGAATGCGGCGCGGATCGCGGCGGAGTTGGTCGCGGCATGGCCCGATCATCTGCTTCCGGAACACACCGAGAAGCGGGAAGGATTCGTGCTGGTGACCCGCATCGAGGGAGGAGTCGAAGCGGCAACCATCCGCGGACTCGTGCGCGACCACGACCTCGACCGGCTGCGTGGCTACGAGATGCTCTGGGAGGCGCTGGTAGCGGCCGCGCGCCTGCGCCATCCTCGCGCCAAGATCAGCCTCACCTTCACCGAGCAATATCGCAATATGCGCCAGGTCATCGACCAGCACCCCGCCGTGATGGAAGCCTTGCGCAACGCCTTCGACCGCATGAGCCTGCCCATGCGCGTCACACCGATCCGCGGCGGAACCGATGGCTCCCGCCTCTCTTTCATGGGCATCCCCACCCCCAATATCTTCACCGGCGCCACCAACTTTCATGCCCGCGACGAATGGGTCAGCCTCGACTCGATGGCCACCTGCGTTCACCTGCTGCAGACCCTTCTTCGCGTCTACAGCGAAGAGGCCTCACCGCCCCTCAATGCAGCGAGGGCGCCAGCAGGAGGTAGCGCAGCAGAAGCTTGAGACGACCAGCCCGCCCGATCTTACGCACGTTCAGCGGTCGCGGATAGCGGGCCAGCGAACGCAGCATCAACCAGACGGCCCGTCGCCGGGCTCCCGACTGGTAAGCCATCCATGAACAACTCACATACTGGCAGGCCAGCGCTTCCGCGTACCGCGAATCTCCCGCCAGCACTCCGCCCGGGCCATACGCTTTGCGCAGCACCGCCTCCACCTCCGGCAGAAAGCGCTGGTCGTTGCGGCTGAGCGAGTCCGGCGTTACGCGATAGCGCACCAGCGGATACTCGATCAACGCGATGCGCCCCCGCGCGGCCACCCGCAGCCACAGTTCGTAGTCCTCCGGCCCACGAAAGCGCGTGTCGAATCCCCCAAGCTCCTGGAAGAGATCCCGGCGCAACAGCACCGTCGTCGTGGCCAGCCGGTTGCTCACCGCCAGATCCGACAGTTCCACCCAGTTGATCGGCGGCAGCTCGCCAGGTGCGGACAGCTCCTCGTCATCCAGGCCGATCAGCTGTATGTCGCCTGCCCAGAGGTCCACGTCTGGATGCTTCGCCGCCCCCGCCAGTTGCAGCTCGAGGCGCCAGGGGAGCCAGAGATCGTCCGCATCCAGAAAAGCCAGCCACTCACCCGTCGCCACTTCAGCGCCGGCATTGCGAGCGGCCGCCGGCCCTCCATTCCGCTGGCGGCACAAAATCACCTCCGGAAAGGCCGCCGCCACGTGATCGGCCGTTCCATCGGTCGACCCATCGTCGACGACGATAGTCTCGAAATCGGCGAAGCTCTGACCACGCAGCGAACGTAAGCTCTCGTCGATCGTTTCCAGAGCATTGAAAGCCGGAATGATAACGCTGACTGTCGGCATGCTCGTACTCACCTCGCTGGCGATGCTGCCAGCACCTGTTCATAGTAGCGGACGTAGCCGCGGCTGACCGCATCGCGCGAAAAGGAGGTGACCACATGCTCCCTGGCACGCCGCCCGCGCTCCCTAATCCACTCCGCGCTCACCCCATCGCGCAGGAACGCGACGAGATTGCCGTCAACGGATAGATCGATGGCAGCGCCACCACCATTCACCACGTACTGCAGAACGGGATGCTCGTGGACGATGGCGGGAACTCCGCTCGCCAGCGCTTCGATAATGGCAATCCCCTGCATTTCGAATAGCGAGGTCATGACAAAAACATCGAGGGAGTGATAAAAGGCGGGCATCCGCGCGCGAGGAATATTGAGGAAGATGTGGATATGCCCATGGCCGATATCCTCAGCCAGTGACTGCAACTCCGGCGAGTCGTCGTGGGCCGCACCCGCAACAAGCAGCCATGGCAGCGGCTTGCCCGCAGTCGCCAGCTCGTCGAGCAAGGCCGCAAATTCCCGAATCAGATAGTCGATCCGCTTATGATCCTTCTTGATCGCGGCGGCGCAGCCGAAGACCCGTTCATCAACGCCGATGCCGAGCCTCTCCCGCAAGGGAGTCCGCCGATCACTCGCGGGCCGGTAGATCTCCGTATCGACAAAATTGGGGATGACACCCCAGTGCTCGGAGATGATCGCGGCATGCTCCGGATCAGCCTCCGTGAGCATGTCCAATACCTGCTCGTAGTGCCACTGGACCAGATGCAGGACATACGGGAAGCGAGCCAGAAAGGCGGCGTCTTCCTCGGTACCATTGGAGAGGATCTCGCGGGTCGTGAGACGGCCCATCTGCCGCAGGCGCCGACACCAGTCCGCGACCATCGCATCCTGCACGTGAACAATATCGAAGGACTTCTTACGAAGGTGCTTCTGCAACTGCCAGGTGAAGCTGGCCTGCTCGATACCATAGGGCGAGGTCAGTCCCCAGCGCCAACAGAAATCCGGCAGACTTCCGGCCAGGCGGCGGGTCTCTTTTTCCCCGCGGCGGCGGCACTCGAGGCAGATCTCGTACGGTTTGGCAGGCTTGTCGGCCGCGGAAAAGAGCGTGACATCGATGCCCAGCCCCACCAGTGCATCTGCCGTATCGGCCGCCCATGATTCGACGCCGCGGGCAATATGGCCGAGACCGCTGCAGGCAATGGCAACACGCATGGCTCTTCGCTCCCCCTCACGTCGGTGATGGTGCCCTATCGGCATCCCGCCAAATGCTGCTACCATAGGCGACCCCACCGCCTCTGTCAACCGCAACGATAAGGGAGAGTGAAAGGAGAGAAAGCCTGCGCGGGACGGCACAACGAATGCGGCCTGTCCGACATCGTCCGACACGTCTCCTTTCGCCTCGTCCCTCCCCAACCTGCCCCGTCCGCAAAGCAATAGCCGGAACAGGAAGCCAGCCCGGGCGACCGGAGCCAACCCGGACTGGGGGTTCCCCCGAGCACATTACGCTACTTGAGCACGACCGTCGTCATGTCCATGCCCGAATTACCGTTGCTCGGATCCAGGGCCATCACCCGCACGACATAGGTGCCGGGACCGTCCGGCGTGAACTGACCGCTGAACTGGCTCGGACTCCCCGCATAGCTCATGGTCAAGCGCTCGTGTTCCACCCCATTCTTGAGCACCTCCGCCCAGATCTTGTATCGCTTCGCGTCCCATATCCCATCCGGCTCAACCGGACAACCGCACATCATCATGACCGCAGCCTTCAACTCGATTGGCTGCGCCTCCTGCACCTGCACGTGAACAGGCGGCGCCAGCACGTCCACGACGAAGCCGGCGAGATCGAGCAGAATTCCATCGCCCTGCTCGATGTGCTCACCAGGAAAGATCCATTGCGTCACTGTCGTTCGATTGGCGGCCTGGCGCTGGGCAAGCGGCCCGTACGCCTCGATTTCAACCCGCGCGGGTTCGTCTATCTCCAGCGTCGCGACGAAACGCGCCGCGTCATCACTGGTCAGATGGCGGTGCCGCTCATGAGGCTGCTTCATGATGCGCTCGGTATCGCCGGTGCTGCCTGCCGTCACCCCTTTCGCGAGGATCTCGCTGGTATCCGCATCGCGCACCACAATCTGAACGCCGCCCATGCTGCTGCCGACGAATTTGCCATCCTTGCTCTTCACATGAATCACCACTCGGGTAGGTTCAGCTTGAGCCAGCGCGGCAAAGAGCAGCACCATGCACACCATGTATACACGCATTCTCATCTCCATCCTGAAGAGTTGAAATAGCAGACAAAGATACTATAGCGTGATTTCGTCGATGGTGTATCTTCTCCGTCGGCCCCGTTCGTTTTCACTATCGGCAGAGAACCATCATGAGCACGGCAATCGGCGTCGACATCGGCGGCACCAAGGGAGCTGTCATCGCCTTCGACACCTCCACCTGGCAGGTGCGGGACAAGCGTCTCGTCGCGGCGGCTCCCTGCCGGCACTATCTTGCCGCCATTCGCCAGGCCATCGCCGAACTGACCCGAGAGGATCCGCCAATCGCCGTCGGCATCGCCTGCGGCGGCCCCCTCGATCTGCGTACAGGAACCGTGCTCGCCCCACCCCACCTGACGGACTGGGACACCATTCCCATCGTCGCCGAACTCTCCGCGGCCGCCAATTGCCCCGCCATCCTGCAGAACGACGCCAACGCCGGCGCCATGGCCGAACGCTACTGGGGCGCCGGCAGAGCCGTCGATGACCTTGTCTTCATCACCTTCGGTACGGGCTTCGGCGCCGGCATCATCGCCAACGGCCGTCTGGTGGCGGGCCACTCGGGACAGGCGGGCGAGATCGGCCACGTGCGCTTGCAGCCGGATGGCCCGCCCCTCTATGGCAAGGCAGGCTCCATCGAGGGGCTCTGCAGCGGCGGCGGCATCGCCAGTCGCTTCAAACGCGATCCCCGCGAACTCTTCACCGCCGCCACCGCACGGGAGCCGCAAGCCCGCGAGCAGCTCCGCCAACTCGGCGAGGATGTCGGCCGCGCCCTGGCTATCCTGGTCGACCTGCTCAATCCCCGGCGCATCATCTTGGGAGGGATCTACGCGCGCCATCACCAGCTGCTGCACCAGCCGCTGCGGCGCGGCCTGACCACCGAAGCGCTGCCCCTCAACTGCCGCGACGTCGAGATCGTTCCCGCGGAACTGGGCGAAGCCATCGGCGATCATGCAACCATGGCCATTGTCCGCGATCACCTTGAGCGGAACCCATGAAGAGTCCCCCCACCTCCACCGTCGATCTCGTCAGCGATCTCAGCCGGGGCTTCGCGATCCTGCTCGCCTTTCTCGGCGGCGGCGACTGGATCAGCCGGAGCGCCGGGCTGCCGATCCCCGGCAGTGTCATCGGCATGGCCCTGCTGACCATTGCTCTGCTGACCGGCCTGGTCAAGATGCGGTGGGTGGAAGCGGCCTCGGCGGCGCTGCTCTCGCGGCTGGGCCTCTTCTTCATCCCCCCGGGCGTCGGCGTCATGCTCTACTTCGAACTTATCGCCCGCCAATGGCTACCTATTCTGGGCGCCATGATCGGCAGCACGCTGGCCGTACTCTGGGTCACCGCCGGCCTAGCCCAGTGGCTCATTCAGGAGGACCAGACACCATGACGATGCTCACCGCGGCGCCTTGGTTCGGCATCCTGATCACCCTCGCCATCTGGCACGTCGCCCTCCAGCTCAACCAACGCTGGCGCACCCCCCTGCTCAATCCCGTCTTCGTCAGCATCACCGCCATCATTCTGCTCCTGCTGGCTGGCGGAATCAGCTTTGAAAACTACAACGTGGGCGGCAAATGGCTCAGTTTCCTTCTGCAGCCGGCCGTGGTCGCACTGGCGATTCCGCTCACCCGCCAGATCCGGCTGGTGCACGCCAACCGCCGGGCCGTCGCCATCTCCATGCTCTGCGGCTCAGTCTGCGGCATTGTCACCGCCACTGTCTTCGCCCTCCTGCTCGGGGGAAGTGAAGAGCTTGCCCGGACCATCGCGCCCAAGTCCGTCACCACCCCCATTGCCATGAGCATAGCCGCGCAGACCGGCGGCCATCCTTCGCTGACCGCGGCGATCGTGATCATCACCGGCATCTTCGGAGCCATGATCGGACCCGAAGCCGTCCGCCTGCTGCGGCTGCGCGGCCCGATCCCGATTGGCCTGGCAGTCGGCGCCGCCGCTCACGGCATCGGCACCGCCCGCATCCTCCAGGACGAGGGACATCTGGCCGGCGCCTTCAGCGGCATCGCCATGACCCTCAACGGTCTTCTCACCGCCATCATCCTGCCCTACCTCCTCCCCCTCATCCTCAAGCTCTTCACCTGACGCCATGGCCCGCTTTCTTTATCTCACCGATACCCTGCTCGGCGCTCCACACACCGCCGCCCTCCACACCCGCTGCCTCCCCGAGCTTTTCCAACTCCTTCACGACTGGATGCGCCGGCGAGGACCCTTCGACTTCGTCCTTCACGGGGGCAATCTTGTCGCCACCCCAACTTCCGAAAACATCCGTCACGCGGTCGAACTCGTTGATCTGCCCGCCCCACTCTACCTGTCGCCCGGACAAAGCGACCTCCTCCCGCCAGCCGCGGAAGAGAACTGGCTGACGCATGCGCCCGCCTTTTTCCCCGGTGGCCGTCTCGCCTGGCAACTCGACCACCCCGGCTTTCGCCTGCACGCCATTCCGCCCGACAACCAGGGCATCGAACCGCTCCTCTCTCCCTGCGACGACCTCTACCGCGTTGTCTGCACCCATCAGCCGCTGATTGGTCAGCCCGCCGCTCGCGATCACCAGCGCTCCCTGGGTGACCGGCTGGTGACCAACAGCCAGCTTCGCCTTCTCCTTGCCAGCCACAATCGCTTCACCTCGCACGTCACCAGAAACGAGATACCGATCCTGGCCCTTTCACCCTTTGTCTCACCCCCATACACCTTTGCCGAACTCGCCTCTGCCGACGGTCGCGCCTGGTCGATCCAGCTCCACGATCTCCCCTTCGCCGGTCCTCCCGAACCTCCCACCTCCACTGTCTATCCAGGCGCCGCCGATTACTGACTCTGATCACTCGGCGAAAAGTGCTGCCTGAACGGCACAAAACGCCAGACTTGCGCTGGTAATAGCCCTTTTGTTGATCAATCTTATCCCAAATGGGAGATGACACCGTGAAACTTGCCTGTCTGATACTACCTGTTCTGGTCATTTGGATGAACTCTCTGCCGCTGCATGCCGGCGCGGTCATCGCCAGCGACAATGCCATCAGCGTCGGTGAGGTCACCGAGGACGGGGAGAGCATCATGCTCAAGATGGAATACGGGCGGGTCAAATATAACCGCTCCCAGCTGCTCTGGTATACGACCGATCCGCGGGTGGTCAACGTCATTTCGGCGGCTGCCGCCGCCAGTCGTGAAGAGGCGTGGGGGCCAACGCGGCTGCTTCTTCTCGAGACGATTGCGCGCGAACCCACCAACCGCGCTCTTGCCGAGAAGATGCTCGACAAGCTCTCGAAACGGCTGGCTCCCGCTCCGGCTGTCGTCGAGCATCCCGTCGCCAACGCCGAACCGGCGGCGAGCACGGACGAGCCTGCCGAAGACGTCATCACCCGCCTGGTAGCCGATGAGCTGGTGGTTTTCTCCGGTGGCGACTTCACCGACATCGCGAAGAACAGCTTCACACCCAGGAAGTACTATGCGATCTACACGTCGGCCCACTGGTGTCCTCCGTGCCGAGGCTTCACGCCGAAGTTGGTCAAGTTCTACACGACCATGCAGGAGAGCCATGGGCAGCTCTTCGATGTCATCTTCTGCAGCCGCGACAAGACCGGTGGCGAGATGGCAACCTATATGGATGAGTTCAAGATGCCGTGGCCGGCCATCCGCTACAACAAGCGCTTCATGCTGAAGCAGTACGCCGCCAACGCCATACCCTGCCTCGTCATCGTCGACGGGCAAGGCGAGATTCTGGCACATTCCTATCCGGAAGACGGCCCGCGCATTGGCGCCAGCGCCGTCCTCGAGAAGCTGCGCGAGTTGCTCGACGCGGAGAAGTGATCAGCGCTCCCACTTGGGCGAGAAGGCAGGCGCAATGAAGCGGCGGTTTTCGTCCAGCTTGAAGATGGCAGCCATCTCCTTTTCGCTCAAGAAAAAGTCGAAGAGATCGAAGTTGGCCGTGCGGTGCTCGGCTGTCGCCGCCTTGGGGATGACGCAAACCTTCTCCTGCTGCAGCAGCCAGCGCAACGCGACCTGAGCCGGAGACTTGCCATGGGCCTGGCCAATGGCGACGAGGCTCTCATTGTCCATGACTGCACCTCGCGCGAGTGGACTGTAGGCAGTGAGCATGAAGTCCTGCTCGCGGGCCATCTCCAGCAGCTTGTTCTGGGCGAGGAAGGGATGGTACTCCACCTGGTTGGCGAAGATCTTCGCATGACGCCTTGCCTCTCTCATCAGAGTTGGCGTGAAATTGCTGACGCCGATGAAGCGGACCTTGCCTGCGTCCTGCAGGCTGCGCATGGCTCCCAGCGTCTCCGCCAGAGATACCTCGGCGTTCGGCCAATGGATGAGCAGAAGATCGACATACTCCGTCCGCAGCTGCTTCAGACTGGCCTCGGCGGTCGAGCGCACATCGTCAGCATGAAGGCTCTCCCGCCACAGCTTGGTGGTGAGGAAAATCTCCCCGCGCTCGATTCCAGCGGCCTTCATGGCTTTACCAACGCGGTCCTCGTTGCCATAAGCCTGAGCGGTGTCGAAATGGCGATAACCAATCTCCAGCGCATGACGCACTCCGACTTCACAGGCATCGTCGCGGAGTTGAAAGGTCCCAAATCCAAGCGCCGGCACGCGCTCTCCCTGCACAGTCACAACATTCATAATGGGTAGCTCTCCTGTTTCTTGCATGATCGCTCTGCTGATTACTATAGCCCAACCTTTTCATCCAAAGGGGGCCCACCCCGTCTGCGCCGGCGGTGTCAGGTCAAAGAGACGTTCGCGTCGCTGCCGCAGATCAGCCAGGCGCGGCGCCTGTTCCGGCTCGCCGGCCAGATTCCGAAGCTCATGCGGGTCGCTGACCAGATCGTAGAGAGCCTCGGTCGCCGTGGATGCTTCGGAAGTCGCCGGAAAACGCACATACTTCCATCGCTCGCCGACCAGCGCCTGATAGTGGGTGCGGCATTCGGAGAAGGCGAAATCGCGTATGCCTTCCGTCTCGCCGCGAACGATTGGCATGAGGGACCGGCAAGGTACCCGGTCATGGTAAGCGGGCCAAGCCTTCGCCAGAGCCTCCTCCGCCCGCAGCCCCGCCACGTCGAGGATGGTCGCCGTCAGATCGGTCAGTTCCACGGGGGAGTCGCAGCGCGCACCGCGCAGATGCTCCGGATGCCGGATCGCCGTGGGCACGATCATGGCCTGCTGCCATGGCTGGGCCTTCGACATGCGATTATGGTCGCCCAGCATCTCGCCATGATCGCTGGTGAAGAGCAGCACCGTCTCGTCGAGCAGCTCCTCCGCCTCCAGTTGCCGCAGAAGTCGCCCGACCTGCAGGTCAACGCAATGAATCATTGCCCGGTAAGCCCGGCGGACGCTGTAGAGCCGCTTCTTGACGGCATCGCTCATCGGCTCGCCGTCCACGATGAAGTCGTCCCGCTCATCTGGCGGAACCGCGTCGAGGCAGCTCAGCGGTGGATCGTACGGCTTGTGCGGCCCGCAGAAGGAGACAAAGAGAAAGAAGGGGCGATCCTTCGGCCGCGCCGCCAACGCCGCCAACGCTTCATCACCGATGACATTGTCGACGTAATGCGCCTCGTCAAAGGGCCACGGCTCGCCCGTCCAACGGGTGCGCTCCGGGATCTGCAAATTGGGTCCCCGCGAGGCCACATGCTCCCGATAAGCGGCCAGCAGGCCACGGCCGTCCAGGTAGCGGGCGTAGTCGCAATAGTTGGGTACGGCGAGCTGCTTGCCGGCCGCTTCCCACAGGTAGTCAAGGCCATATTCCTTGATCTGCTCCCTCAGCGCCACCAGGTCGTGTCCCTTGCCGGCCGGCGTTCCCCACGGCCAGTTCTGGTTCCAATGCAATTTGCCGACCGCCCCCGTCCAGTAACCGCACTCCCGCAGGGCGCGCAGATAGGTGGGATGCTCGGGATGCAGATCACCCGACATGTCGAGCATGCCGATCTGGTGCGTGTACTTGCCGGTGAGCAGGGCCGTCCGCGCTGGGGTGCATATCGGGTTGACGCTGACGCAGCGGCTGAAGGCGACGCTTCCCGCGATACGGTCAATATTTGGTGTCGCCACCTTACCTTCCGGCAGAAACGAGACATGATCCGCCCGATGCTGATCGGTCATGATGAAGATGATATTCACGGCTCTGCCTTTCCTCCGTGGACTGGTGTTTGGGTGGCCTCGCCCGACACCCCTCCGGGCCTGGCTTCAAAAATTCATCCGCCACCATGGTTGGAGCGGATTCCCCGCCGGTAGTACAGTAACGTCTTGCCATCATTCCACCACCTTTCGATACCGGAGAGAGACGAAGATGCTGCTTGGATTTCTCATGCTTGCCGGCGGCTTCATCGCCCTGATCAAGGGCGCCGACTGGCTGGTGACGGGAGCCGCCGCACTCGCCCGCAGGTTGCATATCTCGGAACTGATCATCGGCCTCACCATCGTCGCCCTCGGAACCTCGATGCCCGAACTGACGGTGAGCGTCATCGCGGCCGTTCAGGGCAACGGCGAGATCGCTCTGGGCAACATCCTCGGCAGCAATGTCGCCAACGTCCTGCTGATCCTCGGCATCGCCTCATGCATGGTGCCACTGAAGGTCACCCTGCAGACCGTCCGTTTCGAGATCCCCCTATGCGTGCTGGCCGGGCTCGTCTTGCTGATCCAGGCCCTCGATCCCTGGATGGGCGGCGGCTCCATTGCGCTCCTCGAGCGTACGGAAGGGCTGGTCCTCCTCGTCTTCTTCATGATGTTCATGTACTACATCTGGAACATGGCCCGCGCCGGCAGCCAGGATGTCCTGCCGGAGGTCGAGGGAGGCGAAACGTCCGTCGGCAAGGCGACATTGCTGCTCGGCATCGGCCTCGCGCTGCTCATCCTCGGCGGCAAGCTGGCTGTTGACGGCGCCGTCCGCGTGGCCTCCGGACTCGGCATGAGCGAGAGCATCATCGGGCTGACGGTAGTCGCTATCGGCACCTCACTCCCGGAACTGGCAACCTCGGTGGTTGCGGCCCGCAAGGGTAATGCCGATATCGCGGTGGGCAACATCGTCGGTTCGAACATCATGAATGTCTTCCTGATCCTGGGCATCACCACAGCGATCACGCCGGTGGCGATGAGCGGTGAAGCTCTGATCGCCACCGGTATGGTGATGCTCGCCTCTCTCCTGCTGCTGACCGCCATGTTTACTGGCCGGCGCTACGTGCTCGAACGGTGGGAGGGCGCGGTGATGCTTGCCATCTACCTCGGCTACATGGTCTATCTCGGGGCCGGCGGCATCGGCTGACCGACTACAGCTTTTCGGGCCTGGCAACGATCTGCACGGTGCTGGCTTGCGGCCCGTCTTCGCCGGACTCCTCGACGAAACGCACGCCGACTCCTTTTCGCAGTTCATCCCAGTCGCCGTGGAGCACGCTGTTGCGATGGAAATAGATTTCGCGGCCGTCAATCGACCGTATGAAGCCATAGCCCTCTTCGCGGTGGATGGAGTCGACGATCGCCGCCGTCTCCTGCTCGGGATGCTTTTTGATCGCCCCGTGCAGCTGCTCGTCGAGCTTGCGAAGGTTACGCCAGGCAATCTTGAAGGTGTCGCGGATGATGTAATGGAGCGTATCGGTGATGGCGCCATCTCCCGGCTCATGGCGAACCACAATCTCGTGACCGGGGGCAACCCGCATGTCGATCGTTATCCGGAAAGGACTCCCCGAACGCTGATGCTCGTGCGGCTTCTCGACGATGACGCGGCAGCTGTGCAACGCCCTGCAGACGTCCTCCAGCTTCCGAGCTTTCTCCTCGATCAGATTCTGCAGATCATCGCTCTTCGCGATGTTCTTGAAAGCAACTTCCAACGGGACATCCATACTCGTGCCTCATGGTATAGGGTGACAGGAAGGATTACCGACTACCAGAGAAGAAAAGCATATCTCCTGCCAAGACCCCGCCGGTACCCTTTCAACCGGAATTCGTGTGACTTCCTTTCCACCGGCGTAAGCCAAACCGTACGACTTCCGCCACGACTGTTGCAGCGCTGCCTCATCGTCATTACCTTACCCAGCAAACCAAGGAGGGCAGACGATGATCCCGGATACCTATCTGCAAGATGAACCGTTGCGTTTGTCGCCAGGACCGCAACTGCTGATCGACGACTATCTGGTGGAAGATCGGCTCGAAGTCGAGCGGGTCCTGCATCGCCCCGTCAAGCATGCCCACAATCCCATCCTGCAATGCGACAAGCCCTGGGAAGGGAGCGGCGCCACCCGCCCGCAGGTGATCTGGGATCCCGAGCGCAAGCTCTACCGCATGTGGTACCAATGCGCCAACCTCAACAACTACTACCTCGGCAAAGACTACATCTACTACATCGGCTATGCCGAGAGCGAAGATGGCTTCCGCTGGGAGAAACCCCACCTCCAGGATTTCCCCTTCCTTGGCTATCCCGCCACCAACATCGTCTATGCCGGCAACATGCCCGATGCAAAGGGGGCTTACCGCTTCAGCATCGGCCAGATCTTTCGCGATGAAGACGACCCCGATCCCCAACGCCGATACAAGATGATCGGACTCGATGGTCGGCCGCACCCCCGTCATCCCCGCGACGTCAACACCGAACCAAGCATCGTCTGCTCCCCCGATGGCCTTCACTGGAAACTCAGTGGCGACCGCTCCATCCTCGATCATCACAGCGACACCGCCAATCACCTGGTTTACGACCCGGAACGGAAACGCTGGCTCCTCTATTGCCGGCCGACCGTTCATGCGAGCGGCCTCGAGTACGACGACCTGCAGCGCCATCCCCGCCGCCGCGTCAGCGTCATGACCAGCCCCGATCTCGTCAACTGGAGCTACCCGCGCATCATTCTCCATGGCGATGAGCACGATCTGGTCGACATCGATCACTGTCGCGTCTTCCGCTACGGCAGCCACTTCCTGATGCTCTACGCCGCCATGGACGGCGACTACATCGGCCGCTTCCACACCCGTCTGGCCTCGTCTTCCGACGGCATTCACTGGGAGCGCTTCCACACGCGTGAAGACTTCCTGCCGCAAGGGCTGGAAGGCAGTTGGGATGCAGGCATGATCGGCCCCAGTTGCCCACCGGTCCCTCAGGGGCACAAACTCCTCATCTACTACATCGGCGGCAACATCGGCCAAGGGGAAACCGCCACCGCACGCACCCTGCGTACCACCGGCAGCGGAGTCGCCACCATGGCAGCCGACCGTTTCGTTGCCCAGCGCGCCGGCGACCGCACCGGCTACCTGCTGACCCGCGAATTCATTCTTGAAGGGGATCAACTCCGCGTCAACATGCTCCCGCTTGGCCTCGCCTACCGCAAGGCCTCGCTGCGCGTCGAGGTCCTGCGGCATCCGCCTCTTGGCGAGCATGCCGACTACTGGTACAAGGAGCATGAGTACACCTACGCCTGGGATGGCTTCCGCCTCGCCGACTGCATCCCAGTCGACGGCGATGCCACCACCATCCCCATACGCTGGAAGGAGCACACCCTCGCGGAGCTTAAGGGCCGCCCCGTCTATCTCCGCTTCGAGCTTCGCAACATGGACCTCTTCAGCTTCCGCATCGAGTAGGTTGTGGCCTGAACGGCAAGGGGAATGCTTCCGCCAGAGATACAATAACCCTTGCCGTGTGTTAATCCTGAAGGATTTTGGCGACCTGCCCTTGAAGCAGGATCCAGCGTGCGTTACAGTATCTCCAGCAATGGAGGACGTGATGGCGGTGAAGCAGGACGCACGTGCTACTCTTGAAGATATAGCAAACCGGGTCGGGGTCACGAAGATGACCGTATCGCGTGCCTTGCGCGGGGTCGGGCGCATCAGCGAGCCGACGCGGCGCCACGTACGCAAGGTGGCGGAGGAGCTGGGATACCTGGCCACGAATCAGGGTGTTCTTGCGGCTCCGGCGCATCGCGGTGGCAGTGATCTTCGGCTGCAGCTTCTGGTGGCTCGTACCAGCCATGAGGAGAACGACCTGAGCAGGGAGTTGTTGCGCGGCATGCAGGATCGGCTCGCACTCACCGCCGGTCATATCGAGACGCTGGTTTGCACCTCACTGCCTGACTTGCTGGATGCCTGGGATGCATGCCGGGCGCATGCCCTCATCCTGCGCAATCAGTTGCCTGCCGCCTGGGTGGAGCACCTGTTGCGGCGTGGGCCAGTGGTCTATGCCACCTCCAATGACGTCTATGCCGGCGTGGATGCCGTCTACTGTACGGAACTGCGCACGGCGACGCTGGTGGCTCGCCACCTTGCCGACCGCGATCATCGCGTCCTGAGCTGGTTTGGCTTTTTCGATACCCATACCGGAAATGAGCTTCTGGATGAAGATGAAGCGGATGACGGCCGCATTGCCAGCATACACGGCCCACGGTATGCGGCCTGGAACTACGTTTCCCACTATGGATCGCGGCGCGATACCCATTCTCTGGTTCTTCTCGAACGCGATTGGCGCTCCGATTCGCTGGCCGATGTGGTGCGTCGCGGCCTGGCGGCAATCCTGACTGCGCGGCCCCGGCCAACCGCGGTGGTTGTCCCCACGGATTGTGTCGGGGTGGCCATGATCGAACAGGCAAGGGAAGTCGGCCTGCGCGTGCCGGAAGACTTGAGCATTGTCGCCTACGGCGGCACGGATGCGGCGCACGTGACGACGCCAGTACTGACCTGCGTCAAGCTACCGTTCTACACCATCGGACGGGCGATCCCCGAGCTGGTCGAGAGGCGCCTCGCCGATCCCCAAGCTACGCCGGTGACCCTGCAGTTTGAGGCAACTATTGAACCTGGCGCCTCGGTCGCCACCCTATCTGGAAGTACGACACAATGACACACTGTCTTGCTGGAATCCTCGCCATGCTGACTGCTCTTTCGTTCGCTCAGGCCGACGAAGCCGTTTACCGGCCATCACCCGCCATGGCACTCTACCTCGTCAAAGCCGATGCCGCCCCGGAACCGCTGGCGCTGCGTCTGTATCGGGGCAACCGGCCTCAGGGGGACCGCATCACTCTCCGCCTCTTCGATCCCGAGGAAAACCTTGTACTCCGCCAGCATCTGGAACCCGGACAGGAGTTCCTCCATACCCTGCCTGGATCTGGAGAGATTGAGGGTATTCCGCTGCCCGCCTTTGACGCACCGGCCAGACCGCATGAGTCGATGGCAACGACCCGCGTGGTGCTTGACGCGCCCGGCATCTGGCAAGCTCGGGTAGTCGGCGGCGACCACAACACCGTCGTTCATGTGGATCTTGACGCAAGCGTGCGTCGTGGGGTATCCTTTCAGAATGGCCGCTTCACACCGTGGCGCAACGATCTTTCGCAAGCCTGGTTCTATATTCCCCGCAATGCCCGTCGGCTGACCCTGCGCGGAGTTGGCGTGGAAGCCTGGGACCATCTGGGCGAGCGCCGCTTTCCGCCGGAGGAATACGATCCCAAAGGCCCTTTCACGATCGATCTTGAAGCTACCGACGTCGTCTGGACACTGCGGTTTGCCGATCCGGCAACATGGCATTTCGTCGCCTCGGGCATCCCACTCATCCTGACGGAAGATGAAGCGACGGCCCGCGCCATCGGCGGCTCGGTGGAGGTTCTCGACGATGGAACTGTCGTGGCCCACCGCTTTCAACGCCGCCTGGCAGAGCTACTGCCGCGTCTGCTGGAGCCAGCCAATGTGGGAGATACGGAAGAGCTTATCGCCCTCTTCGATTCGGAGCCGGAGCAATGGCTGGAAGGCAACCCGCTGCGAAACCAGCTGTTGCGGCAGCCCTACGGTTTCTTTCCACACCTCCTTTTCGCGCTTCGCGAGCAGCTGCTCGATCCGGAGAGCCACTGGGCGGGCACGATTGGCAAGGCGGTTTGGGCCGAGAGCCTGGCAGCCACGACGCCGGAGGACCGATGGGACTCCTTTCTGGGGGTACATCATGGGCAGGGCCGCAGTGGCACCTCGAGCAGTGCCTATGCGAAATACCTTGCCGACGCCTATACGCTGGACGCGCCATTCAATCCCTACCGTGGACGCCGGGAAGTCCTGTATCGAGCCGCCGCGGCGGCGTTTCGCGACTTGATGCTGCTTAACGAAAGCGAGATTTTTCCCGGAGCCGGCTCCGATCTCGACACCTATCCGGGCATGCCGGGTTTCGTCTATGGTGGGAGGCATTTCCCGGAGTTCGCCAAGGCCGCGCCTCATCTGCCGGAGGAGATTCGCGAGGCCTGGGCAGCGGGACTCCGCCGCATCGTCGACCGCCACTGGCCAGACGGCCTGGTAAGCTGTCGCAATCAGAGTTCCCATTTTCTGGTGGCGTGGCAGAACTTCGCGCTGGGCACCGGAGAGGCTGCCGATGCGGATCTGGCGCGCCGATTCGCGGCCCGCTTCGCACGCACCGCCATGCCCGCGGGCTACCATCGTGAGGCCGGCGGTCCCTGCGGTACATATCCCGGCATTCAACACTTCTACATGGCCGAGTATTATCGGCTCTCCGGCGACGCGGAGATGCTGGAATCGATCCGCCGCTCGTACAGATTCTACAATCATACCGTCGCACCCGAGCCGGACGGCAGAGTATTTGGCGGTTACAACTATACCCATCGTACGCCGCGCGGCTTCCATCAGGAACAATATGGAGGGGCCAGAAGGATCCTTGCGGATATCCTTCCGGAAGTCGGGTTGTGGGCACCGGAGCCTCCCAGCGAAGCAGAACAAGCCAAGAGCGCAGAAGCCCTTCAGGCCAGTGTCGGCAGGCCCTTTCCAGAGAAGCATCATTGCCTGGAATTGAACCTGAATGCCTGGCGCTACTGGACGGAGACGCCGAACCGAAGCGGCGTCTGGCCGGCCCGCGAGAAGGCCTCGTTCGTTCGTGATTTCGGTGGTGAGCTGATTGCCGTCAAGCGGCCGGGCTGGTATGCCGCCTTTTATGTCGGCAAACCCGCGGGGAGCCCCTTCTATCTCTATGGCGCGCATGGCGGCACCCGCCCGTTGCCCGATCATGCGGAAGATGCCGGCGGCGACATGTGGGCAACCTACACGACCAAGGGGACCGCGCGAGCTTTCAACAATGGTGGCCTTACCCTCTTCTGGACTCCCGACTACGGCAACGCCATGCTGGCCGGCAAGACGGCGTTGACGCGCCATGGCCTCGTGGCTTTTGCCGATGACAACACCCGCCATGCCGAAGATTATTTCCGAGTGGCCTATCAGCTTGACGAATCCGCCGGCACGCTCCGCTGCACCGGCCAGATGGAGAACCTGCCTCTTGCCTACGAACGCCTCTATACCTTTCACGACGATCACCTCCAGGTCGATCTGAAACTCACCGCCTCCGGCGACGTCACGTATCGCCGCCTGGTGGAAAATCTCCCAGTCGCTGGGGGAAGCTGCAAGAGCGCCGGTGTCACGATTGCCGTCGACGGGGACGAATCGGCGGTGCAGCCGGAGGGAGTCGACGAGGCGCTTGGGGCACGCATCGAGCTGGCCACGGCGGCCACCGCCAGCGCTTCGCTTACCGATGACGATGGGCGTGGCCTGGATATCATCTTCGATAAGGCGCGCCCGATTCGGCTTTGCCGAAGCGGCTTGGTCAACGGCGACATTCAGCACAATCGGCTCGAAATCGAGCTGCCCGCGACGCTGGCAGCTGGCGACACACTCACCTTGTCCTATCAACTCATCCCCAGGAGGTAACCCGCCATGAACAAGAGCAAGCAGATGATTCGGTTCACCCTGATTGAGCTTCTGGTCGTCGTGGCGATTATCGCGATTCTGGCATCGCTGCTACTGCCGGCCCTGACGCGCGCGCGCAGCATGGCCAAGGGAGCTTCCTGCCTCAACAACCTGAAGCAGATCGGCATGGCGGAGATGATGTACGAGAGCGAGCAAGACGCGATGGCCTACAACGGCACGATCCTTGACTGGCCCGGACAGAACTCTCCACATCTCTGGGCGTATCCTGTCTTCTTTCCCTATATGGGTCTTCCGGCCAACGGTGCCGGCAAGATCAAGAGCGCCTATTACTGCCCGGGAACTATCGGCGAATGGCGCACCAACGGCGTACGGTCCACGTCGTACGGACGAAATGCCCGCCAATGGACGTACAACAACAACGCCAATGGCGCCACCTCGAACTATATGTTTGCCATCCGTTCGAGCCGGGTTGCCAATACTGACCAGATCATCCTGCACTTCGAGAGCCATGCCGCCGGTTGGACGACCGGTCCGCCGACGACATACAATGCTGCCACTTACGCCGATTGGCAGCGCGGCTGGCACGATCCCAACCGCATCAACACCCTCTACTGGGACGGACATGCGGCACAGCATGTTTTTCCCATTCCTGCACCCTACTTCGGGGCAGCCAAGAAAGCACCCTGGGGGAACGACCTGTTCAACTGAAGCCGGGGTGGCGCTCTCCGCATTCCCCGCTCAGAAATCCGCGCGCCAGTAGCGTTCTGGCACAACGTAGTGGCCCGTGGGATTCAGTTCGTTCTTCCACCATCCGACATGGCCGTCCATGTAGACGCTGTTGACCCCGCCACGGTGGCGATAGCCAATGCTGTTCCCGTTGATGTAGTAGGGATGGAAACCGGTGCAGGCGGCGACTTGGGCATTAGCCTCGGAACCAGTGTCCATGATGTAAAGCTTGTCGGAGGGATTCCTCGCGGCGCCCCAGCGCGTCGCCCCTCGCCAACTGGTCCAGATCTCCGGAAAGTCGCGCACCTTGTTGTCCCAGTACAGCCAGAGCGCCAGGCCGTTCATGAAGTAGTTGGAGCCATGGTACCAGGTGGTCCAGCCGTACCGGTCAAAGTAATCGGGTGTCACCCGTTCCGAAGGGCAGAGGAAGACTTTGGTGTCATTGATGTATTCCGCCCGCATGCGTTCGCGCCAGTCCCACAGGTAACTGCCGCCAATGCGGGCGGCGGTGGGAGGCGTGGCATCGTCATGATCGCTGCCGTAGAGCTGTCCGGCCGTGCCCAGTTGCCGCAGGTTGGACATGCAGTTGATCTCACGGGCGCGATCCCTTGCCTTGCTCAAGGCTGGCAACAGCATGCTCGCCAGAACCGCAATCACAGCCACCACGACAAGAAGCTCGATCAGAGTGAAACGCTTGATCATGAAAGAGAAGTGGGACCGATGGCTGAGGATCACTATACTGACTCCCGCAGGCAGATTATTGGGTTCACATAAAAAGGCATCATCCTGCGCAAGACGCTTGATCCGCGCTGTTCCTTACGCCATAATAGCCTGAACAACCCTGAATTCAAGCCGCACAGCCATACACATAATCATACTTCTTCGCTTCAGCTGTTGCGGCGGCAGGAGCGGGCGAGATCGACGATGGTACGGCGACGGGCGTCGGGGGACTCTTCGTTGGCGGGCTCAGACGGATAGGCCACCGCCAGATCGCCGGCAAAGTTCTCCAGGCAGTGGCGACGCTCGGCGCCGAAGGCGGCGTCGGCCTTCAGGAAGTCGAGGCGAAGCTGCTCCTGCCGGGCCTGAGGCAGCGCCTTCTGGGCCAGAGGATAAAGGACGCGATCTTCTTTGTGGATGTGGTCGGCATAGGTCGACGCCACGGCGCGGAGCAGCCCGGACAGTTCCGCGCCGTGGGATCCGGCTCGCAGCCGCGCGACCAGCTTGCGCGCCTCTTCATGTTCATGACGCATCACGCCGAGGGGACAACCGTCACGCGGAAAACCTTCCGCTTCCAACGCAGGAAAGAGCAGCTCCTCTTCCTTGTTGTGATGGCAGCAGTCGGCATAATCCTGCATGAAATGGGCAATGCGCCGTGGCAGATACACGTCGATCGGATCCCCGGCGTCGAGGGTCCGGGCCAGAGATTCGCAGGCCCCGGCGACGGCTTCAATGTGGCGATGCTCGCGCATGAGCACCTCGATCAGGCTTTCTTCAACCATTGGGGCTCCTCCGCTCAGGTGTGTGCAGACGAAAAGGAGAGGGGCGGGCTTCGCAGAAGTCGATGCAAAGGCCGCAGCCCACGCAGCGCTCTGAATTGAGTTCGGGGGTGCGACCTCCGCTCAGGGTGATGGCGCCCACGCCCGGTGGGCACGCGTAGGCGCAGTCGCTGCAGAGGGTCCCCTCGCGGGTCAGGCAGAAATCCAGGTCGAGGCTCACGCGCGCCAACGGCGACGGCGGGGCGGCTGTTGGTAAGAGAGCGCCCGACGGGCATGCCTGAGCGCAGGGAAAGTCGTCGCACCAGTGGCAGGGATTCTGGGCTGGCTGCATGGCGGGGGTTCCTTCTTCCGTCCCCGCTGCCGGCCCCAACGCCCGAATCGCCTGGTGCGGGCAGGAGTCGATGCAGGCGCTGCAACGCCGACAGGCCGCCACGAAGGCCTCCTCATCCGCCAGCGCGCAGGGAGGTCGGATTCGCGCCGACGGCGCCTTCACAGGGGCGGCCTCGAGCAAGCCCAGCGGGCCGAGACGCAGAAACTGTCGTCGAGAAAGAGCCGTCATTCTTGACCTCACATACCGGTACGCATTTCCATCGGCTGGGCAATCAGCCAGACACTGAAACAGGAATAGAGTATCATGGTCACAAGCAGCGGTATCAGGCTGCGCCGCGCATCGCCCTGATTCTTGAAGAGGGTGTGCGCCACCCTTGCCGAAACCAATACTCCATAGACATGGCCGATGACGATAAAGGCAATCTGCAGGCACCAGATCGTCCTGAGGCTGAGCAGCGGTGCATAACCGCGACGGGCCGTACCGAAGAGGTTCCAGCCAAGCCCGAAGGGGTCGCTCAGCACGGGCAGCAGGAATTGTCCTTCCATGAAGAAGTGCATGCCGTTGTGGGCAAGATGATAAAAGAGAGCGACCGGAATCACCGCATAAGCGAAGGCGGTGAAGATCCTGCCGGTGCTGACGCCGGCGCCGGGGGTGAGACCGCGCGCCGCTGCCGCGGTCATCCAGAAGAGGAGGATGGGCGCGGCGGTCATGGCCGTCATCAGGAGGGTAAAGATCAGCTTCGGGCCCAACCCGAGATTGACGCGCATGAGGTCGCTGAGGCGCCACCAGATCGGCGTCATGGTGAGCCCGTGAAAGCTGGTCAAGGCCAGCATGACGATGGCCAGGATCGCCTCGTCCTTCTGGAAGCGTACTTTGTGGAAAAGATCGGCGCCGGGCGGTCGCAGGTTGATGGCGAGATTGTCGCTGGGGCAGGCACGGACGCATTCCGTGCACAGGGTGCAGTACGTGTTCTCCTCCAGCTTGCCGGGATAGAGGCCGGTCGGGCACCCCACCGCCAGCTCGTT
The DNA here is from genome assembly GCA_041690595.1 of Lentisphaeria bacterium. Lineage (GTDB taxonomy): Bacteria > Verrucomicrobiota > Lentisphaeria > JABSQK01 > JAWLHB01 > JAWLHB01. The sequence continues at coordinate 204,107 of JAWLHB010000002.1, forward strand.
TCCCCGTACACAACTCTTTTCCGTGCAGGAGCCGCAGACATCCTGGGAGCGCGCGCGCAGTTCCAGTGGGCTGAAGAGGGCATAGAGGCCACTGATCCGCCCGACCAGGCAGGCATGGCGGCAGAAGCCGCGCCGCTCGAAGATCACCGCCGCGCCAACCGCCAACGCCATCATGATCAGCGCCATCACCGCCGTCATCGCCGGCGATTTGGTCACGCCGTAGCCCAGCTCGAACCAGGTGAGCAGGATGAAGAGGATGAGCGCCGGGTAGACGTTGCGGGCAATTTTCGGCCAGGGCAGTTCGAAGCCCAGCTTCTTCCGGCGCGTGCGCAGCGAGCCTGCCGTCAGTAGCGAAGCCAACCCTTCCCAGGGGCAGATCGTGCAGAAGGCCTTGCCCAATCCGAGGATGAGGAAGATCAGCAGCGCCCACCACCAGGTCCACGTCAGGACCGTGGCGATATTGAGCCGCTGACTGCCGAAGAGGCCGGCGGAGACAATCAGCAGCAGCGCCAGGATGGAGAGGCTCTGGGCGATCAGGGGAAAGGCCGGCCGCTTGATCAGCCCGGCAAGACGCGGTGAGCGCAGCAGGTCCAGGCGCCACGCGCGCCGTGCGGTGGCCGGACGTGGCGCGGTGAAGAGGTGGGATATGGCGATGATCGCCACCACCCCGACGATCGCCATCCAGATCGGAATTCCTTCCATGGTATGGGAGCTGACGGTCGTGCCGTCGCCCATATCGATGACCGTGGCATGCGAGCCTTCGCACATGCCGTTGGAACCTTCCATGCCGTAGGAGCCTTCCTGCATGGCGGGGGGATCCGCGATTTGATCAGCTGGCATGATGAATACGGGGGTTGGTGGTTTCCGCTTGCACGGCTTGACGGCGATCCACCTGAATGCGGGCGCGCCGAGCCCCGATGATCAGGATCGCCACCAGCAGGCCGAGCGACAGGGCGATCCACTTGCCCCAGTGGATCTTCTGCGAGCTGAGCGCAAAGGGCATGATGATGGGCTCCACCTGCCCGGGCAGGTCGACGGCGAGCGCATACTTGCCGCCGGGTGGTAACTGGTCTTGAAGCGTATAGAGATTCTCCAGTTCGGAGGAGGCAAAGCGCAGGGAGCGCAAAGGCTTGTCGTCGCGCAGCAGCGTCAGGGTGAGCGGTCCGTCGTAGAGGCGGTTGTGGCGCAGATTGAAGAGGACCAGAAAGAGCCGCACCTCCTCGGGCTGCTGCGCATCCATCTTGTCGATGCCCTGGAAGTCGTAGACTACCAGCGAAAGCTCGTAGTCGTCGCTCTGCGCCAGGTACTCCTCGAGCGGTACCTGGGGATAGTTGTCGAAGTAGTTGAAATGAGGCAACCCCTTGAAGTGATGGCCGGGCGCGGGCGACACGCCGGCCAGAGTCGCCAGCAGTATGATCAGGTACAGCGATAGTCGATTCATCGTGATTTCACTCCAACATGCAGACAGTTGACAGGACAGACCACCAGACATTCCCCGCAGAGGGAACAGTCGCGCGTTTCATCCGCACGAGGATTCACCCCCATCGGGCAGATCGTGGCGCACGAGTTGCAGCGGGACGGACAGGCGGGCGCGTGCCGATGCAGCCGCACCAGAGGGCGGCTGCCGATGGCCCCGAGCAGGCGGCCGGTCGGGCAGAGGTTGCGGCAGGTGAATTGCGAACCGAAGACCATATCCAGGAGGGCGAAGACCAGGATGGCCCCAATACCGGCACTGAGCACCCCGAAGGCGAGTCCCTGAAAGAGGGTATGCCCGACGGCAAGATAGGGCAGGAGCAGGGCCCACAGCCCTTGGCCAAAGAGCCAGGTGGCTCCCAGTCCGCCCAGCAGCAGTCCCCACGCCACCCCCCGGTTCAGCGTGATCTCCGGCAAGAGCAGGAAGCGCCGGCAGGCCCGTCGAAGGCGACCGATCGTGAAGAAGAGCAGCGACGCCGGGCAGATGTAGCTGCAGAAGACCCGCCCGAAGAGCAGGGCCAGGAGCAGCGGCACCAGCAGCCCCAGCGCGAAGCCAAGCTCCAGGCCATGGCCGCGGCTGAGCACCGTCAGCGCCGCGATGGGATCCGTAAAAGGAACCCCCATCAAGCGGATCGACCAGGTCATGCCGCCGCTGCTTTGCGCTATCAGCAGTGGGTCGCCAAACAAGCCGAAGAAGGCCTCGGCCCGTTCGTAGAAGAAACGTGTGGTGGAGCCCGCGCTCAACTCCACCAGCCGAGCGTTGTTGTGCGCCACCTTGAAGTTGATGTAGATGGTGTTCCAGGCAATCCCGCAGAGCAGCAGCAGTACGCCGACCCGTGTGACCACGGAGGTCAGGAGCAGGACCATGCCGCTCGGGAAGCGCTTGCGAAGGGGTGCAGCCATCAGCTCGCGCCTCCATTGCCCGATGACCGTTGGTAACCGCGGGGCATGACCCGTATCGCCTGCGGCATCTGAACGCACGCCTGCTCGCACAGCCCGCATCCCACGCAATAGTCCGAGTTGACCTTGGGCTGTTCATAGAGCCCCACAGTCATGGCCTTTCCCGGCAGCGGGCAGGCATGATAGCATGACCCGCAGGTGCGCCCTGAAAAGGAATAACAGAGATCTTCCGATACTACCGCCGTTCCCATCCGCACCGCCAGCATGCCTTCCTGCGTCGCGGGAAGCTTCCGCAAGGCCCCCGTCGGGCAGACCTGGGTGCAGGCCATGCAGAGGATACACGCCTTCGCCCGCGGCTGGATGACCGGCGTCGCCAGATCATCCAGCCCCCGTTCGAAGTTCAGCATCCTGATGCAGGTGTTCGGGCAGACGCTCGCGCACTGACCGCACCCGATGCACAGATCGGCGAACTCCTCTTCCGGTCTGGCGCCGGGGGGACGCAACACCCGGTGCAGGCGCCACCGCTCCGGCAACCGGCCAAGCAGCGCCAGCCCAAGCGGAGCGGCTGCCCCGGCAAGCAGACTGAGAATGAAGTTACGACGTTTCATGGCGTGGGGACGACATCATAGCAGCTCGACGCGAGCCGCGCATTTCTTGAAGTCGGCCTGTCCGGAGATCGGATCGAAGGCGCGGTGAGTGGTGCCGTTGGCCAGCCATCGGTTCTTTTCCGGATCCGCCGAATCGGCTACCGAAAGATTCCACGGGCTGAAGAGGAAGCCCTTCGGCACCGTATTTCTCGCCGGCCGAACCTTGGAGTCGAGGCCGATCGAGACCCGCGCCTCGATTGCCCCGCGACGGGTGGTGATGCGCACCCACTGTCCATCCTTGACCCCCAGCTCGGCAGCATCGTCGGGATGCATCTCGACGTACATCTCCGGCACGAGCTTGCTGGTGGTACCGGCGCGGATGGTCTTGCTGGTGTGGAAGTGTTCGTAGACGACGCCAGTGGCCCACCAGAAGGGATACTTGTCGGCCGGTACGGTGCCCGCCTTCTTGCCGAGAAACTCATGGTGCGGCAGTTCCGGTGTCAGTCCGGCATCCCGCGCCTTGACCAGCAGGTCGTAGCGGTCGATGATGTGCGCATTCGGTTCGACACCGTACTTCGAGAGTTCGTCCGTAATCTCGCGGTAGTTCGTGTAGTCCTGATGGCACATGTGAATGTGCAGCTTCCCGTCAGCGTGACGAAAGGCCCCGTACGGCTTGCCTGGCCAGTCGCCTTCCTGAGACATGTAACGCCGCTTGATGCCGCCGGCTTTCGCGATTGCCGCCGTCGGCGCCGGCCACATGATACCGCGCAACTCCCGAATCTGCTGGTAGGGCGACTTGCCCGTCTCCTTCTCCACTTCCAGGATACCGGTCAGATCCGAATCCGTCCCCTTCGAGGCTTTGATGAAATCCCGGAAGACATCCTCCGGATCATAGAAACCGTTGGCCTTCCGCTGGTAGGGGAAGATCTTCTTGCCGTCCAGCCCCAGCCGGTCGGCGATCATGATACCCTTGTCAATCACCATGTCCATGTCTGGGCGGCATCCCTTCACCGGATTGCCGGTGCCATCGGTAACGAAAAGCCGCCGCTCCGACTGGACATAAAGGCCGCCCACCCACTCGCCCCAGGTGGCGGCGGGAAGGATCACGTCCGCATACAGGTTGTTCGGCGCATCCTTGTAGATCTCCTGCACCACGCAGAAGGTCTTGCTCAGGGCCGGCCGAACCAGATTGTTCACATCCGGCAGGTCGATATGTGTTGCATAGATCAGGAACATCACCAGAACATCATCCTTGAGCGCGCGCTCCATCATGCCCACTGCCATGCCTTTGTTTTCCATCTCCGCGACCGCGGCCAGCCGTTCCCGCGGGATGCCCCAGCAATCGGCCATGCGGTTGCGGTGCTCGACGTTGTCCAGCCCCTCGTTGAAGGGAAGTCGGCCCGTCAGGCCGCCGGTGAAGCGTTCGCCCATGGCGTTAGGCTGCCCGGTCTGCGAATGCGGCCCACAGCCGGGGCGCCCCACGTTGCCGGTCAGTGCCATCAGGTTGATGATGCTCACGGTGTTGTTCTGACCGTGCAGGTGCTGATTATAGCCGATGCCCCAGATACAGAGGACACCGCCCGTTCCCCGCTTGCGACCTTTCATCGTGGCTTCCGCCCAGTGGCGCGCGATCTCGTAGATCTTCTCCGCGGGGACCATCGTCCGGTCCTCGACCTCACTCGGCTTGTAACCCTTCTTCACCTCCTCGACGTAACTCTCCCAGCCGGCGGTGTGCTCCTTGAGGAAGGTCCAGTCGATTGCCTCCGGGTGCCGCTCGAGGAGCGCGTACGCGATCGCGTTATGGATCGAGATGTCACCATTGATGGTGGGGAAGTGGTAGCTGTTGTTCGAGTTGACCGCCTCCAGTCCCTGCACCGTCCCCGTCCGCCGGGGATCGACCACCAGCGTCGGAATATCGTTCTTCGACTTGTGGTCGGCGACCCGCCAGAAGAGGATGGGATGCGATCCGCGGGCATTGTGTCCCCAGAAGCAGATCATGTCGGCAAGCTCCACGTCATCGTAGCAGGTGGGCGGCGTATCCGAGCCCAGGGACTTGTAGTAACCCGTCACTGCTGAGGTCATGCACATGCGCGCATTCGCCTCGATGGTATTGGAGCCGATGATGCCCTTCATCAGGATGTTTTCCAGGTACTGCCCTTCCAGCGTCAGCTGCCCGGAGCCATAGAGCCCTACGCTGTTGCCCCCGCGCGCCTTGACGATTTCGGCCACCCGATCGGCGATCAGCTCCTCGGCCTCGTGCCAGCTCGCTTCACGGAAGTGTTGCGGATCGAAGGAGCCCTTCGTCGCCGACACATGTCCCCGCAGGGGATCCGACATGTCCTTGCGGATCAATGGCTTATCCAGGCGGTTGACATAGATCGCCTCCGCCGAGGTCAACCCCTTGATGCACTGCAGCCCTTTGTTCGTCGGGTGATCCTTGTCTGGAATGATGTTGGTGATCCGGCCCTTGCGCGTCTGAATGATGGTGCCGCAGCCGACACCGCAGTAAGGACAGGCAGCCAGAAGATTGGTTGGCGCTTCCTGTTTCTCCAGTTCGATCTCTTCCCCTGGGGCGACGGCCCAGCCTTTGCTTGAGGCAAGCGCAGCCGCGGTGGCGGCAGTGGCGGCGGTTCCCTGGATGAATGTACGTCGTTTCATGGGGTACTCCTTCGTGTAAATCGATACGGGTTAATCTTGCTGATGACGCAGATAGGTGATGATGTCGTGCACATCGTCCTCCTGAAGCGAAGCCAGCCCCTCCGCGCCGATAAAGGCGCGCATGGCAGTGCCAACTCTTCCCTGGCGGACCGTTTGAATGATGTAGTCGTCGCTGGCTGCTTTCAGGAAACCGGGAAGGCCGATCCCGGGTCCGACGCCGCCGGCGCTGTAGCCCTTCCCGCCCGGCGCGTGGCACGAGGAGCAGTACTGCTGGTAGGCCGCCTTGCCGGCCCCAACATCTCCATGCACCCGCTTGGTGTTGTCGACATGGATGCTGACTGGATTCTCCGGCGGATTGGCACGCAGCCACGCCAGGATGTCGTTCACGTCATCCTCGCTCAGATCCGGCCGCGGCACCATGGCCGTTCCCGTCCTGCCTTCACGAATGGCGGTTCTGATAAAGCTGTCCGAGGCGATGGCCAGAAAATCGCGGTTGCGGATGGCCGGTGCCATCCCCGGCTTGCCTTGTCCATCGTCCTGATGGCAGGACGAACAATTGGCGCTGAAGAGCTTCTTGCCGTGAACCGGATCAAGGGTTGTCTTCGGCGCCTGGCTGACCGGTGCCGAAGGGGCCGGAACGCGCGGTACTTCCAGGCTGCGCAGGTAGGCTACGATATCCCTCGCATCGTCCTCAGAGAGGTTCGCCAGACCATTGGCCCCAACAAACGACCGCATCGGCGTTCCCGCGCGGCCGAGCTTCAGCGTCTGCATGATGAAATCGTCACTGGCTACATTGAGGAAGCCGTCCAGCCCGATACCCGGACCGCTGCTGCCTGCGCTGTAGCCTTCGCCCCGCGGCCCATGGCAGGAGGAGCAGTAGCGGACATAATGGCCGGCCCCGGCCGCCACGTCACCGTTGTACACCTTGTGCGGGTCAACCGTGACCTGCACCGGATTGGCGGTCGGCATGGCACGAAGCCAGGCGACGATGGCCGACAGCTCCTCCTCACCAAGATCCTTCCGCGCCGCCATCGTGGTGCCCGGTCGCCCCTCCTGAATGGTCGCCTTAATGAAGTCATCCGACGCCAACGCCAGAAAGTCACGGTTGCGAATGCTGGGAGCGAGGCCGACCCGGCCGAATCCATCATCCTGATGGCAGGAGGAGCAGTTGGCGGCAAAGAGCTTGCCGCCGGCGGCCACCGGACTCAACCCCGCGATGTCAATGCCGCCCTGATCGCCCGATCCATCAGCCAATGAGCCCGCGCCGGGGAGAGCAAGCGTCGCGAGGTAAGAGGCCAGATCGCGCATCTGTCCATCATCCAGCGCCTGAGCCATCGGCCGCATCATCGCGCCGGCGGCATCCTTGGGATCGCTACCGCGAATCCCTTCCTTGAAATTCCGCATCTGCGTCAGCAGATACCAGTCGTACTGACCGGCGAGGGGGGGTGCGTTCAACGCCTTGTTGCCGCCGGCGTCCGCCCCATGGCACGAAACACAGGTGCCATACAATTGTTTTCCGCGTGCCACATCACCATCGAGCGATGGCGCCGGCGCGGCAACCTTCGCCTCTCGCATCGACGCAATGTAGTCCGCCACCTGGCTTACCGCCTCTTTCGTGGAGAGCCCCTGGACCATGCCGGTCATCTGGGAACCAAGCGTATCGCGCGGGTCGCCGCCACGCACTTTGTTGCGATAATTATCCACCTGTCGCTCGATATACCAGCTATCCAGTTGGCGCAGAGACGGCGCTTTCAGTTGCGCGTTGCCCTCGCCGGACTGACCGTGGCAGGCGCCGCACGCCAGGTAATGGCTCTTGCCGGGGTGCTTTCCACCCGCCGACACCACCAGTGCCTGTGGTGCCGAGTCCGCCAGCCCCATGGAAAGCCGGGCTTCATAGGTCGCGATCTTTTCCCGATCCTGCGAGATCCGTTCGCGAGCCTGCCAGTACAGATTCAAGACGCCGAAGAAGATGACGCTGAAAAGCACCCCGCCCGCCACCAGAAGGATCTCCAGAAAGAAACGGGGTACGGGCAAGCGCCGGGCAGATGATTCGTCGGTTGGTTCGGGAGCGCTGGACATAAGGCTTCTCGTCAGTTCAAAATGTTGATCTCTGGGTGAATCTCCCGACCGTCCGCAGCGCGCAGACAGGTTGGCATTAAAGGAATATCAGTATTCTAGTACTGAAATGCAAGTTTGCTCTTGAAAAAAGTCTTTTCGCGGTGCAGCTTGATCTGGAGAACGCAGCCCCTCCCCTGCTGCACAAGCGATAAGGAGATCGCGATAATGATCACTCTGGAAGAAGCCTGGACAAGAATTCTGGCCGCATCCACGGCCCTGCCGCCGGTGGTTCTGCCACTGGAGGAAGCCGCGGACAGGTGGCTGGCTTCGCATGTCGCCGCCGATCGCGACATGCCGCCGCACGATCGCGCAGCCATGGATGGTTTCGCGGTCGCCAGCAGGGATCTGCGCGATGGCCCGACTACTCTGCGCGTGGCGGGTGAAGTGGCCGCCGGCGCGAAGATGTCAACGCCACTCACCCCCGGCGCCTGCCTGCGGATCTACACCGGCGCGAATCTACCCCCAGGCTGTGACGCGGTCGTACCGGTGGAAGTGACCTCACAGCGCACCTTCAGCGACACCATGCAGGCGGAAGTCACCTTCAGCGGTCCAGTGGAGTCCGGCGCCCACATCTTCAAACAGGGCGAGAACGGGCGGCAGGGCGATGCGATTCTGAGAACCGGCTCCCGCCTCGAGGCAATCCAGATCGGCCTTTGCGCGGCGGTCGGCCAGACGCAGGTCATGGTCCACGGCCTGCCGCGCGTCTCGATCCTCACCACCGGCGCCGAGTTGGTCTCCTCCACCGTCGCCGCCGCCGTTCATCAGACACGTGACAGCAATGGGCCGCTGCTCGAGGCCGCCCTGCTTCAGGCTGGTTTTCCGGCGCACCCGCCGCGCCGGGTCCCGGACGATGCCGCGGCCACCGTGCAGGCGTTGCGCCAGAGTGCCGGCCAGGCGGAGGTTGTCATCATCACCGGCGGCGTCTCCGCGGGGCGTCACGACTATGTGCCCGGCGCGATGGCGGCGCTGGCGACCATCCACTATCACGGCGTCGCCATGAAGCCCGGCAAGCCTCAGCTCTTTGCTGCCTCCGCCGACGGCACCCTCTTCTTCGGCCTCCCCGGCAATCCGGTGAGCGCCCTCTGCGGACTCCACGAGTTCATCCTGCCGACCCTGCGCCGGCTGGCGGGCTGCCTACCTGAAGCCTGTCGTCCATGCTGGCGCATGCCACTTGCCTCTCCGGTCAAGGGGCGTGCGGATCGGCAGCGCCTCATGATGGCCCGCCTCGTCACGACCCAGCATGGCCTGTCCGCCGATCCCGTGAGCAACAGGGGATCTGCCGATCTGGTGGCTGCGGCGATGGCCGACGGCGTCATCGTACTCCCCTGTCGCGATGTCGCGCTGTCGGCAGGCGACCAGATCGATTTCCGCCCCTGGAGAAGCTTCCGATGAAAGAGCCATCGACCGGTTGCTCGCTGCGCCTTTCGGTTACCGACCGCTGTCAGTTTCGCTGCAGCTACTGCCTGCCCCGCCAGGGGGTTCACTTTCTGCCCCGACGAGAGTTGCTGAGTGACGTGCAACTGGTTGCCTGCGTGACGCGCCTCCATGAGGCGGTCGGTCTCAACAAGCTACGCATCACGGGCGGCGAGCCCCTCTTGCGGCCGCGCCTCCCTGAGCTGATTGGCGCCATGGCCAGCCTCGGCATTCCAGAGATCGCGATGACCACCAACGGCCAGCTTCTGGCGAAGCACGCTACGGAGCTGCGCCGCCAGGGTCTTCAGCGCCTCAACGTCAGCCTCGATTCACTCCAACCTGAAATCTTCGCGAAGCTCTCCCATGGGGGCAGCCTCGCCGCCACACTTGCCGGCATCGACGCCGCACTGGAGGCCGGTCTGCGGCCACTCAAGCTCAACACCGTCGTGATGCGCGGCATCAATGACCACGAGGTGCCCGACCTGGTCGATTTTGCCATGGGGCGCGGCTGCACCATCCGCTTTCTCGAACTGATGCCGATCGGTCCGGCTGCCGCCGACTTCCAGACCCTCTTTGTACCGGCGGCCGAGGTACAGAGCCGGCTCGAAGCATGCTACACGCTCAGCCAGCTCCCCTATCGCGCCGGTGGCACCAGCCGCGACTTCCAAGCCGTCGATGGCGGCGGACGTACAACCACCGTCGGTTTCATCTCCGCCACATCCAAGCCCTTCTGCGGCGGTTGTCGGCGACTTCGCCTGACCGCAACAGGCGAGCTGATTGGCTGCCTGGCCCGCTCCAAAGGAATCAGCCTGCGCCCCCTGCTCGACGCCGGCGCCGAACCTTCGGCGGTCGCCGCCGCCATCACCGACGCGCTGGCCCAGAAGCGTCACCGCCCCGTCTTCGAGCAAGGGCACACGATGGCCACCATGGGAGGCTGAGATGAGCGTGATGACCGGGATCTTGCGCCCGCTCGCTCCGGCTCCGGGAGCCATGCGTTTCAATCGCCGTGAAATCGCCGGCGCTTTCGGCGACATCGGCACCGATCTGCCCCTCATCACCGGCATGCTTCTAGTCTCGAACCTCGATGCCGCGAGCGTGCTGATCGTCTTCGGCATCTGCCAACTGGCGGCGGCCTGGCACTACGGCATGCCAATGCCGGTGCAGCCTCTCAAGGCGGTCGCCGCGCTGGTCATCGTGCAAGGCATTCAGGCGGAAGTTGTCGCCGGCGCGGGTCTCGCCATCGGCGCCCTGATGCTCATCCTGACCCTCACCGGGCTGATCGATCGTCTCGCTGCTCTCATCCCCAAGGCAGTGATTCGCGGCATACAGTTGGGTCTGGGACTGAAGCTCGGCTGGCTGGCGCTCGGCAGCTACGTGCCTGCCGATGGCTGGCCGGGCGTGCTGCTGGCGCTGGCCTGTCTGCTCGCGATGGCGCTTCTGCAGGGCAACCGGCACCTGCCTCCCGCCATGGCGGCAATCGCGCTGGGCATCGGCTATGCCGTATGGCTGAAGGTGGATCCAACCGCCATTGCCGCCGGCATCGGCTTCACCCTGCCAACCCCCGTTGTGCCGGGGCTGGCCGACATCTGGATTGGCTTCCTCGTCCTCGCCCTCCCTCAGGTTCCTCTCTCGCTCGGCAACTCCATCTTCGCCACCGGGCAACTGGCTGAGCAGCTTTACCCCGAGCGCAAGGTCACCGTACGCCGCATTGGCTGGACCTATTCGCTGAACAATCTGGTGGCGCCACTCTTCGGCGGAGTTCCCGTCTGCCACGGCTGCGGTGGACTGGCGGGCCACCACGCCTTTGGCGGCCGAACGGGCGGATCGGTCGTGATCTACGGTTTCTTCTACCTTATCCTCGGCCTCTTCTTCAGTGGCAGCTTCCAGGCGGTCGTGCAGATCTTTCCCCTCCCCGTGCTTGGCGTCATACTCCTGGTCGAATCGACGGTCCTGATGCGCCTGACGCGCGATGTCATACCGCGTCGACTCGAGTTCGCCACCGCTCTGGGCACCGGGGTGATTGCCTTCGCCATGCCTCAGGGCTTTCTCATCGCCATGATCGTCGGCACGCTCTTCCTCTTCGCATCCCGCTGCCTCCAACCAGCCCCCACCACCACGGAGATCTCCCCCGATGTCATTACCTGATACACCACACCCAGACTTTGCTCACCTCGATGAAAAGGGCCACATCCGGATGGTCAATGTCGGCAAGAAGGTCATCACGCACCGGACCGCCAGCGCCAAGAGCTCGGTTCATCTCGGTCCCGAGATCGCCCCTTTGCTGGCGAATGGCGGCTCCGTTGCCAAAGGCAATGTCCTCGAAACAGCTCGACTGGCCGGAATCATGGCCGCCAAACGCACCGCCGAGCTGATTCCCCTCTGCCATCAACTCCTGCTCACCGGTATCGATGTGGATCTTCACCTCGATGGCGAAACCCTGCGCATAAGCTCCACCATCACCTGCGATGGCAAGACCGGCGCGGAAATGGAAGCTCTTACCGCGGTCTCCGTCGCCGCGCTCACTGTTTACGACATGTGCAAATCTGCCGGCAAGGAGATGGTGATCGGACCTACCCGGCTCGTGGAGAAAACCGGCGGCAAGTCCGGACACTGGACTCTTTACCCTGAGGAAAAAGAATAATGGCTACGTTAGACGCAATCTGCATCAGCGAACGCAAAGGCACGCAGAAATCCATCATCCCACACGCGAGGCTGCTCCTCAACCATGGCATCGAAGGGGACGCCCATGCGGGTGAGTGGCACCGGCAGGTCAGCCTGCTTGCCCATGAGGATGTCGAGATGATGCGCGGCAAAGGGCTGCGCGAACTCAAGCACGGAGATTTCGGCGAGAACCTCGTGATTCGCGGTCTCGAGCTGGGTGAACTCGGGCTCGGCAGCCGCCTGCGGGTGGGCGCCAGCGCTGAATTGAGCATCACCCAGATCGGCAAGACCTGTCACCACCGGTGCGCCATCTATCATCGCGCCGGTGACTGCATCATGCCGTCGCGAGGCATCTTCGCGCGGGTCGTACGGCAAGGCGAGATCGCCGTCGGCGATCCTCTCGAACTCCTGCACGCCGTCTACCGCCGAAGCTGGCAGGCTGTCGTCCTGACCATCAGCGATCGCTGCTCGCGCGGCACGACGGTCGATACCGCTGGACCCGCCGTGGCCCATCTGCTCGGCGACCAGCTCGGCGCCAACCTCTACGCCTGCGAGATCCTGCCGGACGAGAAGCCCCGCATCGAGGAACGCCTGCGCCATTATGCGGCCGGGCATTCGATCGATCTGGTCATCACCGTCGGCGGCACCGGCTTTGCCCCGCGCGATGTCACGCCGGAAGCCGTTACCGCCGTGATTGACCGCCCCACGCCCGGCCTGGATGAAGCGATGCGGCAGGCGTCCCTGGCGGTAACGCCACGAGCCATGCTGTCGCGCGCCGTCTCCGGCATTGCCGGCAACACGCTCATCGTCAGCCTTCCGGGTTCAGAGCGGGGTGCCACCCAGAACCTCGCGGTCATCCTGCCCGAACTTGCGCACGGCCTCGCCATGATGCGGGGGGAAAGCGCCGACTGCGGGCGTCCCGCGGGGACCGCGGCATGAAGCTCCCGGACAATCTCCCGCTTCTGGCGATCTGCGGCTTCAGCGGCGCTGGAAAGACAACCGTTGTGGAGGAGTTAGTCCGGCGGCTCACTACGGCGGGTCTGCGGATAGCCGTCATCAAGCATGATGCCCATCGCCTCGACATGGATCGACCGGGCAAGGACAGCGACCGATTTTTCCAGGCGGGCGCGACCATTGCCGTACACGACCGCGACCAGTTCGTCCTTCGCCTTCACAAGCACGAGCAGGAGCAGGCACATCTGGAGAACCTGGTGCGCGACCTTGCCCGGAGTCATGATCTGGTGATTGTCGAAGGGCACAAGGACACCGCTCTGCCCATGAAGGTATGGCTGCGGCGCGATGCGGAGGATGCCCCGCCGCCAGAGGTGGGGCCCGTCGTGCTCGATCTGGGTCGCGAGCTCCCACGTGTGGAGCTGGTCGAAGAGCTTCTGAATGTCTGGCTCCCGAAGCAATGGCAGCGACGCCCGGTGCGCGGCGCCATCCTGCTGGGTGGAGAATCCCGCCGCATGGGGGAGCCCAAGCACCTCCTTCGCCACGGCCCTGCCAGCTGGCTCGCCTGTGTTCAGGATGCCCTCGGAGCGTGCCTTGGCGAGCTGGTCCTGCTGGGCAGTGGCGAGTTGCCGCCCGATGTCCGCCCGGCGACCCGCCTTCCAGATGCGCCGGAGTTGCAGGGTCCACTGGCCGGCCTCCTGGCCGCCATGCGCTGGGCGCCTGACTATGCATGGATCGTTGCGGCCTGTGATCAACCCTTGCTCACCGCGGACGCCATCGCCTGGCTTCTGGCTCAGCGCCGGCCCGGGGTGCGCGCGATCCTGCCGCGCCATCCCGTCAGTGGCCGGATCGACCCCTTTCCGGGCCTCTACGAGCCCTGTTGCCGTCCCCTCCTCGAACAGCTCGATGGACCGGCAAAAATGGCCGGGCTGAAAGGGGTGATTTCCCCCGTACTGCCGGACCAGCACCTGGCATCTTGGGCCAATTTCAATACGCCGGAGGCGGCGGCGGCAATCAGCTTCTGAACGGAATGGTGCTGGCGCGCTGAACGAGCTTCGGCTGCAGAAAAATTCCTTTGCCGGCGCGCGTCTTTCCCGTCATCAAGGCCACCAGCAACTTCGCCGCGCGAGCGCCCATCTGGTACTTGGACTGCGCGATCGTGGTCAGCGGCACCTCGTACTGGGCTGCGTCGGGATTGTCATCGACACCCACCACCGACATCCGCCCGGGCACCTGCACACCGCGGGCTTTCAGCTCGTTGCAGAGGTGAATGGCCGTCGCGTCGTTGACACAGAATATGCCGGTTGGGGGATCCTCGCTCAGCATCCGCTCCACAAGCGCCGGTAGCTCCTCGTGCGAATGGTTACTGTTGAGGATGCGCGGCTTGAGCCCCGCCCGCCGCATCGCCACGCAATAGCCTTCCGCCCGCTCGTCCACCGACGTGACATCTTCGCGATAGGTGACGTGGACGATATCGCGGTGCCCCAACGAGAGCAGGTGCTCCGTCGCCATGATGCCGACCTCCTCGTTGTCGGAGACGACGTAGTTGGCGTTGAGTTCCTGCGGATAGCGGTCGATAAAGACAATCGGGAAGCGCTGCTCGTGCAGTTTTCCCAGGACCTCGTGCGCCCGGGCGGTCATGGTGCTGAAGAGAATGATGCCATGAACCGTTGCCGCCAGCTTCGGCAGGACGTCGGCCTCTTCCATCTCGGGCACGTGGATGTGCTTGTGCAACAGCAGGTATTGATCGCCATCGAGGGTTTCTTCGATTCCCAGGCTGATCTCCCGCATGAAGCGATCATCATGGATGAAGGGCGATACATAGCCGATCAGCCGGATGCTCTGACGCTTGCGCTCCACAACCAGCGGGTGATCCGGATCCTTCACGAAGGTGCCGCGCCCCTGCACCTGATAAATCACCCCCGCGGCCACCATCTCTTCCACAGCCTTGCGCACCGTCGACTTGCTCACCTGTAACTGGTCGGCATAGGTATGTTCCGTCCAGATCTGATCGTCCGCCTTCAGGCCGGCGGCAATCTGCTCCAGCACGAAATGGCGCACCTGCTCCTTCTTGCCTACCAGACGCGGCGGCGTGTCTCGATTCATGAGGTCCCCTTCTGACGGTTTGTGCCAGCCGATACTATAGATGAAGCATCACTTACTTCAAAAGCAATCGTGCTTTCAACGGCCGCAAGAAGCGTCTGAGTTCAGGTTGAAGCCGGAAAACGGTTGCAATCGAGGCGAGGATCGATATCTTAATGCACTTGGACGTCACCTCCGCCAGGCACCGTATTCGAAGGCAAGGGAAATAATGCCGAAACTGATCGTTCAGCAGGGTTACAGCGTCAAGAGTGATCTTGAGATCGACGAAGGGGAAACCGTCATCGGCCGTGATCCGGCATGTGGGTTCGTGATACCCGACGGCGAGGTGTCGCGGCAGCATGCGCGCATCATCCGTGAAGGGGACAAGGTCTTCCTGGAGGATCTCGACAGTATCAACGGCACTTTTCTCAATTCCGCCCCGATCACCGGCCGCCAGCCGCTCAAGCATTCGGACATCGTCCAAGTGTGCGGGAATGTCTTCGTCTTCAATGAGGAAAAAGCCGTTGAAGACCAAGCGGACCGGCAGCAGCGTACCGCCGAATTCTACACGCTCCCCTTCCTCAAGCGGACCATCAACCTGATCGAACGCAACGTCGAACAGGTCTTCATGGGCAAGGAAATTGTCATCCGCAATGTGCTGCTCTGCCTGCTGGCGGACGGGCACGCCCTCATCGAGGATGCGCCCGGCGTCGGCAAGAGCATCCTCGCTCAGTCAATCGCCAAGTCGATCCACGGCATTTACAAGCGAATTCAGTTCACGCCGGACATGCTGCCCAGTGACATCAGCGGCATCAGCATGTATGACGACAAGGAGCGGGAATTCCGTTTCATCCCGGGCCCCATCTTCGGCAACATCATCCTCGCTGACGAGATCAACCGCACCACCCCGCGCACTCAATCCAGTCTTCTCGAATGCATGACCGACTCCGTCGTCACCATTGACGGCACGCCCCACGTCCTGCCAAAGCCCTTCTTCGTGATGGCGACCCAGAATCCGCTCGAATACCATGGCACCTATCCCCTCCCCGAGGCACAGCTCGATCGTTTCCTGATGCGTATCGGCATCGGCTATCCCACGGAAGCAGTGGAGCGCCAGATCCTCGGCAGCCAGACACGCATGCACCCGATCAACACGATCACGTACGTGGCGCGGGCCATGGATATCGTGCAGTGCCAGGCATTGGTGCGCCAGGTGCATGTCTCCGACAAGGTCAAGGATTTCATCATCGCCATCGCTCATGCGACGCGGAATCATCCAGCCCTGTCGACCGGCGTCAGTCCCCGTGCATCCCTGGCTCTGATGCGGGCAAGCCAGGCACTGGCCGCGTACCACAGCCGCGACTACGTTTTGCCCAAGGATGTGCGCGAGCTGGCCCCGCCAGTACTTGCCCATCGCATCAACCTCAA
Organism: Lentisphaeria bacterium; assembly: GCA_041690595.1. Classification (GTDB taxonomy): domain Bacteria; phylum Verrucomicrobiota; class Lentisphaeria; order JABSQK01; family JAWLHB01; genus JAWLHB01. The sequence goes on from JAWLHB010000002.1 coordinate 220,378, forward strand.
GTTGCGCGCGCAGAATCAATTCCCCGACACGGCAGCGGTCATCGATGCCATCATCGAGCGGATACCGGTCGACAACGCTGAGGACGTCTGATGTTTGCTCGCCCGACGAAACGGGGTTGGCTGGCACTGGTGATCGCCACCGGCACCTTCTTCGTGGCCATGGTCAATGTCTCCATGACGGCCACCATCGTCTCCGCGCTCCTTTGGGCGCTTCTTCCCATCAGCCTGCTCATGGCCTGTTTCTCGCTGCACGGGATCACCGTCCAGCGCGAGCCGCTGCAGGACGGCGTACGGCTGCGATCCCTCCCCATGCCGGTGACGATCGTCAATCATCAGCGCCGTTACCGCCAGGCGATCGTTATTGGGGAACGCTGTGGCTTTTCGCGGCCCGAGCTGGTCTTCACCATGGTCCAGCCACTCAAGCCCCATGAGCGGCGATACATCATGCGCAGCATCCTCCCGGTTCACCGCGGAGAATACGACCTCGACGAGATCCTGCTGCGCGGTGGGGATCCCGCCGGCCTCTTCTATCGGGAGAAACGCTTTTCCTTTCCCCAGCATGTCGCCATCTTTCCATCCATCTCCCATCTGAACAACGTGCCGCTGCAGCTGCGTAACCGGGTGATTGCATCGAGCACGGGACAGCCCATCGGCGTTTCCGGTCTCGGCCAGGAATTCTTCGGCGTTCGCCCCTATCGGCCGACGGACGGCATCCGCTTCATTCACTGGAAGGCCAGCGCCCGGCAACACGAGTTGATGGTGCGGGAGTTCGAAGAAAACACCGTCAATCAGGTCAGTCTCTTTCTGGACACCTCCGCCGACTCGATCGGTGGCCATGGCGACGAGACGAATTTCGAGCGTCTGGTGGAAACCGCCGCCAGCCTCATCAGCTACCTCAGCGGCGTTTATTGCCGCATGCTCTTCGTCACCAACCTTCCTCAGGGTGTGCTGGTACGCTACGGGAGCGGTCCCGATCTCAGCAACGAGATCATGCGCGACCTGGCCAACCTGCGGCCAGTCCAGCGGCACCTTATCGATGCCTTCGATCAGACGCTCGAAAAGGTCTCCCCCAACTCCGTCGTCTACCTCCTCTCGCTATCCGACAGCAGCGACCTGAGCGGGGTCATCGATGCCCTCTTCCGCCTCAACGCCGACATCCGCTATGTGGTGGCGACAGCCCAGAGCTTCCGCCCCAGCCGACGACCACACGCGCATCCCGAGAGCGCCACGGAGAGGCAACCCACCCCCGTCTACCTCACCCCCACCTCAGACCTTGCCAGGATCCTTGGCCATGCCTGATGCGCACCTTCGCCAGAAGCCCGAGCGTATGCCCATGCACTGGGCATACTTTCTGCTGTACGAGCTCGGTCTCGTCTCCGGTCTCTGGCTGCACGGCGATTCCAGGTTGACGCTGGCGCTGATGCTGCTGACCATACCGCTGGCCTGCGTCGTCTATATTCCGTACCGCTGGTTCAATGAAGACTTCCGCCAGCTGAGCCATTATCTGATGGCGGCGGCAGCGCTCGCGTGGGCGATTTACCGCTTTGTGCAACATCCGCCCGTCGATATTCTCCTGATCGAGATGTTCTCGATCATGGGACTCAGCTTTGCCTTCACCAACCACCGGCGCGGCTACTACTACATGCTGATGATCGGCATTGTGCTGGCGCTTTATGGATCCGTGGTACCGCCGCGCGAGCTGTATGTCTACATGATGCCGCTGGCATTTCTACTGGCCATGCTGCTGCTCTACCAGACCCGTCCCGCGGCCCTGGCCAACGACCCGGAGCTTTCCACCTATCGGGCCGCCAATCGCTACAATCTTCCGTGGATGATCGTGCATGCGCTGGGGGTGATTTTCGTCTGGGTTCTTCTGGTGGTGGTCTTTCCCGCGCCAAACTGGCAATCGCCCGGTTTTATCCCAGTATCGCAGCTACACAACAACCTCTCGCTGGCACCGCCCCGCCTGGATACCTGGTTCAGCTCCCGCCGGCATGCACCGGACCGGCGAGGAAATCGCTATCGGCAATTGCGGGAACCCACGGATCTCTCCTCCCAGGCCAGCATGCGAATCCAGACAGACGTCTGGGTTCCCAGCATGGATGGTGAAGGGGGCGGCCCTCCTGGCGAAGATCTCGTGATGCGGGTCCAGTCGCCGCTCAAACTCTACTGGCTCGGTCGTCTCTATGACGTGTATGACGGCACCAGCTGGCAAGTCACCCCAATTCTGCAGCGACAGCACATGCGCTCCATGGACATGCCCGAAAGCGCGCTGAAAACGGTCCGGCAGCGCTTCATCATCGACAAGTGGATCAGCAGGCAGCTCTTCTCCGGCTACCTGCGCACGGGGCCTCTGGTCTTGAGCAGCGCCGACGTACAGCTCAAGTATGGATTCGGTACCGTGCGCATTGCGCAGGAGGATGCACAGCTGCCGATTCCCTTCTCCTATGAGGTCAGATCCCTGGTCGATCTTCACCTGAAGCCATCGGAAAGCAGTGAGGGACTGATCGGCTGGTATGAGGTACGCCCCCCTTCCGATTACCTTCAGTTGCCGCAAAAGGAAATCAGCGCCCGGCTGAAGCATGAGGTCGAGCTACTGGTGGAAGGCAAGACGCTGCCGCTGGAAAAGGCCTACGCCCTGCGCGACTATTTCCGCGACAACTTCACCTATTCCCTTTCCACACCCACGCCCCCGGAGGGACGAGAAGCCGTCGACTACTTCGTCTTCGAGCTGCGCGAGGGACATTGCGAGTACTTTGCGTCGTCTCTGGCGGTGATGGCTCGCCTGGCAGGATTACCGGCACGTGTAGCCACTGGCTTTTCACCCGGCAACTTCAACGTGCTGACCGGAATGTTCGAAGTCTTTGAGTATCATGCGCATGCCTGGACCCAGATCTTCGTGGAGGGCGCCGGCTGGCTGACCATGGATGGCACCCCTCCGGGATCCATGCCCAATCGTTCACGCACCTCCCCCGCCGTCATCGGCAATCTGCGCGACCCATTCTCGGACGAGTGGCGCATCCGCTCACCGGAACTGAGCAAGGAGACGCTCTCCTACCTGCGCCAGCAGGTCGCTCTGTCGCGTGCCGGCTCCGAGAGCGCCAACCAGGCACAGGAGCGAGCGGCAAACACCGCCAACGAGCAGACCGCCGAAAGTCCAACGGCTGCCGGCAATGCCGAAGTGCTGCGAGCACAGATCGAGAGGGAGCGGCAGATTCGCCGCGAGAACGCATCGGAGAACATGTTCAACATGTTCGGCGCGAATTTCGTCGGTCTTCTGAAGCGCCTGGGGCACGCCGCACTCAGCGTAGGCAACCAACTCCTGCGGTTGATCTTCAACTGGAACGCGATCCTCATCCTGACCGGCTTCCTGGTTATCCGTCTGATCTACCCCTACTGGCGTCGCTCCCGTCACCACAATCGGCGTCTGCGCACCTGCGAAAGGTGGTATCTGGATGCCGAGCGGCTGGCCCCGGTCGATCCCGCCGAGAGCATCGCCCGAGGCTTCAATGCCGCGCGGCTCATGCTGGAAATGGGCGGTTATCACAAGGAGAATCGGCAGGACCTCGATGAGTATACACGCCTGACGGTGGCGCGAGAACTCCAGACACCGGCAGCGGCCATCTTCAACATCTACATCAAGATCAGCTATCGCCCCGCCCAACCCACCGTGGCCGATGCCAAACGCGTCTGCCAGGGGCTGACGGTCATTCGCGCCATCCTCCTGCCCCGCTTGCAGAAACCACCCGATCGCGATACCAGTATCGACATGACACCGCTCGTCCGGCACTAGCCGCACCCTCAATTCTACCTTCGTACTACGGATATCGCCATGGCCCTTTGGGGAGGACGTTTCACCGCATCTACCGACGCACTGGTCACTCGCCTGAGCGAGTCCATTTCTTATGATCGCCGGCTCTATTCGCAGGATATCCGCGGGAGTATCGCCCATGTGCGCATGCTCGCCCGTTGCGGCATCATTCCTGGCGAAGACAGCGAACGCATCCAGGAAGAACTCAAGCGTATCGAGGAAGAGATCCGCGGTGGCAACTTCGACTTCCAGGAGGCGCTGGAAGATGTCCACATGAACATCGAGTCGCGTCTCATCCGTGAACTCGGCGATCAGGGGGCACGTGTCCACACGGCGCGCAGCCGCAACGACCAGGTGGCGACCGATTTTCGCCTCTATCTGCGCGACGAAATCGATTACCTCACCGAGCTTCTTCATCACTTTCAGAGCAGCCTTGTGGAGTTGGGCAAGCGCAACGTCAAGGCCATCCTGCCGGGCCTGACTCACCTGCAGTATGCGCAGCCCGTCCTCTTCGCGCATCACCTGCTGGCTTACGTCGAAATGGCGGAACGGGATATCGACCGCCTTGCCGACTGCCGCCGGCGGCTCAACCGCCTTCCACTGGGCGCGGGCGCGCTCGCCGGTTCGACGCTGCCCATCGATCGCGAGAGCGTCGCCGAAGAGCTTGGCTTCGACGCCGTCATCGCCAACAGCATGGATGCGGTGGCCGATCGCGATTTTGCCATCGAGCTGCTGAGCGCCCTGGCGATCCTCATGATGCACCTCTCCCGCCTCTCCGAAGACCTCATTCTGTGGATGTCGCAGAGTTGCCGCTACATTCGCATCGGCGACGGTTTCTGCACGGGCTCCAGCCTGATGCCGCAGAAGAAGAATCCGGATGTTGCCGAGCTGACTCGCGGCAAGACCGGGCGCGTCTATGGCGACCTGATCAGCCTTCTGACCGTCATGAAGGGGTTGCCACTCTGCTACAACCGGGACATGCAGGAGGACAAGGAACCGGTCTTCGATGCGGTGGACACCGTCAAACTCTGTCTGGCGGCTGTCGCGCCCATGCTGTTGACCATCGAGATTGACGACCGGCGCATGCTCGAAGCGGCCAGCGATCCGGGTCTGATGGCAACGGATCTGGCTGAATGGCTGGTCCAGCAAGGCGTTCCTTTCCGTACCGCCCATCACCGCGTCGGGCGCTACGTCGCCTGGTGCGCGGAGAAGGGCAAGAAGCTCAACGAGACGACTCTCGCGGAGATGCGCGAGAGCATTCCGGAGGCGGCCGCCGAGGCGCTCGAACTCTTCGAAGCCCGGCGCAGCGTCGAGGCGCGCAACATCACGGGCGGCACCTCATCCATGCAGGTGAAGCGTCAACTGGCTGCGTGGTCCGAGAAACTGGAGTCCCTGCTGGCGAAAGCGTGATGGATGAAGCAGTCGACAATGCGACGCCACTACGGGTGCTGATCATTGGCACGGGCGCGCTGGGCAGCCTCTATGGGGCCATGCTCGCCCGCGCCGGCGCTGATGTCTCGGCGGTCTGCCGCTCCGCCCATGCGGTCGCCGCCAGCACCGGCCTGCGAATTCGCAGCATCTGGGGAGACATGACCCTGCGGCCGCGCCAGGTTCTGCGTGGAGCCCGCGAGTATCAGGGGAGGGCCGACATCCTGCTGGTTGCGCTGAAGGTGCATCCGGAGATTCCCGTCGTCGAGTTGTTGCGGCCGGCGGTCAAGCCGGGGACTCACATCGTCCTGCTGCAGAACGGGGTCGAGATCGAAGCGGCGATCGCGAGTGCCTTTCCGCGGAACCCTGTGATAAGCGCCCTCGCCTTTGTCTGCTGCAATCGCCTCGGGGACGGCTACTTCCACCACCTGGACTACGGTCGCCTGACGCTTGGCAGCTGGCCCGGCGGCATCTCCCCCATGGTTCGGCGGCTGGCGTCGGACTGGGAGCAGGCTGGAGTGCCGGTCACGATCACGGAGGATATCGTGCAGGCGCGCTGGAAGAAGCTGGTGTGGAATGCGCCCTTCAACCCTCTTTCCGTGCTGACCGGCGGCCGAACCACCCGCGAAATCCTGGACGATCCGGCCAGCGCCGAGTTGACCCGTCGCGTCATGGAGGAAGTCTGCGCCATCGCCGCCGCCGCCGGCCATCCGCTTCCGCCGACCGTCGTCGACGAGATGCTTGCCGACACGCAAGCCATGAAGCCCTACAAGACCAGCATGCTGCTCGATCATGAAGCGGGCCGCCCCATGGAAGTGGAAGCGATCCTGGGCAATGCGCTTCGCGCCGCGGAACGCGGCAATGTACCCGCGCCTCACCTTCGCACCCTTTACGCGCTGATGCGCCACCTGGAGCGCCGCAACTCAGCCCAGGCGTAGGCGAAGTTGCCGCCCGGATTCGTGGGGGGCGCAGTTCCATACGTTAGCCACGACAGGCCTGTAGCGATACAGTTTTTGATTTATGGTCATTCAGAATCGTTCTACGGCTAAAGGTTCGTTATTATGCATAATAGAGACTGGACGTGCTACAGAAGAGAGCTATTGTCCATAATGACGGATCCTCAGGCATAGGATCAGTGTCTTTTGGAGGCTGCAACCGTTGATCGGTTGAAGGGGACGCCAGAACGCTGGGGGAGGATGAAACAGCTGATGATGGATAAGCGCTCTGCACCATGAACACGCTAACGATCATAATCGTTGTGTTCCTTACCGTTGTTCCGACGCCAATCATCGCTGGGGGAAGCAGCTCTGCCTATTGGGAGTTTGAGCTTCATGGGAAAAGCACCGGGGGAACATTAGGAATACGAACGTTCAGATCACAAGATCCGTTGGTCGCTGATATACCACCAAGCGTATCGTCTGACGAGGCTGAAAAACTCCTTGTAGAGGCTCTTCATGCCAAGCCAAGAAGGAACTATTTTTGTACGTCAGAAAACGGCACATCACTGATTATGTGGGGGGCACCGTCTTTTGTTCACACCTTTGGAACAGAAACGGGATTTGGCATTCCCCCCCCCCCCCACTAAACCTTTCCGCGGTTGCTGATGCCGACAAGCTTGTAATTAGCTGGGAGCCTCAAGGAGAAGTGGATCGCTACATCATCGCATTCGATGGATGGCCGCTTTCAACCGCTCAGGGAACAGAGACTGAAGTTTCGATCAGTCTGCCGATTCTCGCCAAAAGTTATCATGCCAGAGCTGACAGGGTAACCATTCACGTTGTTGGCCATCGAAAGGAGGTGGCATCTTGTGCTGGGTATGTAAGGCTTTATCGTGGCACTCTCATGGAATCCATGGGAATACCGTTCTATATGAATACCACTCCCAACTGGAGCCGTTGGGAGGTGGCGGATACTGGGTCTACGCTGCTGCTGCGGGAGGGGCATCGGGAAGTGAGTCAAGTGGAGTTTCTATCCAATACGCCAGACGGCAAGCCATCCTACCAGATCATCGGCAGCACGGGAGAAGAGGTGAATGGTGGCATCTGTCGCAAGTTCATTGGGCTGGAATCGGGGAGGACGTACAAGGTTACGGTTCGGCTCAACACCATGACCATGTCAGCTGGTGACTGGTCCTACACCTATCACGCCGCGATCAACGATTCGGCGCGGACGGCCTTGACCGTCGACCAGATGGCGGGTACCGCGGCCCTGCCCGATGGCGCCTCCGGTACCGATGCTGGCTGTTTCGCCAGATACGGAAAGACGACGACTGGTGGTGAGTGGGTATTCCAGTCGACCGCCGATACCGCCACCCCAGAGCAGATTGCCCATATCTACCTTCCTGAAGGCCATGACACCTTCACCGTCTGGTCCCGCCTGCAAGCCACGGGCACGCCCGTCGAGGGTGTCGCCTTCGACTGGATATCCGTGGAACCGGTAAGCGAAGCCCTGACAGCAACCCCAGTAACCAGACCTGAAGATTGAACACGCTCGAGGGACAATCAATAGATTCAAGTTCAGATTGTGTTCCTCATGCTGCAAAGGTGCACCCGCCTCAGTCGTCGCGGATCGCGGGCAGGGTGACAAGCGGGCGCTGTCACTGCTTCCACAGAGGTCACAGAGGAAGACGCATGAGCTTGCCGCGAGGAAGGATCGACGTTTTGGACGCAACCCCGCCATGGGGTTGATGGGTGGGCGGGAGTTTACCCAGGGTAGCACCGCCTTTGGCGGCACAACCCTGGGCTATAGGACGCAGCCCCGTCGGGGCAAGGGGCAAGGGGGCACGATCTCGACGGTTTTCGACAGAGTCGATTCATTCGATCACCTCGACAGCCCCCCAGGGAGCAGCAGGTCGCCCCTCCCACATTGTCGGCTCCGTCGCTGCTCGGAGAGCCCTCACTAATAAGTCCCATGGAATTGAGCTTGCGCGGGGAGGGGGCAATGGCAATGGCAGGGCCGTTGGGGCAACAGCCCAATCGCGGTTCGGAGAACCCCTCCCACATTGAGGGCTGCGCCGCTCGGGGAGCGGCTCCAGTTGGTGGCGAGGCGATATGAGGGGAACCAGGCGCAGGGGAGTGGCAATGTCCAACGCCGGAGTCCGTCGGTGGACGGACGTGGCCGCCCTTCAGGCGAGTGGCGTGCCCAGGATGGGGTGGCCGTTCAGAGAGCGGCTCACTACATAATGAGTCCCATGGAATTGAGCGTACGCGGTGGAGGGGGCAAAGGCAATGGCAGGGCCGTTGGGACAACAGCCCAATCGCGGTTCGGAGAACCTCTCCCACATTGAGGGCTGCGCCGCTCGGGGAGCGGCTCCAGTTGGTGGCGAGGAGATATGAGGGGAACCAAGCGCAGGGGAGTGGCAATGTCCAACGCCGGAGCCACTCAGGCGAGTGGCGTGCCCAGGATGGGGTGGCCGTTCAGAGAGCGGCTCACTACATACTGAGTCCCATGGAATTGAGCGTACGCGGTGGAGGGGGCAATGGCAATGGCAGGGCCGTTGGGACAACAGCCCAATCGCGGTTCGGAGAACCCCTCCCACATTGAGGGCTGCGCCGCTCGGGGAGCGGCTCCAGTTGGTGGCGAGGAGATATGAGGGGAACCAGACGCAGGGGAGTGGCAATGTCCAACGCCGGAGCCACTCAGGCGAGTGGCGTGCCCAGGGGGCGCGGGAGGAGTGATGGAGGTTGGGGAAGGGGCAACGAACAACGCCGGAGCCACTCAGGCGAGTGGCGTGCCCAGCGCGCTGATGCGCCACCTGGATCGGCGAAACTCAGCCCAGGCGTAGGGTCATGGCAACGAAGGAGAGCGGTGGAAGCCGGCAACAGGCCCCGCTCGGCCGCACCTTGAGATCCGAGAATGGCACGGGCGCCACGGTTGTCGGCGCTTCCCATGTGTTGGCGGCCTTGGCATCGGCAGCCGTCAGCAGTTCCCCGTTCTCCAGAGCGAGAATGGTCGCGTTGGCGAGACGGATATCCACCTCGGCGTCGTGATCCATGCTGCGATTGGTGAGGAAAAGCTGCAGACAGCCATCGCCCAGGATGGCACTTGCATCGATGTTGGGGACCTTGCCGTGCTCCGCCATCTCCACTCCCGGCCCCTCCACCGCGAGTCGCAGGGAGATGCCCTCACGCCGGGAGGAGATCATCGCGAAGGGATGGAAGATCGACTGTACGAGGAGACGGTCTCCATCCGTAAGGAGGGGGGCGATGACGTTGACGATCTGGGCCAGGTTGGCGATCTTCAGGACGTCCGCATGGCGCAGAAAGCTCTGCAGGAAGCCTGCCACGACCAGCGCATCCTCCAGATTGTAGATCTCCTCGATGAGATGGGGTGCGAAGGTTCCAGCCCCGTTTGTCTGGTGGTTCTTGTACCAGACATTCCATTCATCGAAGCAGAGCCAGGCGCGTTTGCGGCGGCGGCCCTTGGCCTGAACGAAGCGGCAGGCGGCGTCCATCTGCTGGATCTGGCGATCGATGTCGGCGGTAACCGCCAGGTAGGCGGGAGTATCGTCGGCGGCATTACCGACATAGCGATGGAGGCTCACGTAGTCGGCGGCATCGCCCAGATAGTCGAGCACCTCCCGGTCCCACTCCATGTAGGAGGGCATGGCGGGACTGCAGGAGCCGGCGGCGACCAGTTCGATCGAGGGATCGGTATCCTTCATCATCTTGGCGGCCTGCTGCGCGCGGATGGCATACTCCCGCGCGGGGACATGACCGAGCTGCCAGGCGCCGTCCATCTCGTTTCCCAGGCACCAGAGCTTCACCGCGTGTGGTTCGCCGTTCCCGTTGGCCGCGCGCAGATCGGCATAGCGGGTGCCGCATGGGCTGTTGCAGTATTCGACCCAGTTGCGCGCCTCTTCCGGGCTTCCCGTGCCCAGATTGACCGTCAGCATGGGTGTCCAGCCCATCTTGCGGCAAAGGGCGATGAACTCATCGGTACCAAAATGGTTTGTCTCGATGCTCTGCCACGCCAGTTCACGCACGGTTGGTCGCGCCTGGCGCGGCCCGACACCGTCCTGCCAGTGATAGCCCGAGGCGAAGTTGCCGCCCGGATAGCGCATGGCGGTCATGGCCAGCCGGCGTAACTGATCCAGGACATCCTGGCGCAGACCATCCGCGTCCGCATGCAGGCTGGATGGATGGTAGATCCCTTCGTGGACAGCGCGGCCCATGTGTTCGAGAAAGCCGCCGAAGAGGCGCGGATCGACGGCGCCAATGTGGAACTTCGTGTGCACGTGGAGGGTCGTACTCTGCATATCCTCATTCCTTTGGTTTACAGCTTTCCCGGCGACCGGAGTGGCGACAAAGTATACAGCTGGAAGAGGGCGATTGCTGCTGTAACCATTGATTTTCCGTCTCAGGCCTCTATAGTCTTTCCCACTACAGGAGACTGCCTGCCATGCGCTTACGACATGCTTTGACTGCTTGCCTCCTGCTGGTACTATCCGCCGGCTCGCATGCTGCTGTCCTGCTCTATACCGGATCTCTGGTGCAGCGAACCCACGGCGGCGGCACCAGCAGTGTCGAGCGACTCAACCTCATTCTCATCGTCGACACGGAGCTGGTGGATCCCTTCTCGCAGAAGCCGAACGCCACCCTTTTTGTTTATCTTACCCGAGCAGGCGGCGGTTACATTCCTCTTGCCATACATGAGCTCGATGATAGGTATGACACCTTTCTCCTGGCCGAGGTGACTGGCGGCGCGGGAACTCGCCTCTCCCTGACTGGCCAGAACCCCGTTGACGAGGAGAGCGACCTCTTCAGCAACCTGCATCTCAGCGGCAATCAGGTCACGGTGAATCTTTATCGGAATGAGGAGCAGCAGGTGGTACAGGCAGCCGTTCCCCTCACTCTGGAAGGCACCGGGGTCGAACGCTATTTCGACACCGAGAACCAGCCGCGCCTGCGGGAGTCCACCTATTCCTTCCGCATACACGGCATGACACTTTCACTAAACACAGGCAGTCCAGAAGATTTCGACAACGCGGTCGAAACCATCAATCTGCTGTTGATCGGCAGCCCGAGCAACCCAAGCACCAACTGATCATTCCAACTCACATTCGATCACAGGTATCCATATGCACAAGAAAGCTTATGTTATCGCTCTCGTCATTGCCCTGTCCGGCATACTTTATTCCGGCTGCAAGAAGCCCCAGGAACCCGATGTTCCCGAACGGCAGATCGGCGACCGTCAGGCACCGGGACCGGGCGACCGCTCCAGCGCCTCCCCAAATCCGGCCGCCGGCGATCCCTTCGGGCAGCCTCAATCCCTGAGTGAGGCTTTCGGCGCTCTGCAGCAGCAGCGCCAGTCGGTCGACCTGACCGCCGATCAACTCGAACGGCTGAACCGCCTGCAGAATGACATTGCCGGCGGCTTGCCAAGCGCGGACAAGATCGCCATGCTGGGCGCCGCCGCCGACATCCATTCCGCTGAGCTGCTCGAGATCATCCAGAAGGCATTGGAAGATGAGGATCCGCAGGTGCGTCTGGCGGCGTTGGCCCTCCTTGGCAACACTCAGGATGGCGACATCATGCCCCTTGTCACCAAGGCCATGAGCGACAAGGACGAGCACGTTCGCCAGGCGGCGCTGAGTCAAGTCGCGCAGATGGAGGACGACGAGCGCGTTGGTGAAGTGCTCGAGAAAGGCATCGCCGACGACTCCTTTTTTGTGCGCAAGACGGCGGTGGAGATGATCGCCCAGCAGCCCGCGGAGAGCCGCTACAAGCTCTACGACAAAGCCATCATGAACGAGCACAAAGACGTGCATTTCGAGACGGTGACCGGGCTTCAGAAGGAGTCCTCGCACGCCACGATGGACGTCCTGATCAAGGGACTCCAGCATCCGGACGAGCAGTTTCGCCAGGACGTGCAGGGGTCGATCGATTTTCTGATCCAGAAGCGCTTCGATAGCTATGAAGAAGCGAAAGCGTGGTGGGACGCGAACAAGAACAACTACAACAGCCAGCTTTTCGACAAGTCGCTTGGCTTCCCGGAGGCCCCCTGATACCGATCATGTCTGACCGCACTGCCCTGGCGCTGGGCAGCCTGGAAATCCGCTGGTACGGCGTCTTTGTTGCCCTCGGCTTCATCGCCGGCATGCTGCTCATGCAGTGGCGTGCCCGCAAGACCAACTATGCGGTGGGGCAGATTCCAGACCTGGTCGTTCTGGCCATCGTTGGCGGGCTCCTTGGCGCCCGGCTCTTCTATGTCATCACGTTCTGGAGCTATTTCCGGCAGCATCCGGGGCAGATCATACGGATCGACCAGGGGGGACTCGTCTTTTACGGGGGATTCTTCTGCGCGGCGCTGACGCTGGTGATCTACTGCAGAATGCGGAAGCTCGATCCCTGGCGAATCGCGGACATCGTGGCCTTCGGGCTTCCCGTGGGGCAGGCATTCGGCCGCATTGGCTGCTTCATCAATGGGTGTTGCTTTGGCAGACCGATCGGCGGTCCCCTCGGCGTCACCTACCTGAAGCCGCCGCACGACATCATTTTCGAGATTCAACTGGCGAAGGGGCAGATTCATCCGGGCAACATCGACCAGTTGATCCATCCGGGAAGCACCGTCCATTCCTGCCTTCCGGTAGCGCCCGTCCAGCTTTCGCAGGGCTTGACCAACCTCCTCGTCTTTGGCATCATCCTGTGGCTGTCCACCAAGGTGAAACGGCCGGGACTTCTCTTTGCAGCCTATTTGGTTTTCTACGCCATCGGGCGTTTTCTGAACGAGTTCAACCGCGGCGACTATGAGCATCTTCGGGCCGGACTGACGAATGCGCAGGTCATCTGTCTCATCCTTCTTCCTGTCGGTATCATCATGTATCTCTACCGCCGCCGCGCGCCACTTCCGGAGAAGGATGTGGCAGCCGCATGAGGTCGCCGCAACGCATACTGGTCCGCGACGACGAAGTCGGTCTGCGCCTCGATCGCCTGCTGGCGCAGCACCTCGACGACTTTTCGCGCAGTCACCTCCAACGCCTGATCGAGCAGGCTCGGGTGAGGGTGAACGGCACGATCACCACGCGCCGCGATCTCTCGTTGCAGAGCGGCGACGAGGTGACCATCCAGTTGCCGGATGAGGAGGAACCCGCGCTGCTGCCGGAAGACTTCGATCTGCCGATTCTGTATGAAGATGACGATCTGCTGGTCATCAACAAGCCCGCGGGGCTGACCGTGCATCCGGGAGCCGGCACCGCCGGAACCAAGACGCTGGTCAATGCGCTACTCGGCTACGATTTCGAGCAATTCGCCGAAATGATGGACGACGAGCGGCGACCGGGCATCGTCCACCGGCTGGACAAGGATACATCCGGGGTGCTGGTCATTGCCCGCAATGCACAGGCCCAGGCGCGAGTCGCCGCGCAGTTCGGCAAGCGCACGGTGCGCAAGCTCTACCTGGCGCTGGTGGCCGGCGTACCGAAACCGGCGGCGGCGACCATCGATGCGCCCATTGGCCGTCATCCCACGCAACGCTACAAGATGACGGTTCAGCCCGATCGCGGCCGCCCGGCGGTGAGCCATTACCGGCTCCTTGCCTCCGGGGGCGACGCCTCGCTCCTGCAGGTACGCATCGAGACGGGGCGCACCCATCAGATCCGCGTGCACCTCACCAGCCGCGGGCATCCGGTGATCGGCGACACGATCTATGGACGCAGGCAGCCGGCCGAGTCGCGGCAGATGCTCCACGCGTGGTCGCTGCGTCTCACGCATCCCAGAAGCGGGCTGATCCTGAAGATTCTGGCGCCACCGCCCGACGACTTCGTCGAAGCCTGTACCAAGCGCGGACTCGCCCTGCCCTCGCAACCAGTGGAGGAGGAAGATGACTGATCCGGATCCCAGCCGCGTCACCGGGATATTCGGCGGCACCTTCGACCCGGTGCACAAGGGGCATCTCGACCTGGCGCATCAGCTTTGCGATGGGGGGCACCTCGAGCAGGTGCTCTTTCTGCCGGCGTATGTGCCCCCACACAAACGCGATCGCGAGATCACCCCCGCACACCATCGGTTGGCCATGCTGCATCTCGCCATCGACGAGATCCCCCACTTCTTCCTTTCCGAGCACGAGATCAGCGCCGGCACGACCGTCTATACCATTGACACGGCCGCTCATTTCGCGCAGTGCCTCGGGGACCGGCTGCGCCTGATCATCGGCATGGATAGCCTGCGCGATCTCCACAAGTGGTACCGGGCGAGCGACCTCATCCAGAACTATCGACTCCTGATCTACCGCCGGCCCGGCTATCCGATTCCCTCCGTCCGTGAGCTTCAGGAACGCTTCGGGGAGAGCGCGGCGGCCACCTTGGCGGAAGCCATGGTCGACGGTCCTGAATACGATGTCAGTTCGACTGAAATCCGCGAGAAGGTCCGCCAGGGGGGCAGCGTCGATGCCTTGCTACCTGACGGCGTTGCACAGTATATTCATTCACACGGCCTGTACCGCTAAAACTCCAGAAGGAGGCATCCAAATCCATGGATTCTGAGGCGCTTATCACCACATGCATAAAAGTCTGCGAAGACCATCACGCCGTCGATCTTCACGTCTATGACGTCAGGGGTAAGAACATCCTTACCGATTACTATCTGATCTGTACCGGCAATTCCACCACTCACCTCCACGCGCTTCAGCAAAACCTCGACAAGACCCTGAAAGGAGTCGATGTCCTTCCACGATCCGCGGAAGGGACACCGGAGAGCGAATGGATCCTCATCGACTACAACGATGTTCTGGTCCACCTCTTTTCCGGCACCTCCCGCGCCAGCTACAACATCGAAGCGCTCCTCGACGACGCCCAGCGCATCTTTCCGGTCGATCAGGAAGCAGAGGCCGAAGCCTCCTGAAGCAGACGCGCCACGCCGTGGAGTTGCTCACCGTCCGATGCATGAAAAAGCCCTTCTCCGCCGGTGCGGGGAGAAGGGCTTGAGAGGATTACCTCAGGCTGGCGATCAGGCGTTTTCCAGCTCCAGAGTCTTGGTGGGGGCATCACAGACTTCGGTGGGGCCGAAGTACTGAATGGGGCCAACGAAGACGTAGTCGTCGTCGATCGCCCACTCTTCGCGATGCGCGACGAAGGTGGAGAAGGGTTTCCCGTCCAGCTCGACGAGGGCCTTCTTGATGACGGGCTTGTTCTTGCCGTGCCGGCGCTCGATGTTCATCATCGAGGTGAGCGGGATACCGCCGGCGATCCATTCGCCTGTCGGCTTGTCGATGTTCTGAATGGATGAGATGTAGCCGCTCTTGCCGGCGCCGATCAGCGCGGCAGCGGTGTAGCCGAGGGAGTAGCAGTAGTTGGCGTCGAAGTTCGACGGCGGTGCGCAACGTCCCTCGTACCCGAAGAAGTGGGCCTGTGCGTTGAACTTGCCTGCGTACTTCTCTTCGGCCTTCCACTCCCGCAGCAGATCGCCCACGAGGTCGATGAGCAGCTTTTCGGTCTCGATGCGGGAGACCTGCACGTTGCCGTGCGGATCGCGATCGCTGAGCAGCTGCAGCTGGATGTTGAGGGGGAGCGTGCTGAACGCCTGGGAGGAAGCAGCCTCAAGCTTGTTGTTGACGAACTGCAAGCGGTCGTCGTCGGACGTCTGCGCCTTGAAGGCTTTCTCGTGCTTGGCGAGGACGTCGTTCAACTCGGCGATGAGGGCCTTCATCTCGGGGATGAACTCCAGCAAGCCTTCGGGAATCAGGGCGACGCCGAAGTTCTTACCCTTGGCGGCGCGACGGGCGACGATGTCGGCAATGTAGGCGACGACTTCGCGCAGGGTGGTCTTCTTTGCGGCAATCTCTTCGGAGATCAGGCAGACGTTCGGGTGCGTCTGCAGGGCGCATTCGAGAGCGATGTGAGAGGCGCTGCGGCCCATCAGCTTGATGACGTGCCAGTACTTCTTGGCGGAGAGGGCATCGCGCTCGATGTTGCTGATCAGCTCGCTGTAGACTTTGCAGGCGGTATCGAAGCCGAAGGAGGCGCCGATGAACTTGTTCTTCATGTCGCCGTCGATCGTCTTCGGGCAGCCGATGACCTGAATGTCGCCCCAGTAGTTTTCGGCGAGCATGCAGGCGTTGGTATTGGAATCATCGCCGCCGATGACGACAAAGGCCTTGATGTCGAGCTTGGCGCAGTTGTCGCGAACGGCGAGGATCTGCTCGGGGCTCTCGATCTTGTCGCGGCCGCTGCCGATCATGTCGAAGCCGCCGGTGTTGCGATAGTCGTCGATCATCTTGCCATCGAGGAGCATGCACTTGCCTTTCATGGGGCCGGCGGGGCCGCCGAGGAAGCCGATCAACTCGTTCTGTGGATTGAGGGACTTGAGGCCGTCATAGAGGCCGGCGATGACGTTGTGACCGCCGGGCGCCTGACCGCCGGAGAGGATGACGCCGACCTTGATGGGCTGGCTGCCGGCGCCCTTTTCCGGGGAAAAGGCGACGGTCGGAAGGCCATAGGTGCTGGGGAAGAGCTGCTTGAGTTCGTCACGATCGGTGTCCGGCAAGCTGAGGTCGCCATCGTGTGATTTGACGGCGGCGCCGTGCTGGTGAAAGACTGCCGGCAGGGCGGGCTTGAAGGCGCCGCGGGCACGCTGCAAGGTAGAGAGAGTAGGCATTGATGTCCCTTTGCGATAGGTAGTGATGCTGCATGTTGGAGGGGCTTGTCCGCCGAGTGTCCGCCTCCTCCCCGAAGGCCATGGTACACAAGGCGGGCGACAGGGAACCGGCGCCTCCCCTCAGGTCACCGATTCACGACGCGGCAGGGCGCGGCCAAGCAGCTTGCTGATCCGCTCGGTGCTGTCCAACAACCGCGATACAGACTTATCCTGATTGAAGACGCGAATGAACTTGGCGATGAACTTGGTGACATCCACCGGCACAAACCATTCCCGCTCGAGAAGCTCCGGGGGGATGTAGGTGCCGTTGGTGCCGAAAACCTTGTCGAACATGCCGGCCTTGTATGCCTCATCGTAGGCTTCGAAGCCTTCGGAGAAGAGAACATAGGTGACCGACAGATAGATGTGCCTGGCGCCGCGCTTCTTCAGCTCTTCGGAGACTTCCAGCAGGCTGCCGCCGCTCGCCAGCAAGTCGTCAACCACGAGCACCGACTTGTCTTTGACGTCGGCGCCCAGAAACTTGTGTTCGAGGATCGGGTTCTTGCCCTTGACGACGCGGGTCAGGTCGCGCTGTTTGTAGAAGCCGGCGAGGTGAACCTGGAAATGCTCGGCGAAGTAGCGGGCCCGCTCCATGCCGCCCAGATCGGGACTACAGACGAGGAGGCTGTCCGGATGTATGCGAACTTCGCCGTTGGTGACCTGCAGGAAGGCTTTGATGAGCTGGTAGGTGGCGTGAAGATTTTCCAGGCCAGTCATGGGGATGGCGTTCATCACATGGGAATTATGGGCGTCGATGGTCATGATGGCCTCAACGCCGAGATTGACCAACTCCTGGAGGGCCATGGCGCAATCGAGTGACTCTCGGCCGTGCATCTTGTGCTGCCGGCTCTCGTAGAGGAGGGGCATCACGACGGTGGTGCGCTGGCTGACATTCTTGACCGCGCCCAGCAACCGCTTCAGATCCTGAAAATGTTCATCGGGGCTCATCGAGACGACGACCCCGTGCCGAATATAGCTGACCCCATAGTTGGCGGGATCGACGATTATGTACAGGTCGGTGCCGCGAATGGAATCCAGGATGACGCCTTTGCCCTCACCGTTCTGGAAGCGGTGGCAGAGGCTGTTGCGCAGAAAGGTGGGCGGAGCTGGCTCGCCGTTCTCGCTGAAGAGCCCCTTGAGCTGACGGTCCACCGATTCGGCGAGGTGCTGTCCTCCCGGAGTCGTGAGGATGGCGATCGGAAAGCCTCGAATATTACCATGTGCACTGATCATTTTTATCCTTCTCCCGCGGTTCAGCGATAAGATGACATGGCCCCGCCCAATGTCAACCGGCGGAAAGCCCCTATACGTCACTTGCAAAGTGTTCAGCCAGTGATCCTTTAGTCAGACAGGGTTGGTACCTCTTCAAAAATTCCGCGATCAAGGAAGCAGTTTCATGACGCCACGCGAGAGTTTCATCCATGCGCTCGAGCTTCGGCAGCCGGGCCCCGGCGCCAGTATCCCCCACTTCGAACTGGTCTTTTTTCTGACGATGGAAGCTTTCGGGCGGGTGCACCCCAGCCATCGGCAGTACGGGCAGTGGGGGCAGATGGAGGAGAAGGAGCGGCAGCTTCATCGGCAGGACATGGCCGATCTGTACATCCGCACCGCCGAGACGTATGAGCACTCGGCCATCTTTCTGCATCCCAATCCGGGAGATGTGGAGGAGGTCATGCGTCTGGTGGACATCGTGCGGGAGCGAACCGGCGACACCTATTTCCTCATGATCCACGGGGATGCCACCTACGGCATTCCGAACGGCGACCAGATGACGGAGTTTGCCACGCAGCTGGTGGAGGAGCCGGAGAAGCTCAAGTCGAATGCCGGGAAGATGGTGGAGGCGACGCTGAAACGTGGGGCGAAGCTGAAGGAGCATGGCGGGCTGGATGGCTTTGCCCTCTGCGCCGACTACTGTTTCAACACCGGCCCCTTCATGCGCCCCAGCCAGTTCTCGGAGTTTGTCGCTCCCTACCTCAAGTCGCTGATTGCCGGCTATCGCGAACAGGGGTACTACACCATCAAGCACACGGATGGAAACATCCTGCCGATTCTCGACGACCTGCTTGCCGCCAGGCCCCACGCGCTGCACTCGCTGGATCCGCAGGGCGGCGTGGACATCCAGCAGCTCAAGCGGGAGCACGGCAGCGAGGTCTGCCTCATCGGCAATGTCAACTGCGGCTTGCTGGACACGGGGACGGAAGAAGAGGCACGAGCCAGTGCCCGCTATTGCCTGACGCACGGCAAACCGAACGGCGGTTACATCTTCAGCACGAGCAACTGCGTTTACACGGGCATGCGGCTCTCGCGCTACGAAGCCATTCTCGAAGAATGGCGCCGGCACCGAGACTACTGAGGCCAGCCGCAACGATTGCCCCCCGCTCAGGTTTAGTTCCCGCCACTTTTATTCATATCATCTTGATATAATTCGTCCTTCGGTTTAGGTTGAAAGAAACCGGGAGAGGAATGAGAGATGGGAAAGCAGCAGGTACAGTTGAGCAGCAAGCGGGGTCAGGTACGTGAGCACGTGATCGGGCAGATTGCGGCTGGGCTGGGGCAGGGGGATCAACTGCCGACGGAGCAATCGCTGGCGGATCAGCTCGGGGTGAGCAAATCGACGGTCCGTAAGGCCTTTGTGGACCTGGTCCAGGCGGGGGTCATTTATCAGGAGCAGGGGCGCGGGACCTTCGTGAAGGATGAGTTTCATCCTCTGGTGCGACAGCACTTCCACCAGCAGGTGCACATGATCGGCTATGTGGCGCCCTTCGAGTTCGATGACCGCTTCATGGCGGAGATCACCCTCGGGGTGGAAGAGGCGCTCGATCATGATCGATTCCTGCTGATGAGCAAGCATATACATATTCCCACTTATGCCGAGGCGGAGATCCTGCCACGCCTGCTGGACAAGATGAGCGGCCTGATCCTCATGTCGACCATGGCGCCGGCAAGCGCGGCCATCATCCGCGAGCTGCATGAGCGCCGCTATCCCCTGGTGCTGATCGACCGTTATCTGCCGGATATCCCGGTGAGCCATGTCGTGAGCGACAACATCGAGATCGGGGTAGTGGCCACGGAGTACCTGATCGAGCTTGGGCACCGTCGCATCCTGCAGGTGGCGGCGGGAGACGAGCTGACCAGTGTGCGGGATCGCCTGGAGGGATATCGGCTGGCCATGCAGCGGCACGGTCTGGAGCCGTGGGTGGAACAGCTTGGCGACTTGAAGGAGCAAGAGCAGGCGGCCGAACGGCTGATCGATCGTCTCGTGGCGAATGAGTTGCCGACGGCGATCTTCGCGATGTGCGATTCTCTGGCAATCCAGCTCTACCGGCTGCTCCGCGAACGGCGGGTGCGGGTTCCGGAGGAGGTCTCCATCATCGGCGTTGACGGCAACCCGGAGGGCGCCCTGCTCGACGTGCCCCTGACGACGGTGGCGCAGCCTAAGTTCCAGATGGGCTACAAAGCCGCGCGCCTGTTGGAAGATCTCATCCTGGGGCGCAGCCGCCCGGGTATCGGCATTCAACTGCAACCCAAACTGATGGTCCGCGCCTCGACGGCGCCGCCAACGGAGAAGAGACCATGACCATGAAGAGATCGTCTCTGGTGTTTATCAGCCTCCTGACATGGCTGCTTGCCATCGTGCCGATGCGTGCGGAGCTGTCGCTGGATTTCGAGCCGGATGGCACGGCGCTGCTGGGCAACAGCATGGTGAAGCTGCGCGTCACCAGCGGTACGGGGCGAGCGGACGGCATTCGCGGCTGGCATTTCGTCCCCACCGGTTATGAGATGGTGGATGTGCTTTACCGCCAACTCGATGCCGATGGGGGGCACCTGCTGGGGTTGCTGTGGGACGGCGTTGCCATGGGCGACCACAAGCAGGGACGGCCCAACTGTGGTCCGATCTTCATTCCCCGTCTGGCAGCCATTGACGCCGCCGGCCGGGGGGCGATGCTGATGCAGACGGCCGAGGCGGAATACCGGCTCACGCGTACGCTCATCCTGCGGCGTGATCTGTCGACGCTGGAGGCCCGGTTCACGCTGGAGAATGTGCAGGGTTCGCCGGTGGGCACCTCGTTGCGGCTGCACAACGTCGCCAGTCCAGGAGCGCGGGGTCAGTACCAGGCGGGCAACGACGTGCTCTTCATGCAGGCTCGCGGGGGGCTGCAGGCATGGAAGCAGGATCTGCCGCTGGATCTTTTCAAGACAACCTACGGGAGCGATCGCTGCATGCTGGCCCTTGCCGCCGATCAGCCCGCCAGCATCTGGACGCGCGTCACCCCCACCACCCCCGAACTGACGGACAACTTCGCGGCACTGGTGAACCCGGACCATGGGGACGGTCTCGTCTTCCTGGTTGAGCCCGAGCATCTTCTTGGTTTTTACAACTGCCCCAACATCACGCTGGAACCGCTCTTTCGCGGCATCGTGCTGCAGCCGGGTGAACGCTGGGAAACACGGATCTTCATCAGCGCCTTCAGCGGTGCGCGCGGCAAGGAAGTGCACAAGGCAAACCCACTGGCGATCGAAACGCAACGGTTGACGCATGCGGAGGGCCGCCTGCGGGGGGAGATCATTCCTGCTTTCCGCGGCACGTTGCGGATCCTCTCCGCCGACGGGAGCATCGCGGCCGAGCAGAGCAGCTCGCCGGACACGGCGTTGACGATCGATGCCGCCGTAGCTGGGGATTGGCAACTGGTGGCGCTCGACAGCCGAGGCGCGGAAATCGGTCGCCTGCGGGCGGATGGTGGATTTGAGCTTTATCAACCGGATGTGACGGTGACGGAGCCGGTGCGACCGGAAGTGACGGAGAGCGTGCATGAGCCCGATCCGGCCACTGTGGCGGCCTTTGTGGCGGCGCGGGATTATGTCATCCAGGTGGATGCCACGGCAACGGAGCGGGTACGGCTGCTGGCTGCCCGGATGGCCCGGCACCTCGGGGTCGGTTTTGCGCCTACTGCCAGGTATCGCGGCAAGATGATCGCGTTCGGGAGTCCGGCGCACAGCAGTACGGTACGCAATGCGGGACTGCTCAAGCATTCGGTGGACGCTACATGGCCCGGGGCGGGCAAGGGAGTGATCCTGGCTTACGACAACTTCGAGAGCACGGCCAAACCGCTGCTGCTGGTGGCCGGCAGCGATGGGGATGGCGCTTATGCGGCCGCCATGGCCTTTGCGGCGCGGCACGTGGAGCCGCTCCCGCCGGCTCGCGGCTGGCAACTGTGGGGGACGCCCCTTTCCACGCATGCGTATGTGTGGAGCCGCCCCTCCACCGAGCCGACCCTCGACGTGATCCGGCTGAGCGCGGCGCGCAATGAGTACGAGTCCGCCCAGCTGGTGATCACGCCCTGGGAGGAACTGACCGGCATTCAGGCGCGGGTGGAACCCTTTGTCCATGTGGAGTCCGGCGAGGAGCTGGCAAAGCCGGTCCAGACGGTGCATCGCAAGCGTACACCCAATCCGCTCCTGCGTTGGGCGGATGCCTTCCCGCTGACCAGCAGCGACGGCTGGCCGGGCACCCCTGACGCGCTGCTGATGCGGCCGGAGACGTTGCTGCCGGCGGGCCGTTCCAAGGTGCTCTGGCTGACCACTCTGGTCGGCTTGAACGCCAAGCCGGGCCTCTATCGCAGCGCGGTGACCGTCACCGCCAATGGGGAAAGTCAGCGCGTGCAGGTGGAACTGGAGGTCCTCGACTTTGCGTTGCCGGCGACCGGGTTGAAGGGGGAAGCGTATATGGCGATGCACCTGATGGCGGCGGACGGCAAGACGCGGCCGGCGCACATCGATCGGCTGATCCGCACGCTGGTGGAGCACCGGTTCCGGATCATTCATCTTGGGGAACCCGGCATGCTCCGGTGGCATGTCAGCGAAAGCGGCGCCTTCAAGGGATTTGCCGCGCCGGGCTTCATGACCAGCGCTGACGGCGCCTTGATGCTCGACGCCTCCCGCTTCCAGGAGTTGGTGGACCGCATTGACATGGCCGCGACCCCGTTCTCGCTGGAGATCATCGTACCAGGCTTGCAGGTGCTCGGCTGGCCCGAGGCAATCCATGTTTTCAGGCGCAGCTTTCCGGACCGCCACGCCGACAAGCCGGAGCGCGGGGGCCACACGATGCAGAGCCATCATGCGCAGGAGATGATGGAACTCTTCCGCCAGTACCTGGAGTCGCGGGGGTTGCGGGATCGAGTTCTGGTGAAGATCGGCGACGAGCCGGCCGGCTTCGATACCTGGTGGTTCGACTTTGCAACGGCGGCGCGCGAATCGGGCCTGCGTTTCGGGACGGCATTCAACAGCATCGACTGGCAGCAGGCGGAGAAGTCGCTCGGGAGCAATCTGGCGCTGTACCAGCCGCTCTACCAGCGCTTCGATGCGGAGTTTGCGCGACGCGCCCAGGAAGCTGGGCAACAGGTGGGCTGGTACAACTGCGGGCCGCCGCCCAAGATCGGGATCGGCACGTCGGCGGCCGAGCTGCGGGCCTATTACTGGCAGGCAGCGCGGCATAAGCTGGACTTCGTTGCGCGCTGGGGAATCCAGTGCTGGGGGACGGAAGGAACCAGCCCCTACAATGTGTGGACCTTCCCCTATGCCCACCATCACAGCGTGCTCTATCCGGAGCATCCGGAGAAGCCGGCCTACACGGTCGAGGGCCGTGGCTGGATCGATACGGCGCCGCTGGACAGCATTCGCTTCGAGCTGATCCGCGAGGGCATCGAAGATGCGGATTATGTGCGCGTCCTGCGCGATCGCATCGACCGCGCCCACCGCCAGGGTGCCACGCAGCTCGCGGAGGAGGCTGAAGCTCTCCTGGAGTCGATCTGGGGGGGGACCTTCCCCTCCCTGAACCACTACAATCCGCCGTACGCGGAGATCATGGAGCATCGCCGCCGAATCGCGGAGGCGATCGTTAACCTGCATGCATACGCCGTGGACGAATGATCCCGCGGGACTCCGATGCTTGCTGGGAGTGCCGCAAATCGGCGTTGCACCTTGAAATTGCCACAAAAACGTGCACCTTCTACAAGGAACCGTACAACGACCTAGCACCAGTGGCCGGGCAGGTCACGCCGACGATAGCGCTCCATGGAATTAGTCTTTACATGTCCCAGTTGCGGCGTGCAGATGCAGATCGAGGCGGCTTACGCCGGACAGCATGCGCAGTGTCCGCAATGTGAAGCCGACATCAGCATTCCGCCGCTGAATATCGGCCCCAATGTCATATTGGGTGGTTTCCGCCTGGAGAAGAAGCTTGGCAGCGGCTCCATGGGTGATGTCTATCTGGCGGAGCAGATCACCATGAAGCGGAAGGTGGCGGTAAAGATACTGCCTGCCTCCATGACGCGCGACCCGCAGGCGGTCGAGCGTTTTCTCCATGAAGTGCAGACGCTGGCGCGCTTCGAGCATCCGAACATCGTAAGCGCCTTCAACGCCGGCGAAGATGACGGGACGTATTATCTGGCCATGGCTTACGTGAATGGCGAGGATCTTGACAGCATCGTCAAGCGCCAGGGGGTGATGGCGGAGCGGCGGGCACTGGAGATCATCCGCAAGGTATCGATAGCCCTGCAGTTTGCGTGGCAGGAACACCAACTTCTGCATCGGGACATCAAACCGGAAAACGTCATGATCGACACTCATGGCGAAATCCGCCTCATGGACATGGGCATCTCGAAGTCTGCCCATGAGGACAGCAACCTGACCATGCCTGGGGTAGTCTTCGGCACGCCACATTACATGAGCCCGGAGCAGGCCTGGTCGGATGGTCCGATCGACTTTCGCGCGGATCTTTACTCGCTGGGGGCCTCGTTCTACCGGCTGGTCACGGGCGAGCCACCGTATACCGGTTCCAGTCAGACCGTTTTTGCCAAGCTGGCCAAGCCCGATCCGTTTCCGATGCCGCGTGAGCTGCGGCCGGATCTGAGTGAAGCATGCGACCACCTGATCCATGTAATGATGGCGCCCAAGCCGGAACAACGCTACGACAGCTGGGATGCGTGCATCGCGGACATCGATCGCGTTCTCGCCGGTGAATTGCCAAGCATGCCGCGCCCGCCCATGGAAGGTGCGGCCGCCCAGGCCGCGAAGAGCGTCATCGACAGGGTGCCCGGCTCCAGCCAGAACGAGCAGACGTCGGGGCTTACCGGAACGGGCATGCAGATCATCCAGCCCAAGGGCGATAAAGGGCGGCAGAAGCCGAAGCTCTCCCTGTCGCGTACGGAACAGATCAAGGCGCCACCGCTCGACGGCGGAGGCGAGCCGGAAGAGGAGCCGGCCAATGGCGCCTCGAAGCTTTCCCTTCGCGGCAACAAGCCCGCGAAGAAAGAGATGCAGATCCCTCCCAAGCCGGAGGCAGAGAAGCCGCGTGGAGCAACCTTGGCCGAATGGAAACGTCGACTGCCTGTTATCGCCATGCGTACGGGCAAGATAACGGGCATGGTCGCGGCCGTGGTGCTCTTCCTGGGAGGCTGCTGGCTCGGCTATCTGCTGATCAATGGCGAGCCGATGCCCTGGACCGAGCGGGAGGAGGCGGCTCCAGAGCCAATCCAACAGGTCAGCACGCCACCGGTGGCAAAACCGCCTCCGCCCCCGACGACCGTGGTCCGTTCCAAGGTGCCGCAGACGACTGAGACTCCGCCCTTGCCCGCGGACAAGACGGAGCCGACGCGCGAAGAGATCGAAGAGATGATCCGCGAAGAGTATGAAAAGCGTGCCGCGGCCGTCAAGGTCGATGAGCAGAAGATCGCGCAGCGGTTGAAGCTGAGATACCCGGTCCCGCCGCCGACGATGAGTTCCAAGGAGTTGGTGGAGTTGGTTGCCAAACAGGCTGTTCAGGAGGCGGACAAGCGCTTTCCCCTGAAGGAGAAGGAGCGGGAGTTCAAGCAGGAAGCCGAGGAGAGGTATGGAGCCTTCAAGCCGGGGCAACAGGTGAACCTGCCACTACGAGGTGGAGTTGGAATCCATGCGCAGGCATCGGGCACGCTTCGCGACATCGGCGTCACCAGCATCCGGGTTGGGGATCGCGAGATCTCTGTTCAGGATCTGGCCGAAGTGGATCGCGAGCGCCTCGATCCAGCGACGGCGGCCAAGAACGTCCAGAACTACGTCGACTTCAAGATGCGTCAATTACGCCGGGATCACGAGGATTTTGTAGCGCGGTTCAAGCAGAAGTTCATTCCCGAGGCGCACGCCCGAGATGGATATCTCCTGCACGGCTCACGGTACATCGCCGCCAGCGAATTGCTCAAGCAGGAAGTGGAAAAGGCACGGGCCGCCCAGTTGGAGAAGCTTCGCGCGCAGCTCGAGGCGCAGTACTACACGAAGTACAATTATACCAACCTCAATGGACTCTGGGTAAAAGCGGCGCCGGCGTCGGGCGGCTGATACGACGAGCGGAGGGAGGGTTAGCCTCACGATGGAGTAATTCGCATGGCAGTCGTTGACGCCAGCATTGCGCGCGGCTATCTTGTACCTGTCTTGTCCGGAAATATGCTAAAATTCGATATGACAGCAAAAATAATAGTCTGGTGTGCAGGCAAGAGCCGGCACTGGAACACAGGCTTTGAGGAAAACGCCGATGCCAGTACAATTCATCTGCCCGGAGTGCTATCAGGAGATCACCGCTGACGAGGAGATGGTGGGTACGGAAGCAACCTGCCCTACGTGTGAGACCACTCTGCGCGTACCTGGAGCCGATGATGTGCCCGCGGTGACGCTTGGCGGCTACGTACTTGAGAAATGCCTGGGCGAAGGGCGCATGGGGCTCGTCTACCGCGCCCGTCAAAGCACCATGAACCGCGTATGCGCGCTGAAGATACTGGCACCGGATCTGACGGACAACGATGAGTACGTGAAGCGTTTTGTGGAGGAGAGCCGGGTCAATGCGTCCATTGATCATCCGCATGTGGTCAAGTATTACGACGTGGGCGAAGCGGATGGGCGGGTCTACGCGGCGATGGCCTACATAGAAGGCAAGGATCTGGCGACACGGATCAAGGACGAAGGGCCGCTGCCGGAGAAAGAGGCGCTGGAAATTGGCATGACCATCGCCAAGACGCTGAAGTATGTGTGGGAGAATCACGAGGTCCTTGCGCAGAACCTCAATCCCACGAATGTGTTCATCGATCGTCACGACCAGGTGAAGCTGATGAACCTGGGTGTAACCCGGCACAAGGGGGCCGCTCCGGATGCCTCGGCCTCGCTCAATGCCTCCACCATCGCGTACATGAGCCCGGAGCAGGCCACCGGCGGGGAGACCAGCATTCGCGCGGATATCTACTCGCTGGGTGTCACCCTCTATCAGGCCGTCACTGGAGTTCTTCCCTTTGGGGACAGCGGCGAGGTTGTCCCCGTTACGCAGCGACGCCAGGAGATCAGCCAGGAGATGGAGCAGCTGCTCGAAAAGATGACCGCCAGAGCCCCCGTCAATCGGCATGAAGACTGGGATGATCTGCTGAGCGACATGAAGCGCGTCAGCGAAGAGGCTGTCCCCGTCGCGCTATCTACGGAAGAGGAAGAGGAAGAGGAAGAGCAGAACGAAGCCCGCTCGAAACTGCGTCTGCGCCGCGATGCGGAAGACGAGGATGATGAGGTCAAGCCGGCGATCATCAGCACCGCTGCCGCGGAAGAGGCGGAAGCGCGGCATGCCGCCGAGGGGGGAACCCCCACCATGCGTGAAACGCGGGAGGATGGCGAGCTCGAGCCCGAGCCGGGGACCGAAAAAACCCCGACATGGAAGAAGGCTTTGCGTGTTGCGCTCCTTCTGCTTGCCCTGTGGGTCGGCTTTCAGTATGGTTTTGGTCCGCTGCTTTCGGCCTACCGCGGCCGCGAAACGCAGGTCTATATCGTCAACGACAGTCCGGATCAACGTTACATGGTGCGATTGGGCTGGCGGCGTTTGCGCCAGGAGTTGTATCCCAACGGTGTGGTATCCTTCAAGCTTTTCGTGGGGATGAAGGAACGACAGGGTCTGGCAATCAAGACCATCGATGAGAACGGCAAGCAGAAGTTTTTGAAGAAGCTGAAGCTCCCGCTGTCGCCCGATGCCCGCGTACTGGTAAATCTGAACCAGGGGCAGACCTATTACATCTACAAGCCGGAGTTGGTGAAGGAAAAGGAACTGGACAGTGTGGGGCAGCTGACGCGGGAAATTCTCAACATGGAGAAACAGCTTACCGCGGCGGAAGAGGTTCTGGAAAGCGCCAAGGCCATCGGCCGCCAGGCGTTTGTCGACCAGACGGATGCGGAAGTGATCGATCTGACGGAGTACCGCGCTCGCGCCAGTCGGGTCGGCTATACCGCTGAGCAAGAGGATGTCGACTTGCCCGTGTTGACGGATCAGCCCGTCGCGCTCCCCATCGCCAAAGGGGCCTCGATCTCGTACCATCACGGCAAGCCCGAGACGACGACGGTCAATGTCGTCCTTACTGGTAAGGGAAATCTCGACCTCGGTTCGTACGCGCTGCAGTTGGAGAATCCACGGGCTACCGTTACGCAGCGCGACGATACCATCGTCGTCAACGTGCAGAGTCAGCGTGTGGACTTGACGGAGCAAGGCAAGACTTTTGGCGGGCAATGGCGGTACAATGCCACCAAGCGGCCCAAACAGCCGTGGACCTGGGAGTGGCTTTTCGATGCCACGAATCAACAGGGAAACCAGGCTGCCACCCACCGTCTGCGTATTCGCGTTCCGAATGTCGGCGAGCCGGAGTCCAAAGTGGAAGCGATCCCGTCGCGTTGAGGATCGTCACTCGCCCAGGCGTGCAAGCAACCATCGGCGCAGCAGCAGCGTCAGCGCAAGTGCTGGGATGGCGACTGCCGCCAGCATGAGCAGGCAAAGCGAGGCGACATCCGAATAGGCGCCCCAGTGGATCAGGCTGAGAAAGCGCACCGTGACCGTGGTTGTGCCGGGAGGCACGACCAGTACCGATGCGCCGACTTCGCTGAGGGAGAGGATGCAGGCAAGGGCAAAGGCCAGCGCGACGCTGCGCCAGCAGGCGGGCGTCGTGATATGGATCAGCCGTTGCAACCAGCCAGCGCCGTCCAGGAGCGCGGCCTCGTCCCACTCCCGGGGCATCGCCTGCAGGGCAGGCAGCAGGATGATCACCGCGAGCGGCAGGCTGCGAATAAGGTGCGCCAGCACCACGATGAGGCTACTGTCGTAGATCATGCCCGGCAGTCCCGCATGGTTGAAGAGATGTATCAGCCCCATGCCCACGACGGGCGCCGGCGTCGCCATCAGCAGAATCAGCATGGGCCCCAGGTACCAGCGGGTTCGCGGCCGCCAGACCATCAGGTTCGCCCAGATGAAACCCACCGTCGCTGCCAGCACGGCGGCCGCCGGCGTCACTTGCAGGTTGAAGAGGAGCTCCGGATAGACGGCGCCAACGCCATTGGCGAAATTGCTCCAGCTGCCGACCCCCGCGGCCAAGCTGCCCAGCGGCACCAGGAAGATCCCCACCAGCACCCCCAGAAAGGCCATGGCCAGCAGCCGCATGGCAGGGGGCAGCGGATACAGCGGAGGAGGGCGTGATGTCCGCCAGCGTTCGTGATGACGAAGGTGATACCAGAGCAGCCAGCCGGCACCCGCCAGCAGGACGATGATCGGCAACGAGGTCGCCGTCCCCCTCCACGGCGAGGCATGCAGCTCGAACTGGACAAAGGTTTCCTCGGGATAGGTGCGCACCGCCAGCGTATCGGTTACCGTGATATCGGTGAAGGCGAGTACGGAAATGGTCACCGCCGCGGCGGAGATCCCCCAGAGCGCCTGCGGCAGGGCGACATGGCGAAAGACCTGGAAGCGCCCTGTCTCGAGGAGCGCCAACTCCTCGGCGTCAGCCTGTCCGATGCTGAAGGCGATGCCGCTCACCAGCATGACCAGCGGCACATACGCGACCCCCTGTATCCAGGAAACGCCGACGGCTTTGGCAATAGCCGTCGGCAAGGTGAACCAGAACTGGCTGCCCAGCAAGGTGATCCAGGCCGTGGTCGTCACATAGAGGGGGACCGTGGCAGCGGGCAGCGCGGCAAGCGCCAGCCAACGACGACCGGGAATGGCCGTACGGAAGCAGAGAAAGCCTGCCGGCACCCCGAGCCCGAGCGCCACGATCAGCGTACCGGCGATCACCCCCAGCGTCGTCAGCAGAAGTTCCAGTCGGCGAGGATGGCTGAAGACGGTGGCCGCCATCGACAAGGTCAGTTCGCCTTCAGGAAAGAAGACCCCCACCAGCATGACGAGAGAGGGCAGCATGCAAGCGGCAATCAGCAACCCGCATGCCGACCCCACTACCCAGCCAATCGGTCGCTGCCAACGGCTGATGTGCGGATCCACGGTCAACTTGCCATCGTAGCGTGGGGAATCTGGTCGACGACCCGATACGCCACGTGGTGCACCTGCTTGCCTGCGCTTTCCCATAGCAGCTCGAAATCTGTCTTCAGGTCCGCTACGTCAGCATATCCCTCTGGGGCGGGTTCGTACCGCGGCAGCGGCGTGATCGCTTCCTGAATGAAGTTGTAGTACGGCTCGTCATCCGTGGCAATATGCAGAACGGCTCCGGGCTTCAACTTCATGGAGAGACGGCCGAGAAACTCGGAGCCAAGCAGACGCCGGGGAGCATGGCGAGCTTTGGGCCAGGGATCCGGGCAGAGCACATGGGCCCGGTCAAGGCAATGATCCGGCAACTGATAGCCGATCAGCTCCCAGCCGGTTGTGGCGAGGAGCCGGGCATTGTCCAGCCCTTCCTTCTTCAGCTTTCGCTCGACCTTGTGCAGGCGGCTGCGCAGTTGATCGGCTCCGAGGATCAGCCGGTCGGGGTATCGCCGGGCAAGCCCGACGAGGAAGCTTCCCGTCCCACAGCCAAGGTCCAGTTCCGTTGCGGCGTAGCCTTCCGGAATGGACCATTGCGCATAGCGGCGCTCTTTGAAAAAATCATGCAGCATAAGCGCCTATAATAGCTCAGATCATCCAGGTTTCCACCCGCGGACGCTTATCCTTTTCAACCCCAAAGAACGCAAGGATGGCAAAGCGGAAGCGAGGAGTGAGGCGTTGGAGGTGGAGGCGTTGGAAGGCGGACGTTCGGGGTGCTGGGGAGCGGGGCGCAAGAGGTTTAACCACAAAGAACGCAAAAATCGCAAAGAGGCGAGAGAGAAGGGGGCGGCGGGGAGATGGACGTACGTTCCGGGGTGCAGGGGTGGCGGGGAGCAAGAGATTTAACCACATGTCCGGGCAACGGGGCCACTCGGAGAGCGGCTCCAGTTGGGGCCGAGGCCGGCCGTTGGGACAACGGCCGGAACGTGACTGATGAGAGGCAAACGGTCAACGCAGGTGCCACTCAGGCGAGTGGCGTGCCCAAGGTGGGAGCGAGGCGGGGAGGACAAAGAATAGTGGGCGAGTGTTGACCATTGAACGGAGGAGGGCCATGTTCTGCAGGATTGCGTCGCCATGCACGTGCATTATGAACACCTTTTCGGCTGCCCCATGAGAGCTGCAGACACACCTTTTCTGATCCGTGTGGCACAGACTATCCAGCAGCATCGTCTTCTGGATGATGCCGCGGGTGTGCTGGTTGGTTTCAGCGGGGGGGCGGACAGCACGGCACTGCTTCTGGCGCTGCATCAACTCGGCTATCCGCTGGTGGCGGTTCACTTTCACCATCACCTGAGGGGGAGTCAAGCTGATGGGGACCTCGACTGGTGCAAGCGCTTCTGTGAAGAACGGGAGATCGAGTTTCGCGAGGCGCATCTCGATGTCGTTGCCGAACAGGAGGCTGGAGAGAGTATCGAAATGGCGGCGCGCCGGCTGCGCCTCGCCTGGTGGGGGCGGCATCTGGTCGAGCATCCGGATCGGGTCGTGGCGCTGGGCCATCATCGCGACGACCAACTGGAGACGCTGCTGCTGCGTCTGTTGCGCGGCGCCAATGCCAGTGGGTTGACGGGGCTGCGCCATCGGCGGATGGTGAACGGAGTACCGATCATACGCCCCTTGCTGGATGTCGACCGGGTGGAGATCGTGGCCTGGCTTGACCAGCAGGGCGTGACGGACTGGCGGGTCGACGCCAGCAATCTGGACACTTCCATTCCGCGAAACGCCATCCGTCACCGCCTTCTTCCCCTGCTGGATGAGCTTGGCCATGGGCTGACGGGGCTGCATCATTCGGTAGCCTATCTGGAGGAAGATGCGCGCTTCATCGAGTCGCTGCTACCGGCCGATGGCGTCGAGGAGCTGGAGGTGGAGGGCTTGCTGCGTCTGCCGGTGGCGCTCTGGCCCCGCCTGCTTAGGGCCTGGCGTGCCCGACAGGGGGTCGCGGATGGACCGGTGCCGGCCTCTCTGCTTAACCGGCTGAAGGAGATCCTTCCCGTCCATGGTACGCAGCCGATCCGACTGGACTGGGACAAGGAGCACTTTCTGCTTATTGAACGAGGGCGACTGACTCTGCTGCCGCGTCAGCCGCCCTGCCTGGCGGAGCCGGTGATCTGGTCATGGCGGCAGGAGCCGAGGCTACGTCTGCCACAGCTTGGGGTTACGCTGATCGCGGCTCCTGGCTCCGAACGTCGCGCTGGGGATGAGGGGGCGAGCAGCTGGTGGCCGGCGGACGCGCTGCCTCCCCGCCTGATGGTGCGCGGCCGGATGGACGGCGATCGCATGACGCCCTTTGGAAGCGATCGTCCTGTCAGGGTGAAAAAGCTGGTGGGGCATGCTAAGTTACCAGCGACCGACAAGCAACGCCTGGTGCTCATCTGCAGCGACGAGGGTGAGATTCTCTGGATCCCCCGCGTTCGACGCTCCGCCTTTGCACCAGTCGACGATACTACCGACGCTCTTGTGGAACTCCGATATGAACCCACGCTACGCTCTCCTGCGTCTTCCGATCCTCGTCCTGACCCTCCTCCTGGCGAGCGCTGATTTCGTCTACAGTCAGGAACCGGCCGCCGGCACGGAAGCAGCCGAGGAGCAGCCGACGAATCCCTTCGTCTGGAAAGAACGGGGCGAGAAGGCGTATGCGAGTGGCGATTTCGAGGCGGCCGGCCGTCTCTTCCGTCGCTATTTCAACATGGCTTATCACCAGGACATCCTGATGGATGCCCTCCAGCCGCTGATGCGCAGCCTGATCTACAGCGGAGATGTGGCCGGGGCGGAGAAGCTGCTGGAAGAGGTGCCCAAACGGATGGCGGAGATCGTGCCAGCCAGTGCGCCCGCGGAGAAGAAGCAGTTGACACCAGTCAACCAGCAGATCTTTCTCTACTGGCAGGGGCGAGTCGATTTCCTGCAGGGCAGAGTCGACGTGGCGCTGGTCAAATTTCTGAAGGCGTCGGAGGAGCCGTCGCCGGAGACGATCAAGACGCTGGGGAATCTGGGGGCGGCCGAAGCCTACGTCTCGAAGGAGCAATGGACGGAAGCGGAGGCGCGTTTCAGACAGGTCGAGGAGGCGCATCTGGATGAGGTGCAGCGTCAGCAGGCCACAATCGGGATGATCCGCGCGCTCATCATGCAGGCGAAGTACGATGAAGCGGATACGCGGATCCGGGCGGAATGGGATGATGCAACGGGGCAGTACCGGACGCAGATGGGGATGCTCTACATCGTTTCGCTGCTGGCACGAAAGTATGTCAGCCAGGCGTACGCCATCTACAAGGACGCCTTCGTGCGGGAGGTGGATTATCTCAATTCCCCCATGCACTACGGGGTCATCCGGTCGCTTGGCCGGGCGCTGATGGAGAGCGGCGACTACGACTCCGCCACCTTGGTCTTCGAGCGCATGCTGCCGTTGGTGAACAGGGAGGAGCAGAAGCAGGAGATCCTTCTGGATCTGGCGGATGCTGGAACGGGCGCCGGGCAGCAGGCCGCGGCCATTCGCCACCTGCAGAAGTTCATCCAGCTCTATCCCACGGATTCCCGCATCGTGACCATCCGCTTCCGCATCGCGCAGTTGTACGAGAAGCTCGAGAATCACGTCGAGGCGATCACCTGGTACGAGCAGGTCTACAATCAGGAGGCAGCCCCCGCCGAGCTGCGCTATCAGGCGGCCCAGCGCATCGCCTGGATCTCGCGCGACAACCTCCAGAACTACGCTCGCGCGGTGCACTTCTTCGAAGCGGCGGCCCGTCTTCCAGCCGGTGAGGAACAGCAGGCGCGCAGCCTCTTTTATGCGGCGGAGACGCGTGCACTGATCGAGGACTTCAACAGTGCAGCGGCCCAATATGGACGAGTTGCCGACACCTTCCCCAGTACCACGTTTGCCGGCGAAGCCCGTTACAAGCAGGGCATCGCCTATTACCGGAGCAAGCAGTACGCGCTGGCCGCCGAGGCTTTCGGCAAGTTTATCGAGGGATGGCCGGAAGACACCAAGATCGCCGATGCCCTTTTGAAGCAGGGCCTCGCCCAACGCTTGGCGGATCTCAACTCCGCGGCGAAGGAGACACTCGAAAAGTTTGCCACTACGTACCCGGAATCGACGGATGCACCCTACGCTCTCCTGCGCGCGAGCGATGCCGCCTCCGCCAACCAGCTTCCCGCCGAAGCCATTCGCCTGCTGACCAGGATCATCGAGAACTACTCCGACAGCCAGCACTTCCCTTACGCCCTTTATAATCGCGCTTACCTCAACCTGGCCCAAGGCCAGTACGAGCCGGCCGTGGCCGACAGCGTCACCTTTCTGAACCAGTTCGGCAAGACCTTGCCCGATCTGGCGCCCGATGTCCTGCTATGGCTCGGCGATCATTTTGCCACTCTGGGCAGGTTCGACGATGCCGAGCGCTACTTCATGAACATCGTGCGCGATTTTCCACAGTCCAGCGATGCGCCGATTGCCTTGTATGAGGCCGCCTGGAACTACTTCAAGCAGCGCGACTACAAGGAGGCAATCGATGCCGCCGACATGCTGCTCAAACGCTATCCCGACGCGCCGGCCCGCGTGCGCGCGCAGGCCCTCTTCCTGCGGGCGGATATCGCCACCCTCACCGGCGAATTCGACTTGGCGGCGCAGCTGCTCACGCAGGCCATCGAGCTGGTTCCGCGCACCCGGCTTCACTATGCCGCGCTGGGGCGCCTCGGCGAATCTCACTACAATCTCGGCAATGCTGTCGAGAAACCGGACGAGGCACGGCCACACTATCTGAAGGCACTGGCTTCCTTTGCGCAGATCATCGACGAGTTGGAGAACACGGAGACGTCGGGTCGAGATTCTCTCGTCGAGAAGGCCCGGTATCGAAAGGCACGTGTTCATGAAGTGCTCAAGCAGACCACGCAGGCCCGCGCCGAGTACAACGACATCTTCTGGTCCTACAAGAACGAGGAGATCGAGGGCAACCGTATCTTTGATTGGTATTACTTTGCCCGGGCCGGTTTCGACCTCGCTCGCCTCTACATCGACGAAGGGCAGTATTCATCGGCGATCGCGATCTACCGGCGTCTCGCCGAATCGAATATTCCGATAGCCGACGATGCGCGCGCCCGGGCTCGCGAGCTGGCGCGCAGCTATCAGCTTACGCCGAGCGGCGGCACGCCCTCTCCGACCCCCTAAGCCATCTTTCTACGGCTGGGCGGGTGGAGGATCGGCAAACTGCAGCATGGCTGGCAGGCGCGGTTGCCGGGGTACAGCCTGAGGAGGCGGTTGCTTCCGGGGCTGTTCAGGCAGTGGATAGTTATTCTGGACGAGGAAGCTGCGGATGCGATCCGCCTGATCGATGTTGGGGTCGAGCCGAAGCGCCACCGCCATGCGTTCGCATGCCAGCTGGATATCCCCCCTCTCCCGGTACATGGCCCCCACATCCTTGTACGGCAACGCATACTCTGGATTCATCTGAATGCTCCGCTCCATCTGCTCGACCGCTTCAACCTTCTTCCCCTGATGATAGAGCGCCAGTCCCAGATTGTACCAGTACTCGTGGTTCTCGGGGCTGAGTTCCAGCGCCTTGCGCACATTCTCTTCCGACTTTTCGTATTCCTTGGCATCCAGATAGGCACATGCCATGGCGTTGTAAGTCTCCGCTCCCTGGGGAAAAAGCCGAAGTGCCCGCTGCGCGATCTCCACCGCATTGGCCGCATTGTGGCTGCGCTGATAGGCGACCGCCAGGTTGTGCAGACCGACATACCACACTGGATAGGCCTGCGCCAGTCGCTCCAGGGTAACGACGGCTTCCGCCGAGCGGTCCATTGCCATCAGCGCCCGTCCCTTGTAGCAGAGGGGCCGCAGGTTGTGTGGATCATGACTCACGATCTGATCGGCTGCAATCACCACGCCGGCATGATCGCCGATGGCATTCGCATCGTACATCTTGCGCGAATAGACGTCGCCCATCACGACCTGATACTGAATATGCGCGACCAGCAGCAGCGCCACCACCGAAAGGGCTCCCAGTCCATATTGCAGGGCAGGCTCCATCGCGACCCCCTTGACGTCGTTGCTGGTGCCGAGGCCATTCTTCCGGAGCGAATACTGCCGCGCAATCAAGGCGGCAAAGCAGGCGGCCAGAAGCGGCGGCATGGTCCGATCGAAGGGGAAGCTGAAGAAGGTGTTCACCGCAATGCCGAGCAACGCCATGCTCAGAACCAGCGACAGCGTATCGTCCGGCCGCATCAACTGCTTCAGGGAAATCCAGGCCACCATGCCCAACACGATCAACAGGAGCGAAAAGCCGACCAACCCCAGTTCGGCGAGCGCCTGCAGATAGTCGTTATGCGTCCGGTGCCATTCGAAGCCGGGCCAGAATGGATCGACCACCGCCGCCTGCGCATACAGATCGTAGTGCACGCGAAAATTGCCCATGCCCACCCCGATCACCGGGTGGTCCTGCCACATCTTGAAGGTGTTCTTCCAGACAACCATTCGCACCCCGAGACTGGCCGCTCCAGGCGCTTCCAGCTTGCTCTTGCTGGGATCGATCGAGACCGGCATGTTGCTGCTGGTCGGCTGCACGGGAGAGAGCCCGTCCTGCTCGTAAACATCGCCCTTCTCGATCGTGGACTTTGCCGACTCAACCGCTTTGATCAGCTCATTGGAAAAGGCAACCCGTCCTGTCACCGGATCCCGGGTGAGATTCATCAGCACCAGTAGGATCACCATGCAGCCAGTCACCACAAGCACCATCCACCTGGCCTGGAAGAGGCGCCTCGGAATCGACAACAGTAGCTGCCACCATTGCCGCCACTGCCGGCCATACTTCCTGATGAGGTGATACCCCCAATAAACGGCCAGCAGAGCGACCTGCAGCGCCATCCCCAGCCAGGCCCCCTTCGACTTCCCATGGAAGACGTAGACCACCATGAGCGTGGTGCAGATGCCGATCGCCCACCACCAGGAAAGCTTCCGCGTGCGCGACAACAGGTACAGGCCCAGCGGCGCCGTCATGACGACGAAATCCATGGCCATGTTCTTGTTGACAAAGGTGGAAGCTGGGGGTGCTGTCTGCAGGATCTTGCTGTAGCCGGTATAGACCTGCAGCAGGCCGATCAGCGTCACCACCACACCCGAGGCAAAGACCGCGATAATAAAGGTGAGGATCAGCTTCTCGGTACGCAGAAGGTTGAGTGCCAGCAGGTAGACCACGGGGATGGACGCCCAGATGAGAAAGCGCTCGACCCCGTCGCGGTAGCTGTCCGCCCAGGCAAAGGATACAAGGGCCCACGCAATGAGGAGCAGTGAACTGAACAGCAACACCTTTGGCCCCAGCCGCAACACGTCACCTCGTCCCCGGCTGAAGAACCATGCGACGAGAAGCGCCAGGCTCGCCGTCTGGATCAACGCGGCCTGCGGCGTCTTGGTGGCCTCGGCGATCTGCCGGATGATGATCAGCGGCATGACGCCGACGAGCACGATAAAGATGTAGGCGAGGACGGTCTGCAGACTCACCTCGCTCTTGGCCGGGGCCGATACTGCCGCGCCCTGCCCCGCCAAGTCACGAATCGCTTCCTCCACCGCGGATTGGTGCAGATACAAGTCCGCGGCGATCTCTTGGGGCGTCTTGCTGCCGGCGTGGCGCTTAATGTATTTCAGTTTCTTGTTCGAGAGCTTCATGGAGGAGTGATTGAGGAGTGCGCGGTACGGTGTATGAAGCCGACTAAGATAGGGGCTGGGCGCCCGATTTCAAGGCCCGACAAGCCGATCACCCGTCCCGCCAGACCGTGCCAGCCATCCCCTCCCCATCAACGGTCTCTCGGCTCGGGCTCCGGCGCGGGCGCATCGCCTTCAGTGGCTCCATCGCCGGTGCCCGGAACCCGCCTGGCGATGGGCTTGACGTCCGCTCCGTCCGGTATCTCCGGATTCGGTTCATTCCGCTGGCGCACCGCGGGCGGTGGGACCGGCTCTTCCTCGGACCAACGTTCGAAAGATTGCGAGGAGTAGGAACGCAGGCGGCGGATGTAGTGCTGAAGTTGGGCGTAGTAACGGCCCACTTTGCGAAAAAAAGCCGGCATCTCCTCCGGCCTTACGAAAACGATGACGGCCAGCAGGATGATGATGAATTCCCAGAAATTGATACCGAACATGCTGGTCCCTGGTTGGATCCTTTCGGGAAAGCGAAAGGCTTGCTAGCGCGCGATCAGCACCGGCGACGTCGTCTTGTGCAGCACGTGAAAGGTAAGCGTTCCGAGGATCAACTCCCGGAATGTTCGTGAATGGCCAAGCGCACCGATGATGCACATCGTCTGTTCGGGTTGCTTCATGCACTCCTCCACCAGAATCTTCTCGGCATCGCCATCGACGATCTGGACCGGCTCCCCAGCGACCGTGGCATTCGTGTAGTCCGTTTCGTCCTTTGGCGTGCGGACGTGAATGGGCTGGACCCGAACGCCATCCATGATCTCCCGCAGATACTCCGCCCAGGCACAGGCACTCCGCGAGGGGCCGCTGTCATTGACGCCTACCACCAGGCGGGTAGGCTCGACAAAATGCTCGGGGACTACCAGACAGGAGCACTGAACCTGCCGGATCGCCCGCTCACCCGCGGTTCCCAGGAAATGGCTGCCGGTGGAAAAGTCATCCCCTCGCCTTCCGAGAATCAGCAGATTGGCATCCTCCGTCTCTTCGCGGATAACATCCATGAAGAGCCCCTTCAGCAGCTTGGTCCGTGCCTCGACGCCATGCGCATTGGCCGTCTCCTCTGCTCCGGAGAGGATGTTGGCTCCGCGTTCCGACATGGCATTGCCCAGGGATTGCACCAGATTCTCGTAAGGAGCCGCGCCGAGGGCGCCCGAAATATCGGCGAACCATGGCCCTTCCGTATAGCGGACATCGACGACATGCACAAGCACCAGTTCGCACTCGCCCGCGGCGGCAAGATGCGCGCCCCAGTGGGCAGCTGTCAGCGAAAAGCTCGAATTGTCCACGGCAACAACGATCTTTCTGATGGTGCCCTTCATGCGGCGTCTCCTCATGCGGTTCTGGTTGGCCGGTTCTGTATCGCAGTTAACCTACACGCTCAAACGCCCGGGCACAAGCAGAAATCAGACGGGCACTGACGCTCGAAAGGCGACGCCATTTCCCCATGCTCTGTACTCCCCCGCCGCGGCAGGAGCGACAAGTGATTCTCCCTTGCTCACCGCAAGCTGTCGCCCATCGTTGTCGAAGACGAGCTCTCCGGTCCGGCAGAAGAGCACTTCCACCCCCGAGCGGGGCCCACTATGAAAGACCTGGCCATCTTCTACCCTGATGGTCGACAAGGCAAACTCGCGCGAGGGTGTGCGATAGATCGCCTCGCCCTCCCGATGATGCTCGGGTGTAAGAATCTGCACTGGCCGCGCCTCGAAGCCAAGCGTCTTTAGCAGCTCGTCGACGTCCACATGCTTGGGAGTCAATCCGCCGCGAAGCACGTTGTCGGAGTTGGCCATCAACTCCATGCCGACGCCGCTGAGGTAGGCATGCAGTTCGCCTGCCGGCAGATACATGGCCTGACCGGGCTCCAGCTTCACCAGGTTGAGCAGCGCCGCGCCAACCACGCCGATGTCACCGGGATACTCCTGGTTGAGACGCAGCAGCCACGACGCCTCATCACTCGCGTGCGCCTGTGTCTCGGCATACATCAGGACATCATGAACAAGCTGTTGTTGCTGTTCCTTCGGCAGATTCATGATCGCACCGAACAACTGGCGTAAGCTCTCCTTGCCTGGGCTCTCACGGAGGCAGCTGACTGGTTCCGCGATCACCGGGGAATCGACCTTTTCCAGAAAAGTCTCAATCTGCTCCAGCGGGCGAAATCCGCGCAAAGCCCAGAAAGGCGTCAACGCGCAGATAATTTCCGGCTTGTGATTGTCATCCCGGTAGTTGCGATTGCCTGCATCAACCGGAATCGACTTTGCATTTTCTCGCGCGAAACCAGCCTCGGCCTGCGCCTTGTCTGGATGCGCCTGGAGGGAGAGCGGCTGCCCCGCCGCCAGCAACTTGAAGAGGAAGGGCAGGCGCGGCCCGAAGCTCCGGACTACCGCCTCGCCCAAAACGCCCTGGGGGTCTTCAGCAATCAGCGCGTCCAATGGCTTGCTGATACCCCCGTCGAGCTGCACGTGCGAGGGCGCCGAACGGTGCGCCCCCATCCAGAGTTCGGCCTCGGGCTCGCCGCTTGGGGCCTTGTTCAGGAAATGGCTCAGTTCCTCTTTCGAACCCCACGCATAGTGGCGAATGGTGTTCCGCAGTTTTGCCAGATGCTTCATCTCAGGCTCCTTCTTTGGCCAGCGATTGCTCGACGCGGCTGTACAGATCGTTGTAGCTGTACGGATTGCCCGGCAATTGCTCATACCAGTCGTCGCCGCCGTCGCGGTCGAGCGATGTGAGCATCGTCAGTCGTTCATCGGCCAGCGGTACGTCCACGCGAACCGCCCCCTTTTTCAGCTTAACCGTCCCATCATCGAGAATCCAGTAAAAGAGAGCGTCTTCGCCGTGGATGTCAGGCGCCTGCACCTGAATCAGCAGGCAATCCTGCACCTCCACATGCTCGGCCTGTACATTCACCAGAATGCTGTTGCGAACATACCCGCTCCCCACGCTGCATCCAAGCACGCACGACGCATCGTCCACCTGCAGTTCATCGCCAAGCACACTGTCGCGTCGGCGTGTCTCTGCCTTGAAGAAGCGGCGTACGGCTTCCCCCTCCGGCGTCTCCTGGGTCATCAGGCGCAGATTGTTCATGTAGAGGCGCAGCTGCCCATAGTCCCACCAGTAGCTGTCGGAACCCATGTCGACCACCCCAAAAAGCTGCAGATCCGGATCCGCTTCGCAAAGCCGCTGTGCAAGGCGCGCCATCCGGGCATGATGGGCCTCGACGTTCAAGGTATCGCGATCCGTTTCACCGCGCATGTCACGGTAGGTCTGCAGATCGAGAGTCATCGGCATCCAGAAGTGAGGATCGGTATCCAGTTTTACCGTCCGCGCCTCCAGCTCCGGCGAGAATTCGTCAAGCAGCGCCAAGGTGCATGAAGTGGACAAGCTGAACGAGCCCAGACTGACGCCGATTCCGCCTTCCACACTCAGCGCGCCCTTCTCCACCAAGCGGACAGCTTCGGCATGACTCACCTTTTCCACCTGCGCGGCATTTCCCTGCGCGTCCACCGCCAGCAATCCGTATCGTTGCAGCCCCCGAGCCTCCCACTCTTCCGCATCCGGCATCGGCCCCAGCTGTCCAATGATGTCGATGTGGTGACGCGGCTTGTAGTCGCACGACGTCGAGGGGA
The DNA here is from genome assembly GCA_041690595.1 of Lentisphaeria bacterium. Lineage (GTDB taxonomy): Bacteria > Verrucomicrobiota > Lentisphaeria > JABSQK01 > JAWLHB01 > JAWLHB01. Next base: position 261,887 of record JAWLHB010000002.1, read on the forward strand.
TGAAGATCTGATCCCCCCACACCACGGAGAGCCGGCCCTTGCGGCTGCGAGCGTAGATGCCGGTCTGCTTGATCACGCTTTCCAGCACCGTAACCGGCGCCAGGTCATGGCCGATGCGGACCAGGCTGGGCAACTTGATGGCCGGCTTGTTGTTGGCCTCCACCGCCGGCAGCGGCGCCATCCGCGTGCCCTTGCCGGCGGTATGGTAGATGGCAACCGCGGCACCGCCACGCAAGGCCTCGATCAGGTCGACGTCGTGCAGTGTCCGGGCCTTCTGCCGAGCCAGGCGCAAGGCGTACAAGGTCCCCAGCCCGTTGCCGGCGCCTCCAGGCCAATCTTCATGCACCGCAATCACCAGGGCATCGCGATTGACGATCTGCCCACGCGTCGCCTCCAGGCGCGCCTGCCAGAAGCGCTCATCCGCCGCACTCGCCGTCGAGACGATCACGATGTCCATTCCCTCGTTCCTGTCGGGACAGAGATTCATGCGATCGATGGTGGCCAGACGTTCTTCATGGTGACTCAGAAAGTAGCCGCCGAGGCGGCCATCCTCCTCTTCCGCACGATCGATAAGATCCCGGACGATTTCAGCCGCCGCATCATTGAGCGTCTGCGCCTCGTCTTCGCTGTTCGCCTCTGTATAGATGCGAAACTCTGGCGCATTGCCGCTTGGCCGCAGGTGAAGAACGCGGTCATCGTGCAGCGTCATCCGCGCCCCATCGGTGAAGTCCCACTTGCGGACTTTACCGAGCTTCGGCTCCAGCAGTTGCGCGGCCAACACCGGTCCATTGCGTTCCAGCTCCTTGACCAGGCGATTGCCGGTCGCGCTCGGCACCTTGCGAAGCAGACCACTCACCGTGAAGCGTGACGGCAGCCCCGCCACCAGCGCCGAGAGCGGCTGGCTGATCTCGCGCGCCATTACCAGCATCGCGAGAATCGGCAGGACCGCATCACGGGTCGGCAATGGAAGCAATGTCTCGCCGCTGTGAAGCCCGGAAATCGCGGTCGCCAGCAGGAATCCACCATTGGCTTCATAGCCAACGACCGGCGCAAATCCTTCGCCAAGCGCCTCCTGCATGCCTTCGATCACGTACGGACTGCCGATACGCGTGCGCCAACACTTCTTGAAGCGCCCGCTCCGCTCCAGTGCGGTATTGCAGCTCACCGGCACCACCACCGCTTCGGCACCGATGGCGGCGGCCACCAGTATGCCCAGAACATCGCCGCGAATCACCGCGCCTTGCTCATCGACAACCAGCGGCCGGTCGGCATCGCCGTCCATGCTGATCAAGGCATCAGCGCCATGTTCCTTTACCCACGCTGCCAACCGTTCAGGTTGATCGATCGCCTCGGTATCCACCGGCACAAAATGATCCGTGCGCCCTACTCGCACCACCTGCGCCCCGAGTCGCTCTACCAACTCACCCAGCAGCTCCCGCCCAACCGTCGAGTGCTCATAGACCACGATCTTCTGCCCCAGCAGCGCCTGGTCCGGAAACCACGAAAGGTAGCGCTGGACATATTCCCGCACGATCGTCTCGTTGGCTTCCCCAAGCCGTGGGCGATGGGAGGTACGCAACATGCCCGTATCGTCAAATGCCGGATCGTCGGCGACGGCCATTTCCTTCAACTCGCGATAGCGCCCCGAAATGTGCGGCTCATCGCTCTTCAGCACCTCTCCCCAGGGCAGGTTGAACTTGATCCCGTTGCGATCGTCCGGAATATGGCTCCCAGTCACCATGATGCTGGCGCAGTCATGCATCATGGCATAGTACATCAGCGCGGGAGTCGGCACAAATCCGCCGTATATCACCTCCAGATCAGCCTCCTGGATGGCGTAAGCCACAGCAGCCAGAATTCGTGGCGTGCTGCTGCGAAAGTCACCGCCAAGTACGATGCGACCTACCTGCGAATGCCGCTTCAGATAGTCCACAAAAGCTGCCGTGAAAAGCGCGCACTCCCGGTCCGTCAACTCCTCCACCGGCCCGCGCACGCCGCTCGTTCCAAACTTCAGCGCCATTTGACTCTTCCTTCTTGTTTGCCAATGTACCCACTACTGCTCTCGCTACATACAACTATAGCCCACGGACAGCCTTCAATGAAAATTCTTCGCGCACATACTTCCGACGCCCAGACCATTTATGGTGCTCTCCAGCCCGATGCCACCACCCTTCGTATCGAAGGTGACATCTTCGGCACCTTCACCGTCACCAGCGAAATCGTCTCGCTGGACAAACTGCTTGCCCCCGTGCCCCCTGCCGTTGTCTTCGGCATCGGCCTCAACTACCGGCAGCATGCGGCCGAATGTGGTCGTGAAGCGCCCGCTCATCCCGTCCTCTTCATGAAAGCGCCCAACGCCATCCAGAATCCTGGCGATCCCATCCTCCTGCCACGGCATCTGCGCAGCGACAAAGTTGACTATGAATGTGAACTCGCCGTCGTCATCGGAAAGAGGTGCCGAAATGTTTCGCCAAAAGATGCTCTGGACCATGTCCTTGGCTATACCTGCTTGAATGACATCAGCGCCCGTGATTGGCAGATGGAGTGGGGAGGCGGTCAGTGGTGCCGCGCCAAGACGTTCGACACCTTCGCGCCCCTCGGACCATGGCTGGTCACACCGGATGAGCTTCCCGATCCCAACGATCTCACCATTCGCACCATCCTCAACGGTGACATTGTTCAGGAATCCTCCACCCGCGACATGATCTTCGATGTCCGCTCCCTTATCAGCTTCCTCAGCGGCAGCACCACGCTTCTGCCCGGAACCATCATTGCCACCGGTACGCCCCAAGGGGTCGGCATGGCCCGCAAACCGCCCCTGTGGCTGCGCGACGGCGACCAGATCACCGTTCAGATCCAGGGTATCGGCGACCTCACCAATCCAGTGGAAGACGAACCCCTCTGAACCGGCGACAGTCCGGCCGCGGCGGCGCCATTCCATCACCTGCCTTCCTCCCGCCCCCTCACCAGGGCCTGCCACTTCGGGTCGCCAAGCAGCTCCTTCCTGATGATCACGTAGACGTGTGAATAACGCGCCAGCGTCACATAGTCCGGGTGCGTAGCGTACATCTCGACCGTCTGCTGATTTCTCTCCGAATCGCCCCAGTCGTAGCGCGTATCGATCACCAGAAGGTCGGGCGGCGGCACGACTGCGGGGAGGTCGGCGCCAACAATGTAGAGCCGCGGATGTTCCGCCAGGAAGGAGCCCATTCGCTGGCTCGCGTAGACTACCGCATCCGTCGGGGTGGTGCCTGCCAGGTAGCGTGCATCCATAGCCTTGCCATTTCGCCAATCGAACAGCTCAGGACGATAACCACGCGTCAATGGACCAGCACCAAAGAGCCAGGCACTGGCAAATGCGATCACCAGTATGCCGCACATCCATCCCTGGCGCGCCATTGTCAGATCCGTCTGGAATCGTCTGGCCAGCCATGCCTCCACGGTAGGATATCCAGCTACGCTCGCCAATATGACGATCGGTAGAATCGTGCACTTGTAGTGCTGGTTGTAGCTGAGAAAATGCAGACTGTCGGCTATGAGCAGGAAGAAGAAGGTGGCCGAGCCAATGGCAAGGAGGTCAAGCCTGGCCAGGGCGCTCCCCCCCAGCGGGAGGATCATGATCACCAAGAAGAAAAGCGCCTGTGGATGCGCCAGCCTCTGGAGCAGAATCCATGGATGGGTGGCGACATTCACCAGTACATCCCCCAAGCTCTCCCCCAGCTTGCTGTAGTAATAGCCGATCAGATAGTACTCCCCGCCTCGCAGCCACGGCACCACCACATTCGGAATCGCCCAGCCCCAGAGCAACGCCGTGATGATCAGCGGCAGCGAGTACCGCCAACTGCGGGTCCGCCACAACACGTACATGCCGCACAGCAGCACCGGCAAGGCAACCGTTTCCCGCGACAGCAGCGCCACAAACAGCAGCCCCGCCAGCTTTGTCCAGTCGGTCCACGAATACTCACGGTTCATCGGCAGATAATAGAGTGCCGCCAGCAGGATGGGAACACTCAGGTGCTCCGTTTGAAAGCCATAGGTGAAGGAGCTGTTCTCCGTCGTCAGCGGCGGATACAGAAAGACTGCCAGTGAGAACACTGCCGCGGTCAGCGGTGACCCCGTGTACTTCATCGCCAGGCGCCAGGTCAGCGGTATCGCCAGCCCCAGGCTGATGGCACTCACCACGCAAAGCATGGGGAAGATGGGCAATATGGCAGCCAGAGGAACCAGCACCAACACCAGTGGCGCGAAATGATCGGCTATCAAGGGCGAAGCCTTGAAGCTGTTCGAGTGCAGGAACTTCCCGTGCAGCGTGTGGTGCAGCCCCTCCGCGGCAAAACCGCCATCATGAAACCCCATGTGGCCGGCAAGCAACTGCATGACATTGAGCGAGCCGAAGACGAACACGAAAACCGCGAACAGCACCCACGGCCACCATGTCCACCAGCGGGACTCGCTGTCAAGATGCAGAGTCAGCCGTGTTGGCGCCTGCGCCGCAAACCCGATGACCACCAGGAAACTGGCGACAAGCCACAGCAGGAGGTGCCATTCATTGGGGGGATAGGAGCTGAGCAGCACCTGCCGTAGCCCCGCGGGTGGCAGCCACCCCCACAGCGCCTGGACTGCCAGCAGCAGCAGAACGCCAAGCCACGGCAGCACCAGCGGCAGCACCAGGCCCGACGCGATCACCGGCAACAGCCGAAACAAACGGCTACCCTTTGCCGGCTGCCGGCTCTCCAGCCAGACGTGAAGCAGCATGAACAGGATTGCACCACCAAGGATACTGGCCAGAGCCATCGAGAGGGTCACATGATGGCGGCTGCCCAGGCTGCGAAACTCCACAGCCATGTTCCCGGGCAACCGCAACTCGATCAGGAGTCGCAGACCGGCACCCCATATGGCGCCCGAAAGGCCAAAGGCTCCCAACCGCGGAAACCATCGCTTCCACGATTCCCCTCTACACAATCCTCTTCGCATGTGAGCAATAAAAGGACACATGAACCCCATCCACTCGTGGCGTAGCTCTACCGCAACTGGCTGAACAGCAGCCCGACAACTTCAGCCCCTTCCATCAGAGGCGCACACCATCACCGGGACGGTTGGACTGGCCCGGCGGCCGCTCCAGGCGAATGATGCCGTCGATCATCCAGCAGCCGTCAAAGGGTGCCTCCTGCTGCAGCGCCAGAAAGACGCGATACAGCACCGGCTCATCACCCTGGCTTTCCAGGCGCAGATCCTGAGCTGCTCGTTCCCCCTCATAAAGACCCACCGGCCCAAAATGCAGCTCCTCCGCGTGCAGCAGTGCAGCAAAAGTCGGCGTGCCCAGAACCTCGACAAACGACTCCAGCCCCCCAACCTGCTCGCGATTCGCCGGCGACGTGAACCGGAAGGCGACACGCCACCCATTCGCCTGCTCTACCCCAAGGCGCAATGCCTGCACATGATGCCGCACCACCATCGCCGGCGAAAAGGCCGGATCCGGCTGCAGCTCATGCAAAGGCGTCGGTCTCCCCGGCTCGGCGGGAAGAGATTCCGCGCTTGCCATCTCGATTGCCGCTTCCTGGCGGGAGAGATTGGCCCGAATCAGCATGGCCGCGGTGGTCGCCGAGCCGATTGCCATTACCGCCACAAATACCTGTAGTCTCGTGCGCACGTCTTTTCCTCTGTTTTTGCCAGCTTTGGCCAAACAATACTATAGCAGACACTCCCCTGAAACCAACCTCAATCTGCCAATGCCTGCACGTCGACGCTCTCGCCGCCGCGCTTCATGCTGGCGTTTGCCGCCAACCCCACCAGCACCGCCTGGATCCCCTCTTCCAGGGGAGCTTTCCGCCCCAGAGGGTCCGGAAGGCTCTCACCGCTGAAGAGATGGTAGCGCAGCAACGGGTCGGAGCCGCCATGGCCGCCCTCGCGCTCCGGCGCCGTCAAGACCCGATAGCTCTGCCGATAAGGATCATGCAGATGCAATTCGCGCACATCGCCGCCGTCCCTGCCGTCATTGGCCAGCGTATCGCTCTTCGTCGCATCTTCCTTCCGGCCGATCGCCCAGGTAGTCCCATAGCGATAGTACAGCTCCAGGCGCCCACGTGTCCCCTCGATGCCAATACGCATGCTCTCATACGATGCGTAAGCGATCAGACTGTAAGCCGCGATAATGCCGTTCTCGTAGCTGATGCTGGCGCTGACCGTGTCCGGAATATCGATGCGGGTGTCATAGACGCACCCGTCGCGGTGGTAGCCATCCTCCCCTTCCGCGTCACGATACAAGGTTGCCATCCGTTCATCGCTGAAGATATCGGCGTGAAAATCGCACCTCGAGGCATGCTCGCAGCCGCTGCATCGCTCACCGCGGAAGGGGCCGTTGACGCCATAGAAGGCGAGCTTGCCGTGCGCTGATACCCGTGCCGGCCGGCTGGCCGCCAGCCAGTTGATGAGGTCGAAGTGATGCGAGGACTTGTGGGCCATCAAGCCGGCACTGTTCTTCATGAACCGGTGCCATCGGCGGAAGTAGTCGGCGCCATGATAGCGATCCAGAGTCTCGGTAAATTGAATGTGCAGCACGTCCCCGATGACGCCATCCACGATCTGCTGCTTCAGCACCTCCATATCCGGCAGAAAACGCATGTTGTGCGTCACGTAGCCGGTCCCCTTGCTGGCAGCGGCTGCCCGCCGTATCGCGCTGATCTGCCCCGCCGTCGTGCACAGCGGCTTCTCCGAAAAGCAGTCCAGACCACGCTCCAGGCTCTTCACCACGTACTCGGCATGGGTCGCGTCCACCGTTGTTACAATCACCCCGTCCGGCTGCGTTTCATCCAGCATGCGATCAAAATCCGTGAACCTGACAAGCGGCTGGCCCGACAGCTTCACGGCACTGGCCATGCGCTCCGCATTGTGATCGTATACCCCCACCACCTCCGCCTTGCCCGACAATTCATCCCGGATCGGGCCGATGAAACTGTAAACGCCACGTGATCCGGTTCCCACAACAACTAATCGCTTCATCATTCCTCACTTTCTTCGGGATTCGCCGGCCTCTTGACCAGCTGAATTCCGCGTTCTTCTGCTTCCATGTACGGACGGCACAACAAGCGTGCCTCGCGCTCAAACTCAACGGCTTCCCCGGCACTTCGATAGACGCGAAGGCAGCAGTGTGGTTCCGTTCGTGAATGAATATCATGCGCCGCATGCAGCCCCACCTCTTCCATGAGTGGCTGGACCCACCCCATGCAGTGATCGCAGTACCGATCACATGCCGTCGCGTCGTTATCCTGCGCCTTCGAAAGGCTGGGGCAGCGGTGCATCTGAAACTCGAAATAATCCTCCGTCAAAGTCAGGGTGCCCAGGCAGTTCTCCTCCTGCCGTATCCGCTCCCAATAGTCGTAGACAGCCTGTAGCCCTCCGGCGCGGAAGCGCTCTGCCAACGCCGTGATCTGCAGTCGTCCAAGCTCCTGCCAGTAGGCGACCAGATGCTCCTCCCCCATCTCCTGCAGCACCTTGAAGACCTCGTTGTAGTAGCGCACAAAATGGTCACTCGGAATCATGGCGCCTCCGGATCGTCTGCACGCAACGCCCATTGCCGAGCACCTCCGTCGTGATCTCAAAGGGTGTCTCTTCTGCCAAGGCGGCGTTGACCACAATCGTCTGGCGGCAAAAATCGGGATCGATCGCAATGCCCTCCCGCTGAAGGTAGGCAATCGCCGGGCAACGGCTCACCGTCAGGCGGATCTCATCCCCATCCTCCGTGATCTCGAACTCCCCTCCCTCCCGCCCGAAGAAATACCTCCAGTGCTCCACCAGCTGGCGAGTATCCCCCGCCTTCAGTTCGTCCCAGATGGCGCGATAAACATCATGCGCCGTCCGGCGAAAGCCCGCATCCAGCACCTCTCGTCCGAAGTTCTTCCTCAGATAACCGATCGTGCCATTGATCGTGCGATGAAAATCCATGTGCAGCTTGCCCGTTTCGCGGTAGCGAAGGCGCGTCGGCGTGTCAGTCGGATCATTCATTTCCGCTCATCCTCTCGATTTGAGCCACAGCCTTGCAGGCTTCTGTTCGCGTGCAGAACTCGTCATCCTCGCAAGCCTGCTGAAGAAACGACAGACTGCCGCGGTCCCCCAACTCACCCAGCGCTTTGGCGCAGGCTGCGCGTACCATGTAATCCTGCTTCATATCGAGCAGATCGCGATGCAGCCGCGAGAGCACTTCGGGCCTTCTGATGCCCAATTCTCCAAGCGCCAGAATTGCCGCCTGCTTCACCCGCCCCCGTCGTTGCCACGCCGCCTTCTCCTCATCCGTCACCTGCCCGTCGAACTCCAGATCACTGCCGAAAATACTTGCGGCATCGCTGCTCACCGCACTCATGCGAGGCTCCGAATAAAGGGGCTGGAGATCCTCCCGATCGATCAGGGCGACCAGAGGTAGCGCCAGCCCTTCGTCGCCGCACTCCCCAGCCGCCACCGCGGCCGTAAAACGTATCCGCCAGTCGCGGTCCGCCAGCGCTTCCTCAAGTTGCGCGCAATTACCGGCCCGGCCGGCCGCCATAACCGCTTCCATGCGCTCGAAATGATTGTCATGCATGCTCCACCTCCTCGGGCAGCAGGGTATGCTCCACTCGGTAGTCGCGCCCGTCCGCCGTCACAGTGATCACGCCATCCGCATAATCCGCCGTCTCGAAGCCGCCGCCCCCGCAGGCAGCCAGCAGCGCCGGCCTGCCGCTGAAGCCGGCCATGGTGTGGCTGTTGTCCAGCCGGTGATTGTTCGCAACGGTTGTGCGAACCACAAGCTCCACCTGCTTTCCGCCCCACCTGCTCACCTCCACATGCGGCCCGATCAGCCGCATCGTCGGCACATGCTCCTCCAGCGTCTGCTCCTCTCCATCCACCCACAAGGTCGCGTCGCTCAGATCCGCCGGCAGGCGTACCCAGATCTCCGTATCCGCCGGCAGATCGACGCAACGACTGTACCACCAGGTGCGCGCCACCGGCGCCTCCCCAACCAGCAGGGCCGGCTCCGTGAAAGGCAGCGTCAAAGCCGATCGCGCCAATGCCTCCCGAGCCGACGAAAAATCCAGCTCGCCCGTGTCATCCGGCACGGCTCGCCAACCTTCACACAGATCCTCGATCTCTTCGCGTCCCTGGTGCGGCCACGCTATCCAGAGCCAGCGACACACGCTGCCGCGCTGATGAAAGTCCACGCGCAACGACCTGCCATCGAGCTTGTCCGGATAACCAGCCACGCTCTCCCACTCCTTCTCGTCTGGCCCAAGCACCGGCACCAGATGCAGCCGAACCCCTTCAGCGTTCTCGGTACAGACTCCTCTCTCGCTGCCCACCAGCCCTTCGCGCAGATACCAGCGCGCGGTTGCCTGATGAACATCGCCGCACACGATCAGATCTTCGATCACCCAGAAGCGGTCATGGCACAACCGCGACCGCCGCACCACCCGCCGCACATCCGGCCACCGTTCGCGATAGATCGGCGTCACATCCGCGGTCACACTCTGCTCCTCCTCCGAATACGCCAGCAGCTCTGCCTGCCGGTACTCGCTACCGCACCGCATGCCTTCCCAGCCATCCAGCAGGATGATGCCATGCGCACCACCGCAGCCAGAGCCGAAATTGCCCCGCTTCTCCGCGAAGTCCGCGTTGCGGATTATGCGCCAGGTATCGTCATAATCAAAGACCGTGCAAAGCTGGTGGATCGGAATACCGTCCAGCGTCAGCGGTACACCATAGGCTGCCAGAATCAACGCATTGGGATTGACATGCTGCCGCGTCGGCATCTTCGGCTCCGACCGGTCCCACATCTGCAGGAGGTAGAGCTTCTCATCCGCGCTCACCAGGGCAGCCCCCTCCTCCGGCTCCGCCCAGCCCCGAAACGCCCTGCCGCTGCTACCCGGCTCCTCGTTTGGCCACCAGACGAGCGACCAGACCAGATCGTCCAATCCCCACCCGGCGGACTCCTCATGGCTCCAGTCCACCTGCCGCAGAAGGTCCAGATACCAACCGTCGCCGCTCTTCTGTGCCGCATAGGCCAGGCACGCACGCGTACCCGTGATATAGCCGTAATGATCCCACGGCAGCATATAGCCCCCCGGCATGAACAGCCGACCCGTCATCCGGCAGATCGCTTCCGCGCTCCCACCTTCCGGAGGCAACTGGCGCGAGAACCACTCTTCCCCATGATGCTGATTGAGCAGCTCCACCACAAAGGGCAGACACGGCGCCACCACATGGCTCATGTACGTGCTCCCTTCGCCGCTGTAGCCGCTCGACCGCAGACCGCCTATCGTATCCGGCAAGCGGCGCAGACCGTCTACCTTCATCCGTGCCGCCAGCTCCCCCTCGAAAATCGTCCCAAGAAGGGCATTGCTGAGCGCCAGGGACATCGTCTGATTGTCCGCGCATTCCGGCTCCGGCTTCGTCCGCAGACCATAGAAGAAGTTGAGAAACTGGTAATCCAGAAGGCGCTGCCGCAGGGCCTTGGCCTCCTCATCCTCCCACGCGCCCAGTGCCTGCAACCACTGAAAATAAACCGCCCAGCGAGCATGCGGGAAGGACATGCACCAGAAATGAAACTGCAGCCCCGAAGAATATTGCCGGGAATCCAGCGCCGCCACATACCAGCGCAGCACCTCCTTGGCTGCCTGGATCGCGCCACTATCCTCAGTCACCAGCGCGACAAAGGGCACATGCCAGTAATAGTCGAAAGGCTTGGCCGCCACCGCCTTCCGCATCGCCCGCCACACACGCCCGATTCGACTATGCTCACCCTCGGCACGCTCCAGCTTTTCGCGAAGCGCTGCCAGATCGGCAATATAAAGTGGGGTCACGCCTGTATCTCCTGATTAGCCCGCCATGATGATGCAACAGTATACCGGACGCATTCCCTGCGCAAGCCTCGGCTTCCGAAAGTGAAGCTCGTTACCTCCAACGCCTAAAACCTCGGTCCAATCCTCGGTTGCCTCACCAAGGGGACAGGTACTTTCCGCTTTGCATCCAACGCCGAAAACCTCGGTCCAAACCTCGGTTGCCTCGCCAAGGGGACAGGTACTTTCCGCCCTGCATCCAACGCCGAAAACCTCGGTCCAATCCTCGGTTGCCTCGCCAAGGGGACAGGTACTTTCCGCCTGCCTCCAACCCCAAAAACCTCGGTCCAATCCTCGGTGCATGCACGCCTCCTGGGGCAGGCACCAAGGGGACAGGCAGGCACCAAGGGGACAGGTACTTTCCGCCCTGCCTCCAACCCCGAAAACCTCGGTCCAAACCTCGGTGCATGCACGCCTCCTGGGGTGTGCCCGTGTTGCTGCGTCCACTGCGTCCACTGCGTCCACTGCGTCCACTGCGTCCACTGCGTCCATTTCCGCCCTGCCTCCAACCCCAAAAATCTCGGTCCAATCCTCGGTGCACAGAGCCTCCCAAGGTGCCCGTCCGTGTTCACTTCGTCCACTGCGTCCTTTTCCGCCCTGTCGCCAACGCCAAAAACCTCGGTCCAATCCTCGGTGCATGCAGCCTCCAATGCTGTCCGTCTCTGCGTCCACTGCGTCCATATCCGCCCTGCTTCCAACGCCAAAAACCTCGGTCCATACACCCACCCATATAACCCCTAACCAGCCAGCTGAAATATACCACGCATAACTCCTAAGTCAAGCTCCGTCGACAAATTCTCCGTCCCCCGAACTCTCCCTCGCGCGGCTTCTCTGCTCCGTCAAGGTGGCAAAAGCGCCATCTGGCACGTATCTTCGCTTCATGAAAATTGGCATTCTGAGCGATACCCATGGCAACGTGCCTCGTACCCATCTCGCCATCGAGCGGCTGAACCGAGGCGAGGTGGAAGCCATCATCCATTGCGGCGACATCGGCACCCCCGCTGTCCTCATCGAGCTGTCACTGGCCTTCGAACCCCGCCAGACGCCGATTTATGCCGTCACCGGCAATGTCGACCAGTTCAACACCGAGATCTACCCGTGGCATGGCGGCGGCGGCATCGAGATGATGGGCGCTTTCGGCTCGCTGGAATTGGATGGAAAGCGTCTGGCCGTTGCGCATGGGCATGATTATCAGGCTCTCCAGCGAGCCATCGAGGGCGGCGACTACGACTACGTCTTCACCGGCCATACCCACGTTGCCGAAGATCACCGGGTGCGAAAAACCAGAGTTATCAATCCAGGCGCGGTCCATCGCGCCAGCATCCCCTCCGTGGCCATCCTCGACCTCAACAATGACGACTTACGATACTACGACCTCCTATCATGACCTCCGATTCGCCCCCGTCCGCTTCCCAGGCCCCATGTCCCCATTTCGGTGACTGCGGCGGCTGTCGGCATCAGGACCTTCCCTATGCCGAACAACTCCTCCAGAAGGCAACGGCCCTGAAGCAGCTCCTCGGCTCGTACTGGCCGGCCCCCATCCAGGTAGTCCCCTCCCCCGACATCTGGCACTACCGCAACAAGGTCGAGTTCAACTTCGATCTCAAGATGTACGATCAGCCCCCACCGCGTGACTTCCAGCGCGAAAACGTCATCGGCTTCAAGCGGCAGGGCAAATGGTTCTGGACCTTGGACCTCGAGACCTGCCTCATTGCCCCGCCAGGCTGCGCCGAGCTGCTTCAGAGCATCCGCCTGTGGATGACCGAACAGGGCCTTCGAGCACAGCACAAGCAGCAATCCGGCGGTTGCCTGCGTCACCTTATCGTCCGCGCTACCGCCCGCACCAATGAACGCATGGTCGTCCTCATCACCTCCTCCGAACAGCCGATCGACGGCGAGTCCTTCGTCGCCGCCGTCCGGCGCGCCTACCCGGCGGACAGCATCTACCATGGCATCTACAACGGCCGCGCCGATGCTGCCTATGCCGACGAACTGCACCACCTCTACGGCAACACCTGCATCACCGAGCGCCTCCTCATCCCCGCCGGCGACACAACAACGCGCTCCCTCGAATTCATCATCTCTCCCTTTGCATTCTTTCAGGTCAACCCGCCCGCCACCGAGCTGCTCTACGGCCAACTCCGCCAGTGGATCGCCCAACTGGCCCCAGCGCAACTTCTGGATCTCTATGGCGGCTCCGGCGCCATTGCCTTCACCGTCGCCGACTTGGTTCCCACCATCGTCTCCGTCGAGGAGGTAGAGGCCGCCACTCGCGATGGCATGATCAATGCGCTCCTGAACGATATTCCGAATGTCGAGTTCAAAACTGCCGACGTGCGGCGCTATCTGGAAGCTTTCCGGGAAGGTCGTCAACCATGGCCGGACGATGCCACGGTTGTCGTCGATCCACCGCGCGCGGGACTCCATCCAAAAGTGATCAGCCATCTCCTCACCCTTCTCCCGCAACACCTGATCTACGTCTCATGCAATCCCAAGCTGTTGGCGCGGGAACTCCCGCGAATCGCCGCCTTCTACGACATCGCCGATTTGCGGGCCTTTGACCTCTTTCCACACACACCCCATGTCGAATGCGCTCTCCGTCTCGTTCGCAAGACGGAGAGCATCTGAACCCCAGGCAGGAATCTTCATGCAGGTTATATCGCTTGCTGGACAATGGGATCTGATTGAACGGCCTCTCTCACTGACGCCCGATTCCTGGCAGGATGTTGCGGCGGCGGAGACCACCCTCACCGTGCAGGTCCCAGGTGACGTCACCGACGCACTCGTGCGCGCCGGACGCCTCGCCGAACCCTTGGAAGGACTGAACTTCGCGGATGCCCGCTGGGTCGAAGAGCGCTCGTGGTGGCTGCGCCGGCGCGTTACCCTGCCCAATGATCTGCTGACCGCACATGCCTGGGAGCTGCTCCTCGACGGATTGGATGTGCATGCCGATGTCTGGTTCGACGGGATCTCCCTGGGCCATCATCGCTCCACTTTCTATCCCTTCTCCCGCGATGTCACGCCCCACCTCCATGGCAACGCCGAACACACCATCCTCGTCCGCCTTACCACCGGCATGGAACATGTGCCACTCGATCATGGTTTCGCCCTCACCAGCATCGTGCCGACAGAGGCCGGTCGCGGCTATCCCGAGCGAGGAGACCAGCGCCGCATCTTCCTCCGCAAACCGGCGTATACATGGGGCTGGGACTGGGGGCCACACCTCGCCACCTGCGGCATCACCATGGGCGCCGAGCTTCGCGCCAGACAAGTAGCCGAGATTAAGAGAGTACAGCTACGTACCTCCCTCCACGACCACACCGCATCCGTTCACGCCGCGGTCGAAATCGACTACGATACCCTCATCGCCTCCACCCGCGCCGATGTCACCGTTACCCTCACCGATGCCGACGGCACATCCTTCGCCGCCAGCGTGGCCGATCGTTTCATCGCCAGCGGCTACAACGTTATCGACCTCCGCCTCGAGATCCCGAACGCTCGGCTCTGGTGGCCCAACGGCCACGGCGAGCAGCACCTTTACCAAGTCACCGTATGCGCCAACCTGGATGGCACAACCATCCGTCACCTCGAGCGCCCCTGTGGACTGCGGACCATCTCCCTCGATACCGCGCCCGATCGCTTCGCCTTCATCGTCAATGGCATCCCGATCTTTGCCAAGGGCGGCAACTGGATACCTGCCGACTCCCTCTACGGCAGAGTCTCCCCCGAGAAGGTGACCCGACTCGTCGATGAAGCCGCGGAGGCCAACTTCAACATCCTCCGCATCTGGGGCGGAGGCCGCTACGAGCAGGACGCCTTCTACGATGCCTGCGACCGCCGCGGCATTCTCCTCTGGCACGACTTCATGTCTGCCTGCGCGCCGCTCCCCGCACACCTCGATTGGTTTCGTGACGAGTTCATGCACGAAGCCGAGTACCAGGTACGCCGCCTGCACAACCGCACCTGCATGGCCCTCTGGTGCGGCAACAACGAAGTCAGCCAGATCTATGCCTGGAACGCCTTCAGGATCGATCGGGATCCCGCCTGGATCCTCTACCATCAACTCCTCCCCCGCCTCATTCGCGAGGCAGCCCCGCATATCCCCTACTGGCCAACCTCACCCTATGGCGGCAAGGAAAATGTTCACGATCCCCGAGTCGGCGACGATCATCACTGGATCGTCATGCGCCCCCAGCCGGAATTCTGGTCCGCCCCCGAGTACTGGGACAACCCCTCCGTGCCCAACTTCAACAGCGAATACGGTTATGGCGGCCCCTGCTGCCGCGCCTCGACGGAACGCTACCTGGGCACCGACCGCATCGACCTTGGCAGTGAACTCGTGCGCCAGCATACCAATTCCTTCTACGATCGCCAGCGCGTCAACTTCAGTATCGACGAACACTATGTCGACCCGGCGCGGATCTCCGTCGATGAGTACATCCTCTACGGCGGCCTCTGCCAGGGGCTCAACCTCGGCTATTCCCTCGAGTCCCTGCGCGCCAACCGCCACAGCATGGGCGGCATCTTCTGGATGTACAACGACACATGGGGCGAAAACGGATGGACCATCATCGACTACTATCTCCGGCGCAAGATCTCCTGGTACAACGTCAAGCGCTGCCTCGCCCCCAGACGCCTCGTTCTGCGGCAGGGAGGAAAGACATTCGGCGGCGCTGACAACGAGATCGTCCTGATCGCCATTAACGACTCGCCAACCCCTCTCGACGCGGAGGTCGATCTCGGCTGGTTCTCCTGGGATGGCACCGCCCGCGACATGCACCGCGTGCACCTTCACGCACCACCACGCAGCCATGGAGTCGTGTCGACGGTACCACGTCCAGCCGCGGCGGACCTCCAGCGCGGCACTGTTGGCGCGCTGCCGTCGGCCCCCAGTTCCCTCACCTCCGTCACCTGGTATCACAGTCGCTTTCGTCAGTCCGGCATTGCCCCCGCAATCCCCCGGATCCTTGACCAGGCCATCGATGGAAACGACCTCCTTGTCACCCTCACCGCCGAAACCTTCGCGCATGCCGTTCACCTGGATATTCCTGACGATTTCCGGCTCGACGACCACTACTTCGACCTGCTTCCCGGCGAGCGCCGGCAACTCCGCATTATCGATGGCAAAGCCTTGAAAACCGACGGAATGGCTGTATATTCCCTGCCCGAAAAATCGTCCTGAAAAAGGACAGAATCCTGCCAGAATACCAGCCCTCCATGCCAGAAGAAAGTAAGCCAGCACTCTACGATAGCCACGTTCATACGCATTTCTGCAAACATGCGCTCGGTGGCATGGAAGAATATGTGGCACAGGCCATGCTCCGCAATCTGCGCGGTATTGTCTTCACCTGCCACAATCCCCTTCCCGCACCCATGCTGACCAATGCCAGAATGGAACAGCACCAGTTCAATGACTATCTGCGCTCCATCGAGTCACTCCGGTCACAATGGTCGTCCCTCCTCGATATCCGCCGCGGACTCGAGTGCGACTATCATCGCGATATCGTTCCATTTCTCGATGACCTCCTCACTCGCCAGCGCCTCGACTACATCCTCGGCTCCGTCCATCCCCATCTCGCCATCCACGCCGACAGCTTCCAGGCCGAGGACTTCGAAGCCTTTGCCAGACGCTACTTCGACCTCATCGCCGAAGCAGCCGAAACCGGCCTCTTTGATGCCATCGCCCACTTCGACCTGCTCAAATGCCTCCAACCCGCCGAATGGAATGTCGTGAACCTGCGGGAAACTATTCACGCCTGCCTCGATCGCATTGCGGCATGCGGAGTCGCTGTCGAACTCAACACCAGCGGCTACTATCGGCCGCGCTCCGAGATGCATCCCGGACCCGAGATCCTGCGCGCCATGTTCGACCGCGGTATCCCGGTTGTGCTCGCATCCGACGCACATACACCCGAACGCGTCGGAGACCTCTTCCCCATGGCGCTCACTCTCCTCGCAGAGATTGGCTACAAGGAAATCAGCTACTTCGTCGGCAGAAGACGATGCACACTCTCCATCAAGACTGCCGCCGCGAGCCTTCACCACAGAGGCCGTGCCGCCACGCAAAATACAGGCCTATGAAGATCTTCGGATCGATCAGCAAGCCCTCCTCCACCCGCGCCTGAAGCCAGCCATCGATTTCCCCAAGCGGCACCCGATGCACCACGATGCCTTCAGATTCCGTGCCGCCCCCTTCGCCGCTCTTCGTCAGCCCGGTCGCAAGATAGATGCTGACCATCTCGTCCGTGATGCCCGCCGATGGCGGCCCGGACGTTACCAGTTCGAGCCGCTCCGCATCATAACCCGTCTCCTCATGCAATTCCCGCCTCGCCCCCTCCTCCAGTGTCTCCGCTTCCTGACCGCTCTCGTCGCCAACCAGACCCGCCGGAAGCTCGATCACCCGTTTCCCTACGGGTATCCGAAACTGCTCGTTGAGGACGATCTCCCCCTCGTCCGTGATCGGCACGATCAGCACGATCCCCGTGATGTTCTCCCGCGTCGCATACTCCCAGCCCTCCTTGCGAACCATACTCACAAACCGGCCGCCATAAATCTTTTCCACCGCTCATTCCCCCTGATGACTTGAAAGCTCTCGCACCGTGAGCTAAACCGTCTAATGTCAGCCCGAAAATCAATCCCGCAAGCCGAAACCACACAAGATCCCATGAAACTCGCCACCCTCTGCTACCTGCGTCAGAATAACCAGACGCTGATGCTCCACAGAAACAAAAAACCGAACGACATTCACCAGGGAAAGTGGAATGGCCTTGGCGGCAAATTCGAACCGGGAGAGACCCCCGAAGGCTGCGCAAGGCGCGAGATCGAAGAAGAATGCGGGCTGGTGGCTCGACACCTCCACCTGAAGGGCCTCCTCACCTTCCCCCTTTTCAAGGATGACGAGGACTGGTATGTCTTCCTCTTTCTGGTAACCGCATTCAGCGGCACCCTCCACTCATGCGCCGAGGGAGAGTTGCGGTGGATCGACAACGAGCGCCTGCTCGACCTCAACCTGTGGGAAGGAGATAAGCTCTTCATCCCCTTCCTCGACAAACCCGGTCACCTCTCCGGCCTCTTCCGTTACCAGCAGGGCAGTCTGGTGGAGCACCACATCATTCACTATCCATAAGATCACGCTGCACGACGGAACCAGGCAGGGTGGAGCTGTCCGGCCACAGCTTGCGCCCCGGATAGATGCTCGTATGAATCCCCGTATGCACGTTGTCACCGATGATAGCTCCAAATTTCCTGCGCCCTGTGTCGATCAGCTCCCCGCCCACCATGGAGCGATGCGTCCGGCCGTCATGCCGAAAATTGGCCGTGATCGTCCCGGCACCGAAGTTCGTCCCCGTACCGATAATCGAATCGCCGGCATAGCTCAGATGGCCCATCCCCACCTTGTCCATCAGGATCGACGCCTTGATCTCGACCGCTTGGCCGATGTGGCAACCGTCGCCGATACTGGTCGGGCCGCGCAGATAGCAGTTCGGCCCGATCTTGCACTCCCTCCCGATGATCACGCACCCCTCCACGTAGACCCCCGGTAAGACGCGACTGCCCTCTCCCACGATCAGGATGCCGTCAACTTCCACACGCGGATGCACATCCCCCTCGTAATCACTCCTCTCCAGACGGGCCAGCAGGTGAGCGTTCACCTCCAGCAACTCCCAGGGATAGACGATCCGCCAACCGCCCACCTCGGCCACGCCCTCCGGCGCACCGGCAATATAGGCTGCCGTCTCTCCATCCACGGTTCGCGTACCCGCCCCCTCCGCCGCCAGCGACGCCAGATCCGCTGCATCCATCCAGGCATTGCCATGAAGAACAAGGCCAGCCTCCTCCCCCTCCAGCCCTTCCACCACCTCCAGCCCGGCAGCGCGCAATTCGTCACGCTGCCACTCGATCAACGGCCGGTTGGCCACCGGACACGCCCCAAGATCCCGGCTCAGCGTCAGCGGATAACAGGAATCCGGTCTCCCGGCGGGAAGTATCGTCCCTTTCATACCGGCGCAAGCTCCCGTCTCACCGCATCGGCAATGCAGGTCGTCCACTGTTCCACCAACTCCTCGCTTCGTGCCTCGACGAGGATGCGCAGCAGGTTTTCCGTCCCTGAGTACCGGACCAGGTGCCGTCCCTGGTTACCAAGTTCAAGCGTGCAGCGCTCGAGAATCTCCCGCACCGCCGCTACCTCGTCGAGATTTCGCTTCTCGCTCACGTGAATATTGACCAGTTTGCTCGGATAGATCGTGATGAAGTCTGTCAGCTCCGTCAGGCTCTTCTGGCGCTCCTTGAGGATAGCCAGCAACTGCAGGGCGCCGATGATCCCGTCCCCTGTCGTGGCATAGTCCGTGAAGATAAGGTGCCCGGAGTCCTCGCCGCCAAACGACAGATCCTGCGCCCGCAACGCCTGCAGCACGTGCCGATCGCCAACCGGCGTCGTCACGATGTCGATCCCGTGCGTACGCAACGCATCATAGAGGCCCAGATTGCTCATCACCGTCGCCGCTATCCGGTTCTGCTTGAGCCGGTTCTTCCCCTTCAACTCCACCGCCAGCAATCCAATGATCTTGTTACCATCGATGATCGCGCCATCCCCGTCGCAAAACATTACCCGATCCGCGTCACCGTCAAGCGCTATCCCCACGCTCGCACCAAAGCTCCGAACCTTCTCCCCCAACTGCCCCAGATGAAGCGCGCCACAGTCCCGGTTGATATTGAAACCATCGGGATCACATCCGAACTTCATCACCTCCGCTCCCAGCTCGCGGAAGATCAGCGGCCCAAGATGGTAGGCGGCGCCATTGGCACAATCCAGGACGATACGCAGCCCCGAAAGGCTCAGGTTGTCGATCGTGCTCTTCGCATACTCGATGTAACGACCGCGCGCATCGTCAATTCGGTGAGCCTTGCCGATCTTGTCGTTCGTGATATGCTGGCTGTTGATTTCCCCACCGAGAACCAGCTCCTCGATCTCCACTTCCAACTCGTCATCCAGCTTCAATCCACGATGATTGAAGATCTTGATCCCGTTGTCGTCCGAAGGATTGTGCGAAGCCGTGATCATCACCCCCGCCGCCGCCGCCATCGACCGCGTCAGATGCGCCACCGCCGGGGTCGGCATCGGCCCTACCAGGTAGACATCCATCCCCATGCTCAACATCCCCGCCGTCAACGCCGACTCCAGCATGTAACCGGAAAGCCGGGTATCCTTGCCGATCACCGCACGGCGCGAACCATGGCCACTTGCCTTCAACACATGCGCCACCGCCTTGCCCATCTGCAGTGCAACTTCCGGAGTGATCGGAAAGCTATTCGCTTTGCCCCGCACCCCGTCTGTTCCAAATAGCCGTCTTTCAGCCACGCCAACTCCTTATCGCCTGCGCGAATACCTGCTCGTTTCTTTGCAACTGTCACTGGAGATACTACAATACTCAACGGCATCACTCACTTCAATCCGCGCCAACAAGGTCATTCTTCCTGACTATGCGATTCCTCCGTCTCCATCTCCTCCTTGCCCTGGCAGTCCCCCTCACCGGATGCATCCACATGCAGCAGAAGATTGCCCTCAAGGCCAACAACACCGGCAGCGTCGAACTGCACCTCTCCTTGCCGCTCACCATCTGGACCCAGTTCATCCGCGGAAACGATACGCCATATCATGCCAACTACCGCTGGTTCTTCGATGTCGAAACCGGCAGCGCCGCCTTCCGGAAAATTCCCGGCTTCGCCCTGCGGCAGTACCGCGTCTTCGAGCTGAACGACCGCATCCATGTTCAGGTGCACGGCGACCTGCGGGACGCCCGCACCGCCCTCGCTCATCCAAGCCTCGGCAGCTTCAACCTTGAGCGCCAGAATCAACAACTCATCCTCACCAGGGAGCTGCCCCACGCCGGCGAACTCCACGCCGGCGATTCCACGATGGACTGGAAAGAGCTGACGACCGATCTCCGACTGAACCTTTCCATCTCCGCTCCCGGTACCATCGTCGAAAGCACGGCCACCTCTATCGCCAACAACACGGCCGGCTGGAGCTTCAGCGGAGACAATCTGCGCAATCCCACTCAGATTTCGGTCGTTTTCCAATGACCCGCACCTTCTGCAAAACCATCGTGGTCGTCCTGACCCTTGCCGCCCTTACCGGGTGCTGCACACCTCGACAGCCGGTAATCGTACCAAGACCAGAGCTGCTCGCAACCCCAACCTTGACCCCCGCCGCCATTGCCAACCGAACCTTGACCTCGATCCTCATGCTTTCCCCCCTCGCAACCGCACCCGGGCTCTCACGACTCCATCTTCCCCCACCGCGAGAGGGAGACCCCGAGATCGTCCTCCAGGCAATGGAACTCCTCCGCCACAAGCTGGACCACGAACCCAGGATCCTCATGCTGGATTCGCCCACAAAGGCGGACTACGTGCTCCAACCACGCGTTGATGATGCCACCCTGCTCTTTGAGATGCGACGCGCCAATCCCCCCGGCGACGTCGTATGGCGGCACAACCTGCCCCTTCGGTAGCACCCGCACCGTGCGGCGGAAATCCTTCCGCATCTGCCGGTGCCCCGGGCAACGCTCCCGCCCCACCGTCGCCACCCCCAACCATAACTTCCCCTTCTTCCCCCTCTTCCCAACCTGCCCCCACCGCCGCACGCGTGGCGTTTTGCCACAGCCGACCTGCGCCGAAAGACCTTCGCAGGCAGCATCAAACAAAAAAGCCACGGCAGGGCTTTCTTGGCCCCGCCGTGGCTTGAGAACAACGCCGAATCAGCGACGGAAGTCGGGCAAGCCGCGAATATCCGACGGACGGATAGGCAGACCGGCAGGATTGACCAACCGGGCGGTCACGAAGACCAGAAGATTACGCTTCTCGCTCAACTCACCCTTCATCTTGAACAAACGCCCGAAGACAGGCAGCTCCGACAGCCAGGGCACCTGGTCATCACGCTTGGAGATCACGTCGCGGATGGTACCACCAAGCACCACCGTCTCACCGTCCCAGACAATGACGCGTGTCTGGATCGAGCGACGCTCGAAAATCGGTACATCGAAGCGGAAGGGGATCGTTGACCCCGATACCACCGTCTGCGTATTCCAGGTAGTGTCAAAGCCGATAAACTCGCGAACCACCGGCTCCAACTCCAGATCGATCGAGTAACCGTCCGCCGCGACGCTCGGCGTCACGCGGAATATCACACCGATCTCCTCGGAATCGCCAAATTCCGGAGTGGACGGTGTGACCGATACCTGACCGCCCGTTGCCGTGGTGATCTCCGGCTCCGTAAACGATTCCGGGAAACGCCGCTCCTGTACAAAGTCAATGACGGCCGTTACACCGCTCATCGTTGTCACTTTGGGAGCCGACAACAGGTCCGTGCCCTCCAACTGGTCTATCGCGTAGATCAGCGTCCGGAACTGCAAGTTGTCCAGAATGCTGGTAACGCTCAACAAGTTGCCGGGTGTCACGCCACCCACTGCCTCACTGATGCCCGCGGACAAGGAACCGCCACCACTGCCAAGTTGATTGTCCACATTGAACTCAAGCCCGCCTGTAATGGCCTGATTGTAACCGGTCAAACTCCCATCACTGTGGCGCTTCCCTTCGAACAGCCACTTGAAACCAATCTCATTGAGCGTCGTCTGACGAATCTCGACAAACTTGGCCTCGATCGTAACCTGAGTTGGCTGGACGTTCAGTTCTCGAAGGATCTCTTCGACTTTGCGCAGACTCTCAGGCGTATTCGTCACAATCAGCTTGCTGGTCCGAGGATCATGGCTGATCCTGGCACCTTGTGGGAACTCCACGCCAAGGCTCTCGAAGAACTGCCGGGGATCCACAGCCCCACCGGCATCATCGTCATCGTCATCGTCGTCAGCGAAACCGCCGATGCTGCGAGTAACCTCGGCCCGCATGAAACCAGCGTCAACCGGATAGAAGCGGGTCTCGAGCTGCTCGATCGGTATGCTCGGATCGGCAATGATGACCGCATATTGCTCGACACGATACTTCAGATTGCCGCTGTGCGCGATATAACGGATCGCATCCTCAAGCGGAATGTTGTCCATATCGATCGTGATCGTGGCATCCGCGGTCGGCGTAGGGCCCTGCATATCAGGAGCCGGCTCTCCGCCGATCGGCGGAAAATCTGCCCCGGGATCAAGCGCACCGCCATCAAAACCGAAATCTCCCTCAGGGAAGGTAAAATCAAGATCATCGACCGCCGGCTCCGTCGCCTCAAAACCCGCTCCGGGCGCTACGCCTCCAGGTCCCGGCATGCGCAGGATGATATTCACCCCTTCGCCCGTCACATCCAGCTCGCGACTCCGTTCCTTCAAGAAACGTACCACTGTCTGAATCGTCGCATCGTCAAAAGAAATTCGCGGAATGATGATGGTACGCAGCTTACGGCGAATGCCCTCATCCTCTTCACCGTACGTCGACCGACGGGTGTCCGTTCTCTGCTGCGTGACCGTCGGCTCCAGCGGCGGCACCGGATCTACCCACTTCCACTCGATCTCAGCAGCCCGCTCGCGAATCATCACGTGGCGACGTGCCTTGGCGTCCTTGGTCAACTCCTCGTAGATGTTCCGCAGATAGCTGGTCGCCTCGTTGTTGTACTGGTCGCGGATAAGGACTGCCTCAAAACGATCGCGAGCATCCATATACCGACGATTGCGAAAGAAAACCTTGCCCTGCTCCAGCAGTATCCGAATATCCCGATCACGCTCCACCTTCTCAGGGTCGACTACATCCGGCAGGGTCTGCGACCGTATGTCAAGCGCTACACGAGCCGCCTCCACCTTCTCCATCCGTTGACGGATGATCGGACGCAGTTCCTGATTGCGGTCCAAGGCCTGGCGATAGAGCCGTTCTGCTTCATCCAGATCAGCGGCACTGCTGGTTTCGTCAGCGGAGGTTACCGCCGCTTCCGCGCGCGCCACCAGATGATCCGCCCACTCCCGAACAGTAGTCGCGTACAGACGCTCTACCATCGCTACCTTTTCTCGCACGCTGGCGCGAGACTGGGATACGCCGCGGAGAATCTGCTCCGCTTCGATCAGCACATCGCTGGCGCGCTGATAACCCTCGATCGTCCCTTTGGCCAGCTCGGCTTCAGCCTGGTCGATCAAGTATTGGGCCCGGATCTCCTTTTCTCGCCGCAGCAGGATCTCCGTTGTAGAGATCTCCTCGGCACTGGATACATCTCCAAGCTCAAGTTCCTCCGTTGGAGCCTCGGCATCCACTGCCGCCTCCGCGCCGACATCCTCCGGCAACACACCGCCGGTATCATCAGCCTCCTGCGCGAACAGTGCGCCTGCCACAATCAGCCCGAAAGCCATCAGAACCACTCTTAGCCGCACAAGGCAATTAGTCATAGTATCCTCCGTAGTCTTCCAACCCGTTCCGTGTACCACCACCAGCCCGGGCATTGACCTCAGTTTTCTTTAGAATGCAACACCCGAACCACCAGCATCAATATGGCGTCTCCATACAATACTTTCCAGTCCGAGCTGCAACAGATTGTTAACGTTCCTGCTTGTTCAACATATACTCCCGCTTCACCGCGTCCGTCAGCGCCTTCACTTCGAAATTCTTGCCGTCATAGTCCTTTGGGTTGGCAGGGTCAGCAAGCTTCCTGGCTATCAGAGCCGAATCGGCCGAAATCAGCTCGTACTGTTCCGTACGCGGCTGCGAATTGATCATCATCCGCACGGCAAACGGCTGATTCAGCACCGCATTGAAAGTCTGGGGGCGGCTGTAGTCCGGCGGCAATGTGATCAGCGTGAAGATGGTCCGCCCATGGCTTACCCTCTCCCGCAACGGCACTTCCACCTCATCTTCCTCCTCGCGCTGAATGGTCGCCACCGGCTTCTGCTGCGCTGGAGCATTCGGATCCGCCTGCTGCATGGTGACGCCCTTCAGAACAAAACCGCCACTGTCCGGAATCGTGTCCCCAATCTTCACCATGTGGCTGCGCTTGCTCCTGCCGCTATAGATGTCAAACTGAAAATCCCAGGTTGACTGATCCATCGGATTGACCCGGGTCACATTCTGCAGAATAAGGGGCAAAGGCGTCTGACGCTGGCTATTCAGATAGACATAGGTGATCAACGCATTCTCATTCGGTTCTTCGATCGTGATCTCTTCGCCGCCCGTGTCGATCTTCATTCCACCATCGGATTCTTGGCTCCGGGTCTCAGGATTGAACTGCGTCGTATAATGAACCAGGCTCCGGTCACTGTTCGAGCTGTACATGTAAACCGGCGGATCGAAGAGTGAACCTTCACCCTTCGCCATGATATACTGACGCATTTCCACCGAAACAGGTAGCTTGTCGGCTCCTTCCAGCGTCGGCTGCATGCCGTCCTGCCACAAGTCTTCACGCGTCAACTTGATCTGAGTGTCGAACTGCTCCTCCTCCAACACCGGTATCGGCTTGTCCTTGAGTTCCAACCCACCACCAAGACCGCCGATCGTATCGATCGTCCTGCGCATGCTGAAGGTCTGGTGAATCATCACCCCAGCAAGCACCAACAGCAGGATGCCAAGAATGAGCTTGTCATAGTAGCCAAGCAGCAAAAGACCGATTTTTTTCAGAGCATCCATAGGTAGCGAGAATCCATCTGGTTGGGGAGCCTACTTGAATTCGACATAATCAATGGTGATCTCCGCTGTCAGCGTTGCCAACTCATCAAAAACAATGCGTTCCGCACGGGTCAGCTCTCGACGCGCGACGGGGGCGGCGGGAGTTTCGGTTGCCGGGGGTGTAGCAGCACGGCGGTTCGTGGTGCGACGCGTCCCGGGATTGGGAGGACGCGCGCCCGGCGGCAACCCCGCATCATAAGGATTCATCCCAGGATCCATCATCCCCTCTGGTCCAATCATCATGGCGGCGTCCGGATTACTCTCAGGGGCCGCACCTTCGACGGCCGGAGCGAGCGGATAGATAAGGTTTTGCGTCATATCTCTGGGCGCCATGAGTGCGACCCTCTGGACAATGAAACAGAAGCGGGACGTACTGATTTCGTTGATAAACGTGCGGATCTGCTCGATGTTGCCCGAAACTTTCAGATTGTAGCGCACATGACTGTAGAAATCCTTGTCGGTCATTTCAAGAGACTCGCCCCCCTCTCTCGAAAGCTGCTGCAGCTCCTTGAGCTGCGCACGCTCGATCTTCGCCACAAACTCCTCGACAATATCCAACTGCTTCTGAAGACGCCTGATCTCTCCCGTCGACGGCAGCTTGTCCCCCTCCGCAAACTTGCCGAAGGTAAACCAGCGTATGCTCGTCTGCACATCCGCAAGCTGATCGCGGAACTTCTGGCACTTCGCCAACAGAATCCGCTTCATGTCGATCGCATGAAGATCCTTGTAATCCAGAACCCGAAACTCCTGACTGAGCAGACCACGCAGATTCTCCACCTGCGCCTTCGCCTTCTCCGCATTCTGAGCCGCCACTTCCGCATTGGTCTTGGTCAACGCAAACGGTATGTTGGTCAGGCGACGCTGCGTTTCAACAACATCCTGAACCCGTGACTCCGATTCCTTCAACGCCGCGTGGCTCTGGCTGACCTTCCAGCCCAGCCAGCCCGTGGCCAGGATGGTCACCACCAGGGCGATGATCACAACGAGATTCTTCTTGATAAAATCGGCAAAATCCATATACGCTCCTACGGCATCTCTGAAGATACCGGATTGACCAGCCTCACCTGGATGCGGAATTTCAGCAAATTGCTGAACTTGGGATCGAAACTCACCCCGACCAAACGCGTCTCCAGAATCTGGTTTGAGAAGACATCGCTCATGCGCAACGCCTCGACAAATGTCTGCGGCAGATTGGGACGCGTCGTGGATATGATCTTGTTGCCCGAATTGAAGACGCCTATCAACTCTTCGTACGCGCGAAATGCTTCCGAAGACTCCGCTGAACTCGCATCCTTCTCACGCAACTCCCGATAGCGATCGAGGAGAATCTGCAACTGCGCCGGCGTAAAGACATTCCGCACCGGCTCACCACCCTGCCGTTCGGTGGTTTCCGGGATAGTGACGCAGTGACCCTGCACGTCAAACCACTCGAACTCGGCGGCCGTGGTCGTGGAGCCGGTAGTACCACCACCCTCAGGGACGAAAAACATCCCTCCCCCCATCGGATCCATTCCAGGATCCATGGTGGTTGTCTCCGGAATCTCTTCGGCAGCGGTTTGCGGATCCTGAAGCGGCTTGTCGATCGGCTTTATCGTGTCGAGCCAGAGATCGATCGGTTTGGCTTCCTGGAAGGCATTGTAGATCTCCATCCAGCGCATCCGGCGATTGAGCAGCGCTTCCATGGTTTCGTAACGCTTGATGGCGCTGTCGCGACCATCATTCCCCCTGCCGATAAGTGTCGCATTCCGCTTCAACTGCTCGTAGCTGTTCTCTCGTCGATCCGCTTCGCCCCTGTACAGCTTCGCTCGGTGAGAGTTGACCATGCTTATGACCCCCAGCACCAATATCCACACGATGCAGCTGATCAGAATGAAGGGACGGCGCTTCTTGAAAACCTGCGCCCGGTTGATCGCATCCGTGATCAGCGTAATCTCGACCGGGCACTCCACCGAGTTGCGGAGCGCTACACCCACAACCTCAGGGAACATGTGAGCAACTTCCTGAAGGTGCTGCGTATCGAGATCCTCACCCAGCGTGACGATCTTGAACGGATTGAAGTAACTCACCTCCATGCGAAGCTTCTCGGAAAAGAAATGGTCCGTAAAAGCCATGGTGGAGCTTCCACCCGAAAGGAACAAGTGAGTCGGCTTGTTTCCCTTCTGCTGCGTGCGGTAAACATTGATCGAACGGTTGATCTCGCCATGAAGGCGCGTCATGACGTTGCGGATGATCTTCGAAATCGTCGCCGCAACTTCAGACTCCGGCTCTTCGTACGCCCCACCGAGCGCTACAAAACCATGCCGGCGCTTCAGAATCTCCGCCTCATCCGTCGATATGCCGAACTCCTTGGCGATCTGCTGCGTGATCGTGAAACCGGCAATGGGAATGGCCCGGGCGAAAAAACGCTCCCCGTCAAGGAAAAGCAGGTTCGTGCAGCGCCCTCCAATATCCAGAAGCATGGCGCACTCTTCTTCACCCACATAATTGGCGCGCGCCGCATTGTACAGCGCGGCAGGGGCGAAATCCACTAGCTCCGGCTGCAGATCAAGATCCGTCACCGCACGTATGACACCATCCACGATGTCATTCTTGATCACCGCAAACATCACTTCCAGTTCCTCTTCGTCAGAGCCGATCAACTGGTAGTCCCAGATGACCTCTTCCATCGGGAAAGGAACGTTCTGGCGCGCCTCATATTCCACTATCTGCCGAACCCGAGACGCTTCTTCGGTTACCGGCGGAAGCTTCACAAAGCGCATGAACGCAGCCTGGCCCGAGACGCAGATGGAGCAGCGCTTGCTCGTAAACTTCCCTTCTTCCATCGCTCGCCGAAGCGCCGAGTTGATCACCATCGTACGGTTCGTTTCGGTGAGGTTCTCGGTGTACTCCACATTGGTGAAGGCACGCAGGACTATCGCACCACTGCCCAGGTAATCGAACTCGCCCGCGTGAATCGCGGTGGAGCCGATATCGAGAACTAAGATTCGGTCGCGCTTAGCCATTATTGCCGCTGTCTCGCCTTAATTCTTTGGTTCGACGATGGTTTCGAATGTCTCGTAGCTCGCCCACTCCCACGGGGTCTCCTTACGGCTCAGAAGGCCGCCTATCGGCCGGATCACTTCCTCTGAGGCGAAAAGTTCACCGCGACGCCCTGCCGCGCTCAAGCGGCCGATATCGCCCGATTTGATAGCAAATTTCTTGCCGCGGGCTCCCATCTCGCCGCGCGTCTTGCGGCCGACTCGAAAGCTTACACGCGTGAAAATATCGTCCAGCGCCAATTTGCTGGCATACCGCGACAGCAGCGTCGGCTCTACATAGGCTACCGCAAAGTACCGGCGCTTGTTGACGTTGATGTTGGCATAGTTGATCACCTTGTTCAACCGAATGGCCTTGCGATCATCGTACTGGTTGCCCCGCTTTTCGGGAGCAATGATCACCGTCCACTCGATCTCAAGATCGTCGAGCCACAGATTCTTCGGATCGCTGTAACGGCCTGCGCGAGCTGGATCCAGAACAACCGTATACTCGATCATCAGCCTGAGCCAGGATTGCGTGCCCCCCTTGCTGATATTGTCCACATCGGGAAAAACATCGTCATACTTGACCGTTCGCAGATCCCAGTCCACCACGTTGATCTCAACATGATCCGGCTCCACAGCTTCAAACTGCGCGCGCACTTGTGGTGCAATCAAGGAGACTACCAGAGCCGCGAACACAAGCAGAAGATGCTTCATTCAATTACCTCAATAAAAAGATGCTTAAGGGGGCTGCCGTGCATGAACCGTATGGTTTCGCTGCCATTTCCGCAACACCCCGAAGTTGGCCCACCGCAAGCGCTACCACGCTGAACCATCTTATAGTACTCGCCAGAATCCAACTTGGCAAATAGCAAAGGCGAAAATGTGGCTCGAGCCGCGAAGCAGGGTAGGGTCAAAGCAGGGTAACCGTTCATTGATCGTGAATGTTCCAGAGTTGGCGGGTGATCGTGGAGTGGACCGGAAAACGACTCCGCCACATGCGCCCTACACGACAGGACTGCGCAATCTCGCTCGGCAGCACCACGCGCGCGGCGATCAATTGAGAGTTCATCTCGGTAACGCGTGCCCGCATTTCCCGTTCCAGCGCGACGGCCATCATGCGCCGTCCTTCCGCTCGCGCCTGGGCGACTACGGTATCGGCCGCTGCCTGTTCTTCGGCCAACCTCGCACCAACATTGTCGACCACATCCACGTCCGCAACATCGACGGAAACAATTTCGAAGGAAGTGCCGCTGTCCAGACCGCGAGAGAGAATGTACTGAGAGATGATTTCAGGCCGCTCAAGAATCTCCTTGTGCGAGGCAGCGGCGCCAATCGCGGCGACGATACCCTCACCCACGCGCGCGATCACCGTCTCCTCATTCGCGCCACCGACCAGCCGTTCCAGATTCGTCCGAACCGTCACCCGAACAGTGGCGTTCACCCGTATTCCATCCCGCGCAACCCCAAGTACCCGGCCGCTGCCGCTCGGCGGACAGACCAGAACCTTCGGATTGACGATCGCATCGACCGCGTAAAAGACATCCCGACCTGCAAGATCGATCGCCGCAAGCTGATCGAAATCCACATTGATCCCCGCCTTGCTGGCCGAGATGATCGCCTCCGCGACTCGCTGTAGATTGCCGCCCGTCAACATGTGCGCCTCAAGCGAATCGAACGGAACATGTATGTCCGCTTTCGCCAGACGAATCGCCTGCTCCAGAATGAAGTTCGGATTGAGCCCCCGCAACTTCATCCCGATCATCTCGATGAAACTGACATTAACTCCCGAAACGCGCGCCTGAATCCATAACGCAAAAAACGGCAGGATGATCCCCATGCCGACCACGACCACCACCAGCAACGCTATTCCGAGAAACCATTGCAGCATACCCTTATTCTCCCGGAGAGTAGTTCGGTGCGTCTTTCGTAACCTTGATGTCGTGCGGATGAGCTTCCCGCAAGCCCGCGGAAGACACTCTTACAAGTTTAGCCGTTTTCCGCAGCGAACGCAAGTCCCTCGCACCACAGTAACCCAGAGAAAAGCGAAGTCCACCCGCAAACTGAACCAGCACATCCTGAACCGTGCCCCGATACTGTACAAGTCCTTCAATCCCCTGAGGGACAAGCTTGGACTTGTCGCTGACATTGGCCTGCCCGTATCGCTCCCTGCTCCCTTTGCCTTTCTCCATTGCCTCGATGCTGCCCATGCCCCGATACACCACGTAAGTGCGACCATGATGCAGGATCTTCTGACCAGGGCTCTCCTGCGTTCCCGCAAGCGCCGAACCCATCATCACGCAATCACCGCCCACGCACAACGCCTTTACCACATCTCCAGAATACTTGATACCCCCGTCCGCAATGATCGGCACCTCGCCGCCGACGCCGCGATACGTCTCATAGACGGCGGTAAGCTGCGGTATACCCACCCCGCAGACGACCCGCGTCGTGCAGATCGAACCGGGACCCACACCCACCTTGATCGCATCCGCACCCGCTCTCACAAGGGCGATCCCTGCCTCGGCCGAAGCCACGTTGCCGGCCACCACGTCGATGCTGGTATAGGCCTTCTTCAGCTCCTTGACACTCTCGATGACTCCCTTCGTGAAACCATGCGCCGTATCGATGACCACCGCGTCGACGCCTGCCTCCACCAACCTCGCCACCCGGGAAAAGTCATACGGACTGACCGCCGCCGCAACCCGCAATTTGAACTGCGCATCGCGATTGATCGTCGGATCGATGTTGTCGCTGAGGCTCTTCACATCGTGAAAGGAGTACAGCCCCGCCAGACGCCCTTCGCCGTCCACGATCGGCAACTTCCCGACACGGTGCTCCCGCATGATCGAGAATGCCTGGTCAAGAGTCGTTCCCACTGGCGCGGTGATCAACTCCTTCGTCATCACGTCACTCACCGATACATCCGTGTTGCTGACGAACTTGATGTCGCGCGCTGTCAGAATGCCAACCAGCTTGCTGTCCGCATCCAGAATCGGAAACCCGGTGAACGTGTAGCTCTTGCGATGCTTGATGTCGAGCAGCTCGCTGAGGAGCATGTCGTGGCGGAAGCAAACCGGATTCTCGATGAGACCATTCAGGTAGCTCTTGACGCGCCGCACCTCTTCTGCCTGGCGATCTTCATCGAGGTTCTTGTGGATGACGCCGATGCCACCGGCAAGCGCCATCGCAATGGCCATCTCGCTCTCGGTCACCGTATCCATTGCCGCGCTGGCAAAGGGGATGAAGGTCTTGATGTTACGGCTGAATCTGGATTCGATCACAGCTTCGTCTGGAGCGAAATCCGCATATTGGGTGACCAGCGAGACATCGTCAAAAGTCAGTCCCTCCCCGGGGAACTGTGCCATCAATGCCTCGATATGGGGGCTAAGCACGGTCGGTATCCTTGCTCTTTTGGTGGTCGTTACGGAAGACGTGTCAGCGAGGCTGACCTGCTTCCCCTGACCAAGATAAGGTAGAAGGCACGGCGGCTATGTCAAGCAGTGCCCCTTCAATTGCCTGCGCGACCAGTTATACCGCCGGCTTGACAGGCGCGCCCAGCCGTTGTGTAGTATCAAGAAAGGATACCCTCAACGCCCCTGCGAATCTCCAGATGACAGAGCTCACTTTCTACGATATCCTGCGGATTTCGCGAACGGCCACCTTTGCTGAACTGAAGAAGGCCTACTACCAGCGGGCAAAGGAGTGTCACCCCGACCTGCACCATGGCTCCAGCGCCAGGACCGAAGACTTCAAACGCCTGGTCCACGCCTTCAACGTCCTGTCTGACCCGCTTCAGCGCCGGCAATACGACGAGCAGTTGCGCTTTGTCACCGACCTGGGCGCAAGCGGCTTTACCGGCGATGCCATCGGCTATATGCCCCCCGATGGCATACCCATCATGGACAGCGTGGCGGACGATATTCTCGAAGAGCTGATCGTCGGCAACGACGTGCCCCCCGGCGCGACATTGCAGTCCTTGATGCGAGACTTGGAGAGCACCCGCAAATTCATCCGCTTCCGCGAAGGCAAGACCCTCTTGTTCCAGAACCAGCCTCGGGAAGCCTTCCAGCGCTTCAGCTCCGCCAGCGCCGAAAGCCCATCCAATATTCTCTATCGCTATTACCTGGCAGCGACGTGCCTGCGCCTCGACATGCGGCAGCTCGCACGCAAGCATCTCGAGCTATGCCTGCAACTGGGCTCCAGCCGCAATCCGCCCCAGTATCTCCAGCGCATTCGCGATGAGTTGCGCCGTAGCCGCCACCAGTACCGGGGCTTCCTCGGTTGGCTCGTTGACGCACTCAAGCCTCCCCCGCCCCCAGGCCGCTTCAAGAGCACCGAACAGCAGATGATCGAGGAAGTGAGCAGATCGATCGTCCACATTGTCCGCCAGGAGGCAAGAGAAAAGCGAGCGGCCGACCGGCAAAGGCGGCAGCTCGGCGAGGGCAAAGACGATCAGCGCTCCTGACCGCGCGACTGAGCCACTTCCCGCATCGAAAGCGATATCCGCCGTCGCTCTCGATCGATCCCGATGACACGCACCAGAACCGTCTGCATGGCAGCAATCACGCCCTGCCCCTGATTCACCAGCTCACTGACGTGAACCATGCCGTCGCGGTGCACCCCGATGTCGACAAAGGCACCGAAGTTGGTGACATTGGTGATGCGGCCCGGCAGCACCATGCCCATCTTCACATCATCGAACGTGCGCACGTCGTCGGCAAATGCGAAGGGGACGAAGACGGGCCGCGGATCACGCCCCGGCCGCTTCAGTTCCTCACGGATGTCGAGCAACGTTGGCATGCCGACCTCTCCCGCCACGAACTGGCCGAGATCCAGTGCCTCCAGCAACGCTTCATCCTCCATGAGCTGCTTGATCGAGGCCCCAAGCTCCGCCGCCATGCGCTCCACCAGCCCGTAGCTCTCCGGATGAACCGCACTCGCATCGAGCGGATTCCTTCCGCTTCGCACCCGAAGGAAGCCCACCCCCTGCTCGAATGCTGTTTTGCCGAAGCGCGGCACCCGAAGCAACTGCTGCCGGTCGACAAAGCGGCCGTGCGTCTCCCGGTAAGCGACGATGTTGGCGGCAAGAGCAGGTCCCACCCCCGAGATCAACCGCAGAAGCTGAACGCTCGCCGAATTCACCTCCACACCAACGGCATGCACACAGCTCACCACCTCTTCCTCAAGCTTCTTGCGCAGCTTCTTCTGATCCACATCATGTTGATACTGCCCGACCCCGATGGTCTTCGGATCGAGCTTGACCAACTCCGCCAGAGGATCGATCAACCGCCGGCCGATCGAGACCGCGCCACGGACGGTGATATCCTCGTTCGGGAACTCCTCCCGCGCCAGATCCGAGGCGGAATAGATCGAAGCCCCACTCTCGTCCACCATGATGACCTGCACTCCCGCCAGGTGCCAGCCACGAATGCATGCCTCGGCTTCGCGTCCCCCGGTGCCGTTGCCGATGGCGATAGCCCGGATGCCATGCTTCGCGCACACCCCCTCCAGAGCCTTCCTGGCTTCCATCTCCGCTTTCACGCCTTGGCTCAGGAAGAGAACCATGCTGGCAACGAGACAACCGGTGGCATCGAGCACCACGGTCTTGCAGCCGGTTCGCAGCCCCGGATCGATGGCCACGATCGGCTGTGGCCCAAGCGGCGCCGCCATCAGCAGATTGCGCAGATTGCGGGCAAAGACCGCGATAGCCTTATCGTCCGCGCTCTCCTTGAGCTGGTTTCGCAGCTCCGTCTCCAGAGATGGGGCCAGAAGGCGCCGGTAGCTCTCCTCCACGGCGAGAAGAAGCTGCTCCCCCATGGCGTTGCGGCGACGCACCAGCCGGTCCGCCATCATCGCAATCGCTTCCGCCGCCGGGGGGCGAATCGAAACCCGCAAAAAGCCCTCACGCGCCCCCCGCAGAATGGCGAGCAGACGATGACTTGGAACGCGCTTGGCCAGCTCGCTCCACTCAAAGTAATCCCGATACGTCTCCCCTTCCTTTGCTTTCCCCTTGACTACGCTGGCTGTGAGAATGGCCTTCTCGGCAAAGAAGTGGCGCAAGGCCTGGCGAATGCTGGCGTTCTCGCTGATCCATTCCGCCTGAATGTCGCGCGCCCCCTGAAGCGCCGCCTCCACGTCAGTCACATGCTCCGTCACATACGAGCGCGCAACCGTGTATGGATCCAAATTCTGGCGACCTTCATTCAGCAGCTTCGCCAAAGGCTCCAACCCCAACTCGATGGCCACCTGAGCACGCGTACGCCGCTTTTCCCGATACGGCATGAAAAGATCCTCGAGCTCCGTCAGGTTCCGCGCCCGATAGAGCTCCGTACGTAACTGCTTCGACAGCAGCCCTCGACGCTCCAGCTGCGACAGGATCACCCTCCGCCGCGTGTCCCTCTCCTCTATCCGCGCAGCCCCGTCGCGTATGGCCCGAATGCCCACTTCATCCAGACCGTCAAGGTGCTCCTTGCGATATCGGGCGATGAAAGGCACCGTCGCCCCACCCTGCAGCAGAACAAGTGTACGACATACCTGTCCCAGCTCCAGATCCAGAGACGTGGCAAGCTCCAGAAGAGCCCCCTGCGTATAGTCGGTCGCCATCGTCTAGTCCTGATCGTCGTCGTCAAAAAGATCGTGACAGGGACCATACCGCTCATTCTCCCGAAGGATCTCCAGCGACACGTTGCTGGCCGACACATAAGGTGCAAGGCACGTGGGCAACGCCATTTTGCCACAATCTTCGTCTTCGACATAGACCAGCTCGGCACCCTGTTCGCACCATGGCCGCTGGAAACAATCCGGGCAGAAGCCGTTGCAGCCGTCCAGCATGACCATGCCGCCCGGCGCCATGATATCGAACTCTTTGCCCTCGACTTCCTCCCGCAGGTACGCGTAGACCAGCCGGTCGGGCACCCCGATGTGCAGATCGGCAATGTAGCCATGCATGTGTAGACGCTCCACAACCTCCTCCAGCTCCGCCGCCACATCCGTGTCACTCATGGCATCCAAGTCCTTGAAGACGACATTGAGCGAGTGCTTCACCGGCTTGCCCTCCATCCAGCGCTCGAAGCGCAGCCAGTCCGTATCCGGATCGTAATCTGGCTCCACTGGCGGAAACAACATCCCCTTTGCCTCCAGCGCCTCGCGGTTAGGGCACGCACGATAGGTGCGCGCCCAGTGCAACAGGACGCGCAGGCGGCTATTCTCCATCTTCAGCTCCTCGGGCGTCTCCTGGAAAACGTCACCAATATCCAGCCCAAGCGCCGCGAACTCCCGCTTCAGCCCCTTGTTCTCAAGAATATGATCTAGTTTGGCGCCCATCATAACCTCCTTCAGCATGTTACTGCCATACCTTGTCACTCACATGGACATCTGTCCACCCAAATCGTCGGCGGATTTGCAATGCATCGGGGACAGCATAAGCTTATGGGTTGCCACGTTGCCTTCCGGGGAGGGAGGCAGCTTTCATCGAACCACGTCTTGCGAACTTGATCAGTCTTCATGCTGACCCTGACACGACCATCCAGAGCGAGCATCGAGCGGTGCCTGGCGGATCAGTCGCCTTGCAGATATACCTACGCCGAGGTCGGATGCACACAAAACGTTACGGACCCGACGCTGCCCCAACTGCGCGAACGGGTGCCGACCAGCTACGCCATCGATCGCACTCGAGCCCTCCTGGGATCAGGCGAAGGTTGCTACCTTCGCGCCTGCGAATCCATGCGCAGCTGGCGGATGTGCGACGTCGGATGGGCATCGGCCTGCTGGCCCGAGACACCGATCGAAATTGGTAGGATTGTGGCCATCCTCGCGCGCACCTACGGGCTCTGGTCGCTCAACGTGTCGCGCATTATCTACGTGATCGAAGATCGCGGCGACGTGGAGCGATTCGGCTTTGCATACGGCACCCTGCCCCACCACGTCGAGCGAGGCGAAGAGCGATTCTCCATCGAATGGGATCATGCCACCGACAAAGTCTGGTATCGCATCACCGCCATATCCCAGCCAAAGCATTGGCTGGTGAACCTCGCTCATCGCCTGGCCCGAAAAACCCAGCGACGCTTCGCCCGCGACTCCGTCTGCGCCATTCGCGCCGCCGCGAACGCACCATGACGTCCCGCCTCCCTCTTTTTTTATCCTGTTGACGCATCATTTCCCGAGGCGTGGAGTCCAAAAGCACAAATGTCGAGTGATACAGATGCCGCGGTCATGACGAGGTCTATCTTGCAACGTTATCTTCTGGTTCTTCTGCTGCTGATTGGGCTGACTGGCTTGCGCCTCCATGGCGCGCCGGCGGATGACATCGCAAAACTGGAACAAGCGATCCAGGCGGATCCCCCGCCCCCGGTCTCCCCGACCTCGCGGGCACTGGAAAATCTGCCGGAGAACACCGCGCTCTCCTGCGGCCCCTGGCAGTTGCGCCGCTACCTGCTCAAGGAAGTGACCACACCACTGCAGAAGCGCCTCGCCCCCAAACAGGAAAAAGCGGTGCAGCCTGTCCATCTGCTCCCTGTCGATTTCAGTGACAATCGCGACTTCTTCGCGCGTCCCCAAGGCTCCCTCTGGGGTTGGAATACCCTGCACGTCGAGCTGGAGTTCCCCGAAGGTTTCCCGGATGAAGCGGATCTCTACTTCTTCGTCAAGGACTGGGATGATCTGTGGCTGCATATCCGCAAACCCGTGACCAGCTCCGCCGGACAACGGCTGGTCTTTGCCTTGCCGATCTCCGGGAAGGCTGCCACCCAGGCCTGGACCCCGCGCGGCCATCAGCGCCCCTGGCATCAGTTGACACCGGATCAGCTATCCGAAGTCGGTATCAAGATCGCCGCTCCCGCCGGCATCGCGTCCACCTGGAAAGGAGACGTGAAGCTCCACGGTCTCACCTTGAGCCGATCGCTGGAGAGCACCCAAAAGCCGCGCATCCATGACCTGCAGCGTCTGCCGGAAGTCCCACAGGTAGGGCGCATGGTCGAAATCTCCTTCCGCGTCAATCATCTCTACAAAGACCCCTTCAATCCCGCGGATGTCGATCTGGCCGCCACCATCACCACCCCCAATGGCGACACCTATCGAACCAGAGCCTTCTACATGGAAGATTTCCTTTACGACGACAAGCCCCGGGGTTCGCGCCTGTTGACGCCACATGGCATGCCCCGCTTCGCGGTGCGCTTCACCCCCCGGCACCAGGGCTTCCACAAGGTGGCGATCGCCGGTCACCTTGGTAGCGTGGCGCTCGCCCTTCCTGAACTGGAAGTCGAAATTCTGCCCGAGACACAACCATGGAAGGGCTTTGTCAGGGTCTCCCCCCATGATGACCGGCTGCTGGTGAATTCCCGGGACAACTCGGAATATTGGGGCCTCGGCATGAACATGCGCTCCCCCAACGATACCCGCTATCATGAATCGTTCCCCTTCACCGAATGGGATGGACGCGATTTCGAAGTCTACGAGAAACTCCTGCCAAAATATGCGGCCGCCGGTATCAAGGTGATCGAGGTATGGATGTCTCCATGGTGGCTGGCTCTGGAGTGGATTCCGGATGCACCCGGCAACCATGGGCTCGGCTACATGAACCCATGGCGCGCCTGGAAAATCGACCGCCTCATGATGCTCGCCGAGAAATACGACCTCCAGGTCATCCTCGTGATCAACAACCATGGGAAGTTCAGTGCATGGATCGACTCCGACTGGGCGCGCAACCCCTTCAACAAGGAGAATGGCGGGCCGCTTGTCACCCCCATGGAATACTTCAGCAAGCCCGTCGCCCGGGAAGCCTTCAAACGACTCGCCGATTATATGGTGGCAAGATGGGGCTACTCATCCAATCTCCTCGCATGGAAGCTCTTCACCGAGATTGACCTCACTGGCGACAATCGACAATGGTACAAGGACCAGTCGGTGACGGACTGGCATCGCTTCGCTGCCCGCTACCTGAAGTCCATCGACCCCAACCAGCACCTGGTCACCACCCACTGGGCAACCTCCTATGAACTGGTCAACGAAGAGCTGGCCAAACTTCCGGAACTCGACATCCTCACTCTGGACATCTACTACGGTGGAAGCGGCGCCCGGCACCTCTTCAACTTCATGTTCTCCACTGCCAGTTTTGTCGACAGCATGAAGAAGCCGGCAATCATCACGGAATTCGGCGGCAGTCCGCACGGCGATACGCTGCCGCATATCCTCCACCAGCTCCACATGGGCTTGTGGGCGGGATACTTCACGAAGTTCCCCGTCAGTCCGTGCTTCTGGTGGTATCCCCTCGTGGAGGAGAAGAACCTCTACAGCTACTACGAAAGCCTCGCCCACTTCGCGGCAGGAGAGAATCGCACCGGCGCCAAACGCGTCAATCGTACCCTGCGCGACGACCTCTACCTCTGCGAACTGCGCCAGGAAAATTCGCGCCTCTTCTGGCTCCTCGACACCAAGCACTACTTCGGCGGCAGCCTCACCATCCCCCCAACCGTGCACCGCACGGTCGATCTGGAGATGCCCGGATTGCCGGCCGGCACCTACGAGGTCGAATTCTGGGACTGCCGATCGGGCATCCGAATGCAGCAGGAACGTTGGCAGATTCAACCCGGCGACAGCTCCCCCAAGCTCAAGCTGCCCGTCTTCCAGTGCGATATCGCCGGCAAGATTCGGCGAGTTCAAGACGCGGCCAAGGAAACCGCCGCCGACTGAAAACGCGAAGCAGAACGCATACGCAAATGAGGCACATCATGAGCGACAGCCTGGACCACGGCCTACTCCTGGAGACCGCGTTGGCGGAGGCGCGGGATGGCCTGCGCGAAGGTGGCATCCCCATCGGCGCAGCCATCTTCGACCGGAGCGGAACCTTGCTTGGACGCGGCCGGAATCGCCGCGTACAGGAGGGTGATCCTTCGGCGCATGCCGAGGTGGACGCCTTCCGCAACGCCGGCCGCCAGCCCTCCTATGCGGGCACGATCATGGTCACCACCCTCGCGCCATGCTGGTACTGCAGCGGCCTGATCCGCCAGTTCAGAATCCCCCTGGTGCTGGTGGGTGAATCGAGAAATTTCCAAGGTGGCATGGCGTGGTTGCGCCAGTGTGGGATCGAGGTGATCGACCTTGACTCGGCGCCATGCTACGACATGCTCAGCCTCTATATCGCCGACCATCCGCGCGTCTGGAACGAAGACATCGGCGAGGCTACCTAAGCCGTATCGTCCTTGCCGGTTGGCGGCTCGATGTCGGTGTCCAGCCGCCTGGTCGGCTGGCGCTGCCACGGTTCGGTCCGCGGCTCCGGTGCCTGCAGAAGCTGGGTACGCTCCGGCATGGCATCATGAACCCGCGTGTGGAGACCGGTGGCGGCCTGACGCGAAGCAATCGCGGAAGTCTGACAGGCAGCCAGGACAGTGGCGACCTCGGCCATGTCGCGGGGGCGGTCGCGAGGATCCTTCCGGAGGCAGCCCATCACAAGGTCCGCCAGTGCCGGGTCGAGATCGGGATGGCGGTCCGAAATGGGCGAGGCTTCTTCCTCCAGGTGACCATGCAGAATGCGCGGAACTTCCGGCCATGAAAAGGGGGGGCGCCCGGAAAGCAGATGGTAGAGGGTGGCTCCAAAACTGTAGATGTCGCTCTTGGGCGTGATTGCCTGGCACCGAATCTGTTCCGGGGACATGTACTGGGGTGTGCCGACAAGCATGCCGGCCTGTGTCAGATGCGGCGCGTCCGTCTTGCTGGCGATGCCGAAGTCCGTTAGCTTCGGGATTGCCGTGGCGGTGAGCATGATATTGCTCGGCTTGAGATCGCGATGAACAACCCCCAGCTGGTGCGCCTGATAGAGTGCCCAGGCGATCCCTTCACAGGTCCGCACCACCTCCTGCTGCGTCATCCTGTGCTGCTCCTCCAGGACCTCACCCAGACTCTTGCCCGAAATGTACTCCATCGCATAATAGGGCTGCCCCGATACCTCACCCGCGTCGATAATGCGCACGATGTTCGGGTGATTCAGCTCCCGCAGCAGATCCATTTCCCGCAGAAAACGCTGCACGGCCTGCTCGTCGGCGGCATAGTG
Source organism: Lentisphaeria bacterium (assembly GCA_041690595.1). GTDB lineage: Bacteria > Verrucomicrobiota > Lentisphaeria > JABSQK01 > JAWLHB01 > JAWLHB01. The sequence continues at coordinate 302,449 of JAWLHB010000002.1, forward strand.
CGGCAGCATCTGCTTGAGGGCGACCACTTCCTTGGTCCGTGGATGGCGAGCCAGGTAGACCACCGCCATCCCACCGTGGCCAAGCTCGCGGATGAGCTGATACGGCCCCACCTGCGTGTGCAGCACCATCGGCTGGCGGGCAGGAAGACCCGCCAGTATATACCCCAGCGGCATCGCCACCATGCCATACGACATGTCCACGCTGACCCCGTGGTAGACCATCAGCCAGATCGCCACCACCATGATGCCGACCGCCATGCAGCCGTACCCGATGACCACCGCCAGCCCCGATCGAAACATGGCAAGATAGGCAGCTATCGCGGCAATGACCATGGCCAGCAAGGCCTGCGCCTGCCGCGCCATATCGCGGCAATAACGACCGTTCAGCAGAGAGGCCAGGACATTGGCATGGATCTCGACCCCGGCACACAGTTCGTCACCCTTGGCCAGCGGGGTGGCGAAAAACTCCTTGGCTTCGGTCAACGTCACGCCGATCAGCACGATCTTCCCCTCGAAAAGCCCAGGTTCGCTGAGCAGGGCATTCCCCGAAAGCACATCGGTGGCGGAGACCGAGGCAAAACTCCCGCCACCACCCACATAGTCGATCCCATGCTCCGCATCGAGTCGCAGCAGCGGATAGCTGCCGGTATGCATGCGGTGCAGCTCCATCGCCAGCGCGTAATGGTCGTCGCCGAAGATCTCCAGGCGTGGCTTGAAGCGACGCACGACATGGTCCCGGTCGAAGGGCAGGTTCACCAGAGCGACCCGCGCCCGATCGCGGAAGAGCGGCAAGAGCAGGCGCATCTGCTGAAGCTCGGCCGCCCCGCCAGCCACCCGCCGATCCGTCGCGTCCAGCTTGGCCCCAAGCACAACATTCGGGTACTCCTGAAGCGCGCTGGCAAAGCGTTCGTCCTCGCCGGGGTCGGTGCGGTCGAGGAAGAGCATGTCGAAGCCGATTGCCGTGGCGCCGCCGCCGTCCACCGCGGCGAGGAGGTCGGCGTAGAGCGACCGCGGCCATGGCCAGGCGATGCCCAGCTCACTCTGGGTCTCCTCGTCGATCAGCACCAGCACGATGCGACTGCGCACGCTGCTGGTGTCACGAAGCTCGGAACGCACGTCGAGCAGAAAGTCGTAGACCTGGTGATCGATCGGCTCGAAGAGGCGTATCCAGGCAAGGCCACCGATCAGGAGGATGGCGATGATGCCGCCGGCGACGCCATGGTAGAGCGGTCGCCTGGAGCCTGGCTCGTTCATGATCTCATTCCAGTTCTCGCTGGAGCGCCCGCAGACGCCCCATGGTGACCAGCCGTTCATTGTCATCGTGGCTGGAGGCGACCCCATCGCGTCCCCGGCTGTGCAGGTAGAAGCCCATGACCCGATCGCCCCGCTTCAGGTGATAGACGCAATATTCGTTGCCATACGGATCCTTGAAGTCGCTCTGGATGTACGGCCCCTTCCACTCCGCAAGCGGTTGCCCCGCATGGTCCACATTCTCGACGAGGCCGCGCAGCGTCACCGCACCGGATGACTTCCGCGCTCCCTCTCCGGGCAGGAACTGCGTATCGCGGTAAAGGCGAGCGATGGCCAGTTGCAGCTTGTCGAAGTCCTCGTCCATCTTCTTGCGTGCCCGATCCTCCGCAATGGCCCCGCGAAGCTCGTCCCGAACGTCCGAAACCCGCTGATCTTCGATTCTGGCCATCTCGACCGCGCCGCCGCCAAGAACACTGGCCAGCCCCAGTCCCTGCAACTGCTCGTTGAACTGCTGCTTCTCGCGCTCGCGGGCAGCTTCCATCTTCAGCATGGTCTGCTTGTCGGGCGGCTTGTTGAAAAGCACCTCGATCTGGAAGCCCGCGGGCACGTCCACCGTCTGCTCCCTCAACGGCTCCTGATACGCGGAGACGCGCACCTCCCCTTCCCAGACGCCGATGGTGCTGTTGCGGGTCTGGGGATCCGATTCGACAAAATACTCAGTCCCCCGCACTGCCGCGATGGCAGCCGGTGTATAGATCGAGAAGGAACTCGTGTCGTTCTTCTTGAACTTGGCCCACAGCTTGCCGACCAGGAGGCCGATCAAGCTCTTCCCCCCCTGCTCATCCTCATCACCGCCCTGCATGGTGTGCAGATAGACGAGACTGTATTCGTGCACCGTGACGACCGCCTCTCCCGGGAATCGCAGGACCACCTTGGCATCCGCACCCGTGCGCAGATAGCTGCGCAGGGGCAACTCCGCCGCCTTCTCCAGCTTCTTCCAGGGGCCCTTCTGGGTCGTTCCATAGCCGGCCTGACCTTCAACCTGAACCGCCGTTGCGGTGATCTCCGCCCGCACCGACGAAAAAGCCACGAAGAGCGCGCAGCCCAGGAAGAGAAGAAGAGTGACATGCACCGGACAGTGAGTACGCATCTTGATCCTCCGCTGGTAGATCAGGTTGTCGCATGCCGGTTGCGCTCGCAACCGCTACCCGTGAATCTATCTAACTCCGACCCGAATTGCAAGAATGGCTCACGCCATGACGGAAGCCAAGCTCCCGCAACCCCAGCATTTCAGCACGGAAACTCCAGGCGATCTGCCGCTTGTGGAGTATAGTTCCCACTGACCGCACTGGAGAACCTGCGCCATGACTCGCTACTTGAAACAAACTCGCACCGCCACCTATGGCTTCTGGGCTGCCATGCCGCTGCTCATTGCCTACGAATGGCTGATCATCATCGCCAATAACCATGCCTCCATCTCCGTGCGGGTCGGAGCCGATGTCTGGATAAAGCGCATGCTCGGCTCCCTCGGCGTTCGCGGACATCTCATCCTGGGCGCGCTCGTGGCGACCATCGGGCTCATCATCTTCTTTCGCGAACGCAAACAGAACATCGAGCTGAAGGGAGCCTATTTCATCGGCATCCTGGCGGAGAGCATCGTCTACGCCATCGTTGTGACCATGGTGATCACCACCATGATCAACCGGCTCTTCATCCCCGCCATCGCCCCCATGCTGGCAGCCGGCCAGGGAGGCATCACCACGATGACGCACCTTGCTCTCTCCATCGGCGCCGGCCTCTACGAAGAGCTGCTCTTCCGCGTCCTCATCTTCGGCGCCATCTTTCTGGTGCTGGATCGGCTGACCGCCAAACGCGTACCCGCCATCTGCGTCGCCACACTCATCTCCGCCCTCCTCTTCAGCGCCGCCCATCATGTCGGCTCACTTGGCGACGACTGGACAGCCCCCGTCTTCCTCTACCGCTTCCTCTATGGCATTGCCCTCCAGCTCCTTTACCTGGGCCGCGGTTTTGGCGTTGCCGCCTGGACTCATGCATTGTACGACATTATGGTCGTCCTCATCAAGGGAGAACTCTGATGCCCCAAAGCGACAAGGATATCTACTACTACGATCGGGCCAGCGGTCGGCTCGAACGGGAGACCGTCTACGGCGAGCGCTTCGTCAAATGGGCCTATCAGGAAGGTGGCAAACCGCTCCTGCACCGCCTCCTCTTCACTTCCCCCCTCCCATCCCGCCTGCTCGGCCACTATTTCAACTCACGCTTCTCTCGCCATCGCATCCGCCCCGCCATCGATCTGCTCAAGATCGACACCAGCGAGTTCCGCGATCCCGTCGAAAGCTTCTCCTCCTTCAATCACTTCTTCACCCGCCACCTCAAACCCGAAGCAAGACCCTTTGACCACGCACCGGACGTGCTGGTTTCGCCCGCCGATGGGCGCACCCTCGTCTTTCCCTGTGTCGATGGCGATACCGCCGTCCCCGTGAAAGGCAAGAGCTTTTCCGTGCAGGAGCTTCTGCAGCGCGACGCGCCGGATTTCCGCGGCGGCGTCGTCATCGTCATCCGCCTCTGCCCCGCCGACTACCACCGCTATCATTTCCCCTGCGCCGGCACGGTGACCGACCAGTACGACATCCCCGGCGCCTATCATTCCGTCAATCCCGTCGCCCTCGCCGCCGGATTCGACGTCTTTACCGAGAATCGCCGCGCTTGTTGCCTGCTGGAAACTGCCCAGTTCGGCAGCATCGCTTTCATCGAAGTCGGCGCCTTCGGGGTTGCCGGCATTGTCCAGACCTATGCCGGCACCAAAGTCAGCAAGATGGACGAGAAGGGCTACTTCACCTTCGGCGGCTCGACCATCATCCTCGCTATTCAGGCAGGCAGGATCGTACCATCGGCCGATCTGCTCGCGCAGTCGGCCAATGGACGGGAGACTCTGGTCAAGGTCGGCGAGACGATCGGCCGCGCCGTCAATCCCCACGCGTAAAGAGGACGCTCTCCTCGTACTCGCGGATCCGCGTCAGCCAGTTGATGCCAACCGGCACATTCTCGCGCAGGCAGTAGTAGTCCCACACCGCCCCGAACGGCATCGTCTTCAGCTCCTCCAGAAGGGCCAGACGCTTGGTGAAATCCCCCTCGACCTCGTACTCGCGCAGGATCTCGGTCGGCTCCAGCAACGCCATCATCAGCGCCTTCAGCATCGCCCGCGTGCCGATCGTCCAGGCCGCCACCCGATTGATGCTGGCGTCGAAAAAGTCGAGCCCGATGTGCACGCGGCCGAAGTAGTCGTTGCGCGCCACTTCCTGGGCCAGCGAATGCAGATCGTCTGAGAGGATCACCACATGGTCGCTGTCCCAGCGCACCCCGCGACTCACATGCAGGATGACCTCATCCACGAAGAGCAGAACCGACGACAATTTGTCGTAGATCACCTCGGTCGGATGAAAGTGACCCGCATCCAGGCAGAGCATGACCTCATTCTCTACCGCATAACCAAGATAGAACTCATGCGAGCCAATGACGCAGCTCTCCGAGCCGATTCCGAAAAGCTTCGACTCCACCGCGTCCCGGTGGTGGCGGGGGTCCAGCTTCTCCGCGAACATCTCGTTCAGCGACTCCTTCAGCAGCGCGCGATGCCGCGCCCGATCGATCGGGATATCCTTGTAGCCATCGGGTATCCATACGTTGGTGATACAGGGGGTGCCCAGCTGACTCCCCATCGCGGCGCTGATCGTGCGGCAGCGTTTGCCATGCTCGATCCAGAAGCGGCGAATGTCCGCGTCCATGCTGGCAAGCGTGAAGCCGTCAGCCGCCTTTGGGTGCGAAAAGAAGGTCTGGTTGAAGTCCAGCCCGATTCCCTGCTCCTTCGCCCAGTCGATCCAGCCCTGAAAGTGCTCCACCCCGATCTCGTCGCGGTCCACGTGCTTGCCGCCGAACTCGCCGTAAATAGCATGCAGGTTGAGCCTGTGTTTGCCGGGAAGCAGGCTGTACGCCTCTTCCAGATCCTGCCGCAGCTCGTCGGGCGTGCGGGCCTTCCCCGGATAGTTGCCGGTCGCCATGATGCCGCCACCGGTCAGTCCGGCACTGCTTTCAAAACCACCGACGTCGTCCCCCTGCCAGCAGTGCAGCGAGATCGGCACCTCGGCAAGCGTATCCATCGCGGCCTCGGTATCGACGCCAAGCTCCTCGTATATCTCCTGCGCTTCGGCATAGCGACGCTCGATTCTGCTCTCACTCATGATCAGCTTCCTTACTGGTGATAAAAGATGGCCATTCCCTACTTCTGCAAGAATAGTAGGCTGCCCCGAAAATGTCAACCACGCTGCACACCTACTCCACGATCAGGATGCGAAGATCGTGCGCGCCCAGCTCCAGGCGGCGGCCCGCGTACTCGCCCCATTCGCGCACCCGCTTCTCCGGATTCCAGAAGGTGCGGAACGCATAGCCGCTTTCGGCATCCCGTACACTCGCGGGCACCCTCCCAAGCAGCGCGGGAAGGAGTTCGAACTCCACATCCAACTCCCGGTTGTTTCCATTCAAAATAACCAGCGCCGCCTTCCCCTTGCCGTGATAGATCGAGCAATAGACCTCCGGAGTGTCGACCTTCACCATCTCGCCGCTCCGCCAATAACCCGTGAAGGGGCAGGCCGCATCTTCGCTAAAGAAGCCAACCGCCTCGTCCAGCAGCTCCGGCAGCTTCTGGTGCTCCCAGGCATACTCCGTTCCCCAGCGGTAGGCGCCAATGTCGTGAAGCAGGCAAAGCCCGATGATGTTCCGCGAACGCCGCCGCGACTCCGCCTGCGTCGACGCTTCCCCCCCGCCATAGCGCGAGGCAAGCCGATGAATGATCCCCCGCTTCAGCCGCGCATACGACCGGAACTGATGCACCGACATCTGGTCGAGCAGCGTATTCGTCGGTCCATCCACATAGAAGTCGTTCTCGATATGCCACGCCACCTGGTTGAAGGACCAGTCCACGTGCATGTTGCCGATCCACCACGGACGCCGGTTCAACTGCCAGCCGATCGTGTTGAGCCGGCGCGTCAGCTCCCGCCGCATCCCCGTATTCCAGCGCCAATAGAACTCCTGACGCCGCGGATCGTAATCCTTGATCTGAAAGCTCGACCGATTGTCCCACCAGGTCCCGTTCACCGGGCAGTCGCGCAACAGCTGATAGTGGTACCAGACGAAGCAATCCACCTGGCTCTGCACCCAGTTCACCCCGATCTCGTGCTGATCCCGCTTCAGCGTCGACTCGTAGGAGCCCTGCATGTTGAAGCCATTCGACTTCGCCGCCAGCTCCTGCGACCGCAATTGCGTGTTGCCAAGCCACTCCCCCCCATAGGTGTCGAAGCTCGGCAGATCCATCATCATGTTCTTCGTCGAACCGTACAGGGTGATCGGCAACTGCCGTCGCGCCGCTATCTCGGCATCCTGGCGAAAACCACCCAGAGGTCGTCCCGGAGCCCGAAGCCCCTGCAGCATCTGCCGCAACGCCTCGCGGTCGTTCTGCTCCATATAGTAGCCATCGCTCGAACGCCCCCACTGCCGCCAGCCAAAAGTGCTGTGCGCGTACCACCCCGGCCCGACCGGGCCCTGATGTCCCCAGCCAATCACCCGCTCCGCCAGCATCTTCTTTACCGGATCGGCCAGCAAACCGAAATGGAAACGGCGTGTTTGCTTCACTTCCACCGGCTCGCCAATAAAGTGAATGTGCACCTCGACTAGCCCGGCACCGTTGCGCACGACCTCCACCGCCGGCCGCTTCTCGCTCATCACCCAGTCGCGATTATCGTCCGCAAACCACCAGAGACCCTTGTCGCCGTTGCCTGCATGGACAATGGGCGCAAAGGTGCGCCAGACATCCCCATTCCGCGGCACCGGCTGAAGCATGCCGCTGTGCCAGACAACCCCCTGCCCGGCCGGAATCGCGTCCATCTTGTTGCCGCCGGCAAAGGTATCCGCCCCTCGCTGCACGTACATCGTATCCGCCCCTTTCCACAGCGGCAAGACCAGCGTCAGCGAGTCGATCGTGCCACCACCCGCCGGCGGCGTCACAAAAAGCTCCACGTCGTAGTAGCCGTCAAAGAGCATGCGCGTATCGGCAATCAGCGTGAAATCCCCCATCTGCCCCAGCGAGCGCAAGACCACCTGGCTCTCCGACTGCGAGATCAGGGCAGCATGTGGGTCACTCAGCGCCAGCTCCTGCCCACCATGCACCAGCGTCAGGTGTATCGGCCGTTCGAGCAGCCTCTCCCGACCAGCCCCACCCTCCGCTTCGATCGACATCGGCAGCCCCATATCGCCGATGGTATAGGACCGCAGAATCGGTGACAACACCTGGCGCCCTTCCCGCTCCTCCACCTTGATCGGCTTGAAGGGCGGAAAAACGACCTCCTCCTGGCCCAGCGCGTTGCCCTCCCACTCATAATGCCGGCGGACAAACGGCACCTCCCGCACCTCTCCAACCATCTCGCCACCATCGTTCAACAGCTTCATCTCCGCCACGTACTCGCCCTCCCCCAGACGTCCGCAGTTGACAAGCAACCGCCCCCGGCCACCCTCGATTCGACCGATCGCGCTCGCCACCGCTTCTCCCTCCCACGGCCGGATACTCACGGCAAAGCTGCCCGCTCCCGCCACCGCCTCCGGCATACCAAAGAAGTCCAGATCCACGCTCGTCTCCGCGATCCCATGCGTCGGCCAATAAGCGAACCGCCACTCCGGCTCTCCTGACCGGGGCTTCTGTTGCAGCCACGGCTCCACCCGCGCCGCCCATTCAACCGGATCGACCAGCGACTTCACCGGCAATTCCACCTCGTACAGCGTCACCAGCTCGCCCTCTGCCGCACCCTCCTCAGCCGGAAGGCGAGCCGTCGCCAGGATATGCAGCCGATTCCGGCCCGACGGCCAGTTGACCTCGCGTTCCACGACCATCGAGGCAAGTCCCCCAGGCGCCACCACCGCCTGGCGATGCTCGCGAAAGAGTTCGCCCCCCTGTGGATCCCGCGCCGTCACCGTTACCTCGATCTCCGCCTCCTCGCTCCCACCGAGAATCTCGAATCCCAGGCGCGGGCGCCCCTTGGCCAGCTCACCCGTCTCCAGAAAACGGAAGACCGGCGCATCCGCATCGAAGACGATCTCCCCGAAATCGCCCCAGGCCATCCAGGCTTCACCTACCCAACCAGCAAAGTAGACCCCACCCGGAGCATCCGCCCGCAGCAGTTGCATCACCCACGACTCCCCCTCCAGATCCTTCGGCGCCTGCAGCGCCGCCAGGGAAATCTTCAACTCCATCTCCCACCGCGACTCCGTGACCGACACCTTATGCTCGCCGATGATCGACCAGTCCTGCTCAGTCCCCGGCGTCCCATTGAAATACCACATGTCATGGAGCGTCCCCTTGGCATTGGTCATGATTTTGTAGAAACCTTTGCCCGGCGCGGAGTAGTTCCGCCTCCCCTGCGTCGCAATCTGAATCTCCGTATGATCATCCCAGAGGATAGCCCCATCGTCATCCTCCTTCACCCGTGCCGCCGGCCAGGTCCCCGGCGGATGCGGCGAGCGCATCGCCAGATAGAAGTACTCGGCGTCGTAGCTCACGAACCATGTCACCTGCTGTTCGTTGGCCACTACCGACTTCTCCGCGCCTCCCGGTCCGCCCCAGGTCACCATCCCCGTTATCGCCGGCACCGACGCATATTCCTCCTCACCAATCACCCCGTCAATCACCGGGCTCATGCTCAACCGCGGAATCCGCCAGACCGGGTGATCGTACGCCGCGCCCACGGTGAACGCCACGCCTATCCCCAGGACCACACCAAGGAAACTGAATCTCTTCATGCCTCTACGCCCCCATGCGCTCCGCTCCATGGCATACCTCCAGCTGATGTTCTTTCTCTCATGACCAGCCCTAACCTATCTCCATCCGCACCGAAATTCCCACCCGAGCCGCCACCGCCTCGGAAATAACCGCTGCCGGCCGAACTGGAATCGTTCAAGGTTTCACAGTTTTTTGGAACTTTCACTTTACTTTAGCCCCAGCTCTGATTATAGTGATCAGTATAAAGGCAACAAGAGCTCACATCTTGCACGCCGAACCTGTCAGCCTAAGGTCCGCGATACCCTCGATTCGACAGGTTCGGCTTTTTTTTGCCCGTTTGCCCCAACGAACCGCGACTGTCCGGCAACGTGGGAGGGGTTCTCCGAACCGCGACTTGGGCTTTGCTATCCCTCCACGTGAGCACACCCCAGCCTTCAGCCTCGACAGGCCCGGCAACGTGGACCCAGCCTTCAGCCTCAACAGGCCCGGAAGTGTGGGAGTCCCCCCCGGCCGTTGCCCGGCCATTCTTCTTCATAACTCCAAACCCGTTCCGCCCCCAGTGTGAGCTCAATGTGGGAGTCCCCTCCCGGCCCTTGCCCGGACATTGTTCTTCATAAGTCCAAACCCAATGCAGCCCTCCCGTTTGAGCTCAGTTTCACAGAAACCGGCATCTCCTTTCGCCCCTTGCCCCAGCGGGGCTGCGTCCCATAGCCCAGGGTTGCCCTTGAGGCTACCCTGGGTATACTGCCCGCTCATGCATCAACCCCAGTCGGGGTTGCGTCCACGGCCTCGCCCTCTCCCCGCGTGAGCGAATCCCACGGGACATATTATATAATGAGGGATTCTCCGAACCGCGACTTGGACTTTGCCATCCCCCCACAGGAGCACAGTTTCCCCAGCCTTCAGCCTCGACAGGCCCGACAACGTGAGAGGGGTTCTCCGAACCGCGACTTGGATTATGCCCCCCCCCCCACAGGAGCACAGTTTCCCCAGC
>JAWLHB010000003.1:0-304332 GCA_041690595.1 Lentisphaeria bacterium
CGCGGTGCAGCGTTCCTGGGCACGCCACTCGCCTGAGTGGCTCCGGCGTTGGAGGTGGCCTGATGTCCGCGGTGGAGGAGAGATCTGAAACGTCCGCCATGGGAGTCGCCTCATCTGCTGGCGTTGAGGGCGGACGATACGGATGACACCGACACGTTGGGTGGGAGGCGACACGCAACCCGGTGCCACTCAGGCGAGTGGCGTGCCCAGGATGGGCGAGTGATCGGCCGACGCGTGGGGGTGGAAGGCGACGCGCAACCCGAAGGCGCGGGCGGACGATTACGACGACGCCGACACGTGGGGGTGGGAGGCGACGCGCAACACGGAGGCGCGGGCGGACGATTACGACGACGCCGACACGTGGGGGTGGGTGGCAGCACGCAACCCGGTGCCACTCAGGTGAGTGGCGTGCCCAGGAGGAGCGAGTGATCAGCCGATACGTGGGGTGAAAGGCGACGTAAAACCCGGGGCTGCGGGCGGAAGATCCGAAAGTGCTGGCACATTGGGTAAGGCGACGCGCAACCTGGTGCCACTCAGGCGAGTGGCGTGCCCAGGGTTGGGCGAGCAGGCGGCCGACGCGTTGGGGTGGGAGACAACGCGCAACCCGAAGGCGCGGGCGGACGATACGGATGACGCCGACACGTTGGGTGGGTGGCGACGCGCAACCCGGTGCCACTCAGGCGAGTGGCGTGCCCAGGATGGGCGAGCAGGCGGCCGACGCGTTGGGGGTGAGGCAACACGCAACCCGGTGCCACTCAGGCGAGTGGCGTGCCCAGGATGGAGAGCAGGCGGCCGACGCGTGGGGGGCGAGTGGCGTGCCCAGGATGGCGAGCAAGCGGCCTATCCGGCTTCGCGTCTAGAAGAGCTCCGGCTGGGTGTCCTGGGGGCTGTCGTTGTTGGCACCGGCATTGAGCTTCTTGTTGAACTGCTCTTCGGTCAGCACCGTCACGCCAAGCTGCTGGGCCTTGGTCAGCTTGGAACCGGCATTCTCGCCCGCGATCAGGAAGTCCGTGTTCTTGCTGACGCTGCCACTCACATTGGCGCCAAGTCGGGTCAGAAATTCCTTGGCTTCATCGCGCGTCATGGAGGTCAGGGTGCCGGTGATGACGCAGGTCTTGCCTGAGAAGGGAGAGTCGGCCTTGACGACGGGTGTCGCCGCTTCGAAGGTCAGTCCCGCGTCGCGAAAACGGGTCATGATTTCCTGGTTCTTCTCCAAGGCGAAGAAGGCATGGATGGCTTCGGCGACGATGGGGCCGATATCCGGAATGGCCTCCAGGTCGCCGGTGCTCGCCTGCCCCAGCGCCGTTAAGGAGCCAAATTCGGCCAGAAGTGTCTGGGCCACTTTAGCGCCGACGTGGCGAATGCCGAGGCCGTGCAGCAACCGCCAGGGGGGGCGCGACTTGCTGGCCTCGATGCTCTGCCGGAGCTTCGTGACCGACTTCACGCCCAGCCCCGGAAACTCGGCCAGTCTGGCGAACTGCGCATCGTCCAGCTCATACAGGTCCGGCGGCGAATGAATGAACCCCTCGTCCACCAGCAGCTTGATCATCGCTTCCCCCAGGGAGTCGATGTCCATGGCGCCCCGGCTGACAAAATGGGAGAGGCGATTCTTGACCTGATCGGGGCATTCGGCGTTGACGCAGCGAACGGCCACCTCCTGATCGCTCGCCAGCACGGGCTGGTCGCAGCTCGGGCAGCGGGCCGGCGCGGTGATCGGAAGCTCGTCCCCATCGCGGTTCTCGACAATCGCGCGCAGCACGGCCGGAATGACTTCACCCGCCTTCTCGATCTCCACGTCATCGCCGACGCGAATATCCTTGCGGGCGACCTCCTCGAAGTTGTGCAGCGTGGCCCGGCTGACGGTGGATCCGGAGATCAGGACGGGCTCCAGCTCCGCCACGGGCGTCAGGACGCCGGTTCGGCCGACCTGAATCGTCACCGCCTTGAGCCGGGTGATCGCCTTCTCCGCGGCGTACTTGTAGGCGATGGCCCAGCGCGGCGCCCGGGAGTGGAAGCCAAGCTTCGCCTGAAGCGCAAAACTGTCTACCTTGACGACGGCGCCATCGATCTCGAAGGGCAAGGCGTGGCGCTTTTCCTCCAGCTCATCGATGGCCCGCAGCACCTCGTCGATGCCGTGAACGTTCCAGGTGATGGGACAGGTCTTGAGGCCAAGTTCGGCAAAGCGCGCCACCAGCCCGGACTGGCTCTCGATCGCCGCGCTGGTCAGCTCCCCGCGAGCATAGAAGATGGCATCGAGCGGGCGTTTGGCGACGTCCCGGGAATCGAGGGACTTGAGGGTGCCGGCCGTGGCGTTGCGGGCATTGGCAAAGCGCTCCTTGCCCTCCGCCTCACGCTGATCGTTGAGACGCAGGAAAGCGGCGCGCGGCATGAAGATCTCACCTCTCGCTTCGAGGACGTCCGGCGCATCGCCTTCGAGGAGGTGCGGCAGCGAGCGGATGGTGCGCACATTGGCGGTGACATCGTCTCCCGTGGTGCCATCGCCTCGGGTCAAGGCCAGGGTCAACTCACCACGCTCGAAGCGGACGGAGACGCTGACTCCATCGATCTTGGGCTCGACCCAGTAGGTGATCTCCTCCTGCTTGAGGAGGTTGACCACGCGTTCATGAAACTTGCGCAGCTCGGCCGGAGAATAGGTGTTGTCGAGGCTCATCATCGGCACGGCATGCGGCAGGGCGCGGAACTGGTCGAGCACGTGTCCGCCAACCTTTTTGGTCGGCGAGTTGGGCGAGTCGAAGCGCGGAAACTCCTGCTCCAGCTGCTCCAGCTCCTTGTAGAGCCGGTCGTATTCGCTATCGCTGATCTCGGGGGTCGCTTCGTCGTAGTAAAGCTGGTTGTGTCGCTCCAGTTCGCGGCGGAGCAAGGCGATGCGCGCCTCTGCCTCATGTTCCTGCATCTGTTGAACTCCTTTACATCAGAACGGTAATGTGTGTCGCTCCGGCTCGCTATGCAAGCGCTGAGTGCCGGGAACGATAAGGAACGGGTAGCTGGTTCAGGCCGTCGGCGCGGCGATGATTCCAGACCCACAACAGCAACCGGTTGGTCTTCGCGTCCAGTTGCCATCCCACATGGTAGCGGAAGCAGAGCCGGCCGATCTCATCGAAGTGGCAGAGCCCCAGCAGGGTCCGATAGGCCGTGATATCGCCATTTTCCCGCGCCACATAGCGGGGGCCGTGCAGGAGGGGATGGCGGTTGAGAAAGCCGGCGGCCCATTCGTGCGGTGTCGATCCGGCAAGGAGTCGGTCCGCAAGTGAAAATTGCCAGATGAAGAGGCGCTGCAGGCGGGCTTGAAAGACCAGGAGTTTGCGACCCGCTTCGAGGGAGGATGTCCACAGACGGAAATCCGCCGGCAGGGTGACGCTCATGTCGTAGACGCACCATGGCACGAGAGGGCCCGTTTCCAGCCGAAGGGAGCGCGACAGTTGCCGAATGACCTGCTGCGGCGGCTCCGGGTCTTGCGGCGAAAAGTAGAGCCGCCAGAAGGTGTAGAAAGCCGGTAAACTCTGGAGATACCAGGCCACGATCAAACCGTGACCGTCCGCCGACCTGTAGAGGGTAGCGCGCCATCCGGAAGGCAGCCCCGTCAGTTCATGGCGTTCAGCCGCGCTGCCGAGGCCCCCTTCGCGCTTGGCGTAATCGGCTTCCACTCGCCCGCGGTCGAGCTTGCGTCCCGGGCGCATCCATTCGAGGTGCGCACGGCGGCCGCCAATATCGTCGAGGACCATGGTGGTCACCCCCCGGCGAAATTCATACCCCGCGAAATCCCATCCGGCCGGCAGGCGAAAGCTGACGCCATCCCATGCCAGGCGTTGCTCGTCTGCCTTCGCCATGGTCTCACTGGATTCGATTGACGAGGTTGAAGAAACGATCTTCGTACTGCTCGAACAAGCCCCATTTGTGCAGCTTGTCGCCCAGCGCCTGCACGTGCGAACGATCCTTCATGGCGCGGCGAAAATCCTCTTCGATCTCGCGCTTGCGCCGCTGGGGTTCATTGATCGACTCTTCGCGGGCCCGCTGATTGAGGTCGCGGATGTTGGACGAGGCGGATTGCTCGATGTAGTCGACTATGAATTTGAGGAGGGAGACTTCCCACATCTCATCGGCGCCGACGATCACCGCGGAAAGGGGATCGTCATGCTCGCGCACCCGCTTGACGACGCGATCGGTCACGGTCTCGATGGTATCGGAGACCACTTCCTGGGAGATTTCGTCCTTGCGAAAGTGGAGGCCATAGCGGAGGATACGCCCGATCTCGTTATGAGCGCGAAGCCAATCCGCGTAGTGGCGGGCTTTCTCGCCGAAACCCTCCAGCATCTGATCGGCAAAATGACTGGGCGTGATGATCTGGGGGCGCTCGGAGACGACCTTCCCCTCCCGGACGTTGATCTTGTCAACGACATCCATCTGTTCACTGATGAGGGTATAGCGCACCGTGGTGGCGCCGAACGTTTCCAGGGTTTGCGCAGGGGGCAGGACAACGCGGGTGACGTTGACCGCGTACCACATGTCTTCTTGTTTTCCCATCGCGGGTGTCTGTTTCCAATTCGCGGCTATATTTATGCGGGCGGACCTGGATGGGACCGCGCGCCATGCCCCTGCGGGCACGAGGGCGGAAAGGGTACTATAGACAGCTTTGTATGGATTTAAATGGCTGACATCAAAGGTTACACGACACGCGCGCCAGCCGCGGAGGAGATACGGCGTGGGCGGGCGCCATGGCGAGAGGCGCTCTATCGCATCCTTCACAATCGGCTGGCCATGATCGGTCTGCTCCTGGTGCTGGTCGTCCTGCTGCCGGTGCTGCTGGCGCCATGGTTCACCCCGTACGACCCGAGCTATCAGCACTGGTGGATCGGCGCCCAGCCTCCCGGCTATGCCCATCCGCATGTACTGGGGGAAACCCGTCTGCGCATCGGTGAGATGCCAGGCGTGCCGGAGGCCGCGCGCGACGCTTCGCGGCTGACCATCCTGGCCCGGGAGGCCCGGCGCGACGAGTTCCGCATCGTGCTGCGGCGCAACCGGATCTCGCAACTGCAGCAGACTCGCGGCGCCCTGCATCTCGATGAACTCGACCTGAGCTCCGAGCGCTGGCTGGTGCGCGTTGTCCAGGTGAATCAGGAGAAGACGCCGCTGCACCTCGACGGCGAGGTGGTACTGCGCCTCGACCAGGCGGTGCCGGCCGCGCTGCGCGAGCTGGGCAGCCGCGTCATCATCCTGGAACGGCAGGAGCGCGCGGCGACCGACGAGGTGGTCTACGAGGCGGTGCTGGATGCGGGCCTGGTGACGGCGCTGAGCCGGGCAGGAGAGGCCATTCCCGAGGTCGTCATCCGGGCAACGGAGGTGGCCTCGATCGCCGCGGATGGAAAGCCCCTTACCGTCAGCCACCTGCTGGGCACGGATCAACTGGGGCGCGATGTGCTTGCGCGGGTCCTGTACGGTGGGCGCATATCGCTTCTGGTGGGGCTGGTGGGGACCTTGGTCAGCCTGATCATCGGGGTGGTCTACGGAGCGGTCTCCGGCTATGCGGGGGGGCGTACGGATCGGCTGATGATGTCGGGCGTGGATATTCTGTATGCGGTTCCCTTCATGTTTCTGGTGATCATCCTGATGGTCTACTTCAACACCAGTATCCTGATGCTCTTCGTGGCGCTGGGGGCGGTGCAGTGGCTGACCATGGCGCGCATCGTTCGGGGGCAGATGCTCTCGCTGAAAGAGAAGGAGTATGTGCAGGCGGCGCGCATGGCGGGGGCGCGACCGCACACGATCATTTTCCGCCATCTGGTCCCCAACACCCTGGGGCCGGTCATCGTCTATACGACCCTGACAGTGCCGATCGTGATCCTGCAGGAGAGCTTTCTGGCCTTCATCGGTCTCTCGGTCACCTTCCAGGGTCGGGCGCTGGATTCATGGGGAGCCCTGGTACACCAGGGGATGCAGTTCATGCAGAGCGACGGCAGTCACAACTGGCTCCTTCTCGCCCCATCCGCCGCCATGGTGATGGCCCTGCTGGGCATGAACTGCCTGGGAGACGGACTGCGTGATGTTCTGGATCCCCGCCTGGATTCCAAATGATATTTTCACCTTTGTTGTTGTTGTTCCACCTTTTGCCGATAGACTAAGAGGATACGGATCAAACAACCCGCAGGCGAGCCGCATGAACCGGATTCTTCTTGTCGAGGATGACAATGACTTTGCCGCGATGATCGCGGAGGTGGTCAGCATACCGTTGGCCACGCATCAGCCTTTTACCGTTGATCGCGTCGCCAATGTGGGCGAGGCGCTGACCTGGCTGGGATCACATCGGCCGTCGCTGGTCCTGCTCGACCTCACCCTGCCGGACTGCAACGGCATGGTGGCCTTCCACCGCATCTTCGTCGAGGCGACCGATATACCGGTGGTGATCCTGACCGGCGTGGACGATGAGGAATTGGCCCTGGCGATGCTGCAGGCGGGTGCCCAGGATTACCTGGTCAAGTCACGGGTGGATATTCTGACCATTCACCGCAGTCTCCGCTATGCGATGGAGCGACACCGCCTGCGGCATGAACTGACCGTGCAGACGTCCCGGATCAAGGCTCGCGAGCAGAACCTGCGGCAGTTGATCGGCCGCTATCATGACGGGATGATCGTCACCGATATCAAGCACCGCACGCTCTTCGCGAATCCCGCTGCCGAAGCGATGCTGGGCAAGTCGATGAAAGAGCTTCTCGGGCTCTGTATCGACGATCTCCCGGAGCCGGGCGCGACGTCGGAGCTGGGCATCATCTGCGAAGAAGGTCAGCCGGGACTGGCCTCGGTGCGCTGCCTGACAACGGAATGGCAGGGGGTCTCGGCGCTGCTCTATTCCCTGCAGGACATCACCCTGCTCAAACAGGCCGAGATGGAGCTGCGCAAGTCGGCGGACGAGCTTGAGTTGCGGGTAGCGGCGCGCACCGCCGAGCTCGCCTCCACCAACGAAGCCCTGCAACGCGAAGTGGGGGAACGGCGGCGCGTCGAAGACGAACTGCGGCACGCGGTGGACAACCTCGCCCGCAGCAACATCGAGCTGGAGCGCTTTGCCTATATCGCCTCCCATGACCTGCGGGAGCCGTTGCGCCTGATCATCAACTATTGCGACCTGCTGCGCCGCCGCTGCGCCGGTTCCCTGGATGACAACGCGCGACTCTACATCCAATTCGCGATCGAAGGCGCGAACCGCCTCTACGACATGATCAACAGTCTGCTCGACTATTCCCGGCTGAATGTACGCACAGGACAATTCGCGCTCTTCGACAGCGACAAGGTGCTGAGGAATGTGGTGGAAGAGCTGCGCATCGGCATCGAGGAAAGCAATGCCCGCATCAGCTGGGGAAAACTGCCCATGATCTATGGCAATGCGACCTTGCTGATGCAGGTCTTTCAGAACCTGATTGGCAACGCCATCAAGTTTCGCGGCGCGGAGGCTCCATGCATTGACATCACCGCCGAGCACTGCGACACGTGCTGGCGATTCCGGGTCCGTGACAATGGCATCGGCATGCCCGCGAACCAGACGGAACGCGTCTTCCAGATCTTTCATCGGCTGCACCGGTCGAACCAGTATCCGGGCTCAGGCATCGGCCTCGCCATCTGCAAGAAGATCGTGCAGCACCATGGCGGGCGCATCTGGGTGGAGAGCGAGCCTGAACAAGGAGCATCCTTCTTTTTCACCGTGCTGGACAAGGATGCCTATCCGGTCGAATCGAACGACGAACAGCACCTTCAGCTGACTTCCTGAAGGCCCTAAGCTTCGCGGCGGATTTGCAGTTCAACGCAGGCGTGTATATTACCTCCTTGCGACATCAGTCCATTCCATGCGCCGGAATTGCGGCGACCGGTCACGATGAGGAAGAATCCATGCGATTACAATGTCCGAAGTGCAACGTGGTCAACAGCATCGAGGCGGGAGACTATGGATCTTCCTCGATCTGCGGCAATTGCGGTCAAGTCAATGAAGTGCCCGAGAAGGTCACCTCCCCATGGGTGGTCTTTCATGACCATGCGCTGCGCAAGGTGCTTCGTCGCGGTTCGGACGGGGTGGAAGTGCACGCGCAGCAACTCTCGCTCGATCGGCCGGTCGTGCTGAAGATCCTGACGGAAGATCTGAGTGAAAACGCGGAGTATGTGAGCCTCTTCGTCAAGCGCGCGCGCATGGCGGCCAAGCTGAACCATCCGAACCTGACGACGCTCTATCTGGTGGCGAAGGAGTACGGCCTGTATTTCGTCGTGCGCGAGGCGACGGAGATCCAGAACCTGCGCGACATCCTCAGCCGCCAGGGGCGACTCGATGTGCACAGCGCCGTCTCGATCTTTCAGCAGATTGCGGATGGCCTCGACTACGCCTGGCGCTCGAGCAAGCTGCTGCACGGCAATCTCAAACCCGCCTACATCACCCTTACCGATTATGGCGTCACCAAGCTGGCGGACGTGGGGCTGGCCAACATCGACCTGGGGGACGAGCCGGACAAGATCAAGGGGACGCCCCAATACATCTCGCCGGAGCAGATCCTGGGCGAGCGGATGGACACGCGCAGCGACATCTACAGCCTCGGCTGTAATCTCTATCAGTGCCTCACCGGCACCTATCCCTTTGTGGGTGATTCCACGATCGACATTTTCCAGCAACATCTCCAGGCGCCCTTGCGCTCCCCCCGCGAACTCGACCCCTCCCTGCCGGAAACGGTCTGTAAAGTGATCGCCAAGATGCTGGCCAAGAATGCCGACGATCGCTACGCCGACAGCTCCGAGCTTTCCCAGGATCTGATGCTGGTTGCCCAGGGAAACGAACCACGCTATGCCCTGAGCGACGGGGGTGTAGAGTTCTCCAGCGACGAGGACGACGACCGGGACGCCATGCCGATCGCCAGTGCGGTCGAGTATGAGGACGAGGACGAGTATGACGACGAGGACGAGGAGATGCCCATCGCCGTCGCCGAAGAAGAAGACGAGGACGAGGACGAGGACGAGGAAGATGAGGATGGGGAGGCGGAAGAGGAGGAGAGCGACGAGCCCGAGAAGACTATGATCGCCCCCCGCAAGATGATCAAGAAAAAGACCAAACTGAAGCTGAATCCCGAAGCCAAGAAGAAGTTCGGGCTGAAGCGGGGCTTCAAGAAAAAATAGTTACTGCCTGCCGGAAGGGGGCGGAAAAGGAATGCCGGATATGGAGACGATGACGGTCGGTTCGCACGAGTCGTGCATGGTAATGGAAAGTGGCGATTTCCGCCTTGCGGTGACGACCAAGGTGGGGCCACGCGTGATTGGCGGCTGGATCGGAGATAGCGACAACATCTTCGTGGTCCTGCCCCCCCTGCCCATGGACGGCATCGACACCGGCTTCGTCCTCTACGGTGGCCATCGCCTCTGGCATGCGCCGGAAGCGGCGCCGCGCACCTACGCTCCGGACAACAATCCGGTTGAGGTACGCAAGCTCAGCGGCGGCGCGATCGAGTTCAGCAGCGGCATCGAGGCCGAGAACCGCATCGAGAAGTCCATCGCGATCAAGCCTCTGGGCAATGCCCGCTTCGAGTTGACGCACACGCTCACCAATCGCAATCCGTGGAGCGTGCGGCTGGCCCCTTGGGCACTCTCGCAGATGACGCCGGGAGGCTGCGCGGTGATACCGCAGAGTCGACGCCTCAAGGCTTCCCCCTATGCCGTGGAGCGTTCACTCCACCTGTGGCCCTACAGCAACCTGGCCGACCCGCGCCTGATCTTCACCGACAACTACATTCTGCTGCGCCAGGATCCGTCGATCGACCATGCCTTCAAGCTCGGCTACGGCTGTCGCGATGGCTGGATCGCCTACGCCGTCGGTGGCGTCGCCCTCGTCAAGCACATCGAGTACGATCCCAGTTCCACCTATCCGGACTTTGGCTGCAACGTCGAAAGCTACAGTTGCGGCGCCTTCCTCGAGATCGAGACCCTCGGCCGATTGGTGGAGCTGGAGCCCGACGCTGACATCAAGCATGTCGAGATCTGGAGCGCCATCTCCAATGTCGGCGAGATCCTGGATGAAGATACCGTCACCACCCAGCTGGTCGACCAGCTTCGCTGAGACCTGGCAGTGGCGCGGCGGAGACAATTCGCCCACGAGGCCGCCTGGTCGGATTCGTCGACGGGGGTCGGGGCCACCGGAAAATCTTGTCGGAACGGATTGACGCGCCAATGTGGTTAGCCTATATTAATCCCAGCACACCCGCCGGGCCTCTGCCGCAAGGCACGCTCACTTCGGCGGGTTTTCTTTTTCCCCGCCCAGCCAACGGGGGTGGCGCATGAAGTACACCAAGCCGCCCCTGACCTTCGAGCAGCAGGCCGATCAACTCATCCAGCGGGGCATGATCGGTGACCGGGACTTGATGGTCTCCCGGCTCCAAGCGGTAAGCTACTACCGCCTCAGCGGCTACTGGTATCCCCTCCGCCAACTGGCACCAGGCGGTGCCGGCCAACTCCTCGACGACTTCAGGCCGGACACCACATTCGATACGGTTTGGGGGCGCTATGCGTTCGACCGCCGCCTGCGTTTGCTGGTGCTCGATGCCATCGAGCGCATCGAGATTGCCGTTCGCTCTCAGATTGCCTACGACCACGCTCATCTGTACGGCCCGTTCGCCTACGCCACCGATCCCGCGTCCCTGCCAGCCTGCCAGACCTATCACCGTAACAAGCTGCTGGAGACGGTTCGCACCGAGACCCGGCGCAGCAAGGACGCCTTTGTCAAGCATTTCAAGTCAAAGTACGGCGACGAGCACACCGACCTCCCCGTATGGATGGCCGTCGAGATCATGCCGTTCGGCTCGGTTCTCACCCTCTACAGGGGGTCGCCGCCCGACCTTCGCCGCGACCTTGCCAGGCCGTTCGATGTGCATGACTCCGTGTTCGATTCCTGGCTGCTGGCCCTGAACACCGTTCGCAATATCTGCGCGCACCACGGACGGCTCTGGAATCGCGAGCTGGGCACGAAACCGAAGATCCCCACCAAAGACCCGGCCTGGCACAAACCACTCAAGGTGGAAGGTCACCGGATATTCGGCGTTCTCACCCTCTGCAGATGGTGTCTCGACCGGATCGCGCCACAGAGCGGCTGGACCAACCGCCTCGTCGCCCTCTTGGATGAGTTCCCCGATGTTCCTCAAGGGAGCATGGGATTCCCCGACAACTGGCGGGACTGCCCTATCTGGAATGGATCTCCCGGCGCTTCGAAAGGGGGCAAGTCATGACGGCACGCCTCCAGCCATATAACGAATACAAGAACTCCAACCTGCCATGGATTGGGAAGATTCCAGCACACTGGGAGAAATGCAGGATCAAGGCGGTTTTGCGCGAGATCGACAGACGCACATGCGACGGGCATGAGCCGTTGCGGTCGTTGCGGACGTGGCCTGGTGCCACACAATGACGGGTCAGACAAGATTATTGCTCCAGAACACCTATTAGGGTACAAGCTAACTCAGCCAGGCGAGCTGGTCGTCAACCGCATGCGGGCGGCAAAAGGGCTTATCGCGGTGACGAAGCAAACTGGTCTTGTCAGTCCGGACCATGCAATCTTCACCCCCGCCAAACGGGTAAACATAGACTACATGGTTCGCCTATTTCAGACACCAGCAGTTGCAGGAAAATTCCGAGTTGAATCTCGGGGGCTTGGCACGGGTTCTTCTGGCTTCTTGCGTCTGTACTCGGAAAGCATGGGTGCAATTCCTATCGCTCTTCCGCCGCTGGAAGAGCAGAACGCCATTGTCCGCTACCTTGCTGCGAAGGACAGTGAGATAAGCCGTTTCATCCGCAATCGGCGACGGCTTATCGAGGTGCTGAACGAGCAGAAGCAGGGGATCATCAACCAAGCGATCACGCGCGGACTCGATCCCAATGTCCCCCTCAAACACTCCGGCATCGACTGGCTGGGCTGCATTCCCGAGCACTGGGACATACGACCTTTGAAACACTGGGGCAAGATTCCATTCCGCCCAGTACGAGGCCCTCAAGGCGGTCAACACCGAGTTGGTCGGGCTCTACTGGGACATAGGACGGATGATCGTTGAGCGGCAGGATGTTGCGGGCTGGGGCAAGGCGGTGGTGGAACAGCTCGCCGCCGACCTGCGGTCGGAGTTCCCCGTTGTGGTTGGTTTTTCCGCTTCCAACCTATGGCGGATGAAGGCCTTTTTCGAGGCGTACACCGGGCTGGAAAAACTCGCACCGTTAGTGCGAGAAATCGGCTGGAGCCACAACCTGGCCATCATGGAGCGCTGCCGTCGCCGAAGGACATCGCCCATCTGATGGAGGATATCTGACGACTGACACATCCGAGAAGGGCCGGGCATTGGAGAAAGCAGTCATCGGCATGCTGTCCGATCACACCGAGCTTTGGCGATACAGTTGGCCAGATCATCGGGGTTGGAGCTGCCGTCAGGCGCTTCTCGACGTTACTGGGGAATTCGTTCGCGAAAACCGATCCTGTGCGTACAGATGGTGTGCCGGATGGTGGCGCTGCCGCACATCCTCACACTTACTTTTTCATGAAGATACCCTTGAAACAATACAACCCGTGAGTTATCTTAGATAAGATTAAAACTTGAGCGACAGGGGGAGGTTCGGAATGGCGACGGGATGGGTGAAGATGCAGCGTGCGGTGATGAACAGTCCGCTGATGAAGGACGGCGATCTGATGCGGCTGGCGGTGTATGGCTGGATACGGGCGGTGAGTGATCCACAAGTGACCACCGTCAGTGGCCGGACGCCGATTCGGCTGGAGCCGGGCCAGTGGCTCTTTGGCGACGAGGTGGCGGAGCTGCTGGGCATGACCCCATCGACCTGCCGCGACGTACTGCAGCGGCTGGCCGACCTGAAGCTCGCCTCGCTGGAGGCGAATTCCCGCTACACCATCGTCACCATGCACGAGTGGTCGGATGAACAGGCTGTGGACCAGCCGTGGACAAGCTGTGAACAGGCTGTGAACCAGCCGCGGACAAGCTGTGAACCAGCTGTGGACACATATAAGAATAAAGAGAATAAGAAGACTAACGAGAATAACCAGACTGCTTCTTGTCCGTCGGCAAGCGACGGCCTGCCCAAGAAGGAGGGGCAGGAGGAAAACGTCACCACCCAGCTGATCGACCAGCTTCCCGGAGAAGACCAGTGGGTGGTGATTGGGGAAGCTCCCTCAGTCCTGTTGGATCAGGGTGACGCTTCTGCATGCCGCGGGAACGGTAAGCGCCCAGCCGGTTGCCGTTTTCGTAAGCGTGAGGCCGTCGAGCGGCTCAGCCAGGGTCCAGTTCCCGGGAGCCGTCACCGTAAGGATGCCGCCGGGGAACGGCTGCGCCATCCCGAAAGCCGGCGGCTGGAGGCTGGCAGGCAACTCGACAGTCAAGGCATTGTCCCGCACGCGCAAGCTGGCGGGGATGTCCGCTGCCAGACCGATCTCGCGGTACCGCACCTCGCCACTCGCGCCGAGGGACAATACCAGCCCTTCCAACCGATCCTGCACCGAAGCGGCCGTGCCGGTAAAGCTCGCTCCTTCGCCCGCCGCGGTTGTCTCCGTGGCCGCGAGGAAGCTGTAGTCCGTGCCGAAGTCGCCCGTCACCTTGATGATCGTCCCCTCACCGAGGGTGCTGAAGAGCGGCGCCGGCGTGTTGCGCTTGCGCGGGAAGAAGGCCAGGAAGTAAACACCGTCGCCGGGCATCTGCAGGTGAAGCAGATCCTGGTATTCAGGTTGAACCAGTTTGTTGGCCCAGTCGATCATGTCGGTTCCCCAGCGCAGCGTGTGGCGGGGAGTGTCGGTAGGCGAGGCGATGTAATACTCCACATCGACGCCCAGTTGGCCAATGGCCGTGAAGCGATCGCCCTGCAACTGGCGGGCGGGGAGAATCTGCTCCCCTGGCTTGCTTGCCAGCACCGCATCGACATCCCGCACCTTCTCGGGCGTGTCGATCGTCTCGCTGACGTTCCACATCTGCCACATGGTCGGCTGATTGCCGGAGATGCTGTCGCGGATCACCAGATAACTTGTCCTGGCCGGATCGTCATCCTTGAGGAAGAGCGTCTGGCGCCGCCAATCGACGGGGGGCTGGCCCTTTTCCGCTATCGTCGGCCAAGCGGGCAGGTCGGTTTTCCATTTGAGGTGATTCCGGCGGGGAAAGTGTCGGGCCACATCGACAGCGGCATAGTCCTGACGGGGCAGCGCGGAGAAGCTGCTGACATTGGCGATGCCTCCGTGCTTGCCGAAGCTGGCCTTTTCGCCCTCGGGCCAGCCCCACGGATTGGCCTCGCTGCGCGTGCCATGATGGCCATACACGGCCTGGCGCTCCTCGAGCGTCCCCACTTCACGGGCCAGGTCGACCGTCGAGGTCAGGAAGCCTTCCTGAAACTCATAACCGCCCGGGAAGGCCCCGGCTACCGGCACGCCATAGGCGAAGATGCTGGCGAAGCTCCCGGTATGCGGCGTGTAGAAGGCGGCAAAATGATCCCCGGAATAGAGGATCACCTGATGCTCCTCGGCGGTTCCCAGTCCATGGCGCAGCATGGCGCCGTAGTACGGCAGCACTTCGGAGCGCCAAGCCGGCGTTCGTGCCGCCAGCCCGGAGTCGCAGGAGACATAGGCAAAGGCCCCAAGGTGGCGCAACTGCTCCTTCGCCCCCTCCTCGATCCACGCCCACTGCAGCTCCTCCGCCAGCTCGGGATCGCTCTGGCGAAGCAAGCGGGCCAGGACTCCGCAAGTGCCTCCGGGTCCCCCGATGGGGTCGCGTCCCATGGCGGGGAAGTAGCGCCGGTTGGGCGTCGCTTTCGCATGGCCGCGAGGGCGCGGGTCGCGCGGCGTCAGCATCTTCGCCCAGCTGAGGACCATGCGTTTCACCCGTGGATCGTTGACGTAATCGCGCAGGCCGCTGTTGGAGGAAGCGACGGCGAAGGCGAGGACCATGTCGATGCTGGTCCGGCCGTGGCCCCCCATGGCTTCCGGCCATTCCCCGGCTGGTCCCACCATGTTGTTGAGGAAGTACTCCATGATGCGTTCGGCCTTGGCGTACCAGACCTTGGCCATCGGATGCTCCGGAATGACGCAGGCGGTGAGCCCGCGGGAGATCTCCCAGGTCACCGTCATGTTCTGGTTGCCTGAGGCGAAGCCGCGCTCCGCCGACCAGACGGCCGGATCGGCCAGGCGATAGCCATAGTAGGCCATACGCGAGCGCAATAGCTGGCGATCCGCCTCGGGCACCCATGGCTCGTCGATGACGCCGTCGTACAGAATGGGGGCGGGAGCACCGGCATGGCCGAACTGCATGCCATAGAGTTCGTAATTGAGCGCCTTGCGCAGGCGAGCCAGCAGCATGGTCCTCTCGGCGATCTCCGCCGAGCCAGTCAGCAGATAGGCGCCCAGCGCCAGATCCGTAGCCCAGTTCGGCATGTAGGAGATCTGGTCGGCCGACTTCACACTGGTGTTCTTCAGCAGCTCTTCGAGGGTGGCGGCGTCGGGTTGTGGCCCTTTCCAGCGCGCCTCCAGTTCGTCACGGCGGATGAATAGGCGTGGATGCGTTCCCGCATCGCCCGGCCAATCGAGCACATAGCCCTTCACCTCATCCAAGCGGAGACCGACCGTGGGACGCGTCTCTGGCGGGAAGGTGCTCTCGGGCCTGTAGTTGTGCCACTGAATGAGCGCGGCCACACCCGGCATCGACAGGCAATCGCTGATCGTCCACTTCCGCACCCCCTGCGCGCCATTCACCCGCAGCGCGATCTCGCCGTTGTCGCTCCGCATGATGGGCAGGAGCTTGGCGCCCCACCCCAGCCACATGCCTTTCATCGGATCGGGATTCAGGTTGGGGCTGAAGATCTCCTCGATCTCGCGCGGCTCCACCCAGGCGCCGGGATTCAGGGCGCGGACCTGCAGTTCCCGCTCCGTCCCCTCCATCTTCAGCCGGATGCGCGTCTGCGTGAAGGTGCCGAACCAGTCTTCCCATGGCGAGAGATTGGTGACCAGGCCGGCGGGCTTGCCCTCTGGGGTCACGTAATCGGCGAGGGGAATCTCGGCCCAGTCGAGGCGGCTGTAGCTCACCGTCTCCCTGGCCGGATCGTTGAAGCACTCGCGATCTCGCCGCGCCTCGTCCTGTACCTGGAAGATCAACTGGGGCAGTCCCCGGCTGATGACCAGGTTGAAGCCGTCTTCGGGCTGGTTTCCCGCCACGGTCGTCTCGCAATGGATCGTATTGTCACCGGCAATGAGTCGCAGGTTCAGGTCGAGGGTGTTGCCATTCTCGTAGGTATAGCGAACGATGGTGCCGGCGAAGATCGGCCCGGACTCCGTCAGCCTGGCCGAGTAGCCGGTCACCTTTCCCGGGCCATACAGGGAACTTCCGCCGAACCAGGTGCCATCCGCCAGGCGCAGGCCGATCACCGGTCCCGGCACCTGATCCGAGGCTACCGGCTCCGGATAGCTCCGGTCGCCCAGCAGGAGGCGCGCCCCGAACTGGCTGGTGACGATCTCCACCTGGTCGGCAGCCGGCGTCACACGCAGGTCGGTGGCGGGGGCGGTGACGGGCTGGTCGCTGTAGCGGACGGTGTAGGTATCGCCGGCCAACGGGGCGAGATCGGTGATGAAGGAGAGGCGTCCCGACTTCACCCATTGCGTTCCGGGCCAATACTCGATCTCCGAGAGCTGGACGGGCATCGCCCCGCGTGGCCCGGTGAGGGTGATCGAGCTGGCGTCGCATTCTCCCTCCGGGGCATTGAACGCGTAGGTCAGCAGCTCCTGGCTCCACGATTCGCCAAGGTACTCCCGCAGGTCGATGGTGGCCTCACCCGCCCAGCCCTTCACTGGCGTCAGGGAGAGGAGTGTCACATTCAGGATGGCAAGCATGATCTTTGTCCGCATTGGTAAGTTCCTTTGGTTTTTGGCAGGATTCGATTCGAAAGATGAGGGTGCCGCTACAGGCCCGCGGTATCGCGCGGCCAGCCATTGAGGAAGCGTTCCGACACTTCCGCCGGTGTCAACGATTTCGTGTAGAGGCGGAATGGCCCCATGCCGCCCTGGAATCCGGCGGTGGCACCATCCTGCATGAAAAAGGTGAACCAGTTGCGATTCAGCCAGAAACCGGCGCCGTTCGGATCGTACGGCACCTCTTCGGCAGCCTCGCCATTCAGGTAAAGGATGACCTTGCCGTCGCCGTGGGTCACGGCCACGTGCGTCCACTTCCCATAGACCACCGGCTTCGAGATCCGTATCTTTTCGCCACAGAAGATATCCCACTGGTAATAGAGGGATGCGGTCGTCGGGTTCACATGCAAACGACAAACCGGGTTCCAGCGGGAATTGAAGATGTGCATCCAGGTAGCCGTGGCAGGTGCTTCCGGCCGCATCCACCACTCCATCGTGAAGGCTTTCAACGGGAAGATGGGGTTATAACCTTCATGGGGAAAGCCCCACTCCTTCATCATCTCGTCCGTAACCGATGGCGGACGCGGCCCTCCCTGCAACGCCGTTTTCAGTTCCATACGGCCGCTCCCGTTGCCGTCGAGCCAGAGGAAGTGCCGGTCGTCCTCATCCTTCCAGGTCACCTGCTTCAGGATCAGCGAGTGCCCGTTGCGGCTCTCGTCATACAGCGCATTTCCCGTTCCGTTCGTCGGCAGGTCGAAGAGCAGCTCGGTACTGGGCACCATGTCCGTGGGGACAGGGAAGAGCGTGACCTCGGGTTCTTCATCCTCGAGCAAGCCGCGCACGGTGATCCCGTCCAGCCACACCTGCCCGGTACCGTCCATCTCGAAGGTCAGGTGTGAACAGTCCGCGGTCGTGAGGACGGTCGTGACAAAGGCGAATCGCGTCCACTCCTGGTCACCCAGGCCACCGATATAATGCAGCTCTTCCGGCGTTGGACCGTAGGCATATTTCACCCGAAGCTCCAGTCCCCGGCCCCGCAGCCCCTGGCTCTTGTACCAGCCCGTGATCAGCCAGCGCCTGGTGAAGGTTTCCACGGCGTAATGGAAGAACTGATTGAAGCCTGAACCCCACTTGGTGTCCAGCCCGAGCGTGCCTGGCCCGGTCATGCGGAGCGTGGTGCGACCGTCATGCTTTACCGTGTCATCCAGGGCAAAGGCCGCATTGCCCTGCCAGACCATGGTGGAGGAGGGATCCTGAAGCGTGGTGGTGGTGAAGGGGCCGCCGGCTGGGTCAAAGACGATATATGTCGTGGTGTCTTTGGCCGCCGACTCCAGCAGCGTCGTCTTCTCGAAGCGCTTCTTCGCGTTCTCCGGCGACCACCCCGTCAGCACCAGTCGGTACTGAAGCTCCTCACCCTTCGCCATTTTCCTGATCGGCCCGCTGGCGGTGGTGTGGAAGTCGTACCCCCACAGGCACATGCCCACCTGCGCACGCCAATCAGCCGGCTTCTCCATGCCATAACTGATCTCGAAGGCCGGCGCCGCGCCCAGATCAGGATAAAGCAGATTGGTTCCACCTTCCCACGGCATTTCCTGGCCGATATGGAGGAAATTGACCATCGGCATCCGGATCCAGTTGCGATCCGGTGCTTCCACCAGCCACCAGCGGTGCGCCGCCGGCTGCCAGCGGTGCAGAACCTCCGGTCCCGGATTGCGGTTGTTGAAGGTCAACGGATCGACCACTTCGATCTCCTTGAGATCCACCGGTGTATCCTGGTTGAACAGCACCTTCACGTCGTACTCGTAACGGTAGCTCTGCTGATCGGGATCCCAGCGTACGGTCAGCAGCTCGTGTGAGCTTTCACCGTATTCGGCCGACGTCACCGTGAATTCCGCGGAGGCGGTGTCGCCACTGCTTTTGACGGTGAAGGCTTCCGGGAGCGCCCCCATCAAGGTTGGCCAGTAGCGCCCAAGGCGCGGCCCTACAGCCGCCGTGTAGGCGGGTCGCCAGCCGGGACGAAGCTTCACCATCGGTTGGTAGAAGGTGCCGATCAAGGAGGGATCGGAATGGAAGATCTTCATGAAGAAGGTGATCGGCTCATGGCCATCCCATAGCACCACCATCTTGTCCTCGGCGCGAGCGCCCCATGGCGACCAGGAGGGGACCGTCTCGAAGTGGAAGTTCGGCTTGTGGTCCGGCATGGGTGCGGTCTCTGCCGGCACCGGTGTCACGGCGAAGTGCTCCACCTGCACGGTGCTCATGTAGGAGGCCAGGCCGACCTGGCCGGAGAGCGGCGGCAAGGTACGATCCCAGTAGTCCATCACCATCTGGCCGTCCAAAGCTGCCTGCAGGTGTGCGCCGCGGGCGGTGATCTCCAGCGTGTGCGTCGTGGCGAGCTTCACCGGGCAGGGCACCACCTGCAGAAAGCCACCGTTGGCATCCCACAGCGCCAATTGGCCGCGAGCCGCTGAAAGCTGGACCCGGTAGAAATTCAAACCATCCGCATAGCGCAGAACCGTGCCGAAATCCCAGCCGCCGATATTCTCGCCGTACCAGAAGCGAAAGCGGGCACTGCCGCCAGGAAGCGCCAACGGCCGGTTCTGCCCATTGACGATCTGGAAGCGGACGGTCACGTTCTGGTTCGCGCCTTGTTCCCCTGGGGCAAGAATGGTGCTCCAGAAGCCCTTCTGGCCCTGTCCGACCAGCATCCCGGCGTTCTCTTCCCATGTCCCGAACGGGGGCTTGATGTCCATGGATCCTTCCAGGGTGAAAGCCTCCGCCCATTGGTCCAGCGGTGTCGCGCACCACGGTTCGGCGATTGCCGGTAGCGCCATCGTAAGGGCGGCAAGCCCGATAATCAGCGAGAATAGCTTTTTCATCCGACATCTCCTTGTTGGGTGTGTATCATTTGCCGCGAGTCAGGGTGATTGTCTTCAGACCGCCGGGCGCCTGCAAACGGTACCCGTCCTCGGCCTTTGTCAGCGTCGCCCCGGTGACGGGTTGTTCCAGCCTCAGGGTGCCAGGAGCGGTGATCGCCACCGTGCCACCCGGGAAGGGAAGCCGAGGTTGCAGCGTCTTGTCGCCGTCGGTGACGGTCTCTGGCAGATCCACGGTCAGGATCTCTTCACCGATTCGCAGGCTGACGGCGAAATCCGCGACCAGTCCGAGGCCGTTGTAGCGCACCTCGCCCGGGCCGCCAAGACTCAGCACCAGTCCAGAGGTGCGGTCCTGTACGGATCCCGCCGTCCCCTTGAAGCTGGCGTCTTCACCCACGGCAGTCGCATCCAATGCGGAGAGGAAGGCGTAATCCGTCCCGAAGTCACCCGCCACCTTGATGATCAGGCCATCGCCGAGGGTGCTGAAGAGCGGCGCCGGTGCATTGCGTTTTCGCGGGAAGAAGGCCACGAAGTAGGCCCCGTCACCCGGCATCTGAAGGTGCAGCAGGTCCTGGTACTCGGGTTCCGCCAACTTGGTATTGGGGCCGCTCATCTCCGTTGCCCAGTGCAGGGTGTGGCGTGGGGTGTCGGTCGGCGACGCGATGTAATATTCCACCTCCACGCCAAACTGCCCGATCGCCGTGAACCGGTCCCCTTTCAATTCCCGCGCGGGCACGATCGTGCTCCCCGCCTTGTTGGCGAGCACGGCATCCGTATCCTTGACCTTCTCCGGGGTATCGACCGTCTCGGAGACGGTCCACATCTGCCACATGGTCGGTTGCGGGCCGTTGACCCCTTTGACGGTGTCGCGCAGCACCAGATACGCTGTCCTGGCCGGGTCATCGTCCTTCAGGAAGAGCACTTGCCGCCGCCAGTCCACGGGCGGTTCGCCTTTCGCCGGCACCGGTGGCCATTCCGGCAGGGGTGGAAACTCAAAGGCGATGGTGCGGCGATGGTGACGCGCCACATCGACGGAGGCATAATCCTGACGCGGCAGCGTCGAGAAGGCGCTCACATTGGCCCAGCCGGCCTGCTCTCCGAAGCGGGCGGCCGGCCCGTCGATCCAACTGCCACCGATATCCATGGCCGTGCCGCCGTAGAAGCCTCCCTGCCGTTCCTTCATGGAGCCCAGCGGCCGGGCCAGGTCGACCTGGCAGGTCAGGAAGCCCTCCTGGTATTCGTAGCTGCCGGCAAACGATCCCGCCACCGGTTGCCCGTAAGCGAAGATCGACGCCAGTGCCCCATTCTGGGAGGGGTAGAGCACGCCCGCCCCGGCATACAGCTGCACCTGATGCTCGTCAGCGGTTTCCAATCCATGGCGCAGCACGGTCCCCAGCAGGGGGAATACCTCGGACGTCCAGGCCGGTACATTGGACGGCAACTGGGGATCACAGAGAATGGATTCAAAGCCGCCCAACAGGTCAAACCGTGGGTTTGCCCCGCCTTCCAGCCAGGCCCACTGGAGGTGCGCGGAGAAATCCGCGTCGTAGGGGCGCATGAACTGGGCCATCACGCCCACCGTCCCATCGATGCGGCCGAGGCCATCGCGCCCCCAGGCGGGGATATAGCGATAGTTCGGGGTCGCCCGCGGCCGCGGATCGCGGGGCGTGAGCATCTTCACGTAGTGCAGCATCAGGCGCTTCAATCGCGCGTCGTTCGCATAGTCGTGCAGCCCCGCGCGTGTCGCGGCGATGGCAAAGGCGATCAGCGTATCCACCCGCCCGTGTCGACCGATGGGTTCCGTGAACTCGCCGCTCGCCCCCACGCTATTCGCGAGGGTATGCTCCATGATCATCTCCGCATTCCGGAACCAGGCCCTTGCCATGGGGTGCTCCGGGATCGTGCAGGCCACCAACCCCCGGGATAGCTCCCAGGTATGCGTCATATTCGGGTTGCCGGAGCAGTAGCCGCGTTCAAACGACCAGACCTTGGCATCGGCCAACCGGTAGCCGAAGTAGGCCATCCGGCTGCGCAGCACCGCGCGCTCCTCTTCCGGGATTGCCGGACAGTCGATCAAGGCGTCATACAGGATGGGGGTGAGATTCCCGGCATTGCCGAACTGCATGCCCCACAGCTCGTAGTCCAGCGCCTTGCGCAGGCGGGCTGGAAGCAGGGTCTGCTTCACGATACTTGGATCACCGCGACTGAGAAGATAAGCCGCCATGGCCATCGGCAGATCCCATTTGGGCTCCGGCGGAAGTGTCGCTGCGCTCGCATGCGTGGTGTACTTGAGGTTCTTGTCGATCGCCGCCTGGTCTACGGCCATGTCCTGCCACCGCGCATCCAGCTCGGACTGGCTGATGAACAAGCGCGGATGCTTGCCGGCGTCGCCGGGCCACTGCAGGACGTACGCTTTCACCTCGTTCAGCCGGTTGCCTATCGTCGGCCGGGTTTCTGGGGGAAAGGTGCTTTCCGGCTTGTAGGTATCGAAGGTATACAACGCGGCAACCCCGGGCATGAAGAGACAATCGCTGATCGTCCACTTTCGCACGCCCTGGGCGCCGTTGACCCGCAGCAGAGACTCGCCGGAATCATCCTGTACCAGGGGTAACAGCTTGTGCGGCAGCGAGTTGGCGGGCGTCCGCTGCACGGTTCCGAAGAGGCTCTCTTCCAGGGAGACCGGCTCCACCCACCCACTGGGGTCCAGACTGCGAATCTGCAGCTCGCGCGTGGTCTCCTCCAGCTTCAAACGGATGCGTGTCTGGGTGAAGGTACTCCACCAGTCCTCCCAAGGCGACAACTGGGTGACCAGCTCGGGTCGATTCTTCGGCCCGACGTATCCCGCCAGCGGAATCTCCGCCCACTTCGAGGGGGCGCCGCTCGACCCCGCCCATTGCGCAAACTGCTCTCGGTCGTGATAGGCTTCCGTCATGACCTGGAAGTGCAAAGGCGGCAGACCTCGGCTGAGCACGACGTGGAAGCCATCGTCCGGCTGGTCCCTAGAAACCTTCGTTTCACAGTGAAGCGTATTGTCGCCCATAGCCATCCGCAGGGTCACGTCGAAGGTGTTGCCGTTTTCGTAGGTGTAGCGCACCACCACTCGCGCAAAGACCGGTCCATTGTCCGTCAGTCTGGCGGAATAGGCGCTTACCTTTCCGGGGCCAAACATAGTGCTGCCGCCGAACCAGGTGCCGTCCGCAAGCCGCAAGGCGATCACCGGTCCCGGCACCTGATCCGAGGCTACCGGCTCCGGATAGCTCCGGTCGCCCAGCAGAAGGCGCGCACCGAACTGGCTGGTGACGATCTCCACCTGGTCGGCAGCCGGCGTCACCGCCAAGTCGGTGGCGGGGGCGGTGACGGGCTGGTCGCTGTAGCGGACGGTGTAGATGTCGGTGGCCAACGGGGCGAGATCGGTGATGAAGGAGAGAGTCCCCGACTTCACCCATTGCGTTCCGGGCCAGTATTCGATCTCCGAGAGCTGGACGGGCATCGCCCCGCGTGGCCCGGTGAGGGTGATCGAGCGGGCGTCGCACTCACCCTCCGGGGCGCTGAACGCGTAGGTCAGCAGCTCCCGGCTCCACGATTCGCCAAGGTGCTCCCGCAGGTCGATAGTGGCCTCACCCGCCCTGCCCTGCCCGGCGGCCAGGGAGAGAAGTGTCATAATCAGGATGGCAAGCATGATTTTCATTTGGCTTGGAGAGCTCCTTCAGTCTGTGGCAGGGATATGATTTGCGAAGCGCCGGCTGGAATGACGAAGTCACCGCCATCCCAGGCGATAAAGGGGAAATAAGGCGAAGGGGTCACGGAGAGGGAAAGTTCGTGGAGGGTTGGATTGTGCAGTTCGAGTGACCAAGTGGAGTCGCTGATGGGGGTAAGATTGATGACGATATCGTTTTCCGAGGCAATGAGCGGGTGGCCGATGAACAGGTTCTGCGCCTGGCGCAGGGTATCCACCATGGCATAAGCGGTTCCCTCGACCGCTCCGAGTGGCCGCCATCGATGGCTGGATCGATCGACGAGGACCACCGGCCAGTTCGGGTTCAGCCCATGCACCAGCACGGGCAGGGCCATCGGCAGATCCGCCTGGGAAATAGACCCGGCAATGCCGCTGCCGTGCGCATCCATCTCCAGGCAGAGCCGCTGGCTGACGAGCGAGCCGCTCTCCAACTCGACGGTCCAGGCGGGCTTCCCGGCGAGCCCCATGGCATCGCGCACCTTCTCGCCGATGGTTGGATCCTGCATCTCGTATCCGCCACCCACGGCGATGAAGCGCAAAGCAGTGGGCACCGCGGCGGTGGGCAGTGCGACCACAGGCAGTTGCACCGTCACCAGACCGCGCTGGGGATGCGTGCGGCGCATCACCCCCGGCTGCGAACTCGTATCGCGCACCAGGAGCAGATCGGGGCCATCGTTGAAGAAGATGGCGGGGCGACGTCCGTCACTCCAGGAGACGATATGCTCGCCCTGTTGCCAGGCAAGGGTAAGGTCGGTATCAGCGTCACCGGGCAGCTCGATGACGTTGCCGTCGAGCTGGTGGAGGCGATGATGAGCGTCGCGATCCAGCCAGCCGATGGGCATCGGCGCGGAGAGGGTGAGTTCCTGCTTGAGGGCGAGCTGGTAATCGTGCACCAGGCAGGTGAGGGCATGGGGCCGGGGCCGGAAGACGGTGGCGCGGCGGGTCACCGTGAGGTAGCGCGTCGGCTGGGCGGGGAAGCAGCCGAAGCAGCAGTTCTCGCGGCCGAAGAAGAAGGGCCAGGCGGGGTCGTAGCCGTGGTCCGCGCTGAGATCATTGATGGCGACATCCGGACAGATGAGCCGCGGCATGGAGGTAATCATCAGCTCGTACTCCGGCGGGTCGAGGGCCGGAAGCTGGGGCAGGATGTGGAGGCTGCCGCCGGGGTTGTTGACGCCGCCGTCGGAGGGGGTGACGTTGTCGTGAACGGGGTCGTGCGGAACCGGTGAGAGCGCATCGCCACTGTACCACCAGCGACCGACTTGCCGCCAGCTTCCGCCCCACGGCCCGATGCTGTAGGTGAGGTAGAGGGTGCCCGACCAGCCTGCCGCCAGCCCCTGCTCGTCCTTGCCGAAGCCGATGCTCAGCAGGTTGTTGCGATCGGCGCAGGTGAACTCGCACCAGTCCAGCCGCAGGGTCGGATAATCAAGGCTGGTGGCGGTGTGGCCGTCGAGGTCGCGCGCTTCCAGCAGCAGGTGCATCTGCTGCGCGTGCAGCAGGTCGAGCTCCTGCTCGAACTCGGGCTTGCCGTGGCATTGCCAGTGACGCAGGAGGCGTTGCCCATCGTAGAGGCGCACCTCCGCCAGACCGCGGATCGAGGTGACGCGGAGGCGCAGGCGATAGCCGAGCGCGTCAACCCGGAAGGGGTCGGCGACAGGCGGGATCTCCGTATCCGGCGCACGCCAGGAAGGATCGCGGCTGGTGACGGAGGCGGTCCATGCGCGGATCTCGGGCCCCTGGGTCACGTACTGGCTGGGCGGGCCGTACTGCCAGTTGTCGAAGCGATAGCGGGGCGAGCGTATCCGTTGCTCGTCCAGCATGCCCCACCACTCCAGCTCCGGCGCCATGTGCTTGCGCAGCACTTGCTCGGGCATGGACGCGTAAGGCTCGATGACGATGTTGCGCCAGCCGGAAGCGACGGCTTCGTCCAGCTCGGCCGGGGAATCCATGAAGGTCAGGACAGTTGGATTGTAGCGCAGGTGGTTGGCCTCCAGATCACGGTAACGCTCGCGAACGTCGTCGACGATCTGGCCGCGTTGCCAGGTGACGACGGCGATGGAGTCGCAGAAACGCTGGTCCTCGAAGAGGGTCCGGCAGTCGGCAAAGGCGTAGCGCCCCCGCCGGCCCCGTGCAGCGAGTCCCTGGGGCTCGAAGGTGTAGGTGCAGTGGACGGAGAGGAGGTTGCCGTTGCGCCCGGTCGGTACGGCGGCCGGGGCGAAGCGGGCGCGGTCGGGGGTCAGCAGATCCGGTCGAGGCAGGTGAATGGTATACCCATACTGGAAGAAGTGGCTGTCGGCGACATCGTCCATGGTGAAGCCGGGCACCGCGAAGAAGCTGTCGCTGCTCGCGGCCTCGCATTCGGCCTTCAGGGCGGCGAAGCTCTCGTCCGTAAGGTGGGCGCCCTCTTCGAGGAAGACGATGAAGTCGAGCCCGTGGGCCTTGGCGCGGGCGACGTAGTCGGCGACCGTCCCGGAGCCGGTCGAAAGGCTGGTGCGGGCTCCGATCAGGCCACGGAGCGGCGCAGGATCGTCGGGTGGGAAGGTGCGCGTCGCCCAGCGGACGGGAGGATCGTCGGGATAACGGGGTACGTTCGGCAACAAGACGTGGGGTGAGGATGAGGCCCCGCCCAGGGTGCCGGCGGCAACGGATGGCGCGGCCAGCCAGCTTACGGTGTTGAGGAAG
This sequence comes from Lentisphaeria bacterium, assembly GCA_041690595.1. Lineage (GTDB taxonomy): Bacteria > Verrucomicrobiota > Lentisphaeria > JABSQK01 > JAWLHB01 > JAWLHB01. Next base: position 26,189 of record JAWLHB010000003.1, read on the forward strand.
AGCCGGCCCAGGTCGGACTGACGTCCGTCGAAGCCATCCTGAAGGAAGCGTTTGGCCAGGAGGTAGCGATGCGGCGCGTCGAGATAATAGCCGGAAGGGATGCCGCATACGGCCAGGCGCCCCGGACCGACCGGGCGCCCCACCATGATCGGGACCGATTCGGCGTACCGCGGCAGAGACGCATCGGGAGTAATACCGGCATTGCCGGAGCCCACCAGATCGCTGGTCGTCCGGCTGGCCGGCGAGCCGCGCAGCAGCGGTTGCCAGCCGAGGTCATCGGCGGTATGGACGGCCTGGGTTGCCATCTTGTGGCCCATCCTGGCCGGATACCAGATGCCGGTCACGCCGGCGGCGACTTCCGGCGCGACGTCTTGCGTGTAGGCATAGCGGATGAACTCGCCATGCTCGTTTCCTCCTTCGGTGACGCACTGATCGTCCTGGTCGAGGGAGAGGGGAAGAATGCGGGCGCCGTAGTCCTGAAGTAACTGGTCGTGCGGCATGACACCGCCAATGGGAAGGGTGAAGTAGACGCCGCCGCCGCGCGCCAGAAAGCGGGCCACCTCGCGCCGCAGGTCGTCGAGGATGAGATCCTCCTGCGTCCTGGTCTTGCGCAGCGTGTAGAAGCGGCCGAGGAGGAGCACGTTGTACTTGCCGCCGGCCAGCAGCGACGGCACCTCGGCGAGGGCGCAGGTGGTGAGGTGGAAGCCGGCGTCGAGCAGCGGCTGGGCGATCCATTCAGCGTGGGCACCCGATTCGGAGAGGATGGCGGGTTTCATGGGCGGGAATCCTGGGTTGCGCCGAAACGGCGGGTGACGATGGCCTGCAACGCTTCGGCCTGCTCGGTGGATTCGGCAGCCGTGGCGAGATAGAGCCCGGCGGGCTTCAGGGATTGGCAGAGTTCCTCCACCTCGCCCGGCAGGCAGTCCACGAGGAGCGCCTTGCCGGCCGCCTGAATCCGTTGCATCAGGGTGAGCCAGCGCAGGGTCGGCCCGCCATTCACCCCCTTCTGCCACTGAATGGCCTTGATGCATGGCAGCGCGAGAAGCATCTCCAGATGGCGGCTGGCGTCGGGACCGTCCAGATGGTAGATCAGATCGTCCAGATGCGCCGCCTGCGCTTCCAGTTCGGGGACGACAAACTCCTCGAACATGCGTGGCGAAATTACCGCGCTGAAATCGCACTGGGCCATGTAGCAGCGGCCGGGCGACCAGACCGGCAGGGCGCAGGCGATGGTGCCGGTGAATTGCGGGCTCAGGATCGGCATGGAGTCGTCATAGATCTTTCGCCAGCCGGCGAGGATCACCTGCTGCGCCTCTTTCACCAGCTCCGGCTCATCGACGAGGTCCATGGCGAGATGGGTGCCGCCACGGAGGGATTCGAGCAGATCGAGGGGGCCAAAGAGGTTCGGCATCGCTACGGCGAATTCTCCCTGTGCCTGGGGGATCACCTCGACCAGCATGTCCATGAAGCGCTGGAAGAGGGGCAACTCGTCGTGGAGCCGGATGCCGGCAAGCTCACCGACCTCTTTGAGGACGGCTTCATGCCAGATAGTGCGGTCGGAGAAGACGGCTTGCGCGCCGAAGAATGCCGCCGACGGGGGGAAGGGAGAGAACTGCGGGTAGGAAGCGCCATGCCACTCGACGGCTTGTGCCAGGGCCCGATAGCGGGCGGCGATGGTGGCAGCGTCCAGGTAATTGTCTTTGGGGTCGTCGGGCGGGGCAGGCAGGGCACCCGCGGGGGGTGGCCAGGGGGCAGGCACATAGAGGAGCGGCTGTTCGTTCCGGCACTGCCACCATGCTTCGTACTGTGGCGCGAGGCTCGCCATTTTTTCCGCAATCGGGCTCATGATCGGCTCCTTTCGGCCTGGAATAAAGGGTTGTCGATGGCCGGTGGACGTTCGTAGGTCGCTACGGCCTCCAGCAAAGCTTTCAGGTTCTCGAAGGGCATCTCCGGCTCCATGGGGGCGTAGCCGATCAGGCCGCCGGTGGCCGTGCCGAGCAGGTCGTACATCCGGCGAACGTGCTGCCGAACCTGATCCGGGCTCCCGTTGACCATCACGCGCTGGCGGTCGACGTCGGGAACGATGGTGATGCGGCCGCGGGCGGTCTCGCCGTACTCGGCCACGTCCATGCAATGAATCTGGGGATTGACGATGTCGACGCCCAGTTCGATGAGGTCGGGGAGGATCTCGCGGGTATGTCCGCAGGAGTGGAACCAGACCTTGGCGTTGCCCTGATGGATCCGCTCCACCATCTGGCGGTAGACGGGCTTGAGAAACTCGCGCCAGGTCTTGGGGTTGATGAGGAGCGCGATCTGGGTTCCCAGGTCGTCACCCATGCCGAGAATATCGGGCTGGAGCTTCAACTGCTCGTCGATAGCCGGCAGGTGGTAGTCGTTGAGGAGGCGATCCGTCAGCTTGCGGACCTCATCGGGCTGGGTGAAGAAGTCCATCATGATGTTCTCGGTGCCGCGCAGGTTCTGCATGATCTGGAAGAACTGCTCGACGCTGGCCCAGACGGGGTACCGTTCGCGAGTCTGTTTGGCGGCCTCGATCTGTTGCGGCGTTACGCGTGGCACCGGGGGAACGCGCCAGGTGGCGAAGCTGCTCCACTCTTCAAGGGGCGAGTGGGAGACGACACCGGTCTTTCCGGCCAGCGCATAGTCCCAGCGGCAGCCCCATTGATCGACGGTGGAGGCGGTACTCATCCGCTTCGCATCCGGGATCTTGACCGTGCTGGTGTCGTAGAAGTCGCAACCGCATTCCTGCACCAGGCGGAGGAGAGGTTCGCCGTACTTGGCCAGAGTCGAGTGGAGAGAGATGGTGAAGGGGAGGCGCCGGTCGGTAGCGCGGTGCTCGATGGCACGCAACACACGCTCGCGGGAGGACATTTTTGTCAAGGAGTCAGTCATGGGTAGAGTTTCCTGGGGCGGTTACTCCAGGTGGCATGCATCCACGTGAAGGATCGCGGTTTTCTGAGGGAGAGTGGATTCCGGTAGCACGGAGCTGACGTGCACGACGAGGGGGCCCGGCAGGGTCAGGCCGGTATCGATGGGCAGGCGCCAGGTAACCAGCTCGTTGGCATCCTTTCCAGCGGTCAGGGGGAGCGGAGGCGCAGGGCTGCCGAGCAGCCGGAGCTGCCATTGACCTGAGTCCGGGGCGAGACTGCCGGTGAGTACCAGCTCCCTGGGTGGCGTCGGGCCGATAGTGGGGATCAACCATGAAAGGGTGGCGGTGCCTGCTCCGCTTGCGGCCAGCTCCAGAGCCCCCCACCCCGACCACGCGAATCGGCCATTCGGAGCAAGTTGCGCGCTGATGTCCCCTTCAGTTGAAACCCGTGCATCCTCCCCCTCCAGCCAGCCCGATGCGGCGGGCGGCGGGAGAAAGAACGCGATCTGATCGAGGCGGATGAGCGTGGCGCCTGGACCACGCCGCGTGATGCGGAAGATGGCCTCCGCGTCTGGCGAGGGGTTCAGAAGCGGCGCGCCAAAGTCCACGCCGCCGTCGCGTCGATAGCCGGGCGGACCAGGTATGAAGATCTGCCTGCCCATGGGCCCGCCGCCGACGACACTCCAGTCTGGGCGCTGTCCTGGCGAGACGGCGCCCGGCGGATTCAGCGCTGCCGTACGAGTCAGGAGTTCCAGCTCGAAGGCGGAGTGGCTGATGCCGTTGACGGGTCCGGTGAGGCCAACTATACCGATCGCCAGGTATCGGCTGGCCGGCAGGTGTATCGGGGTATCGGCATAAGCGAGCAGCCGATCCAGACGCACCCGCAGGTACCGGCCACCGCTGGGATGAAAGATCTCTTCGTCATCCGCAACCGCCTCGACCTGCCCACCGTGGACGACAGCCATCGGGGCCAGAACTTCGGCCTCCATCATGCGCGCCAGGCGAGCGTCTCGGGTAGGTGGGGCAACCACAAAGCGTTGAGACGGCAACGCTTCCGCCTGGGCGGGCAGATCGGGCGCGACGAAGGGGGGGCCGCCGAAGCGGTACCAGAGGGCGATGACCACGGCCTGCTTGGGTGCGGCGACCAGATCGGACCCGGGATCGTAACCGATGGTAAGCTGGCGGCTGAAGGGGAGCGGATCGGTGAGAAAGTGGCGCATGGCGCCGACATACTGACCGCCCTTGCGTGGATGCATCAGGATGGGGGTGGTCTGCCATGGCCAGATGCTCCACAGCGGCAGGAGCGCCGGACTGCGCAGCGGGGGCGCGTCGTCCATGGCGACCCAGCTTGCGGCATCAATCGGATTGCGGTTCAGGTTGCCGGTACCGAAGTAGCCGATGGCGGCAAGCTGCCCGGAGCCGGGAAGCGTCACCAAGGGGGCCATGCCAGCGGTAACTGGCGCCACGACGCGCAACCCGCAGAGGCGTCCGGCGGTGGCGGCATCCTCGGCCGGCACGGTGACGGCACGCACCGACCCCGAGAAGGCGCGTCGGGCCGAGCGGTTGACCAGGTCGATGCGCAGCCCCCGAGCGAATGGCAGGGGCAGGTTGAAGTAGAAGCGCGCGTGCGGCAAGACGATCGCACGATTCTCGGCATGCACAGGGTAGCGGACTCCTGAGGCGAGAGCCCCCATGTGGGTGTCCCACCGCCCCAGCGGCCAGGGGAAGCTCAGGCCTGTCAGGTCGGTCACCGGCAGGCGAAGGGCGGGCTCCGCGGCGCCATCGTAGGTGAACTCGACGACGACCTCGCGCAGCGCCCCCATCAGGGCGGGTGCGAACTCCAGAGCCAGGTGAGTCACTTCACCGGAACCCGGAAGGGTCAGCGCGGTGACGCGGGAGCGCGCCGGCAGCTCGAAGGCATGGTCATTCTGCTGGCGTGGCCCGGGAACGGCGGCGCGCCAGCCTTCCCCGGCGCTGCGCCAGGACGCCGCGACGGCCTGCAGGCCACGCGCATACGCACCGGCTGGATCGGCGTCCGCCGGTGAGACGACCGTGGTCTCGCCGAAGGTGCGGTAGCTGAGATAGCGTTCCGGTGCGGCCATGTCAGTCACGATTCGCAGCGAGGAACGAAAGCCCACGGGGGCCAGCAATCCCCCCAGATTGGCGATCGGTGACGGAAAGAGGATGGCGCCCTCCTCAGGCGGTTCGAGGAGCTGCCGCACGGCGCCGCTCCAAAGCTGCTCCCCATCCACCAGGATGGTGAGGGTAGCAGCGCTGTCACGAACGACCAGATGGTCGAGCACGCCCGGTCCATCCACGGCAAGCAGGAGGTACTGCCCGGGCTCACCGGCGGGTGCCAAGGGCTCCTGGCCGGCGAGGGTCGTGCGCTGGCCCAATGGCGGGCGCGCCAGCCAGAGCCAATCGGTCAGCTGGTTGGGGGAGCCCGGCGCCGGCAGTGGTTCGGCCGACGCCGCCAGTGCCGCAAGGATCAGCAGGGCAGCAAATCGTCTCATGAATCTCAGTTGGTGAAAGTCGCGGGAATAACCGGCGCCGTGGCCGTGACGTTGCGGGCACGGGCCGTGACGTCGACACCGTCAACGCGGAGGACGGTGCCACCGATCATGGCGCAATCCTGGACAGTGTCGCCGCCGACGCGTATGAAGGCGATCTGGGCGTCGCTCTCCAGCAGGCCGGCCTGCACACTCTGGCCGGAGGTGTTGAGGAGCACCCAGTGGGCGCTGAGCGTCCGGCCATCATGGGAAATGGAGGTGACCTGAAGCACGGTCACTTCATCGTCATCGCGAATGATCTCGATGCGGGGAGCCGCCTTGGACTCCGGGGGTGGCTGGAGCAGGTGATCGGGATTGAAGGTGGGTTCATGCGGGAGGAGGATGGTGGTGAAGGTAATCTGGCTATTCGGCTCGGCCATGCCCTGCCATTCCTGGCGCATGCGGATGGGGGACTGGCGGTAGGGATTTTCGTCGTAGGTATCGGCAACGGTATGTTTTCGCCCCTCGCGAGGGACAAAATAGATGAGCAGGTCCCACGGGGGATTGTGGAAGGACTGGACGCCCCGGCCAAGGCCGAGGCCAGTGAGGTACATCTCCTCGTAATAGGTATTGAACCAGTTCGGCCCACACTTGGGACCGACATTGCGGGTCTGGAAGGCGGGCCCCAGACGCACCTTCATGCTGGCGGTAAAGGTGACGCGGTCTTTGACGACGACGAAGCCGGCCTTGCTGAAGAGCAGGTCGCGGGTGTAGGTAAGGGGCATCTGCTGGTAGGTGCTGGTTTCGACGCGGGCGAAAGAGAAGGCGGCGTCATCAGCCAGGAGGGGCACGGTGGTGGCGGCGAGCTGGGGAGCCGCGGCCAGTCCCTCCAGATCCTCGATCCACATGATGTTCTGAAACTGTGGAGTTTGTTCGTAATAGCCCTGGCCAGCAAGGAGGACACTGTCGTTGCCGATGAGGGTGATGAGATTGCCCGGCAAGGCGCCGCCGTGTCCCGCCGAGGCGAGAAGCTCGACCATGGCCCACGGATTGCGCGGATTGTGACCGCTGCCCAGGACCAGCTTCTCGGGGATCAGCCTGGTGGTGTCCAGCACGACGGTGTTGAGCCCCGGCTGCGCCTTCTGCTCTTCGGCGGTAGTGGGCCGGGTAGCTGGTCGCCAGACCACGTTGGCGCCGCTGGCGGCGGGGGGAACGGGGGCGACATCCTCGTCGGCATGAAAGTAGGCCATGAGGAAGAGGGACTTCATGCCGTCCGCGGGAAGGTGGTACTGGGTGACATCGTGCTCGAGGTGGTTGTAAAGGTATTCGGCAACGCGATGGGCGACCCAGCGGAAGGAGCCATCGCCGGTGAGCGCGGCCATCTCCTCGAAGAGGGAGATGCTGGCGCCCACGGATGGCCAACCGCTGTCGCTGCCGTAGGTGGGCATGGCACCGCTGGGGGCGATGAGGTCGCGATAGCGGGAGATGGCGCGAAGGTAGCCGGGATTGGTCAGCAGGGGGCTCAGATCGCCCTGATGATGGTAGATCGCCTGGGGGTAGTGAAACCAGCCCCAGTTGTAACCGGAAGAGGCATCGTCATCGTCTCCGGTCGCCTCGAGCAGGTCGGCGTGGTAATCGGTGTAGGCGATGACCCTGGGGTCGACGGGCTGACCATCTTCCTCGGCGATCTGGCGCGCCACCTTGAGCATGCTGTAGCGATGCCAGATACGGTTGTGCGTACCGGACTCGGAGAAGTAATAAAGGTGCGGTTTGGCGGCGACGGGGTAGAACATGGCGCGGTAACGCTTCTCGGCGTCCGGCGGAGCCCATGGGGAATCCGGGGTCTTCAGCCAGGTGTGGTAGCGGTAAGCAGCAATAGGGACGAGCTTGAAGGCGTCGATGGTATCCCGGGAAGGCTCGCCATAGGTGGCTTCGGGAGAGGCAGTCAGGACGCGCGTCAACTCGAAATCCATCAGGTCGCGCCCGAGCGTCATGTACTCGTCGTTGCCGGTTGCCTTGTGGAGCGCGAGGCATTGCATGAGGTAGCCGGTGCCCCACGGTCCATTGGTGTCGATCTGCTGGCGTACCTTGGCAATGAAGCCGGGTTCGACATGCTTGAGGATGAAGGGAAGGTAGTCGTCTCTGCCGCGGACAAAGCTGTGTCGCAACAAGCCGCGCTGGTGCAGATCGGCGGCATTGTGGGCGACGCGGGAGGGCCGCATGCGGTTGATCTCGCCACCAGGATTCTGGATCATCGGCGGCTCGGGAGCGGGCTCGACCATGCGCAGCGGTGCGCGTACCAGAACGGCGTTATCGCCAGGTGCCTTCAGCAGGGCTTCGAGCGTGTAGCTGCCAGGCACGGGCAGCTGGCCGGGGGCGAAGGTGGCGAAGGCGGTACCGGTCATGCCGGGGGGGATCTCGAGGGTCACGGGGTTTTCAAGGACGATCTTGCCCGTAGCATCGACGACGCGCAGGCGATCGACCGCGGCCTGACGGCTCAGCGCGTCGACATCGAGGCGGGCGGTCCAGGCGGAGGTGGTGGGAATGTCGTCCAGAGAGAGGGTGAGAAGTCCCACGGCGTCGTCCCGTTCGACCAGGCGGAAGGTGGGGCGGTCATCCCAGCCCCAGCCGAGCTGCTTGAGGGGCTGATCGGGGTCCATGTCCACCAGCATGATGGCGATGAAGAGACGGGCGCCGGTGCGCGGTTCATAGTCGAGATCGGCCCACGGAATGGCGGCTTCGACCGCGTAGCCGGTGGGCGTTTCGGCGACCGCCCATTTGCCGTTCGGGGTGATCATCCAGTGCTTGTCGCGACTGTCGAGCGAGCGGGCATTGGGCAGGAGCGCGCCGCGCGGCTGGGGGCCGGTGGGAGCGTACCGCAGACCAAGCGTCACCTCATTGCTGTAGGGGTTGTTGCGCCGCATTGCCTGGCTGTAGGAATTGACGACGACCATGACCGAGTCGGAGCCCCACGGGGCGGGCCCCTGATTGCCGAGACTGTCCGGCTTGACGCCCAGCAACTGGTCGTCGGTGACGTCACCGGCGATGTACAGATGAGTCGCATCCCACGCGAAACTGACGCGACCGCTGATGTCGCCGGCACCCTTGATCGGGTTTGCGGGATCGACGTAATGGCGCATCCTCTCCGTCCCTTCCGGCGTCAGGGTAACCTGAGCTTTCTCCCTATCCCAATCGTTCAGGCTGCCATCGATGACGATGGGCTTGACGACCTTGGGCAACAGGAATTGCGGTGGCGTCGCGACGGGTTCGGCGGCGGTCGCGCCGACGGCGGTCATCAGCAGAATGAGGGCGGAGAAGAGGCGTTTACGCATGGCTGTTCCTCTGGTTTAAGGCAGGGCAAAGGGGGACGAGCAAACCGTGCGGCGACTCGACTCACCACCAGAAGCGAATCTCCGCATCACGTACATTGTTGTACTGGCGATTCTCGAGGTGGCCGTCGGCGTAGATCATGTTCGGCTTGCCGTCATGGGTTGAGCGGGCCACATCGCCTACCCAATAAAGGGAATACGGGAGGCGGATGGAGCCGGCGGACCAGGTCCAGACCGGTTCGATGTCGGAGAGTTCAATGATGGCGGACGGGTTGGGCACGGCATTGGAGCGCGCGGCGCGATTGGCGTTGGCAATGTAGTCGTAGCCGAAATGATAGTTGCGCCCGTACCGTGGCCAGGAGATTCCGGTCAGGTTTCCGTTCCACCTGCTGAACCAGGTCTGTGTGTAGGGACGGTAGGCGAATCCGACATCGCCTTGGGTGGAAGATGGCGAGGGCAGGAGGCGACAGTCGAGGCTGTTCGCCTGGGCTCCCGTCCAGTAGCCGCTGCCGGCCAGTTTGCCCCACCAGAAGGCGTAGTATTCACCGTTACCGAACTGGGCGGTGGGCACCATGAAGTCATCGAAATCGGACGTGTAAAGCTGGCAGGTCGACCAGACTTGTTTCAGATTGTTGGCGCAGGTCGTCAATTGCGCCTTCATCCTGGCCTTGGTAAGGGCGGGCAGCAGCATACTGGCGAGAATGGCAATAATCGCCACAACGACCAGCAATTCAATCAAGGTGAAGCGAGAGGTGGATCTGGTACGGATGTCGGGCCGAACGTGATCATTCATGGTGAAGACTCCTTATGATCGGTTGTTACAGTTCATGACTGGGAGGATAGCGTTACAGGCGAAGGTGAAGTCGCGGCTGCGTCGGCAAAGGCGGCGGCGCCGCACGAAGCACGCACAACAAGCCGGGGGGGCACGATGTAGGGAGCTGTCTGGTGGCGCGTGCCGATCATCAGCTCGGTGGCCCGCCTGGCCATGGTATTCACGTCCATGTCGATCGTGGTAATGGAGACGGGAGATTCTGTCGCCCATGGAGTATTGAAGAGTCCGGTGACGGCCAGATCCTGAGGGACGCGCAGCCCCAGCTCCATGGCGCGCATGATCACCTTCACGGCAAGAAAGTCCATTTCGCAGACGATGGCGGTCGGTCGGTTTGGCCTGGCGAGGACGCCGCGGATGCCATCATCGGTGCCGATCATGCCCGATGGGGGACGCTCGGAGAACTGCACGACCTCCGTGTGGGCCTCCAGTCCAGCCTCCTGCATGGTCCGCATGTAGCTCTCGCGCATCTGCATCAGGGGCGCATTGCGCTGGTGAGAAGGATCCGTCGGCAGGGGATCGAAAGGGAAGACGCCAAAGAGCATGATGTCGCGGTGGCCAAGGCGAACCAGGTGCTTGACGGCGAGGCGTATGCCACCGGCATAGTCGGCAAATGCCGCATGGGGGGGTGGATCGCCCGGTGCATCGAAACAGTGAACGCAGACCGCGCGTTTGTCTTCGTTGCCCGCCAGAATGGGGCGGGAATAGTAACTGGCGCCATCGAAGACAATGCCGCGGATCGGCGCCCCCAGCAGACGCTGGACCGCTCGCGCATAGTCGCGGTTGACCGGCTGACAGCCGTGGGCATCAAGGTCCTCGCCGGCAAAGGGGTCGACATTGACGGGGAAGAGCCCGTGGCGCATCAGGTGGCGACACAAGCTCGAACAGAGTTCGCTGTAGAAGTGGCCGCGACTCTGCATGACCACCCCAACCTGGTGGAGCAGCGAGAGGGTTTCATCGCCCTGACCGACAATGAAGGTCCCCTGCTTCTTCACACGTCGCACGATGCCCCGCCCGGCGAGACGCTGGATGGCACGATTGACGGTGACGCGGCTTACACCAAGCTCCTCGACCAGGTCGATCTCCCGTGGAAGCATGCCAGTGGCGTACTGCCCGGCGGCAATCCTATCCATCAGCGTGGTCGCAACCTGCTCGTACTTGTGTGCCATTTGGATTCTCCCGATGCTTAATCTTAGCCGCGCCAAATCCTTATGTCAACCAAGCGGAGCAAAAAAAGATTTAATAGAAGACATAAAGGGCAGTATGGACGGTATGGCCGGTATGGTCGGCAAAGCGTAGGTCCACGGTCGGGCTCTCCGAGCGATGGAGCTGCGCGGAGAGGCTGTCGAGGTGATCGAATGAATCGACTTGATCGAGAGCAAATCGAGATCGAGCCCCGAGGGCCGCCTGATGTCAACACGCAGTGGACGCAGTGCCTGATGTTTGCGTCGCCGTCCGTCTATGCCGTCCATGGCGAAACGCGAAGGCCACTCGGGGGAGAGTGGCCTTCGCGGGGAGGGGGCTGTGGTGTTGCGGGGGGGGATCAGGCTTTGGCGGTGGCGCGCTCCTGGGCCTTGTCGGCTTCGGCGGCCTGCTTGCGGGCGGCGTCCTTGTCCTGCTTCATTTCGTCGACGGTCTTGACCTTGAGGCGGGCAGCCCCTTCGGTGACGCGGGTGGGGATGAGGTTGCCGGAGGCAAGGCGCGCCTTGGCTTTGGCGATGGCATCGGCGTACTGGGGGAGCCATTGGGCCTGGGCCACCAGCATCTCGTCGACCATCTGCCAGATTTCGGGGGGATTGCAGACGGCGCCGACGAGGGGATCCAGCATCATGGCCTGGCGGAGGAGGAGATCGTCGCCATGAACGGCGGCTTCGACGGCGAGGCGCTGGACGGAGATGGAGGCATTGCAGACGGCGGCGCAGCCGAGGGGCAGGTCGCCGACGATGGGGATGTTCATGCCGTTGCCATCGACGTAACCGGGGACCTCGACGATGCAGTCCTCGGGGAGGTTGGTGATGCAGCCGCGGTTGACAACGTTGAAGTGGCCGCGGTAGCAGCGCCCGGTTTCCAGCCCTTCGATGATGTAGGAGCCGTGTTCATGGCCGCGGTGCTCGGCGCCATAGACCTTCGGTTCTTCCTTCATCCAGTTGGGGAAGTCGGTTTCGAACCAGTTGCGCCCTTCGGTGCAGACGCGGAGGTAGCCGCCGGTTTCGCCGTTGATCCAGGAATTGAGGGAGATCCAGTCGTTGATCTCGTCGGTGCGCTTGCGGTACCAGGGGAGGTACTCGCTGAGGTGGCCATTGGATTCGGTGGAGAAGTAGCCGAAGCGGCGCAGCATGTCGATGCGCACCTTTTCGTTTTGAGAATAGGATTCGTGCTTCTCCATGGCGTCGAGGAGCTTGCCGGTGAGGTCCTGGCCCTTGTGGCGGATCTGGGTGTACCAGGTCTGGTGATTGATGCCGGCGCAGATGATGTCGACCTCTTCCTTGGGCAGACCGAGGGCGTTGGCGATCATCCAGTGTCCGCCCTGCACGCCATGGCAGAGGCCGACGCAGTTGACGCCGAAGCCGTACTTGTTGGCGGCCCAGGTCATCATCGCCATGGGGTTGGCGTAGTTGAGGAGGAGGGCGTTGGGGGCGGAGACTTCGCTGATGTCCTTGCAGAAGTCGAGCATGGCGGCGATGCCGCGCTGGCCATAAAGGATACCACCGGCGCAGAGGGTGTCGCCGACGCATTGGTCGACGCCGTACTTGAGGGGGATGTCGATGTCGGTCTTGAAGGCGTCGAGACCGCCGATACGGACGACGCTGAGGATGTAGTTGGCATCGCGCAGGGCTTCGCGGCGGTCAGTGGTCGACTGAATTCTGATGGAGAGGCCATTGGCATCGATGTCGCGCTGGCAGAGCTGGGTGACCATGTCGAGGTTGTGCGCGTTGATGTCGGTGAAGGCGATGCGGATGTCCTGGAATTCCGGGACGGAGAGGAGGTCGATGACGAGGCGCCGGGTGAAGCCGATACTGCCTGCCCCGATGAAAGCGACTTTGAAGGACATGTGCGGTTCTCCTTTGGGATGGGTGTCGATTGGGAAGAAAGTGAATTTGTGCTATACTGTGGCACAGGCGAGCTGCCATTCCATTTCAAAGTTGTGCTTTCTTGTGGTGATTTTGTGCTTGAGGATGATTCAACCCTGGCGCATGGTGTCCGGTCGTTTGCGCTGCCGCGGCGGCGGCTGCATCTGCACGCGATGCTGACCAGTTGCGGCTATGAACGGCGAACGGAGACGGCATACGACTGGCATGGTCTGCGGCGGGGAAGCGCCGAATTTGTCCTGCTTCAGCATACGGTGGCGGGGGAAGGCCGGCTGCGGCTCGGGGAGCGCGAGTGGGCGGTGACACCGGGTCAGACGATGCTGCTCTGGTTTCCGTATGACAATCGGTACTGGCTGCCGGCGACAAGCGCGGCGTGGGAGTTCATCTTCGTCTGCGCGAATGGACGGGCGGTGATGGATATCTGGCAGCAGATCCTGTCGGTTCGGGAACCGCTGGCGGTGCTGGAGACGGATAGCCGACTGCTGCGGACAGCCTGGGCGATCGTGGAGGAAGGGCTGGGCGGCAGCCTGCAGTCGCCCTTTCGGGCGTCGGCGCTGGCGTACGAGCTGGCGATGTCGGCGGCGGATGAGCTGCTACCCGTCGGCTCGGGTCAGGAGCGGCCGGAAGCGCTGCGTGCGGCGGTGCGTTTTGCCCGCCGTCATCTGGCGGATGCGATCGGGGTCGAGGAGATGGCGCGGGCCGCGGGGCTGACGCGGGCGCACTTCACGCGGCGCTTCACGGAATCGGAGGCGATGCCCCCGGGGGAGTTCCTGCGCCGGCTGCGGATCGAAGCGGCAATCGGGCTGTTGCAGGGGAGCGACCTGTCGATGCAGCAGATCGCGCGCCGTTGCGGCTACAACGATGCGTCGTACTTCCGCAAGGTCTTCCAGACGATCATGGGGACAACGCCGGACGCTTTTCGGCGGAGCGGCATGTACTGAGAGCAAAGGGTCGGTTGCAGCGGACGGCTGGCGGCGCTATCTTGGTAGTGGGGGCGGGTGCGCGAAACGAATTTGATGGAGAAGGGTGGAACCATGTCGATGGCGTGGAAGGTGGTGCGCGTGATTGTGGGGCTTGTGAGCCTGGCAGCCGGCATTGCCGCCGTGCCGATCAGTGTGGCGTTAAGCCTGCTGCTTGGGGGCGTGGCGGGCATCTGCCTGTATCCGTTTGCGACGGAGTTGCTGGCGAGAGGGCTCTGCGGCTTCGACTCCCAGTCGGCCATGGTGGTGCCCAGGGAGTATTCGCGGATCCGGGGGCTGCGGAGCGAAGGCCATTTCGAGGAGGCGGTGGAGGAGCTGCGGCGACTGGCGGCGGAAACTTCCGACGGTGGGGGGCGCTTGCTTCTGGTGCAGATTCTGCTGGACGATCTTGGGCGCGACGACGAGGCGCTTGAGGTGGCTCTCGAGGATTTGCGCGGCTCGGCCTGGCACGACGAGTCGGCCAGCATTGCGTTGATGGCAGTTGACATACTGGTGGAAAACGGCAATCTTGAACAAGCACGGGCGGTGCTTCAGGAAAGCCTGCGGAAAGTACGCGCGAAGAACGACCGGGAGGCGCTTCGGAACCGGCTTGCCGCCCTACCCCCACAACTTTTCAGTCATGGATGAGTATGGATCAGACGACCGAGTCGAGTCAGATCATGCAGTTGCTGGCGCTGATGGACGAGCGGGAAGCCTCGGACCTCTTTCTGAACGCCGGGAAACGGCCCATCCTGCGGGTGTTCGGTGAGTTGAAGGAGAGCGAGACCGAGATCATCACCGAGGCGGAGATGGAGAGGTTCATCGCGGAGCAGCTGCCCCCCACCCTGCCGGAAAAGCTGCGGGTGGAACGGGAGGCGGATGTCGGCATCTCGCTGGCGGATGACAAGCGCTACCGGCTGAGCCTCTTTTATCAGAAGGGGCGGCTCAGCATCGTGGCGCGCCGCGTGCCATCCGGCGAGCTGACCTTCGAGCAGCTCGACCTGCCGCCTGTCCTGGAGAGCCTGGTGACCGCGCCGCGCGGCCTGATTCTGGTGACCGGGGCAACGGGTAGCGGCAAATCCTCGACGGTGGCCGCGATGCTGCACCACATCAACACGCACCTGGCCAAGCACATCGTGACGATCGAGGATCCGATCGAGTTCGTACACCGGGATGAGAAGAGCATCTTCACTCAGCGTGAAGTGGGCAACGACACCCTTTCGTTCGCAAACTCGCTGCGTCAGGTGGTGCGCCAGAGTCCGGACGTCATCATGATCGGCGAGATGCGCGACTACGACACGATCCAGACGGCGATATCCGCGGCGATGACCGGGCATCTGGTGATCACAACCATGCACACGGTGGACGTGGCGCAGACGCTGGAGCGCATCATCAACTACTTTCCCGATCATCTGAGAGATCAGGTGGCGATGGACTTTTCCATGGCGCTGCAGGCGATCGTCTCGCAGCGGCTGCTGCCGAAGCAGAGCGGGCACGGCCAGGTGCCGGTCTTCGAGATCCTCACGGCCACGCCACTGGCGCGGCGCATCATTGCGGCGCGACGGCTGGACGAGATCGAGGAGGTGCTCAAGAGCAGCGCCGACGAAGGGATGATCACCTTCAACCGGTCGCTGGCGGAGCGGTACCACAAGGGCAAGATCAGCCGTGACGCGGGTGCGGCAGCTTCGTCGAACCGTGACGAATTCATGCTCATCGTGGAAGGGATGGAGACGGGCATCGATACGCTGCGGCTGCACGAGAGCGAGACGAAAGAGATGCTGCGCATCGACATGAAGCGGCTGCTGAAGGCGGCCATCAAGCATGGCGCCAGCGATCTTCTCGTCACCGTCGGTTCGCCGCCGCTGCTGCGCATCACGGGGGATCTGCGTGAGCTCAACATGGAGGTGCTCACGGCGCAGGAGTCTCGCCGCCTGCTCTTCAGCCTGCTGAGTCCGGGGCAGCGGGCGCATTTCGAGGCAGAGAAGGAGATCGACTTTGCCTTGAGCGTCAGCAACCTGCTCAAGGGGGACGATTCGCCGGAGCTGCGGGATCATCGTTTTCGCGTGAATGGGTTCTACCAGAAGAGCAGCGTGGCTTTGGCGGTGCGGGTGATCGCGCAAGAGATCCCGACGGCGGAGGCGCTGGGGCTGCCGCCCATCGTCCTGAAGCTTGGGCAACGCCATCATGGGCTGCTGCTGGTGACGGGGCCGACGGGGCATGGCAAATCGACGACGCTGGCCTGCCTGATCAACGAGATCAACCGGACGCGCCGCTGCCACATCATCACGGTGGAAGATCCGATCGAGTTCGTGCACAAGAGCGAGAAGGCGGTGATCGAGCAGCGGGAAGTCTACGCGGATACCAAGAGCTTCGCGAACGCGCTGAAGTATGTCCTGCGGCAGGATCCGGACGTCATCCTGATCGGGGAGATGCGCGACCCGGAGACGATCTCCGCGGCGCTGACGGCGGCGGAGACGGGCCACCTGGTGCTGGCGACGCTGCATACGAACGACGCGGTGCAGACGATCGACCGTATCATCGACACCTTTTCGCCGCATCAGCAGGACCAGGTGCGGGCGCAGTTGGCGACGGCGCTGATTGGGGTGGTGGCGCAACGGTTGTTGCCGCGGATGGATCGGGACGATCGGGTTGCCGCCTTCGAGATCATGACAGCAACCACGGCGATCCAGGCGCTGATCCGCGACAACCGCGCCCACCAGATCGCGGCGACGATCGAGACCTCCGCCAAGGATGGCATGATCACCATGGATAAGGCGCTGAAGAACCTTTACAGCAAGAACATCATCAGCCGACAGACCTACGTTTCGCTGGTGAAGAATCCAGAGCTATGATGCGGCGGGAGTGAAGATGAAGAACGAGTATGACGTGATCATCGTGGGAGCGGGACCGAGCGGCCTCTCCTGCGCCATCGAAGCGAAACGGAACGGGCTGAGCTATCTGGTCATCGAGAAAGGGGGCATCACGGACGGGATCCGCCGATTTCCGGTCAACATGACCTTCTTTTCGACGCCCGACCTGCTGGAACTGGGCAATATCCCCTTCACGGTAACCAGCGTGCGCCCGAACCGTGTCGAGGCGCTCCAGTACTACCGGCACGTCGTCGACTACTTCGGTCTGGAGCTGATGCTGCACACGCGTGTGGAGGCGATCGAGCCGGGCAAGGAGCATTTCACCGTGCGTTGCGCGGGGGACAAGGTGCCGCGGGCGCGCAATGTGATCGTGGCCACCGGTTACTTCGATCATACGAATCGTCTTGGCGTTCCGGGCGAGGAGCTGCCCCACGTTTCCCACTATTACGACGAGCCCTACAAGTACGCACACAGCAAGGTGGCGCTGATCGGCGGCCGCAATTCCGCCGTGGAAGCGGCGCTGGAGCTGTGGCGGCATGGAGCCGAGGTGACGCTGATCCACCGCCGCCCTACCCTCGGCGACTCGGTCAAGTACTGGGTGCGGCCCGATATCGAGAACCGGCTGAAGAATGGGGCGATCAAGGCGCACTTCGATTCGACGGTGCTGGAGATCGAAGCGGGACGGCTGCGGGTGCGCCACAACACGAGCGGCGAGGTGCAGTGGGTCGAGGCGGATTTCGTCTTTCCGCTGATCGGCTATCGGCCGGACGAGAAGCTTCTGCGGAGGGCAGGAGTGGTGCTGGACGAGCAGCTGATCCCGCGCTACGAGCAGCATAGCTTCGAGACGAATATCGAGGGTCTGTACGTAGCCGGCTCGGTGGTGTGCGGCTGCGAAACGTGGAATATCTTCATCGAGAACGGCCGCGCCCACGCGATGCCGATCATCGCGGATATCGTCCGCTGCCACCGCAAGAGCTGAAGGAGCAGACATGAAGCTGGCGTCAACCAATCTGAGCAGCAGCCGGTCCGCGTTCATCGAGGCTGAGCTGAGGCAGGCGGCGAAGGTGGTCGCGTCGTCGGGGTTGCCTCTCCCGGAGGTGGCGATAACCGCCGTCGATCTTTCCGCCGGGGGCTACGAGTTGCCTGAGCGGATACGGATGCAACTGCATGTCGACGTGGCGTCACGGGAGGAGCGCCCGGGAGCCTTTGCCGCTCGCTGCGCCTGGGAACAACAGCGCCAGAGCTACCAGATCCTGCCGAACGGTCCGGAAGTCTGGATCGTTGGCGGCGGGCCAGAGGGGGTGCTCTATGGGGTCTACCGCCTGCTGCGCGACCTGACGGGGCTGCACTGGCATGGACTGGCCGATGAGGACGCGGTGCTGGAATCGGGGCCTTGGCGTGCTCAGGCGCGGCGCGGCGTGCCGGACGTGCCGCTGCGGGGTTTCGAAGGGTCGCTGAGCAAGTGGAATGAGGCGATGCTGGAGCCGCTCTTTACGTGGATGGCGCGCAAGGGGCTGAACCTGATGCTTTTCAATGCGGCCCAATGGCGAGGGCTGGCGTCACGGGAGCAGGTGGCGGACGCGGCCCGGGTGCGCGGCATTCGTCTCGTGCTGGGCGGGCATGCGCCGGAGCTTTTCCTGCCGGAGAGCCTCTTCGACGAGCATCCGGAATGGTTCGGGTTGCGGGATGGCCGGCGTTGCCTGCGGGGCATGGTGGAGCACCCGGAGCTTGCCGGCGGCCCCAGCGAATCGCCGATACAGCCCTGCTTCTCCAATCCCGAGGTGCGGGACCGGATGGCACGGGCGATGGCGGAGTTTATCGATAGTTCGCCCGAGCTGGCGATCTTCTCGTTGTGGCCGCACGACGGCATCAACAATTGGTGCCAGTGCGATGGATGCCGTACCAGCACCCCCTACGCCATGCTCTACCGGCTGGCTCTGGCGATTCTGGAGCGGACGCAGCGCCAGGATGTCCCGGTGGAGGTGCTCTGCTATACCAACCTTCTGGACCTTCCCCGGGAGAGCCTGCCCCCTTCAGACCGGATCTATACGCTCTTCTGCCCCTACCTGCGCGATTATCGCCACAGTTGCTTCGACCCCGGTTTCGAGGTGGAACGGCTGACGCTTGGCGTCGACTATCCGGAGCCTGAACCGGTGAACCCGATCGACGACCGGGAATACGGCATCCTGCTCGACCGATGGCTACCGCAGCTGCAGTCGACAGGATCGGGGCTGGGGATCTTTGCCTACTATCAGCTTGCCTTCCACGACGAAACGGGGAAGACCGATCGTTCGCGCTATCTGCACCATCCGGAGCCCGATCTCGTGGCCGATGAGCTGCGTGAATTCGCGAAACGGGGCATGCAGCTCTTCTACGATTGCTCCTGGCCGATCCCCGGTTTCTGGCCGGATGCGCGTCTCTACGCCTACCTGCCCGAGGTACTCTGGGATCTGACGACGCACGCGGAGGATCGTGTAGCGGCTTACTATGCGGCTACTCTGGGCGACCAGGCCCAGGCGGTGCGGGAAATCCTGGCGGAGTTGGACGCGGCCCTGGCCGATCCGGACCGGCTACCGCTGCCACCAAAGCTCACGGCGGCGGCGCGCGAATGCTTCGCGAAAGTCCCAGGCCCCCGCGGCAGGCGTTACCTGCTCTGGCTGGAGTACGTGGAGATGGCGGAGCGCGCCTGGCAGTTGTTGAAGGCAGGCGAACTGGTTGCGTCACGAGCGCAGGAGGAGCAAATCGTCGCCTTCTTTGAGGCGCACCGGGAAGAGCTGTCAGGCCACCTGCTGGTGCCGTGGATGATCTCGACGTCGCGCAGCGCCATCCGCACCCTCACCGGCGGCACGACCCGCGGCGCCATGCCGGCATAGGTGTACGTGGCGGCGAGAAGGGGAAGAAGGGGAAGTATGGCCGCGACTCGGTGCACGAAGCTGAGTGGACGAAGTGGACGAAGTGGACGAAGTGGGACTCCTTTTTGACCTCATTGCCTAGTCCCAAGGTCGAGGTCCAGAAAGAACGGGGTCATGGGCTACTCCGCCAGTTTCTTCATGGCCTTCCCGAAGCGGTTATGCACCATCGCCAGGGCGTCTTGGAATTTGCGTTCCTCGTCATCGCCACGGACCGGCGTGAGAATTAATGAATTGCCGTCCGTCACGATCTGGAATGGCGTATCGGGAGCTGCCCGAAGCAGATCGAGGATTGGCCTGTCGATGACCAGCGCATAGCTGTTGCCATGCCGGGTAAGAGTCTTGACCATCGTCGGAATCTCCTGTGTTGTTGTTACCACATAGTATATCCAACGGATGACTTTCGTCAACCCATTGGTGCAAACATCCCGGATCAGGCGACACCGGCGGCACGACCCGCGGCGCCCTGCCGGACTAGGTGTACGTGGCGGCGAGAAGGGGAAGAAGGGGAAGTAGGGCCGTGATAAGCTGATGGACGAAGTGGATGAAGGGGACGAGAAGTGGACGGGGGACGCGAGTCAGCTTGGAACCGAATGGATTCAGATGTCGAGGCGCAGCGCATGCTGAATCGCGTCGCGCTGCGCAGGGCTTACACGGGCCTCGTCAGCGTAATTTCGCCATAGGCTGACCGCCTCGCGCACCTCAGCCAGGATGGTTTTCGCTTGTCCACGCTTCAGCGAGGCGACGTTGGCGCATGCCTCGAAGTCGGCGAGCAGGAAGTTGTCGCGCTTGCCGTTAAGGGTCATCTGATGGGTCGAGGTCCACTGTCCATCTGGGTGGTAGCTGTAGATCACGTCAAAGGCGGGAGCAAGCGACCATTTTCCGGATCGATCCATCAGAAAAGCAATGTTTTTGACGTGGTCGTCCTGATTGCGAGCCATGACGTTGAAAACCATACGTCGAAAGAGCTGCTCGACCTCAGCCATGGAGAGGTTCAGCCGGCGTGCGACCTGGATTGCCTGCTCGTAGCTGTGCGCGCCCGCTTGATTGAAGTCGAGATGCGCCATTGCGGCGAGTGACTGCATGTGCAGCTTGTCGCCGTTGGGCAGCCGGTCGAAGCGCCGCGTCATGAAATGCCGGCGGCCGCCCTCCTCCAGCAGTCGACATTCGGTCATGGCAATTCCGCAAGCCGTTGCCATGCGGTGATAGGCGTACTCGATGACGCCGTACCCACGCGGGTCATCAGGCCCCTTATCGCGGTTGCCGCTGACGCCATCGAATTTCAGCAGCCAGTACTCGAAGCCTGAGCCCGCTTCGACTTGTCCGGCCTGGACCTCGTTGGTCTCACGATTCCAGGCTATGACCGCCTTGGCCCGGGCTCCTCCGGCCGAGGTGCCAACGCGCAGGATATCGCGAAGCGCCGCCGCCTTGCGGGAGTCCGCAAAGCTGGTCTGCAGATCGTTTCGATGCCGCAGGATCTCCGAAGCGAGTGCCACAAGACGGTCCACCTGAAGGCGTGTGCCGCGACGTGGCCGCGGCCCCGTCACCGGAAAGAACTCCAACGCACCCATGCCGCGTGTTCCGGTATAGCAGAGCCGTTCGACCGCATTAAAGGAGTCTGGAGTCCTGCCCTGCGTGGCGAGCCAAGCATTGATCAGGGCATTACCAAAGCGGTCGGGCAGCGCGTCCGCCAGCAGGCCCGGAAGACCGTGGAAGCTTTCCGGCGACAGCGCGGGAAAGCTGTACAGGCGATCTCCGAGGGGCATCGTCAAGGGCGCTATTTCCATGCGACTGGCAGTGAAAGGCCGGTCGTATTCGAAGGTTGCGGCTGATGCTTCGTCCGGCAGCACGACCGCCCCGATGATGCTTCCCCACAATCTGACTTCGGCGATCGCGCTCATCGCTCGTCACCCCACCGCCATCCGCCCTTGCGCGGCGGGGGACGGCGGGAAGATGCGCGCTTCCGCTCCTTTCCCTTCAGCTTGAGAAGATCCATGGGACGCGGTCCGGATTCTGGCACCAACCGATTGAGTTCATCTGTCAACTCAAGCACCCTCAAGAGGCGAATGAGCGTGGTCAACTGGGTGTCGCCGCCGGCTTCGACGCGTTCTACGGTTCGTTTGCCGACCCCCGCTTCTTCGGCGACCAGCGCCTGGGTCAACCCCAAATCCAGGCGACGCCGGCTGAGGCGCTGCCCAAGTTCGACAAGTACGGCTTCATCTGACATCTGCTTTTCGATCTTCATGGAGAAGTCCTTTGTTTAATCGTAATCTATGACGAGAAGAATGGCTTTTCAAGCATTGACTCGCCACTTTTGACGATAATAGTACGGCTGAGTAGAGAAGGGGAAGAAGGGGGAAGAAAGGGAATTATGGCCGCGATCGGTGCGCAACGCTGAATGGACAAAACGGACGAAGGCGACGAAGGGCCTGGGGCACTGAGCGAGGGCAAAAAGGAGGAAGAATAGCGGCGTTGCGGGTTGCGGCCGTTGGGGTCTCGCGCTAAGGTTTAGGGATGAACACGTATGATTTCACTGCATCCGAGAATTTCATCGCTGGAGCGCCCATCAGCGTTCTTCAGGGCTTTGCCATGGAGCTGAATCGGGGATGGCCGGTCTTTGCTCATGTGTTTCAGGCATTAGAGACAGACGGCTTGCCGGGTGAGGAAGTCGACCATTTGATGGAAGGGGTGTTTATTGTCTGGCATGCGACGATCAAGACGAAGCGCCGCAAGCTGCCTACATTCACGGTTGACGACATTCAGCGACACGTTAGAGAGTTTGCGGATTTCGCGACTTACTATCAGTGCGAAGCCGAAACGGAGGAACGACATTCGCTGCGGTTCATCCACCATCCGCAGCTCGAAGCATTTACGGCCGCGCGGCTTCAGGAGACATATGGTGAGCCGGAGCGGGTGCCTTCTCACGTAAGCGCGCTCTACTTCGCCGTGATGAAGTGCTTCGACAACGTCATCGCCGCCACACCGCGCTGAGCTTCTACACGATATCGGGACGGGGATCGCCAAGGGAGCCGGCGTAATAGAGCGGCAGAAAGGTCAGCCGCTGTTCGGGGCGGTGCGCATAGGTGCCGGAGTAGAGGACGAGGCCTTCCGGGCAGTTGGGGTAGGTGTCGAGCATCAGGTGCAAGCTACGCATGCTGCCGCCGGCGCCGGATTTGACCTCAATGGGGAGGATTCTGCCGTCGCGAACGGCAAGATAGTCCACCTCGGCGCTACTGCTGCGCGCTTCCCGCGCCCAGTAGAAAAGCTCGGATGTGTGATTGGCGATCAACTCCTGAGCGACGAACTGCTCGGCCAGCTTGCCCCGGTACATGGCCAGAAGATCGTCTTCCCGCAACTCCCGATCGACCGGGACCTGGCAGAGATTCTGCAAGAGGCCGATGTCGAGTAGCGCTGCCTTGAAGCGCTTGCCGTTGGCACTGGCCCCGAGGGGCAGGCCAGATGGGTTGCAGGAGGCAACCTTGTGGATTACCCTCGCTTTGCGGAGCAGGTCGAAGGCGCGGCGATTGGTGGCCCCGGCATGGCTGTCGTCGAGTCGGGTGTATTTGATTTGTTCGCCGACCTGACGGGCCACACTCAGCAGGACATTGTCAAGACAGGCAAGGTCGACGTGAGGCGTGTACTTGGCGAAGTCTTCGCGGTAGGAGGCAACGATCTCCGTCTGAGCCTTGAACGACTCGACCAGCGACTGCGTGTCGCGAAAGAGTTGGACGCACTCTGGCATGCCGCCGACGAAGAAGTAGGTCTTAAGTTCGTTCAACAGCTGTCGCTGGATGCCGTCGTCGACTTCGGACGGATGCCTGGCGACCATTTCGGCTGCCACCTCGTTGCCGATCCCGCGCAGGTATTCGCGAAAGGTCATCGGGTAGAGGTGCAGGTACTGGACGCGGCCGACCGGAACGGAGATCTCCCCCAACGCGAACTCCAGGAGAGACCCGGCCGCGATCACGTGCAGGTCAGACATCTGCTCGTAGAAGTAGCGCAGCGCCATGATGGCGCGCGGGCAGGCTTGAATCTCGTCGAGGAAGAGCAGCGTCTTGCCAGGCTGGATGCGTTTGCCGCAGTCCACCTCGAGGTTGCGGACGATGACACTGGGGTCGAGGTTATCGCCAAAGTGGAGGTGCAGGTCGCGGCGCTTCTCCAGGTCGAACTTGACGATGGTCTCAAAGCTGGCGGCGGCCACGTGCTCGACCAGCCAGGTCTTGCCGACCTGCCGGGCACCGCGCACGATCAACGGTTTTCGCCGCCGCGCCGTCGTCCATTTCAGCAGTTGATCCTGAGCAAAGCGATACATTTTTGGCCTTCTTCTGTCGCCGCATTTCAGAAACTCAAGGCACAATCTAACAAGCCATTTCAGAAATACAAGGTTGTTTGGCAATGTGGGCAAAGGGGATGCTCATGGTCCGCCATGGAGCAGGCTGGGGATAGGGACTTGGAATGGCAGAGTAGACGATACTAACCGCAGGTCGGACGTGGTCGGACAAGTCGGACGGGTCGGACAAAGTCGGACGGGTCGGACAAGGTCAGACGTGGTCGGACGGTGCCACTCAGGCGAGTGGCGTGCCCATGGTAGCGAGCAAGCGGGCGATGCGTGGGGTGGGAGGCGACGTGTAATCCGGAGGCGCGTTCGGACGGTTGCGGAACATTTCCCCACTGGGGATGAGGCAACGCAAAACCCGGTGCCACTCAGGCGAGTGGCGTGCCCAGGATGGCGAGCAAGCGGGCGATGCGTGGGGATGGGAGTGGAGTTTCCAGGGTAGCCGTGGGATTATTTTTGGGGTTGGTTCTAAGAAAAGCGGAGTACGTGCATATATTGGATAGAGAGATGACTAACAGACGACCGGAGGTTAAGTATGAAGACTTGCTGGCTTATTGTTGTGATGGC
This sequence comes from Lentisphaeria bacterium, assembly GCA_041690595.1. Classification (GTDB taxonomy): domain Bacteria; phylum Verrucomicrobiota; class Lentisphaeria; order JABSQK01; family JAWLHB01; genus JAWLHB01. The sequence goes on from JAWLHB010000003.1 coordinate 50,453, forward strand.
GTTGCTGGGGAGCGTGCTGCATGGAGCCGAGGAGGAGATGGCGAAGGCGGAGCGGCTCTTTAACGAAGGCAATTCCAAGGAGGCGTACGCACTGTACGAGCAGGTGCTGACGGGAGAGGGGGAGATGAAAACGGACTCGCTGGTGCAGGCGTTGGGCCGGGCGATGGAAAGCCTGCAACGAATCAACCAGGTGCAGGACGCGGATGCGCTGCTGGAGCGGGTGGTCGAGCGGCATGCGGGAAACTGGCAGGTGCTTCAGGCCGTGGCGAATCAGTACATCCACCTGCCGCATTACGGCTTCATGGTGGCGGGAGCATTCGAGCGCGGACAGCATCGGGAAGGAGGCGAGGCGGCGAATGCCATGGATCGGGACCGGGTGCGGGCTCTGCAGTTGATGATGCAGGCCCTGCCGCTGGCGGAAGAGGCAACGGCGCCGGAACGTTTCAAGTTTTATCGCGATTTTGCGTCGCACATCGTCTGGTACCGCGGCTACTCGCAGGTATCGTGGCGACTGCAGTATCTGACGGATCTGGATGAGTTGCCGGATTACGAGCCGGGTTATGGCTATTACCATAGGGGGCAGACGCAGGGAGCCCCGGTGGATGAGGAGGGCAACCCGGTCTTCTACTCGACACCGCGCGGACTGGAGCAGGCGCAGAACGACGGGGAACGCTGGCGCTGGATGCAGGCGATGGCGATGGAGGCGCAACCGGCAGAGAGCCACGAGATTCGCTGGGAGTTCGCCAGTTTTCTCTACCAGCAGTTCGGGGTTCACACCTTGGCGCAGTATGGCTTCTATCACCATGACGCCGGCGCTGAGAACAAGACATCGCTGACGGCGCTCCACACGCTCTCCGATGACGAGACAATGGCGCGGCTGGCGACCGGGATCAAGCGCTTCGAGCTGCCGGCCGAGTTCAACTACATCCGCATCTTCAGGGAGCTGCAGGAGAGCGCCCTGAAGCAAGGGGCGACGAATCAACTGGGCCAGGTGTACCTGAATCGTCGGCAGTATCCGGAAGCGGCCAGGATGTACAGGCTGATTGGCAACAAGGATATGGTCGCCCAGATCGTGAATGCATGGGGTCAGTTCGAGCCGGTGCAGAGTCAGGCGGCCGGCAGCAAGGGGAGCCTGCACTACCGCTTTCGCAATGGCCGGCAGGTGCACCTTCAGGCCCATGCGATCGACATCGAGAAGCTGTTGACGGATGTCAAGCAGTATCTGAAGGACAACCCGGGGCAACTGGATCATGAGCGACTGCAGATCGACAACATCGGACATTACATTGTCACCCGCGATCAGGACAAGTACCTGACGGGCAAGGTTGCCGACTGGAAGGTGAAGCTGGAGCCGCGGGAGCATCATTTCGACAAGCGGATCGAGATCGAGACGCCCCTGACCAAGGCGGGCGCGTACCTGGTGACGGCGGAGATGGCGGACGGGAATACCAGCCGCATCGTGCTATGGCTGGCGGATACGGTGATCGTCAATAAGCCGCTGGACAAGCAGACGTTCTACTACGTGGCGGATGCGGTGACCAGTCAGCCGGTAGCCGGGGCGAACATGGAGTTCTTCGGCTTCAAGACGGAGTATGTGGACAACAAGCTGTGGAAGGCGCTCGGGCGGCGCCACAATGTGTTGACGCGCAACTTTGCGGAGCACAGCGACGCGAATGGGCAGGTGATCCTGGGGCCGGAGCGATTGTCGCGGGAGTATCAGTGGCTGGTGATCGCCCGCACGAAGGAAGGGCGGCTGGCACACCTTGGCTTCAATGGGATCTGGTATGCAAAGCGGTACGATCAGGAGTACCGGGATCGCAAGATATTGGTGATCACGGATCGGCCGGTCTATCGGCCGAACCAGCCGGTGAAGTTCAAGGCCTGGATCCGGAATGTCAGGTATGACCTGGAGGATATCAGCGACCTTGCCAACCAAAGGGTGGAGGTGGTGATCCGCAATCCGAAGGGTGATGAGGTCGTGAGGGAGAGCTATACGTTGGATGCCTTCGGGGGAATCAACGGGGAGTTCGTGCTGCCGGGCGATGCATCGCTGGGGCAGTGGTACATCGAAGTCGACAGGCATGGCAGGGGCAACCATTTCCGGGTGGAAGAGTACAAGAAGCCGGAGTTCGAGGTCTCGGTACAGGCGCCGACGGAGCCGATTGCACTGGGTGAGGCATTTACGGCGACGATCAAGGCCAGCTATTACTTTGGCGCTCCGGTGGTCAATGCGAAGGTGCGCTACAAGGTGCTGCGGGAGAGCACCGAAACGCGCTGGTATCCATCGGCCCCCTGGGACTGGTTCTATGGTCCTGGCTACTGGTGGTTCGGCTACGACTATGACTGGTATCCAGGCTGGCGGGTGTGGGGCTGCGTTCGTCCGTCGCCGTGGTGGTGGCACCGGCAGTCGCCGCCGCCGGAGCTGGTGGCGGAGCAGGAGGTGGCGATCGGGCCCGGGGGGATCGTCAACGTGCCGATCGATACGGCGATCGCCAAGGCGCTGCATGGGGATAAGGACCATCGCTACACGATCACCGCGGAGGTGACGGATCAGTCTCGCCGCACCATCGTCGGCAGCGGGCTGGTGCTGGCGGCCCGTCGTCCCTACAACGTGACGGTCTGGGTGGATCGGGGCTATTACCATGAGGGCGACACGATCGAGGCAGGGGTGGCGGCGCGCACGGCGGATCACAAGCCGGTGGCGGGAAAAGCGGAGCTGGTCCTCTATCACATCACCTATGACGAGCAGATGCAGCCGCGGGAAGAGGCGGTGGAGGAGTGGTCGCTGACCATGGGAGCCGAGGGGAGCCTGAAGCAGAAGATGCGCGCAGGCCAGGCAGGACAATATCGCCTGAGCTGCAAGGTGACGGATGCCGGCGGGCATGTGGAGGAAGGTGGCTACATCTTCACCATTCGTGGTAAGGCGACCGATTCCGACGACTTCCGGTACAACGCCATCGAGTTGATCCCGGACAAGGGGGATTACGAGCCGGGCGAGACGGTGAAGCTCCTGGTGAACGCGGATTTGGCGGGCTCTACGGTGCTGCTCTTTGTACGGCCAACCAACAGCATCTATCTGCCGCCGCGAGTGCTGAAGCTGGAGGGGAAGAGCACGCAGGTGGAGCTCGAGGTGAGCAAGAAGGATATGCCCAACTTTTTTGTCGAGGCGTTGACAGTCAGTGGCGGCAAGGTGCATACGATCGCTCGCGAGATCGTGGTGCCACCCGAGAAGCGGATGCTGAACATGGAGGTGCTGCCGTCGCGGAAGGAGTACAAGCCAGGGGAGGCAGCGACGGTGCGGCTGCGCCTCACCGATTTTTTTGGAGAGCCATTCAGCGGCTCGACGGTGGTGAGCATCTATGACAAGGCGGTCGAGTACATCTCCGGCGGGAGCAACGTGCCGGAGATCCGAGCCTTCTTCTGGAAGTGGCGGCGAGAGCACCAGCCGCGGACGATCTCGAGTCTCGATCGCTGGTTCCATAACACGGTGAAGTCAGAGGAGAAGTCGATGCAGAGTCTCGGCGCCTTTGGGCGTCAGGTGGCCGACGAACTTACGATCACAATGCCCTTTCCAGGCGAGATGAAGGGTTCGCGCCAGAAAGTCATGGCTTCCCGCGCCGCTTCAGCCGCACCGATGATGGCAATGGAGGCGGAGTCGAGCATGGTCATGGCCGATGGTGCCGCGGACTTCGGCTTTGCCGCCGGCGCAGGCGGGACGGGCGGTGAGGAGATGGTCGAGCCGACGGTGCGCACGGAGTTTGCCGATACCGCCTTCTGGGCGGCGGCGTTGACCACCGATGCCAGGGGCGAGGTCTCCTTCGAGCTGACGATGCCGGAGAATCTGACCACTTGGAAGATTGCGACATGGGCGATGGGACATGGGACCAAGGTGGGCGAAGCGAGTGCCGAGGTCGTGACGACGAAGAATGTCCTTGTTCGTCTGCAGGCTCCGCGCTTCTTTGTGGAGAAGGACGAAGTGGTTCTGTCGGCCAACGTGCACAATTACCTGACGACGGCGAAGCAGGCCCGCGTGGTGCTGGAGCTTGATGGGGGGACGCTGGAGCTGATGGAAGGTGTGGCGGCGGAGCAGACGGTGACGGTCGAGGCAGAAGGTGAGCAGCGGGTCGACTGGCGGGTGAAGGTGGTACGGGAAGGTGAAGCGATCGTGCGCATGAAGGCGTTGACGGATGAAGAATCCGATGCGATGCAGATGAGTTTCCCGGTGAAGGTGCATGGGCTGATGAAGACCGTCTCCTTCAGTGGGCATATCGCGCAGGGTTCGTCGTCGCAGACCTTCGAGTTCGAGGTGCCGGCGGAGCGTCGGGTGGATGAGACGCGGCTGGAGATCCGGTACTCCCCCACCCTGGCGGGGGCGATGGTGGATGCCCTGCCCTACCTGGTCGACTATCCCTATGGCTGTACAGAGCAGACGCTCAATCGCTTCCTGCCGACGGTGATCGTGCAGAAGGTGTTGCTCGGCATGGAGCTGGACCTGGCCGCCGTCCGGGAGAAGCAGACTAACTTGAACGCACAGGAGATCGGCGATGACAGGGAGCGCGCCAAGCAGTGGCAGCGCTGGAAGCAGAACCCGGTCTTTGACGAGGCCGAGGTGCAGCGCATGGTGAAGGTGGGAGTGGAACGGCTTACCGCCATGCAGTTGCGCGACGGTGGCTGGGGCTGGTTCTCCGGCTGGGGCGAGCAGTCGTACGCACATACGACGGCGGTGGTGGTGCACGGGCTGCAGATTGCGCGGGAGAATGATGTCGCCATCGTTCCGGGAGTCGTGGAGCGGGGCATCGAATGGTTGTGGCAGCATCAGCTCAAGGAGTTCGAGAAGCTGGAGCGGGGCGAGGAAAAGAAGCCGAAGCGTCCCTACAAGATGCAGGCGGATGCGCTGGATGCCTTTGTGTATATGGTGCTTACGGATGCCGAGCGGGATCACGAGGGTATGCGCGGTCATCTGTACAAGGATCGGATCGACCTGCCGGTCTACGCGCAGGCGATGTTCGGCATCGGGCTGGACAACGTCAAGGATCTGGAGAAGCGGGACATGATCATCCGCAACATCGAGCAGTTGCTGGTGCGGGACGAGGAGAACCAGACGGCGTATCTGAACCTGAATAACGGTGGTTACTGGTACTACTGGTATGGCAGCGAATACGAGGCACAGGCCTACTACCTGAAACTGCTGGCCAGGACGGATCCCAAGGGGAAGACGGCCCCATGGCTGGTGAAGTACCTGCTCAACAACCGCAAGCATGCCACCTATTGGAACTCGACGCGGGATACGGCTATCTGCATCGAAGCCTTTGCCGAGTATCTGCGCGCCAGCGGCGAAGATAAGCCCGACCTGACGGTCGAGGTCCTCATCGACGGTCAGCGCCATCAGCAGGTGCACATCACGCCGGACAAGCTCTTTACCTTCGACAACAAGGTGGTGCTGGCGGGCGACGCCATCGGCAGTGGCAAGCATACGGTGGAGTTGCGCAAGACGGGCACGGGTCCGCTCTACTTCAACGCGTATCTGGGCTACTTCAGCCTGGAGGATTACATCACGGCAGCGGGACTGGAGATCAAGGTGTCGCGCACCTATTACAAGCTGACGCCGGTGGAGAAGAGCGTCAAGGCGGCAGGTTCGCGCGGTCAGGCGGTGGACCAGCGGGTGGAGAAGTATGCCCGGGAAGAGCTGCGTGACCTGGCGACGCTGACCAGCGGGGATCTGGTGGAGATCGAACTGGTCGTGGAGAGCAAGAACGACTACGAGTACATTGTCTTCGAAGACTACAAGGCAGCCGGCTTCGAGCCGGTCGAGGTGCGCAGCGGCTATGGAGGGAATGCCATGGGTGCGTACATGGAGCTACGCGACGATCGCGTCTCCTTCTTCGTGCAGCGGCTGGCGCGAGGACGTCACAGTCTGTCGTATCGCGTCCGCGCCGAGATACCGGGCAAGTTCAGCGCGCTGCCGACTCAGGCCCATGCCATGTATGCCCCGGAGCTGAAGGGCAATGCCGATGAGATCAAGCTGAAGATCGTCGATTGAAAATGCGGGCTGCACGCGTACCTTCTGAACTGCTATGAGGCCTTAACAGTAGAAGGGGGACAAGATGGCAGTTCTGGTAACGGGCGGTGCGGGATACATCGGCAGTGTGACGGTCAAGCTGCTGATCGAGTCCGGTGAAGAGGTCGTGGTTCTGGACAATCTCAGCCATGGTCATATCGAAGCCATCGATCCAGCGGCGCGCTTCTATGAAGGCGACATGGGCGATGAGCAGACCGTGGCGCACATTCTGCGCGAGCATGACATCGACAGCTGCATTCATTTCGCGGCCTTCATCGCGGTCGGCGAATCGGTCGAGCATCCCGCCAAGTACTACGACAACAATGTACGCCGGGCGCTGGCACTTCTGACAACTCTGAACGAAGGTGGGGTAAAGCATCTGGTCTTCTCGTCCACCGCGGCGACGTATGGGGAACCCCAGCGCATGCCGATCGACGAGGATCACCCCCAGCATCCAGAGAATCCTTACGGCTGGTCGAAGTACATGATCGAGCGGGTGCTCGAGGATTTCGATGCAGCCTACGGCTTCCGGTCGGTAGCGCTGCGCTACTTCAATGCCTGCGGCGCGTTGCCCGGTTGCGGCGAGGATCATCATCCCGAAACGCACCTGATTCCCCTCATCCTGCAGACGGCACTCGGCCAGCGTGACGCCATCAAGATTTTTGGCACGGATTATCCGACGCCCGACGGCACCTGCGTACGCGACTACGTGCATGTGGCGGACCTTGGTCTTGCCCATCTGCTATCGCTGGCGTACCTGCGACATGGGGGCGGCAGCGCCAGGATCAACCTCGGCAATGGCAACGGGTATACGGTGAAGCAGGTCATCGAGACCGCGCGAGAAGTTACCGGCGCAACAATCGCCGCCGTCGAGGTGGAGCGGCGGGCGGGAGATACGTCGCATCTGGTGGCGGATTCCAGCCGCGCGCGGGAGCTTCTCAACTGGCAGCCACGTTTTCCGGAGCTGCGGGAGATCGTGGCGACTGCGTGGGAATGGCACAGTCACCATCCAAACGGCTACAAGTCTTGATTCTGGATTGACATTACCGATATGATCTGGTAGACTATGGTTTGCAAACATCGCCCATGTATCTGCCATATCCGTACCTGTAGTTGCTCGTCTGATGCCTTTTCGCGCGACAGACAAGTCTGAGATCGATTACTCCCGGTTCTTCGACCTCACCCTCGATTTCCTGGCGGTCGTCACCATTGGTGACGGATGCTGGCAACAAGTGAATAGTAGTCTTTGCCAGGCGTTGGGACATGATTTCGAGGAGCTGAAGGAGAAAGCGTTCCGCGACTTCGTGCATCCCGATGACCGAAAGTTGAGCGACTTGGCGTTGCAGGTGGGGAGCGATGCCAGCTATTCGCTGCACAACGAATACCGGATGATGTGCAAGAACGGCGATTGCCGCTGGATCGAATGGCAGCTGCGACCTTTTGCCAACGAGGGACTGCTCTATTGCACGGGACGGGATGTGAGCGATCGGCGTCATGCGGACGAGGCGTTGCAGAAGCGCAAGCAGCGGCTGGATCTTGCCCTCGGGGCCGCCAATATGGGCGTATTCGAGTGGGATCTGCAGACTGGCTTCGCGGTCTGGGAGAATCTGCGCATGTACCGGCTCTTCGGACATCCCCCGAATTCACAACCTCCCAGCAGGGAAGCCTTCCTCGATCAGCACCTGCATCCCGATGACCAGGCGATATTCCTGGAGGCCCTCGACCATGCCCGGCAGCCTGGATCTCCCTTTCGCTGCATGGCGCGCGCCAAGGCGCTCGGGGCCGATCACTGGCAGTGGCTCGAGTTTCTCGGCAAGGTGCAGCACGACTGCCAGGGTACACCGTTGCGCCTGCTGAGCGTCGTTCACGACATCAGCGAACGTCATCAGGCGGAAGCAGCGCTACGGGCGAGCGAAGAGCGCCTGCGCCTGGTGGGCAAGGCCACCAACGACGTCATCTGGGACTGGGACATTCTGGGCAATTGCATAGAGTGGAGCGAAGCCGCCGTCGATCAATTCGGGGTAACGCGAGATGAACTGCGCACAAGCTGCGAGCAATGGGCGGCGCGGATTCATCCTGATGATCGCGATTATGTGCTCAACGATCTCCGGGAGGCACTCACCGGCAGTCTGGATTCGTGGCAGGCGGAGTATCGCTACCTCGTACGCGACAACAACTATGCAACGCTGCTCGATCGCGGCATCATTGCCCGCGACGGTGCCGGCACGGCCTATCGCATGATCGGCTCCATGATGGACATGTCGACGCATGAACGCGCGGCGGCCGAGTTGCGTGCCAGCGAAGAGCGTCTGCGGGTGGTGCTCGATGTCCTGCCGGTGGGGATCTTCATCGCTGACGGGGACGGCAGCATCGTGCATCTCAATCCGGCAGCGCTGGCGATCTGGGGCGACCGGGCGCCGAGCCGTGTGCTCATGGAGCCGGAGGAGAGCTATCACGCTCACTGGCCGGAAAGCGGGCGGCCGCTGGCTGCTCATGAATGGGGGCTTTACCGGGCGCTGGTTAACGGCGAAACATCCGGTCCCGAGGAGCTGGTCGTCACCACCACGGAAGACGAGCAATGCACCATTCTCAATTACGCGATGCCGATTCGCGACGAGCAGCAGAAGATCGTCGGAGGCGTGGCGTGCAACGTGGACATCAGCGACCGGAAAGCGGCGCTGCAGGCACTCAAGCAAGCGCGGGATGAGCTTGAAGAGCGCGTGCGGCAACGGACGGTGCAGTTGCAGCAGCGCGCCGAACAACTGAGCCGTCTTGCCTCGGAATTGACCCTGACCGAACAGCGCGAGCGACGGCGCCTGGCGCAGACTCTCCACGATCACCTGCAGCAGTTACTGGTCGGCGCGCGTTTCGGTCTTGAGCTGCTCGACCGTCGCTCCGATCCGCGCCAGCAGCCCCAAATCCGCCAGATCTCCCGCCTGCTCTGCGATTCGATCGATGTCTCGCGCTCGCTGACCGTGGAATTGAGCCCGCCGATTCTGCATGAAGCGGGTCTGGCCGCCGGCCTCGACTGGCTCGCTCGCCAGATGCGCGACAAACAGAAGCTGGATATCGACCTGCACCTCGGCGACAGGCCGGAAGGGCTTGTCGAGCGCGAAGACGTGCAGATTCTGCTCTTTCAATCCATTCGGGAGCTGCTCTTCAACGTCATCAAGCACAGCGGCGTCATGGAGGCTGCTCTGGAGCTGGTCTGGTTGGACAATGGCAATGTCCGCGTCGCGGTCAGCGACAATGGTCGCGGCTTCATCGCCGGGGATCTCTTCACCCGCGCCCCGGATGCCGGTGGCGGCTTCGGCCTCTTCAGCATCAAGGAGCGGCTGGAACTACAGGGCGGGCGCCTCACGGTTCGCAGCAAGCCCGGCGAAGGGGCCACCTTCGTGCTGCTCGCTCCCATCGATGACACGACCGCCCTGCGCCCCGACGTCATCCCCGCTCGTTCCGCCATCGCGGCAGCATCCACCGGCAGCATCGTTCTGCAGCCGGAACTGGGGCTCTATTCGCGAGTGCTCCTGGCCGATGATCATTCCGTCATGCGTCGCGGGCTCAAGCTGCTTCTGGAGGGAGAGGAGGACATACGGGTGGTCGGCGAAGCTTCTGATGGCGAGGAGGCATGCCGCATGGCGCACGAGCTTCAGCCAGACATTATTCTGATGGATTTCAGCATGCCGCGCATGGATGGCGTGCAGGCGACTCGCTGCATACACAGGGAGCTTCCCAACATCCGCATCATCGGCTTGTCGATGTACGAGGAAGAGGACCGTGCCGCGGCCATCATCTCGGCGGGTGCAGTGGCCTATGTCAACAAGAGCGAGGATCCCAAAGCCCTCCTCTCCGCCATTCGCACCGCCTGCCCGAGATAAAGCCTGACGGCTGCGCGTTGCGTGCCGCATGAGGTTAAGCCGTCTGCAGATTCTGGTGCACTGACGTTCCTGGAGTTTCTTCTTGCATTCCACGGTTGTTACGCTACCGTTGCCTCATCTTCACTTCTTTCTGCAGTGATTGGGGCAATCCGGTTCGCAACGTGTGCACACGGTCGAATCCTTTCGAAGACTGTTGTACAACCAAGCGGGGAGAGTATGAGCAGTCACGCGGGGAGCACGGACTATCATCTGGAACTCGAAATCCTCCTTCAGGATGCCGAGCCTGCGGTCCTCTGCCTGTCAAAGCCTTATGTGCTGATCGGGAGCGATGCCATCTGCGATGTCGTTCTGCCAAAGAGCAGTGGCGTTGCCGGGCGGCATTGCCGCATCGTGGCCCTGAAGAACGCTCCGTACCAGATCTCCGACTGTGGTTCACCCACGGGGACCTACGTCGATGGCTCACCTGTAATCGAACAGGTTGAGGCCGCGGCCGAGGCTATTATTGCGGTCGGTAGCGCCACCCTTCGCATCATCTCCATATCGCTACCCAGACGCCGGCGCCGTCCCCTCCTTCACCTGCGTGTTGCCATCCCTGCCATTGCCGCGGCGGCAGGCGTGGCTGCCTGCGTTCACCATTTTCCAACGTGGCAGGCACGCAGTCCCTGGTTGAGCTCACGGGCAGAAGAGGCACATGCTGTGCTCAAGGCCATGAAGTGCAGGAACCCGATCAAGTCGTTGATGATCCAGGTCTTTCCGTATGACGCAGAGACAGAGGCGCGGGCGAGCTTCGAAAGTGAGCCTCCCATGCCGTTGCCTGCCCTGTCCAGTACCGTGGAAGAGCAGGATGCCGCCCTGCCACCACAAAGCAGAGAAGCCGCCCAAAGCGAAGACCCGCCCCCCTCCAGAGCCAGTGTCAGAGCCGCCGCCAGAGCCGCTGCCCGCCTTGCGCGGCAGGAGGCTGAGCAAGAGCGCCGCGAGAAGTACCTGCTCGAAATCGCCAGGCTGAAGCCACTATGGGAACAGATCGGCTGGCAAAGTAGCGCCAGTTCCGTGGCCAGCATGCTGGGACCACCCACCCGGGCGGAGGAGACGACCCATTGGTCGAAGTGGTACTACGACTATGACAATGATGTGGCCGCGCAGCCCGGCAGGATCGAGTTCAACAGCCAGGGCCAGGTCAGGCACATCATCAAGCCCGTCTGGCGTCACTGAACCTCAATGCAGGCACAACCACAACCAAAAGGAATCCAACAACGACATCATGCATTTCACTGTTCATTTCAGAAGCGAAAAGGTTTACCAACAGGATCTCTCCTACGGTCTTGTCTTCATCCCTTGTCCCTGCTGGACCAAAGGCAATCGAATCGTCATCAATCTCAACCGCGAGAACCCGCACTACCAGATGGGCAGCGTCAGGAAGCTGATCGAGAAAGAGCGCCTCGACCAATGGCTGGGAGAACAGCCCCAGGCGATCGTGCTGGTTCACCAGATTGGCCATGGCACTGAAAAATACAAGCAGAAACTCCTGAACGACCTGGATAACGAAGGCTTTGCTGTCCAAGTATTTGACGGCACCGTGGCGGGTTGAAAACTTCAACTGCTTACCCCCCATCCAGAATTGAGCATCCGAAGGCGCGAGATGCCATGACTTCCCAGAGAAAGCCCAGACGCCGCTGGAGTCAAATTGTCCGGTCTGGAGGTTCTCCTTGAGCACCGCTGATTCTGCAGACGCGTTCCAGCAGGCGTTGATTCGTGTGCTGAGTCTGCTCCGTGACCAAGCACTACCACTGTCCTTGGCGGAGTTGACAGAGCGCCTCATGATTATGAGGGGAAGAGCAAAGCCGCTATTCAACGAGGAGCGCTACGTGTCGCTCAGCGCTTTTCTGATTGACCAGGATTTCATCGACTACCGTGAAGATGAAGATGGCTGCATCGAGATCGTGTATATTGATCGCCAACAGGTACCTTACGAACCGCCGCCATTCCGAGAAAGGAGTTACCGCACCCTCCGTGACCCTGTTATCGAAGCCTTGAAATTCAAGATAGACTGGCATCCCGATCCGCTGCTGAAGCCCAAGGTCATGGTCAGTGTGTGGCATGATGGTCCCTATAACGGCACAAAACCTACCGGCTTCGAATTCGGCCGGCACCGCTGTTCGGCGGACGATTGGTGCGAGGTACTATACAGGGTTCTGGTAATTGCGGCAGAAGAGGCAGGGGACGCATTCAACGATTTCGAGTTTATCTTCGGTGGCCGGAACAAGCGTTTCTACTTTTCGCGCAATCCGTATTGGGTCAAAGCACAGCGGTCAGACAATCAGGAACGGGTAGTAAAAATACCCGGGACTGATCTGTACATCGACATCAATTTGAGCGCCAACAATGTGGTAGCCCTGTGCGACGCCATATGCGACTATCACCACAGCCCATATCGTGTCCGACCGCTGACCGTTCCTCAGATCAAAGACCGAACACGCAGATACATATCTTAGGCAACTACCGGATTGTCCAAAGTGAGGAATGCACGGTCAGTGGCCATTGGCGCTCACCAGCACCACTTTGAGGCTGATTAAGTGGCACCCCGGGTTGGAATTGAACCAACGACCCACGGTTTAGAAGACCGTTGCTCTATCCACTGAGCTACCGGGGCACTTGGGCGAGATGTGGTAAGATAGCGTGTCGACGGGAGAGGGCAAGGGTTGATGTGCGGGGAATGAGCGAAGTGCGCTGGTATTGGGGGCGAGGGCGAGCACATTAGGCGGTTGTCGTCGATCTTCATAATCGTAGCAGCGCCAGAGAAAGGGGGAATACCATGACGAATCGCGAGTTGTTCAGGGAGATCATGTTCTATGGCACCTTCGACCGGATGCCGGTCGTGCATTGGACGGGGTGGCCGGAGACGATGGAACGGTGGTATGCGGAAGGGCTCCCGCGGGATGTGAACATTCACGATGTACTTGGCACGAAGCCTCACTGGACGGGAATCGGGGCGAATCTCAGCCTCTTCCCTGCCTTTGAGGAGGAGGTGCTGAAGGAGACGGACGAATACCGCATCGTGCGGGGCGCCGATGGGGTCGTCATGCAGGATTGGAAGCACAAGAGTTGCATTCCGCACTACATCGATTTCACCATGAAGGATGCCAGTGGCTGGGCGGACTACAAGAAACGGTTGCAGCCGCATCCCGACCGTTTGCCCGCCAATCTCGACCAGCGCATCGCCCAGGTCAAGGCCAGTGGACTGCCTGTATCGATCGGTACTGCCTCGATGATGGGATGGATCCGCAACTGGATGGGCGTCGAGAATTTCTCTTACCTGATGTACGACGAGCCGGACTGCCTCGGTGATATGGTCGATACGCTGGCGGATCTGACCTGCTGGAGCATCGACGCGCTGGTGCCGGCGATGCAGGCACAGGGCCTGACACCGGACATGGGCTTTGGCTGGGAAGACATCTGCGGCAAGTCCGGCCCGCTGGTGAGTCCGTCGATCTTCGAGAAGCATGTGGCGAAAGGCTACCGCAAGGTGCGGAACAAGCTCGAAAGCTACGGTGTGAAGCTGCTGGGCATCGATTCGGATGGCGATGTGCGCCCCCTGCTCAAGCAATGGCTGGACGCCGGCGTCAATGTTCAGTTCCCCATCGAAGTGGGCACCTGGAAGCCGGATGGCATGGCTATTCGCAAGCAGTACGGCAAGGAGCTGCGGATCATCGGCCACTTCAACAAGATGACGCTGGAGATGAATCAGCAGGCCGTGCTCGACGAGTTCGAGCGGCTCAAACCCTTGATGCGCGATGGCGGCTACATGATGATGCCCGACCATCTGATCACTCCCGGCGTATCCCTGGAGATGTACAAGTGGTATATCGAGCAGGTGCGCCAGTTGCGCTTCTGATTGATCCCGTCACTTTCTGAGCCCCACGGCCAGGGAGCTGAGCAGCAGCAGGGTCAGGGCAAAGATGGCGAAGGCAAAGGTGAAGCCATCGCCCCACCCTGCTCGCTGCCCCAGCACGGTGGCCATGACGCTGGCGCCTGCCGCAGCCGTGACCCCAAAATCGCGACCGATGAAGAGCAGTCCAATCGAGGTCGAGCGGTCGGTCTGCCGCACATGGTCGCCGACCCAGGCCATCGCCATGGACTGCACGGAGGCAAAGCACCAGCCCAGCCCGAAGCAGCCTCCCCCGATCAGTCCCCACGCCTGCCATGCCGCCACATGCGTCATTGCGGCCACCGTCGCCAGCATGGCAAAGCCGGCCGCGCCGACCAGCGTCCCCGTCAGCAGCACAGGCCGCCGCCCGATCCGGTCGCTCAGCGGTCCAACCAGCAGGCTGGAGAAAGCCATCACCGCGTAGAGCGGCAGTGAAATCGTCCCCAGATGCTCATTGACGGCGGGTATCCGCTCGATCAGCGGCGTAACCAGGCTGTAGAAGACGCCATAGCTGATGGCGGCGCCCGCGAGGAGGCCGAAGATACGGCCACCCCCAGCGTGCAGAAGGCGGCGGAAGACCTGCCACGGATGCACCAGGCTGGGCGCGTGGTCGGCGCGAACCGGCAGCATCCAGGCGACGAGCGTCGCCGCCAACGCAATCGCCACCCAGCCAATCTGCAGCCACGAAAAGGCGCTCGAGTGATACCGAAGCTCCGCCGGCAGAATCCAATCCACACTGAGCGCGCCAATCACCAGCCCAACGCCGGTAAAGGCGTAGAGGCGCGAGGCAGCCGTTCCGTGGCGCTCGACCTTCGCCAGGGCAAGCGCCAGCGCGCCGCCGGCAGACCAGAGCAAGGCGCTGCCCAAGCCGATGAGGGCCATACCCGCGTACAACAGCCACGGTCGCGACACATTGAAGGTCATTCCGACCGCCAGCGCCAGCAGCAGACCGACCACGATCAACGTTCGTCGAGCCTGAAGCCGCTCCGTCACCGGCCCGGCCATCAGCCGCGAGAGCCCCAGCGTCCCATACAGGAAGCCCAGCGCCCAGGCACCCGCCTGCGCTCCCAGCCCCATCGCCACGCAGCGCCCGCCGAGGACCAGCTGGAATGGCCCCACAACCAGGTAGTAGAGCAGATAGACGAATCCGAGCAACCAGCCCCCACGCCTTGCCTCTTCGCGCATCTCCATCATCGAACGCCATCTCCTGAATCGTGCTTTAGCCGGAATTCAGGGAATGTGCCCCACGATTGGCTGAATGCAACGGTGGCGAAGCTCAGCCAATCGCCCAGGGCATGCTGTTCTCGAGATAGTGAACCTGAAGCTCGGGGAAGCGGCAGGCGACTTTCTCGGCGAGGCGCTTCATGGCTTCCATCTCGGTGCTGTGGTGGAAGGCGTCGATCACCGTGCAATCCAGCTCGCGCGCAAAGCGCACGACCCCGTCGATGACGTCGCCGCCCAGGATCACATCCATCCCCAGCGGCAGGGTGCAGGCGGCGGCATTCCACCACTGGCAGAGCCCGCCCCAGGCCACGCAGACTCGCGAAACCACCCGCTCCGGATCGCCATCGTACCGCACGAAGGGCAGGCGCAGGCGATCTTTCACCTGCGCGATCAGGTCACGCAGCGGCATCGGCGGCAGCACCACCAGCGGCACCCCTTTCGAAAAATCCGCGGGATAGTCGCCCCAGCCCAACTGATCGATAACGGCGCGGGGCATGCCCCAGTCGGCCAGATCGAGATTGGAGTGAAAGCGATGAATCGCCATGCCGTGCTCTCCGCACAGATCGGCAATGCGCTGGTTGGCAGCCACCTCCCAGGTCGACGGCGGCGTGCCCCAATGATAGTCGAGGCGAGTATCGTAGATGACGCGCTCGTGCGTGAGACCGAGCGTGACGCCCCGGCCGGCGAAGGTCGCAATCATCTCGCTGGTGATCCACCAGGCAACGCCAACCGCCTCGACCGCGACGTTGCCATCGCCAAACTCGAAGATGTTCTCCTTGCCCCAGTCGGGATTGGGCGCAATCTCCCAGACGAAGTCGATGATCTCCTGTGCTCGCGGCATGGACAACTCCTTCAGACGGTGGCGGTCGTAGTGGCTAAGGCGGGAAAGGTCATCAGCATCTGCTTCCGGCGCGCCGGATCGACACTGCGCGGGCGCACATCCTGATACACGTAGCGCTGTGGACGGACTGGATGCGTATCCGGTCCCGCCCAGATTCCGATGACGTTGCGCCGCGGTCGGGGGCTGACATTCGGACCTCCGCCATGGATGATGTTGACATGAAAAAGCACTGCCGAACCCGCCGGACAACAGACGCTCACCCGCTCCGTATCCGGCAGCCGCTCTTCGGGAATGTCCGTGTCGTCCGCGCGGAATTGATCATGCCTGATGCGATGGGTCCCCGGCAGCACCACGGTGGCCCCATTCTCTTCGGTCATGTCATCGAGACAGAGCATCGCCGTGATGAGATCCGGCGTCGAATGATTCAGGTACGGGAGATCGCGATGCCAGCAGAAGGTGCTGCTGACCAGCGGCGATTTGACGATGCACTTGTAGTTGTGGAAGTGGAACTCCGTCGTGCCAAAGAGCGCCTGCAGGACATCGAGCAGGGGATCGAAGTGGATCATCTCGGCGAATACCGGATCGAAAAGGGGCAGCTCCATGATCACGCGGATGGCATCGCCAAGCTCTTCGGGAGCACGCTGGTTGTACTGGCGATGCGTGCGCACGTAATCCTGCTCGAAGACGATGTGGCGCGCCAGGTGCTCCGGCAAGTCGCGCGGCTTGCTGGTGATGGCATCGACGCCGTCGCGCAGCCGCGTCAGGGTTTCAGGGTCGACGAGGTCGGGGACAACCAGATAGCCGCTGGCCTCGTAGTCGCGTTTCCAGCCAATGGGATCGTGATGCATGATGATCTCCTGATTTGCCGTTCAGGCGTAGCTCGGTTCGAAGGGTAAGGGAGCGGGTGGAATAACGACAGGCATGCCGGTCTCACTGCTGACGCCGGCTGCCCAGCCGATAGCGGCGCTGTTGCGGGCGCCGATCACGCCGGGACAGCAAGGCTCGCCGCGCTGGACGCGAGCAATGAACTCGGCCTGGATCTTCGGATCGCTGCCGCCGTGGCCGCCGACACGCTGCTCCGAGTGAATGATGTCGCGCCGCTTGCTGTGGCGGTAGGTGACCTCAATGCGGAAATCCTGCTCGTTGTTGTAGAAGCCCACGATTCGGCCCCGGTCGCCAATCAAGGTAAAATGGCGATTGTAGTCCGGCGTGAAGTGGCACTCCACGAAGCTCATGCGGGCACCATTGTCGTAGCGCACCAGAACCATGGTGTTGTCTTCGATATCGACATCCCTGCCCCAGACGCAGAAGTCTTCGCGCTGGCTGGTCGTCACCCCATAGTCCCACATGAACTCGCGCGGCATATGGAAGGCGCAGGTGCCGGTGCGGTCGCAGTCGCGACAGCGTTTTTCGGGCGACTCGATGCCACCGAAGACATCCAGGCCGCCATCCGCGAAGACCCGAACCGGCTGGGCGTCGATCCACCAGTTCATCAGGTCGATCGAGTGTGTCCCCTTCTGCAGCAGCAGGTTGCCCACGAAGTCCTTGTGGCGCAGGTCGTCATGAAAGAAATACTGCCCGCCGACGGATACGTTGTCGACGGCATAGCCAAGCTTGATCTGCCCGACATCGCCACGCTTGATGATCGCCATCATGTCTTCGCAGAGCGAGCAGTAGCGCAGCTCCAGGCCGATCATGAAGACCGAGGGGCTCCCCTGCCAGGCACGGATCATGGCATCGCAGTCATCGAGCGTCTGCGCCATCGGCTTTTCCAGAAAGAGATGTTTGCCCGCCTCCAGCACCTGGATCCCGTTGGCGGCATGGGCCTTGTCGTGGGTGGCAACGATGACGGCGTCCACCCGCGGATCCGCGAGCATCGCGGCAAGATCCGTGTAACAGGCCAGCTCCTCCCCCATCTCCACCTTCTTGCGGGTCATGGCGAAGCGCTTCTCGTTGCGATCGCAGACCGCGATCAGCTCGGCGCCTTTGAGTTCCTTGAAGGCATAGGCGAGGTAGATGCCGCGAGAGCCAAGTCCAAGTACTCCGATCCCAACAGGTCGATTCATCATCAACGATTCCGTCAGTTTGAAGGTG
This sequence comes from Lentisphaeria bacterium, assembly GCA_041690595.1. Classification (GTDB taxonomy): domain Bacteria; phylum Verrucomicrobiota; class Lentisphaeria; order JABSQK01; family JAWLHB01; genus JAWLHB01. The sequence continues at coordinate 68,473 of JAWLHB010000003.1, forward strand.
CAGACGTTACATGAAGATAGTCGGAAGCAGAGGCGCGAACAAGTGCCTCCAGATTTTCGGGCGGCGTGTCCCCCAGCAGCGAACAGGCACCACCGACGATGTGCCGATAGCCGGCGACCGTCGTCAGGAGCTTGCGGACCTGTACCTCGATCCGCGCGGGACTCAGCGTCGCCAGATCCTGCAGATTGAGGTTGCCCTTGAAGGCGATCTCCGGCGGCAGTTGCCGGCGCACCGCGTGCAGCTCCTCGATGTCGCCGAGTGGCGGCGCTTCGAAACCTTCCAGCCAATCCGGCAGGATACGGCCGTAGATGCCTCTCTCCAGCTTGTGGCGCATGTTGCCGCACTCGTGCAGGTAGTAGATGGCCCCATGCGTGTGGCAGTGTTCACGAAGCTGGATGCAATACGGCTCCATCCACTCCTCCACCATTTTCGGCGAATACATGTTGCTCCCCAGGCTGCCGGCAAAGAAGCATCGTACGCCGAGTGCGCTGGCCTCGTCGATCATCCGTCGGCGCACCTGGCACATGCGCTCCGCCACATCCCGCATCTCGCGGCTGTGTTCCAGCGTATAGAAGATCGTCGTCACGTGATCCTGGAAGCTGCCGAAGGGATGGCCCACATTCAGGCAGACCATGCCCCGTTCCCCCACCCGCCGCACGATCTCGCCCAAGCGCAGGCGAAAGGTCTCCCAGTCGGCGCGGTTCTCCCAGAACCAGGCCATCCGCAGCGTATCCTCGATGGACGCGATCAACTGGCTCTCGCCGTGCGTGTGATCCCCCAGCTTCGAGAAGACGCAGGTCAGGTCGCCGTCGGCAGTCGCATAGCGGTGGCGGAGCCGCTGCCGCTCCCCGTCCTCTTCGAGAAGCTCCACTTCCGGCTCGATCAAGCCCAGGCATCCAATCTCGATCTTGATAATCGGCGGAAAACCGCAGCGTTCTCCGACCGCCAGCTTGGCTTCCAGCATCGCCGGATCGTTCTGCGGCAGGTGCGGCGGCAGCGAACTCCATGCCCGCGGCAGTACCTCGCTGTACAACGGCGAAACCAGGATCTGCTCGCCTTCTCCACGGTTGAAGCGCAGGAAACGGTCGGTGACGCTCATGGTTTCGCCTCCGTTGCCTTGGCTGTCTCCGCCGCGGCTTCCGCGGCCGTGGCGGCGGCATTCTCGTCTTCGACCGGACTCTCCGGCGATGCCTGGCGGTGCAATTCCTCGCGCGACTCGCGCCAGCCGGTACCGCTGAAGCTGTAGACAAAAGGATCGGCGTACGTCGGCTCGAAGATGAAGGGCGGACTCTTCACGGCATACTTGCCGGCGAAGTCCATATTTCCATCGGCATAGAGCCCTTCATATTCCGCTTTCAGGATCGGTTTCGCCAGGAAGAGGGGATCGGCGATCTTGTGGAAGAACTCCCGGCTTCCGGCGCGGACCATCCACTTATCGATCGGCGCGGTGTCGCCATTCTCGAAAGCCTGCTTGCGGTAGCGGAACGGATGAAACCTGCCGACATGTGGGTACTTGCGATCCACCATGCGCATGAGCATCACGATCCCGCGCCGCATGCTGCCCTGCGTCGGCCCCTCGATGATCACCTGGCGGGCGGCTGTGTCGATGCGCACCTGCTCCTGATCGAGCATGATCGCTTCCCCGAAGACCAGTTGCCAGCCCGCGAAGCCTCCCGGCTCATCCACGAATTCCGCGTGCTCCATGTTGCCATGGATGCCGTCCTCGCTGTCGTACTGGTCGAGAAAGTCGTTCCAGAAGTTGGCCGAGCCGAACTCAAAGCCAATATGCGGCTGCCCAAGCACATTCTCCTTGTCATAAGCAAAGCGCGTCCCCTTGTCGGCAACCAACTGGACGTTGTTGTGCCCATCCTTCAGCAGTTCCACCTGCGCCCACTCCTCGGTCGTGAATGCCAGGGTCGCGGTCCGGTAGTCGATGACGATGCGGTGCTGCCCCGCCGGAAGATCCAGCGGCTCGTCCGGTATCAGGCTGATCCCTTCGCCATTCAGCTGCAGCTCCGCCATCCGGTAGATCGGGGCAAAGCTGCTGAGGTCGAGGTAGCCGCTCCCGTCCAAGCGAAGGTCGATCGTCAGCCGCATCTCGATCCCGTCACCGGTCAGCTCCATCGTGGCGCTGCCGGTTGTATCGTGAAGAAAGCCAACGGCCTGAAAGGCTGCGACGTCGCGTGGATCGATCGCCACGCCTGTTACCGTGCTCTGCTCGGCCGCGAGCTGCATCCGGCTGCTCCCGCCATGGAAGGGCGCCCACAGCGGTATGCCGTCGAAATAGCGATTATGCACCAGCAGGTCGGTGGTCCGCGCTTCCGGTTGCCGGTTGCCAACCACAAGCAGCGACTCGAAACCATTGCCGGCCCGCCGCACCCAAAGCCCATCCGCCACCTCGGCTGCATGAATCACCTTGCGCCCGCGAACCGTGCTCGCCACCATCACCGGCGCCAGCTCAAGTGCCGCATGCCGCCCGAACATGTAGGAACTCGGATCCAGCGTCACCCCCTGCTCGATACACCACAGGGTAAGCTGACGGCTGACGTAGCGATAGTAGTCGCGCAGACTCTCGGGCGTGAACTCCTCCGCATTCAGCACGTGCCCGATCCAGTCATCGTTCAAATGCGTCATCGAGGTAATCGGTTTTTCGCCCAACATGAATCGGGCAGGCCCGAGGTAGCCGCCGCTCCCATGCAGATCCTTGTAAAGCCCAGCCCCCTCGATGGCCAGCGCCGCGCTGAAGGCGCAGAGCGTATGCGAAAAGGCTCCGCCATCCGAAACAAAGCTCATCCGTGTCCCATTGTCGACAAAAGAGTCGAGCACCTGGTAGCGCTGCCGCCGCCCCAGCGCCTTGCGAACGAATGGCCCAAGATCCCGTGCCCAGGCACGACCGGGTGTCTGGCCGGCAATCTCGTCGTTGTGCCGATAGAGCGACCCCGCGTGGCTCATGTCGTTGATGAAGCCAATGCAGGTTCCCCTCGTCTGCCGGATGAACTCCCGGGTACTGGTGCGGAAATGCGCCCCGATCGGCGTGTTGTACTCATTGACGATGTACCAGCCGTAGGTCGGATAGTAGTATTGGCCAAAAGTCAGGGTATCGCTGTTGGGAATGTGCCCCGGCCAGAGCTGGTTCACGATGTATTCCGGGGTGACATCGGGGCAGGTATGAAAACGCCGCACTGGATACCACTGATCGTAGGACCGAACATGCAGCATGGTGATCGCCTCCCGCAACTGACCGACCGTCTTCCACAGCCGCTCGACCCGCCTGGTATAGCGCTCGTAGGCACGCTCGCCATACAGCTCCGGATTGTCCCACCAGTCCGTGCGGCCATACTCGTCTCCCTTGTCGTGCCCCGGCCCGTGGCCCCAGAAGGCTCCCGCATAGCCAAGGCGCTTCATATCCGGATAGGGGTCCGCGTACTGGTACTGAGTGAGCGGCATGTAACTGTAGATCGAGACATCCGGCCGCAGACGGTAGAGATCCGGGAACTGGTTGTGAAAGGCGTCGATCGCGTCCAGTGTCTTGAAACTGCCACTGCCCGCCACGATGACAAAGGTGTAGCCATAGCTTTCGCCCGGCGCAAGCGCTACCCGCATCCCCTGGCGGATCTGTCCCTTGCCAAGGCCCGGCACCCATTCGTTGACGATCTCGCTCAGATCGTTATTCGGGTCGATCCCGACACCGAAATAGCCACCCTCGCTGGCAGCGGCCACAAATGGCAGGGTTGACATGTATTCGTCATGGCGGCGCGGAACATCAACGAGTTGCCGCGGCTCCACACCATCGAAAAGCTCCACGGGAGGCTCATCCAGCACCACGGGAAGGCTGAGCAGCGGTTCCAGCCAGGCCTCTTCCGCTCCATGATTGGTCAGGTCGATCCGCCAGTAGAGCACCCCACCCTCATCATGAAGTTCGTGCCGCGCGACAATCTCCCCCTCGAAGTGCTGCTCACTCCGCAGCCGTCCCCCGCGAACCCGGCCTCCCTTCAATTCCAGGGGCGCCAGCCGCTCCCGCTCCAAGCCACGATAAAGCCGCAACCCGTTGATCGCTTCGGCCCCTGCCCGTTCTCCTTCCCCCAATCGCAGCAAGTCCCCCGTCCGTGCATCGAAACTCAGGCTCCACGCACCCAGCGTGGCATCGAACCGCTGAACGCCCGTCGGCACTTCCTCGGCCACCAAGAGCGGCACCTCAATCAGATCGTGAGGAAACGGCTGGGCATCGGGATTGCCCGTGAACGCATAATCCGGACGCTGCCCGTCCCGCCAATTGGGTTCAAAGGTCCCCTGATAACGCACCGAGCGCGAGATGCGCAACTCGTCGAGAATGATCTCCGACATGCTCAGGTAGCGGACCGGATTGTCGAGCAGTACCAGCCCCAGTTCACCCGCCAGGCTGTGCGTGATCAGCAGGCGCCCATCCAGATAAAGATGAAGAGCCCCCTGGTCCCAGGTCATCGCGAAGTGGTGCCAGTCCGTCGGTTCCAGGTAGCGTGCGAATCCCGGAATATCCTTGAAGCCAATCTCGCCATTCAGGCAATTGCCCTTGACCGTCGGAAAATAGTACTTCACCGCGAACTTGTTCAGCGTCAGGCCGAACCCCAGAAAGTAGTCGTCCCGACCAGGCGCCATCACCGGACGCGCCAGCTCCGCGTTCAGGAAGTTGCTGCTGAAGAGCAGACGCTTGGCGCCCTCCCCGGCTTCCGCCCGGAACCAGCATTCGAAGGTTCCCTGCCACGGCTCCACGTTGCCCCGCGCATGAAAGCCCCAGCCGTCGTACCGCGGCGTCACATCGCTGCATGCATTCATGAAGTCGGGTGTGAGGCCGCGCGAGCGCAGATCGATGGCCTTCCCATAGTACCCATCCTCGATCAGGCGCGCGCCATTGCCGGCAAAACGGCTGATCCCTGTTGCATGGTCCGCCTGCACCGCCTGCTCATTGAAGTGCGCCAGCAGCAACGTCTCGCTGTCAGCCTCAAACTCAGCCGCGTGCAGAGCGAGTGCGGCGAGCAGCGACAGCATTGTCATGATTCGGGTCCAGCTCATCGTCGTCTCCTTGGTCGTGTTCATATCGCGGGATAGGTAAGATTGTCCGCCAACCAGATCTGCGGCGTGCCACTGCCATGATCGGAATTGAAGAGAAGCCGCTCGCCATCCGGTGAGAGACAGGGATGCGGATGGGTGGCTTGGTCGCGCGTGTAGCTGCTGCGCACATCGAAGAGGTACCGCGACGCGAGCTGGCCGTCGTCGGTCGCGGGCAGGATGCCGCTGTACATCCGGGTGACGCCGGTACCGTCAACCGCCCGCCAGTCACCCGCAAAACGATTTCCCGAAAGGTCCGTAGCCGTGTGCCCGAACAGGGGCAGCGGCAGGTGAGCAGTGAGATTGCGGCGATGACTGGCCGCATTCGCCGAAAGCCGCGGTATCTGTTCGTCAGCCACCGCCGCGGGGATCGGAGTTGCCTCGAGAACCGGCCGGCTCTGCACCCCCGCCTCATCCCAGACATCCACCCCCACCAGCACCGACGCCATAGCCCCCCGCCACTCCTGATGCCCATGGCACAGCTCATGCCTGTCCGTGCCGCACGGAATGATGCGACGCTCACGGCCGTCGTCGCGGATCACCTCCAGCGTACACCCCGACGCACAACTCTGCATCTTTCCCATTGCATCCGTTTTGACGGCGATGTTCTTCTGGATGAGCACGTCGTGCAACTGCTCCGGCGAGCTGCCGCGGCTGTATTGCTGGTGCGGATTGAGGTAGTCCTGCCCCGCTGCCACTATCGTCGTCTCTCCGGTCGCCAGATCCACGGCGAGCACGCCCCACGGTGCCCCTTCCGTGACCCCATCGCCCAGGAACGCGCCAAGGCTCAACTCGCCCCCGTCGGACCGGATCGATGCCAGGGGATAAGCCCGACAAGGCGGCACCGACGTCCCTGATAGCGGCCGATCCAGCACCACCACCGTCTCGCGGCGAAAGCTCCGCAGGCAGAGGCGATTGATGCGCAGCCCCTCCCGCGACCGCGGATCGTACGTGTTGACCACGTAGTAGAAATACTGCCCGTCCGGGCTGACGGCCGGCGCCGTCGCATGCTCATCGGGATCCGTCAGCGGCCGGAGCGAACAGCCATCGGCAAGGTCGCACAGCCAGAACTGCCGCCACCGGTGGGCCATGTAGATGTCCCGCGGGGCCGCCTCCATCCGCTGGTAGACGAAACGATCTCCATCCGGCGTAAAGACAGGGCTCTCCATGTAGATATGGCTGTGCGCCCACATGCTGTCGTTCGTCAGCCGCCGCAGCCGAAGACCAGCCGGCGACTCGTCAGTCAGCATGTCGCGGCACTCCTCCACCTGCCGTACGCAGCCATCGGCGGCCTTCATGACAGCACCTCGCGATCCTCGGGCTGCCGATGACGGCGCCACCACCCGGGAATGGGCACCTCCCCGCCACCCTGGCGTATGGAGTTGTTCGCGCAGATGCCGATCAGGCAACTTGCCGCCCCGTCCCGCGAGCCGGCGCTCTGCCGCAATGGATCGGCGGTTCCCGGTACCAGCAGATGCCGCAGCAGGTTGTGATCGCCACCCCCATGATCCCGCCGATCCACCGGCACGTCGACCTGCTCCACCGTCACATCCTCCCGCTTCAGGCCGCGGATGATCTGGATCTGGCTCGACTTGTCCACCGCCTTCATCATCAATCCGCCGAAGCGCTCTCCCGCCTCCAGGCGCCCCTTGGTGCCCGTCAAGGTCAGCCGATATCCCTCGTACGCCGCATAGGCGCACAGCGAATAGGAAAGCTGCGTCCCTTTTCGATACCGCACCATGGCGGTCATCGTGTCGTAGATGTCGATCTCCGGATCGAATACACAGGCATCCCGAATATAGCCATCCTCCCCTTCCGCATTGAAATAGAGCTGGCGCATCTTCGTCGCCGTCGGCTCATCCCATGCCTCCACGTTGGAATAGTGGGGGCACACCTCGGTATGGTCGCAGGTGCGGCACGATGTACCGCGGAAAGGTCCATTCGCACCATAAACCTGCAGAGACCCCATCGCCGACACCGCCGAGGGTTCATCCTCCAGCAGCCAATTCACCAGATCGAAGTGATGCGTCGACTTGTGCACCAGCAGCCCCCCCGACAAGGCCAGTCGTCGATGCCACCGGCGGAAATACTCCGGCCCATGCAGCTTGTCCAGATGCCAGTCCAGCGTCGCCATGCGAATCTCGCCAAGATCCGCCTCCGCCAGCACCTTCTTCACGTGCACCAAGAAACTCGCATAGCGCAGATTGAAGGTCACCCGCACCCGCCGGTCATACTCCTCTTCCAGCACCAGGATGCGCCGCACGCTTGCTTCATCGATCGCCATCGGCTTCTCCAGCACCACATCGAGTCCCTGCGCGAAGGCCATCTGAACCAGTGCCGCATGGGTATGGTCAGGAGTGGTCACGACAAGAACATCCGGCCGCGCTTCCCGCACCATGCGGTCGAAATCCGTATAGTCGGCAACCGGCGGCGTCAGCATCTTGCAGAAAGCCGCCACCCGCAGCGAATTGGTGTCGTACACCCCCACCAACTCAGCATGATCGCTGAAATCGCGCTGCATCGGCTGACCAAAACAAAGCCCTCGGACCCCAGCTCCAGCTATCGCGTATCGTTTCATCTTTCTTCCCGGCGTTTTCATAGTTACCCTCACGCAATGTCAACGTTGACATTATATCCCATCCGTGCATCCACTGCAACTCCTTCCCCGCAAAAAATCACCGTCATCCCTGAAGACCGGCACGTCCGTCCACCAATATCGGCGCACGAAGAGAGCGGCGCCTCCTACTGGTATGTCGGTTCATGGGGCAAAGAGGAAAGCGACTTCCGGGCTGGCATGGTCCATGACGGAATGGGGGTTGGACGTTACCGCTGCATTGCCGGGGGCAGTGCGCGGAAGCGTTTTTTATTTCCCCCCATGACCTTGAAGTTATTCTGTTTGCGACCTATATTTAGCCTTCTGCTTATGGTGTGATTCACGCAGGCGCCATAAGTGGGTTGGAGGGGAGATGTGTAGCAGACGAAACGGACGCAAGCGGGTGGCACTGCGGACCGACATTTCGACCGAGGTTTTGGACCGAGGATTGGACCGGACAGAGGGTTCAACCGAGGTTTTGGACCGAGGTTTTGAGGGTGGAGCGATGCGCAGGGCGCCACTCAGGCGAGTGGCGTTCCCTGGAAGGGGTGGACCGACCTTTCGACCGAGGTTTTCGGGGTCAGCGAACGATTTCGAGGCAGAGGGGGCCGTGAGTATGGAGTTGGACGTCAAGTCGGTTGGTGGTGGCATCATGGGTGAAGGTGGTTTCGATGCCGTCGACGAGAACGTGGAGGGGGCGATCGGCGCAGTGGGCGACGAAGTGGCCGCCGTCGCGGAGGTCGACGAGATGAACGTTGCCATGAACACGCTGACGGGTGATGGCGCCGCCGCTGTTGAACTTGTCAACCAGACCGAGGGGGGCGAAGCCTTTGCCGATGGGCATGAGGGTGTGGATCTCGTAGCCGTTTGGCGGGAGGGTGAAGGGAATGGAGTCGCCGGGCTGGATGATGTCGAGGGTGCCGGCACAGTGGGCGTAGATGGCATGCGGCACGGGGGGGAGGCCCGGCACATCGGCGATCGTCAGGGTGCCACGGACGAAAGGCTGTTCGACGGCGTCGGGGATCCAGCGGGCGTTGAAGATGCCGAGGAGACCGCCATAGGTGTTGAGATTGAAGATCTTGAGGGGGATGTCTTCGGTGCGTGGATCATGGAAGATGCAGTCGGGGGAGGGGCGTCCGGGATGAAGAGCGCGCAGGGTGGTGCCGTCGCTGAGCACGAGTTTGCGCAGGAGCTGAAGGTCATGACCAGTGGGGGAGTCGGAGACGTAGACGGGGCCGCCGCTGACGGCACGGGCGGCTCCGTGGTAGGCGCCCATGGGATGATCGGACTGGAACATATCCCAATCGGGATGAATGAACTCGCCCATCCAGAAGCTGGTCTGGGCATTGGTGTAGAGGTGGAGACTGTGGGATTCGGGGCGCTTGGGCCAGAAGTCGGTGCTGGTGCGGGTAAGGTTGGAGTTGAGGGTGCTGAAGATCATGTCGTTGGAGCAGGACATGCAGTTGATGAGGTTGCCGAGGAAGTGGATCTGGGCGGAACCTTCGAGGGCTTCGTGATAGCTGCGCATGAGTTCGACGCGGCCGCCAAGGTTGGCGCCGAGGCCTTCGAGTTCGCATTGGGAGTCGACTTTGACGCCGTCGACGCCCTGCTCGCGGAGATGGCGATGGAAGTCGTTGAAGAAGTGGCCGACGCTGTCGGGATGGACCATGCCAATGGTCTGGCCCCACCAGGCGTCGTTCTGTCCATGCCATTTCCGCTTGAGAGCGGGGGCGAAATCGCGTTTGGCTTCGACAACCTGGTATTGCGGGAGGGCATTGCCGTCGACGCCGCCCCAGTAACCGACCATGGCGTGCCAGACGTAGAAGAGCTGGATACCGTAGAGGCGTTTGGCGGTCTGTACGGTGTTGGCAAGATCGCCGGGGAACCGCTCGTTGGCGGAGAAGCCGGCGAGGCGCCTGGTGCCGTTGGCCATGGCAACGCAGTGCCAGCCGTCATCGAGGATGATGGCGCGAGGGGAGACGCCGCCGTCGGCGAAACTCTTGAGGCCGTCGAGCACCTTGTCATGGGAGACATCCTGATAGAAGGCGTCCCAGGTGCACCATCCGAAGAGGTCGGCGACGGGGGGGAGGGGTTTGTCGCGGCGGAGTCGTCCGGTCTTCATGTGGGCGGCGACGCTGGCGGCGGCGGCGGGCATGAGGGTGTACGGGTCGTCGCCGACGGCGATGAAGATGCCAGTGAGTTCCTTGCCGACGGTGTCGGTATCGCCGGTCTGGGCAACGAGGAGCAGTTCGCCGGCGCGGCTGGGTGCGAGGGAGCAGCGCCACCAGCCATCGATGAGGGGGAGAAAGATGGCGACCTTGCCATTGTCGAGCCTGGCCATGAGGAACTGGGTCTCTTCGGGGAGTTCTTCGAGGCGTTGGCCGGCCGCTGGGATCATCCAGAAGGGGTCGGTGCGGTGGCAGCAAGTGAAGCGGTCGAGGCCGGCGATGCGACCGAGGACGAATTCATGGTAATCGGCGGGTTCGGGGGCCTCGGCGGTGAGGAAGACGCCATTGCCCAGAGGGTCCGTGGTGGTGGAGATGACGGTGGCCATATCGGCCAGGAGGGGGGTCTCGTCGGCGTGCAGAGTGCGATCTTCACCGTGGGCGTAGTTCATGGCATGCGGATCCTTGGCAGGTTCGAAAGGAAGCGGAGAAGCCCGATCCCGCGGGTTGATGGGATACTTACGGAATACATTGAATGGAGCGTCACATCAAATCCGGCGCTTGAATTGAGCGGAAAAGCTGGGTATTATAGCGGGCTGTACCCGAGCGGTTTCCAATCGCTTGACGCCCCGGGGTATGCTGCAAGCCGGCATCGTGACGCCGTGCGCCGAGGTGACGGCCAACGCCCGAGTGCCGCGACCAGCGTTTTCCCGTTTTTCTCTTGAATACCGTCGACCCAGTGGTGATGATCATGGATAGAATGCTGCGAGTAAACGAATTGTTGAAACGCGAGGTCAGCCTGCTCTTCGAGCGCTTGATCTGCAGTCGCGTTCCTTCGTGCCTGGTGACGGTGACGGAGATCCGGACGGCGCCCGACCTGCGGACGGCGATCGTATTTGTGAGTGTGTATGGAACGCCGGAGCAGAAGGAAGAGGTGATGGAGCTGGTGCGACACGAGCGGAAGGAGATCCAGCATCAGATCGGGCGGTCGATCAAGCTGAAGTATACGCCGAAGCTGGACTTCCGGCTGGATGAGCAGTTGGCGAAGGCGGACCAGATGTACCAGTTGCTGGACAAGCTGGAGAGCGAGGAGAAGAAGTCGGATGACAAGTAAGCCGCTGACGGAGCTTGCGGACTCCATCGTTGCGTGGATCGATCGGCTTCAGCCGCTGTTGCTGGTCACGCACTTGCGCCCGGATGGGGACGCGATCGGTTCGCTGTTCGGGGCGTATCTGGCGTTGCGGGAGCACGGGATCGCGTGCGATGCGTACATGGGAGACGAGGTGCCGAGCAACTGGGAGGCGTTCGTGCCGGCGGGCGCGATCATGGGGGGGCCGGTGGAGGCGAGCCGCTACAAAGGGCTGCTCTGCCTGGATTGCGCGAACCCGAGCCGCCTGGGCCTGCCGCCGAATCTGGACCATCACGATCTGCCCTTTCCTGCCTGCAATCTGGATCATCACGTGGATAACAAGCGCTATGGCGAGGTGAATCTGGTGGATGGCACGTATGCGGCCACGGCGGAGCTGCTGGCGGAGTTTTTCGCGGCGACGGATCTGCCGATTTCGCCGCGTTGCGCGACGCTGCTGCTGATGGGCATCCTGACGGATACGGGCGGTTTCAAGCATGCCAATACGGATGGACGAGTGCTGCGGGTGGCGGCGGATCTGATCGACCGCAAAGGGGATTACCAGGATATCGTACGGGCGGCCTTCTACTCGGAGACGCCGGAGCTGGTGAAGCTGAAAGGGTACCTGACGGAGCATCTGCGCTTTGCCCATGACAGGCGGCTGGTCTATTTCGTACTGACGCCGGAGATGCTGACGGAGTTCGGGGTGGATGAGCGGGATACGGAGGATCTGATCGACGTGGCGCGGACGATGCGCGGCATAGAGTTGATTTGCCGCATGCAGCTTGTGGAAGACGGGGTACGCTTCTCCTTCCGCTCGCAGAATCCCGACCTGCCGGTGAATGGCATCGCCCACAAACTGAATGGTGGCGGCCATGCCATGGCAGCCGGCGCCAAGATGACGGGAATCGATCTCGAGGAAGCGGAAGCACTGCTGCTCGAGTACACGGGAGAACTGCTCGATGGACAATGAACGGATGGTGGAGGAGAGCGGTATCCTGCTGGTCGACAAGCCCATGGACTGGACAAGCCACGATGTGGTGAAGTTCGTGCGTTGTTTCGGCTTCAAGAAGGTGGGACATTGCGGTACGCTGGATCCGCAGGCAACGGGGGTCCTGGTCCTGGTGCTGGGACGCGCCACGAAGCTGACGGATCGCTTCACGGGGCATGACAAGGTTTACAACTGCACGATGGAGATCGGCAAGATCACCCATACGGAAGACGCCGCCGGCGATGTGCTGGAGGAGTACGACTGGTCGGCAGTGACGCCGGAGCGGGTCCGTGAGGTGGCTGCGGGTTTTGTCGGTGAGCAGATGCAGGTGCCGCCGATGGTGTCGGCGAAGAAGCTGGGAGGAAAACGGCTGTACAAGCTGGCGCGGCAGGGCATCACCGTCGAGCGCGAGGCAAAGCCGATCACGATCAAGCGTCTGGATATCAGCCGCATCGAGTTGCCGGAGGTGGATTTCAGCGTGGAATGCACAAAGGGGACCTACGTGCGAACTTTGTGCGCGGACATGGGACAACTGCTGGGTTGCGGCGCCTTTCTGAAGCGGCTGCAACGCACCGCAAGCGGGCCCTTCAAGATCGAAGACGCCGTTGATATCGAGACCATAAAGGGATGGGACAGAGCGAAAGTACTGGAGCACTTCATCCCGCTGGAAAAAGTCCTGACTTATATCGTCTGAAGGCAAGCATGGATCAAGTACGGTCGCTGAAGGAATTGGCGGAGAAGGGGATCGAGCGGGTCGCGCTGACCTGCGGGGTCTTTGACGGTCTGCACCGGGGGCACCAGGAGCTTGTGGCGCGGATGAAGGCGGAGGCAGAGCGGAGTGGAGCACTGCCGGTGCTCTTCACCTTCGACCCGCATCCGGCGCAGGTGCTGTCGCCGGAATCCGCGCCGAGGCTGCTCATGTCGCTGCGTCACAAGCAGGTGCTGCTGGAGGAGATGGGCGTGAAGGCGATGGTCCTGATGCCGTTCAATGACGCGATCGCGGGCATCGAGCCGGAGGCGTTCGTGCAGCAGGTGCTGCTGGAGTCGGGGCTGGAGGTGACGGCAGTGGTGGTGGGCGAGAAGTGGCGCTTCGGGCACCTGGCGCGTGGAGATCTGAGGCTGATGCAGGCGGTGGGTGAGCCGCGGGGAATACGGATCATCGGGCTGCCGGAGTTGCACGACGATCACGCGCCCATCAGCAGCACGCGGATCCGGCAGGCCATTGCCGGCGGGGAGTTGGGTATCGCGGAACGACTCCTTGGACGTCCCTTCTCGATCCTCGGGGAGATCTACCATGGCAAGGGAATCGGCGGCAGCGAGCTGCATTATCCAACCGCCAACGTACGGGCCGGAAATGAGCTCTTCCCGCCCTCCGGCATCTATGCAGCCACTGCCAGGCTGCGCCATGATGGTTCTGTTCGCGCATATCGCGGCATCCTGTATCTTGGTTATTCGCCGACGTTTGTCGATCTGCCGCCAAAGACGCCATTCGTGGAAATGCACATTTTCGACTTTCACGATGACATCTATGGCCGAGAGCTGGAAGTGTGCTTTGATGCGTACATTCGGCCGGACGCCCGCTTTCCCGATGCGAACGCGCTTTGCGCTCAGATTGCGCTGGATATCGAGCAGGCGAAGCGAATACACATGCGTCTGGAGGGAGACGCTCGGTGGTCGCTGCCTTGAAAGTTGTTTCGTTGCATCTGGGCAGCCATCTTGACATCGGTATTGAATCTGTATAGGTTGATGAAGCAGCACAAGTGCCGACCGTCCACGTTAAGCTGCACCTTTTCAAGCGTTACGATAGTACACATCAACCTTTGGAAGACGGTCTGCAACAGAATGTCCGAAAGATGGCGGCAAGTTAAATCGCCACGAACCCAAAATGAGGAAAGAGGATTCCCCAATGTCCAAACTGAAAACGTTGCTCATGGCTCTGATGATGGTATTTGCATTGACCACGTTCACCGGTTGCGAACGGGATGCCGGCGACGCCACTGAAGATGCAGTGGAAGATGTCGGCGATTCCATGGAAGATATCGGTGACAACGTACGCGACGGCATCGACGACGCGACGGACTGATCTTCTGTGATATCGACGAAGGCGCCCGCGGTTTTCCCCGGCGAGAACTCGGGCGCCTTCACGCGCAGAGGCTGAGCGGCATCTGCATTATGGGATCACCTATCTGGCGTGGAGTCTGTGAATGGTCTGGAAGAGTTGCGTTCTGATCATCGTCCTGAGCGTGATCAGTGGTTGCCGTACCCGCCCTGATTCGAGTACAGATGCCCTGACACCCGATGCTCACCTGGCCGTGGCGGCGCGTGCACGAGCCTTGGTGGACGCGCATCGTGAGACGACTACGCCGGCTCGGGAATTCGTCAACCGGCTGCGAGACAAGAAGTACCAGACATGGCTGAAGTGGCTGAGTGGTGAAGAGCCGGGGCCAAGTGGTGAGCTGTCCTGGATCGCCAAGGACGTCGCGCGGGTATGCGACACGATCGAAACCGCGCTCGCGTGGCCGGAAATGCCGCGTGCCAGCGTCCCCTATACGCCGACACCGCCAAAGATCGATGGCAAGCTTGACGATGAGGTGTGGCTGCGCGCCTGGACACAAAGCGGGGTTTATCCTTTCAATCAGAAAAGCCCGGGTGGCCCCGCCACCAGCTATCGCATGCTGTGGGACGAGGAAGCACTTTACCTGGCCTTCGACTGCGTGGATGTGGACCTGCAGGCGAAGGATCTTGCGCGCGACGAAGCAGTCTGGAACGACGACTGCGTGGAACTCTTCCTTCTGCCGCAGTTCGGATTCCGAACCTACTGGGAGCTGATCGTGAGCGCCAGCGGCAGCATCTATGACGCGGTGCAGTGCAAAGATCTGGAGCACTGGGGGGCGAATCTGGGTCCCGGCCAGACTATCGAAGGGCTGCGGGCCGGGATCGTGCTGCGCGGCACGCTGAACAATCCACAGGATCGGGATGATGGGTACAGCGTGGAGATCGTGCTACCCTGGAAGGCGGTACAGCCGTACGCTTACACGGCACCGGAGGCGGGACATACCCTGCACTTCATGCTGGTACGCCTGGACCGCAACGCCCCGAAGGAGGGAATCGATCCCTATGCGTTTCAGCCGCTGGTCGGCTGGGGGCACAACATCTGGAACCACGCCGTGATGGAATTGCAGCGCTGAGCCGGCGGATCATTCCGCGGCAGGAAGGGTGAGAAAGAAGGTGCTGCCGGTGCTGCCGTCGGACTCGACCCAGACGCGCCCGCCATGGCGTTCGACAATGGTGCGAACGCTGGAGAGACCAATGCCTTCACCTTCGCTGCTTCGCGGTTGAAGGCGGTGGTAGAGATCGAAGATTCGTTCATGATAGCTGGGATCGATCCCCGAGCCGTTGTCCTGGACCAGATAGCATACCTTGTCCTGCTTGATGCTGCCGGAGATCCGTACCAACAGGGCTCGCTCGGCGCTGCGATAGTTGATGGCATTGGCGATCAGGTTGCTGAAAACCTGCTCGATCTGAGCATGGTCCCCCATGCATGGGGGAAGCGGCGTAACCTGCACGGCGCCACCCGTCTCACGCAGCCGCAGCTCGTACTCGTCGCGGCAGGTGTCGAGCAATTGGTTCATGTTCAGCCTGGCAAGCTTGATGTCGGCACGGCCGATGCGAGAGATCTCCAGCAAGCCCTTGAGGAGGCGATCCATCTTGCCGGCATTGCCGCGGATATAGCGGAGTGACTCGTCGACATCGTCCGTGAAAATAGCATCGATCTGGTGCCGAGCCTCGGGCATCAGGGGCTGGTCCATCAGCAACTGGCGCAGATCGTTACAGGCATTGGCCAGCTCCGTGCTGAAGCCATGAATGCTGACCAAAGGCGATCGCAGGTCATGAGAGACGGCATACAGAACCTGCTCCATTTCCTTGCCCTTGCGCTCGAGCTCGTGGTTGAGCCGCTCCTGTTCGTGCTGGGCCTCCTTGCGGTGGGAGATATCCTGGATCTGGACGATGAAATGCAGCGGCAGGCCCTTGGCATCACGCACCAGGGATCCACTCAACAAGCCCCAGATGACGTGCCCGTCCTTGTGATAGTACCGCTTTTCCATGTGATAGGCAGGAACGACGCCGTCGAGCAAGTCCTTCACATGGGCGAGGTGCGCCTCGAGATCGTCAGGGTGGCTGATCTCCTTGAAGGTGAGCCGCACCAGCTCCTCCTGCGCGTAACCGGTAATGCGGCAAAGACTTGGGTTGACCTGCAGAAAGGTCCCATCGATGCTCACCAGCGCCATGCCGATGGCGGCATGCTGGAAAGCGCTCAGAAAGTGATCGTGCGAGCAGCGCAGTTCTTCGGCTTGCTCTTTCGCGGCGGTGATATCGGAAGCAATGCCGCATACCGCCGTCAGCCTGCCGGTCTCATCGACATGGGGAAAGGCGCGGTCGCGGATCCAGCGCATGGTGCCATCATCGTGCAGGAGCCGATACTCCATCTCCCATGGCGGCTTCGGATGGGCGCCATGGCTCTTCAACAGACGCTCCCGGTCCTCGGGAACTATCGGTTCCATGAAGGCTTCGGGAGACGCATTGAGATGCGCGCGCGAACGCCCCCAGAGACGTTCATAGCCGGGACTCACATACAGGATGCGATCCAGCTTGGGTGTGCCGATCCAGACCACGTCTTCGATGGCATCGGCGAGCATATCGAAGCGGCTTTTGCTCTCATGCAGCTCATCCTGGAGCTTCTGCCGACTGGTGATATCGGAGCCATGCACGATCAGCTTCCAGGGCCGCCCGTCCTGATCCTCCAGCCTCCAGACAGTGAACTCGTAGGTGGCCAGGCGATCGCCCCACTGCCGCAGCGGCAGGACGAAATGGCCCACCTTGCCTTCGACTGCCGCGGCCAAGCGGCGCTTCAGCTCTTCGGCATGCCCCCCTTCCGGCCACCAGTCCCCTTCCCAGACTGGATGCCCAAGCAGTGCTTCCCTCGTTCTGGTCGAAGCGGTGGTGGCGACATCGTTAAGGTCGAGCACGATGCCATCAAGATCGAGCAGGGCCAGAAAGCGGCCGGACTGCCGAAAAACGGCTTCGTAGGGGTTGAGGGCAGCCTCATCCATAGCGTTCCGCCCACCAGTCATCGAGACGCCGGTGAAGGTCGCGGATCATGGGCCGGTGGCGCTTGCGCCAGTGCATGCCAGTGTAGCTGAAGCAGAGTCGCGGATGATCCCAATAACGCTCCAGATCCGCGCGAATGAAGGCCTCTTCCGTGCCGACAGGCAGTTCCTGCCCGATGTGCAGAGCGATTGGCCGGTCACCGATGATCGACAAGGCTTCCTCCACCGATATGGCGCCGGCCGCTGTCTTCGCAATGTAACCGGCTTCCGTGCCGATCACGTTCGGCAGCGAGGCCAGAGTGGCCTTGAAGACATGCGGGCCGCTGCATGGATGGATGTGGACGCCTTCGTGTGCCGCCACGATCCGCGCATCGTGCGCCAGAACATGCTGGCGATACATGGCCGGCGAGACCATGTTCACCGAGCATTCCGCGATCCGCGCATAGCGGGCAGCCTCCGGCGTCATGCGCTCCGGGCCGATCCACTCGACCAGTTGCCGGCGCACCGCGAGCCACAGATCCGTCACCCGGGTCATGATGGCGGCGAAGTCGTCAGGCGTTTCGATCATGGCGACCATGGCTTCGCTGCCAAGCATGGAAGCGACCAGATTGAAGGGGCCCTGCATGTCCGGCAGCGCGATCTTGAAAGCGTCAGGGGTGAGCGCCTTGTAAAGCTCGATCTCCTCGCGCAGTTGAGGCATCATGCCGCCGTGCAGTGGGTCGGGCGCTGGCTGATCCAGCAACTGACGCATGGTGACCGTGTGCGCGGGGGTATCCTGCGCTTCGGGGTTGAGCGGAATGCCGAACCAGGTGATCAGCGTCCCCGTACCGCGACCGAGGCCGAAAGCGGTGGTGACCGGGTTGAGCATCTTGAGCGGCTCGAGCATGCCGATCATGCGCCGCGCCACCACCTGCTCCGCCGGATCGCCCACCTTCACGCGGGGCAGTTCGAGCTCATTGGTCGGAACCCACGTATCTTCCGGATCAGCCAGGTGGTTGATGCCCATGACCGGCCATCGGCGACGCTTCCCTTGCAGGATCGCCTGCTGCATGGCCAGGGCATCACGTTCGGGGTGCGCCTGCATCGTGGCGCGGACAAAGTCGATAGTGTCGGCAAGCGAGTCGAGCGTCAAGGCGGCATTGGGAGACATGAGAAGAGCCTCAGGCGGCGGGGTCTGGAGTTGTGGGTTCGGTCAGGCGGGTTGCCAGGTAATCGCCCGCAGTCACCAGCTCGAACTCCCTGGCGATCTGCGCGACCGTAAGCTGCGGCGAACGCGATTCGAGCATGAAACGTACGTTCTCCTGGTCAAAGGTCAACCATACATCCTTGCCATGGCGACGCAGTATCGGCTCGATCTGCTGCTGGTTGTAGTCGAAGTGAAAGACCGCCGAGTCGAAGTTGATATCCGCCACACAAATGGGCACACCAAAGCCGAAGCGGAGCGTTTCATGGCGGTAGCCACCCGCCGCGACCTCTCGCCCGAGAGGGTTGATGATGCGGCTCCAGGCAGGATAGGCAAGGGCAATCGGTACCTGGAAAGTGGCGGCGAAGTAATTGAGCTGATCACCTCCCGGAAAGAGCGACGGGCAGAGGAGCAGTTGCGCTCCTGCCTCGATCTGCCGCGCGAAAGCTTGCGGAAAATTCATGTCGAAGCAGATGGCGCCGCCAACGTGAATGTCCTCCCACAGCATGACCGGATCCTGCCGCGGCTTGACCCCAGCCTTCAGCTCGCCGTCAGTCGGGAATTGCTTGGTATAGCGCCCGACCGGGGTGCCGTCACGCCCGACCAGATGGAAGACATTGTACAGGTCGTCCCCTTCCCGCTCCATGATCGGAACGGTGACGGCGATGTTGTGTGCGGCGGCGCATTCGAGCAGTTGCGCGCAGTCGCTCTGCCAGTCATCGAGGGCAATATCCGCCAGGCTGAGCGCCCGCGGGTTATCCGGTCCATCTCCGGCATACTCGTTCATGGTTTCCGGAAGGACTGCCAGATCGCACCCCATCCTGGCCGCCAGGGAAACCCAGCGGCAAGCCTCCGCCAGTTTCTCATCGAGGTCGGTGAAGTCGCGATTTGACAGGGATATGGCAGCTATTCGTTTTATCTTCATGCAGGCGCGGTACTCCATGTTTGCATCTTCTTGGACGATGACAAAAGATGGCCGCCCCCTCATGCATTACCATCGCAATCCAGCTTTATCTTCGGTCTTTTTCTCGTATAGTGCAAGATGAAGATCCTTGCCATGGAAGCATACTACGGCGGTAGCCACCAGGCTTTTCTCGATGGCTGGCGCCAACACAGCCGCCATGATTTCACCCTCCTGACGCTTCCCCCCTACAAGTGGAAATGGCGGATGCGCCACGCCGCCATTACCTTCGCCGACGAGGCGAGGCGCCTCCATGACTCGGGCGTCTCCTTCGACATCCTCTGGTGCTCGGACATGCTCAACCTGGCATCCTTTCTTGGCTTGGCACCGGCGGCCTGGCGCCCTCTGCCAAGCGTCTGCTACTTCCACGAAAACCAACTGACCTACCCGGTACGCCACAAGGATGATCGCGACTATCACTTCGCCTTCACCAATATCACCAGCGCCCTGGCCGCCACGGAAATCTGGTTCAACTCCGCCTTCCACCGCGGTGAGTTCCAGGAGGCACTGGCCGTCTTCTGCGGGAAGATGCCGGATCATGCGCCGACCGAGGCTGGCGGCACCATCGAAGCGCGCTCGCGCATCTTGCCGCCGGGCATTCAACCACCCGACCACATCCACCAGTACCAGCCGGGAGCGCCGCTGCACCTGCTCTGGGCAGCACGCTGGGAATACGACAAGGCACCCGAACAGTTCTTTGCGGCCATCGATCGCCTCGCCGAGAGCGGCTGCGACTTCCGCCTGAGCGTCCTCGGCGAAAGCTTCAAGAATCGACCCGAAATCTTCGACAAGGCCCGGGTACGACACCGGGAACGGATCGTCAACTGGGGCTATCAGGAGACCTCGGAGGGCTATGCGCGTGCCCTCGCAGCCGCGGATGTGGCGATCTCCACCGCGCGACATGAGTTCTTCGGTATCGGCCTGGTTGAAGCCATGGCCGCCGGACTCTATCCCCTGGCGCCGAGGCGGCTGGCCTATCCCGAGGTGCTCGACGCCGATCGCCATCCTGAGTTCCTCTACGATGGAGACGTTGACAGCCTCGTCCATGCGCTGCAGCTCTTGATCGAGCGCCACGCCACCGGTGATCTTTGGCAGGGAGACGCCGCGCGCGGACGCAGGCAGGCGGAACACTACTGGTGGTCCGCGCTCGCGCCTGCTATGGATGACCGGGTCGAGCAGCTTGCCGACGGCGCCCTTTGAGCATTGGAGTTGCAGCAGGGCCTCTCAGCCATTAAGTTACCAGTCAACCGGGAGCGCCCGGCAAGTCAAGAAAACACAATGAACAGGGTTCAGTTTATGAAACGTACACTACAGGTATGCCTGATGCTGGCCATGGTCGCCGGTCTGATCGGCAATGCCGCCAACGCCCAGGAGAAGGAGAAGCCAGTGGTAACAGTCAAGACAAGCATGGGATCGTTCGAGGTGGAGCTTTATGCCGACAAGGCACCCATCTCCGTAGAGAATTTCCTTACCTACGTGAAGGGTGGAGCCTATGACGGCACCATCTTCCACCGCGTCATCAAGGGTTTTATGATCCAGGGCGGCGGATTTACCCCCGACATGAAACAGAAGAAGTCTGGCGCCCAGATCAAGAATGAAGCCAAGAACGGCCTGAAGAATGAAATCGGCACCCTCGCCATGGCACGTACCAACGTCGTTGACAGTGCCACCAACCAGTTCTTCATCAACACCAAAGACAACGACTTCCTCAATTACCGCAACGACGCCAACTATGGCTATGCGGTCTTTGGCAAGGTCACCGATGGCATGGATGTGGTTCGGAAGATCGAAAGCGTCTCCACCACCACCAAGGGAGGCCATGCGGATGTCCCGGCTACGCCAGTGATCATCGAGTCCATCACCGTCAACGAGGCGGCTGAATAGACCCGATGCTCCATTCCCCCGCGGAGGACGGAAGCCCGATGCCTCTCTATCGGCCGACGCTCCGTCCGCCGCGGGTGGAACCGCGTCTCGATGCCGCCACCCTCCCCTGGCGCCGCGGCTTGCTTGTGCGCGCCACCAACTGGCTCGGTGACGTCGTCATGACCTTGCCGGCCATCTGGCAACTCCGCCAGCTCCTCCCCCCCGGCAAGCGCCTGATCGTCCTCACCCCTGCCAAGCTCCAGCGCCTCTGGGAAAGCGTACCATGGGCCGACGAAGTCATCACTTTCGGCAGTCAGCGCCTCACTGGCGACGAGCGACAAAAGCTCAAGGCGGCAGACGCCGGTGCGGCCGTCATCCTGCCGAACTCCTTTGGTTCCGCGCTGGATATCTGGCGTGCGCGCGTGCCCCATCGCGTCGGCCGGGCCGGAGGCGGTCGATCCCTCCTGCTGGATCACGTCCTGCCCGCATGGGATCGGCACCCGGGCCAGGATCGTTGGCATCAGGTCAGCGAATATCTGGATGTGGCAGCCGCCTTTGGTGCCGCGACCGACGAGTTGACCTGTCCCCCACTCGCCCCGCTGCTCACAGACGATGAAGCAGCAGCCGCTCGTCAATGGGAAGCTTGGCCGGAACCTTGGCTGGTTCTGGCACCCGGCGCCGCATTTGGCCCTGCCAAGCAATGGCCCGCCCCCTCTTTCGCCCAAGTCGGCAAACGCTGGCAAGCCACCACCGGCGGAACCGTCATTGCCGTCGGAGCACCAGGCGAAGAAGCCGCCGCCGCCGCCGCCCTGCAAGATATCCCCTTCAGTCAGAATCTGGCAGGCCGCACATCCCTCACTCAGGTCATGCATCTCCTCGCCAGGAGCGCCTGCATCGTCGCCAACGACAGCGGCACCATGCACCTGGGCGCCGCCCTCCAGCGACGCGGAGTCGCCATCTTCGGTTCCACCGATCCCATCGCGACCGGTCCCATCGGCGGCGACTGGATCATACTCCGACACCCCCTGCCCTGCTCCCCCTGCCTGCAGCGAACCTGTGCCCGCACCGACTTCCCCTACGAATGCCTGCAAGCCGTCACCCCCGATCTCGTCTGGACCGGCATTCAGCAGCTGACGTCCGCCACCTGAGCCGTGCCCGCCTGATTTTCCTCACAGCGGCGAGATATGCAGCGTCACTCTGGCCCCATACCTCGGCTTTCACCTCCCGGGTAGAGCGAACAAGCCTGATCGTCTCCTCATCGCCCCATTCACGCCCCTCACTGCGCATCGTTCCCATCACTCATTTCCTTGTGGCACAACTTGCCGATAGATGAAGGGCCGCCGGAAGAGTCCACCATTATGGTGCGTGTTATGAATCCGAATAGTCAGCTCATTCCGCCCGGGTCGAACCACTCGCGAAAGGTCCACATCCCACTCGAAGCGATAGTCATTATGCCACCACATGTGATGCTGCGGACGGTGCGCCACCAGATAGCCGTTGACGTACAGCCATGCTTCGCTGAAGATTCCCGGAAAGCGCACGTGCAATGCGCCATTTGCCTCTCTCGCATCCAACTCCGCCTCCGCCTTGTACCACATGAAGCCCGTGAAGCTCTGCCAGTCGGGATGAAGCACCCCCTGCGCCTGCGGGTACAGATCGCTGCGCACCCTCTCCCACTGCGTGATGGGGTAATCCTTTCGCGCTTCCGGCGTCGCATAACGCTCACGATTCGCTTCCCAGTAGCTCAGATCCGGCGTCTGGCGCGAATAGTCTCTGGCCAGGCCAGTATCGTGTGGATCTCGCCGAAATGCCCACTCCAGCGGCAGCCGCGCGACCAACTGCCCGCGCTTGCCGTCCGTCAATTCCAGCAGCTCACGGTACTGCTTCACCTCCCCCGGAAACCAGGCGTACCCCGACTCCATCCGCGTGGAGGTGAAGATGCCATTCATGGCAGTCAACGCCGCGCGCGCAGCCAGCGCCTCCTCGCCAGCCTGGATAGCGGTGGCATAATCCCCATCCGTCGCGGCGGCACGCACCATGGCCGTATACTTGTCAATGATGACAAATCCATGCTCCGTGAAGGTCATTCGCTCAAGATAGAGCCCTTCATTGCGTGACAACGCGCCGCCAGGACGGGCACGCAGCTCCGCCACCGCCGCCTTGGCCTCACCCAACGCGGCGCGCAGTTCTTCCACCAGTGGTGCCGTATAGATCGCCGGAATTGTGTAGAACTCGTGCTCCGTGACAATCGTCTCCTCCCATGCCCGGTAGATCGCGCTCCAGTAGCGCCGCATGGGCTCGGCTGCAGGCCCGTAGAACGCGGGATAGAACGCGTCCAGCAGCGCCTCCACATCCGCATCCGGATCCCACATCAACTGACTGCGCAGGTAGAGATTGAGAAAGATGGTGGCGAACGCCCCCCGGCTCTCTGTGTGCAGCCCCAGAATCCCGGCATCGCGATAGTGCTTCACATCCTCCCGGAAGGCCATGTGCGATGGGTTAGGAATGTCCCGCCAGACCAGCATCCCCTGGTCGTAGTCGTAGATCACCACCCGCCCCTCCATCACCTCCGACCACCGATAAAGAATGGATTTGTACTCCTGCCGCGGCGGCGAGCGCGGGTCGTCCATCCCGTGATTCGGATCGATGTCGATCGGCGCCAGGTACGCCACCAGCGGACTCTCCGCGATCATCTGCCGTTGCGGCGGAATCGTCATGTTCACGTAGGCAAAGAAGCCGATGCGCGCCTCGCTCTCCGGGTACTTCGCAAGCAACAGCCGGCAGACCTGGTTGTACAGCGTCATGAAGTTGTCCGCCAGCGCCTGACCCTGAAAGTACTTGTCTGCAAGATTTGCCGCCAGCTCCGCGTCGATCTTGGAGTCGGAGCTGTAGGCGCCATCGTTCATGCCAAGCGAGAAACTCGTTCCGGCCGCAAAATCGGCCTCGGCCTTGGCTGCAACATGTGCGGCTGTTGTCGGCTCCGCAATCGGCACATTAAAGACATTCTTGCCTTCCGGCACCAGCTCTTCCACATACTTGCCCAACGAATGACCGCAGGGAACGCTCAATTCATTCATGAAGTTGCGACGCTGGAACTCCACCTTGCCGGTATTGTCACCCAGCCAGGCAAAACCGGCAGCGGCGTTGCGCACCTCAAATGGGGGCGCATAGGCATGCTCGAGCCTGCCAATGGCGAGCCGCCCATGGTTCGGAATGCACTCGCCGAAGTCGGTCGACGTATACCAGCGGCACCCCCATTCGCGCAGCAACCAGGCCACCGCATAGTAGTGGCTCTCTTCGTTCGTGCCGGCAATATAGACCCGATTCCCCTCCCGCTGCACCGCAATGGCATCCGCACGCAGCTCCGGATTTCGCTTTGCCACCCGGGCCAACGCCTCCTCCAACTGCCCGCGCCGAGCCGCCAGCGCCTCCTCACCTACCAGCAGCACCGGTGCCGCCCCGTCCAGCGCGGCTGCGATCTCCTCCCGAGTCGCCGCAATCGCAGGTCTGGCACCCGTCATCAATGCCACGTAATGCGCCAGATCATCAGCCGCCTGCCGCTCCCAACGGCGTACCACCCGCTTCTTCGCCTGCCGTCCTTCACCTTCCATCGCCGTCACCCCAGCTTCAGGCGAAACCACAATGATGGCATCCGTCTCCCCGGCCTCCGCCACGACCAGCTCATCCAACCCCACCTGCCCCGCCACCGGACCGCCCGCCACAATCCAATCACCACACATCAGGAACACGATGGCCATAACGCCCATGCTTTTTGCGATCATCTGCTGCTCTGCCCCAGATTATTCGTAGAAGTCGATGCCATCGTTGTGCGGATCGGGATTGGTCCCTTTGATAGTCATGGGCATCATCCCTGCGTGCGTGTCGGCAAACACCATCTGCGTCTTGTTGTTGCGGTCGTTTTCCCTCACTCGCTTATTTCAGGTCTAATCAAATGGAATGGATATCTCCACTTTCCGAGCATCGTGAACACGTCCAATTACTTGATACCGCAGTATCTTAACCACGTTGGACAACGGTAGCTGGAACCCATAAAGGGTAAACTGACGCGCAATGCGCGGCGAAACATAGTATAGCTGATCGTGTTCCGTTCCCGCCAAATAGTGCTCGTCCGAGCGAGCCAATCGGATTCTGCTTCGTGGTCTTTCCATCGTGTCAAGTACAAAACATTCTGCATCTCCACTCATATCTATTTTGGCGATAACAAGATTTCGCCAGTTGTCTTCGTCTGTTTCTTTAAGATAGGCCAGGGCAATCGAATCCTGCTTTACAACAAGTTCAGAGACAAATTCCCGATCCTTATAGTGGCTACCGGGTAGTCTGACAAAAAACAGCAGGCTGCCGTCCTTGGTAGAGAAGCCAGCAACATAAATACTCCAGAATACAGATATCGACTTCGTTCGTTCGACTTCCGTCGCCCCGTATCCACAAATGTATAGAGTCGCATCAGCAACCTGAATATCCAACGGATCAGCTATTACATTTCCACTCCAATTCAGAAAACCATGTTCGGCTCTTTTGGCATCCTCTCTTGACCTGAAGGCCTGAGGAATACCATCCTCACATCTGATCCATAACTTTCCACCAAACTCAACTACTGGCTCAGCATCAGGTTCATCAAAGTCAAACTCCATGAAAATCGTAGTCACAGTAACCGGATCCAAAGCCGCTTGTTCGAAACTCTCATGAACCCTCAATTCATTATCCACCTTAACTCGCATGGTCTTCACGACTGACCGTATCTTTGCATCATTCAAAGTCGTGGGACTTTTGACAGAATACTCAACAAAAAAGCCACCCTCGTAAGCAGATAGTGATTTCAGCCAGTAACCGAATCGTTCATCAATATCAGCCAAACAGCTGGTCATTGAAAACGAGAACATGCACAGAACCAGACATTGTCGCATCATCATGATCATCCTGGAATCACCTTTTGCAGGCGCATACGCCACGCACACACCGGTTCCTGATCCGCGGCACTATACGTGCCGTCGTGTAACGTGCTGCCGGCGCATCACATCTTCCCTACGCAATGTTGTTTGACAATATGCTCAGCCGCTTTGCCCATTGTCAAGTAGCTGCAGTTGATCCGCTCGACTCTTCTGTCCACCAGGCAACCATCCTGTTAGTCCTGTGTGCCTGTCAGAATAGCCAAATCTACTCACCGCATGGACAGGCACCTCGATTCCGACTTTCGTGCCCATCCTGCTCTTCATGTGCCAACCAGCCCATGCTCGGACCGGGAGCATGTCCCACGTGAGAGGCTTGAGGCGCAAATCCGTCACGCACGTCCCAAAACCATGACACGAACCGGAAATCCCTCCGCTTCCAACTACTCAAGGACACGCTGAATGGGCAAGTAGTCCGGCGTATGCGCAGCGCCAGCGACTCACCCGACGGCAACCGCTCTAACGGGATGCAACTGTCGGCGACCCACTCGGCGCGCACCCCATCGGTAACGCCTTTTCGGGTCACCCGGTGGACTTGGGAAACTGGCTGCCAATCTCGGTCTCCTCGGGACTCATTGCCACATCTGCCTGCTATCCCCGGAAACTGCAGGAACACCCCCGGGGGAAAAAATACATTCTTAGACGAGTTGTGTTTGCGGATTGGAATGACTATATTGCGCACAATTCTGGGAAATAGGCTCACCCGCATCGCATGGAACACGTGTAGAATTGCTGGTTGCTCTACTCAGAACAGCCGCTTGGGGAACTTGCGGCGCAGCGGGCGACAAGGCAGTGGACCGGGGATCTGGCGGCCGAAAGCCCAAACTACTACGTAGCGACAGAACTCTCTTTGCGGCTCGTTGAAGCATCGGTCCCCGCCCCTGCCCGAACGAGCATAATTCAAAGGATCCATCATGGGAAGTCTCGACTTCAAAGCCCCGCTCGAACGGGAAAAAGAAGACGCTGACGTTGTTGCCTACAACACGCGGCGCGGCATGCAGATGTTCATCGTCTACGTACTCTTCTATGGCGGCTTCATGGCGGTCAGCTCATTCTGGCCGCAGGTCATGAGCCTGCCGGTGATCGGCGGGGTCAACCTCGCCATCGTGAGCGGCTTTGCCCTCATCGTGCTGGCCCTGATACTCGCCCTCATGTATATGAAAATCTGCCGCAAATCCGCCAAGTAGGAATACTTACCATGATTCATGATACTTCGTTCATGGCCGTGATGATCTTCCTCTTCTTTGCAGGCACGGTCCTGGGCATCAGCTTCTTTCTAGGGCGCAAAGCCAAATCGGCTTCCGGCTACTTTGCCGCGGGCGGCGGCATCCACTGGGCGGTCAACGGCATCGCCTTCGCGGGGGACTACCTTTCAGCCGCATCCTTCCTCGGCATCTGCGGCATGATCGCCTTCTACGGCTATGATGGCTTCCTCTACTCCATCGGCTACCTGGCCGGATGGATCGTCGCGCTCTTCATCATCGCCGAACCGCTCAAACGCCTCGGACGCTTCACCTTTGCCGACGCGCTCGACAACAAGTACAACTCCCGTGGTATCAAGCTTGCCGCTGCCATCAGCACGCTGGTGGTCAGCTGCTTCTACCTGATTCCTCAGATGGTGGGCGCCGGAGCTCTGGTTCAGCCATTGCTGGGCTTCCCGCACTATGTCGGCGTGATCGTCGTCGGCTGCATCGTTACCTTCATCGTCACCACCGCCGGCATGGTCTCCACCACCTGGGTGCAGTTCATCAAGGGCAGCCTGCTCGTCATCCTCTGCACCATCCTGACCATCCTGCTCCTCGCCCGCGGTGTCACCACTCAGCCAACAACACCCGATGGCGAGCCACGCTACATCGCCGCCCGGGATGTCACCGAAGCACAACTTCCCGGTACCATCCTGCCCCAGGAAGGCGACTGGGTCGGAACGCCATTTGTGCAGGTCAGGAGTGAAGAGGGCATCGTCACCGTTTGGCGCCTGGAAGCCGATGGCACCTACACCGAAACGCAGTCACTAACCGTCATGCCGGATGGATCCAAGATGGTCAATGGACTGCCCCGCGGCAAGGGCGAAGGCGAAGCCGACCTCTATCCCGTCGGCTATGCCTCCGAACTCCCTGGCGGTGTCGAGGAGACCGGCCCCGTCAGTCCATGGGAATTCCTCCGCACCATGCAGGACAGCGAGGTCATTCTCTGGCGCACCCAGAAGCTTACCGCTGGTGAGGTCACCACCACCGTCTACTATCAGAAGCCCACCTCGGGCGATGATTTCATGGCACCAGGATCCAGCCCCACCTTCTCCAAGGTCCGCAGTCCAAAGCTCTTCGACAAACTGGACTTCCTCTCCCTCATGCTGGCTCTCTTCTGCGGAACCGCCTCGCTGCCCCACATCCTGATCCGCTATTATACGGTCAAGGATCAGGTCAGCGCGCGTAAGAGCACCGTGGTGGGCATCGCCGCCATCGGCTTTTTCTATGTCCTGACCCTCTATCTCGGTCTCGGCGCCATGACCAGTGGTGCTCTCGACGTCACCGACTCCAACATGAGCGCACCACTCCTGGCGCGAAGCTTCGGCGAGCTGCTCTTCGCGGTGATTTCCGCTATCGCCTTCACCACCGTACTCGGCACCGTCAGCGGCCTCATCATGGCTGCCAGCGGCGCGGTCGCTCATGACCTGATGACCAACGTCATGAAGTTCAAGCTCGATGAATTCCAGAAGGTCCGCGCCGCCAAGGGCGCCGCCGTCGCCGTGGGAGCCATCGCCATTGTCCTCGGCATCCTCTTTGCCAAGATGAACGTCAATTTCCTGGTCGGATGGGCCTTCAACATTGCCGCGTCGGCCAACCTGCCGGCACTCGTCATGTTGCTTTTCTGGAAACGCACCACCAAGCAGGGCATCACCACGGCTATCATCGTCGGCATGGTCTCCTCCCTGGGCTGGATTCTCCTCAGTGCTCAGGCCTTCAAGGACGTCTATGGACTGGATCCGGCGAATGCGATCGTTCCATTCAGCCAGCCGGCCATTGTCACCATCCCCCTTGGCTTCCTGGTCCTGATCGTTGTCTCACTGCTAACGCCCAAGCCCATCGCGCTCACCACCGAGGAACGCGCGGCGGCCGATGCCATGTAATGGAGACGATCATACGCTCGGATCGACCGGACAGCGGAGGAGTCTACCTTCGGCGGTATCCCACAAGGTCAACATGTGGCCGGGCGTTCCCAGATCGTCGCTGACCGCTTGGAAGTGCACACCCGCTATCGTCACCGCGTGATAGCGATGAAAGTGGCCGAACACCCAGGCTTTGGGCCGGTATGACAAACCGTCCCAGAGCCTGGCAAGTTCGCTCTCCCCGCAGTCATCCGGCGGCCCCGAATCGAATCCGGCCCCGTCGACATGAAGTGCCACCCCGGGTGCATGCTCCGTCGACGCAGTCATCCCGATACCCAGTCGGCTCGGGCAGGAATGCGTCACCAGCAGCTCCGGACGGCTCCGGTTGAACGCCGCTATCGCCGCTTCGCGCTGCCGCCGCGTTATATAGTTCGGACTGTGCCGAAGCAGCGCGTGATGCTGCGGCCGATCGACATTCAGCGCGCCCCCGAGAAATCCCACCCTGCTGCCGCCGATTGTCACTACCGAACCGCGCGGCTGGTAGAAAAGGTTCGCGGTCGCTTGCCAAGTCGCCGTCAGCCCCGCTCTGTACATCTTGCCCAGCCAGATATGATCCTCATGATTGCCGTCGATTACGTAAAGCGGTACCGGGTAACGCAACTCCGCGCCGCGCGCCATCGTCTGCGGATAAAAGCCGAAGTCCCCTACCTGAATCGCAGCCTCGATCCGATAATCCACCTGCACCTGCCGGAGGAGGGCGACCAGCGCATCGTGCCGCCCATGCACATCCCCCACAATCAACACGCGCATGATAGCTCCCTTGAATCAGGTGGTCCGGGCAAAATCGGTTCGCAGGCGAGCCTGAAAGACAGTGATATCCGCGAAGACCTTCTTCAGCATCGAACGCTCCAGCTGGGTCAACTCATCCAGGCGCAGATAATTGTCGGCAGCTTCACCTCGAGCCACCTGCTCCGACTGATGCGTCAGTCGCATCTGCATCAGCACGCTGTAGGCCTGGCTCAGTTCGTCATGACTGGATGGAATCAGTACACCAAGATCGCGCAGCCGACCCAGCCGCTCCAGCGTATTCGTCTCCACAAGATGATGCTGCAGGGCATAGATCCGCGCAAAGTTCACCAGCGGTATGACCGCGCTCTTGATGTTGAACGCATCCGCGTGTTCCCCGCCGCTCTCCAGCTGAATGCTTCCAAAAAAACCACGCGGAGGGCGAAACTGCAGCGTACTCTGCGCCAGATGAAAAAGAAAAACTGGACGATCCGGCGCCAGCAACGCCTGCCAGTGTTGCCGCAGATCGTTCACATGCGTCGCATCACCATGCACGCAACGCAGATCGAAGAAAATGTTCACGTCCAGCAGCTCCTGTGGCTCCGCCGCCAACACGCATTCCGTGAAATACTCACGCCAGCGCGACAGCGGCTGACACCACTTCGGGTTGCTCGCCATCGTTTCGCCTTGGCAGCGACGATAGCCCACACGCTCCAGACCACTGCAGACCGCCTCCCCAAGGCGAAGAAAATAGCCCTGCACCGCCTCTGCATCCTCCGCCGGCACATCCGCGTAAACCAAGGCATTGTCCTGGTCGGTGGCCAGTGTCTGCTCTCCCCGTGCCTCGCTGCCCAGCGCGAGAAAGGAGTACACTGCCGGCGGCTGCCCAAGTTCAGCCTCGGCCATCGCCAGCAGTCGCACCGTGATTGCGTCCGCCACACTGCTCATGATCCGGGTCACGTGTTCTATCCGTGTCCCGCTGTCAAGCAGCGTCTTCACCAGCAGGGGCAGCTTGCCCCGGCAGGCACGCAACTCCTCGACGCTCTTCCCATGCTCGATCTCATTCAGGAGCAGACCGATCGCATGACTCTGCGCATGCAGAATCTCTGTGCCCGAAAGCAACCCCTGCGCCGTCCCCCGCTCATCCGTCACCACCAGGTGCTGTACACCCCGCTCCTGCATCAGCCGGGCCGCCTCGAACAGCAGCGCATGCTCCGCGATCCGCACCAGCGGCGCGCTCATGATCCCCGCCACCGCCTCCCCTGCATCACGGCCGACCGACAGCACCCGATTCCGCAGATCGCTGTCCGTGACGATTCCTATCGGCTGACCATCAGGCCCCTTGACCAGAATGGCGCTCGCCTTCGCCCGCGCCATCGCCGCGGCAGCCTGCCGTATCGGCGTATGCAGCTCGCAGCTCACCGTGGAAAGCGGCGAGGCCTTGACTGGCCGGGTCGTCAGCGGCAGGGTCGTCTGCAGTTCAGCCAGCAGTCGCGCCACCGTCTCCTCGCTCTGCCGATGGGCAGTGACATCCTTCAGGGAGAGAACCTGCCCCGTGCGCTCCCCGATCCGCACCGGTGCCGAGGCAAGCTGCACCTCGCTCGTCGTGCCATTCTTGGCAATCAGCAGCGCATGCTCCTCCGAGAGTGGCTCCAGAATCCTGTCCATCGTCAGATCCGCCAACTCCTCCTCCGTGTATCCGAGTCGACTCAGCAACGTCTGATTCGCATAGACCGGCCGCTCCTGCAGCACCATCAGCACCCCCTCCGTCGTCCCCTGCACCAGCAGGCGATACTTCTCCTCCGACTCCCGCAGCGCCGCCACCGCCAGCGCCCGGCGCCGGTCCAGCTCGAAGCCATGACGGACCACGTATGCCAGCAATCCCGCCATCACCACCAGAATCCCCATCGCGATCTGCATCACCTGCCGAGTGATCTCCCGAATCTGCCCCCGCACATCCTCCACGTAGATTCCCGTCCCGATCAGCCAGTCCCACGGCTCGAACCGCTTCACATACGAAAGCTTCGGCACCACCCGCTCTTCATCATCCTGCCACTGCCACAGGTAATCGACATACCCCTCGCCCCTGATCGCCGACACCTCCACAAACTTCACGAAGAGCCGCTTCCCCGCTGGATCCGCATAGTCCCGAAGATCCTGCCCCTCCATCTCTGGACGATACGGATGCATGATCATCCGCGGAGTCTCATCGAAGAGCCAGAAGTAATCCTTGCGCTCATCCCCATAGCGCAGCTCGCGGATACGGCTGATCGCCGCCTGCTGCGCCTCGGCGCGAGTCAGGCTCCCTGCCACTTCCTGCGCATGCAGAGCCGCAAGATCGCTCCACGCCGTCTGCGTCAGCTCACGCAGCGTCTCCTTCTTAAGCTCCATCATATGACGCTTCATCGTCGGCAGGATGACCACAAAGATCAGCCCCAGAAACAGCCCCAGCGTCAGCACTGGAGGTAGCACAAACGCCAGGTAACGCCCCCTCATCCGCGCGGTTGGCGGCACCTCCTCCTTCATTCTCCTCTCCCTTGGCTGAAGCAGCGCTGTCATCCTCCAAGATGCCCTCCCGATCCCCAATCGTCAAGGTGAGCACAACCCTGCTTTCCCAAAGCCCCTCTCCGAGCCGCGGCCGATGTCCCCAAGATCCCTGTCATCCTGCCCACTGACCTCAATTTCGCCAGCGTCAACCGGCCCGCCAACTGGAGCCGCTCTCCGAGCCACGCAGCCTCAATGTGGCAATCCCCACCCGGCCGTTGCCCGGGTATTTCTCTCTTCATAAGTCCAAATCCAATGCCATACCCCCGCGCGAGCTCAATTCCACAGTAACCGGCGTCTCCTTTTGCCACGGGGCTACGTCCCATAGCCCAGGGTTGCCCATCGGGCTACCCTGGGTATACTGCCCGCCCACGCAGTTGCGTCCACGCCGTCGCCCCCTCTCCGTTTGAGCTCGGTTTCATTAAGGCCGTCGCCTCAAACGTCGCTGCCCTTGCGCCTCGCACGTTCTTTGCGCTCTCTGCGCTCTTTGCGGTTAATCCTCTGCCTGCTTCCAGTCCTATCCGTCCTATGCTCCTGTCCTGCTGCGCACCGTGTGCGTCCGTGTGCGTCCGTGTGCGTCCGTGTGCGTCCGCAAGATCCGCAAATCGCGTCCGATCAGTCGCTCGCGTCGACCATCTGCAGGCCGATGGGGAGCGAGTCGCCGAGGATCTGGGCCCCTTCCTCACGGCTCTCGTGAATGCGATGAACCAGCCGCTCCTGCCATTGGGAGGGCGCCTGGTGATCCGCCAGGAAACTCTGGCATTCGTGCTGGAGATCCGGGGGAAGATCGAGCGACCGTTCCCCCGTCTGGGCGCCGATCATGGAGATGGCAAAGAGACGCATGCGAGCCGCCTGAGCCGGCGGTGTCGTATCGAGCAGCGGGCGAAGCCACTGGGCAGCGGCATCCGCCGGAAGAACATAATTCAGGGGCGCGTGAAAGAGATGACGAGCACCCAATCGTGCCAGCACCCAATATTCGTAGGGCTCGAGCCGGGGAAGTCGCTCCACCAGCAAGGTGCCGATGCGACGCTTGCGCTTGGACGGCAACTGCTCCAGTGAACCAAGGCACCGCCACATCTCCTGCTTGGCCTGATCCCCTTCACGGATCTTGCCCCGATAGTTCCCCTTCGGAATGAGGATCTTTTCGAGCATGTCGTCAATCGCAATCTGGTGACCCGATTTCAGCCCCGACGCAACCCGCCGCCAGAAGACCCACCATTCCGCGATGACCTGCGGTTGCCGGTCGTGCTGCACACCCTCGAACCAGAGCTTCCAGAGTTCACGCATCCGCAGCGAGTCCGCGGCATCGCCAAAGCCGGGTCGCATGCAGAAGCCGGTCAGATTCAGCCACCGAGCTTCGTGCTGAGGTGTCCGAGCCCGCTCCCCGGTAAGCTCAAGGCAGCTGTCCGCCAGCTCGCGCAGGATCGAGATGGACCACTCGTCGCGCGTGAGATCAAGCGTCTGCTCGAGGCTGTTGACGAGCTTGGGAAGGCGCTCGATCTCCTTCAGGAAGATGGCGTGCAGGCTCTCGCGCGCTGCCGCGGTGCTGGCGGCATCGACGACAATCTGCGCCGGAGCATCGGCTGCGGCATCTCCAGCGGAGGGGCGAAGGTCGAAATGCAGCGGCCACCGATGCTCCGTCTGCAACGACTCCAGAACGACTTCCAGCGTGCCGATCTCCGTCAGTTGGGTCGCGACTCTCACGTCGATTGCGCGTTTCTCCCCCTTACCGAAGCGCAGCACGGAGACCAGCGGCGCAACTTGCGAGAGGTCGTCCTGTGCCTCTTCGCTCAGCAGTTCCCCCGGCGCATCATGCAGACGAGTCGCGCTGCTGTGAAGCTCGAACAGCACCTTCTCATTGGTCTGCAGGCGATAGTTGCCCGGAACTTCGACCCGGGTGCTCTCATCCGTGTCGCGTGCCATGACGCAGACAAAGCGGCTCGCGGCATCCGGTGCCGCCACCTTGATAAAGTAGGCGCGGGAGATGCCGCCGCGCACCTTGACCCCGGTGCCGCGGCGAACCCGCCCATAGTAGGCAGCGCCGATGGCGACAGCGAGGGAATAATCTTCGCCAGCCAGTTCGTCAGGCGCGGGTTGCCCAGGAAACCAGCTCTCCAGCGCCGCGAGCACCCGAAGCCGGGCAATCCTCGACTTCATGCTGCCGCCATTGAAAAGTATCTTGTGGGGATAGAGCAACTCACTGCCCGGGAGCCCGTCCCCCCCCTTGGCGACATGGCTGGCATACCGCAGGAACTGCAGCAGATGAACCGTCACCGCGGGCTCCTGCGCATACGGCAGCCCCATCTGTCGGATTCCCGTCGCGCCTCGCCGGGGCGGCGGTGCATCGGCCGGCACAAGCGGATAAAAACCACTCTCCAGCAGCTCGTTGACCTGCTCGCGGGTGAGCTTGGCCTTGCGCACATTCTGCAGCACCGAGCTTCCCTTGGAGAGCAGCGTAATGTCCACCGCCCCCTCCCCGCCTTCCAGGATCTGCTCCTTCGCGGCACGCGCCCGCTGGCAGAGCATCGCCCACTCGCCCGTGGGAAGCTTCGTCTTCCACTCCTGTTCAAGACCTCGGGCGATGGCAATGTCGATGTTGTCGCCGCCCAGCAGCAGGTGATCGCCAACCGCAAAGCGATGCAGCCCCCCCTGCTCATCCATCTCGATGAACGAAAAGTCCGTCGTCCCTCCACCGACATCCACCACGAGAACCCGCTCACCCGGCGCAAGCTTCTCCCGCCAGCTCTCCTCGTGACGGTTGAGCCACGCGTAAAAGGCCGCAAGCGGCTCCTCCAGCAGCGTCAGCTCCTTTAGCCCCGCGCGGCGCGCAGCGTCAAGGGTTAGCTCCCGAGCGGTCTCGTCAAAGCTGGCCGGAATCGTCACCACCGTCTGCTGTTCGGCCATGATGCAGGGTGAGCCGTCCCGATCGCGGACGCTCCCAAATCGCTGATCCCAGGCCGATCGCAGATGGCGAAGAAAGGTGGCGGTGACCTCGATTGGCGACACCATGCGTGGCCCGAGGTCGCTGCCCCACGGCAGAATCGGCTTGGACCGGTCGATGCCCGCGTGCGCCAGCCAGGACTTGGCGGAAACTATCTGCCGCGACGGACTCGATGCCCCGTGATCGCGGGCAAAGACACCGACCGTCAATTCGGGCGCCTCGTCCCAGGGAAGCCGAAGCGCCCCCTCTGGAAGCTCTTCGCGAGCCGGCAGATAACAGAAGGACGGTAGAAGATCTCGTTCGGCAAGCTCACCCACCGCCACGATCTGCGGGATCGGAAACTTGTGGATCGTCAGATCCGGCGAATACGTATCGACATAGAAGGCCGCAATGTTGGTCGTCCCAAGGTCGATGCCGATGATGTAACGGGAATCATGCATGCAATCACGCTCCGGCACTGCCGCCGGGCTCCTGCTCGGCGTGGGCGGTGAGCGTGTCGCCAGGGCCGCTTGCGCCGATCGCCCGCAGCTCGTACTCCAGCTTCCAGCGGCGGTCGCCACCATCTTCGAGGCACCAGAGCTGAAGCGTCCCGATCTCCGAGAGCACGGCTTTCAACGTCACCGGAACCAGCGTCCCCGGCGGCGTGCGCTCGTCGTCAACCGACAGGCTCGCCGAAAGCGCGGGCAGTTCGTGAAGCTCCTCGTTGCCGGCATCCGGCAGGATGTCGCCGATGCGATCATCCTTGCGGATCGTCGACGCAAAGAACTGGAACTCAGTCGTCTCCCCAACCACCAGGCCAAGGCCAGTGAAGGGGATATGCTCGT
Organism: Lentisphaeria bacterium; assembly: GCA_041690595.1. Classification (GTDB taxonomy): domain Bacteria; phylum Verrucomicrobiota; class Lentisphaeria; order JABSQK01; family JAWLHB01; genus JAWLHB01. The sequence continues at coordinate 104,716 of JAWLHB010000003.1, forward strand.
CCGTCCCTTCTTCCATGGCGAAGGCAACGACGCACAACGCCTCCATCGGCGGTGAAAAACCAGGGACGGCAGGCATCGAAGGCTCGATCCCCACATAATACGAGTGAGGACTCCCCGCCTTGATCCGGATCGAGTTGCCCCGCCGCACATTTCCGTACCAGCAGGCGCCAAGTGCAACCGCAAGGTCCGGTTTCGTGCCCGCCATGACCGTGGCTTCGCCGCCCGTGCTCCAGTTCCGCATCACCTCGATAATCCGCTCCTGCAGCACCGTCGCCTTGGTCACGCCACCATTGAAAAGGATCGCCGACGGCAGCCGCCTCTCGCCATCGGCCCCCGCCGCGCAGTGGCGCGAGAGAAAAGCGGCAAGGTGGCGGGTGACCGCCGGATCGGACGCATAGTCGAGGCCAAACGCCCGCAGTCCCCCGCGGCGCCCTTCCTCCGGATGCTCGTCCAGCCCCACAACCGGAAAGAATCCATCGACAAGTATCTGCTGGAGCTCCGCAAACGAGAGTTCCGTGGTGATGGCGCCGCCAATGACGCTGCTGCCGCGACCAAGCACCGTCAGTTTCTGGGGAGGCGCATCCGGCGAGGCACAGAGAAGCTCCTTCGCTTCCCGGCAGGCATGGGTGAGCCCCGCAATCTGGTAGTTGTCGAGGCGCAGGTTGCGCTCGCGCTGAAGCTTCGCCGCAACCGCATACGCGAGGGTGAGATCCATGTTGTCGCCGCCAAGGAGAATATGATCCCCTACCGCAACACGCTGCAGTGCGAGATTGCCCTCCTCGTCGATGACCTCGATCAGACTGAAGTCGGTCGTCCCGCCGCCAAGATCGCAGACCAGCACGAGATCTCCCGCATCGACCTCATCACGCCAACCTTCCCCCCGATCCTGCAGCCACGCATAGAACGCGGCCTGCGGCTCCTCCAATAGCGTGACGTGAAGATTGGCCCGCTGCGCAGCCTTCACCGTCAGTTCCCGCGCGACCGCATCGAAGGAAGCGGGAACGGTGAGGACAATCTCCTGCTGCTCGAAGGCCAGCTCGGGATCCGCCCCGGCAAACTGATGGTTCCAGCCATCGCGAATGTGCTCGATTAGCCGCTGCGCCGCATCCACCGGCGAGAGCTGCCGGTCTGGATTGTTTCGGTTCCACGGCAGGATGCGAGCAAGTCGATCGACATTCGCGGCGCACAGCCACGACTTGGCGGAGCTGATGGTCTTGCCGGGAAGCGTGGCTGCCTGCTTGCGCGCAAAGGCGCCGACGGCAAAGTTGCGGCCGGTCGCCCAGGGCAGGTCGAGTGCCCCTTCCGCCACCTCCTGTTCATCCGGAAGATAGAGAAAAGAAGGAAGCGTCTCGCGGGCCTGTCGCTCGCCGGCCTGGGTGATCTGCGGCACGGCAAAGACCTTCGGATCCGCCCCCTCGACCGATGAATCGAGATAGGCGACGGCGGTATTCGTGGTGCCAAGGTCGATACCGATGATGTACCTGGATGCCATGGATCAAGCTCCTGTAAACGCGCGTCAGATTTCGACTTCGGCCGGCTGAATGATCGCCTCGTTGATCTTGCCGGTGCGCTCGGGGAGATTGAGCCTGGCCGCCTTCCAGCCCTGGTGACGCACGGCCCCTCTGTAAGGCGCCTCGTCCGGCACGTTGCCGCTCAGCTTGTAGAGTGTCGGATCGAGCGGCGCAGGCACCTGCACGCTCTCCCCTTCAGCCGTATCCACCACCCGCTGGATGCCGAAATACTCGCTCAGTGCCTTGGCGCAGTCCTTGTGTATCTGCCGCACCGCCGCGCCGATCTGATCGTCGGCATAGCCATCCAGATTCTCCTGAAGGAAGTCTACAAGACGCCCCTCGCGCTGAAGAAGCAGGAGCGCGTAGACTGCCCCCTCGTGAAAACGGTCGGGTCGTGGCTCCGGCTTAGGAGCGGCGCTGAGCCGTGCGATCCTGTCGCGCAGCTCGTTCACCTGCTCGCCCGGCACCAGCTCGCCACCGCGCAAAACCTGCCAGAACGCCTTGAACGCGTCAATGATTCTTGCCATTATGTGTAGATCCGATTGTGCAAGAGGTTAAGATGAGTCGGCAATGGGAACAGATACCCTATAGATTTCGCCTGCTTTTTCAAGGCGTTTGCCAAAGTTGAGCTTGCAATTCCGCCCCCAATCGCGCCTATTCGCGTCATGAAAGATGTGACTGCCGCCATTCTCATACATAGCGACCGGCTCCTCATCGCTCGCCGGCGCCCCGATACTCGCCATGGAAATGACTGGGAATTCCCGGGCGGCAAGGTCGAAGCGGGTGAGAGCCCCCAGGACTGCCTCTGCCGGGAGATGCTCGAAGAATTCGGCGTCACCGTCGAAGTCGGCGACTTCTTCGCCACCAGCGAATATCGGTACGATCATGGTTGCATACGGCTGCTCGCCTATCGCACCCGTTGGATTGCCGGTGCCTTCCAGCTGCGCGTTCACGACGAGCTGCGCTGGATCGCCCTCGATGAATTGGACGCTTTCGTCTTCCTGCCGGCGGATCGACCGCTGGTGACACTATTGAAATCCATCTTGAGGAATGAGAAGATGCCACAGACAGAAGATCGCTTGTCCCCGTCGGCCAACCACCATTACCTGATGAATAACCAGACGCCTCGCCTGACCTTCACCGGCGGTGACGTCCGCGAATGGCAGCAGGCACTGCGTCCCGCCGTCGCCCAGTGCCTCGGCATGGGCAACATGCCCACCACACGCGTTGACCTGGCGCCACGCTCCATCTGGAAGCGCCGGCATGAATTCGGCACCATCGAAAAGATCATCTTCACCAGCGAAGCTTTCGCCGATGTCCCGGCCTATCTCTGCCTGCCGAAGGATGTCGCCCCGCCCTACCCCACCTTCATCTGCCTACAGGGCCATTCCACCGGCGCCCACGTCTCGATCGCCGTTCAGCGGGATGATGAAACGCTCCCATTGGAGGTGGCGGGTGACCGCGACTTCGGCATCGGCTGCATGAAGCGCGGCATGGCGGCACTCTGTATCGAGCAGCGCTCGTTCGGCGCTCGCCGCGAGCTGCGCCTTGACGACTCCAACTGCGCGGGCTGTCACCAGGCAACCGTGCATGCACTGATGCTCGGCCGCACCCTGATCGGCGAACGCGTCTACGATGTCGACCGCGGCATCGACTACCTCGAGAGCCGAGGGGACATCGACATGACCTCTCTGGGTGTCATGGGCAACTCCGGCGGCGGGACCATCAGCCTCTTCGCCGCTGCCCTCCTGCCCCGCCTGCGGGCCGCCATGCCTTCCTGCTACTTCTGCACCTTTGCCGACTCCGTCATGTCCATCTATCACTGCCTGGACAACTACGCCCCCGGCCTCCTGCTGGTCGCCGAAATGGCGGATGTCCTCGGCTGCTTCGCCCCCAGACCCGTGACCATCGTTGCCGGTGTCGAAGACGCCATCTTCCCCATCGCCGGCGTCCGCAAGGCCTTTGCCCAGCTCCAGAAGATCTACGCCGCCGCCGGTGCTCCCGAGAACTGCCGTCTCGTCGTCGGACCGGAAGGTCACCGCTTCTATGCCGAGCAGGGATGGTCCGCCATGCTCCCCATGCTGGGGCGCTGATCCTATTCCGCGCGGGACAGGTGAAGCTGACGCCAGCGGTTGGGCAGGATCTGCACCTCCACCTTGCCGTAGTCGATCTGCATCTGCTGACTCAGCACCGTATCGACCAGGCGAACGGGCATGTTCTCCATCCCGAGGGCCGCAAGCTCAAGCGTGATGCTTGCGGTCACCGGCTCCTCCGTGGGATTGACAATGGTGATCATGGCGGCCGTGCCAGGAACGCGGTGCAGCGCAATCAGCAGGTCGCTGTTGCTGCTCTTCACGTACTCGCCGCTCTTCCACCAAGGGCTCCAGAGACTGCCGCTCCAGGGGAAGGTACGCCAGGCGCCCCACAGCGCCCCAACCACGATCGCCGATTCGTCATCATACGTCGCCCGCTTGACGGCCGGATAAAGATCGCTCAGGAGATGCTCCGGCGCGGCCTGGAAGCGGGCATCCAGCAGAAGTGCCGGTCCCCAGCTTGAAAGCCTGCTGCTCGGTTGGTCAAAGGCGTTGTTGTTGAAGGCCACCACCGGCACCCCGAAAGCATGACCATAGTACCGGCTGATCAACTGGTCGCGATCCTGCTGCAGCAACTCCTGCCAACGCACGTACTGACCCGCAACATGCACATCGACAAAACTCTCGATCGTCGGGAAGATATAGGGCATGCTGTCCGCCATCACCAGCCCCTGCTTGTCAGGACCCGAATGCAGCAGAAGCCACAGCCGCTGCTGGAGCCGCCGCTGGCTGAAAATCGGGTACTTGCCCCGCAGGCGACCCTCTTCATCATACCAACCCGCCCCCGTGGAAAGATTGGTGGAAAGCCGGGGCATCACCGCATTCTTCTGGAAGATCCCATTGACGCCGGTGCTGTCGATCGTCTGCTGCAGGCGCGACAGGTACCAATCCTGAAACGGCGGCGTCGGATCATGGCGGAAACGGGTGCCGCTCCCCCGCTCCGGATCGATCACCATCTCCCGCCAGTGGTCATCCAACTCCGCCCAGTCCACCGGCACAATCGCGAACATCTGAAACACGTTCCATCGCAGCCCCTGCCGCTGGCGCATCTTGACGGCCTCGGCCATACCCAGGGAGCGCCACGAGGTCGTCGTGTCACCGGGGTTGAAACCGGGAAGACTGTGCCCAGTCGGCCAGACGACGGTGGATTTCGGCGAGTCCGAGGGCGTCTCGTCAACTGTCAGGTGGGCGGTGGCGCCATTACCCGCAAGCGCCCTGGCCAGACTGCCTACATCCGTGGCATCGACCCGGCGCGACATGCGATTCACCACCGTGTCGCCAGTAGTCAGGCGCACATCGTGTGCATAGGTACTGCTCATCGGCTTCGCGGGCGTCACCAGCATCCCCCACTCGAAAGAAACTGGCTGGGTGACCGTCTTGACCCGGCTGCGCGGGCCGGATGTGTCGCGCCGCACCATGTGGACACGAACAATGGCAACCTCCTTGTCGAAACGCACCGTCACCGCGTCCGGCTGATCCAGCGGAAACCAGTCTCGGTCCCACTCGAAGGTCAGGTCGATTCCCGCGTCGGCATTACCCAACCACAGATTGCTCACGAACGGCAGCGTCAGTCCAGCCTCGGGCACGCGTCCTGCAGCCCAGTACGCGGGATTGGCATCCGCAAGCGTGCCGGCGGGGCCAACATGGTAGAACTCCACGATTGAGCGCCGCAGAGGAATCTCCAGCACCAGACCCGCGATCTGCAGCGGCCGCTGACCCACCGGACTCAAGGCCAGCGTGTGCCTGCTGAAGCCGTCGAACTCCGTATCGACGGTGAGCCTGCCGCGGAGGCTGCCGCCAAGGCTGCTGATCTCTGTCTGGCGAACCACACGCCATGGGTCGCGCTGCAGATTGGCGGCTCCGTAGACAAGCTCCTGCGCGACATCCAGCTGCAGCGTCACGGGCGCCGCCAGCAGTTCCACGCCCGCATTCGCATGGATGATTGACGTCGGCATGAGGCGATTGTTGTAGGTCAGGGTGCGCCCCCACATGTCCAGAGTCGTGGTTGTTGCCCGCAGCGGAGTCCAGGGCAGGGGCACCTGCCGCATCGCTTCCACTTTGCCCAGATTGTTTCCCCACCAGGCCGGCGTCTCCGGGATTCGCACACTCCGCTCTACGCTCGCCAGTACCTTGCCGCCCCCCTCGAGCAACTGAGTCTCCAGCGTATACTGCCCCGGCCGCACCCCGGTAATGGGAAACTGCAAGCGCACGTCCCGCCGATCCGCGCTGAGCGCGAGGGTACTCTCCGCCACGCTGCCGCCAGTGGCATTCAGCAACCGCGCCTTGAGGTTGCTTCCAGGGCCAGGCGAAGTGGATATCCCATTGTAATCGGCCAGAACCACCAGGTGCTGTCCCAGCAGGGGATAAACATGCGCCCGTACCTCCAACTCCGCGTGTCGTCGAACTCCCCAAGTCCCTGCCGAAAGCAGCTTGCCTTCATTGTCGAAGACGCGCATATGCATCAGGTACCGGCCAGGTGGGACGTCGGCACTGAACTCCGTACGCGCGCCGCCTGCAACCTTGCCACTCCACCTGTCGATGAAGCGGTAATGGCGCAATGCCTCCTGCCCCACAAGTGTTGGCGACACGCTCTTCCCAAGACGATCGGATTCCGCATCGAGCCCCGCCAGACTCTTGATGATAGAGTAGTATTCCGTTCGATCGTTTGGCTGCTGGAAAAGCGCAGCATGGACGACCACCCCCTGCCGAGCACCCTCGGCCAGTTGCACTGCCGCTCCAAGTGTCCGTTCGCGTGGCGGTGACATGGCGACCAGCTGCACCGGCGGCGTGTCGACATCACCGAAACGAAGATAACCATAGTCCTTGAGCGGGGTGGCATTATCGACGACACTGTAGACGCCTTGTTGAACGGTTGGCGTCGCGCGATGATTGATCACCTGCAACTCCCACAGATCATCCTGCCGCGGCGTGCGGCGCTCGAAGAAGGTGAACGGCAGAAAGAGTTCACCCTCATAGCCCGACTCGATGAGGCGCGCCTGCGCACTCCACTCACGTGCTTCATCCGGACTCAGGTCATGATTGCCGGTCAGGCGGGTTCCCCGATTACCATAGGCATCGATCAAGGCGCCAACCCCATACTGCTGCCCAAACTTATCCCGCAGATAAAAGCCCATGTAATCGCCGCGATCATTCTCCATCGGCTTCGGACGCGGCGCGTAGTCGGGCCGCTTCACGCGGAAAGCCAGGTAAAGCCCCTGCTCCGAATACGCTATCCAGAAAAATGCCTGATCCTGGATCCCCCCACCGGTGATTCGGTCGATCAGCGGCATGGATTGCGAGGCCCCACTCCACTCGCTCGCCTCCACCTCGCCGTCGATCCGCGGCACCGATCCGGAAAGCAGCGGCGCCGTAATCAGTGGATAACGAAAGCAGACATCAGGCAGATCGTCGATTCCGTAAGGCTTGCGTACCCCGCCAAACGCCGCACCCGTCATCACCAATATGGCCAGCGCGGCAGCACCAAGCCTGCCTGCCGGACGAAGTATTCCCATTCTCATCCCACTTCTCCTGGTCAATCGGCGGCAGGTCGGCATCTGTTCACCAGGAACAGGCGCAGCCGTGCCACATCCCGCGGTTATGTACCCGAAAGTCACGCCCGCATTGTATCATCGCCACGCCATGGAATCAAGGTCTCCGCCACCATGGTACAAGGATAACTTGCTTTCCTGAGCGGCTGGTGTACGAGTAAATTTTCACCTGACACGACCATTTGTTGCCGATATGAAAACTGCTATCCTGGTCTCCGGCGGCGTCGATAGTTCCACAGCCCTCGCCTTGCTCGCCCGCGAGCCGGGACGACAATTGACTGCATTTTACCTCAAGATCTGGCTCGAGGAAGAGCTCCACTTCCTCGGCGATTGCCCTTGGGAAGAGGATCTCGCCTTCGTGCGGGCCATCTGCCGGCAGTACCAGGTTCCCTTGAAGATCGTCCCTCTCCAGAGCGAATACCGCGAGCGGGTCGTCGAACATGCCCTCGCGGAGCTGCGGGCAGGTCGAACTCCCAGCCCCGACATCTGGTGCAACCAGTTCATAAAGTTCGGCGAATTCTTCCGCGTCATCGGCGACGAATTCGACCAGGTGGCCACCGGCCACTACGCCCGCATCGAGCAGCGCGACGGCCTCTACTGGCTGCGTCGGGCGCCCGACCCGGTCAAGGATCAATCCTACTTCCTCGCCCGCCTGGATCAACGCCAGCTTTCACGCCTCATCTTCCCCATCGGCGGCTATCAGAAGTTCGACGTGAGGCGCCTCGCCCGTGAACTGGACGTTCCCAGCAAGGATCGCCGCGACAGCCAGGGGATCTGCTTCCTCGGCAAGATCCAGTATCGCGATTTCGTCAAGTTTCACCTGGGAGAACGGCCCGGCCCCATCGTTGAGCTGGAAAACGGCCGCGAACTTGGGCGGCATCAGGGCGTCTGGTTCTACACCATCGGGCAGCGCCAGGGGCTGGGGCTAAGCGGCGGCCCATGGTATGTCGTTCGACGCGACATGGCGGAAAACATCGTCTACGTTTCCCACTCCACCCATTATCTGGAGCAGGCTCGTGGCACATTTGTTGCGGAAGACGTACGCTGGATAGCCGCCCCGCCGGCTCACCACGACCTGCAACTGAAGCTGCGCCACGGCCCACAACTGATCGACTGCCAGATCGAGCCGTTGGGCACCGACAGGTACAGCGTCGTGATGGATCGCGAGGACCCCGGCGTCGCACCCGGTCAGTGGTCCATCTTCTATGACGGTGACTATTGCCTCGGTGCCGGCATCATCGCCTGAACTCCAATCACCGCAACAGCCTCACAAGAAAGCCCGAAACCCTGCCAGTTCACCCTGGCTTTCTCCCCTCTTTGGCGTATAGTAAACTGTCGATATTCACCGCCAATTGAGACTCTCCACAGCATGAATTCAGACATCGCCGACATCCTCGACGAATGGCCCTTCGACCCCAACAGCAATGTCCGCCAGATCCGCGCCAGCGACGGCCGCGAAAAGATTCAGGTGCGCATTGAGCAGGGGCCCTTCCGCGGCATCCTCCAAATGGACCTGGAAGGACGACCCGATGGCGTCCGACCCCACGGGTGGGATTTCGCGCTCGACTACTACACCTTCCTCCGCGATTCCGCCCACAACGAGGGAAACCCCGATTTTTCCCTTGACCGGACCATGTGCAAGGAACTCTTTGCCGAGAGCAAGTGCATCTACGAACGCTACGCCTTCCTGCTGCAACTCGCCGATTTCAAGCGCGTTGTCCGCGATGCGGAACGCAACATGCGCCTCTTCCGCTTCGTCCATGAACATGCCGAGCACCCTGACGACCGCGACAATCTCGAGCGCTGGTGGCCATACCTACTCCGCATCCATGGCACCGCCCGCGCCATGATCGCCCTGGCCGAGAAGACGCCCAAGCGCGCCATCGCCATCGTCGAGGAAGCGCGACGCCAGCTCAACGCCCTCAAGCCCATCGATGCGGTTGAGTTTCGCATTGAACTGGAACGCTCCCTCGAAGCCCTTGATGAACTCGAGGCGGAGCTGAACGGTCACGTCGAACCTTCGATGCTCGAACGGCTCGAAACTGAACTGCAAGAGGCTGTCGACAAGGAAGATTTTGAAGTCGCCGCCATCCTGCGCGACCGCATCTTCGCCATCAACAACGGCGACCAAGCCAACGATGACGATGACGATGACGACGACGCGCAGCAGGAAGCCGCGGCTGACGCCTGAGCGCAAAGCCCCAGATCACCTCCAGAGCGGCAACTCGCGCAACTCCCCCAGTCGGGCGATCAGGAAGTCCGGCTTGCATCCGGGATCGCCAACTCCACCGTTGGTCAGGAAGACGGTCAGAGCGCCTGCCCCCGCGCCGGCCTCGATGTCGAAGCGGTAATCCCCGACCATCAGCAACGCTTCCGGCGATACCCCCATGCGCTCGGCAGCAAGCAGCACCCCCTCCGGGCTCGGCTTGTGTGCCACCGGATCGTCACGCGAGATCATCGCGGCAAAGTCCGCGTGCGTCACCCTGTCGAAATTCCCTAACGCGACATCCACCGCATCCTGCGAGTTGCGGGTCAGCACACCAAGGAGAATTCCGCGCCCCCGACACCAGTGGATAATCGCTTCCGCATCCAGATTCGGTTGGCTCCGCCGCGCCGCCGCCAGCTCCGCTTCGTGCAGTCGCCGATGCGCGTCTTCGCGCTCAGCCAGATCTTCCAACGCCGCCAGAAACTCCAGGATCGGCTGCCCCGTGGGGCATCCCGTTACCTGCCGCAACAGGCCAAAGTCGATTCCCGCAGGCTCCGTCAGCGTGCCGTCGAAATCGAAAAGCACCCCTTTCACCTCTCGTCCTGTTACCACCTCGTTCCTCCCTTGCGACCCGCGCGTTGTTATTGGTAGACCCCAGAGAAGAGGCACAATGACCATTGCCATTCTCCTTTCCACGCAGTATCTTGTGGGTATTGCTTTTTCAAGACGACATCCACCACAAGGGAGAATTTATATGGGGAACGAGTCCACAACATGGAGACTGGCGGATCTGCCCTTCTTCGCAGGACTCGATGAGGAATTTATCGAGCTGTTCGCCGATTGCGCACACACGGAGACCACTTCCTTCGGCCACTACCTCTTCTTCGAAGGCGAACCCGCGGAGCGCTTCTACATCATCCGCACCGGCAAAGTCGCCTTGCAGACCAGCGCCGGCAGCCTCGGCTTCTTCACGATAGAGACTCTGGGCGACAATGACACCATCGGCTGGTCCTGGATCTTCCCACCCTACAAGTGGAGCCTCACGGCCCGCTCCCTCTCGCCCTGCGATTTGATCGTCTTCGACGCGCGCTGCCTGCGCGCCAAATGCGAAGCGAATACTGACTTCACGTACGAATTGATGAAGCGCACCTCCGCGGTCAGCGCCGAGAGGCTCCGCGCCGCCCGCTTCGCTCTGCTCAACCAACTCGCCTGAGCCTACAGGAACCTCGCCATGCCCGAGCAGGATCAACTCTTCCTCTTCCTCCGAAAGAATACCTTCTTCGATGACTTGTCCGACGAACACCTGCGTGAATTGCTCGACCTCGCCCGACTCCAGAGCATCCCCGCCGGTGAGCATTTCATGCGAATTGGCGATCCCGCCACCTATCTCGCCGTCCTGCGGCAGGGCGTCGCCAATCTCGGCGTGATGAGCGAAGGCGGGCGAGTCGTTGTGGTCGACAAGCTGGAACGCCACGCCGTGATCGGCTGGTCAGCCATCGTTCCGCCACACGAATGGAGCTACGACGCCGTTGCCCTCTCCGAGCTCGACTTTGTCCTCTTCGATGCGGTTAGACTTCGCGAGAAGTGCGAACGCGAGCACAAATTCGGCGTTCAGATGATGACCTGTATCGCCAGAACCATCACCCGCCGTCTCACCGCGACGCGCATGTCCCTCCTCAACAACGCCCTCTAGTCGCCGTCGTGAACCTCGCGATAGGCGTGCGAAACCGGGTCGAACCACTGCCCTTCAAAAGCGCGGATCAGACTCGTGTATACCCGCACCTCCAGCTGATTCGCCCCCTTCCGGATCCAGGCGCAGGGAACCGTGGCCGCCCGCGGCGACCATGGCAGCGGCACCCACTCATGCCCATTGAGCCGGATCTCGCAAGCGTCCTCGAAGGAGTCCGGCAGCTCCACCCAAAGCAGCGCCGACTCACTGTCAGGCACTGCCGCCACCGTCGCCTCACATCCATACTCCACCACCCCCGCGTAGTAGGGCAGCCCATTTGCCCGATAATGCTCGAAAGCACCCTCCAACCGCGGCTCCTCCAGGCTGCACCGCTCCAGATCGACCGCGAAAGCTCCGGCCAGATAGAGCGCATTGCGCAGACCGCCATCCAGACGATCGGTTTCCAGCTCAACCGTCAGCGCATTCTCCCCCGCCCTCAGCCAACGGCTGATATCCACGGCCAGACTCCCGCGCACGTGTGCCTCCGTGGGCGAAAAGTCGCCGCTGCCGAACCATTCACCGTCATTCACTCGCGCCCGCCAGGCACCCAGCAGGGAGCCCGGCTCCATCACCAGCTCGACAGGTCCATCCCAGGCGCAATCAAAGGAGGTGCGGTAGCTCAGCTTCAGGCGCGGCAGCGACATCAGCGGCATCTGGCCGAAACTCTGCTTCCACACCGGTGCGATCGCCATGCCGCTCATCTGGAGCTGGTTGGCCAGCGGTACCGACGCCACCCGACAGAAGGGCGCCTTCCCATCGACGCACATCTCCCATTCGTACAAGCGCAGCAGATTTGCCTGGAGCGGCCGCACGGTAGCCCGCTGCCCTGCTTTCACCTGTACGCGAAGCTCCGGCAAACGCTCGCGTCTCGAAACGCTTTCACCTTCTTCCACCAATACGGTCTCGAACGGCGCGATTCGGCGTCGCCCATCCCCATCCAGCAAGGGCGGCAATCGTGGATCGATCGGCTCTTCGCGCAGCCTCCCGCCGCTGCATAGCCGCACCGACATTGCCTCCCGCGACGAGTTCAACAGCATCCAGCGCCGCTGCTTTCCGTCGCTCCGCGTCACCACCTGCAGCCCCTCAAGCGCCCCTTCCACCCGCAGCGAAGGTGGCGCAATCCTCATCAACTCCTCGATGGCACTCTCCAGCTGCGATGCATCACGCACCTCGACCACCTGACCGCCTTCCGCGCGAAAAGCATCCAGCCACGCCGACGCGGCACCTTCCATGAGCTGCATCGGCGGCACCAGAACCACCCTCGGTGACATCCCGCGCAAATGCACCCGCCCATCGGCCACCCGGCCAGCCTGAAGTATGTCCACGTCCACCATGTGATAGTCCAGACGATGCGCCACCAACACCTCCAGCAGCCGCTGATAGACCTTTGTCTGCTCTGCCGATGGCAGCCCGCCGTTCGGGTCGAGCACCAGAATGCTGGCCTCGATCCACGTACCTTCCAACCACTCGAAAAGACGCTGAAGACGCTCCTGGAGCAGCCCAAAGATCGGCCAGTACGGCATCTGCACATGAAACGATGGCGGCGCATCGTGCTTTGTTAGGCTGTGTGTTGTGTAGAAGCAGCCATGCGGCACAAGGTAGCGAATCCCCTGTTGCACCAGGCCCTCCGCCATCACCCGCGCATCCTGCATGGTTCCGCTCCAGCCCAGGCTGTGAAAGCATTCGCAGAGACTCCCCTCCTTTTCGTAGAACCAGGCCGCCGAAGCCGTCGCCCGCGCATTTCCACGCACCCGCGTGGAATGATAATCGGGACGCCGGCCCGCCTTTGTATGTCCCGGCTCACACCCCGGAACATCCATGTATTTCAGTTGCGACAGGCGCAGGTTGTTCTTCTCGCCCGCATACCGGATACCGTGCTGCCGGCACCAGCTTCGCACCGGCGTCTCGAACGATTCCACGAAGAGCTCCAGAAGCAGATCCCGATACTGCTGCTTCACCTCCAGATGGCGCGGATGATCCTGCCGGCAAAGGGCCGGCAGAAGGGGCGGCAGCGCTTCACCATAACGCGCTTCATACGCCCCAGGCACCAGCGCCGACCAGCCCGGCGTCGTTTCATCCACGAAAATGCTCCCGAAAATCTTGCCGAAAGCATCGCCATAGCGCGCGGCATAGCGCGCGTGCGTCAGTTCCAGCCAGCGAGCGACCGCCGCGGGATTCATCACATCCGCATAGTAGCCCCAGTACTTGTGATCCGTCACCAGCACCTGAAGCGATGACACCAGGAGATGGGGTGCCGGCGGCAACTGCACCTCCAGCACCGGCACCGGATCGCTGGCAAAAAAACGCTTGCGATTGTAGTCGGTCAGCCCCATCTCCACATAGGAGTCATGGCGCATCGACAAGCCGACGAAGCTGCGCAGGTCGCGTCCTTCTCCCCACTGCACCTCGCCCCCGGCAGACAGCGGAAACGCCTGACAATCGAGCACCCGCCCAGCCGGCAACTCGACCTCCGTCTCCCCCCCCGAAAGCTCCAGCACCTTCTGCACCAGCCGTGTCCCCATGTATTGCGGATCCCCCAGCACCATCTCGCCGCCTGCCACGCCACTGGGGTACGGATACTCGTCATAGAGCTGCGGCAAAAGGCCATGCTCCGCCGCCGCTTCAACCGCCACATCCACCATCCGCAGAAAACTCTCCGACATGTACGGCTGCCGCAACCCCTGGCGCGAATGGAGATAGAAGCCGCGAAAGCCTTTCGCCGCCATCTCCGCTATCTGGCGCCGCACCTCCCCCTCCTCCAGACGGCCATTCCAGAACCAGAAAGGGTAAAGCCCGGCGGGCAGCGGTGCGTTGTCCGGCATGCTCTTTCACTCCTCGATAACGTTGTTCTTCAAGTTCCGCATCAATGTACCGGTCTTCTGTTCCTTGACAAATCGCCCCGCTGACACACTGTTTGCAAAGCCATCCACATCCTTTCTGGAATCATCCCGCGCATGTACCGACTGCTCTCCCTCCTCATCCTCTTTAGCGTCGCCCTCGCCCGCGCCGCCGACACCGATCAGCCCGTGCTCCGTCCCCTCGCCGTCCTGCCCAGACTCGCGCGGCCCCCCGCCATCGATGGTATCATCACCAGCGCCGAATGGCCCACTCTCCAGGTACATCGCTTTGTCGCCAGGCGCGCCGGCGGCCGGGATCTCCTGCAACCCCGCGACGGCGAATTCTACGTCGCTTCCGATGGCAAGCGGCTCTACGTCGCTGTCCGTAGCGCCCTCCATCCCCGCGCCGGCGCCATCGCCACATCCCGCCCCGATGGCAATCGCGACATCCCCGGCGTCAGTCGCGACGACACCATCGAATTGTGGATCGATGCCGATCCAGCCGGCCCTGCAGGCCGCCTCCACCACCTCATTATCAATCCACTTACCGCCTGGTTCGATCAGGTCACCAACCGCACGACCGGCGTCACCGATCCATGGTGGCGATCCTCCAGCCTCCGTCAGGCCCACAACGTCGCCAACGGCTTCTGGTCCGCCGAGCTTTCCATCGAGTTGGCCGAAGTAGGCATTGCCGATCCCACCCGGCCCTTCGGCTTGCACATCTGCCGCAACTACCGTCATCCGTGGGATCTTTCCGGGTGGGCGCCCCGGGTCAACGCTTTCGACGAGCCTGGCACCATGCCGCTCGTCAGCCTCGCTGACCATGCACCCGCCGTCCAGGAAAAGGCCTTTCAGGACGAGCAGGGAATCGCCGTCGCCGTCGACATCGTCAATCCCAGTCAGTCGCCGCTACCGCTCAAGGTCCGGCTAGGCGGAAATGCGGAAGGCCAACTCCGCGAATACCAGGAGTGGGAGGTCAACCTCGCTCCTCAACAGCGCCGTTCGTTCCTCTATCGCCGGCCAGTTGCCGCCGGCAGCGCCATGCTTGCCGAGATCCTCGTCAGCTCTCCCGACGGCAGCCTCATCTTCCATCATCGCGATGTGAAGTGGCAGACTCCGTCCACCACCACCTGGGAACTCAACGTCGCTAATCCCCTCGTCGACGCCACCGAATTCGACATCGAGTGGCACCCTACCCAGAAGATCCTCCGCTGGCGGGTTGCACTGCCCCCCACCCTCAACCAGATCTCTCGTTTTCGACTCCAGATCAGCGATGCCGGCACCGGCAATGTCCTTCACACCCTCATGCAGCAATCCGGCGCGGTTCCCGCAAACGATCACCAGACCCACCTCGCCGACCTGCCGGACGGACGCTACGTCGCCGCTCTCTTTCTCGATGCCCCCACCCCCGCCGCGCAGCCCGCACTCCGACGCGTCTTTGAACATGCCAGCGATTTCCCCTGGCTGCGTCAGCAACTCGGCGTCTCCAATCAGGTCATTCCTCCCTTCACGCCCCTGAAGGTCACCGGCATTCTCTGGGAAACCCGCCGTGTGCATGCCATCGGCCGCGAGCACCTTATCGCCAACAACGGACTCTGGAGCCAGGTCATCGCCAATGGCGGTGAACTCCTCACCGACCCCATGCAGCTCCGCCTCCATCGCAACGGCGCCGAAAGTACCGCCAACGGACAACTCCGTTTCCTGGAAAAGGCCGACCACCGCGTCATCCTCACCAGCGCCTGGATCGCCGACGATTATTCCGGTACCCTCACCTCCGAATTCGACTACGACGGCTGCATGAAAGTCACCATCGACCTCCCTCCAAGCGGTGGTGTCACCATCGACGCCCTCGACCTCGTCCTCCCCCTGCGCGACGACATGGCACAGCTCATGTATTCCTGCATCGACAAGCCACGCGACTCGATCTCCGACCGCGTCCCCGCCGGTGATGGCATAGTCTGGAGCAGCGGCACCGGTCGTGACGACCGCGCGGTGCCCTACCTTTGGCTCGGCAATGAAGCACGCGGCATCTGCTGGTTTGCCGCCGATGACCGCGATTGGGTTCTGGACGAGACCGGCGCCACGCCCGCCCTTCAGCTCCAGCGATCCCAGGGATCCCTCCAGTTGCGAGTCCGCTTCATTCAGCAACCCACCATTCTCCGTCGCCATCGCCGCATCGTCTTTGGTTTGCAGGCCACTCCCGTCAAACCCATGCCCGACAGCCCCCCCTGGAAGCAGGTCGGCTTCTACCGCGGAGCACCCGTTAACCTCGTTTTCTATGACCTCATCTCCGCCTGGGGCGGCAGACCCTATTCCGTCTACCCGAGCAGGCGCGACTTCACCATCATCGAGAAGCTTGCCGATGCACGGCGCGGCACCCCCGACCTCCCATGGTTCAGCGACTACATCGCTCAGCATCCCCAAAGCAAGGCGGAAATCAACTGGGCTCTGCGCCAGACCGGCGATCACGGCATTGCCTACACCAACCTCCGCGGCGCCGTCACCGCCAGCCGCGAATGGCGCGTCTACCAGGACGAATGGCGCAACGGCAATTTCCTCCCCCGCGAAACGCGCGATGACATTCGCGACGGTCACGTCGACGAAACCGTCCTCCCCGTTCCCAGTCGGATCGACTTCCTCCTCTACAACTATCGCGAGATGTTGCGCCGCGGAATGGACGGCATCTACTGGGATCACGCCAGCCTCTATCCCAACATGAACCACGTTCAGAGCAACGGCTATTTCCGCCCGGACGGAAGCTATCGCACTTCCACCGATCTCTGGCAGCTTCGCGAACTGGCCAAACGCACCGCCGTGCTTGCTCACCAGATCGGAAAGCCCAACCTCAACATGATCAACACCACCGATGCATGCCTCGTCCCCGTCGCCGCCTGGACGGGCGCCATCATCGGCTGGCACGGCCAGCGCGGTAGCCGCGACTTCCAGGACCGCTTCACCCGCGAACACATCCGCGCCGTCAACCTCGGCCACCAGACGGGCAACCTTCCCTGTGTCCGTCATGGCAACACGTACGAAATTCAGGATCCGGATCGCCGTCGCTTCGTGGAACGCACCCGTGCCGGTGTCGCCCTTGTCCATGAACTCATTCTTCACAATCCGGACCCCTTCTACATTCAGCTTCACCAGTATCTCGCCCGCCGCGCCGCCATCGACACCCATCGCTATTGGGACTCAAACCCCGTGCTGGCAATACGCGGCCTCGACGCCGCATGGATCGTCCATTCCTCATCCCAGGACGTCATCGTCATCCTCGTCGACTACGGAAAAGGCGGCGATGGTCAGATCGCGCTGGACACCGCCCGCCTCGGCATCTCGCCCACCGCCACCGCCACCGATTTCGAAGCCATCGACAAGCGCTATCCCATGCAGGACGGCGTCCTCACCCTCCCCCATTTCACCCCCCATGACGTGCACGTCCTGCGCCTGCCCAAATAGTCTCACTGCCGGCACCGGGAGATGCGGCTCTTCGCGAGCGCCAGTTGACGTCGTTGCGGCAGGTTTCATTTCCTGCATGACGTGGTATATTCTGCCGGTTGGTATCTCTCTGGCATCTTGACGCTTAACGCGAATCAGGCGGACGTATATGGACACAATCCGGATGTTTCTGGTCGACTACGGGGAGTTCTGGCAGGAGAACGCGGGGATCATGATCATGGTCCTGATCGGAGCAGCCGTGGTGATCGGCTCCGGCTGCCTCGCCGGCTCCATCGCCGAGCTTCGCAACCGTTCGCGCCTTCTGCATACGCTCATCGGCTTTGCCATACCGCTGGTTTACCCCGGCATCATCCTCTTTTCCCTCTCCTACCGGGAGTCCGGGCGAAGCAACCGGATGAAGGCCGAGAAACAGGAGAAAATCGTCAAGGTGGAAGGCGCCCCCCCTGCCGATGCACCCCCCGTCCTCAACGAAAACGATGCCCCCCCCGTCGTCAACGAGGAACTCCTCGGCCAGTCCAAGCTCGTTTACGACCAAATCTATTTCAAACAAGTCATGTACGACGAGAAGGGCAACTATCGCGGCCCGTTCCACTTCGTGGTCAATGGCGACGAATTCAAGGTGGAGCGTGTGGTCACCGCCCTTGACAATGTCGTCGTCATCGAAAATATCAGCTCGGACGGCAAGACCCAGCACCTGCGCATCCCCTATGCGCGCATCGAGTCCTGCACCGAACAAGAGTAACCCGCACCACCCGCCGCAACCGAAGTCACGGGCAGGATGGCGCTCATGCCGTGTGAAGAAGGTCAGTATTCCATGTTTGAGAAAGTAGATTCACAAGTAGATTTTCCAGCCGTCGAGCGAGACATCGTCACCTTCTGGCGAGAGCAGCAGATCTTTCAGAAGTCTCTCGCCCAGCGCGAAGGGGCACCCGAATTCGTCTTCTACGATGGCCCCCCATTCGCCACCGGCCTTCCCCATTACGGCCATCTCCTGGCCGGCACCATCAAGGATGTCGTGCCGCGCTACCAGACCATGCGCGGCAACCATGTCGCCCGTACCTTTGGCTGGGACTGCCACGGACTTCCCGTCGAAAATGAGATGGAGAAGGAACTCGGGATCAACAGCAAGCACGAGATCGAAGAGTACGGCGTGGACAAGTTCAACGAAGCCTGCCGCTCCATCGTCCTCCGCTACACCGGCGAATGGCGCAACATCGTGGAGCGCACCGGGCGCTGGGTCGACTTCGAGCACGGCTATCGAACCATGGATCTGGACTACATGGAGTCCATCTGGTGGGTCTTCAAGCAGCTGTGGGACAAGAAGCTCGTCTACGAAGGTCACAAGATCATGTGGTACTGCCCGCGCTGTGCCACCCCCCTCAGCAATTTCGAGGTCAATCAGGGCTATATCGAAGTCGTCGATCCGGCCATCACCATTCGCTTCGCCGATCTCGAGCGCGAGAACACCTTCTATCTGGCCTGGACCACGACCCCTTGGACGCTGCCTGCGAATCTCGCCCTGACCGTGGGTCCCGACATCGACTACGTCGAAGTCGAAGATGACGGCAACCGCTATCTCCTCGCGGCAGCATTGCTCAAGGTCTATTGGCCAAAGAGCGACCCGCCGGTCGTGGCGCGCTACAAGGGCAGTGACCTTGTCGGTCGCCAGTACAAACCCCTCTTTCCCTATTTCGCTTCCCTGCGTGAGGAAGGCGCCTTCCGCATCATCGCCGCCAGCTTTGTCAGCACAGAGGAAGGCACCGGCATCGTCCACACCGCGCCAGGTTTCGGTGAAGACGATAATGCCGCAGCCCAGGCGAACAAGGTCCCCGTCGTCTGCCCCATCGATGATGAAGGCAAGTATACAGCCGACGTATGCGATTACCAGGGCCGCTTTGTCAAGGAGTGCGACGCGGACATCATGCGCCGCCTCAAGGACGAGCACAAGCTCATCCACAAGAGCACCACCCGACACAACTATCCCCACTGCTGGCGTTGTGATGCCCCCCTGCTCAACCGTGCCGTCGCCACCTGGTTTGTCAACGTCGAGCAGCTCAAGGAAAAGATGCTGGCAGCCAACAGCCAGATCCGCTGGGTGCCCGGTCATATCAAGGAAGGCCGTTTCGGCAAGTGGCTGGCCAACGCCCGCGACTGGGCCATCTCGCGCAATCGTTACTGGGGATGCCCCCTGCCTATCTGGCGCAATGCCGACACCGGCGAAATCCGTTGCGTCGGCTCCGTCCATGAACTCGAGGAACTCACCGGCGCCAGCGTTCACGATCTTCACAAGCACTTCGTCGACAAGCTGGAGATCCCCGGCGCTAGTGGCGGCACCTTGAAACGCGTCCCTGAAGTACTCGACTGCTGGTTCGAAAGCGGCTCCATGCCCTATGCCCAGCACCATTACCCCTTCCAGGACAAGAACTGGGTCGAATCCCATTTCCCCGCCGACTTCATCGCCGAAGGACAGGACCAGACTCGCGGCTGGTTCTACACGCTCATCGTCATCGGCGCCGCCCTCTTCGACAAGCCCCCTTTCAAGAACGTCATCGTCAATGGCCTGGTCCTGGCCGAAGATGGCTTCAAGATGTCCAAGCGGCTCAAGAACTATCCCGACCCCATGTACATCATGGACACCTACGGCGCCGATGCCATGCGCCTGTACCTGCTCTCCAGCGCCGTCGTCCGCGGCGAGGATATGCGCTTCAGCGAAGAGCAGGGCGTGAAGATTATCGACGGCAAGGAGGTGCAGACCCCACCCGGCGTCCGCGACACCATGCGCAGCGTCCTTCTGCCCCTCTGGAACGCCTACAGCTTCTTTGTCACCTACGCCTTGGTCGACAAGTGGCAGCCTTCCGAAGATGCACTGCCCGACAAGCTCGCCAACCCGCTCGACCAGTGGATCGTTTCCCGCCTCGAAGGGATGGTCGAGGATGTGCGCGCCAGCATGGATGCGTATGAACTGCAGCCCGCCGCCACCCGTTTCACCGAGTTCATCGACCAGCTCACCAACTGGTACATCCGTCGCAGCCGCCGGCGCTTCTGGAAGAGCCTCAATGACGGCGACAAGGCGCAGGCCTACGCTACCCTCTACCACGTCCTCATCACCTTCGCCAGGACTGCCGCTCCCTTCATCCCCTTCATCACTGAGTCCATCTACCGCAACCTGCGCACCCCCAATATGCCGGAATCGGTCCACCTCTGCGACTTCCCGGAGGCACTCGTCAAATACCGCAACGAGCAACTGGATCGTCGTATGGCACGCGCCATGACCGCCGTCTCGCTCGGTCGTTACCTGCGCAGCCAGGCTCAACTGCGCACGCGTCAACCCTTGCGCGCCGTCTACCTCGTTTCGCTCAACGAGCAGGCCCGCCAGGATCTCGCCGTCATGCAGGATGTCATCAGCGAAGAACTCAATGTCCGCCAGGTCATCATCCAGGCAGACGAAGAGGAACTGGTCCACCTGAGCGCCAAAGCCAACTACAAGAAGCTCGGCCGTCAGCTCGGCAAGCAGATGAAGGCAGCTGCCGGCGCCATCGAAAAACTTGACGATAAGAGCATCCACCTTCTCCGTGAAGGCGGCTCCTGCACGATCGAGCTTGACGACGCCCAGACCGTTGATATCACCATCGAGGACATCGATATCCGGCGCGAGGAGAAGGCCGGCCTCGCCGTTGCCAACGAAGGCGACATCACGGTGGCCCTTGACACCGCCCTCGACCCGCAACTGGAGCGCGAAGGGCTTGCCCGCGAAGTCGTCCACGTCATTCAGCAATTGCGCAAGGATGCCGATTTCGATGTCTCAGACCGCATTGTTGTCCATTATCATGCTCCCCTGCAAGTTGGGGAGGCAATCGAGCAGTTCAAGGAGTATATTGCAGGCGAAACCCTGGCGCGTGATGTTATCGCCCAGGCAACCGCGGAAGGCAAGCAGGCTGCACAGGTCGTGGAGCATGCCTGCCATTTTGCCGTGACAACCTGCACGTAGGCGAGCAACATGGCTCACAACGAGGTCTGCCCAAATTGCAGCAACGACATCGTCATACCCGATGGTGTACGGGAATTTACCTGCCCCCACTGCAAAGTCACCTTGGAGTTCGATCCTCCCAAGCCTGAGCCTGCCTCGCTGCCGCCACGGCCCGTACCCGCCCGCTCTCGCGACCGCAAACACCGGGCCGAGCAGACGCTGAGAGACTTCTACCGCCAGACCGAAACGGAAAGCATCTCCTTTGTTCAGCGTCCTGCTTCCAGCCGCGTCCCCGTCAGTCGCGGCCATGTTAACTTCCCCTATCTTCCGCAATTACCGCTCCCGGATGTCGGCGCCATCGAGGTCAAGGCGCGTAAGCGCAGCACCCTCAAGGTCGCCATGCCTGTCGATACCGATATCCTTTCCGGACTTCGTCGCCGTCAGAACGACCCCGGCGGCAAGAGCCTCCTCGACACGACACCGCCAGACCTCAACAAGGACTCCTCCGGCGAACTGCCCGCTGCCGCGACCGCCCCCGGTGAAGAGCGCAGGCGTACACCGTCCGTTGACGACATGCAGCGCGTCACACCGGCCGAGGGCATTCGCCCCGCCCGCATGAGAGCCGATACGCCCCGCTCTGAAGACCTCGCTGACGTGCCCCGCGCGGAACCGTCCAACGTCCAGGAACAGGCCGCCAGAATTCGCGCCAACGCGCGCCAGAAAGCCGCGGATACCGGCTCGAAGATACGCGAGGAAGCGCGCCTCAAGGCAGAAGAGTGGAAGCGCCAGGAATTGGCCCGAATCAATGCCGAGCAACGCCAGCGTGAAGAGTCACGACGTGCCACGGAAGAGACCCGGCTCCGAGCCGCCGAGGAAGCACGCAAAGCCCGCCAGGAAGCCGAAGAGCAGGCACAGGAGCAGATCGCCCGCGCTGCCGAGGAAGCCCGTTTGGCTGCCCAGGAAGAGATTCGCAAAGCACACGAAGAAGCCCGCCGCATGGCGGAAGAAGAGCGAAAGCATCAAGCCAGGGAAGTGGCCGAGGCGAAGCAACGCGCCGCGGCCGAAGCCAAAGCCAGAAAAGCCGCCGAGGACGCCAGGAAGTTGGCCGAAGAAGCCGCCCGCCAAAAGGCCGAAGAGGCCGCCAGGAAGTTGGCCGAAGAGGCCGCCCGCGAAAAGGTACGCCAGCAGGCCGAGGACGCTGCCAGGCAGAAAGCGCAGGAGGAAGCTCGCGAGAACGCCATGCGGAAAGCACGGGAAGCAGCGCGCCTGAAGGCCATCGAGCAGGCTCGCCAAAATGCCCATGAGGAGATCCGCCGCAAAGCCATCGAGGAAGCCAGGCGAAAGGCAACCGAAGAGAAGAAGCAGGAGCTGATCGAGCAGGCAAAGCTGAAGGCCAGGGAAAGAGCCATGGAGCATGCCCGCCTGCAGAAGGAAAAGGAGCTCCGCATGAATGCGTACGAAGAAGAGGCCCGCCGAAAGCTCGAAGAAGAGCTGAAAAAACTGGAAGATGAGGCCCAATGATCGTACCCACAACCACCAATTTGAAAATGGATATAGCGTGATGAGCGACGCTGAGAAAGAGAAAGAAGAAGCGAAGGATGCGGGAAAGATACAGCCCGAGCCTGCAAACGCCCCCCCTGAACAGCCCCCTGCCCCTGAACAGCCCCCTGCCCCTGAACAGCCCCCTGCCCCTGAACAGCCCCCTGCCCCTGAACAGCCCCCTGCCCCTGAACAGCCCTCCACCCCGGATCCCGTTGCCGAGCGCCGCGCCAAGCTCGAAGCCGAAATCCGCCTTCGCCTCCAGGACGAGTTGACCGAGCGTCACGGTGAAGAAGTTGCCGTGCTCAGCACCGAGGAGCGCCCTGTCCAAAAAGAAGATCGAAAAGCCGGCAAGAAGTCGCGCCCCGTGAAGCCGCGCGCCCGCACCGAGCAGGAAAAACAGGCTGCCCTCATGGCTTCCGGTAAAGCCGCTATCGATTCCCGCCTCCGCAAGATGCAGACCATTGCCTACATCGTCATCAGCGTTGTCTGCCTGGCCGTCTTCGGTTTCTGGGTTCTGCGCGAGGAAAAAAAACCGGCTCCACCCACGTCAACCGCGCCTCAAGTTCCGTTTGTCGCTGAGGCCCCGACGCGCAGCAATACCCAGCAACTTGCCGATCAGCGGCGCCCGGAACGGCAGCGCTCCCTCGCCAACTCCCGCTGGCAACGCAAGAAGAAGGACGTCGCCGGCTACATCGAACACGAGAACTACATGGAGGCCATTCGCGTCCTGCAGGATCATGCCCGAGATTATCCCGATGACGAAAGCCTGGTTCTTGCGGAGATTGCCCGTATTCAGGAGGAACACCCACTCGCCACCGGTCAGGGATCGGCATGGTTGCGACTCCAGCCCACCATCGACAAGCTCGTCGCCACCGGCAAGCCCGAGAATCTCGAGGAAGCCGTCGAAAAACTTGTCGCCTTCAAGATCAAGCACCCGACCGAATCACAGGTCGCCACTTTCAAGATCCGCGATATCCAGCGCATTTACCAGCAGATCACCGGTCAGCTCCTCATCTATGAGGACCCCACCGAAAAAGCCGCGGAAGCCGTGAATGATTGGGGCGATTGGGGTGGCGGTGGCGGTGGCGGCGGCGACGGCGGCGACGACTTCTGAACTGCCGGCTCCTGTCATGACACCTTGCCTGCGACCGGCACAACTCCATATTCATTCCTTTTTCATTTACCGCAACCATGCGAGAGGGGCAACCAGATGACTGATAGCGTCGATTACCTCATCATCGGGGGAGGACTGGCCGCCAAGGAAGCCGTCCGAAATCTCCGCAAACAGGACCCGAACGGCACGCTTCTCATGGTCTCCGAAGAGACTCATCTGCCCTATGACCGGCCGCCTCTCACCAAGGCCTACATGCTGGGCAAGAAGCTCCGTGACGAACTCTTCTTCGAAAACGAAGCCTACTACGCTGACAACCGTATCGACGTCGCTCTGGGCAACAGCGTCACGGCCCTCCAGCCGTCCGAGCACACCGCCACCCTGGCGGATGGCCGCACCGTGCGCTATGGCAAAGCTCTTCTGGCCACTGGCGGACGCGCCGTCCGCCTCCCCATTCCCGGTAATGATCTTCAGGGGGTCCATTATCTGCGCACCCTCGACGACTGCGACGCCATCCGCAAGGATGCCGGCCTGGGGAAACGCGCCGTCATCATCGGCGCCGGTTTCATCGGCCTCGAACTCGCCGCCTCCCTCACCGCCCACGGCTGCCACGTTCATGTCCTCGAAATGGCCGCTCACATCTGGCCCCGCTTCGCCGACGACATCCTGGCGGCGTACTTTCAACGCTACTGTGAAGAACGAGGCGTCACCTTCCACTGCAACGAGCGCGTCAGTGAGCTGCTCGGCGAGCACGGGCGCGTCACCGCCGTCCGCACTGCCGCCGGCACCGTCCTCGACGCCGATTTTGTCTGCATCGGTGTCGGTATCCGCCCCAATGTCGAGTTGGCGAAGGAAGCAGGACTTGCTGTGGACAATGGCATCGTCGTCGATCAATACCTCCGCACCAGCGATCCCGATATCCATGCCGCCGGCGACGTCATCAACTATCCCGATGTCTACTCCGGCCGCCGCCGTCGTGTCGAGCACTGGACCCACGCCAACATGGGCGGCCGTGTGGCGGCCCTCAACATGGCCGGTAAGCCAACCCCATACGAAGCCCTCTCCTTTGTCTGGTCCGACATCTTCGATCTCGAACTCAAGTTCCTCGGGGACGAGCACGAACACGAACGCACCATCATGCGCGGCGCCATTGACAGCCATTCCTTTGCCATCCTCTACATCACTCAGGGGCACATCATCGCCTGCTTCGTCGTCAACGGGGATCCACGCGAGTTCTCCACCATGCGAAGGCTCATCCAGAGCAAGGTCAATGTCATCGGCAGAGAAGATGTGCTGACCGATCCGGCCGGCGACCTGAAGTCGCTGCTTTGAACAAGGCCGGGCCAAAGGACAGCATGTATTCAGCGATGGATTTGACCAGATGAGCATACTCAGCGAAAGAATATGGTTCGGCAGCGTCTATCGCGGCGATGAAGCACCCGTCGACCTGCGCCGCCCGCTGGCGATCGCCGTCACCTTCATCCTGCTTGTGATCTTCCGCCTCCTGCTGCCATTTCGCAGCCATCCCTCGATGCTCGTCTACGAGGAGGTTGTGTGGGGGTTGATGAATCAGGACA
The DNA here is from genome assembly GCA_041690595.1 of Lentisphaeria bacterium. Lineage (GTDB taxonomy): Bacteria > Verrucomicrobiota > Lentisphaeria > JABSQK01 > JAWLHB01 > JAWLHB01. Next base: position 130,293 of record JAWLHB010000003.1, read on the forward strand.
ACTGGGCCCGCCAGGCCCTCGTTGCCGCCATCGAATATCCACCGGTGCCAACCATTGCCCTGCTCCTGCTGCGGACGCTGCAACGTCCATTCGTGGCCATGGGGATGGGCGGCGCTTCTCTCGTCACCGTGCCCACCCTCATGGTTGCCATCTGTCAGGTCTGGAGCTTCTTCTACCTGGTCCGCCTCGCCGACCTCTATCACAGCCGCAAGCTGCGCTACCCTCTGGCCGCGCTGCTGATGCTCTGCCTCTTCCTCGGCAGCGGTGCACTCGATGCCAATCCCTTCTGGGTCTATGTGGTCATGCTCTGCAGTATCGTCTTTCATCTATGCCGCTGGGAGATCAGCGATTCCCTGCGGGACCTGGTTGTCGTCGCTCTCAACTGCGGACTCCTCATGTTTGGCGGGCCGATCGGCATGCTCTTCAGCCTCATCATTGCCCTCACCCTGGGGCTGCGCGGCAGTCGCACCCTTCTCCGCCGCCAGGGAGGTGCCATGCTCCTCTGGATGCCCATTCTCTATTCCCTTCTCCTCTATCCCCTCTTCAACTGGCTGGTCATGGGCAACGCCTTCTTCTGGCTCAAGCGCTTCTTCTCCAGCTTCGAACATCGCGGTCTCCTCGCCAATCTCGCGGACGCGCCCACCTCCGACCTCCACCTGCTTCTGGCCATCACCGTCCTCGCCCTGCTCATCATGCTCCTGCCAAGGGTGCCCCTCTACACCCGCCTCGGCATCAATCTCGCCTGGGCGTGCGGCCTGATTGCCGTCGTCCGCTCCGGGTCCAACATCTACATCGGTGGCGAATACCTCCTCACCAGCTTCACCATCATTCCACTCCTGCTCTTCTTCCTCTACTACGAAGACTCGCCTGTACGCCGCGTCCTCCCCACCCTCGCGCTCATGGGAATCATTGTCCTCGCGGTGGCCGCCTGCATACAGTTCCGCGGTACCTCCCGCTACAACGAGACTTTCGCCTCCAATCCCCCCCCTCCACCGCCTCAGGAGATCCTCGACGTCGTCAATAGTGTCTGGTCGCGTCGCGGGCGCGTCCTCATCTACGATCTGCACTCCGCCGCCCTCTATGTCAGGCCCCGCGATGGCGACAGCGACAGCGATCGCCGACGATTCCTCGCCCGACTCGACTATGACGCGCGGCAGCTTCGGCGCGAACTGGCCACCACCGATGAGGTCTTCCACCTCCTGATTCCCCCCGACAACAACCGCTTCTACTCCCGTGGGCGCAGCCCTTTGGCCGATATCCAGCAGGGTGGCCAGTCCGGCTGGCTGATGCTGGAGAAAAAGTGGCCGGGTGGGTGGCAGCTCTTCCGTTGCGTCATCGCCCAGGCAAAGCCCTCACCGGCAACGTCCACACCGTAGCCGGATCTCGCCTTCCAGGGCCCTGCATCAGTGCATGTTTACTTCACCGGCAACTTGATCTACTGTATGGACCATGCTCGCGCGATGCTCATCCATTGACAAGACTGCGGCAAAAAGTACCACATGCGGAATCTGGCAACAACCTGTGCATACCTTTGCGCCGGGGTATGGCTGCTTTTCACGGCAACTGGCCGTGGCGCCGAACCTCTGATTGTGCGCGTGCCCGCAAGCGGCTGCCATGACGCCGATCTCTACTTCGTTGAACTTCTCCACCTCGCACTGAAAGGCACCGTCGATACCCACGGTCCCTACAGGATCGTCACCGCGGATATCGATGTCCCCGTCCCTGAACGCGGCATGCGGCTGCTGCGCGATGGCCACGGCATCGACGTTGCCTGGCTCCAGACGGATCCGGAGTTGGAGAAGCAACTGCAGGTCATCCGGATTCCCCTCCTGCGCGGCCTGAGCGGCTGTCGTCTGCTCCTCATACGTAAGGAATCTCAGGAGAGCTTCGCCGCCATCGACCAGCTTGCCGCGCTTCAGGACATGCGCGCCGGCCACATGGCGGGCGATCCGCAAGGCGCCATCCTGCGCGCCAACAGCATCGAAGTCGCCGACGGTCGCGACCTGCAAAGCCTCCTCTCCATGCTGCGGAAGGACCGCTTCGATTTCCTGCCGCTGAGCATCTGTTCGCCGCTGCTTGTCACGAAGACTGACGGCTTTGTTGTCGAGCAGCACCTCCTGCTCTGGTACCCAACCGCCATCTACTACTTCCTCCCTCCCCAGCATGCCGAGCTGGCTGAACGCCTCTCCGCGGGCCTGACCGGAGCCATCTCCGATGGCTCCTTCGAAGAGCTCTTCCTGCGGCATCACGGCGACTACTGCAAGGAACTGCTGACTGGCAAACGCAACGTCATACGTCTGCGGAACCCCCGCCTACCGGAAGCCACTCCACTGCACGATAACTCCCTTTGGATAAACCCCGAGGCGGGACTCGCTTTCCGTGAATGACGAGCGCAGCAGCACGGATAAGGCATTGAGCACACTGTCCAACCTCAGACGACGAGTTGGCGTCCATGACGGCGGGCGCCTCGTCTTCATCCTCGTCGCCCTGCTCGCGGCAGGAACCTTCATCGTCTATCAGGAAGCAGTCAGCCGCAGTCAGGCGCGCCATCGCGTCGTCGGCTACAGTCGGTGGTTTGATAAGCCTCTCTGGCAGGTCGATCGCCTGGGCGCCGACGAGTTTCTCAGCCTCTTTGTCGGCCAGGATGGCATGGAGGAGATCTCCATTTATCACAATGACGGGGAGCTCTTTGCCCGCCGCCAGCAACCTCGGCGGGACGGCAGACTCGCGAAAGCGTTTCACTTCCTTGGGCTGATTCGCCAGGAGTGGCTCCAAGCCCACGTCATCCACGAGGGTCAGCGTATCGGCTATATCGAGGCCGTCTGGCTCAACCACAACATTTACATCTACATGGGCATGCTGCTCCTCATGTCTGTCGCCTACGGCGGCTTCATCACCCTGCGCCACCTGATCGCCACCATCGGCCGCGGTCGCCGCAGCGAATGGCGACTCGAACGTGAAATCACCGCCCGGCGAAAAGCCCAGGAAGCCCTCAGCCACAATCAGGAGATGCTCGAATCCATCGTTGCCGGCGCCCCCCTGATCCTCTTTGCTCTCGACCACAATGCCCGCTTCACCCTCTGCCGCGGCCGGGGCATCGAACGCTTCGGTATTCAGTCCGATCAGCTGATCGGCGCCCCGCTCGACATCCTCTTTCCAGATACGGACACCGCGCGTGATTGCTTCCAGCGCGCCATCGGCGGCCGCACCTTCAGTTCCACTCTCGCCATGCGCCACCTCATCTGCGATTGCTGGTTTTCACCCTTCCGCAACCGCGGCAGCGACATCGTCGGCGTCATCGGCGTCGCCACCGACATCACCGCCATCAAGTCGGCGGAACAGGAATTGATCAAGGCCAAAGAGATCGCGGAGGCCGCCAACCGCACCAAGAGCATCTTCCTCGCCAAGATGAGCCACGAGCTGCGCACCCCCCTCAACGCCATCATCGGCTTCGCCCTCATCCTCCAGAAGAATGACGAAGGAAACCTCCTGCCTGAACAGCATCACTTCATCGAACGTATCGGCGACAATGGCCGGCACCTCCTCGCCATCATCAATCAGATTCTGGATCTCTCCAAGGTCGAGGCCGGCCGCATGGACATCGAACTCTCTCCTGTCGACCTGCATGAACTCACCGATGAGATCATGGATAGCTTCTGCGCCCTGGCCACCCAACGCCGCATTCTGCTCCGCAGCGTCGTCCCCGAGACGCTCCAGCCCCTCCTGACCGATGTGGAGAAGCTGCGGCAGGTACTCATCAACCTCGTCAGCAATGCGCTCAAATTCACCTGCCAGGGCGCCATCACTATCGAAGTCGACACGACCCCAGATGGCTCTGTCCGCCGCATCAGCGTCGCCGATACAGGTGTGGGTATACCCCGGGACAAACTCGACGTCGTCTTCGAAGCCTTTCAACAGGTCGACGATCACACCAGTCGCCGCTATGACGGCACCGGCCTGGGCCTCACCATCTCCCGCTCCCTGTGCGAGTTGCTTGGCTATCGCCTGGACGTCCAGAGCCAGGAGGGGCGCGGCTCTGTTTTCTCAGTTATTGTAAGTCATGATCCCGTCAGCCTACCTGTTACTTGAAGCACCACCCAACGTCGTCTGCCTCCAGCGCGCTCCCCGGAATGAGGAGCGACCGCGGGACGCCACCGACACACGCCGCACTCCCGCACATTCGCGGAACATCCTCTGCGCCAGTTGTCTCCATCAGGTGACTACCCGCGATCAGCGCACCGAGCGCGGCGGCAGCTTCATGCATCACGTTACCAATCCGCTGGGAGTTCACTTTCACATTGGCTGTTTCGTCGGCGCTCCAGGATGCCGCCTCGACGGACAGGCCACCCCGGAATGGTCCTGGTTCCCCGGTTACAGCTGGTCGTTGGCTCTCTGCGGCAGTTGCGGCATCCAACTCGGCTGGCATTATTCCGGCGCCGACACCTTCTACGGACTCATCCTCTCCAGGCTCGTCAACGCCCCCACGTGAGCTTCAGGGAAGAGACTTTCCAGGTAGGCCATCCCATCCTCCTCTCGCATCCGCAGCATCCCCATCCCATAGGCCAGGTTGCCGTGGGTCACGACCACGTAGCCGGTCCCCGTGCAACTGGACGCCTGTTCAGGACGCAACACCACATCTTCCCGCCCAACATACGAGACCGCCTGCTCCTCATCGAGCTCAAGCCGGTTCTGGCCGGCTTCCAGGCCGATGCGTTGCGCCACGGCCGTCGTCAACTTCGGGAAGCGCCCCTTGCGACGCAACAGCAGAATACCCGCACTGATCGCCAGGGGAAACTCCGGCGGCGTCAACTCCGCCGACACCAGCGCCAGAAACTTGCGGTTCGGACTGACAACGGTATGCCGCGTGAAAAGCTCCGGCGGAAAGGACAGCCGCTCCTGCAACGGCGCCAGCCACCGGTCCGCATCCTCGGCACGTACCATCGGCTGAGGGGTCGCGGCAGCCGCACTGCTCGGCGCCAGCTTCTCCAACACCGCCACGAAGAAGCCGCCGGTATCGTTGTGGTGCGGCCAGAGACGCATGGTTCCGGCCAGCTCCGGCGGCAGCGTCTGCCCCTGCCAGGCCGTCAGCCCATCCACCACCTTCAAGCCCCGCGGACGCAGTGGCAGGATACGAAAGCTATCGTCGCCGAACTCCGCCAGCGCCCGCGCAATCACCAGCTCGTTCTCCTCGGGAGCATATGTGCAGGTCGAATAGACAACCCGACCGCCCGACCGGCAGACCGCCAGCGCCCGACGCAGGATCGCCAGTTGCAGCTCCTGCAGCCTCACGGAAGTCGCCACCCCCTCGTACCGTTCCGCGGCTTCAGACTTGCGGCTCGTGCCCAGACAGCTGCACGGCACGTCCGCCAGCACACGATCGAAGCTTCCGGCCCGATTTGGCCAATGGGCCGCGTTGTGCCGGGTCAGCACCACGTTGACCAGCCCCAACCGATCCAGGTGTGCCCGAATCGCTCGCACCCGCTGATAACTGACATCGTTGGCCACCACGGTTCCCCTTCCCTTCATGGCCAGCGCCAGGTGCACCGTCTTGCTGCCGGGAGCGGCACATAGATCGAGCACCCGTTCCCCCGGTTGCGCATCCAGCAGCAGCGTCGGCAACAGCGAGGCCTCCTCCTGCATCTGGCACAGCCCCAGCACGTAGTCGATCTGTCTGCCTAACTGCACCTCAGACGCAAGCAGCCGCAGCGCGCCCGGGCGCCATCCCAGCGGGCGCGTCACGATCCCCTGCCCCGCCAGCCGCTGCTCCAGCGCCTCGGCGCTGATTCGGCTTTCATTCGCCAGCAGGCTGCTCGGCAGCGGTCGCTCCAGCGCCTCGGCAAAGGCGCTCCAATCATCGATGATGGGCCGAAAACGCTCCAGGGCAGCTGGCGGCCTCATAAAGCATCCAGCGCGCGCCGCAGATCCTCGCCCCCGAACAGATACGCCTCATTGCAGAAGTGGCAGCGGATCGTAATCGTCTCTCCGTCAACGATTGCCTGACGCAGCTCCGCCTCCCCCATGGCCTGAAGCACGCGCAAGGTCTTCTCCCGGCTGCAACCGCAATCATAGGTCGGCCCTTCACACTCATGCACGGTGGGCGGGGACGCGGTCTCGCCGCTGAGCGTCTCAAGCGCCTGAACGAGCCGCTCGATGTGGTTGTCCGCGCTCGGCGGCGTCGCCAGCAAGGCACGGAAGCTCTCTTCCTGCATCGCCCGTCTCAGGCGATCGAAACGCTCCAGATTGCAGCCGGGCAACGCCTGCAGCAACATCCCCTGGCACAGGGAGACCGGCTTCTCCACATCCGGTGAAAAGCCGATCAGCACCGTCATCCCCGTCTCGTTTTGGTCGGACGTCGAAAAGAAGAAGGCGAGATCTTCGACGACATCGAGCAATCCCGCCGCAACGGTCCCGGTATTGAGCTGCCGTGTCGGCAACGAGCGGATGACGCTGACCGTCCCCTCCGTCCCATAAATCTGGCTTTCGTTTTCGATCTTGTCGATCAGGTGCGGCTCGCCGATCAGGCAACGCGCATCCGCGGCGGCTCCCAACTCCACGATGATGTTCCGGAAAGCCCCGTTATAGCGCCAGTACAGAGAGAAGCGCTCATCCTCACTCAGCAAGGGCGCAGCCAGCACCCCAGCCGTCAACGCCCGGCAGAGCAGATGAGCCGCTACCGGGTCACACTCATGCACGAGAACCGCATGATTGGAGATCCCGGTCGTCAGCGCATACGAGAAGCGGATGTCCTGCCCAGCCAGCAGGCCGCGATAAAGAAAGTCGTTCACGATGAAAAAGAAAGCCTGCTTGGGGTGAGCGGAATATCCAGTTCGGGCAACGGTTGTCCAGTGCAATCGCTGAAGGCGCGCCAGGCGCGCTGATCGGAGGCATCACGAAGGCGCGGTCGGAAGCCGGCACTCAGGTATAACCGGATGGCGGGAATGCGCGCCGTATCGGTACTCAGGTATACCCGGTCGTGCCGCAACTGGTGCAGCCGCCGCAGGACCGTCATCAGCAAAGCCTTGCCCAGGCCCATCGCCTGGTACTCTGGCGCCAGCGCGATCCAGTGCACGCGACCGTAGCGCTGCCCCTCGAAGCATGGGTTGAACCACGCGGTCGCCGTGCCGATCGGGCTCCCTCCCGGTGCGCACAAATAGTACTGGCGTTCCGCGAGCAGACGATCGGTCAGCCCGAACGACTGCTCGAAGTGCCACTGGCTCACCTCCTGCAATTCATCCGCCAACTGATGGATGCGCACCCAGTCGGCGCTGTCCCCGGGACGATAGCGACGCATGCTGAAACCGGCCGGCAATGGCGCCGCCCCCTGACAAGCCGGCAACGGATCCAAAACCATCCGCACTGGAAAATGTACAGTTTGACAGATCATTCGTCCTGATACTCTTCCCATTCCGGCTCGTTGTCGAAGATCCACCGATAATACTCTTTCTCCTCCAGGCGCGATGCCGCCCCCTCATCCACGATCACCGTGCAATGCGTGTGCAACTGCAGTGCGCTCGCCGAGATCATCGAGGTGATTGGACCCTCCACTGCCTTGGCCAGAACTTCCGCTTTCGATTCGCCCGTTACCACCAGCAGAATCCGCTCCGCCTCCAGGATCGTTCCAACCCCCATCGTCAGCGCCCGCGTGGGCATTGTCGAGGGCGGGTCGAACAAAGGGCCGTTCTGCTCGATCGTCATTGGCGTCAACGCCTTCTGACGCGTGCGCGAACGCAACGCGGAAAGCGGCTCGTTGAAGCCGATATGCCCCGAACGGCCGATCCCCAACAACTGCAGGTCGATCCCCCCGAATTCTCGGATCGTCTCTTCATAGCGGATGCACGCCGCCGCCAGGTCGCTCGCCATGCCATCCGGCAGATAAGTATTCCGCTTGTCGATGTTCACCAGATTGAAGAGGTGATGATTCATGTAGTAGCGGTAAGAATGGCGATCCGTTACTGGCAACCCTACATACTCATCAAGATTGAAGGTCCGGCAGAGGGAAAAATCCAGTGCCTCCTCGCGGTGCTGCTTCACCATATAGTAATAGATGCGTTCCATCGTGCGGCCGGTGGCCAGCCCCATTACCAAGTGAGGCTTCTCGCGAATGGCCTTGCCGATCAGCTTCGCGGCAAGATGTTCAGCAGAGTCTTTGGTCGGGCGAATGATGACTTCCATGGGCTCTCGATCGGTCTGAAGGTTGGCTCTAGGGCAAAAGGCAATATAGCACACCATCCCCTCTGCGTGCGCCGCTCCCACACCTTTTTTGCCACCCCGAAACCGAATCGAACTTCCCAAAAATCAAGACTGATCCCCCATGGCCAGAAGAGGCACTGGACCAGCCCAACGCCAGCGCGTGCGCTCCAACCGGGGGTGACCAAACCGCCAAACGCGGAGAAACTCCCACCGCGCGACAGTCACCGTTCATCACCTGATCTAACCGGATCGTGCTCTGCAAACCTGCACATGAAAAGACCATTATCAAGGAATCAGGAACTCCATTGATTGAAACATTCTTCAAGGAGCATGGGCACTTCTCCATTCCACTTCCAGAGGTGATCGCCGCCGCGACCGAAAAGAGGACCACAAACCGTGCCCTCCCTGTGGAGCCAGTAATTCTCTCCCTCCAAGAGAGGGTACCTTGCCGCACGTTGCAGCGTTACTGCATCGAGGGCGGCAAAGAAAGACCAGGTATGAACATGCCACCGAAAGTCAATGTCAGGATGGCTTGTGGCCCAACTCGAGAACTCATCGGCATACATGAAGGCCATGGTGGATATCGAGCCCGCCAGAATCTCGTTGGCCGCGATCAAACCTGCTTCCTCGGACGTGAATATGACAAATGGCTCCTTCTCCCAGCCTTGGTGTGCAGCCAACACCGATCGCTCCTGCAAGAGGCGAGGGCCGTAAGTATTCAGCCATCCGATCAGGCTGCCCCCAATGATGCGACACTGCATCTCCTCGACCAACGAGAGAGAGTCACGGCAAGCAAAGGACCGATGTCTCCGGCATTCCGACACGTGCGACTTCAGGTCGTCAAACCATTTGGTTCCTGCTTCGTTCATCTTGACGCCTCAGCGTCCGCGGTATATTGCGTGGTTTGGCTCGCTGACCGACGCGTTGGCGGGGCTCCCTTCTCATACTTATCCCAGAATCCTCCCGGAACGACAGGGTCGGCATACGCGTCCCGCATGCGGTAAAGCAACGCCTCCAAGCGCTTGATAGTGTCAGCGTGAGCTGGATCGTCTGCGAGATTGTCACGTTCCATGGGGTCTTCCGTCATGTCGAAAAGGAACTTATGTAGTATGATCGCGTCGTTCGCCTCATCCTTCCCTGTGTAGATCAGGAAACGATAGCGGCCATCGTAGACCGCCCGCCAGTTCTGGACATAGGCATGATAGAGCGCCTCTCTGCCCGATTTCTCGCATTCCTGCAGCATCGGCATCAGGCTGCGGCCCTCTATGGAATCCGGCGGCTTCAGGCCCGTAAGGTCGCAAAGGGTGGGGAAAAGGTCGTACAGATAGATCATGCTGTCGCGGGCCTGTCCGCGGGGGATGCCCGGTCCTGCCATGATCAGCGGCACATGCGCGTCATGGTCATGGGAGGTTTGCTTGTGGTAACAACCATGCCTCCCCATGGCGATGCCGTTATCGCTGGCGAAGACAACTATCGTGTTGCTCCACTCGCCAGTCTTCTCGAGCCGGTGCCGGATGCGTCCGACTTGCTCATCCAGATGCGTAATCATCGCGTAGTACCCGGCTACCAACGTGCGCATGTCTGCCTCCACGATGGGCCACTTGTGGTACCTTACCACCGCATCGGCCTCGCATTCATCACAGCTTTGCATCGGCCGCACATGATCGCCGTCTGGACTGACATCAACAGGGTGCGATGGCTGAAATGTAGGATGCAATCGAATCGAATCCGGATCGTAAAGGGACATGCACTCCTTCGGGGCCATGATCGGATCGTGCGGCACGGTGTAGGCGAGGTACGCAAAAAATGGTGCATCCCGACGATCCTGCTCCAGAAAGTCCAACGCTGCATCGGTAAACATCTCGCTGGAGTACTGGGGCACGACTCTGCCCTGTTGCTGATCGTACTGACCAGTCGGATCGAAATCATGGACTTTCAAGTGCATATGATGGCCCATGCCAGCAAAGAGCAGCTTTCCCGCATCCGTGAAGCCCCGGCAGACCGCCCCGGCGCCATTGTGTTGCTTTCCTGTAGCGAACGTTCGGTATCCGGCCTTCCGAAAGGTCTCGGCCATCGTCTCGACCTCTGCCGGTATCCGACCGCATGAATCACAGCCCGTACGGTATAGAGATCTGCCCGTGTGGATCATGGCCCGGCTGGGACAGCAGACGGCTGGCTGGTTACCGCCCATGATATACGCCCGCGAGAACGTTACCCCTTCTGTGACGAGCCGATCGAGCTCGGGCGTGTGGACCTGGTCATTGCCAAGAGCCCCGATGGCGTCGAATTGCTGATCATCGGTGAGGATGAACAACACATTGATCCTTCTTTGTGTCTGCATATCGCACATAAACCATCGAGTCTCGCGCTCAACAGCTCGAGTTGCCCGACCCGAGAGTTTTCCCCCGGCGCCGGGGTGGTCCGGAGCCGGGGGAAAGGATCTTCAGGCGTGATATTCGCAAGTGCTTTCAGGGAAGGAAAGGATGTGATCCTTCACCACCTTCTTGCGCAACTCGGCGATCTCGTCCATGCCACTGGTGAGGGGAAGCTTAACCTGTCCACCTTCAAGAACCGACCGATAGAGGCCAGCCATAATCTCGAAGCCGGCAAAGGCGTTGGCAAAGGCGCAGGGATGCGCACTGCCGCCATCGAGCCATTCCGCCATCTCCTGGATGTACTGCGGCATATCCTGATCGTAATCCATCTTGCCGGGCCCTTCCTCGTAGCCACGGCTCTTGGTGACGGCACGCCATCCCCCGCCGGTCAGAACCTCGGCAAAACCTTCGGTGCCCTGCGCGCCAATGCGATTCTTGTGGAACCACTTGCCCACTTCCGGCACGTCCGGCGCTCCGCAGCCGACTTCGATGCTGCCGTGTACGCCGTTGGCGTAGTGGATGAAGCCCGCAACATAGTCCGGCGAGGCATGAATGTCGGCCAGCTTCTCCTGCCCCGCCGCCTGCGCAATCACCCATTCGGCCCGTTCATAACCGTTGTACCAGGTCGCGTAATCGATCATATGACTCATCATGTGAGCTGCCCAACCCACCGCGCTGGCGTAGACGGTGTTGAGCCGGCCAAGGGCGCCGCTGGCGATCAGCTCTTTGACCGCCTGGTAATGGGGGCCATAGCGATGCTGATGGCTCACCACTGCTTTGACACCCGCTGCATCGAGCATCGCCTTTACCTTCAGGCCCTCAGCGCTGCTGAGCGCAATCGGCTTCTCGAAGGCAATCAGCTTGGCGCCGGATTCAATGCCGAGCTGAACCATCTCCGCCCGTAGATTGGGCAGGGTGCAGAAACAGAAAACATCGGGCTTGATCGAACCGGCCAGAGCGGCCGCATTGGTGCTGATCTCCGGATTACCGAGACCCGCCGCCGCCTTCTGCAGGCGGCCCTCGTCGATGTCGCAGATGCCCGCGACCTCGAAGTTGGGGTTCGCATGGAAATGCGCGGCATGATGTCCACCGCGCTTGCCCATGCCGACAACAACGACTTTGTAAGCCATGGTAGCAAGACTCCCGAGCGTTAGGTCAGAAAGTTGGTAAAAAAAAGCCCGCGGCCCGATGGACCGCGGGCTGGTAAACTATCAGCCGCAGCAGCACTTGGGACCGCAGTTCGCCTTGTCCCACTCGAGAACCTTCTCGATGGTGTAGGCGACCTGCTCTTCGGTCAGTTCCGGGAACATGGGCAGGCTGACGCAGGAGGCGGCATTGCGCTCCGCGTTGCTCAGATCGCCGGCGATCCGACAAGACTTGCCCCACGGGAAGCCTTCCTGCTTGTGAATGGCGATCGAGTAATGCGTCTTCGCATCCACCCCGTTCTCCACCAGGAACTTCACCAGCGCATCGCGACATTCGGGCTTCTTCGTCTCGATGACATAGAGGTGGTAGACGTGGCGATAGCCGGGCGTGGCGTACGGCAGCGTCACGTTCTTGACTCCTGCCAGCCCCGCATCGTACTGGGCTGCATGCTTGCGGCGAAGGTCGTTCCATTTGTCGATGTGCTTCAGCTTCGCGCTCAACACCCCGGCATGGATATCGTCAAGGCGGCTGTTGAAGCCGAAACTGTGGTGATCGCGCTGCAGCGAACCGTGGTTGCGCAGCTTGCGCACGATCTGATCCACTTCCGGATTGTTCGTCACGACCGCGCCGCCGTCACCGAAGGTACCCAGATTCTTCTGGATGATGAAGGACGTCGTCGTCGCATCGCTCAGCTCGGCAACCTTGAAGCCGTCGCCCGCGGAACCGACCGACTGGGCATTGTCTTCCACCATAACCAGATTGTGCTTCTTCGCAATCGCCTGGAGCGCCTTCATGTCCGCGGTCTGACCATACAGATGAACCGGGACGATGGCCTTGGTCTTGGGGGTGATGGCCGCCTCGGCCGCCTTCGGGCAGATGCACTTCGTCTTCGGGTCGCAATCGACCAGAACGGCGGTCGCACCGGTCGTCCAGATGGCTTCGGCCGTGGCAAAGAAGGTATTCGCATTGGTGATGACTTCATCACCTTGGCCAATCCCCAGTGCCATCAGCGACAGCCAGATAGCATCCGTGCCATTACCCACACCAACGCAGTACTTGGTCCCGCTGTAGGCAGCAAATTCCTGCTCGAACTGCTTCAACATCGGTCCCATGACGTAGTTGCCGCTCTCGAGCACCGTCTGCATGTTCGCGTCGATCTCGGCCTTGATATTGTGATACTGCTGGACGTGTCCGTAGAAGGGTACCTTCATCTGCGATCTCCATAGACTAAGTAGGTGGGAAATGGACGATTCCGTTGATCTTACCACACATGAGCTGCGAAAACGCTTACGCACTTTGAAACCGAAACTCCCCGCGCCCCACGCCTCCGCCGCTTGTGTGACTGTGCACAATAGAGGGAAGTAGCCCTTTTTCAAGGGCAGATGCATCAACGTGCCGCCATAAAGAGCTTTCGAACGGACTCGAATTGCGAAAACGCCCTTGCTTTTCATCACCAACTATGCTAACTCTATGAGCAGGTATAGATGGAGAATAGAAATGGACATCCTGGAAGAGTTGAAGCATAGCATATCGGCGGAATCGGCTATTCCCCTGTTCCAGCAGATCGAGCAGGTACTGGAACAGGCAATCCGCAGCCGCCGTCTGCAGCCTGGCGATCCTCTGCCCGGTGACGGGCCTATCAGCCATGCGCTGGCCGTGAATCATCTGACCGTACGGAAGGCGCTGAACCAACTGGTGCAAAAGGGGTTGATCATGCGTAAGCGTGGGGTCGGCACCTTTGTGCAGGAACGCCCCATCCTTCGTTCCGCCAGTATCGGCTACCTCTATCTGCGCATTGACGAGGTACGCAAGCTGGTCGTCGCACAGGGTGCTCAGAGCTTCCTCGCAGATCATGGATTCGACCTCAAACTCATCGGCATGGACGTTGACTTTTACGACAGCTTCGATGCTCTCGGCGAGATGGAGCGCATGGACCTCGTCGGCATGATCATGCCGACGGTTGACGGCGAGGCATGCCTCCGGACTCTGCGCGACATGGAAGAGCGTCGCATCCCCCACGTTCGCGTCGGCGGCATCACCCATGCCAGCCGGCTCACCTACCCACTCATCCGCACCAACCTGCCGCAAGCCAGCCGCGACGCCCTCCACCACCTTCACCAACTCGGCCATCAGCACATCGGCCTCCTCTACTTCTCGATGACCGCCGAACCGGCGGATGCCTTTCGCACCTTCTGCCGGCAGTATCCCGCGACCGATCCGCATGCGGTGCTCCGCATTCCGTTCGGGCAGATGGGCGGCTCCTGGGAAGCCTTCCGCGAAGGGCCGCTCCTCCTGCGCGGCTTTCTCGAAACGCATCCCAGCCTGACCGCCATCGTCGTCGAGCATCCTACCTTCGCACTGGAGCTGCTTCACCAATGCCGACTGACCGGGCGGCGTGTACCGGAGGATCTGGCCATCCTCTCTCTCTTCGATCATCCAGTCCTCGAAGGCTCATTCCCGAAAATCAGTGCCTATCGAACTCAGTTGGAAGCAATGGGCCGCCAAACCGCCGAGCGCCTGCTTCAACGCCTGCGCGACGAACCCCTGCAGTCCGGCCTCATCGACATGATCGATCATACCCTTGTTGAACGTGAATCCACCGGCAGCTTGTCGATCTCGGAACCGGCCGCTGCTAACCTGAACTGAATGGAGACTACCATGCGCTTATCAAATCGTCGTCGCTCAACATTCACGCTCATCGAGCTGCTGGTCGTCGTGGCGATAATCGGCATCCTCGCGAGCATGCTGCTGCCCGCCCTCAGTCAGGCGCGCGAGAAGGCCCGTCAGGCCAGTTGCCAGAACAACCTCAAGCAGATCGGCACCGGCTGGCACATGTACGTGGACGACTTTGACGATCGCTGCATCCCATTCTGGTTCGAAGACGTGAACGCGGCCGTCTGGAATTGGGCGTGGTCGCTGCGAAATGAGGGCTATCTGCCTTCCGGAAAGACCTGGGTCTGCCCGACCGCCAGCGCCACTCTCACCTCGCCTTCGACCAGCGGTAGCGACAGCATCCTCGTCCTCGATCAGGCCTCGCGTTATCAGCACATCGCCTATGGCTATAACTACTTCCATGTCGGCGGCAGCTACCGGTATGGTGGTGCCACGACGATGTTTGTCGCTCCGAAACGGGTGGAATTCCTCAATCCCGTGGAAACCTTGCTGATAGCTGACACTTGGAAGTTTGCCAGCAATATCGGCAGCCATGTGCTCAGGGACGACCGCCATACGACTCAGCAGGTTCTGCACGACCGCCACAGCGGCGCGGCCGCCATCGTCTGGATGGACGGGCACGTCGAGCCGCGCAAGAACGCCTACGGCACCGTCTCCGGCATCGCCAGATGGTGGGACCGCAAGTAATGAACAAGCCCCTCTTTGGCCTTATCGCCATACTGGTTGGTTTCATCAGTCATGGCGCCAATCCCTGGTTTGGCGATGTAGAGCTACGGGAACCCAAAGCTGGCCGCACCCTCGTCTTCTGCCGCGGCCAGATGAAGTACGGACTCGACGAGAATTACCTGGATCGCTGGACAGATCGCCCCCTCTTCCAGGATTCCAGCTTGCGTGTCGAAAAACGGCAATGGGTCATGGGTCAGCCCAGTTATGATCGCATGATCCGCATTGCCGCTGCTTATGAGCTGGATGGCTTCGCCTTTCTCGGCGAAACCAGCGGGCGGATCGGCATCTTCGACCTAACCGAATCGAGCGGCATCGATCCCTCCTTCAAGCTGCTGCCGGAGCTGGTGAGCTGGCCGGAGCTGGGCCCCAAGGAAGCGATGCTCGAACGCGCCATCGCCTCCCCATTCAGCATCAGGATCAACGACCGCATTGCCATCACCTCCTATCGAGCCGACGCGCTGCCGCTGGAGACCTGGGTGGAGTATCTGGAAGGCTTTCGCGAGAAGTATGGCCGCGACACCTTCATCTTCCTGCCCGACATCACCGGCCTCATTTCGCGCTTCCACGAGCCTTTCCACAAGGGCGAGATCAAGCAGGAAGAGGTCGAGGAGCTGAAAACGGAGTTGCGTCGATGGGCCACCGTCTGGGATGGCCTCTACCTGGCCGGAGCCGCCGCCATGAAGCACGACCGGCTCTTCGATGGCCCATTCTATGCCGACTTCGCCGCCCCTGCCCTCCAGAGCGTCATGGCCGAGAAGGCGATGGCCGACAAATATTGGGGGCTCAGCGCCGGCATCGGCCATGAGAACTGCACACGCCTCGGCTATACGCTCAGTCACGATGGCACCAGGACGTTGCGTTACGGTCTCGACATCGCGCTGGCTGCCAAACCCGATCTTCTCGTTCTGCCCGAGTGGGATGAACAGAACGAGAACACCAGCATCCGCCCGACCGTTTACAATGGCACCACCACCCAGCGCATCGTCCGCCATGCCATGCAGAAGCTGAAAGGCGTCCCCGTCTCCCCAATCGTGGGCGACAATACCGCCGTGCCCAACCTCATGATCAGCTACCGGAGAATCCTGATTCTTGGCGAGAAGCTGCAGATCGAACTCCTGAATGTCCCCGATGGCAGCAGCACCGAACCCGCCACCGTACGTCTGCAGCTCGATGACGCGGCAGGCAAACGCGTCTGGCTGAGCGATCCCATCGTGCTTCCGGCGGCCACTCTCACCGAGCAGAGGATCGAGCTGCCCAGCGAGGATTTTGCGGCGCACGCCCTCCTGCGCCCAAGGCTGCTTATCGAGCGCGGAGCACAACGGCTGGAGATCGCGGACGGTCTCCACCATATCCGCCTGCGCGCTACCTGGAACTGGGACTATAAATGGGTCAAGGCGGCCCTCCGCGACATCGTCATCCCCACCCGCAACGAGATCGCCTGGCAGCCCGCTCCGGACGGCATGTTGGCAGTCACTGCCCAACTCGACTTCCCTGAGCCGCTCGCTTCGCTTGAAGTCGTCGACGAGGATCAGACCGTCTTCGCCGTCAGCCCCACCGGCGATTCGCTCCGCGAACGCCAGCAGAGCGCGCTCTTCGCGGTCGAGATGCGCGCTTTCAACCGACGCACCATGTTCGGCGGCCTGAGCGTGACTGGGGCAGAGGCCCAGTGGCAGCCCAATCAGGTACTCAATGCCACCGTTCAGGATGGCGCCTTGCGCTTTGGCTCCAACCTTGACTGGACCCGCCGGATCGCCTTCCTCGGCATTCCCACCGAGCAGCTGAACGATGCTACCCTCAAGATCGATCTCGATGTGGCCAAGCTGGAGATTCCCTTCGCCAAGGTCGAGGAGTTGGGCATCTGGTCACAGACCATCGAGGATATGACCTTCACCGTCTCTCGCTACTGGCTGCAGCCGGATCATCCCGCGCATCTGAAACGCACGGACGTTTCCTTCAATGCTTTCGTCAAGCCGGCTCTGCGCGACTCCGTTCTCCACCTGCGCGCCATCGCCAAGAGCGGGCGCATATACCGCTCCGCTCCCCACGCCGTCGCCTATCCGACGGATGAGAGCCGCCAGGTCATCACCTGGTCGGATTCCATTTCCGCGCCTGTTACGTCACGTGTCAACGCTGCCCGCGTCCCTGAACTCGACTACCGGTTCGACTCCGCTCGTGGATCCGTCTTCCATGCCGGCTATACACGCCTGCTGCGAGGCCATCTCGGCGGCTACACCGATTCCGTCACCAATCGTGGCGGAGATGGCGGCCTCGATGGGAGCCCCTTCGTGCGGCGCACCACCTACCCGGAAGGCGTGACCAAACTGGCGCCGACATGGGCCGAGGAGGATGGACGGACCGTCCTGCGCTTCGACGGGATCGGCACCTACGTCAGCTTGCCGCAGGGCGTATTGCCCCGGCGCAGCGGTTTCACCATGACCATGCAGCTGAAGCCAGAGGATGTCCGCAAGCCGCAGGTGCTGCTAATCCATCACGGCAACTATATCGGTTCCATCAGCCTGCGCCTCGAGAACGGCACCATCCGCATCTCGCACGTCAACGACCAGATGGAGCATTTCCGCCATGACACCGGGCTGGCCATGCGCCCCATGGAGTGGCAGCGCCTCGAACTGGAGTGGGACCTCTCGATGCTACGTGTACGTCTCGATGACCAGGAAGCGGGCCCCTACCCTGCTTCCCGCCCCGGACTCTACGACTGTACCACCGTCATTGGCGGCTTTGGTAGAATCCCGGGGCAGGATCAGGAGTTCATCGGCAACGTCGGCTGGTTTGGCGGATGGCTCCGCGCCTTCCGGATGGTTCACGGTCAAGCGCGGTAGCCACCGCCCAGTACCTCAGCTGAACTTGGCGATGCGGTCGGCAACATCCTGGCGGAATCTCTCGATATAATCTGCCACAAAGGCACTCGTATCGGGAGCGTCGTCAGCCACCAGCGGTGTCAGATCCATGGCGAAGGTCATGCCTTCGCAGGAATCGACGCCGTGGGAAGCATGGTAGGTGGCGTGGGCGCGACGGCGGCCCATCGAGGCAAGATCATAACGCTTGCCGCCGGCGATCTGGGAATCGAAGACGCCGAGCAGCGCCGCGGCCAGGTTCTCGTGGGTGTCCGTGCGCAGGCACTGCTTGTCCGCGTCGACAAGCCAGTCCAGATCACGCCAGACTTCGACACCAAGCACCTGCTTGGGCCGCTGATCAGCCGGCATACGGCGGATGGCGGCCAGGGTACGCAAAGCGGTGGCGACGTGGGTGTCGTGCTTGTCCGCCAGATTGTGGGTGTAGACGACTTCCGGGGTGCTTGCCTGCAAGATGGCCAGGATGTCATTGATGACATCGGGGTTCCGGCCATCTTTGACAGCAGAGCTGGAGAAGTCCAACAGCATCTGGGCGCCATATTCGCCAACGTAGGCCGCCTTCTTCTGCTCACGCTTGCGCACCTCGCGCATCTCTTCGTCGGTATACCTGGCATAGATATTGTCACGCGGCGAACCACTGCCATTGGTGACCACGACACCCGCAAACCAGCGGTCCGATTGACCGAAACATTCGACAATGGGCGTAAAGGCCAGAATCTCCAGATCGTCCTGGTGGGCGGCAATGCCGATGGTGGTGGTGCGCGCAAGCGCCGTTTTCGCCTCTGTACCGTCGGGGACAAAGAGTTCGGCGCCGGGATTCGTAAAGGTCATGGAAAGACTCCTGAATAGGTGGAAGTGAAACAGCAAAGATAAAGGGCGGCGGCTCCATTCGCAACGGCTGCTGCTCATTTTCCTTCAGGATAGTGTCGCTCGCAAGGTGAATTCCCCGCGTCTTCACAATATAATAGAGTCCAGCTGCGTTAAATGGGATGGAGACTCCGATATGCCATTGAGTGACCGCTCCGACAAGAACCTTATTCAGGCTTACCTGGACGGCGATTCATCCAGCTTCGACAGCCTCTACGAACGGTATCGGCGTCCCCTCTACGCCTACCTCAACAAGATGCTTCCCGGTCAATCCGCCACCGTCGACGACCTCTTTCAAAAGACATGGATAAAAGCTATCAACAGCCTTCACCGCTACCAGGACCGCCAGACCTTTCACGCCTGGCTCGTCCGCATTGCCCACAATGCCGCGGTCGATCACTTCCGCAGCGAAGGCAAACACCAGGCAGTCGACATCAGCGAGCTGCGGATCGCCAGCGAGAATGCCGTGGAGCCATGGTCGCGGCTGGCGGAGAAGGAGTTCAACGCCGCCTTGGAGCAGGCCATTTCGGAGCTTCCGCCCGACCAGCGGGAGGTCTTGCTCCTGCGCCGCGGTGGCGTTCCCTTCAAGGAGATAGCCGCTACCCAGAAGAGCTCTATCAATACCGTGCTCGGCCGTATGCACTACGCCATCAACAAGCTTCGCCAGCTCCTCCGCGAAGAGGCCACCTAACCGGGAGAACAATCCGATGAACCACTCATGCTCCGACATTCAGCAGTGGCTGCTGACGGATGAGCGTCCCGACGAGGTACGGAACCACCTTCGTCAGTGCGACGACTGCCGCGACTTTGCCGCCTTCTGCGCCACCATCGCCGAACCACCCGCTGCCTTGGACGCACAGGTTCGCGCCCACGCCCATGCCCGGCCGGTCGAAGCTCCCCGGCCCCGCCTGCTCATGTGGCAGCCCATCGCCGCGGCCGCCGCGTTCGCGCTGCTGATTGGCGTCAGCATTCTTCTCACCCGCACGCCCCCACAGCCGCCAACCAACGCTGCCCCCCCTGCCGAGATCGAGGCGCCCGCGGTCCCTGCCGAGGAACTGCTGGCATGGGAGTTCGAACTCCTCGATGACGCCTTTCTACGGCTCGAAACAAACCTTGTGCTGATGGAAAACGTAGTCAACGCGGAAGCACCTTTCGAAGCCCTCATCGAGGAGAATCCCGGATCATGAAACGACTCCTGCCGTTGCGGTCACTTTGCGTGGTTATCCTTCTGACTGGCCTGCTCTCCGCCCAGGAGCCGGGGGGGGATCGTGATGATCCAGCTCGCGGCCGCATGCGCCATGCCGCGGTGGAAGCCTACATGCGTCACCTCAACGAGCATGATGCCGAGGAACATGACCGCCTTGCTACCCTCCGCAAGTCAGATCCCCGAGCCTTCGAGGCCGCCGCCCTCGCCTCCATGAAAGCCAAAGACTGGCGCCCCGGTCCTGGCGGACCTCCCGCGGGCGCTCCGGGAGCGCAGCATCGCGGCGGGATGGCGGAAAAGGCCCTCGAGCGTCTGCGCCAGGAAGATCCGGCAAAATATGAGGAGCTGCGGGACTTGCGTCAACGGGATCCGCAGGCTTTTCGCGAGGAAATCCGCAAACTCTTTGCCGGCAGGCAGCGCGACTTCTACAAGCAGAACGAACAGCTCGACATCACCGCTTTCGAGAGAGAAATACGCGAGCTCGTTCGCGATTACCAGGCAGCCGCCAGCGATGACGATCGCTACCGGACGCGAGCCAAGCTGGAGATTGCGATCGGACGCATGCTGGATGCCATGACCCAAGCAGAAGAAGCAAAGCTCGAGCAGCTTGAGAAGGAGCTGGATCGCATGCGCATCCTCCTGGAAAAGCGGCAGGAACTGCGGGAGCGCATCATCGAGCGGCGCCTCGACCAACTACTGAAGAATGCGGCGGAAGGAGCTGGTCTTGATGCGCCTTGACCATTGGCTTCCAGCCGTACTCATCATGTGCTGTGGCTTGGCAGGTGCCCAGGAGAGCGCCCCCGCGTGGGGAGACTCGCAACGCGGCCTCCGCGCCGGACTGTCGGTTGCCGACACCCCGCGAATGCTCGGCCCCCTCACCAGTGTGCCACGGCTCCAGCGCACCATTGCGGAGCCATGGCCGGCAGCGATGATCCATCAGGCCACCAGCTATATGCTTATCGCGCAGAACCAGCGCGTCTGGTTCACCGAGAAACTCCCTCTGCAGCCGCGTCAGGATCCCGCCAACCTCACTGTGGATGCTCTTCTGGACTACGAACCGGTAGACATCGGCAACCGGCTTGCTTATCCCTATCAGCAGGGCGGCGCTATCGCACAGGGATACCCGCTGCTTGACGAGCAGGCGACGGGCCGCAGCGTGAATGAAATCGTTCAACTGGGCACCGCCATTCTGGTCTGGGTGGTCTGGCTGCCGGGCGGCAGTGACGGGGTGCTGCTCCGCTCCAACTCACTTCAGGTCGAAATCGGCCCACCTCTCCTCTCCACGCTTTCCGAAGCACGGCGCCAGGAGGTCACCGACGGAATCCTCAACGGCTTTCGGCAGCATGCCGCGGCGGCGCAGACAGCCCACGCCATGGCGACTGCCATCGGCAGTGAACTGGCCGACGCGCTGACCGGGCTTTACGCCTCGGAACTGCCCGAGCACGGGCGCATGTGGCTGGCCAACGCCTTGATCGACATCGGTGGCGAGAAAACGATACGCCTGATCACGGATCAGCTTCCCAGCTCTCGCGGAGGCCTCGCCCATGTGATCGCTTTCCATGGGCCCAAAGCTGGCGATTCATCCCTCGATGCCGCCATCGCTGCCGCCGCCATGGAGAGCGACGACCCGCTGCTTACCGCTTGGGCACTGCGTGGATTCAGCACCTTCGCCGGCACGATACCAGCATCCCTGCTCCAGCATGCCATGGTCCACCAGGAGCCTCGCCTGCGCGCCACCGCCATCGACGGAATCGTGCTCAAACCATCCGACGACGCCAGAGCACAACTGCTGACCCTCCTGAAAGACGACCATCCAAAGGTCGCCGGTGCAGCCGCCACCGCACTCGTCAAGCTCAACTTCGATGACGAGGAGATTCGTCGCACCATGATACAACGCCTCGATCTGGAGGACGACGAAGCTCGCGAACGGCTCACCCAAGCCCTCTCCGACCTGACAGGCCGGCAGCTCATTCATGATGCCGAAGCATCGCCAGAGGAACAGGCCCGGCTCCTCGATGCATGGCGCAACAGCCTGCACAAATGATCCGACGTCCGGTCAGGCGCCTTCGTGCTGAGCTTCTTCCATGCCGGGAATCAGGCGACGGCCGCGATACCCCGCGTTTACCCCGTGGTAGTACATGACCCGAGGCTCGTCACTGCGCCAGCACAGCAGCACCTCTTCGCCATCGATGATGGCGGGAAAATCCACCAGGCCAATCTCGTAGTTCCAGTCGCGGAACGAGCAGCCGATGGCTTCGAGTTCCTTCATCAGTTCATCGAGGTTCTTCATCGCTTTGTCGAACTCGGGGACTTCGCGCGAAGCCAAGGCGTGCTTCTCCGCTATATCCTTGGCGAGTTTTCCCGTAGCCAGGATATCCTCGACGATGCGGCGAACCAGAGGCAGTGTCTCATTTGCCTCATCTGGCGTAAAGAGTCTTTCCATGTTGACCATCCTATCGTTCCGGCAGCCGCATGAGGCTGGGCAATCGGTAAAGCTGCTGAATCTGTTGATTCTCCACCTCCAGATCCGCCGCCTTCAGATAGACCTTCTGACGGTTCGTCTGGAAGACGATTTCGTGAAAGCCTCCCACCGGAAAACGGAAGGCATCGCGCACGTCGTGAAGCCCGTAGACGCGCCGGCCGTTGACGCTCATCACCACCTCGTTATTGATCCCGTCATACCCGATATTGCTGGCCGCCGGCAGAATGTAGCTGACAATCACCAGGCGCTGGTTCGGCTTCAGAAACTTGTACTGGTGGTCTTTGTAGTAGATCAGGCGACGGGGCGCCCGTGTCCGCCAGTTCGCGCCCCAAGCCGCCAGAAACTCGCCGCTCAGCTCCGTGAAGACCAAGCCGCCCTCGATCAGATAGGAAGGTGCCTGATCCTTCAGGAAAGGAGGAATCGGTTCGAGATATGGATTGTGTACACCAAGGGTCACGTCGATGATCTCGGTATTTCCCTGACGAACCACCCGCAACTGCCGCACGTCACCGGCAAATGAGCGAGTCGAAATCAGGTGCGATATGGAGGTCCGACCGAAGTCGGGATCGATGTACTCTCCATTGCGGTCCAGCGTATGGTTGTCGACGGCAATGAGCACATCTCCTTCCTTCACGCCAGCCTCCGCCGCCGCGCTCCACGGCTGCAGCTCGGAGATGTAGACTCCGCTCTGAGCACTCATCTCAAGGTATCGCCGGAACTGCGGATCATCGAGAAAGGCAAAGGAAATACCGAGATTTGGAAAGCCCTGGTATTCGCCGTCGCGCCAATCCTGCACAAAATGCTCGATCACAGGCGTCGAGACCACGGTCATGATGCGCGTGTTCGAGTCGTACTGCATAAGCACCCCGATCAACTTCCCATCGCTGATCATCGGGATCACGTAAGAACTGGTCAGGCGTGACAACGAGATCTCGACCCGATACACAAGCAAGCTTCGTTCCGCGTACGGATAGGGAGCCGTCTCGATGGCGCGAATGACACCGTCAGTCAGGAACGGCGTACCATTCTCCTCGAACTGCCAGGCGGTTACCCCGGCTCCGATTGCGGCCGGTGGCGCCAGTCCCAGGGGCCTCAACTCCTTCAAAAACTCCTCACTGGTGCATTCGAGCAGGGCGAGGTTGGCGGTATAATCCACTACGACCACCCGCGCGGGTGCCTGTTGCCCACTGTCCATGCGTTCCAACTCGACCAGCACCGCATCCTCCACCAGCGTCGCCGTCACCAGAAAATGGTTGTCGTCGATCAACGCACCCAGCCCCACCCTGGAGCTTCGTCCACTACGCTGCCATGGCCGGTATACGTCGTACCCCTGACTGGTCACGGTGACGCGCACGACCGAGCGTTCGGGACGAGCCACCTCTTCCTCCTGTGCCGGCAGCATTGCAACCATGATCATGAACGTAAGAGTCGAGATCAGAGACTTCAGACGCAGGGCGGGGACACTCATTGGGCAGTCTCCTCCAGCGTCGGTGGGCCGAGATAGAGATCCTGAAGCACGCCATAGTTCCTCTTGATCCGCTCATGCGCATCCGCCAGCGCTTCCGCGTAAAGGACGATGGGGCGAGATTGGTTCAGCAGCTGGATCACATAGCGTTCTTCCGGCTTGCTCAGCGCCTCTGCCAAATCTGACAATCTGCTGATGGTGACACCATTGACCTTATCGACAATCGACTGGCTCATGTGGCGGACATGGGCATTGATGCCATCCGGGAGGATGCTGGTCAGGATAACGGGCTCGGGCCGCTCCCTGTACAGCTCGTCCAGTACGAAATACGTATACCAGTAGAGGATGTCCATGTCCTTGGTTTCGAAAGCGTCAACGACGTTTCTCTCGAGCGGCTGGAAGACCAGACCACCAAACATGATGTAATGCGGCTGGCGGTCGTAAGATCGCGCGAAGATGCGGTACGGCCATGCAGATTTCAGCGTCACCTCCACCTCCTGCTCCCTGCCGTCGCGCAGAATCTTGAAACGCACCACATCCCCATGGAACTTGCGCTCGACGATCTCTTCCATCTGGGTATTCTCGCCACCAAGCCGAATATGGCCATCACTGTAGATGGGATGCTCGTCAATCGCCAGCAGAATGTCACCTTCCCGCAGTTTCCCCGCGGCCGAACCGATCTTCAGCACGTCGTTCACCACCACGCCCAGATCATTGTCGGGCAAGCCCAGTACCTCACGATGATCGTCGTTGGTCAGGGGCTGATAGTATACGGCCAGTTCAGCGTACCCATCGTAGGTGTCGTCTTCAACATCCTTGAGGAAACGCTCGACTACGGGCGTCGGAATCATATAGCCGATATTCTGCGCCACGGTTCCGCTGAAGCCCTGAAACACGACCCCCACAACCTTGTTGCCCTGTAACACGGGGCCGCCACTGTTGCCGGGATTGATGGCCGCATCGATCTGAACGGTCAGGTGCGAGTCGAGAGCCGAATGGCTGTAGGTGCGAAATTCTATGCGCGATACCACCCCGCGGGTGACACTCATGCGCGCCCCACCGATCGGGTATCCGTACACGCCGACCGTGGAATCCAGCTTGGGAAGCGGCCCGAACTCAAGCGCCGCCATACCGTCGAAAAAGCCTTCGTCTTCGGGCGCCAGCATGGCCAGATCGCTGTCATGGGCTACATGCAGCACCTTCGC
Source organism: Lentisphaeria bacterium (assembly GCA_041690595.1). Lineage (GTDB taxonomy): Bacteria > Verrucomicrobiota > Lentisphaeria > JABSQK01 > JAWLHB01 > JAWLHB01. The sequence continues at coordinate 155,496 of JAWLHB010000003.1, forward strand.
CGGATACTTGCGCGGATCGCCGTCACGCTCCAGCAGGATTATCCGGGCATCGCTCACCACATGGGCATTCGTCATGATGCGCTTTCCGGCAATAACGAAACCACTGCCGACTCCACCGCTGACGGCTCCCCCCTTCCAAGGCTCTGCATAGCTCGGACTCTGGGTCGTCACATGGATACGCACGAGGCTGCGCCCGATCTGCTCGATGTCGGGCGGCCGCTCCTCAGGCAACGACACACATCCAGCGAGGGCAGCCAGGAGTCCGCCAAGCAGCGTCAGCCAAACGGTCCCTCTCCAGATGTGCATCGTTGTATTCCTCATGGACGTACTATAAACCCTTTCCTCAACTGCCGAAATCGTCGAATCGAATCATTTCCGGCTCGACACCAAGATCGTCCAGCATTTTCAGCACGGCACTGAGCATCATGGGCGGACCGCAGAGGTAATACTCGATGTCCTCGGGGGCTTCGTGATCCTTCAGATAGTGATCCCGCACGACACTGTGAATGAAACCCACAGGGCCTGTCCAGTTGTCTTCAGGCAGTGGTTCCGAGAGCGCGATGTGGAAGGTGAAGTTGGGGAACTCCTTCTCGATGGCGCGGAAATGGTCTTCATAGAAGAGCTCGCGCATGGAGCGGGCGCCATACCAGTACGACACCCTGCGCCCGGTCTTGAGCGTATGGAAGAGGTGGAAGATATGCGAGCGCAACGGGGCCATACCCGCGCCACCACCGATGTAGACCATCTCCCGTTCCGTCTCCTGGATGAAGAACTCACCGTAGGGACCCGAAATGGTGACCTTGTCTCCAGGCTTACGCGTGAAGATGTAGCTCGACATGATGCCCGGCGGCACATCCTTCCAGCCGCCCTTTTCGCGATCTGGAGGCGGTGTCGCTACGCGCACGTTGAGCATGATAATGTTGCCCTCCGCCGGATGGTTCGCCATGGAGTAGGCGCGTACCACGGTCTCGTCGTTGCGCGCTTTGAGGGACCAGACATCGTACTTGTCCCAGTCTTCGCGGAACTTGTCCTGTACTTCGATATCCTTGTAGGCCACGTCGTACGGAGGCGCCTCGATCTGGATATAGCCGCCGGACTCGAAGTGCAGGCGCTCCCCCTCGGGCAGGCGCACCACGAACTCCTTGATGAAGGTCGCCACGTTGTTGTTCGACACAACCTCACATTCCCACTTGTTGATGGCGAAGACTTCTGCCGGAACTTCGATCCGCATGTTCTCCTTCACCTTCACCTGACAGGAAAGGCGCCAGTGATTGCGCGCATCCGCTCGGCTGATGTGCCCCTCTTCCGTCGGCAGCAACTCGCCGCCGCCTTCAAGAACCCGGCATCGGCAGACGCCGCAGGATCCGCCGCCACCGCACGCGGAGGGAAGCAGGATGTCGTTGCTGGAGAGCGTATTGAGCAGCGTCGAGCCGGCCTGCGTCTCGATGCTCTTGCTCTCATCGTCATTGATGGTGATACGAACATTGCCCTTGTTGACCAGCTTCGCTTCGGCTGCAAGAATAGCGGCCGTCAGTGTCAGGATGATGATCAGGAAGACCAGAATCCCGGCTGTGATGATGATGATAGTTGGATCCATCCGATAAAACTCTGGGAGTTGAAGGTTCTACTCTGAAAGTTGAGACTTGCTTAAAGACTGATGCCGGAGAAGGCCATGAAGGCCATCGCAATGAGGCCGGTCGTGAGCATGGTGATGCCCAACCCACGCAACCCTTCAGGCACATTCGAATAGCGCATCTTGTAGCGTATCGCCGCCATCGAGACAATGGCTAACGCCCAGCCCACCCCGGAACTGAAGCCGAAGACGACGCTTTGCCCAAAGTCATACTCACGCTCGACCATGAAGAGCGAAGTACCCAGAATGGCGCAGTTCACGGTGATCAGCGGCAGGAAGATACCCAGCGCGCTGTACAGTTTGGGCGAGAACTTCTCGACAAACATCTCCACCAGCTGCACCATCGCCGCGATGACGGCGATGAAGGAGATGAACAGCAGGAAGCTCAGGTCGAGATCCGCCAGCGCGTCGATGCCTGTCCACGCCAATGCGCCGGAGCGCAGCAGGAAGTGGTTGATCAACCAGTTCGCCGGCGCCGTGATCGTCAACACGAAGATGACGGCTACGCCCAACCCCATGGCGGTATTGACCTTCTTTGAAAGAGCGAGATAGCTGCACATGCCCAGAAAATAGGCCAGCAGGATATTCTCGATGAAGATCGCCTTGATGGCAAGATTGATGTATTCCATAATCGGTTCCTCTAGTCCTCTACATAACCGGAAAGGGTTCGCTGTATCCAGATGATCAGGCCAAGCAGGATGAAGGCGCCGGGCGCCAGCACCATCAGGCCATTGTCCATATACCCGAGCCTGTAAGCAGACTCCGGCAGCAATTGAAAGCCCAGCAACGATCCCGAACCGAAGAGCTCGCGGAAGAAGCCGACTATCGCGATCACCACGGCATACCCCAGGGCATTGCCGACGCCGTCAAGCAGGGATGGCCACACCTTGTTGCCCATGGCGAAGGCTTCCAGCCGTCCCATCACGATACAATTCGTGATGATCAGCCCGACGAAGATCGAAAGCTGCTTCGAAACATCGTACGCATACGCTTTGAGCACCTGATCGACGAGGATCACCAACGACGCCACCACCACCATTTCAGCAATGATGCGTACGCGGTTGGGGATCAGCTTGCGGATCAGGGAAATGGTCACATTGGAACCACCCATCACCACCATCACGGCGATCCCCATGACCAGGGAAGGCTTGAGCAGTGCCGTTACCGCCAGGGCGGAACATATGCCCAGCACCTGAACGGTGATCGGATTATTGTCACTGAACGGATCCGTGAAGATCTTGCGGTTCTTCTTCGAGAAGAGTCCTTCGTTATCGCCGGCCATCTTATTCGCCTCCTGCAGCGCGCAGTCTGCTGAAGTAAGGTTTGTACATTTCCAGATCCTGGACGAGCATGTTGGTGACACCGTTGCTGGTCAGGGTGGCGCCGCTGATACCATCGACATAGTGCTGCAGGGCATCGCCGCTGTAACGATCGGCGGCCTTGCCCTTCACGACCCTCACCGCAACCAGCTCTCCACCGTCATTGTAGATCTTCTTGCCGACGAAGTTCTCCTGGAACCACTCCGCGTCGATCTCACCTCCCAGCCCCGGCGTCTCGCCGTGCTTGTAGAAGGTGATGCCGCGAACCGTATTCAGGTCACTTTCGAGCGAGAAGTAGCCGTAGAGAGTCGACCACAGGCCTTTGCCGATTACTGGTATGGCGTAGGCAATCGGCTCGCCACCATCTCCCTTCAGGATATAGACCGGCTGATGCCGCACGGCATCGGGATTGGCCTCCAGATCCTTCGCACGCTCGTCCTCGAGCTTCAGCTTGGCAACGTCGACGCCTTCGATCTCTTCGCCATGCTGGTTGACTGCAATAGCCGTCACCCGTGAGGCGAAGACATCCTCCACCTCCTGATCCGTCGATTCTTCCGTCAGGCCCAACGACTCGAGGCCAAAGGACTTCAAGACGTTGCGTTTCTGATCGAGCACCACGTTTCGTTCCTGCTTTTCCCTCAGCATGGATGCAGCCATGGAAAGCAAGGCAGCGAATATCACTGCCAGAACAGCGACAAAGACGACAGTATACGCATTATTATGCTTTGGCACGTTTGAGCCTCCTTGCCATGTGCTGCTGGATGACGAAGTAGTCGATCAGCGGAGCAAAGGCATTCATGAAAAGAATTGCCAGCATCACCCCTTCCGGATACGCGGGATTGATGGTGCGGATCAGCACCGTCAACACCCCGATCAGGAACCCATAGATGTACTTGCCGATATTCGTGGCGGACCCCGATACAGGATCCGTGGCCATGAAGACCACGCCGAAGGCAAAACCACCCAGAACCAAGTGATAGAGCGGCGGCAACGCAACAAAAGCGGCATCCGATGGTGCGGCCAGATTGCAGATGAAAGCCATGACCACTGCGCCAACCACGCAGGAGATCATGATTCGCCAGCTGGCCACCCCGGCGGCAATCAGAATGATCGCGCCGAGCAGAATGGCTAGTGTCGACGTTTCGCCGATCGATCCGGGGATCAGACCGAGGAAGCTGTTCCACAGGCTGTAATCCGCCACCTGCATCGTCTCCGCGCCAAAACTTCTGACCGCTTCAACGACAGGGCCGGTGGTGTTGTTTGCGGCCACGAGCAATGGAGTGGCACCGTTATAGCCGTCCGCCAACCCGCTTGCCGGCAACGCCGACCAGACGCGATCGCCGCTGATCTGAGCCGGATAGGCAAAGAAGAGAAAGGCGCGTGCGACCAGCGCGGGATTGAAAACGTTCATCCCGGTTCCACCAAAGACCTCCTTGCCGATCACTACCCCGAACGATACCCCCACGGCCACCTGCCAGAGCGGAATGGTGGGAGGAACGATCAACGGCAGCAACATGCCCGTCACCAGGAATCCTTCATTGATCTCGTGCTTGCGGATGACTGAGAAGATCACCTCCCAGATGCCGCCGACACCATAGCTGACGATGATGATCGGCACCACGTAACGAAGGCCGATCCAGACTCGCGGCATGAAGCCGTTGTCCGCCAGAACCCCGGCGCCCTGCGCCGCATAGAACTGGTAGCCGACGTTGTAGATGCCAAAAAGCAGCGCCGGCAGCAACCCCAGGATGACAATCGACATGAGCCGTTTGGTATCCATCGGGTCGCGGATATGCGAGCCTTCATGAGTCCGATGATGCGAGACAAAAAGGAAGGTCTCCTGCGCCTCGAAGAGCGGGTAAAGCTTTTCCAGCTTTCCCCCCTTCTCGAACATCGGGCGCATCTTATCAAACTGTTTACGAATCAGATTCAAGGTCAGCCCTCCTTCTCGATCATGGCGATCCCCTGACGCAGGATGCTCTGCATCTCCGTCTTCGAGGGGCAAATGTATTCGCACAGGGCTATGTCTTCTTCCAGCAACTCGTAGATCCCCAGCCCCTCCATCTCGTCAAAGTCTTCAGCCAGTATGCTTTTCACCAGGAACTGCGGATACACATCCATGGGCAGGACTTCTTCATAATACCCGGTGGCGACCATGGCCCGATGACCGCCGCCCAGTCGGGTATCCGCCCGAAAGCGCTTGCCCGGGATCAAATGACCGACATAGGCACGGTGGAAGCTTTCCTTGTTCATGCCAGGCAGCATCCAGCCGATGAATTCCGGCTCGGTAGCCTCGGGAATCACCGTGACCATCAGGTCATGGTAGCCCACGAACCCGTCGGCGGGTTGCTTGCGACCGGAGAGCACGTCGCCGGTGATGTACCGCACTGGAGCATCGATGACCTTACCTTCCAAGAGGCTCGCCAATGGCGCTCCAAGCTGCGTCTTATAGTACTTGCGCGACGTGGCGCCGCTACCCGCAACCGCTACGATGCGGTTCGGATTGACCCGTCCCTCCAGGAAGAGATAACCAAGGAGGATCATGTCCTGCACATTAGCGGTCCACACTTTGTCGTTGCGCCCGCGGATCGCATCGATGTGGTGGATCTGCACTCCCACGTTGCCGGCGGGATGAGGGCCGATAAAGGAATGGTTCCGCACCTTCTCGTGATCGACGAAGAAGGCGGAAAGATCGCGCCCCTTGCCGTGCAGGCCCAAGTGCACCTTGCCACTGGTCAGGCAGGTCGCCGCCAGGATTCCAGCCTTAAAGGCATTGGCATGCTCGCCCACCATGACCCGCGTATTCGGCGCCAGCGGTGCTGACGAAAAGCCGCTCACGAAGATATCCCGCGGCGTCACCTCGGGATTCGGCAAGGTACCGAATGGCCGCTGCGTAAAGAGCGCCAGGATTCCGGCGTCGCAGATCTGCTTCAATACCGTCTGACGATCCAGACCCGCCAGTTGCGATAGCTCATAGCTGGGGAACGAAAGTGCCTCGTTCTTGCCGTCCGGCTCGATCACGATGCTTTCCAACACCCGGCGTTTGCCGCGATTGATCGCGCTCACCCGCCCCGACGCCGGCGCTGAAATCGTTAATGCTTCATTGTTCTTGTGATGGACAAGCGGAGTGCCGATGCGTACCGCATCACCCTCCCTGACCAGTAACCGCGGCTTCAATCCGCGAAACTCATTCGGCTTGATCGCCACTCGCTCCGGAGTTGCCGCCTGGACGATTTCCTCGTCCGGCTGCCCCTCGAGACGAATGTCGTAGCCTCTTCTCAGTCTGTACTCTGCCATTGTGCTACTGCAACTAAAGGTTAATGCTCGTCCGCGTCGTGATGATGGTGCTCGTGATCGGGATTATCCCGATTCGGGCACTCATCTTCAGGACGACGACCACATGCACACGTGCCACCCGTTTGGCCAAAAGGACTGTTGGTACTGCAGGTTCCGCGAAATTGCCCGTCCGGCTTCATCAGGATTCGGATCGACAAGAGGGCTATTCCCGCTGCAAGCACCAGCAACGTTACGATAAAGGCGATCATGGCTGCGTCTCCGGCTTGTTCTGAGTTTGCTCCAGCAACTCTGGTGTCAACTGATCGGCAGCTACATTCTGACTGAGTTGGAGGGCGCGCACGTAGGCGACAATGGCCCAACGGTCTATCACCTCAATCTGATGACGGTAACTGGGCATGTTGCGCACGCCATTGGTGATGGCGTCATAAATCTGGCCGTCCGGCATATCGAGAATGCGTTGTTCATGGAGGTTGGTTGGCATGATGGGAAGGCCTCGTCCTTTCTCGCGGCGTACGATCATGCCGCGCCCATCGCCAACATCACTGTGGCAGACAGCGCAATAGATTGCATAACGTTCCTGACCGCGCTTGAGCAATTCCATGCTGTAGGGAACCGGGGACTTGGCAACGAACTCCTCCGTGTTACCTTCGGCGGGACGGCCCGTGAAGAACTGATGGCGAGCGACTCCGTCAAGTGCTGGCGTGGCATAGCCGGTCTCGACGGCATTCGCCGAGTGCTCACGCAACTTTCCACGGGCGACGGTTCCATCAACCAGGGGACGCATGCTCATCTCGTCCGCGAAGAAACTGTTACTCGATTGGGGCAGGACCTTGCCCTGATCATCCATATTGGGATTCGGATGAATGGGCGGTTTGGGCGACGGTCGGCCACGATAGCAGCCGGTAACGGCGAGAAGCACCGTCAACAGCAGAAGGGTATGTCGTACGAAGGTCATCAATCTATTCCTTTTCATCGTCGGGATGAAGCAGTTCAATATTCTTGCCGCCAATAGAGTTCAGATACTCCGGCGTATTGGTGACGCTGAATAGCGGATCGCTGGATTCAATACTGATAAAGAAGCCATCATCGGTAATCTTGCCGAAGCGATCCGAGTAGAAGACAGGATGATGAAAGCGAGGCAACTGATTGAAGGCAAACATCCCGAAGACGGCGCCAAAGGCCGCCCCGAGGATGGTCAGCTCAAAGGCCACTGGAATAAAGGCTGGTAGACTGAAGAAGGGTTTGCCGGAAATGATCACGGGGTAGTCGACCGCACTGACAAACCACTCCAGCAACAGGCCGCCACCACCGCCGAGACAGGCAGCGAGAAAAACGACCCAGCCGAGTCGAGACGGCGGCAACGCCATCGCATCATCCATGCCGTGAATGGGAAACGGTGAATGACTGTCGTACCGGGTGAAGCCCCGTTCGTGCAGTTTCCGGGCGGCGGCGAGCAGGGGGCCTGGTCCATCGAACTCGGCAAGGACCCCTTTGGCGCCGGCATGCGGCTTCTTCAAGCCTATTGATTCAAGCAGGTAATCCATATCAGTGCTCTCCTCCGTGGTGTGGATTAGCCTGCGGCAACACGCCCTTCACCTCGGATATGGCAATCGCCGGCAGGAATCTGAGGAATAACAGGAAGAAGGTGAAAAACAGCCCGAAGGAGCCGACAAAAATGCCAATGTCGAAGATCGTCGGACGGAAGTAGTCCCAGCTGGAGGGGAGATAATCCTGCGCCAGTGAGGTCACGGTGATGACGAAGCGTTCGAACCACATGCCGATATTGATGAGGATCGAGGCCACGAACATCCAGGGTATGCAGCGCCGCGCTTTTTTCCACCAGAACGCCTGGGGAACAACGACGTTACAGAAGATCATTGTCCAATAAGCCCACGCATACGGCCCGAAAGCCCGGTTGATGAAAATCGCCGTCTCGTAGATGTTTCCCGAATAGGCAGCCACGAAGAATTCGCAGCCATAGGCATAGCCGACCAGCATGCCGGTCAGCAGCATCACCTTGTTCATCGTTTCCAGGTGCCGCAACGTGATGAAGTCTTCCAAGTGATAGATTTTTCGCGCGATGATACCCAGCGTCATCACCATGGCAAAGCCACTGAATACCGCGCCAGCCACAAAGTACGGGGGAAAGATCGTCGTGTGCCAGCCGGGAACGATGCTGACGGCAAAGTCGAAGCTGACCACCGTATGGACCGAGAGGACCAGCGGGGTCGAGATGCCGGCCAGAATCAGGTAGGCCTTCTCGTAATGCTGCCATTGGCGATTGCCGCCGCGCCAGCCGAAGGCGAAGAAACCATAGATGAAGCGGCGGATCTTACCCGTCGAACGATCGCGCAACGTGGCCAGATCGGGAATCAGCCCCACGAACCAGAAGAGACAGGAGACGGTGAAGTAGGTACCCACGGCGAAGACGTCCCACAGTAGTGGGCTGCGGAAGTTCGGCCACATCTGCATCTGATTCGGCAACGGGAACATCCAGTACGCGACCCACACGCGGCCTATGTGAATGCCGGGGAAGACCAGCGCACACATCACCGCAAAGATCGTCATCGCTTCCGCGAAGCGATTGATCGAGGTCCGCCACTTCTGCCTGAAGAGGAAGAGGATCGCCGAAATGAGCGTACCAGCGTGACCGATACCCACCCACCAGACAAAGTTCACGATAGCCCATCCCCAGCCGACCGGATTGTTCAGACCCCAGATGCCGGTGCCTTCCCAGATCAGGTAGAGGATGAGTGTCTTCATCATGAAGAGCAAGCCCAGTGCGGCGAGAAAACAGACCCACCAACCTTTGTTGGGCTGCTTGCCTTCGGTAAGCTCGCTGATTCGCTGCGTGACCGAGGCAAAGGTGGGATTGCCTGTCACCAGCGGCTCCAACTGCGTATTCAATTCCTTAATCGCGCTCATTAATGTCAGTGACCCTCATGTCCATTGGCGGCCGAATCGTCAGGCGCCAGATGCTCGTTCGAATTCCGCATCCTTCCGAGGTAGGAGGTGCGCGGCCGTGTGTTGATCTCTTGCAGGATCTGGTAATTGCGCGGGTTGCGCTTGAGGGCCGTCACCCGCTCCTTTTCATTATTGATATTGCCGAAACTGATGGCGTTGACGGGGCATGCCTGCTGGCAGGCTGTCTGTACATCGCCCGCGCGGATCTCCCGGCCATCCACCTTGGAGGTGATGCGCGCCTGGTTGATCCGCTGGGTGCAGTAGGTGCATTTTTCCATGACCCCCCGGAAGCGCACGGTCACGTCCGGATTCATCGCCATCTGAACGGTTTCAGGGATGTCCTTCGTATAATTGAAGAAATTGAAGCGGCGAACTTTGTAGGGGCAATTATTGGAGCAGTACCGGGTACCGATGCAGCGATTGTAGACCATGGTGTTGAGCCCCTCATGGTCATGCGTGGTCGCGGTCACCGGACAGACCTGCTCGCAGGGCGCATTCTCGCAATGTTGGCAGGGTACCGGCTGCATGACAACGCCTTGCGGATCCTCGATCGGTCCCTTGTAGTACCGGTCGACGCGAATCCAGTGCATTTCACGCCCCTTTCCAACCTGCGTCTTTCCAATCACCGGAATATTGTTTTCGCTCTGGCAGGCGATCGTGCAGGCGCTGCAGCCGGTGCAACGATTCAGGTCGATTGTCATCCCCCACTGATAGCCCTTGCTGTAATCCACGGGAGGCTCCCACAATTGATGGGGCTCATGATAATGGGCTTCGGGATAGAGCTTGCCGTTCTCCTTGAAGGCGGTCAGTTCCGCTTCGCGCACCAGCGGGCGCCCCTCCATGCTGTGGTGATCCTGAGTGATCGCCAGCTCATAGGTGCCAATGCTCTTGCGGACTTCCACGCTCGGCACGATGTGCGCTGCATCCGTCGTCCGCAGCAGGTAGGTGTTGAAGCCGACGCCGTGACCAACGCTCAGCACCGCTTCCGCTTCCGGTCGACCGTACCCCAGCGCCAGGCTGATGCAGTTGTCCGCATGTCCGGGCTGAATGTAAAGAGCGAGAGCCAGGCTGGCGCCACCGATGCTGATATCGATCATATCGAATTTCAGCTCGCCAAGCTTGTTGAGCTTGCGCATGGCACCGAGCTTGCGCGCCGTGGTCGGGCTGACGATGGCCGCGTTGTCCCATGTGATCTTCGTAATCGGATCCGGCACTTCCTGCAGCCAGCCATTGTTGGCGAAGCGACCATCATGAAGCGCGGTGCTGGGCCCGAAGACAACCTCGATGGCCTCTTCGTTCGTCGTCAAATCCAGCGTGGTCACAGCCTGCCGGATGCCATCGGCACTGATGGTGACCTGGGCCGGACGATAGCTGCTGTTCTTCAGAACCCCGTCATGCAGGAGCCGTTTCCAGTTGGTCTCGAAGCCGACGGCGCCATCAAAACGTTCCGCCCAGCTTTCGCGAACCAAGTCATGGGCGGTCGCTTCTTCGCCGGTGGCAATAAGGTTGAGAATGGTCAAGTCGCTGTGGCTGTCGGCGTGGAGCGGTGCAATCAGCGGCTGAACGAGGCTGAGCGTTCCATCGAGTGCCCGCGCATCGCCCCAACTCTCAAGGAAGTTTGTGCGGGAGATGTGCCATAGGCATCGCTCCGAAGTCGCGTCGTACAACTCGGAGAGATGTGCCGTAAACCCGACTTCACCGAGCGCTTTGCCAAAGTCAAGGTCGGCCGGAGCATTGTAAACAGGATTGCCGCCAAGAATGAAGAGCGTGCTGATCTTCTTGTCCGCCATGTCGGCGGTCAGATCCCGCAAGGCCTTCATGTCGGAGCGGATCGTATCGAGCGGCTCCACATAGGTAACGGCGGTGCCGATGCTTCCCAGCCGGTGGTTGATTGCCGCCACCAGCGCATGGACCGCGGCCGGTTGCCGCCGCCCTGCCACCACCAGACCGTGGCTACCCGCGCGGCGAAGATCCTCGACCGCATTCTCGATCCAGACAGGATCCAGCTCACCCGCGGGCGCCTCCAGATCCGTCACGCCGTTCACGCCCAGCGCTTTCGCCACGGCCACCGCTACAGCGGCGATACGTGAAGCCTTCAGGCGCAGGCGGTGATCGGCCATGCCGCCGGTAACGGTGTAAGCCGGTTCCGCGACATAGAGGCGGTTCATCGTGCTCTTGTTGGCCGGCATGTCCGGGTCGCGGCGATTGGCAAAATCGTACGAATTGCGAATCGCGTTCTCCTCGGTCATGAGAAAATCGGCATCCAGCGCAAGGATCGTGTCGGCCTTGTCGAAATGAGGCAAGGGACGCAGGGAGGTACCGGTAGCAAGAGCGGTGCCCTCATGTGCATTCTCCGAACCGAGCGCTTCATAGGCCACCCAGCGAAGCTTTGGATACTTCTGCTCGATGGCACGCTTCAGGCGCGCAACGGTGGGTGAGGAGGTTGCCTCCGAGAGGACGGCCAGCCCATCGCCGCCCGTCTCCCCCAGCCCTGAGGTCAGGCTGGTGAGCGCTTCGGCAAAGTCCTTCCACTCGGCCGGCTGACCGCCGCGCAAAGTGCGCGGTGAGCGGTTGGGATCATAAAGACCCAGGATGCTTGCCTGCACCTGCATGCTCGACTTGCCCAGCGTAGCCGGATGATCGGGATTACCCTCGATCTTGGTCGGCCGGCCTTCATGCGATTCCACGACAAGACCAAACGCCTCTTCGCCGAATGGCATCGTGGTCGCATAATATAGCGGTACGCCTGGGATAACATCCTCGGGTGGACGCACGTAGGGCACGATATGGTTCACCGGTCGGCGGCAGGCGGTCAAACCGCCCAAAGCCATCGACGCGGACATCAGTTGCAGAAACTGTCGGCGGTTCACGCTGCCGGTTGCCGTTTCCTCATCGAGATAAGGAAACTCGCGCTCGACATAGCGCTGGAATTCGGGAGTCCCCTCCAGCTCGTTGACGCTGCGCCAGTAGGGATTGTGAGATTCAGGTTCTTTATTTACCGATGACATGCTGAGCAGTCCGTTCGCGGATTGATGTTCTTCTTCTCCATGATCTCTTTGGCGAACGCGAGCTGGTTTTCCCCCGGCTGCCATTCCATATCCGTGACGGACGTAGCCGTCAGGTCGCGCAGGTGGGGGGTCGGATCGCGATGGCAATCCAGGCACCAGCCCATGCTTAATGATTTCTTCAGCGTAACGACTTCCATCTGGTCGACCCGGTCATGACAACTGGCGCAACCAACGCCTGCGGCCAGATGGACGGAATGGTCGAAGTAGGCGTAGTCCGGAATCTTGTGAACGCGGATCCATTCCATCGGTTTGCCGCTCTGCCAACTCTGTCGGATGGGGGCGAGCTGTTCACTCTCGGGCAGGACAAGTTGATGGCAGTTCATGCAGGTCTGAGTCGGCGGCACATTGGCCTCATGCGACTGATCGACGAAGTTGTGGCAGTAACGACAGTCCATGCCGAGATCGCCCACGTGCATTTTGTGGCTGAACGGCACCGGTTGCACCGGTTGATATCCGACATCGGTATATTCGGGAGAACCGTAATACCAGATGAACCCAACCGTCAGCAGGCCAGCCATGGCAGCTCCGGCTCCCGCCACGAAATGCAACAGATTAAACCATTTTGGGAATATCTGCGCCAATGTAATTCACTTCCTTGACTAGACGTTTCAACTAAGGTAAGCCGGCAAAAAGGCGCAATATAACGCCGTTCGCCAAGCACTACAACGTGACCAGGGGAAATCCGAAAAGGCCTTCCAGTATCACCACGAAAAAGAGGGCCAGAAGATAGATGATGGAAAACTTGAACAAGCTGAACTCCGCCTGGCGTGTCCGGCACTTGAGCGCCGAAAAGGCCTTCCGCATGAAGAAGATGCCAAGCAATACGGCGCTGACCAGGTAGAGCCAGCCAGTGCCGAAAGCGCCGAGAACGAGCGTTACGAAGACCATGGCGAGAGTATAGAACCACATCTGGCGAAGCGTGGCCAGATCGCCCCGTATAACCGGCATCATCGGCAGCTTCACCTTGCGGTAATCGTCCTGCAGATAGAGGGCCAGCGCCCAGAAGTGGGGAGGAGTCCAGAGAAAGATGATCAGAAACATCAGCCAGGCCGCAATACCGACAGTATTGGCTGCCGCTGCCCAGGCGATGACCGGCCCCATCGCACCGGCTGCGCCGCCTATCACAATGTTGTGCACGGTGTTCGGCTTCAACCAGAGCGTGTAGAAAAGGCCATAGAAGAGAATTGTCCCCAAGCTCAGCAGCGCACTCAGCCAGTTGAAGAGGACGGCAAAAATAACGACCCCGATGATGCCGATACCAATGGCGAAGGCCAGCGCGCTGCCGGGCCGAACCTGCTTCATCGGGAGGGGACGCCGGCTTCGGGTGCGCGACATCTGCGCATCGATATCGCGTTCGAAGTACTGGTTCAACGCGTTCGCCGAACCACCCGAACAGAAGAGGCCGAACAAGACCAGCAGGAACGCCAGAGGGCGCCCAAGCAGACTCCCTTCCACGACAAGGCCGGCGGCACCAGTCACCACCACCAGCAACATGATGGTCGGCTTTGTCAGCTTCAAATAGGCCCTGACTTGTGGAATGAGCTTTACCATGAATGAAGTCGCAGCCGCCTATCGTGACATGTTGCATGATTTCCGAGCCAAGAATACCGACTCCGCATAGAGCCGCCCAAAAATCAGAATCATTTAATGTATGTATACTTTCAGGCTTTTTCCATGGCCTAAGTAAACTTTTTCCGCGAAATCTTTCGGCTTTCCAGAGCGCTGGCGGTAGCCCCTTCAACAACCATAGGCGCGACGCGCGCGCCTCCTTCGCGAAAACGCGCCTACTATAGCGTCAGTCACTGCCAAGGCGGCAATCTATCGTGCAATTTTCCACGGACGTACCCTCTGTTGTGGCGGAAAAGCAGCGACCTTTTTGACTCCCGAGCCATTGTATGCTACAATTCATTATACCTGCGGCAGGGAATGACTCCTGTCGTTTTACTCGGTGGTGAAAACAGCATGCAGATCCGCATACTCGCTCTTGGTCTGGCCGCGTTCATAATGAATCTGGCGCTCCCCCTTTCGGCAGCCGACCAATCAGCTGTCGACAACGGCATCATCTTTCACCTGACCTTCCAGGAAGATGGCATTGCCCGGCTGGCGGGCGGCCTTGGCCATCCCCTGACGCTGGAGGCAGGCTCCATGGAGACCGGCTTCGAAGACTCAGCCTACCGCTTCGAACCGCCCTATCGCAACTACTTGCCCGCCTCGCTGGCAACGCCATCGCCTTCGCTACACGGCTTCACCGCCGGCGATGGCGTCGCCCTCGTCGTCAAGCCGGATGGCTGGCAGCGGACTCCGGCGATTGTAGCCAACGGCCCTGCCGGCATGCTCTGGCGGACGGATCCCACGGAGCTTACAGGTATTCGCCACCCGCACCGGAACACCAAGACGCTGATTGGCTCCGTCTATCTGCGGGCCGGCGTGTCAGGCATTCGTGTACGACTCACCCTGCGCGATGAAATTGACGGGACAGAGTGGCAGACGGCCATCGCGGAAGCCAATGCTGCGGCGCTGGAGAAGGACGCCGAGGCCAATATCGTCTCGCCTATTGCCACCCAGCATCATGACCAGGAGTTGGAGTTGAGCGAGGAATGGCAGCGGGTGATCGTGCGAATCACCGTTGACGCGAGGCGTCCGGTGCAGCGGCTCTCTCTCCAGTTGACACGTCTCGATGGCGACGGAGCAGTGGAGACAAGCGCCCTTCAGCTGGAGCAGGGCGCACAATATCCGGACCAGAAGACGCATGCCGCCCCGTGGATTCCCGGAGGGGAGGTACGGGCAGGAAATTCCTTGTCTCTTCCTTTGTCGACCGTTGGTCTGAATGCCGATGCGGGGACGATGGCGGCCTGGTATCGGCTGCCCGAACCCGAAGGAGGCGGCACCCGGCAGGGGTACCTCGTCTGTGCCGGTGGCGGATGGTGGCAACCAATCTGGGAGCTGCGCGACGGCCTCGCTTACATGGGCGATCCCGGTGCCGAGAAGTACAGCGGCGGTGGCAGAATTCCATTCCGCAGCACGACGCACGATGGCGAGTGGCATCACCTGGCCATGACATGGCAGGAGAATGAGTGCGTCGTCTACCTCGACGGTCAGGAAAAGGGGCGTAACGCCTATCCCAAAGCCGAACCCTCGCCGACGGCCAGGCTGCTGATCGGCGCAACCTCACTTTCTGGAGCCACCAGCTCGGCCATCGTCGATGAGGTGGTCATCTGGAACCGCGCCCTGAGCGCGGAAGAGCTGGCGGCGCTGGCGAGCCGGAGCGTATCTCCAAAACTGGCGCCTGAGCTGTCGCTGGCCGCGCCCCCTCGGACGATTTTTCATCGCGGTGAAGCTTCCGCGACTTTGCCGCTGCGAGTACTGGCCGGGGCCGAGGGCGGGCCGCGCCAGGTGACGGTTGTCTCACCCGAGTTGGCGCTGAACGAGGAGATCACCCTGTCGGAGAGTGGGATTGGCGAACTTCGGCTTCACCCTTGGAAAGCTACCGCGGGCCGTCACACCATCGGTGCCAGCAGCACGGACGGTCGAATCGATGCAATACTGACCATCGAGGTGGTTGCGTCCCTGCCGGTAACGGATTTCCAGACGGTCGGCTGGGGGGACTGGGAAGCATCACTCGACTATCCATTCACCAGCGCCATGGCGCCGCTTCCGGCCATGTCACCGATACTCCGCAATGGTCGCCATGCCTCCCTGCGCATCGATGAACGGGCTACCCACCCTCTCGATCCGATCCGCTATCCTGCCAACCTGGAGGGTGCGCGGCGGCAGGCCGTCGAGGCAGCGCCGTGGCCGCACATCGGCATGGTGCTGCTCAACACCGAGGTCGGCATGGGGGCGTTCCCCACGGACGAATGGTTCCAGGAGTGGATGCAGGCCGAGATTGGCCTCACCGAGATACCTGCCAGCGTCAAGCTTGGGCCGCTGCGGGTAGCGGATCCAGAGACGCCACCAGTGCTGCCATTGGACGATCCAGCCTTGCGCTTCGTCCGCTGGATGAATGGCCCGGGAAAGGGATGGCCGCGTTTCAATCACGAGTTGGCTGAAGTCATGCGCGATGCTGGCATGGAGGAGAGTCTATTCTATACGGATCAGCCACACGTCGTCGATGATGTGCGCGGCCATGACATGGTCGAGTACTGGCACTATCCGCATGTACCCGGCGGCTTTGTCACCGATGTGAACCGGGTAGCTAACGTGGCGCGCCTGGCGGGAGTCAAGCTGATGGTGACCCCCGGCAGCATCTTCTGGGATCCCTGGGATCTGAAGGTAGACGGCAAGACCGTCTGCATGCCGCCGGACATGATGCGTCTCTACCTGTGGATCGCTGCCGCCAATCCTGTCGACCACCTTGGCTTCTGGGGCTTTGGCAATCTCAAGAACAACGATTTCGGGGCGGCGGGGACCATTGCCGCCTTGAAGGAGACGCTGCCGGCCATCCAGCCAATTGGCTTGCTGACCGGAGGCCTGCCGACGGCGTCGGCCCGGGTCGCCTATCTGCAGACGGACGGCCAGTCGTGGATTGGCCCTGGGGATAATCAGTGGGGCATCTGGTGGTTCAATCGCATGGCAACACGCTCACTGGCCGAAGCGCATCTGCCCTTCGACTGGATCGGAGACGAACACGTGGCGGCTGGCTGGTTGTCACGCTACGACGTCGTCTTCATGCCAGGCGGCTGGACAGTGCCACAGGATACCTTCCAGGCGCTGGTTGACTACGCGCGCCAGGGAGGGAAGGTGGTGGTCGACACCCGCTGCCGGGCGGAGATTCCGGGCGCGGAGGTGCTGGACATCGGCAGCCAGAAAGGTCGGTCCGCCGGCACGGATCACGTCGAGACTCTGCAGAACTGGGCGCGCACCATGCGGGATGCCTATCCGGTCACGACGCGAGTTCGCGGCGAGGACCTTGCCTGGATCTACGAGAAGATCGAGGGCGACGCCCGCTTTATCTTCGTGCTCAACGACAGCTTCGAGCCGGGCGTGCTCGCCGAGCACGGGGTCTCGGCCAATCTTGGCACCCGTACTGGCGCTCCGCACGACAAGGGTCTGCCTCAGGAGGTTGTTCTGACCCTGCCGCGGCCTGCCGGCGCGCTACTCTACGATGCCCGTTCCGGCGCCGAACTCTCGCTGGAGAACGACACCGTATCCCTGGCGCTTCCTGCCGGCGATGCCGCGGTCCTGGCGCTGGTTCCGGAGCGCATTGTCAGTCTGAATGCAGAGGCCCCGAAGCTACTTCTCCCCGGCGATGAAGGCCTCTTGAGTATCCGTATCGAGGGTGCCACGGGCACCCCGATCGTCCATCGCGATGTGCTCACCGTCACCGGAAGCTACGCAGATGGCACCCCCATCGATATGCCCGCCATGTATCGCGTGAACAACGGCCAACTGACCATCCCCCTGCGCCTCCCGCTGAACGCCCCAGCCGGCCCCTTGCGCATCTCGCTGACAGAGCAGCTGGCCGGCCTGCAACAGTCGATCGTCGTCACCGTCACCACACCACGGTAAACTTTATTGAGCGTCGGCGGTGACGACTTCGCGAGGGAGAAGGAGATGGTCACCGCTTGGGGCGAGATAGGGGGGAACCGTCATCAGCATGCGCGGGCCAACGGAGTTCGCAAAGGTCCACAGCTTGCCGTCCTGCCCGGGTGGCACGTCGACGCGGAAATAACCGGCGGCATCCATATCGGCGAAATCGAAGATCTGGTTGCCGTTTCCATCGAGCATCAGACCGAGGTTGGAACCGGCGTATCCGCCGACGACCTTCGTCCCTCGAGGCACATAGAAGGAGAGCGTCCAGCGGCCGTTGGGGCGCATGGGATCCTCGAGGGTCGAGCGGACGGTGAAGGGGAGATCTTCAGGGAAAATGACGCGGGTCATATCACTCCCATCGTTCCATTCCAGTGTATGCAAGCCAGTGTAGGGGGTGCGAAGCTGGACAATGCGTTCGACCCCATCGGGCGGGACGCTTTCATCTTCGGCAACGGGCTCGAGAGTGGCCTCCTGCTCGGCATACAGGGTGATCTTGACATTGCCGCGATCCCGATAGCCGACAATCAGGCCACCCGTAACCTTCAGCTCGATGCTTTCCCGCCCCTCGGGCAGCCAGGTATGAAAGCGCTGACGCCCCCGATGTGGCGCGCCGAAGCTGCCGAGTTTCACGGGCGAGAGGGCGAGCCGGGAGGCAGGGACCAGCTCCTCACTGTACCCGACGAGATCGAAGTCGAGGACCGTCGGCTGGTTGGCGGCAAGTCCCGCGGTCAGAATGGCGGCTATCTCCTCGGTACCGAAAGGTTTGCCGCTCTTCCAGGGGTTCGCCTCCTCGGGGACACTCCAATGCGCCTCCTCGGGAACGGCGATGGACTTGTCGCGGTAGGCGCGACCGCGATGGCAGATGGCGACGGTGGAGAGCATCATCCGGTCGCGCATGCGATAGGCATGGCGCCAGACCTGCTCGAAGTTGTGCTGACGGGCCTCACCGCTGGCCTGACGATAAGCATGATAAAGCTCCGTGTAGCGAGTGTAGAGGATCAAGTCGTCGAGGCGGGCGAGAACCCGCGGATCCGTGGTCGCCTGACGTGCATCATCCAGATGACGGTACATTCGGGCGACGACATCTTCGGTGGAACGAACAGACTGATGGTCCCGGTTGATCAGGACATAGAAATCGCGCATGGGATTGGCGGCGGCCCCGAAGGCGTTGGTCAGGAAATCCTCTACAAGGGAGTCCACCTCGTCGACGGCGTCGACATCCCAGAGAAGGCGCGGCGTGAGCCAGTAGCCCAGGCCATTGGCGCCCCAGCTGTCGGCGTTTTCCGAGTTCATGAAGCGGGCACCCTGCTGATGAAAGTAAGGGATGGTGCGCGTGAGGTAGGCGAGATTGCCGCCGCGCGCCCGGCGAGGCAGATCATGGCTCCAGGTGAAGACATCATGATAGTCGCGAATACCCAGGATAGGCCCCTTGGCGCGCCAGCCTTCGACAAGCTCCTCGATGGTGTAGCCGCCGCGGATAAAGCTGGTGGCGACGCTGATGACCACGTTCGGGTGCGACTCGATGGCTGGCGGCGGGCTGTGCTGGTTGTAGCCATACATGCCAACATACCTGGAGCCAAGACCGAGTTCGTTGATCGCCTCGGCCACATCGTTGGCCAACGTCAGGGCGCGGTCGGTTACGCTGCCCATGGCGGCGCAGTTGTCGCACTCGCACCAGTTGCCGCCATCCGAGGGATCCATGGAGACGCTGACCTGAGCGGGATTCTTGCGCAACTGACGAACTGCGTAGTCGACGACAAGCTGGCGCAGTCCGGGGTTGCTGATGCAGAATTTTGGGTTGGAGATGGTGGTCTTGCGTTCGCCGTCGATCAAAGCGAAGAAATCGGGATTGGCATCGAATGCGGCGCGATTGTGGCGGATGATGGTGTCGTAAGCGTGGCCGGTGCTGAGGGCAAAGGAGGCGGTGATACGGTTGCGCAGGCGCCAGCGCTGCCAGAGTTCGCGATTGGTCCATGGAGCACCGCGAGGGGCATCACGGGTGACGTAGTCAGGCCGCTCGACCACATCGACGGCGACCTTCAGCTCCGGGCGTTCGGGAACGATCTCCCAGGTATCGGTGAGGAAATAGAGCCGGTATCCCAAGCGGTGCAGGAGATCCCATACAGCCAGGTGAGCGGCCAACTCGCTGGCTCCTGTCAGGTGAAGCCCCCCGGTATGGGAGCGGAGAAGGTAGTCATCCTGGCGGAAGGGTTCGTCCGGCTGGAAGTTCGAGGCAAGATCCAGTCCTGGAAAATCGGTGAATGGACCGATGGCCAGACCACGACTGCCATCTCCGGTTTCGACCACAAATGGGGCGCCCGTGATGCGTTCGAGGTAGTCGGCAAGTTCGTCGGCGGCCTGTCGCGTACGCTCTCCGGCAGTTGGCGCGACGATGATCGGGTGAAGCGCCTGGCCCTTCTCCGCCAGCGTAATCTCGACAGCGGCCGAGGCGGAGAAGGAGAAAATGGCGCTGCCAATGAGTAGGGACAGGATAACGTTGTACACGGCAGATTCCCTCAATACGAGTTGCGGTCAATACTGGCTCCAGTACTGTACAAGCGTCCGCGGCGTTCCGCAACGGCGGTTCAACGCGACCAGACATCGTCCGCCCCATGTGAAGAATCAGGACGGATCGGATTGTAGAGCGCGGCGGATGTAGCCCCGCAACTCGAAGATGTCAAAGGGCTTGGGCAGGCATGCGGTCACGCCGTACTTATTCGCTTCCTCAACCAACTCGGCATCATAGCTGCCGGTGAAGAAGATGAAGGGAAGCGACTTGGTCTCCTCCGCTGTACGGAGAACCTTCAGCAGCTGCAACCCATTCATACCCGGCATCTTGCGATCACAGATGATGAGATCGGGGCGCGTCTGTCCGAGGACCTCGAGTGCCTGTTCGGCGGACGCGACAGCGATGGGCTGACTTCCGTCTCCCTCCAGCAGGTCCGAAAGCAGACAGCGAATGCTGGGCTCGTCATCGACAATGAGTATGATGGGGCTTGGCGTGTTCATGGTCATGCGGGGTATGCAACTATGGGCAATGGGAAGCAGAACATACGATCAAAAGGTGTGTGGTCAATCGCTGACACGAAGATCAGCAGAGATTATAGCGTCCGGGCGCTATGATGTGGTCAGGATCGAGGACGGATTTCAGATCTCGAACGGTCTGCCAGAAGGTATCGTCGGGGTTCATGATCTGATGCATGGACTGAATGCCAATGCGATACGGATACCAGCCTTCCCGCATGTAAGCATCCTGCAAGTCCTGGACGCAGGCATGAGCCCGTTCCGCTTCCTGCGCGTCGTCTCGCCTGAAAGCCAGGTTGATGACGACCTCCATGGAACGAACGTCGGCAACATTGAGGGTCGTATAGGGAGTGAAGCCGTAGCGGCCGAAGATGGTCTCGCAGAGTTGAGCCGTCCTGGCGGCAGCCGTGCCGGAAAGTGGGATGTACGGCAGGCAGTAAAGAAGGCCGCTTCGGCCATGGTCAGGGTTGCCGCTGGCGGGCGCCTCGTCTTCGAGGGGCCAGTAGACGCTGTCCAGCGCCGCATCGGTCGGAATGCCCTGGGTCAGCCCGAAGAATGGCTGGATGGCCTGCGCAAGCGCGAGCCTCCGGCGAAAAGCAGAGAAGCAGGAGAAGCGCTTGGCTATGCGGCTGAGCGAAGCCAGCCTGTCAGCCGTGAGGATGGTAAGCTTGGCAATGCCCTTGAGTTCGCGGGCGATCTCCCGCCGAGCAACTCGCACCTGAGCATCCGTACCCATCAGGCCGGTGACCGCACTCCAGGCGCCAAAGCCGCCGCCGTGAAAGATCTTCAGCGCTTCCTGGCGAGCGTCGGCCCGCGACATGCCTTGAGCGACGAGATTGTTGGCGATGACCGGTGTGATGGAGATCTCGCTTCGGGCTTGATTGGCAATATGCACAATGGTGGTCACGCTGCCATTCCGGCGAAGCCTGGCGAGCGCATCGACGAGATCCGGAAGACGAGCGGCATCTGTGATGCTGGCGATCATCGTGGCCTGCACGGCGGGACGGTGCATCAGGCTGATCCCCGCAGCGGTGACAATCCCATAGTTGGACTGGGCAAAGAGACCGTCGAGAGAGGGGCCGATGCCGAAGCGATACAGGTGGGTGGTGGCAGCCTGATCGTAATGACCGAATCCCGTAGTCGTGATCTTGCCATTGCCGAGCACGACTTCTATCCCGCTCAACGTGTCCACCCGCTTGTCGAAATAGCCAACGCCGCGGTCGAGGGCATTGCCGATCAGGCTGGTATCCTTGCTGGAGCCGATGACGTTGAGCATCAGAGGAGCGCCGGACTTCCGGATCTCCTCATGGAGCTGCTGCTGCGAGACACCGGGTTCGACTACGGCATAGGCGTGCTCGATATTCAGCTCGCGGATGCGCTTCATGCCGCTGAGATCGACCACCACATTACCGTTCTCCACCGGCAGGCGGGAGCCCATCCCCCAGTTCTTGCCAGTGCTGATGGGATAGAGGGGGACACGATGTTCGCGCGCCACCGCCACGATCTGCTGAACCTGCACCGTGGTCGTCGGGCGCAGAACAGCGCCAATGGATCGGGACAAGCCGCTGACATTCGCCTCATACGGCTGGAGTTCCGGGGCGTCGGCGAGCACTGCCTCTTTACCCAAGACCGCTTCCCAGCCTTCGAGAGCCGCAATGCGTGCAGAATCGGACATGATGATATCCCCCCCGATGAAAGATGACTCAGATTCAGACGTCGTCAGCCGGTGTGTAGCGCGGCAGGGTTACACAGAAGGTCGTGCCCTGGCCGACGGTGCTCTTGACCTGGATTGTCCCATTGTAGGCTTCTATGATCTTCCTGACGATATAAAGCCCCAACCCGGTGCCGGTTTCTTTGGTGCTGACATTGGGCGCAAAAATGTGTTCGAGCATGTCCTCGGGAATGCCGGTTCCGTCGTCCGCGATGCTGACAATGGCATTCCTGTCGTCCTTGGCCAGGGAAAGGTTGATCGCGCCACCGCGCTTCTCAGTGGCTTGCAGAGCATTGACGAGGATATTGCTGAAGGCGCGACGCAGCTGCAGGGAGCTGCCCCAGACGGAGATGGTGTCAGCATCGGGGACAAAGTTGCAGTCGACAACGGTGTCGCTGTCAACCTCACTTGTAGCCGTTTCAATGACCTCGTTGAGCAAGGAGACCAGCGGGACCCGGCGCCGCCCCTGATCACCGCCAATGCCGCGCCAGAGATCGGCCAGTTCCTTGCAGTGCTCGAGGCCGGTATTCACCCGCGCCAGGTAGCTGGCCATACGGTCAGCCGGCAGGGCTTTGACACCGTGGCGAACATTGTCGAGCATCAGCTGCGTATACCCGTAGGCAACGCTGAGGGGATTGGAGAGGTCGTGCAGCATCTCGCGGGTATTCTGCCCCATGGCGACGAGGCCCTCCTGCTCGATCAACTGATGACGCAACTGGTCATTGAGGTTGGACAGCTTGTCGACCGCCTGATCCCGCAGCCTGCGCAAGCGACTTTCGGCAACATGATGCTTGACTTTGCTCTTGAGGGTATCGACGTCAAACGGCTTGGTCAGATACTCATTAGCGCCGAGGCGGACGGCATCGGCAGCGGTATCGACGGAAGCATATCCGGTGAGGATGATGACGGCGACGTTCCGATCGCGTTGGCGTATGGCTTCAAGCCCTTCTATGCCGGTCATGCCGGGCATGCGCAGGTCGAGCAGGACGACATCGATCTCCTGCTCGTCAAGGATGGCAAGTCCTTTGGCCGCGGAGTCGACGCAGTGGACGATGTTCAGACCGCTCAGGGCAAATCGCATGCTCTCGCGCGGCCCGAGTTCATCATCGATCACCAGAACGCGTCCCCGTTCGGTCGTTCTGGCAGGCGGGTTGTCCTTTTCGCTCATTGTCATCCGGTTTCCAGAGGTGATCATAAAGTCAGAACGTGAAACCATAGCTGAAGACCAACAAGCTGGCCTGCAGATGCCACTCGGCATCGTACGCAGGATTGTCTGCATTGGTCACGGTGCGATTCTCGAAGAAGCTGTGAGCGTAGGTGACATCCAGGGAATGTTGGCCAAAGCGGTAGCCCACGCCGACGCTGACGATATGGCGGTCGGCGTCGGGAATGATGGGCGCATGCGTGGAGTCCGGGATCGGCGAGGGAAGGTAATCATAGCCGCCGCGCAGAGACCAGTCGGGGCGCACCTGCCATTCGCAGCCAAGGCCGACGGTCACGATATCGTTCCAATCCTGCGAGATGGTGTTCGCCGGCAGTAGTGCGTCATTCTCCCCCGCCTTCAACTTCAACTGCTCATATCGGGAAAACTCCACCCACTCGACCTGCACGCCCAGCTTCACCTCGGGCTTCACCTGCCAGGCATAGCCGGCGGCGACAACAGTGGGAAAGTCGATGGTGGTTTCGAAGTCGCTCCTGGCACTGCCCGGCAGGGGGCTCGGCTTGTTGGAGACCTCCATGTCACCGTCATACGTGACACGCACGGGTGAGCGATACGTAAGAGCGAAGTGATGCTGCGCGACAGGATTCCAGGCGAGTCCGAGATTGAAGCCAAGGCCATAGCCTTTGCCGTAGAAGTCGAACTTGCCGTCGGGAGAGCCGGGGATTACGCTCGACCATGGCACCTGTTGCTTGAAGGAGAGATCGGATAGGAAAATGTCGAGTCCGAGACCAATGGCCAGTTCATCCGTCAGCCGCCAGGCATAGGTAGGATTGATGTTGACCAGGCGCATCTCGGCGAAATAAGGCGCCTGATACTGGAAAACGCTATCCTTGTCCCAGACGGTGGATTGCCCATAGGGAGTCGTGACGCCCAGACCGATGACGCCATCATGCCAGGGTGCGGCAATGAAGAAATTGGGCAACATCTTGAGGTTCTCGGTGGTGGACGATTTGGCACCGCCGGGCACCTGGGCTTCATGACGGCTGTAGCCGAAGGTGAGCGAGTAAAGCAGCTCCGGCACCTCCAACTGCATCAGGTTGGCGGGATTGTGGGCTATGGCACTTGCATCGTCGATCATCACGGATCGCGCGCCGAGCGCAAGGGCCCGCGCGCCCTCGGGGGGATTTCGGAAGCCATTGCCCGACACCGGATGTGCGATCAGCAGCGTGGAGATGAGTACGGAGAGTGAAAGTAATCGCGACGCCGTTGCCATTCGCATGTTCTCTGTTCTATTAAGTGCTGGAGTTGAAGGGGGGCCCACTGCTCTTCGTGGCGGCCGCGACAAGCGTAAATCTACCCCTGGAAGAGTACTGCCACGCCGAGAGAGTCAGGCAGCAACTATACCGCCTTCCTGCCGAAAAACCAGCGAAAGTATGTTTGAGCCGTTGAAAGGGGAGCTTCAGCTGTGCATACTTGTCTTGGTTCAGTATCTTCGCTCTGGCGCTTGCAGGTATTGGGAAGCAGAAGCGGTACAGCGGCAACCTCCTCCGAAGATCACCCGGTAGGTTTTTTTTCAGACAAGGACGATGACACGTGGCATGGGAGTTTGAGATTTGATCAAGGTTTGCATCACGGGAATCGGGATACTTGCCGCCAATGGCAACAGCAAGGACGCGTACTGGGAAAGCCTGGTCGCCGGGCGCAGCGGGATAGCACCCGTGACGCTTTTCGACGCAAGCGCCCTCACCTCGCGCATCGCGGGTGAGGTCAAGAATTTTGAGCCAAAGGAGTATTCCCTGGCGCCATCGAATGTGGGAAGGGAAGCTCGCAACACCCAGTTGTCTCTTGCCGCGGCCAGTCTGGCCCTGGAGGACGGAAAGCTGACCCCGGCGCAACTGCGCGGGCGAGTCCCCGTACTGATCGCGATGGGAGTCAGCACCAGCTCGGTGGATATCATCGAGGCAGCGATTCGCCGCAACGTGAAGCGCGGGACCGAGAATGCCACACCACACATGCTCACGACCTCGGGCATCCAGATGCCGGCCAACCTGATTGCCGCCAACCTGGGCGTCCCGTGTGAAACGCATACTCTGTCGTCGGCCTGCGCTGCCGGTCAGGATGCCATTGCGTTTGCCGCCAATGCCATCCGCACGGGGCGGGTGGACATCGCCATCGCGGGTGGCGCTGACGCGCCGCTCAGTCCCGCTCTCTTTGGTGGCTTTTGCGCCAGCAAGATGGTTTCGCTGCGCAATAACGATCCAGCCCGGGCGAGCTGCCCCTTCGACCTCACGCGGGATGGCGGCGTGGTGGCGGAAGGGGCTGCCGTGGTCATCCTCGAGAGCCTTTCCCATGCTCGCTCCAGAGGGGTCGTGCCGTATGCCGAGATCGCTTCAAGCTCGGTGCGAACTGATGTGCGGGGAGACGTACACGGGGCAGGGCTGTTGCAGAGCATGCGCATGGCACTCGCGGATGCCGGCTGCCTGCCCTCGGAGATTGACTACATCTGCGCGCATGGCCCAAGCGACCAGGATCTGGATCGCAATGAGACGGAGGCCATCAAAAGCCTCTTCGGCAAGCACGCGTATCGGCTGTCGGTCAGTTCAGTGAAAGGCGTGACCGGCAATCCTCTCGCCGCAGCCGGGTCGATCCAGATTGCCACGGCCGCCCTGGCCATACGGCATCAACTGGTGCCCATGACCGCCAATTACCGCTACCGTGACCCTCTGTGCGATCTGGACTATGTCGGCGAAGCGTCACGGCACCAGCGTGTCAATCACGTGTTGGTGAACAACCATGGCATTACTGGCGGCAACAGCAGCACCGTCGTGCGGCGCACGGACTTGACTTAACATGACACCGCGTGACCTGACCCTGTGGATTTCAGTCCTGGCAATTGCCATCCTTGGTGGAATGGTCTACACGACCAATCCCCGCCGCACGGTCAATCAACACTACGTCACCACCACCGCCTTCATCCTTGGATGGATGCTCTGCCTGGCGTACGGCTTTCAGGCAGAGACAGGAAAACAGGGAGCTTTCTGGATCCGTCAGGCAAGCGCCGTCGGCTCCTGTATCGCCCTGGCGTTCAACATGCTGCGACTCTCCCTTATCCATCCTCAGGACGGTTACTGGAGAATCATCGGGAGAATGCGCTGGTGGTGCATCGGCCATATAGCCATCATCTATCTGTGCCAGACGACCTTCTTCATGCGCGGCGCGACCCTGCCGTCAACGCCGAATGCGGTGGCCGAGCCAATCTATGGACCCGGTTTCACCATCTATGCACTCTACATGCTGGGCAGCCATGCGATTATCTGGTCGCTCTACCTGCGCGACATGAAACGCAGCCGGGGCATGCGACGAGCCGAGCTGCAGTACATCCTGCTGGCCTGTTTCAGCTTTCTGCTGATCGGCGGACTGGCTGCCATCTTCATCCCGTGGATCACCGGCACCTCGCAGTCCGTCCAGTTCAGCTTCCTCAATGCGATCCTCCTGGAGGGGGTGATTGCCTACGGCATCGCCACGCGGCGCATTCTCAGCATGGCCGTCCTCTTCCGCATGATTACGGCGTACACCCTTCTGCTGATCTATTTGACGGTCCTCTACCTGGGTATCTTTGCCGTCAGCGCGTTACTGACGGAGAACATTCTCATCGCCCACCTGCTGGCGGCCCTTGTTACCGCCTTTTCCATGGCTCCCGCCCATACGCTGCTGCAACGTGTTGCCCGGCGCCTCTTCATCCACCATCAGGCCATCGATACTCAGTACACCGTTCAGGAAGCAACGGAAGTACTCCAGTCCATCACCACGATCCCGCGCCTGCTCATGAGCTTCACGGACATTATCCGCAAAGCGGTAGGCACCAATCGTGCTTTCGTTCTGCTGCGGGATCGCATGGAGTTCTTTCCCGTCAATGCCGGCGCTCATGAGCCTGTCCTCTCCTCCGCTGATGCTCTGGTTGAGGCCGTGCAGGTGGAGAACATGCTGATTCGGGACCAGTTGGAGCGCTCCACTGTGCTGAGTTCGGCGCAAACCCAACAGGTCATCGAGCGTCTCGATGAGTTGGAACTGGAGTTGGTGTTCGGCATTCGAATCCGCAACGAACTGGCGGGCATCCTGTGCCTTGGGCCGCGCGTGTCCGGGCGCTTCTACAGTCGTACGGAACAGGAGGCACTGGGCCTGCTCTGCACACAGTTGGCCGTCTCGATGGAAAACGCCCAACTCTACACCCTGGCCCAGAACAGCCGCATCTACAACGAGATCCTCCTGGATCGCCTGCTGAGCGGAGTCATCGCGGTAGATCCCGATGGGAACATCACCGTCTTCAATCGGGAAGCAGAACAGGTGCTGAGCCAATCCAGCCAGGAGGCGCTGCACAACCCCTACCTGCTTCTGCCGGAAGCCCTGTCGCGCCAGATCGAGCAGACGATGAAAACGGGAGAAGTAACTCGTGACGTGGAACTGTGGCTGCCGCGCAATGGTCACGTGCAGGGGGTGCCCATTCGGCTGAGTTGTACGCCTGTTGCCAGCCACGACGGCACGATGCGCGGTGCGCTCCTGGTCTTTCACGACCTGACGGCAATCAAGCGACTCGAGTTTCAGGTTCAGCACAACGATCGGCTGGCAAGCATTGGCCGGCTCAGTGCCGGCATGGCCCACGAGATCAAGAATCCACTCGTCACCCTCAAAACCTTCACCCAGCTTCTTCCGGATTGCTATCAAGATGAAGATTTCCGAAATACCTTCACGAAGCTTGTAGGAAGTGAAGTGGAACGCATCGACTCCACTGTGCGCCAACTGCTCCAGTTCGCCCGCCCACCCGCGCCGACCCTCAGACAGCTTCACCTGCACACAATCCTTGCTGATGCCGTTCACATGATCAGATTTCAGGCGGAAAATGAATCCATCTCGATTGAAGCCAAGCTCGAAGCCGAGTATGACCTTATCCGAGCGGACAACGATCAGTGCAAGCAGGCGATCCTCAATCTCCTCCTCAATGCCATTGAAGCCATGAAAGCCAGGGGCAGCATCACCGTGCTGACCGACACCTGCGGCAGCAATGACCTTCCTCTCCCCGCGGCCAAGCCGGACCAGCCTCGCTGGATCCGCCTCATGGTAACGGATTCCGGCTGCGGTATCGCGCCGGATGTGATCAACACCATCTTCGATCCCTTCTATACCACAAAGGCGAGCGGCACCGGCCTCGGACTCAGCGTCGTCCATGGCATCATCAAGGAACATGACGGACAACTCGATGTAAGCAGCACGCCCGGCGTTGGCACCACCTTTTATGTCTATCTACCGTTGCTTGAAGAGGAAACACCATGACGGATAGGGTCACCTGCATCATCTTTACCCGCGACACCATGCTGCTGGAGCGTGTCATGGGTCAGTGGACGGACCTGGCCAACCTGCGCCACGCCGATACCATCAATCAGCTCCATGTTCTCATCGGCCAGATGGGTGCCTGCCTTCTGGCCATCGACCTGCGTCATCCACGCGCTACTGACATGCTGACCGACATCGCCCGCCACGCACCCGAGTGCGTCGTCATCGCCCTCGGCGTGATCGGTTCACAGCCCTTGATTGCCGCGGAGCAGTCCTCCGCCTTTGAAGTGGCCGACATCGAAGCGGACCATCATCAGTTGCTGAGTATGCTGAGGCGCGCATTGACCCATCTGCGCGTCAAACAGGAACTGCGCCTGGTTCGCGAGGAATCGCGCCTGGACGAGCATCGCAACCAGCCATCGCTCGGGCTGCCCCTCAACGAGTCACCGTCACTTCTGCTGCCCCTGCGCGACCTGTCGCGCGCCTTCCGTCACTTCCAGCAGTTGGACGTTCTGTATGAGTACATCGTGGAAGGACTGGCCGGCGCCATGAAACTGGCCCGCGTGGGTCTCTTTGCCAAAGACGCGCAGAGCGGCGAATACATCCTGCGTACCGGCGTCCGGACCTTGCCCGAGACCAATGAGCTGCGCTACGCTGAGGACGATGCGCTCATCAGCTGGATGAAGATGTACGGCCATCTGATCAGTCGCGCCGCTCTGCACCACGAGGATCAGGCGAACGACCGCTACCTCCTCAAGCAGGCGCTTTCCGTCATGGGCGCCGAGGTCATCATGCCGTTGCACGCGCGCGGACAGCTCTTTGGATGGGTCTTTCTGGGCCGGCGAGCTGCTGGATATCCCTTTGAGACCGGAGACCTCGACGACCTCAGCCTGGTGGCCGATCATATTTCGGTCATCATCGAAAATGCCCTTCTGCATCGCGAGACGAACATGCAGAAGATCCTCGCCGAAACCATGCTCGACGCCATTCCCACGGGCATCATCGCCGTTGACGAGAACGGCCGCACGCTCTGGTTCAACGACGCCACGACCGCCATTCTCGAGTTGGAGGACTCCACCGCTCCGCTACATCGGCCGATAGACGAGATCGACCGGCATCTGGGGCATTTGCTGCGCGAGACCCTGCGGGCCGATGGCGACCTCCAGGAGCAGGAGTGGCGCGAGCCCGCTACCCAGCGATTGCTCTCCATCCAGACGCGCCGCCTTGGCAGTCGCCAGCAATGCCTTGGCGCTGTCGCCTTTGTTCGCGATTTGACCGAGGAACGCCTGCTGCAGGAACGCCAGGCGGAACTGGAGCGCGCCAAGTTCTGGGCGGAGCTTGCCGCCAGCATGGCGCATGAGATCCGCAATCCGCTGGTCAGCATAAAAGCCTTTGCGCAGCTCCTGCCAGAACATTATGAAGATCCGGAATTTCGCGAGCGCTTTACCGAGCTGGTCCCGAAGGAAGTGGACCGCCTGGACAACATCGTCAATCAGATCCACACCTTTGCCAATCCCCCGGAATTGAGCTTTACCAAGATCGCTCCACGCGAGCTGGTTGAACGAGCCAGCCGCGAGCTGAGCAGCATGTGCAAGTCCATGAATGCCGAAATTACCATCGAGCCCAAACTGGGGGAGCTGCCCCCCATCTACGGAGATCCCGCCCTGCTTCAGGATGCCATCGGCCACTTGCTGCGCAACGCCCTCGAAGCCTCGCAACACAGCAAACCGCCCAGGATCACCATCACGCTCTCCACCAAAGCCGAAGCCGTCGGCAACGCCAGCTTCCTGATCACCATTGACGACAATGGTCAAGGCATACCCGCCGATCGCTTGCAACGCGTCTTCTCACCCTTCAACACGACGAAGACGCAAGGCATGGGACTCGGTCTCCCCATTGCCAGACGCACCGTTCTCGATCATGGCGGCTGGATCGTCATCGAGCCCCTCCCCGAGGGTACCCGCGTCCTGATCTCCCTGCCACGCTCCCCAAAGCACTCCTGAACGACGCGCTTCGCCCTGACTCACCCTTAGCGTCCCAGTCGGCGGAGAGCTTCGCCGCAACCAGAAGTTGCTGGCGACCACTCCCTGCCGTTGGTGCGCTGCGGATTCGATCTGCATCAGCAGAATGTTGCAACTCCAGCCGCTTTCGATGGCTGCCTGCATGTACTACTGGCGCGTGGTCAGATCTTTGACTCTGGCCATAAACACACCATGATGACCCCAAGGGATAGACAGCACCAAGTCGCCTGGAAAAAGTGCAACAAGCTGTTGCACTTTTGGCCCGTTCTCAATTTCCTGTATCGTCTCCATAGAGTTCTCGGGGTGGCGCCACTCGCGCTGGATAGGATCAGACATTGACCAATGCCGGATCGACATGGGGACGCAGCTTGGGCCGCAGTGCGTTTTTGGCGACCAGGCCGACCGGGCAGCCGAGCAACTCCTCCAAGCAAAACTGGCGCCAAACAGGGCCTTCCGGATCACGCCGAAACGGTCTCGTAACTCCGGCTTGGCGCGGGTCAGCAGCTTGAGAGCACGCTCTCAGTTCACACTTAGCCTCCTGCAGTTGATTTCGCACCTGAAACCGCTGGACGAGGTTGCCTAAAGAAGATGGTGGAGGCGGGGGGAGTCGAACCCCCGTCCTAAGCAAGCATGACGATAACTTCTACACGTTTAGTCTGCCTTTAATTGCTTATCGTCTCTCCACCTGTCAGCAGACGGGGCCAGCTTTGAGACTAGGTTTCTGTTGTTTTGCCTGTCACCCCGAAACCGTGAGTGTCAGACTATCCCGATGAAAAACGCCTCTATCCCATATCGGGCGTCAAAGTAGAGGCGTCGCTGCAACGTTAGGCAGCGAGTGCGAGTTCAGTGTTCGCAGTTACTTGTTCGGCCGACTGATTAACGAGGCCAACGACCATCCTCGACGTGCCACTATCGCATCACTCACCCAGTCGAAGCCATTTCGCCCCCACATGAGATAAGCAAAGCTGAAAGTCTGTGCTATAGTATACACCTGCCGCGGGCATAAGTTCAATCCGTGGCGTGGATAATTGGCACTTTCCGGATGAAGGAGAGGGGCTCAAGGGAGCGGGAGGGGACTTGGGAGGTCACAATCGGGTGCTTCAGGCATAGGGTTAGAGGCTATGACAGAGAAGAATTTCCAGGTAATGTTCAGTATCAAGTGGAAGATGTTGATCTTGATGCTGATCGTCTATTTCCTTCCGCTGACCCTCTTCTGGCTGGAAGCGCCGGGCTGGCTGATCGCGCTTGCGGGGATCATGTTGAGCCTGGTGGTGACTTGGTGGTGGCACTCGCGGGTGGTGGCGACGCGACAGCGGCTGGAACGACTGGAGTCGAAGCTGCCACAGTCCGCGGCCAAGCCCCTGCGCAGTTCGGCCTTTGCCGATGAGTTGACGGCACTGGTACATACCTACGATCGCTTCCTGACCAATCTCGAAGAAACCTTCAGCGAGATGAATACGCCCACCAACATGGGCACCGGTCCCTTCCGGCGCGATGGCACGCATACCGTCTACAAGGCGGCTCTTTCAACCGGCGAGCCGATTGTCGGCGAGGCCGCCATCCTGCCGAGACGCGTGGATGAAGATACCGATCTGGTCAACCAGTTGACCGGTGACGAAGCGATCGAGGTTTTCCTCGCCTCCGCCAATCAGTCGCGGGAAGAGCTGACAGAGCTGCGCGAGACGGCCGAGATCCGCCCGGCGGAAAAAGGCATTATCGATTTTCAGATCATGCTGCTGCAGGACAAGGCCCTGATGGAAGGCGTGGCCCAATGCCTCTCCGACAAGTTTACGTTGCCGGAGGCGCTGAACACGACCTTCGCCGTGATCGTCGGCAAACTGGAATCATCCGCCAATGCGTACGTGAAGGCGCGCGCCACCGATTTCTTCGACCTCAAGCAGCGACTCTTCGACAACATCTACCGGCAGCTTCGCCCGGAGGTGAACGAGTTTTATGAGACGACACGGGAGAAGGTCGTCTTCTGCGAGAGCATCTATCCGACAGATGTAGTGGCGCTGTACAAGGCCGGGGCGCGTGGCATTGTCTCGGTCCAAGGCACGGCGTCGTCGCATGCGGAGATCCTGCTGCAGTCCTTCAACCTGCCGTCGTTGACGAATCTGGAGGGGTTGCCCATCTACATGCTGCAGGGGCGCCAGGCGCTGGTGGACACCGTCAACAAGCACCTGATCATCGATCCGACTCCAGAGCAGATCGAGAATCTGACGCAGCCGACCCGCATTCACGTGCAGGATGTCATCCGTGAGCCGGTGAAGCTTGCCTCGGGTGAGCCCATGCGGGTGATGGCCACGATCAACAACGTGACCATCGAGTCGCGCCGGGCTCTGACGGCAGGGGCTGACGGAGTTGGGCTTTTCCGCAGTGAAATGAGCTATATCGGCCGCCCCGATCTGCCCCTGGAAAACGAGCTTTACGATGAGTATCGGGTGCTGACGGATGTCTTCGGCGACCAGCCCGTGGCCATGCGAATGCTGGACTTGGGCAGCGACAAGCTGGCGATGTTTCAGCAGGACGACGAGCATGAAGAGAATCCCTGCATGGGCAACCGCTCGATGCGGCTGCTCATCCGCCGGCCAGATGTCTTTCGCACCCAGTTGCGAGCCATGCTGCGCGCGTCAACGCGCAACACCTGCATCCTCTTCCCGATGATCAGCGGTTGGTACGAGCTGGGCAAGGTGCGCAGCATGATCGACAAGATCACCGGCGAGCTGCAGAATGAAGGATTTACCCGCGTCGAGAAGGTGCAGTATGGCATCATGGTGGAGATTCCGGGGATCGTGGAACGTTTCGCGGATTATGTGGATGAATTCGACATCTTCAATATCGGTTCGAACGACCTGACTCAGTATGCGCTGGCTGCCGATCGCAACAACCGCAATGTCTCGGAGTACTACAGCTTCTATCACCCGTCCGTTCTGTCGATGATCCAGAAGGTCTGCGTGCTGGGAGCCGAACGACGCAAGGTGGTACGGCTGTGCGGCGAGATGTGCAGCGACATCTCGATGCTGCCGCTGGTGGTAGGCCTGGGCGTGCGCGAAATGAGCGCACATTCCTACGTAATCGCCAAGCTCAAGAATGGCCTGCGGCATCTGGATCTGCCATCCTGTGAGCAGTTGGCGCGGGCCGTCCTGCGTCGGCGCTCCGCCGAAGAGGCCCGAGCGGAAGTGGAGCTCTTCCTGCAGAGCCGGATGGAGGCGACGACACCATGACCAGGCGGCTGCCGTTGAGCTGGAAAGAGTGGTGGTACAGCGCGCTGCTAATCGTTGTTTACATTGCCATCTTTCACGTCTGGACCACGGTAAGCGACTATCCCGTGGTTGCGGTCAGCGGCGTACTGGTCGGGGTAACCTTGACCGCGCTCCTGATCGTCACTTGGCGAGGCGGCTATTTTACAACGCGGGTGGATATCTTCGCGCATGCGCTGGTGATCGGTGACCTCGTTCTGGAGGCCGTGATGATCCGCAATCACGCCAATTACGATTTCTACTGGTGTGCCCTGGCCTATGCCGTGGTGCTCGCAGCCTACCGGGGCTATCGCCTGCGGACAACCGCCCCTCTCGACGAGCTGGCGGCGGACGGGGGACGATGACCGGCCTGGCGGACAAGCTGCGCCCTCACCTCGCGGGGGAAGTGCGCGACGATGCCTTCACGCGCAAGGTGTACAGCGTCGATGCTTCCATTTGCCAGATCGAGCCGCGCCTGGTGGTGCTGCCCAGGACGGCGGCGGATGTCGAAGCGACGGTGGCGATCGCCCGTGCGGAAGGTATCCCGCTGGTGCCCCGTGGCGCTGGAACCGGCACTGCCGGAGGCTGCATCGGCGATGGCATCGTCATCGACTTCACTCGCTACATGCGCGGCATTCTGGAGATCGATCCGGAGCGCGGCGAGGCGCGTTGCGAAGTGGGCGTGGTCCAGGATCAGCTCAATCAGGCGGCAGCGCCACATGGGCTCCGCTTTGGCCCGGATACCTCGACCGGCAATCGCGCCACCCTCGGCGGCATGCTGGGCAACAACAGCTCCGGTGCCCATTCCATGCGTTACGGGAAGACTGTCGACAATGTGCTCGGCGCGGAGGTGCTGCTGAGCACGGGAGAGTGGCTACGCGCGCAAGCCCTGGAGGAGAGCGCCTTTGCCGCACTGGCGGCAGAGAATGGTGCCAATGGCCGAATCCATGGCGCGGTGGAACGGATTCGCGGTGAGCTTCGGGATGAAATCGAGGGGCGATTTCCCAAGCTGCAGCGACGGGTCGCCGGCTACAATCTGGACGAAATGATCAAGCCGGGACCGCTCAACCTGACGAAGCTGCTGGCAGGCTCCGAGGGGACGCTGGGAATTGTCACGGAACTGACGGTGCAGCTCTCGCCATCGCCGGCCTGCGTCGGGTTGTGCGTGGTCCATGTGGCGGACCTGGTAGAAGGGCTGCGCCAGGTTCCGTGGATACTCGAGTCGGTTCCTTTTTCTCTCGAACTGGTGGACCATTTCATCATCGAGATGGGGTTGGAGAGCCCGATCGTGAAGGGGCGCCTTCCGTGGCTCGAAGGACGTCCGGATGGTCTGTTGATTGTGGAGTTCGACGGCGAGAGTCCGGCGGAAGTGGGGAGCAAGCTGGAACGCTTTGCCGCGGAGGCCCAGCGAAATCGCGTGGGCTACGCGCGGGTGCTGCTGCGGACGGCGGCAGATATCGGCAGTGTATGGACGCTGCGCAAAGCGGCCCTCGGGTTGTTGATGGCGCGGCGCAGCCATGAGCGGGCGATCGCCTTTCTGGAAGACGTGGCGGTTCCCCCGGAACATATCGGCGACTTTATTCATGATTTCCGCGCCTACACCCGCGGCATCGGCAAGGAAGTGGGGATGCTGGGCCATGCTGGTGTCGGGCAGATCCATACCCGCCCGATGATGGATCTGCATCAGCAGCACGATGTTCAGCTCATGCTCCAGATGATGGAAGATATCTGCGACATGGCCGCCGGCTACGGCGGGACCATCAGCGGCGAGCATGGCGATGGTCTCATCCGGTCCTGGCTGATCGAACGCGCCTTCGGCCCGACGCTGACGCATGCCTTCGCCGACGTCAAGGCCGCCTTCGATCCCATCAAGCTGATGAATCCCGGGAAGATTGTCGACCCCGGCCGACCGGAGAATCATCTGCGCTTTGGGCCACAGACGCGCTATCTGGAATTCAAGACCCAGTTCGACTGGTCAAAGGACGGGGGCTTTCCCTTTGCCGTTGAGATGTGCAACGGCAATGGCGAATGCCGGAAGCTGGACAAGGGTCCCATGTGTCCCTCCTATCAGGCCTCGCTGGATGAGTATCAGACAACGCGGGCGCGGGCCGTGGCGCTGCAGGCGA
Organism: Lentisphaeria bacterium; assembly: GCA_041690595.1. GTDB lineage: Bacteria > Verrucomicrobiota > Lentisphaeria > JABSQK01 > JAWLHB01 > JAWLHB01. The sequence goes on from JAWLHB010000003.1 coordinate 191,923, forward strand.
TCGTGCGGGGAGAGGTCGACCGCCCTACCCTGGCGCACCCGGAGTTGTACCGTATTCTGGATCTCTGCCTGCAGTGCAAGGGTTGCCAGAGCGAGTGTCCGTCGCAGGTGGACATGGCCAGGATGAAGTCGGAAGTTCTTTATCACTATCAGGAAGAGCACGGCATTCCGTTTCGGTCACGTCTCTTTGGTGCGATCGACACCATCAACCGCGTGGGCACGGCCGTCGCGCCGCTGGCCAACTGGGCACTTGGCCTGCGACTGGGGGGCTTTTTTAAGAAGCGGCTCGGCATCGCGGCGGAACGGGATCTGCCGCCTTTTACGCGCGAGCGCTTCACCCGCTGGTTTGCCAGCCGCGGCAGCAGACCGACCGCGACGCGCGGCAAGGTGGCGCTCTTCGTCGACACCTATACCGAGTTCAACTATCCAGCCATCGGTCAGGCAGCGGTGCAGGTACTCGAAGCGCTTGGCCATGAGGTCGTGCATGCGGGGTACAGCTGCTGCGGCCGTCCAATGATCTCCAAGGGGCTACTTCCCGGGGCCAAACAGAAGGCCCGGGACGTGGTGGAGCGCCTGCTGCCCCTGGCCATGGAGAATATTCCCATCGTGGGGCTGGAACCGAGCTGCATCCTGACGATCAAAGATGAATATCGCACGTTGATTCCCGGTGAGGCGACAGAGCAGGTGGCGGCACAGTGCATGACGATCGACGAATTCCTGGCGAGAGAGGTCAAGGCGGGTGCCTTTCAACTGCCCTTCCGCGCGCGGCAACGGCAGGTGTGGGTACATGCGCACTGCTATCAGAAGGCGGATGGCGGCAGCTCGCCGACTCTGGAGGTGCTGCGGGCAATTCCGGGACTCGAGGTGCGCGAAATCGATAGTGGATGTTGCGGGATGGCGGGCAGTTTCGGCTATGAGGCGGAACACTACGAATTTTCATTGAAGGTTGGTGAGACGCGTCTTTTTCCAGCAGTGCGCAAGCTACCGGCGGACGCTATCGTGGTCGCGGACGGCATCAGCTGCCGCTCGCAGATCGCCCACGGTACAGATCGCCAAAGCGAGCATCTGGTCATGGTGGTTGCTGACGCTCTGACAACGACTAACTCTTGATTTCAGTTTTACATCTGGTGGAGGTATTCATATGTTCTATTCAACGCGCTTCGGGATGATTTTTACGGTTGTTCTGGTCGTGCATGTGGTGATTGCGGGCGGCATCTATGCCGGATACAAGCTGCATGGGCGCCAGGCGGCGGCGCCCGCTGACAGCCCGCCCGAGGAGGTGGTCGAACCGCCGGCGGCGGGCGGGCAGGTGGCGCCGGTAGTGGAGGCATCACCCACAGTGTACGCGGTACAACCCGGTGATACGTACTGGGAAATCGCCCAGAAGCATGGTATCAGTGTGCAGCAGCTCAAGGAGTACAACGGACACGGCGCCAATCGCTTGCTGCGCGCTCACGAAACCTTGCGCATCCCGCCCAGGCGCTAACCCACCGCACCAGGTATCATGGTTGATGACCTCTATCCTCAGATACTGAAGGAACGCTATCGCCTGAAGGAACGTCTCGGCGAGGGCGGCATGGGGGTGGTCTATCGTTGCGAGGATATCCAGACTGGGGCGCAGCAGGCCGTCAAGTTTCTGACGCTGGAGCAGGTACTGAGCAAGGGGGGCGTGCAGCGCTTCACCCACGAAGCGCGCCTGCTGTCGCACCTCACGCACCCGAACATCGTCCATATCTATGACTACGGGGTCGAAGACGGGCTACCCTACCTGATCATGGAGCTGTGCTTGGGTACGGACGGAAAGCCGTTCACCCTCAAGCAATTACAGGAAGCATTCGAAGAGCGGCGTCTGGATGCGGAGACCCTGCTCAAGGTCATGCCGCAGATGCTCAGCGCGGTCAGTCTGCTGCACGAAAAGGGACTCATTCACCGGGATCTCAAGCCCGAGAACTTCCTGCTGAAAATCGATCCGACCGGGAACCTCTCGCTCAAGCTGTCGGATTTCGGGTTGGTGGCGCTGTCGGGCGACGAGGAGATGCAGCGGCGATTCGAGCTGTCGATCAGTGTCTCCATGCAGGAGAGTGTGGTAAAGGATCGGGCTTGGGTCGGCACCTACGCCTTCATGAGTCCCGAGCAGAAACAGGGGACGCAGTTGGAGGCATCGAGCGACGTCTATTCGTTGGGGCTGATCCTCTATCGGCTGTGCACGGGCTACGAGCGGGTCAATCCGGAGTTGCCCTCGGAGGTGAATCCGCAACTGCCGGCCTGGATGGATACGCTCGTGGAGAAAGCGCTGAAGGAGAGCCCGCGGGAACGCTGGATGACGGCCGGCAAGATGATGGAGTTTCTGCCCGAGGCTTACCGTTTCGACCCGCGGCGGCCAAAGGCACAACCTCGGCAGGTACGGTGGCTGTTGCCGGCAACCTTTCTCCTGCTGGTGCTCATGACCGGGCTTTTCCACCTCCTTTCCACTTCCGGTTCGCCACGCGAACAGATGGATCGACAGGCCAAACAACTCAGCCTGCAGGTCAGCGTCTACGAGGAGAAGAGTCAGGTGCCGACAGCGGACACGCTGCCGCCGCATGTGCTCCGCCTGATTGGATCCGCTCACGCCGCCGATCTCGAAGAGCGCATGCGCGCGCGGGAAGCGCTGCGGCAAAGCGGACGGGAGTTGCTGCCCATACTGGGAGAGGCCATCATCGCCGAGAATGAAGAGGCGCGGCAGCAGGCAGCCACCGCCCTTGGCTATCTGGGAGTTGCCGATGCTTCGCCTTTGTTGCTGACGGCGCTGTACAGCGGGCCCGAGTCCGTGCGTCGGGCGGCGGCGGAATCGCTGGTGCTGCTGCGCCACCACGCCATACCGGAACTGACGGAAGCGCTGATGTCGCACGATGCCAACGCCCGGGGTTATGCACTCTATGCGTTGTCCTGCATTGGTGATCCAGCCTGGCCGGCATGGGTGAAGGCACTTGGCTCGCCGATCGATTCCATCCGCGACTATGCGAGCGAAATGCTGGCGCGGATTGGCCAACCGTCGATCCCCGGCCTCATCGAGAGTCTGGGCACCAGCCAGGCAGCGCCACGGCAGCTGGCCATCTCCTGCCTCACGCAGATCGGCGCGCCGGCAGCGCCCGAACTGATGTTGGCATTGCGCAACGAAAAGGCCACGGTGCGCGCTGGCGCGGTGGCGGTGCTGGGCCACCTGCACTGGGTCGATGCCACCCTGCCAATGACCGTGCTGCTGCGCGATGCCGAGGCGGACGTACGACTGGCGGCCGAGAGAGCCCTGATCGAGATTGGCGAACCCGCCGCGCCGGCCCTGCTGCGTGTCTTCCGCGAATCCGGACGAACCGCTTCCGAACATGCCGCCACCGCACTGGCGGCTATCGGCAAACCGACCGTGGCCAACCTGATGCGCGCGCTGATGACAGAGCCGCCGCCGGTTCGCGAACAGGTATGCAATGTTCTGGTCAGAATCGGTGATCCAGCAGTGCCTCAGCTAATCGAGACGCTCAACATCGGGGACACCGAGGTGCGGCAGCTCGCCGCGCGGGCTCTGGCGGCCATGCGAAGCACCCTGGCCATCCACTCCCTGCTGCGCCTGCTGGGTAGTGAAGATGCCATGGTGCGTCAGGTCGCCGCGCATGGGCTGAACCAGTTGCAGGCGGATTCCATACCACACATCATCGAACTGTTGAAGGATGAGTCGCCTCTCATCCACCAGAACGCCCAGAAACTGCTTGGCAGACTGGCAGCCAACCAGCCGGACCAGCTCATTCCGGCGCTGGATCGCCCAGACCCCCTGATCCGCGTTCGTCTGGCGGAGGTCATGGTCTCGCTGAAGGCAGTGCAAACTTTTTCCTCGATCATCCGAGCGCTGGACGATCAGCGGCTGATCGAGGCGATGCTGGAGCAGAAAGATAGTGAGGAGCGCGTCAATCAACTGATTTTCCATCAACTGGATGTGCTGACGCGGACGAGCGACGCCGATGGCCGCGCCCGCGTCGAGCGAACGATAGTGCGTCTCGGGAATCGGGCGATTCCCGGTCTTGTGCAGGCACTGCTGACGCGAGACCACCAGGATCCCACGGATCCGGCTCTGTTGCTGGGGCGCATCGGCACTCCGGAAGTCGTTCCGCCACTCGTGCGAGCCCTGCGTCACGATGGCAACCGCTATCCGCGGCTCAACATTGCCGCCGCGCAGGGACTGGGTGAAGCTCGGCGGCTGGCCGCGGTGCCCCCTCTGTGCCAGAGCCAGCGCTGGAACAACTCCTTGCTGCGGCAGGCCGCCGTAGAGGCACTGGGGAAGATTGCCCATTCGACTGCGATTCCCAGCTTGACGCGCGCACTCGGGGACGAGAGTGACAATGTTCGGGCCGCGGCGGCGGAGGCACTCGGAATGATTGGCTCCGCGGAAGCGTTGCCGGCGCTGCAGCAGGCTGCCGAGGATCCCGATCCACTCACGCGAAGCCAGATCGCCAACGCGAGGCGACGCATCCAGCAGCGGTCGACGGGGCAATGATGCTCAGGCGCTCTCGAGGATGATGTTGGCGTACTGCGTCGTATCGCCCGTGCGGATAAGGCCGATAGCGCCTGGTACCCGAGGCTTGAAGACGCTTTCATGCGCTTCCAGTACGAGGGTCACGCCTCCGAGAGCCCGCTCGACATGTTCGCGTGCAGTCTCGCTGTTGTGCTCGAGAAATTCCTTGGCCATGTAGGCCTTGCCGAACGACCAGCAGGGAACAATGGCCTTGATGACCTGGACAACAGTCGGCACATCGTCAACCAGCGAGATATCGACGGTATGGATGCCCGGCCAATAGGGAAATCCACGATCGGCGATGACCAGGCAGTTAGTGTGCCTGACGCGTGCCAGCAGAGAAAGAATGCAAGGGTTGAGGATACCTGATTTGAGCATGGTGCAATCCTGCCATAAAGAGTTGGAGAAATGGAGTTACGCTGATTATATCCTACCGCAACTTGGTTGCGGTACTCAAATTGTGGCGAGGGTGGCGTATAGTGTGGTGCCAAGCTACTTCACCAGAACCAGGAGAGAGTTGCCATGATGACTGTACCGGACGCGTCCGAACCTGCTTTTCGCCAGAGAGTAAACCGTTACATGGCTCATGCGGCGGATGCCGCGATGGGCTGGTATGACGCCAACGGGGTGTGGAAGGCTCCATCTCTTCCGGCCGCCAACCGGGAACGCCTCTGGTTGTGCTTCTCCCTCTATGGGATGGATAACGGCAAGCTGGCGGATGCGGTAATTCGGCAGGATGATGCCCCACAGTACCGGCAGATCCGCTACAACATCTTCGACACCAACATCGCCGCGGCACTGCTGACTCAGCATCGGCAGCAGATGTCGGATGACGTGCGCGAGAAGCTGGAGCAGCTTGTCCGCGATGGGTTCTCCTTCCTGCCCGGCAATCGCCAGCCCGACTATCAGTTCCACGGCTACAACGACAATATGCCGGCCAAGGCAACCATGGGACTGGTGCTCGGCGGCGAGATGCTCGACGAGCCGGAAGCACTCGCGTATGGTCTTTGGGACCTGCGGCAGTTCCGGGCCATGCTGGTCCGTCGCGGCATCAACAGCGAATACAACTCTCCGACCTATACCGCACTGACGATGCATGCAATGGGTGAGATCGCCGAGCATGCCCGCAACGAGGAAGCACGGGAGTTGGCGCTGGGCATCGAAGAGCGTCTGTGGATCGATCTGGCGGCGCGTTTTCATCCCGAGACCGGCCTTGTGGCCGGCCCCTATTCCCGTGCATATACGGTGGACACAATCGGGTTGATGAGCTGCGTCAACGCGATGCTGTGGTTCGCGCTGGGCGACTGCGTCACCCCGAATCCGATGCTGCTCTTCGATCCACCCGAGGGCTATGTGGTGCATCACATGGGCGATTATCCCTTCTGTATCGCGCAGGTGTCGTGGTTCGCGGGCGGATCGTATCACATCCCGCCGAAGGCTTTGGAGCTTTTCACCCGAAAGTCCTATCCCTTCCACGCCGCGGCCACCGCGGAGGTGGGAGATTTCGGTCCAGACTTTCAAGCCAGGCCCGTACGTATCGAGACGCATCTGGAGGCCGACTTCACGCAGGGCACCGCCCTCTCGCCCTTCGGTGGCGGCGAGCAGACCATGAGTTGGTTCGTCACCTATCGGCGAACGCCGCAAGTCCGCTCTTACCGCGAGGTGGGAACAGTCTTCACAAAGCTCTTCGTCGATGACGAGGAACCCGGCATCATCACCGGCCCAGACGATGCGTATACGAATCGCGGAGAATCGGATCACGCCAAGTCCCTTGCCAACACACTGGCGATCCAGAATGGACGCGCCGCACTCGTGCTGACGCATCCCCACCTGGCACTCGGTGGCAAGCCGGATACCAGCGAAGGCGCCAAGCCACTGCATCGCCTCAGCGAATGCATCATCTTTCCCACTCATGACGACAAAAGCGTGGAGTTGATTGTGGACGGCAAGCCTCGGGCGGAGTGGTCGGGGGATCTTCCGCGCGGCAGTTGGATTGTCTGCCGACGCGGCCGGCTGCTGATCGGTATCCGACCGCTCGTCTACACGCACGACCTGGGACAACCTCGCCTGGAGCTGGTTCGGCTGCCTCAGTACGACATGATCCGCACGACCTTCTATGGCGGCGAGAGTCGATGCTTCAGCAGGCAGGAGATGCGACAGATTCATGGGGGATTCGTGGCGGAAACGGCTTCCGTGGACGACTATCCGTCGCTGGCGGGTTTCGCCGCGGCGATGCAGGCCGCCAGCTTCACCGACTACTACTTCATGACGCGCCGGGTGCGCTATCGGCGGGCGGATAAGGAGATGGAGGTCTCGTGGAGCGCCGGCAGCACGACACCACGCCATGCCACGATAAATGGCCGCGAGTTGGACTGGAGCCCAGTTCAGATCGATACGGTGGAGCCTCTGGAGTTCCCTTTTCTGGGGGAAAACTTCAAATCGGTGCCTTCCTTCTTTCAATGGGAAGACTTCCGGATCGAGTGGATGGAGCTGCCATGGGCAATCGGGGATCGCGAAGGATGAGGCCATGGTTGCTAATTGGCGCCACGGCATTAAACTAACGCATCGCTAACGACAGGAGCCACATGGGCGCATTTCCATTCAGTAACGATCATGAAATCCGACTGGCCATGCTGGGGATGGTGGAGGGCAATGGCCATCCCTACTCCTGGAGCGCCATGTTCAATGGATACGACCGTAAACAGATGGCCTCATGCCCCTATGCCGGTATCCCGGGATACCTGAATCGCCAGCCGGAATCGACAATTCGCATTGGCGGCGCACGCGTTACCCATATCTGGGCCGATAACCGGAACGAAGCCAGTCATGTGGCGGCTTGCTCGCTCATCCCGCATGTCGTGGAGCGCCCGGAGGAAGTGATCGGCAAGGTCGATGCGGTGATCGTCGCCACGGACATCGGTCATGAGCACGTTGAACGTTGCCGCCCATTCGTGGAGGCGGGTCTGCCGGTTTTTGTAGACAAGCCGCTGACGGATAATGAAGGGGATCTGGAGATCTTTCGGGGATGGATAGCAGCCGGCAAGCCGATTCTTTCGTCGAGCTGCATGCGCTACGCAAAAGAGTTCGCCCCCTATCGCGCCTCGACCTGTGAGCTGGGAGAGCTGCGTTTTGTTTCGATCACCACTCCGAAGAGCTGGGAGAAATATGGCATCCATGCGCTCGAGGCCATCTATCCTATTCTCGGCCCCGGCTTCGAGACGGTGCGCAATACCGGCTCTATCGATCGCAACGTCGTGCACCTGACCCATCGACGCGGCATCGATGCGATCGTGATCGCCAACCGTGACATGTATGGCGCCTTCGGCCTGCTGACCCTTTGCGGTACGCAAGGCAACGTGAGCGTGAGCTTCCGCGATACCTTTCATGCGTTCCAGACGCAGTTGCGGGCGTTCGTAGATTTCCTGCGAAGTGGCGTTCGCCCTTTTCCCTTCTCCGAAACGGATGAACTGATGCAGCTGGTCATTGCCGGAATATGCAGCCGCGAAGGTGGCGGAACGATCATCGGCCTGCATGGGAGAGAATCATGATCAAGGTGCTGATGTTGCTGACGACACTAGGCGCCGTCATGCTGGCCGGTTGCGCCCCTCATGAAGCGGAAGTGGCGGCCGCACGCGAGCGAATTGCCCAAGTGAAGACGCTGGGCGAAAAAGCGCTTCTTTCCCTGGAGGCGGGGGATCTCCGGCAGGCCGCGGAGCAGTACTCGGAGTTACACGTGCTGGCGCGGGCAACCGATATCGAGGCGGTGGAAATTCCGGTGGATGGAGAGAGCTTTCAGATGGCGGCCGAGCGTTACCGCCTGACCTTCCGCAAGGAGGCAGCCAACCATCTGGAACAACTCGCCGAGGCCTATCTGCAGTCGAAGGTGCGCTTGATTGACATGGATGCCTTCTTCCATCGCATCCTGCCTGAGCAGTATGCGAAAACGAGGGCGGAGATGATCGCGAAAGCGAGGAAAAAGGCAGAGCAGGAGATGCGGCTAATCTTCACCGGCGATATCGTCAGCCCCACCCTGCGGGAGACGGTGATCGACGGCATCCGTGCACAAACTGGCGAAGTCGGGCTGCATCTGGGCTACGGATTGAAGGAACTGCCCGTAGGTATTGGGACCATCGAAGTCATTATCGAGCTTCGCGGCACTCAGATAAACGGGACAGACAACCAGCCAGTCGGCATTCTGCCACATGCCGTGCACCTGGATCTGGTCGCCCACGCCTCGCATCCCACGTCGTGGGGGGGCGTGAAGGCGCTGACGGCCCAGATCGACCTACCCTCGGAGAGCCTTGCCATGACCGACGCCGCGAACTTCCGACAACTGCGGGATGAGGCGCTGGCCCAACTGACGCGTCAAGTTCGCCAGCAACTGGCAACCCTGCCCCCGCTCGTTATCGAGTCGACGTGATGGGGGATGGCGGCGCGCATCAGGCAAATCCAGCCTCATCCATCTTAATACGGTGCAGACTGCTCGAGGTGGCAATGGTGTAGAGGCGGTGAAAGAGCCCGTTCATCGCCAGCAACTCCTCGAAACTACCCTCCTCGACAAGTTGCCCCTCATCGAGAACCAGTATCCTGTCTGCCTTGCGAATGGTACTGAGCCTGTGGGCGATGATGATGGCGGTACGATCGACGAAGAGCGCCTCCATGGCGCGCTGGACCAGCGCTTCCGTCTCATTATCCAGGGCCGAGGTGGCTTCGTCCAGCACCAGAAGACGTGCCTCGAGCAACATGCAGCGGGCGATGGCCAGCCGCTGCCGCTGACCGCCGCTCAATCGCGAGCCCGCCTCGCCGATTTCGTGGTCGATGCCCTCGGGAAACTGGCGCACGAAATCGGCCGCGCATGCGCGTTCCAGCGCCTCCCACAGCGTGGCATCGCTGGCGCCTGGCTTCACCACTCGCAGATTGGCTGCCACGGTGTCGTTGAAGAGGTAGGGATCCTGCAGCACCACCCCGAACTGCGCCCGGTAGTCGCGCAACGGCAGAAGTCGGATGTCCGTGCCGTCGAGCGTTATCCGGCCTGTATCGGGATCATAGAAGCGCATCAACAGGTTGGTAATGGTGGTTTTTCCTGAACCGCTTCTGCCCACCAGCGCGATCTTCTGACCGGGACGAATGGTCAAATCGAGCTGTCGCAGGACGGTCCGATTGGCATAGGCGAAGGAGACGTTCTCCAGCACCAGCTCGCCTCGTATGGAGGCCGGCAGCGCTGCGCTTGGCTCATCGACAACCGAGCTGTGGGTATCGAGTATCGTGTACAACTGATCAAAGCCGGCCCGTGCCACGGAGTACTGGCCGTAGACATTGGTCAACTGAACCGTAAAGGAGATGAACTGCCCCTGATAGCCGATGAAGGCGATGAGGGTGCCCAATGGCATATCCTGGCGCAGGATGGCCCAGATGCCGACCACATGGACCGCCGCGGTGATCAGATAGCCGACCCCCTCCGAGGCGAAACCAAGCTTGAGCATCTCCCGCTGAGCGCTGATCCATTTCACTTTCGTCGGCTCAATCCTCGCCTCGAAGTCCTTCTGCACTTCTTCTTCCAAGGACAATGCCTGCACGGTCTTGGTCCCCCGCAGCTTGTCGAGGATAAACGAGTGGATCTGCGTATGAGCTTCGTTGGCAGCCAGGGATTTCTGGTGAATCCGCGGCGACATCCGGCGGCTCACCAGAACGTAGACAAGCGCGCACACCAACAGCAGCAGCGTCATCGGCACGCTCAGATAGAAGCAGGCCGCCAGCGAGAAGAGCAGCCCTGATGCATAGACGGTCAAGTTCGAGAGGATCAAAGCCAGGAAGCTGCCGATGCTGCAGATGGAGCGCTCGAAGACGCGATCATGCAGATATCCCGATGGATAGAGCCCATGGAAACGCATGCAGAGCCGCTGCAGGTGCCGGAAGCCCTGAACACGAATGGCGTAGATGACGTCCTCACGTATTCGCAGCAGCAGGTTCTGCGCCCTGAACCACAAGACCATACGCAGCCCCTGCAGCAGGAGAAAGAGGCCCATGGCTCGAACGGCCAGATCGAAGCGCTGTTGTGGAATGGCGACATCGACCACGTATTTGGTGAAGAGCGGAATGACCGACATGAAGATGCCGACTATTGCGATAAGGCCGGCCGCCATCGCGATGCCTCGCCGATACGGCCGCACGACGGGCCATAGCCGCGCGGCAATCTCGCGCGTGCCATAATGTCGAATCTCATTTGCGTCATTCATCGAATGCGACTTACCTCCTGAACTTTTCCGCAACTCCCACCATGATCCCGTGCTTGAGCTTAGCTTTTCTTCATTCGAATACAATTCACGCACGGCACAATTTGGTCACCCCGCAAGATCAGCTTTCCCGTTTGCTTTCGCGCGCGGTCAGGCAATAGTTATGGCCCTGCCATCGTGAGCTGCAACTGGAGGGATTCATGGCTGTAAGCATCGCCGAAATCATTGTCTTGAGCCTTCTTGCCGACTGGATCTTCCGGCGGATGGGGATTCCCGGGCTGATCGGCATGCTGCTGATCGGGGTGCTGCTTGGTCCCTACGTTCTGGGCTTTCTCGATCCCGACCTGCTTGCCATAGGGCCAGACCTGCGATTGATCGCCCTGATCGTCATCCTGCTCAGGGTCGGCTTCGAGCTGAGTCGGTCCACCCTGCATCGTGTGGGCGGCAGGGTGCTGCTGCTGGCCTTTGTGCCGGCGACGCTCGAGGGCGCGATGATTACGGTCGCTGGCCCATGGTTGCTGGGGCTGACGCTGCTCGAGTCCGCCGTGCTTGGCTCTGTGCTGGCAGCGGTTTCGCCGGCCGTCGTCGTGCCGAGCATGATCCGGTTCGTAAAAGAGCGCCGCGGCGCGGCAAAAGATATCCCCTCCATGGTGATGGCGGCCGCTTCGGTGGACGATGTCTACGTCATCGTGGCACACAGCGTCGTCCTCGGGCTCTACGTCGGTAATCGCGTCAACATCGCGGGACAGATCATTGGGATTCCGTTGTCGCTTCTCTTCGGCATCGCGGCAGGGCTGGTCATCGGCGTCTGCCTGTACAAGCTTTTCGATCGATTCAATCCTCGTGCCACAAAGCGGGTGCTGATCGTCATCTTTGTATCGGTGCTGCTGGTTCGACTTCAGCATGTTGTTGGCGCCTACGTGCCGTTTGCGGGGCTGGTCGCCGCCATGGCTATCGGCTTCATCATTCTGGAGAGGCGCGAGCACATGGCGCATGAGATATCGGCCAAGCTGGTGAAGATATGGGTTTTCGCGGAGATCATCCTTTTTTCGATGGTCGGCGCGCAGGTCGACATCTGGCTTGCCTGGCGTGCCGGTCTGGCAGGCGCGGCGCTCATCGGGCTTGGCCTGATGGCTCGCGGTCTGGGCGTCATGAGTTCTCTGGTGGGAAGTGCTCTGAACCTCAAGGAGCGCTTCTTCGTGCTGGTCGCCTATTCACCGAAGGCAACGGTGCAGGCCGCGATCGGTTCCGCGCCGCTGATGGCGATGCGAGCAGCCGGCATGGATACCGGGCCGGGCGAGCTGATTCTCGCCATCGCGGTCTTGAGCATCGTCCTGACCGCCCCCACCGGGGCGTGGGCCATTGAAGCACTCGGCAAGCGCGTGCTGGAGATCGCTCCGGAAACGGAACATGAAGCCTATGATGCGGCGGTTGAAAGCAACCCCAACGGGAGCGAGAGTTAAGCAGCATCGCACATTCATGCCGCTCGCCCCGCAACCCGAGGAACCACATGAGACGACTGCCAAAGATCGGCCTGCTGCCACTCTATCTGAGCCTGTACGACGAGATCAACCCGGCGCTGCGCCACGACTTTTCGCCCTTCCTGGATGAGGTGACCGAACGACTGCGACGGGAGCGGATAGAGGTGACGACGAGCGAGATCTGCTGCGTCGATGCGCAGTGCCGTCAGGCGCTGGAGGCCTTCCGCGCGGCAAAGGTGGATCTTATTGTGACGCTGCATCTGGCATATTCCCCCTCGGAAGAGGCGCTTCCCAGCCTTTGCGCAAGCCAGCTGCCGCTGCTGCTGCTCGATACCTCCATGGATGAGAGCTTTGGATGCAACGTGGATCCAGGGCGCATCATGTACAATCACGGCATCCACGGGGTGCAGGATCTTGCCGCACTGCTGCGCCGATGGCGGCGCCCGTATCACATCGTGGCGGGACACGTCGAAGCGCCTGGACTGATGGGGCGGGTGGCGGACCATGCGCGTGCCGCCTTGGCCGCCAACGAAATGCGGAACGGTCGCGTGCTGCGCTTCGGCGACGCCTTCAAGGGGATGGGGGATTTTGCCGTTCCATCGGAATTGCTGGCCCAGCGCTTCGGCATCCAGGTCGACGCCTGCGACGTGAACCGTATCGGCGAGCATGTGGCGGAGGTGACAGCGGAGGAGATCGAGGCGGAGTTGCACAATGATCGTGAGCTTTACCACGTGGAGGCGCCCGAGGAGGTGCACCGGCGTTCGGTTCGCGTTGGGCTGGCGTTGCGCAAATGCCTGGAAGCTCGCCAGGCGAGCGCGTTCAGCATGAATTTCCAGGCATTCACCAGCGATGAACCGCCGGTCGATACGGTGCCCTTCCTCGAAGCCAGCAAAGCGATGGCGCGCGGCATGGGTTATGCGGGCGAAGGAGATATGCTGACTGCCAGTCTGATCGGGGCCCTGTGTCGAGGGTTCGGCATGACCACCTTCACCGAGATCTTCTGTGCCGATTGGCGCGGCAACAGCCTCTTCCTGTCGCACATGGGCGAAATCAACCCGGAGGTGATACCCGGCAAACCTCTGCTCTTCGAGAAGGAGTATCCCTTCAGCGGAGCGGCGAATCCGGCAGTCATCTCGGGCTCACCAGGTCCGGGACCGGCGGTGTTAGTCAATCTCTCGCCCGGCCCCGACGCGTCGCTGCGGCTGATACTGGCGCCTGTGGAAGTTCTTCCTGACCTTTCGGATGCGGCGCTGCGCCAGACTATTCGGGGATGGATCCGCGCCGCCCTGCCGGTCGAGGAGTTCCTTGAGAGTTACTCCCGCCTTGGCGGCACCCACCACAGCGGCCTGGTTCTGGGCAAGCGCCTGGAGGGGCTGCAGGCCATGGCCGAACACTTGGGACTGGAGTGCCGCACCCTCGGAGAATAAGCGATTTGTGCAACTTTTCGGCCAAACTGGCACATAAACCGTTTTGGGTATATACTGATGAGTTAACCCAACAACCTGTGCGTCTTTGCCTGACTGGAGACTCGTTCGACGCGGTAGTCGGCACCAGAAACAGGCAGAATATCGCATGGAAGAAGAACGCCATAAAGGAGTGATATGATGAAGTCCCTCAACCGTCTTTTCATGAGCTGTGCGATGGTCGGCTCGATGCTGGTGCTATCATGCGGCGCCCAGGAAGATGCAGCGGCGAAAGATGCGTTCGCCAACGACAAGCAGAAGCTCGGCTATGCGATCGGCATGCAGATTGGCCAGTCATTGCAGCAAATGGAAGCGGATATCGACACCGAGAGCCTTATCGCGGCCATTCAGGACGTGCTGGGCAAGCGCGAGCTGAAGCTGACGGCACAGGAAGCTATGGAAGTGCAGCAGACCTTCTTCATGCAGATGCAGCAGAAGCGCCAGGCCGAGATGCAGGAGCTAGGCGCCAAGGCAGAGAAGGAAGGGGCCGAATTCCTCGCAAAGAACAAGGCGCAGGAAGGGGTCAAAGTGACGGAGAGCGGTCTGCAATACCAGGTGATCACCAAGGGCGAAGGCCCGACTCCCAAGGAAACCGATACGGTCAAAGTCCATTACGAAGGTCGCCTGCTGGATGGAACAGTCTTCGACAGCTCCTATGAGCGCGGTGAACCCGTTGAGTTCCAGCTCAATCGTGTCATTCCCGGCTGGCAGGAAGGCTTGCAGCTCATGCAGGAAGGAGCGAAGTACAAGCTGTGGATTCCCTCGGAGCTGGCCTATGGTCCTCAGGGCGCCGGTCAGGATATTCCGCCCAACGCCACGCTGGTCTTCACGGTCGAGCTGCTGGATGTAACGCCTCAGGCCGCCGACGGCGCCGCCGGCGAGTAAGGATCGTCAATCGAGAAGGAGAGCCCATGCTGGAAAGCATCGATTTGAGTCGCGTACTGCCAAAGTCAGAATCGCGGGAAACGCTCGAACGATATGAATTACAGCTTGCGGCTCTCCAACGCCGCACCCACGAGTTGGGCATCCCCGTCGTCATTGTCTTCGAAGGATGGGATGCGGCGGGGAAAGGCACGCTGATCAACCGGTTGATCCAACCGCTCGATCCACGGGGTTTTACGGTAAAGAGTACTCTCGCGCCAAATGAGGAAGCAGCCCTGCGCCCCTTCCTCTGGCGCTTCTGGATCAACACCCCCGCCAATGGGCGGCAAGCGATCTTCGATCGAAGCTGGTACCGGCGGGTGCTGAATGATCGTGTCGACGGCACGGTTGAGGGCGGAGAGCTGCAGCAGGCGTTTCAGGACATCCGCTCCTTCGAGCGGCAACTCGCGCACGGCGGCACCGTCATCATCAAGTTCTTTCTGCATATCTCGAAGAAGGAACAGAAGAAACGCTTTGACAAGCTGCGCAAGAGCAAGACGACTGCCTGGCGGGTGACAGAGGGGGATCTGCAGCGTCACAAGCAGTACGACGAGTACCTGCTGGCGACTGAGGACATGCTTTCGCGAACGGATTCGGATTTTGCGCCGTGGACGATCGTGGAGGCCCATGACGAGCAGTTCGCGATCATGAAGATCTTCGGAGCGGTGATATCGGCGCTGGAGCAACGGGTGGCGCAGGCCGAGGGGGACGAACCGCGCCAACGGGGTCCGCTGCTGGATCTGGAACTGCCGCAGGTTCTGCAGAGTTCGGTAATCGACCAACTGGACCTGACGAAGAGCCTGGAGAGGAGCATCTACAAGAAGCAGCTGAAGGCCCGGCAGAAGCGTCTTCGCGATTTGGAACACGAGATCTATCTGCGGCGGATACCGGTAATTCTGGCTTATGAAGGTTCGGATGCGGCTGGCAAGGGAGGCAACATTCGCCGACTGACGGCCATGCTGGATCCACGCGGATATGAGGTCGTGCCAATCGGCGCACCGAACGATATCGAGCGTCAGCATCATTATCTGTGGCGCTTCTGGAACGAGATTCCCAAGGCGGGTCACATCACCATTTTCGATCGAACCTGGTATGGGCGGGTGCTGGTGGAGCGCGTCGAAGGATTCTGTGGCGAAGCGGAATGGAAGCGCGCGTATCGGGAGATCAACGAGATGGAGGAGCATCTCACCAACTATGGGGTCATCCTCCTCAAGTTCTGGCTCCAGATCGATCAGGATGAGCAACTTGCCCGCTTTCAAGCCCGCAAAGAAACCGCCCACAAGCAATGGAAGATCACGGACGAGGACTGGCGGAATCGTGAGAAATGGCTGCAGTACAAACTGGCGGTTGACGAAATGCTGGTGCGGACGAGCAGCCCGAGAGCGCCGTGGACCGTAGTCGAGTCGAACAACAAGCACTATGCGCGCATCAAGGTGCTCGATACAGTGATTGCGGCAATCGAAGCCAGAGTGAATGAATAAAGCCGCCTCTGCCTCGTCCAAGTTACAGGCTCCTTCTCCCACGCCTGACTTGCATGAGGTTCGCCATGTACCGACATTACCACTTGTTCCTACTCGCCGCATTGATGCTTGTCGGGTCGCTTCACGCGGAATTGTACATCGTCACCGATGAAAGTGCCCCCCTCTACCAGGAGGTGAAGCGGGTGGATACTCTGCAACGCGGGGAGGTAGTCGAAGCATCCATCAATCGTCAGCATGACGACTGGCTCAATTTGCGCCACGAAGGCGAGGAGTACAGCTCTCCCCGCAAGCATTTCCGCGGCGAGAGCGAAGTGCAGCTGGCGCTGGAGCATGCCGACATCGACTACCAGACCGAGCAAGAGCGGCTTCGCCATGAGCTGGAGCTGCTCGAAACCCGCCTCCAACAGGGCTTCTTCTCCCTGCTCCGGCTCAATCGCGAACGCATCCTTTATCAACGGGTAGATGTGCGCAGCGTCGATCCGCAGACTGGCAGAACGAGGATCGATCACACCCACACGCCCGTGCTCACCGCCCGTTCCGCGCGTCGTCTTGAGCGGGAATGGGAGAAACAGACCGAGGACCAACGCCAGGAGATTGCGTCGCTGCAACGTAAGCTGGTGGATGGACAGCTCGACTACCTGCGCAAGCGTTCGGATCTGCAGGCAAATGCACGCCTCTTGGCAACGCACGCGCGCTATCCGGAACGATACCGGTACGATCCCTACCTGGCCACGACGCGCAATGTCCAGCTCTTCCGTAGCAATCGGGTGGCAGCCTATCTCAAGCGTGGAGACATCGTGATTGGCGTGCCGCACGACAAGCACGAGGATTGGGTGGTGGTGCGTCATCAGAATGCGGAGTACCTCGCCCGCAAGAGCCAGATCGTCAGCCGCGGTGACATGCGGCTCAAACATGCCATTAAGGTTACGCGCCTGGAAGGCGCCTTGGCTCGCCTTCAGTCCGATCTGAACATGCTCGGTGCCCGCGAGCAACTGGTGCAACACCTGCTCGCGGAACTGGAGGTTCCGCGGATCTCGACGGAATACATTGTCACCGACTCGTTGCACCCGGGCAGCGCTGGTCGTGACTATGGCACGCGTGCGACGGATGTTTATTATCTACACGTACCTTCCGCTCGGCGTACCGCTCGCGACCTCGAAAAGTTGGCAGAATCCATGAGAGCGCAACACCAGCAACTTGCCGACGCCATCGCCGATCACCGAAGGCAGCTTGCGACCGAGCAAAGCGACTACCAGCAGCAGGCCGGCAAGCTGGAGCAGGCTTGGCGGTCCTTTCTGGAAAAATAGTAGGATCAGTCGGCCGGAGAGATAAAATAGAGAATGGAATCGCCGTAGCGACGATTGCGAAGAAAGGTCCAGCGGGGCGGCCCTTCGGGCAGGGGGTCATGACGCACCGATTGGCGAATGAGAAAGAGGGTCTCCGGCCCGAGCCAGTCGTGCAGTTCCTGACTGGCCAAGAGGTGCTTCGCGCCCTTCTGCTCGGGGGTGGGGAAGAAGGGCGGATCGGCCACCACGACATCCGGGCGTATGCCGGGCAGCAGTCGCGGCACCTGCACCGCATCGCCGATCACGACCCGCGCCTCGCCGCACCCCTCGCCAATGGACTTGCGCACATTCTCCAGATTGCGCTCGATCACCCGGCCATTGCGCGGCAGCTTCTCGATCATGTAGACGCTGGCGGCGCCTCGACTCAGCGCCTCCAGGCCCATGGAGCCCGATCCGGAGAAAAGGTCGACGACGACCTTTCCCGCCAGTGGCTCGAGCATCGCGAAGAGCGATTCCTTGATGCGATCGGTGGGAGGTCGTACTTCCGCTGGGGGTGAGATCAACTGGATGCCGCGTGCGCGGCCGGCAATGATGCGCATCTCACTCCCACTCGATTGTGCTTGGTGGCTTGCTGCTGATGTCGTAACAGACACGATTGACGCCGCGTACCTCATTGATGATGCGACTGGAGATGCGACCGATCAAGTCGTACGGGAGCTTGGACCAGTCAGCCGTCATCCCGTCCTGGCTGTCGACAATCCGCAGCGCAATGACGTTCTCATAGGTGCGTTCATCACCCATCACGCCGACGGTCTGCACCGGCAGCAGGACAGCGAACGATTGCCAGACCTTGTAGTACCAGTCGGCAGCCTTCATTTCCTCGATGACAATGGCATCGCCCTGGCGCAAGATCTCGAGGCGCTCGCGGGTGACTTCTCCGAGGATGCGCACGCCCAGTCCGGGGCCGGGGAAGGGCTGGCGCCAGATGACTTCCTTTGGCAGCCCAAGCTGCTTGCCGACCTCACGAACTTCATCCTTGAAGAGCTGCCGCAGGGGTTCGACCAGGGACATCTTCATGCGGTCGGGAAGGCCACCGACGTTGTGATGGCTCTTGATCATGGCGCTGGGATTGCCCCCAATAGGGACGCTCTCGATCACATCCGGATAGGTGGTGCCCTGCCCCAGGAATCGCGCGTTCCTGAACTGCTTGGCTTCTTCTTCAAAGACCTCGACAAAGTCGTAGCCGATCGCCTTGCGCTTGGCTTCCGGCTCAATGATGCCGGCCAGACTATTCAGAAAGCGATCAGTGGCATCGACATAGTGCAGGTTCATCTTGAACGCTTTGCCGAAGAGGTTCTTGACCGACTCCGCCTCGCCCTGCCGGAGCAGCCCGTTGTTGACAAAGATGCAGGTGAGCTGCTCGCCAATGGCGCGGTGCAGGAGGGCCGCGGCCACGGATGAATCGACGCCGCCACTGAGGCCGAGAATCACCTGCGCGTCACCCACTTCTTCGCGCACCTCGCGGACCGAACGCTCGATGAACGACTCCATCGTCCATGCTCCCTTGCAGCCACAGACGATGCGGCAGAAGTTGCGCAGGATCGTCATGCCATTGGGTGTATGAACGACCTCGGGATGGAACTGCAGTCCGTAGATGCGCCGCTCGACATCGGCCACCGCGGCAAAATCGGTGTTCTCCGTGCGGGCAATGGACTCGAATCCCTTCGGCAGCGCCAGAACCTTGTCGCCGTGGCTCATCCAGACACTCTGCCGCTTTTCGAGGCCGCAGAAGATATCGGAGTCTCCAACGACATCGAGATCTGCCCGCCCGTATTCGCGACGCGTGGAACCGGCAACGTTCCCCTGCAGATTGAAGACGGTGAGCTGCAAACCATAGCAGATGCCCAGGATGGGAATGCCCAAGTGAAAGATTCCCGGATCACAGCGGGGTGCGCCATCGGTATAGACGCTGGCAGGGCCACCGCTCAGGATGATGCCTTGGGGCGCCTCGTCGCGCAATCGTTCGGCGGAGATGTCGTATCTGACGATATGACTATAGATGTTGCACTCACGGATGCGACGCGCGATCAGCTGCGTATACTGTGAGCCGAAGTCAAGAATGGCAATGTGTTCAGCAGGAAGCTGCATATCAATAGGTCATCTTCTTATGGGCTTTCTTATTACGGATGCGGGTAAGTTCATTGCAGGCGGGGCAGCGGGTTACGCTTTCCACGCGCTTGGCGACAAAAATGAGCCCGCATGCGGTACAACGACAGAGATTGTCTTCGGAAACATTCCACTGGCGAGCGGCGCTCTTCCAGAGGTGGCGTCCCCAACATGCACCGAGCACCAGCATGGCAATGCTCAGGTACGCCACAATGAACATGTCATAGCCAACCTCGATCATCTGTATTTGCCTCGTTGGCAGGGTCGCTGGTGTTGGTGACATTGGGGGCGAACCGCCAATGTACCAGGAGGACTCTATCTTGCGCAAGCCACCAGCTCATCTCTTCACTGATGGTCTGCTGTGATGGATAGGAAATGAAGAGGCGCCGCACGTGGGTAACGGCTAGCTGATCGAGCCGGGCATTGCCGGAAGAGCGGGTAACGGTGACGCGGAGTTGGCGCCCGTGCGGCATGGTGGTGATCTCCGTCGGACGCCGCGCGGGTACGGCTTCGCCAAGCTGGGCCACTTGCGCCAGCTGCAACTCCGGAACGCGCGTAAAGGGGTCTCCATCCATATCGGTGATATAGACGCCCGGCGGAACCGGAGCCGACTTCAGGGGCTGGGGAAGACGCGGCGGCTCCGCCAGTCGCGCCTGATCGAGAAGCACGACGGGATCAGCCGCCTGTGGGGCGATCCGAATGGGGGCTGTCGGCATGGGCTGAGCCAGATCGAGAGTCATGTCCCGTTCGGGCACGCGCTTGAAGGGCCGTTCGAAGCCAATGCGCAGGATCTCGCTGAAGCCATGTTTGTCATTGGGAAGGGAGAGCAGGGTCGGATCGCGCAAGGTGATCCATGCCTCCAACTGGCGCTGCCATGGTTCGTTGCCGGTAGCCGAACCGGATGGCAGCATGATGATGGGAGCAGCCTGAGCGCGCCCCTCGTCTGGAGCCTCCGGCACATTGGGGGCGTTGTACTCGAAGCCGTATGCCATGACCATGAAGAGCAGGGCCGTAGCCAGTAGTGCGTACAGATAGTAGCGCAGGACGATGGTCTTTCGTCGGGGTGCACTGGGTACTTTGTCTTCGATGGCCACGGGTCGTCGGTCTCTCAGGGAGTGGTGTCTTTGGTCTGCAGCAGGACGCTGGCGCCGTACTTTCGGCTGATGGACATGATGCGGGCCACGTCGCTGTAAGGTGCATCGGCATCCGCCTTGACGAGGATAATCGGCCGCCGCGAGACTTGTTCCTGGCCTTCGGCTTCGCTACCGCCGCTGAAGCTGTAGACGACGGAACTGAGCGTGTTCTCCAGATCGTTGAAGCCATCCACCTGTTGATCGTTGAAGTAGAGCAGGTTGTTCTTGGTCAGGGAAATCACCAGCTTGTCGGCGAAGCCGAAGTCGGGTTCCTCGACGGAGGGCAGGTCAACGGGAAGTCCCTGTTGAAAGACCAGGGAACTGCCGACCATGAAGAAGATGAAGAGGAGGAAGAGCAGGTCAAGGAGCGGCGTCAAGGTCAGGTTGATGCCGTCGGGCTTCGGGAGCCTCGTCTTGAGGCGCAATCCAATATACGGCCTACTTGCCGCGGGCGCTCTGATGATCGTTGTTGGCATCGGCATTCTGCAGGGTCAGTGGGTGTTCGACGAGGAAGTAAATGATCTCGGCGGAAGCTTTTTCCATGTCGAGGAGAATACGTTCGATCTTGGAGACGAAGTACTGGTAGAAGCCGTAGGCGATGATGCCGACGACAAGTCCGAGAGCGGTGGTGAGGAGTCCCTGCCAGATGCCTTCAGCGAGCTGTTTGGTTTCGATGAAGGAGCCGGAAGCTTCCATGTTCTGGAAAAGGGTGATCATGCCGATGACGGTGCCCAGCAAGCCGAGGAGCGGGGCGAGATGGGCGATGGCGATCAGGGGCTTCATATTGCGCTCGAGGCGTGGGATCTCGGAGAGGCAGGTCTCTTCGACGGAACGCTCCATCTGATCGCGGCTGCGATCACAACGGGTTATGGCCGACCGGATAACGTGCGCCACCGGCCCGGGTGTGTCATCACAGATACTGATGGCCTCCAACACATTGCCGCGCCGCAAGACATTGATCACGCCGCGGAGGAACTCGCGAACGTCAATCTGAGCCCGATGCAGATGAAAGGCGCGCTCGAAGATGATGAAGAATGAGATGAACGCAAGCACGAAAATGATCCAGGAAACCGGCCCGCCCTGGATAAGCAGCTTCAATACAACCGACATGTCGCCCCTGCTGTTAATGGCTTCTCTGGCACCCGCCGTAAAGTGGTGAAACAGGTTGAACTATAGTATAAATGCTGTTTTCCACAATGCGACCTCTACACGGGGAAAAGACAACCGTAGTCAGAGTCTGCTCTTCAGGCTCAAGGTTGGCCTCGCTCTCCGAAGATAGCCGTGCCGATGCGCACCAGCGTCGCGCCTTCCGCGATGGCGATGCGATAATCGCCCGACATGCCCATGGACAATTCTGGTAGGCGAACGCCAAAGTCGTCTTGCAGCCGGTCCCTCGCCTCGCGCAGACTGGCGAATATCCTGTGCAGGAGAGGCTCGGGCGCATCGAAGGGCGCCATGGTCATCAAACCTCTCACCTCAATCCGCGGCAACTTCAGAGCCTCTTCGAGAAGCTGGTCGAGATCCTCCGGCGGAATGCCGAATTTCGATGCTTCGCCAGAGACATTGGCCTGCAGCAGAAGTGGCTGCACGATGTCGATCTCGTCGGCGGCTTCGGCCAGGCGCCCGACGAGTCTGGGCCGGTCAACACCATGGATCAAGGCGGAAATGCCGGTGGCATTACGCGTCTTGTTGCTCTGGAGGTGTCCGATCATGTGCCACTCGATATCGGCCGGGAGAGCGGAATGCTTGCGCTCGAGTTCCTGAATTCGGTTTTCGCCAAAGAGGCGTTGTCCCGCGGCATAGGCGGCTTCGACAGCCGCTTCCGGCATGGTCTTGCTGACGGCGATCAGCCTGACGCTATCAGTTGGTCGATTGGCGGCTTCCGCTGCTTCCGCGATGCTGTCGCGGATGCGCTTCAGGTTGCCTGCTATATGATCCAGAGATTCGCCCATGGATACATCTTGCCCGGTTGCAGTTTAGGGTTCGCGACCTACTTTACCTCGATATGTGCAACCTCAACCTACTCCGACACTTCTCCGATGGCAAATGATCCGCCACGCAAACCGGACGATTGGATGACGCCCAGCGACCATGCGGCCAACGATAAGGGCTGGCGACGCCTCAGCCGCCGCGAACGTCAGCGGGAAGAGCTTATGCTCGACTGGTACGGTGAGGATGATGGGCCGCGCGAAATTGAAGCCCATCAGGCTCCCAGCGAGCAACTGGGCCAAGTGCTGAACCGGGTCTTTCATGATCTGAACATGGACGACAAGGTCCTGCTGCGCAAGATTATCGACAATTGGCCGCAGTTGGTGGGGGCGGAGATTGCCTGCCATACGGCCCCTGAGATCATCCAGCGCGACACGCTGCTGGTGGCCATTTCCGATGCGTCGTGGCGCTTTCGCCTGCAAAGCCAACTTCGGTATCTCGGCCAGAAGCTGGCGGAGTTCACCGACGGAGAAGTAAGAAGCGTCAAACTGGTGACCGGCGGCCGTTCGGCCACGAGCCGGATATGACCCTGTTTTCCACCATGATAACTGGAGCAACCTGTGAGTCAACTTACCATCGAGTCCGCCGTCCGTGACATTCGGGATTTCCCCAAGCAGGGAATCGTCTTCAAGGACATATCACCCATCCTGCAGTCGCCGGCGCTCTTCAAGGAAGTGATCGACCAGTTGAGCGATCCTTTCATGGCGGCGCCACCGGATGTCATCGTCGCCATCGACGCCCGGGGCTTTCTCTTTGGCTCGGCCATGGCGTACCGGCTGGGCTGCGGGCTGACCATGGTTCGAAAGAAAGGCAAGCTGCCGGGCAAGACCGTCAGCACGTCGTACGATCTGGAGTATGGGTCGAATCAGGTGGAGATCCACCAGGACGCGCTGGTGGCCGGTTCGCGGGCACTGTTGGTCGACGACGTGCTTGCCACGGGGGGCACGGCCCGAGCCGCGGCGGATCTCATCGAGATGCTTGGCGGCCAGGTGATGGGCATTGTCTTCCTGCTTGAGCTTTGCTTCCTTGACGGACGTCGCCGGCTCAACGGTTACGACATTCTCTCGCTGATCAAGGTGAGCGGCTGAGCCGCTCGCGCTACTCGCCGGTGGGCGGGGCAGGCAACTCCACGCCCTGCAGGAATTGCTGCATGCGAGGCTGACGCAGCGCCAGGTCGACCCGTCGCAGGGCCAGCTCGAGAGTCTGGTTGATAATGTCGTAGTAGTGTTCAGTATGGAAGAAGAGCTTCGCCACGTCTGCATCGACGAGGTGGGTCTGGTTGGGGTCGACTTCGGGGACGAGCACGATTTTGCCGACACTGAACTGATCGAGTTCCGGCTCGGAGTCGCCGAAGTTCAGCATCATCATCTGCTTGAGAATAATGGCGCGCCGCAGTCGAATGAGGTCATCGCGGTTCTGGATGAGGATGGTGTAGTGCTGCATACCTTCGCGGGTTGTCTGGTTGAGATTCCAGAGCAGCGTTCTCCAGGCGTCCCGATCGGGACAGGCCACGACCTCGACCGCGGGAATGGGCTCGCTGATCAGGCTGCCCTGCTGCAGACGCTGCCGGTCGTAGCTGAACGTGACGGCCAGAGCGCGGTCCTTGTGCAATGCGAAGAAGCTCATGGGATCCGTGCCGTCGCCATACTTCGCCAGGGTCTTGTCGAGGAACTCGACACCATAGCCGCCGGCTTCCTTGCGATCGAGGAAAAGCATCTTGTCCCACTCGATCATTTCATCGACACTCAGACGCTTGATGATGTCGTAGGTCATGCGATGCACCAGGACATGGGCACCGGGTATCCCACCTCCGGCAAATTCCCGGAATGGCGTTTCATCGGCCAACAGGACATTCTGGCGAACCACATGCTGCACGAGTCCGCGATAGCGCTGCAGGCGCTGATTGCCGGAGAGGAAGTCGAGATCGTATACATCTTCGGCGCGCAGCCGATAGAAATCGCGGAAGAGCATCTTGCCAAAACTGTCGAAGCGATCTTCGTCCTTTGGCAGCGAGCGAGCCACGTAGTGCTCGGTCGGCAGAATATAGGGGGTCAGGACAATGATCACCTCGCGCTTGGAGATCCTGTCCTTGGAGCTTCGGAAGGCGGGGCCAAGCCACGGCAGGTCGCCGAGAAAGGGTACCTTGTCAATGGCGGTGGACGTTTCGCGACTGACCAGTCCGCCAACGATGAAGGGGGTATTGTTGGCAATGCGCGCATAGGTCTGGACCCGGCGGATGGAGATGGTGGGGGCCTGGGCAAGAAGGTTGCCATCGGTGTCGCGGATCTGCAGATCCTCGCCGGCCACGGTGGCCGAGACCGTCGTATCCACCAGGAGGCTGACGTTTCTGCCGTCCTCGGACATGCGGGGGCGTATGTTGAGCAGGATGCCGGTGGGAATATAGTGGAAGGTGAAGGAGAGCTTGTTGTTGTTGGCGACGGTACCGCTGGTGGCGATGGGCACATCCCGGCCGACGCGGATGGTTGCCTGCCGGTTGTCGAGGGCGAGTACGCTGGGGCGGGAGAGCACTTCGGCCTTTCCATCGCGGATCAAGGCACGCAAGGTGGCTCCCCAGTCCTTCGTGAAGTTGTTGCTGAGGGCATAGTCGCCGGTCAACGTACTGGTGGTCAATCCTTGAAGAATGCCACCGGCGGTCATGCGCCAGTTCGCGTTCTGAAAGAACCATTCCACCCCCAGCTCCTTCAGGCCATCCTCGCTGATTTCAAGGACCAGCCCTTCCACGAAGATCTGCCTGGCTGGAATGTCGACAATCTGGCGAATGGCATTGTGCACCCGGGTCAGTTGATCGGGAAAGGAAGGATGGTAGAAGATCAGCAACTGGCTGGTGGGCGAACCAATCGTGTCCGGCGGCAACTTGCTGGCGACGCTGGGAATAAGAGTCATGCCGAGTGTGCTGCGGTCAACCTGCTGCTCGCCGACCAGCCCGACGGAGGCATCGTTGAGTGGAGGCATGCGAACGACCACGGGGAGCTGGTGGAAATCGACGTCGGAGCTGACGGGATCGCTGTCAGCCAGTGTCATGAAGCCAAGGCGCCCCAGCGCTTTCATGGCGTTGGCACTGTCGATGTAGCTGAGATTGAGGACATCGACCTGCAAGTCCTGCCAGGCGATATAGGATTGCTGCGCACCGCTGCGAGCATCGATGACGCCCTGCGCCACCGCCACCACGTCGTCGACCTCCTGAGCCGCCGCCAACTGGCCGCCCTGCTCCACGACTCCCTGCAGCCACAGGTTTGGCGCTTGCGTAAGCGAGCGGGTGTAGCCAATGCGGAGCCAGCGAGTCACGCCGTCGAGCGAGCGCTTTAGTGTCTTGACACCTTCTATGCGCGGCGGAACCTGCGGTAATTCATCCTCTCCCGGGCGGGAGAGCCGATATCCTTGTTCCGTCGACAGCTTCAGCAGAAGATTGCCGATAAGCTCCTCGATTTCAACCTTGCGCATACTGGGAAGCTCGAGCAGGGAACCCGAAATCTGATCATTGTGCGCCAACGCATGCTGAGCGTAGAGGCTCTCGTCATAGCTCTCCAAAGGGGCGGGAGCCGGCACATCGCCGGCGCCAAGGCGACGGGTGGATGATCGAGCCGCATCGATTGCCCTGGCCAGCTCATCCAGTTCGGGTAACTGATCGCCGGTTGCGACCCATCCGGCGCTCGCCTTGGGTTCCTCGAATTCGATGGACTTGGTGGTGCGAGGTTCCATGGAGCGACACCCGGTGGCAAGCGTAGCCGCAACCATCATCACCGCGGTGAGAACGCGCAGTCCGGCCCATACCGCATCGGAAGAAGTCGTTGACGCAGGGCTTTGGGGCTTGAAGGGAACGGCTTCATCATCGGCCCGTTCATTGCGAGTGGTGGGGGCCTTGCCCAGATACTCTTCGCTGGAGCCGTCGAACGCCACTTCACCATGTTGAATGTGCAGCACCCGATCTGTCATCCGAATGAGATTGCGCTCGTGAGTGATCATGATCAACGTGCTCGACCTCATGTAGTTGGTGATGGCATGGACAACCTCTTCGGACGACTCCCTGTCAAGGGATGCGGTAGCCTCGTCAAGGAGCAGAATTCTGGGTCGCTTCAGCAGGGATCTGGCCAGGGTGATGCGTTGCTTTTCGCCGCGGCTGAGTTCGACGCCAGAGGTACCGATCTGGGTCTCATAGCCATTCGGCAGACGGGCAATGACCTTGCCGGCGCCGCTGATGCGGCAGACTTCCCGGATTTCATCCATGGTGGCATCTGGTTTGGCGTAACGAAGATTCTCATAGATGGTGGTGTTGAAGAGAAAGACCTCCTGAAAAGCAATCCCCACTTCGTTGCGCAGGTCCATGGTCGGCAGTTCCCTGATCGGTTTTCCATCTATGCGTACCGTGCCACTGGTGGCTTCCAGGAAACGCGGGATCAGGTACGCCATCGTGCTCTTGCCACCGCCACTGGGCCCCACCACGGCCACATGCTCGCCCGGTTCGATGGTGAAATGTACATCACGCAATACCGGGTCGCCATCCGGATCATAGGTGAAGCTGACGTTTTCGAAAGCGACACCACCACGAAAGGGGACAGGCATGGCCACATCCGCCCGACGCCCCGTGAAGGCCAAGACGGGCTCCACCAGCAGCTCGAGCACCCTATCAACGCTGGCAGTCGTCTTGGAGAGATAGCTGGTGCCGCCCATCACCTCGACTACTGCCGGATAGAGCATGCCGACATAGCCGAAAAACATGAAGAAGGTGCCGGCGCTCATGCCATTGCGGACTTCGAGTGCGCCAAAGCCGAGGAGAAAGACAGTTCCCGCGCCAATCAACAGATCCGCGATCACCTTCTGAATGAAGTGCAGTCTCTGCGTTTCAATCTGGCTTTTGCGACTGCGATCGATGTTGCGGTCGAAGATCTGTGTTTCGCGTTCTTCGGCCGCAAAGCCCTTGACCACCTCGATGCCGAGAAAGCGCTCGATAAGGTCACCGTAGGCACTGGCCAGATTCTCCTGGGTCTCCGACTGGCTCCGCCGCATGGAGCGTTTAAAGCGGTAATAGGTGACCAGATGAAGGGGCAGGACGATGGTACTGGCAAGGGCCAGACGCCAGTTGGTCGTGTAGAGGACCACCAGCAGTATCTGCAACATGAGGACGTTCAGCAGGAAGGTCGGAAACTTGTCTTGGATGAAGGACTGGATCTTGAAGGTGTCGTCCATGACCCGGGACGCCACCTTGCCTGGCTGATTAGACTTGTAGTAGTTGAGGCTGAGCTGCTGGAGATGCTCGAACAATTGCCGCCGCATGCGAAAGCAGAGATCCTCGCTGACTCGCACGGAGACCATGCGGCTCGAGAAGAAGAGCAGGTTGCGGACGAGGTAAATGAAGAAGAGGGCCGGGAGAATGAGCCAGAGGAGGTTCCAGTTGCCCAGATTGGTCTCGGTGGGGAAGACTTCATCGATCATCAACTTGATGGTGAACGGCAGGGCCATGTTGGTCGCCGCCAGTACCGCCAGGAGAAGAACGACCAGGGCGAGTCGCCAGGAGTAGGGTCGCATCAGCGCGATGAGACCACCGTTGCTCCCCTTCTCGCTCTTCGGCTGTTGCTCCTCCATACCAAATCCGCCACTAGGCTTTACATACTTGCCGATCCGCTATCTTGTCATAAGACTTTGAGCCTTGAGACCCCACGCTTCGCCGTAGGTTCGCCATGACGAGCTTCTTTTCCTATCAACTTTGGCTGCATTCGAACAAGCGCAGACATGACGCGGGGACGCGGGGACGCGGGGACACGGGACGCGGGGACGCGGGGACGCGGGGACGCGGGGACGCGGGGACGCGGGGATCACGCAAATCAGGGCCCTCCCTCACAGATCTCTCGCGGCTCCGATGAGGGGCTTGTATTCCAGACGTAAAGAGCACCCGTCGGCAGATCCCGACTTACTGAAGTTACCAATTAGCTCAAGAAGACGAGCTGCAGGATATTGTGATGAGAAACGAATGGAAAACATTAGACAAAGCTTGATAAGTAGGCCAACGTCACCTTTAGCAACAAACTGAACCATGGCAGGCAACCCGCGAACATAAACTCTTTCTAACGTTATTTTTCGGCGAATAACGATCCATTTAAGCAAGAAGCAGCATAGTTCCAAATCCCCTGTTCTCTTACTGAGAATCAGCTTTCGCCTCGGTATTAGAAATAACGCGGCCAGAATAATTGCTAAAACGGAAATGGACAAACAAAATGAATACCATTGATCATCCATCAAGTAGCGCCTATCCAGCTTATAGGCAAGATACCACATAAAGATGGATAGGAAAATTGACAAAAGACAACAAACGTAGTTTCTTTCTGTATAGATAGTGAATATACTTTCTCCTTCTTCCATATGCATTAAAAACCGCTCCTTATCGACCGTCCCCGTCTTGCCCTTGCCTCAGTTCACTTGCGTAATGGCGTACACCAGAGCTGGAGTTTGGCGGCCAGCCCCAAACAGATAAACCGCATTGCCGATGAAAAGCTGGTAGAAGTCGTGTGGTGAGGGTTCAGGATCTCCAGTCAAGCCGACTTCCATCTGTGGCGGCGCTCCTTGCACGGTTTCAAACTCAATACTACCGTCAACCTGAAACAGAAAGTACATGGGGTCATGTGCGTCGTAGCTTTCGGGGCTTTCATCTTCCAAGATCCACGCTGGCCCCCCGCCAACTTGTCCTATTCTGTGTTTGGAATCGGCTCGTTCCAAGCAGATGGGGCGGAACCTGACGCGCTCTTGATATTGACGGACAAGCTGACCTTGGGCTGTCTCAAATACAACGAAGTGGAAATTCAGTTGGTAGACGTTGAGGAAATTCGCCGGAATGTCTGCACCAGTGAGAACTCCGGAAAGCATTTCCGGAATGAGGTGGTTTTTGTCTGCACAGCTCGTGCAGGAAAAAACGGCCAGTGAAAGGCCGGTCCAGACATGATCGTCGGGGAAGGCAACTTGAAGGAAGAAGGTCTGCTCAGCGCGACATAAAGCACATTTCGGAATCGCATTCCCTCTGGGCAATACAGGCTTGCCGCCAACAAAACAGGCTTCGTCCCCCGTTTGCTGCCCGTCAGTGAGTATCATTGAGGAGCCCATACTACCTCATGGATTGGCGAATGCCTGGATGACCGTTCGACCCTTGATGCGAGCTTGGCAACACGTACGAAGACTTCATCACCAGCGCTGCACAACATGCAATCTGCTGCTCAACTGACTGAACGAGCTATGGCTAGCACTGGGTGCTTGCGGGAAGATGTTTCCCCCTTCGGACTCCTTCAAGACCGCCTACCTCCGTCCGACCGCAAGGTGCAATGCGTCATCAGCAATGTCAAGCTGCTTTGCCGCGGTAGCGATTTTCTGATGTGGCGGACATCGTTCTCTGCGATGCTTGCCTGTCGACCGCCGTGGCTGCATCAGCAAGATTCACCGGACTCCCGCGCCCCGATTAGCCATCCTGTTGATCCTGTCAATCCTGTCCAACTCTGCCCTGATGCTCGCCAATCTTCGTGCCTTCTGCTCTTCGCGGTATGGTATCTCCCTGCGAAGACGAATGAGCGGGGATGGGCATTGGGGAGCGGCGACGCGAATGAGGCCACTCAGGCGAGTGGCGTGCCCGGGAGGGGGAACTGCGGGGCGAATGAGCGGGGATGGGCATTTGGGGTGCGGCGATGCGAATGACGCCACTCAGGCGAGTGGCGTTCCCGGGAAGGGGACCCGAGGGCGAATGAAAGGCGAGGGGCATGCCTGGGATTCGATTGGAGTGGCGGCGTCGGATGGATCGACCATGGGTTTGAGGCGAGGGCGTAATGGTGGGCGGATCGTGCCGTCGGAGGTTGTTCGGCGGCTTTACATCCAGCTCAAGGGGTCTATATTTTCACCTCCAACTCCAAGCACAGGTTTCACGTGATCGAGACACCTCTATTTCCAGAGCAGAAAGATGCCGGTCGGGATCGTGCCCTGAATTCGTTGGCGCACGCGTTGCGCATCACCTTTCGTCTGCTGATCGTGGCGCTGCTTGGCGCGATGGCCGTATTTCTCTGGCGCAGTTTCTTTGTAGTGGAGCAGTACGAAGCGGGAATCGTGCTGCGCTTCGGGCAGCTGACGAGTGTGAATGGGAATGTGGTGCGGGGGGATGGTCTGCACGTGACCTTTCCTTATCCCATCGACGAGAAGCTTACGGTGCCGGCCGCGGGTCGAATCCAGACGGTGGAAAGCAATGACCTGTGGTACAGCGACGATCCGACCACCATGGAGCAACGCATCCCCCCCACCCTGAAACCGGGCATCGATGGGTATTCGCTGACGGGCGACATGACTATTCTCCACAGCCAGTGGGCTCTGCGCTACTCTATCGTACAACCGGTTGATTATGCCTTTGCCTTTGCCGATAACAGCCCGGATCATCAGATGACGCGCAACTTTCTGCGTCGCCTGCTGAACGGCGCCATCACGCAGGCATCGGCAGCCCTTCCAATCGATCGCACGTGGGCCGATCGGCAGAATTTTGCCGAAGCGGTTCGCCAGATCGTGGAGGCGGACGTGGAAGAACTCGATCTGGGTGTGCAGGTGACGGCCGTGCAGCCAGTGGGGATTTCACCCCCGCGGCAGGTGGAGGCAGCTTTCCAGGCGGTGACCAGTGCCAATACGATCAGCGATCAACTGCTGGCGCAGGCGCGGGCATATCGCAGCCAGGTGCTCAATGCCGCCACCAGCGAGCGGGTGCGCCTGCTGACCGCAGCCGAAACCTTTCGCGATGAGAAGGTGCGCCGCGCGGATGCCGATGCCGCGTATTTCGCCGACCTTTACGAAAAGGTGCAGCAGTATCCGGAGTTGCGGCGCAGCATGCAGCAGGAAACCCTGCAACGGGTGCTGGGCCGAGTCAACCGCAAGTTCATCATCACGGGTGATGAAGACGACGAGATCCGCCTGCAACTCTACATGCCCTCCAGCACCCCCAAGCCGCAAGCACAACCGTGACCAGTACCACCGCCACCACGCTTCCGTCGCCAGTGCCGGAGATCCCCGGACAGACCGTTCGCCGCACCGGCAGCCGGCTGCTCTGGGCTCTGCTCGGCGCGGGTCTCATCCTGGATTCCATGTTTATCTCCTGGCTTGGCAGCCGTGCGGGCGATTCCGGTTTGACGGCCTGGGCAGCGGATGAAGGCAAGCTCGCCGCTCTGTGTGCCGGACTCGGCATTCTGCTGCTCCTCTGGCGCATCTTCGAGATCATTGGCCGCGAGGCCCGCACGGGACATACGCGGATGAACGAGCTGGTCATTCTGGCAGTCCTCGCCTCGGTTGCACGGGCCAACTTCACTCCTGACGGCGCCATTGCGTTGCAGACAGCGGGGGGGATCGCCTTCTTCATGCTGCTCAGCCTCATCATCGAGTCCCAGAGCGCGGTGGGCGCAAGGGCCTCGCTCGAAGCATTGGCGCGCCTCACCCCCGGTAAGGCACGCCGCCTCCTGCCGTCGGGGGAGGAAGAGCAGGTGGAGCCGGCCAGCCTGCAACCGGGCGATCGCCTGCGCATCCTCCCTGGTGAAAATGTCTTTGGCGACGGCAAGATCGTGCGCGGCAATACGGCGTTGCAGGAAGCGAATATCACTGGCGAATCGCTGCCGGTCGACAAGGGACCGGGGGATACCGTCTTCGCCGGCACGGTCAACCTCAGTGGGCTGATCGAGGTCACTGTCGATCGAGCAGGACGTGACACCACCATTGGCAAGGTGCGCGAACTGATCGAGCAGGCAGAACGCAGCCGCCTCCCCTTTACCCGTCTCATCGACCGTTACATTCACTATTACACGCCCGTGGTTCTGATCCTGGCAGGGCTCGTCTGGCTGGCGACAACGGACTTGAATCGCGTCGCGGCGGTGCTCGTTGCCGCCTGCCCGATCGCACTTATTCTGGCGACCCCATCGGCCATGATCGCGGCGCTGTCGGCGGCGGCCAGGCTGGGCGTTCTGGTCAAGAATGTCAACGACATCGAAGCGATGGCGCGCATCGATGCGGTGGTGATGGACAAGACCGGCACAGTGACGACGGGGGAGCTGGGTGTCGTGCGGCTCTCTCCCATCGCCGACGTCACACCCGCGGAGCTGGTGCGTCTTGCCGCCAGCGCGGAGCAGCGAAGCAATCACCCGGTGGCGGTGGCAATCCGGCAGCTGGCGATCAAGGTACGCGTGGTCCTGAGCGAGCCGGAGGAGCTTCATGAGGAGCCGGGGCGCGGCTTGCGAGCCGTGGTTGACGGGCATGCGGTCTTCGTCGGCAATCTGGCCTGGATGGAGGAGAATGGACTTGGTGAGCAGGTTTTCCATGCCGAGGGAGGCGAAGATACACAAGGGGTCAGCCTCCTGTACATCATGTGCGATGGCAGACCGTACGGATGGATAGCACTTGAAGACCAGGTGCGGGAAGGGGCGCGGGAAGCACTGGATGAACTCAAGGCGCTGAACATCCGGCATCTGGCGCTGATCACCGGCGATCGCGAGGAAGTAGCCGCGCGCGTGGCGCACGAGCTGGGGCTGGAAAACTGGCGCAGCCATTGCATACCGGCCCAGAAGGTCGAGTATGTCAACGAAACCAAGCGACGTGGCTACCGTACCGCCTTCATTGGCGATGGCGTGAACGACGGTCCGGCGCTGGCGGCCAGCAACATCGGCATTGCCATGGGGGCGGCGGGAAGCGATGTGGCCGTGGAGAGCGCGACCATAGCCCTCCTGAACAACCGGTTGAACCGCCTGCCCTTTCTGATGCGCCTGGCGCGCCGGTCGCGGCTGATCATCATCGGCAACGTCATCATCGGCGGTATCTTCATTTTCGGCGGCATCGCGCTGAGCGCAGCCGGCATACTCTCTCCCTTCATGGCCGCCATCATTCAGGTGGTCAGCACGCTTGCCGTGGTCCTCAACAGCGCTCGCCTGGTTCGCGAAGGCGAGGATCTCGGCTGACGAAGAGCACGCACCCCATTGTCCCCCCTTTTCTCAACGTTCGTAACGAGGTAGCATGAAAGCTGTAATATTTGACATGGATGGCGTCCTGACGGACTCAGAGCCGATCATCAACGCTGCCGCCATCGCCATGTTCAAGGAATATGGAATCGCGGCGCAGCCCATCGATTTCGAGCCTTTCATTGGCGCCGGTGAGAACCGCTACGTCGGCGGAGTCGCTCAGCAATATGGTCTGCAAGTCGATGTGGCCACATTGAAGGCACGGACGTACGAGATTTATCTGGACATTGTCCGGGAGATGCTGAAGGCGTTTCCGGGAGCGGTCGAGCTGGTGAAGAGCTGTCGCGCCGCTGGTTACCTGACAGCGGTGGCGTCGAGCGCCGACTGGATCAAGGTTGAAGCGAACCTGCTGGGGATCGACCTGCCGCCGAGCGGCTTCGATGCCGTCATCACGGCCGAGAAGGTGGAGCATAAGAAACCGTCGCCGGAGATCTTTCTGGCGGCTGCCCGCGAACTTGGTGTGGCCCCGTCGGACTGCACGGTGGTCGAAGACGCGGTAAATGGTGTCGATGCCGCCCTTGCCGCAAAGATGCGTTGCGTAGCCATTGCCTCGAGCTTTCCCGCCGCCAAGTTGAGTCATGCGCACGCGGTGCGTCCAACCATCGCCGAGGTCACCCTCGACGATCTGCGAGGTTGACATGAGCACAGAATCACGGCTCATTCAGAATCAGGGGCAAAGCTATGCGGAGACCCTGTACTACGTGACCGGCCAGATCTTCCGGACGCGGAATCCGGCTGACCGGGTCCTTGCCGCCCACTTCCGGAAGAATCGGAAGTTCGGCTCACGCGATCGGCGCTTCATGTCGGAGACTTTCTTCAGTGTCTTTCGCTGGTGGGGATGGCTGAGCCGTACGCGAGGCATTACCGAAGATTTCTGGGACGATGATCCTGCGACGGCGTCGCGGCTCAAGCCCTGGCTGCGCATCCTGCTGGGGGCGCACCTGCTCGACAACGACGACATGCATCCGGTAGCCGTCTACTGGAAGGAATGCCTAGGCTACACCGGTTACCTGAAAGCGTGTCGTGAAGCGTCGCTCGAACAGAAGGGCCGCGAATTGAGCGAGCTTCTCGGGCTGCCCGCGCTGACGTGGCAGGAGCTGGTACCGAGGTGGATATTCGCGAAGCTGCCACTGGCTGAAGATCAACGCAAGTACCTGGTTGAACAGCTGCAGGAACGTCCGCCCATGTGGCTGCGCTGCCAGGGCGAAAGTCGCGACAATGTCCTGAATGCTTTGCGCCATGAAGATCTGAAGGCGCACGCTTCGCCCCACTTGCCCGACGCGATTCGCATTGACAATGCCCATGTGAACCTCTACGAGCTGGATGCCTATCGCAATGGTCATTTCGAGATCCAGGATTTCGCGTCGCAAGTGATTGGCTACACATGCGCACCACAGGCTGGTGAGCGCTGGTGGGATGCCTGTGCCGGGGCCGGTGGCAAGACCCTGCAGTTGGCCAGTCTCATGCGAAGCAAAGGGACGGTGCTTGCCACGGACATCCGCGAGTACAAACTGAACGATTTGAAGAAACGAGCGCGCCGGCCGGGATTGAGCAACATCCGCACCAAACCTTGGGACGGGCATACACTGCCGACGCGCAATGCCCGCTTCGATGGGGTGCTGGTCGATGCGCCCTGCTCCAATACGGGCACCTGGCGGCGCAATCCCGATGCGCGATGGACGCTGACGCCCGACGACGTGCAGGAGATGGCCACCATGCAGCTGGAGATTCTCGAGCGGGTTGCTCCCGCGGTGGAGCCCGGCGGCAAATTGCTCTATGCCACCTGCTCCCTTTGCCGAGATGAGAACGAGGATGTCGTTCAGGCATTCCTGGCGCGCCATCCGGAGTATCGCCTCGACAAGGTGCGGCATCCGGTCACCAAGAGCGAAACCGACGGCATGCTGCGCATCTGGCCGGCAGACTCCGACTGCGACGGCATGTTCGTCGCGCGATTGATCCGCAAGAGCTGACGGCGAGGCGAGAGGACGGAAGCGACAGGCGCCGCTCCCGTCCTCGAGACTTGCCGATCAGGTGTGCCGGGCCAGGAAGCTGCCCATGCGTTCGAGCGCAATCTCGAGCGTATGGATATCGGTGGCGTAGGCACAACGGACAAAACCGGTGCCGTCACGAGTGAAGGCGGATCCGGGAACGACGGCCACACGCTCTTCCGTCAGCAGGCCACGGGCAAACTCATGATCGGTCATGCCGGTGGCACTGATGTTGGGGAAGGCATAGAAGGCGCCTTCCGGAAGTGTGCAGCGCAAGCCAAGCCTGTTCAGCCCCTTGACGATGACATTGCGGCGCTGGAAGTACTGATCCCGCATGGCCATCATCTCCTTTCGACCGTTGCGAAGAGCTTCGACCGCCGCTTCCTGTGCCAGAATCGATGCGCAGAGCATGGAGTACTGGTGGATCTTCATCATGGCCTCGATCAATTCATGGGGACCGCAGGCATAGCCGATACGGAAGCCG
Organism: Lentisphaeria bacterium; assembly: GCA_041690595.1. Classification (GTDB taxonomy): domain Bacteria; phylum Verrucomicrobiota; class Lentisphaeria; order JABSQK01; family JAWLHB01; genus JAWLHB01. Next base: position 228,111 of record JAWLHB010000003.1, read on the forward strand.
GTCATGGCAAAGGCCTTGGAGAAACCATGCAGGAAAACCGTCCGCTCACGCATGCCGGGATAACTGGCAATACAGGGCGATCGATCCCCATAGGAAAGCTCGGCGTAAATCTCGTCGGTGATGACCAGAAGATCGCGTTCAACCGCGATCCGTGAGATCTCCCGTTTCTGATCATCGGAGAGATTGGCGCCGGTGGGATTGTTGGGGAAGTTGAGGAGGATCGCCCGGGTCTTTGGGGTGATGGCATCGGCCAGCCGTTGCGGGTCGAGTGCGAAAGCATCTTCCTCAAAGGTGGTGACCGGGACCGGGACGGCATGCGCCATGCGGATCAGCGGCATGTAGGAGACGTAACAGGGCTCATGATAGATCACTTCGTCGCCGGGATTCAGAATGGCGCGAAGGATCAGGTCGAGAGCCTCGCTGACACCGACGGTGACGATGCACTCGCTCGCGGGATCGTAGGCGACGCCGAAATCGCTCTCTACATACTTGCAGATCTCCTTGCGGCAATTGAGGTTGCCAAGATTGGAGGTGTAGCTGGTACGGCCGCGATCGAGAGCATAGATGGTGGCTTCGCGGATAGCCCATGGGGTGGCAAAGTCGGGTTCACCGACGCCCAGAGAGATAACATCATCCATCGCCTGGACGAGTTCAAAAAAGTCACGGATGCCACTGCGGGGGAGCGAGCGGATGTGGTCAGCCACCCAGCTACGGTGTAACACTGAGTCGTTCATATTCTTCATTGTCTTCAAGTTGGAAACCGGATTCCTTGTACTTCTTCAGCATAAAATGAGTCCGCGTTGAGCGGACGCCTTTCATGGGGGAGAGTTTGCTGGCGACGAAGTCGGCCACCTCCTGGAGGGTATCGCCCATGATGAAGAGCAACAGGTCGTAGTTGCCCGACACCAGCATGAGGTCTGTCACCTCCGGGAATTTGCTGATGCTTCGAGCCGTGCGGTCGAAACCGGAGTCACGCTCCGGTTCGACACTCACCTCGATCATGGCTCGCACCTTCTGGTCGTGCAGTGCTTCATCTCGCACTACGGCATGGTAACCCAGGATTGTCTTGTCCGTTTCCCATCTGCGCATCAGGTTCTCGATGTCCTGGACGGGAACATCGAGGCGGGTGCTGATTTCTTCAGCGCTGAGTCGGGCATTACGTTGCAGAAGCTTGAGGATGGCCTTCGGCGGATTGAGTTCACTCATAGGTATTATTCCGGTATGTTCAGTTCCTGCCCCACGTATATCGTGTCGCCAGTCAGGTTGTTGATCTGCTTGAGTCTGGCGACGGAAATATTGAAGGCGGCGGCGATGGCGCTGAGTGTATCGCCGGGCGCCACCTTGTAGCGACGACCGGTCGTGGCATTGGTGCCGGCTGGGCTGGATGCGGATTCCTGCTGAATCTTTGTCAAGCCCTTAGCGAGGGCATTGCTTAGCTGGTCGATGATGCGCTTATCGGCCGCAACACGTTGACTGCTCTCGGCAGCAATGATTTCCTTGAGTTCGCCGATGTGTCGTTCGATCAATGTCTCGTACTGGCGGTTCTGCTTTTCGAGCTGGGCCAGGCGCTCGCGATTTTGATCGAGCTGCTGTTGGAGCGCACCGAGAGCGCGGGTCTGGGTGGCCAGTTCGCTGGTGAAGCGACGGATGAATTCCTGTTGCTCGCGCGAGCTTTCGGCACTTGCCACGCGATCGGCATTGAAGGCCTTGATGACCTTGGCCAGATCGGTCTGCAACCGCACGACCTCCTGCCTGAGCTGGTCATCGCGTGCCTGCCCATAAGCGGAAGCAGCCAGCATGAGCAGGCTTCCAACCAGAACGCACGTGCAATGTCTGAAAGTGTTCTTCATGGTCTCGCTCCTGTGTCCAACTTATCCCGCCAACTGCATGACGGTGACGGCAACGGCCACCACCAGTACATAGTAGCCGAACCAGGAAAACTTGCCACTGCTCAGCGCCTTGATCAGAATAGCCAGCGAGATGAAGCCAACGATAAAAGCGACAAAAAAGCCAACAACGAGTCCAGAGACACTGGACAAGACCGGAGAGGGTCCGCGCAAAATATCGAGCACATCCAGCAAGGTAGCCCCGCCGATGGCTGGGATGCCGAGGAAGAAGGAGAATCTGGCGGCACTGGCTTTGTCGATCCCCAGACGAGTGGCCGTAGCGATGGTGGTGCCACTGCGGGAGACGCCTGGGAGGACAGAGACGCACTGCATGATGCCAATGATCACGGCCGTGACCCACGGCATCTCCTTCAGACGCAGGTTCTCGTTGTTCTTGTGATGCACGACGAGTAGCATGAAGGCGGTAAAGAGAAAACAGACAACGACAAGCCAGATATTGTCGAAGTTGTTCTCGAGCATCTTCATCAGGGGAATGCCGAGGATGACCAGTGGCAAGGTGCCCGCCGCCACAAGCCCGAAAATCCGCCATTCGCGCTGTCGGATGATCCGGACAATGTCCCGCGCATAGAAGGTCAGAATGGCCAGCAGGGTTCCCGCGTGGAGGATGACCGCCACAAAGAGATTCTCCTCGCCATTGGTCATTCCCAGCATGCGCTGGAATACCACCAAGTGGCCGGAAGAGCTGATCGGCAGAAACTCCGTCACCCCCTGAATGATTGCCAACAAGATTATCTTCCCGAACTCTTGATCCACCAGTATCTCCCCAAGCAGATGTCCTGCCGCATGATGATCTGTCCGCAGCCATCACCGGAGAGTCGACATGGACCACTCCGGTAATGGCTGGTGCCTCAGCGCGCCCGGATCTGTCCCGCGCGTGCCATGGTCAACGCTTCGACGCTTTGTACTTCCACATATCCCTGTGAACTGACAGGGTTGAGCCCTTCGCTTGCTTCCATCGAAGAATCGGCCTCGTTATAGAGGCTGGCGGCAACATCCCGCAGAGAGTGGAAGTAGATATTGCCCTTGTAGAGCCCCATTGTCACGGTACCGTCGGCAAACTCGGCCAGCGAATCGATGGCGCGCTGCGCGGCACAGGTGCCGGGATCAAAATAGCGACCGTCGTAAATCTGGTCAGCGATGAACCGCGAAAGCTGCTGAACGAGCAATCCAGAGCGGCGATCGAGAACGGCCTGGTAGACAAAGCGCAGACCGGCGCCGAGCAGTTCCATGCCGGGTGCTTCGTAGACGCCGCGACTCTTGGTGCCGATAACGCGATTCTCGAGGGCGTGCTTGAGCCCCAGGCCGGCTCTGCCGCCGATGTCGTTGGCCAGCAGCATGGCTTCAAGGGGAGAGACATCCTTGCCGTCAATAGCCACGCAGAAACCTTTTTCGAAACGCAGCGTGACTTCCTGGAGCTCGTCGGGCGCCTTGTGCGGCCAAACGCCCATGGTGGGTTCGACAATGGTGCAGGGGGTCTGGATGCTTTCAAGATCCTCGGCTTCGTGAGACAATCCCGCGAGATTCGCGTCAGTGGAATACTTCTTGCGGCCGCCGGCGTAGGATTCGATGCCAAGGCGAGTGAGGTATTCGGCCATTTCGGTGCGGCCGGGGAACTGCTCGAGGAGGATCGGGTCGCGCCATGGGGCGTAGACCTTCATGTCTGGTGCGAGGACATTGGTGTAGCGCTCGAAGCGGATCTGGTCATTGCCACGTCCGGTGGCGCCATGAGCCAGGACCGTGCAACCGCGTTCGCGCATGGCGGGGAGCAGACCGCGAACAGTGACCGCGCGAGCAATGCCCGTGGTGTTCCAATAGCCGCCATCGTACTGAGCCTGATACTTGAGGACTTCAAAGCATGCCGTCGCCATCTGCTTCTTGAGATCCACGAGTACGGTTTCCATGCCGCAGGCCGCCATCTTGCGGGTGACATCGCGGATATCGGTTTCATCCGGCTGCGCGAGGTCAGCCGTGAAAGCGATGACTTTGATGCCGAGTTCTTTGAGTTTACTGGCAACAGTCCGGCTATCGAGACCGCCGGAGGCGCAGAGGCCGAGTGTCTCGCCCTTCAGATGTTCAACGGTGTACGGCATGATTGACTACTCATTCTGGTCGTTTACGATAATCAGGAATTGGCCGGCGGGGTCAAGCAGCTTGCTTCGGCCGGCAAGCAACGAACGCCGACGCAGTGGTCGGCGTTCGGAACAGCTGCAAAAAGTGCCGCGATGCCCTTGTGCGGTCAGTAAGCGTCGCGAGTCTCAACGGCCCATACGTCTTCTTCACGCTGACCGACCACAAACTCCGGATAGAGGATGGGGCCATTGTCATAGGGGAAAGTGAGGACTTCGTAGGTTCCAACGCCCATGCGCATGGCGGTACGTTTAACGCCGAGGAAGGTTCCCCAGGTGAGACCGGCCACATCTCCGTGTTCCTGCTTGACGTCCTTCCAAGCGCGGGGAATCTCCAGAAAGCCGAGGAAGAAGTTGCTGACGCCGCGCCCGAGTTTTCGGGTTGGGCGACTCGCTTCATCCTGAGCCTGGCTGAAAGATGTGACGCCTAACCAGCAACATGCTATGGTCAGGGCGAGAACTAGCCGGCTGATACGTTTGGTTCTGTTTTGCATATGCTTCCCTCGCTCGCCTTTATGTGTGTTGTGATCGTCCGTGACAGTCTACGGCCCCTGCTCGGCGCCACCAGGTCTTTAACTATAGTGCACCAGAAAGAAAGTTTTACCGATTTCCGCTACATCGCCAGCATGGACGCGCGCTTTCGAAATCTTCTCATTATTGACATAAGTACCATTGGCGCTGTAATTGTCAATGAGATGGAAGCTCTTTCCACTGGGAATAATTTGAGCATGTGCGCGGGAGACGCCCATATCGGGGAGGGTGATGCCACAGGAACTGGAGCGTCCAATGGTGATTGCGCCGCCGTAGGCGGGCACGATGAACGACTGGTTGGTGGCTCCGCCCAACGGGGTGAGGCAGAAGTTCTCGAAGTCCAGACCATCGGCGAAGAGTTCTTCGCCACGGCGAATCGCGTCGCCATAGATCTCGACATGAAGCGCCTCGGTACCAATGACAATCTGATCGTCCTGCTTGAGACGGTAAGGTTCGTCCATCATCTGGCCGTTGACCTGGATCTTGAATCGTCCCATGGGCTCGACGTAGATGCCATCGCAGCTCCAGTAGACCATCGCGTGAAAGGGACGCACGGTCTTTTCGGGAATGATGAAATCGCAAACCATGTGTGAGCCAATGAGAATGGGCTCCTGATTGGAGTCGACGGTCATCTTGGCGTTGCTGATGAAGACCTGGCTTTCGGTAATGGGGGGATCATAGACGACTTCGAGGCGGCGGCGCTTGGCCGCGAGCCGACTGGTATCGAGGAAGTTGCTGCTTTCCGCTCCGGTGAAGACGAGGCAGCTGTTTCCCATGTGGATGATGGTGCGGCAGTTCCACGGTGCAATGGCCTGTCGAGTGAGTATGCCATCGAAGCGACACAGATCCTTGACGCCGCGATCGACGAACATCCATTCGCGACCGATGCGCGTGATGACCAACTGCTTCTTGCTGATCTGCGCATCGTTGATGTAGACGTCGCACTCTTCCTGCGAATTGCCGACGGAGACCGTGACCTGCTCGGGGCTGTACGAGAGGCTGGAGACGGCACGGTCACTGACAATCCAGAGGGTGGGTTGGATGTCCTGCTCTGAAAAATCGTCCTCCAGCTCCGGCTCGACATGGGCGATATCCTGATACGTATAGGGGGCGCCGGGGGCGCGATCCATCGGGAAGTCGACGATGGTCTGTTCGCCAAAATCGTCGTCATACCCGTCATTCATCGCCTCGTCCTCTGCGTAATCGTTCTGGTAATGAGGCTGGTTCGGATACGCCATGGGGAAGTGTTCCGCTACCTGGAAGAAGTTATCAGCAAAAGGACGCTTCGTTACTGTACCATCCCTGTGTATGTTTTCAAACAGCTATGCAGAGAGTAAGTCCAGCCAGCGATTGAAGACCACCGCGCCTATCTCATGCAGGTTGCCAATGCACTCCGCGCATCCGCGTCGAACTGCCGCGGGATTGATGTGCAACGGCGCGATGTCGGGACCAAAGCTATCCAGCATCTTTTCAACCGTAGCATCAAGAACCTCCAGATGAAAAAGCAGGCCATAGGCACGCTGGTTCACGGCGAATGCCTGGCAGGGTGAGTAGGTAGAATGCGCGAGATTGACTGCCCCCGGCGGTGCCTCAAAGGTGTCGGCATGCCAGTGAAAGGCCATGAATGGACTGGCAAGATCGTTGAAGAGTCGGTCATGAGCAGCACTTGCATTCAGTTCGACAGGTTGCCAGCCAATTTCCGGCTGGGGCCCTCTGACAACCTCTTCGCCGAGGGCGGTCGCGAGAAGCTGGCTGCCGAGACAGATGCCGAGGATGGGCTGGTCGGCATCAAGAGTAGTCTCGATAAGACGCAGTTCATCCTGAATCCATGGATACTCCTCGACATCCAGAACGGACATGGGGCCCCCCATGATGACGAGGCCATCGTCAGCGGCCAGCGTCTGCGGCACCTCATCGCCCATATCGAGGCGGACGATTCGCATGTCGATCCCCCGTTCCACGAGGAGTTCTTCGAGCAATCCGGGGGATTCGCACGCGACATGCTGTAAAATAGTGACCGGCATGATGAAGGCTCCTAAGGCCGCAGCCTTGTTCTGTTTGGCAGATTTTCCGCGAATCGGAGAAAAGGTCTTGCAGTAAGGTAGATTTTTTCGTGCCATGGTGCAAGATGAAAGGAGCAACAGGGAGAGCTCATGAAAGTGGTACTGGCGGAGAAGCCATCCGTGGCGCGCGATATCGCGGCGTACCTGGGGGCAGACAAGAAGCGCGACGGCTGGCTCGAGGGTAACGGCTATCAGGTCACGTGGGCATATGGCCATCTGGTGACCTTGAAGACGCCGGACCAGTACGATGCGAGCTACAAGAGCTGGTCCGTGGAGGTCTTGCCGATCATCCCGGAGCAGTTCGAGCTGACGCTGGTCAAGGAGCAGCATGCACGGCGTCAGTTCCCGATCGTCAAACGGCTCTTCCTTGGTGCCACCGAACTGATCTGCGCGACGGACGCTGGACGGGAAGGCGAGTTGATCTTCCGGTACATACTGGAATGCACCGGCTGCCGCTGCCGAAAGATCTCGCGTCTGTGGCTGCAGTCGCTGACGCCCCAGGCCATACGAGCTGCTTTTGACAATCTTCGGCCGGCAAGCCACTACGACAGTCTCTTCCAAGCAGCGCGCTGCCGGAGCGAAGCAGACTGGATTGTCGGCATCAATGCCACGCGCAATTATACTGCCCGTTTCCGCGACAGTGGAGTCTTGTGGAGCGTTGGCCGCGTGCAGACGCCCGTGCTGGCGATGATTGTCGATCGAGACGACGAGATCCGTACCTTCAAGCCAACCCCCTTCTGGGAACTGATCACCCGCTACCGGGGCGTCAACTTCCGCTGTCAGTTGGAGCGGTGCACGACGGAGAGTGCCGCGCAAGCGCTCCTGCAGAGAATCCTTGGGGAACCGCTCGCCATCACCGGAGTCGAGCAACGGCCCCTGATTGAGAAGCCCCCGTACCTGTATGATTTGACGGGGCTGCAGCGCGACATGAACCGCCGGTATGGGCTATCGGCCGCGGACACGCTGAGTGCGGCACAATCCTTGTACGAGAAGAAAGCCATCACCTATCCCCGCACGGACAGCGCCTTTCTGAGCAGCGACATGCGGGAAAAAGTGCCGGGCATTCTGCGGGAGCTGCAGGCGTCGCGACCAGAGGATATCGCTCGTCTGGACCTGACCGCCCTCCCCTTCACGGGACGCATCATCAACGACAGCAAAATCACGGATCACCACGCGATCATTCCGACGGGCAAGAGCATCACCTGCAGCGGCATGGAAGGCAAGGTCTATGAGGCGCTCGTCACCCGGCTGATTGCAGCCTTCTACCCGCCTTGCCGCAAGCAGCAGACAACGGTGAACGCCATCAGCAACGAGATCCCCTTTCGTGCCCGGGGAGTGCGGGTAGTGGATCCGGGCTGGACCATTCTCTATCCCGCTCCGGCGAAGAAACGCCAGCGGGAGGGGGACGAGGAGGAGAGTGACACACAGGAGTTGCCGGCTTTCAGCCGGGGCGAGAGCGGACCGCATGAACCAACGGTTCGACAGGGGGAGACGCAACCCCCTCATGCCTTCACGGAAAACTCCCTGCTCGCCCTGATGGAGACCGCCGGGCGACTGGTGGATGACGACCAGCTCAAGGAGGCGCTGAAGGAGAAAGGTATCGGCACGCCGGCCACCCGCGCCGCGATCATCGAGACGCTTTTGACGCGCGGCTATATCGATCGGCAGGGAAAGGCGATGCGAGCGACAGACCTGGGTCGTTACCTGATCGCCATCGTGCAGGATGCAGCGCTCAAATCGCCGGAACTGACCGGAGAATGGGAGAGCCGCCTCAACCAGATCCAGCAGAAGCACCTCGCGTCGGAGCGCTTCATGGCGGATATCGTGGAGTATGCGCGGGAGCTGATCAGGGGAAGCAGTGAGACGCCTGCCGTCACCGATTCGCTTGGCAGGTGCCCGCGTTGCGGCAAGGACGTAATCAAAGGGCGCACGGGGTATGGGTGTTCGGGATGGCGGGATGGCTGCGGTTTCGTGGTCTGGCCAACTTATGAGGGCATGGCGCTGAGCGACCTGCAGCTGCGTACCCTTCTGCAACAGCACGTGCTACGCGAGCCGGTCAGGTTACCGAGCGGAGACGACGTCCTGCTCTACATGGCCAGGCACGGCTGTATCGTGCATGTGCCGCTGCCGGCTCGCAACAACGCACGTCGCGGCAAGGGGGGCAGAAAGGCAAGCGCCAGCAAGGACGTGAAATCGGCCGGTAAGGCTGGCCGTCGCACTTCCGGGAAAACGACTGCACCAGCCGGGGAGAGCCTGGGCGCCTGTCCGCTCTGTGGCAAAGAGGTGATCGACCAGAAGAAATCGTACTCGTGCTCGGGATGGCGCGAAGGCTGCGGCTTCACGATCTGGAAATCGATCGCCGGCAAGAAGATTGCCGCCAGTACCGCCAGGAGTTTGCTGACCAAGGGGATTACGAGCGAGCTGAAGGGATTCAAGAGCCGCCAGGGACAGCCATTCTCGGCACGCCTGCACGTGGTGGACGGGAAGGTGGAAATGCGTTTTCCGGACCGGCAGGAGCCAAAAAGCTGATCGCGCTGCCGAGCCTATCAGGCGCCACCGCCGCCGAAAACCACATACCAGGCGACGGCAGCGGCGGCGCTGGCAGCGATCACGGCAATGATCAACCAGAGAATCAATTTGCGCATGAGCCTCTTGCTGATCTTCAAGGAAATCTTCTTTGCCTTTGACTTTGCCTTTGCCTTCTTCTTTCCCTTTGCCTTTTCGTCAGCCTTCGCCACGGGTATGGCTTCCTTGACGTCGGCATCAACAGCCTCTGCCGCGGGCACGGGAGCATCTCGCCGCAGTGATGGTTTTTTCCTGGCCGCGGCTACGGCTTGAGGCTGCTTCTGGAGATTGTCGGTACTGCCGATCGTCTGGGGGCGTGCAGTCGGGCGGACGCGCTTGTCGGAAGCGGTTTGAGCTTTGGGGGATGGCGCAGGCGCAGCCGAGGGGGGCGCTGGAGCCGGTCGGGCCTTGGGAGCCGGTTTGCTGACCTTGGCACGCTGAGGCGGCGCAGGAAGTGGAGGCGCGATAAGGAACTCGGCACTGCATTCTGGACATTCAGCTACCGCGCCCACGAATTCCGGCGTGATTTCGAAGGATTGGGAACAGCCGGGGCAGGTGACGACATCGTCGACCGGATGCACTTCCGGGAGCTGCGCGACCCTTTCCGGCGGGGGGGGCGGCGCCAGTTCCTGCCGCTTCTGCTCTGCTTTGCTCATATTCCGGGAGAGCCGCACGGTGGCGGTCGCATGATACTGCTTCGGGGCAAGCTCATCCCGCGACACTTCAATGCCGCTGGTTGTGACAGCGGGAGGTGGCGCGGCAGGTCCGGCGCGACGGGCTCCCGGGCGATTCGAATCATCCAGCGGGCCGGGCCGCCGGATTCCGCCCTCCACGGTGGCGCGAAGGAACTTGTCGGTCCCCTCGGTGGAGCGAACGCGAATCGAGCGGAAGCTGTCGCTCTGGCTGGTATCGGAAGCAGGACGCTTGATGAGGAACTCGCTGTTGCAGTCAGGGCATTGCCCAACGGCGCCATAGAACTCCTTCACGACCTCGAAACTGGCCTGGCAGTTTGGGCAACTGACGCTGCCCTCTTCGACCTCGACCTCGGGAATGCGCTCGACATCCTTGACGACGGATTGTGGCAGATCGTTCTTGAGCTGCTCCATGACAGCCTTGTCGCGGGTCAGACGCACGGTCGACATGGGGGCGAACTGATCTTCGTCAACCTCCTCGATCTGGATACCGCTGGCGGTGAGTCGCTCCTCGACGCGTGTAGGGGGCGGCTCCTTATCGATGACGGGCCTGGCCAGGCGGGCACTACCAAACTTATCCTGCGGCGGCTGGATCTTGAACTGGCACTGACACTGTGTGCATTCAACTTCCGCCCCGTAGAATTCGGGAGTAATCTCGAAGCCAACTCCACATTCCGGGCAGTTGACACTCTTTTCGCTGGCGATCGCTAGTTTCACCCTTCTTCCTCTCGTAGCCGCTCCTCACGCGGCGTGCGGGTGCCGCGTCGGGAAGCAAATCCCACAATAGCGGCACTTCCGCACGATGCAAGTGAGGTGTATGCAGACTGTCAGCTCATACAGCCTTGCAACACGCTTGGTAGATATTGCTGAAGAGATCATCGAGAAGATCAAAGGGAGTAGCCGAGAAGGCGATACGAATCACGCCCGAGACAGCGATGACGCCCGTAGAGAACTCACTGAGCAGGATCTGTCTCACCTTTTCCGGATCGGCCTGCTTCAGCTTCACGCACATGAAGTAGCCGGAGTTGAAGGGAAGCGCGGTAAAGGCTTCCGCATACTCACTGTGCTGCGCGAGGATCTCACTCACCTTGAGGCAGCGCCGTTTCAGCGTCTCGAACTTCTGCTGCTTCTGGGAAGCATAGGACGAATCGCTGTAGGCAACCGCCATGAGGGACTGAGAGAGCAGCGAGCTGTTGGAGATGTTGCCGCGAACGGCCCCGCCAGTCTTGGCTTCGAGCGCCGCGTAGAGCTTGTCGCTGCCACCCTTTATGCCATAGGTGATGAAACCGACGCGGAAGCCCCAGACATAGTCTTCCTTGGTGGCCCCGTCGATCTTGACGGCGAGCAGCCGCTCATGCGCAGCCGCCAGCAAGGAGAACATCGATTCGCGATATATACCCTCCTCATAAACAAGCCCAAAGTAGGCATCGTCGATGAGAACGATCACGTCGTTGCCGGCATCGGCAGCCTCGACCAGAACGTCGCGCAAGGCATGTGCCTCGCTGTCCGTCACGGTATAACCGGTTGGGTTGTTGGGGAAGTTGAGGAGGACGATCTTCTTGCCTGGCTTGCCGCTCATGAGGGCATCGCGCAGGGCATCGACATCGTAGCCGCCGGCCTTGAAGGTATTGCAGCTCTTCAACTCGATGCCATAGGCATTGGTGAAGATCAGGCGGTAGTTGCCCCAGAACATGTCGGGGACGAACAGGGTGTCACCTTCATCGCCGAAGAGATAACCGCAGATGCTGAGCGCGTGGGTGAGAGCATTGGTCACGACGGGGCGGCTGATGGGCGCGTCCCCAAGGGAGGGATTCTTGGTGCGGATCATGCTCTTCCACAGATCGCGCAGCTTTGGCACGCCGGGGCTCGGGGCATAGGGAAAGACGTCGGCGGGATCGAGCTTGATGCGTTCTTCAATGCAGCCGAGGCGCAGGGGAGAGCCATCGTCTTCGAGGGCGATGCCGATGGTAGCATTGATGCGCTTGCCCTTGGCATCCGCGGATTGCCCCAGAATCCCCTTGCTGGGCCAGAAGATCGACTTGCCGCGCTGCGAAAGCATGGCAGTGACGTGGTTGTTGAGGGCTTCGATCGTTTGGTTCAATTCAACGGCTTGTGGATTGATGGCAGCCATCCTGACTCCTCCCTGCTGGTTACCTGGTGATTGCGGTTTCCAGAGTAAAATCGCAGAACTTCGTTAGCTTGCAAGTGCGAAAGCGCGGTTAATTGCAGAAAGAGTCGAGAAAGCTCTTCGCTTGCATTGCAACGCCGAGTCGGCCCCTTACATTTGCATAGCCGCACAACAAGCAGGAGGTGCCGTTCAACCATGATCGATCTGCAGAGTCTGAATCCTCAACAGCGCGAAGCTGCCCAGACCCTTCACGGCCCATTGCTGGTGCTGGCGGGGGCCGGCACGGGAAAAACAATGGTGATTACCTGCCGCATTGCGTGCCTGCTCCAAGCCGGCATCAAGGCGCAGAACATCCTGGCCGTAACCTTTACCAACAAAGCCGCGAGAGAGATGCGAGAGCGGGCGGCCCGCATGATGCCTCACCTGGGCAAGAACGAACTGACGGTCAGCACCTTTCACTCCTTCTGCTGCCGGGTGCTGCGCAAGGATATCGGCCTCCTCGAATATGATCGGCGCTTCGGCATCGCCGACGATGGCGATCAGGATGGCGTCATCAAACAGGTGATTGGCGATCTTGGCATTCGCAACAACGAGGAAAACAGCGCCCAGGCTTTCCGCATCGGCATCAGCAACGCCAAGAATCTCATGATGAACCCGCAGGAGACGCGGGCCAGCAGCCGCAATCCATGGTATCACCTTCTCGGAGACGTCTACAGCGCCTATCAGCGCCACCTCAAGGATATGAACCTCGTCGACTTCGACGACCTGTTGCTGCTGACGGTGCAGCTCTGGCGTGAGCATCCCAAGGTCCTGGCAGAGTACCAGGAACGCTTCAAGTACATCCTGGTCGATGAATTCCAAGACACCAATCAGGTCCAGGCGGAGATCGTGCGGCTGATCGCGGGCAAGGAGCGCAACCTCTGCGTAGTTGGCGACGACGATCAATCCATCTATGGCTGGCGCGGCGCGGATGTTTCGAATATCCTTGGCTTTCCCAAAGCCTATGCCGGCGCCAAGGTGGTCAAGCTGGAGCAGAATTACCGCTCCAACAACGTGATCCTCAAGGTGGCGAACCGGATCATCGCCAACAATGCCGACCGGCACCTGAAGGAGCTGTGGAGCGCCAAACCCGAAGGCGAATGCATTCGTCTCATCGCCTGCGATACCGAAACCGACGAGGGGCGGCTGGTCGGCCGCATGCTCCAGGAGCAGAACGTGGACCAGCGCGTGCCGTACAGCGACATGGCGGTGCTCTACCGCTCCAAGTACCAGTCTCGCGTGCTGGAGCAGGAGCTGCGCAAGCTGGGAGTCCCCTATCGCATTGTCGGCTCGAAGTCCTTCTACGAGCAGCGAGAGATCAAGGATGCGGTAGCGTATCTGCGCATCGCGCACAACGAGCGGGACGACCTGAGCCTGCTGCGCATCCTGAACGTGCCGCCGCGGGGCATCGGCTCCAAGTCTATCGACGCGCTCAAGCAGCAGAAGAACGAGTTGAACATGCCGATGTTGGCGGCGTTACGCAAGCAAAACGGGGCCGAGATCAGCGCCACCGCCGCCAGCGGCGTGCGCGACTTCGTCTATGCGTGCGACAAGGCGCGCCGCGCCTTTGTGGAAGCGGGTGATCTTGCCCGGAAGATGGAGCAGTATTTCAGGGATACCGGTTATCTGGACGGCCTGAAGAAGATCTACAAGAATCATGAAGAGGCACTGCAGCGGCTGGAGAACATCCACGAGTTGATCAATGCGGCCGCCGAAGCAGAGGAGCGCCGGGGCGTCGGCATGACGCTTCAGGATTTCCTCGAGGAGTATTCCCTCACCGATGACAATGATCGGGTCGATGAGCATGCCGAAGAAGGCTACGGCGCCACCCTCATGACGGTGCACGCCGCCAAAGGGCTGGAATTCCCGATTGTCATCATTGCAGGCATGGAAGACAAGCTCTTCCCGCACGAACGCTCCATCCAGGAGCACAATCTCGACGAAGAACGACGCCTCTTTTATGTGGCGGTGACGAGGGCCAAGGAGCGTTGCTTCCTGACCCGAGCGAAGGTGCGAACCCGGTTCAACGGGAAGCTGGCGCAACGCCCATCCCGCTTTCTCGATGAGATTCCAGAGGAGCTGCTTGTCAGTGAAAGCGCGGCCGAAGCCCTTCGTCCCGCGAATGCCGATGAGACGCAGAGCTTCTTCGAGATGATGAAAGACCGTTACGCCTGAGTTCCCCTGCACTCACCCACCAGATGAAGGCAACGATCGAGAACCCGCGGAAAGGGCCATTCGGCATCGATGGGAACCATGACGGCGCCGGGATGCTGATGACGAAACCAGGTGCGCTGGCGGCGCGCGTATTGCCGGGTGCGTATGATAAGCTGTTCCGTCAGCGCCTCGAGGTCGCGCCGTCCGGCCGCGATCCACTCGGCGATCTGAGCGTAGCCCAGAGCTTGAATCGCCGTAGGCGATTCAAGCAGGCCATTCGCCACCAGCCGCTCTGTCTCGTCAATCCAGCCATCGGCCAGCATACGGCGGGTACGGCGGGCGATATGCTCTCGTGCCAGAGCTGGCTCCTGGACGAGGACGAGCTGGGGACCGGCAAAATCCGGGGGATTGGCCTCTACCTGGTCGGGAACCGGTTTCCCCGTTAGCCGGACGATCTCGACAGCTCGCTGCAAGCGCCTCGGGTTGTCGCCGGCACGTTCCAGCGCCGCGGGATCGATGGCGCGCAGCTCCTCTCGCAACGCCTCCTCACCAAGCTCGTCGAAATCGCGGAGGACGTCGGCGGCGATGGTCGGATCGCTGGGCGGCAGCGGCAAGCCATACAGCAGGACCTTGGCGTAGTAACCTGTCCCGCCGCAGAGAATGGGCTGCCGTCCTCGCGCCAGGATATCGCGGATCGCGCGCTGGGCGCGAACCGTGAAGGCCTGCACATCGTAAGGTTCCGCAATATCGAGCGCGTTCACCAGATGATGCGGCACCCGCGCCAGTTCATCCGGTGCAGGTGTGGCGGTGCCGATATCCATGCCGCGATAGACCTGCATGGAATCGCAGGAGATAATCTCCCCGTCGAGCCGCTCGGCCATGGCCAGGGCCACAGCGCTCTTGCCGCTGGCAGTCGGTCCGAGAATGCTGATCAACCGTTTCACGGGTTGGGGGCGCTCTCCGTCTGCGCTTCCAGTCGCGGCTCATGCTCCGGCCGCAGAAAGGAGGAAAGCAGGTAGATGCCGACACCGATACAGATGGCGGAGTCGGCAATATTGAAGGCCGGCCAGTCGTAGGTGATCAGCCGAAAACTGAGGAAATCGACCACGCCGCCGTAGAAGAGGCGATCAATCAGATTTCCCACAATCCCACCAAGGATCAGGCTTATCGCCACGCAGCGCTCCGTCCAGTCAGCCGTCATGCGCCCATAGAAGAAGGCCACGATGACGAAGACGACAGCGGAGATCAGGGCGAGCATCTCCGTATGGTCAGCAAAGATGCCCCAGGCAGCGCCAGGATTCTTCACGTAGACCAGATCGAAGAAGCCGTGTATGACGGAGATGGGCAGCCGATGCTCATGCGCCATCGTCAGATGCTTGGTAGCCTGGTCGAGGGCGACGATGAGCACGGCGGTAAGCAATGGGAACTGCCACACGCGCCGCCATGCCATCGGTGCTGAGCCGCGCGCGGGTTGTGTAGCAGATTCCATTAGCTGATGGACCTCAACCCCGTTCCGCTTGCTCGCGCGCCGATTTACACTTGACGCAGAGACGAGCGTATGGAAGGGCTTCCAGTCGTCCGTCACTGATCATCTTATTGCAGTCGATGCACTTGCCGTACGTGTCATTCTGGAGGCGCCGAATGGCATCGTCAATGAGGCGGATCTTGCGCCCTTCTTCGCTCAGTAGACTCAGTTCCATGTCGCGGAGGAAGTTGTCGCTGCCGATGTCGGCCAGCTCTTCACCCGCCTGCTTGTTGGAAGTGAGTGAGTTGTCCGACAGCACGCGAAGCTCGTCGAGAATCTGCTCACGCAGCTCAACCAGTCTGTCGTACTGTACCCGCTTTTCGCCCTCGAACGCAAGATCGTGAATATCGGCATTGCCGTTCACTGCAGAGGATTTGCTGTCCTGCATAATGATCAATGTCTCCGTGTAAACCAGCATGTGAATGCAATTGAGAACGCACCTTTTTCCGCCCGAGAAGGGTTATACTATATTCACAAATGCAATTTTTGCAACGCCTGGTCCAAAGCCTTACCTAAGTCGTTGCCCTGCAGCTAGTTACAACGCCACCATGAATCCGCGAAAACCTTTACCCCAGCGGATAGCAAAGTGGGCCAGACCTTCCTGCCTGCCTGATCGCAAGGAGGGGTAGACATTCCTCTCTGCCCCTCCCCCATCTAAACCTTCATACTCTTCATGGTGCACATTTCGCCCGCGGCGTCCCGGCGTCTCCGTGTCACCGCGACCTCAAGCCAAGGCACTTTCGTCGCCGCCGTCCTGCGTGAACAGGCAGGAGGTGCCGGTCGCGTCCCGCAGGCTCCACAGCGCCTGTGCGTCCAGTTCCTCCGGCAGAGGAAAAATATTGAGGTCGGCCTGGGGAGCATCCTGCGCATAACGACCAAAATCGCCAGTGACTTCGTGCACATGGGTCTCGGCCGGCAACCGCGCCAGGTCGACCAGACGGTCGAGGAAAGTTTTGGCCTTTTCCTCGTCGACACGGTTCTTCACGGTGCCAATCACCGTCAGTTTAGCATCCCAACTATCCAGCATGCGGTAGGCCAACAGCACTGCCAGATCGAGGTTGGCAAATTCCATCTCCAGCTTCCAGTCGGGCCCCTGGTCAGGGATCCAAAGGTTGATGCGTTGACGCCGCCCCAGCCCCGCCACCTCGTGATGCACCAGCAGCGCGATCCCCATGCGCTGTCGTTTGCCCTCCCGCATTACGTTCTGCAGGGACGCGTGGGTTTCCTCGTTCTTCGGCAGTTCCAGCAGCAGCAGGTTGGGCCGGAAAAAGGAACCCGCCATGGCCTGCATGCCGATTCGCACGTCATCAGGGAATCGATCCGACTCCATGACCGTCGAGGAGGTGAACACCCCAGCGTCGGTCAGCGCCTGCTGAGTGCTCAGCAACTGCCGACGCAGATCGTCCACCCCGTCGGCGGGGGCCAAACCCAAAAGCCTCACAGAGCCCATGGGATAGGCGAGTTGTTCGACCATCTCGAACGAACCACGGAGCCGGTGGGGATTTTCTACCGGAATTAGGATGTTGGGTTTCCAGGCGCGTTCCGACATCCCGTGGGAGAGTTTCACTTTCTTCGCCGCCCATTCGGCTGCCGCGGTAAACAACCCACTCCGCACGTCGCCGGTGGGCGCGGAGAGGCGGCGCTTCAACAGGAGGATGTAGATGACAGCCACCAGAACGAAGGCGACGAGGCTGAACATGGCGTTGATGATAAACATGGCGAAGATGCAGCCGACAAAGCCGATGAGTGAGACCAGACGCGGTATGCGCATCAGGGGGCGGAAACTGATCAGCCGCAGGCTTTGTTCGACCGAGACCACCAGGTTAATCGTGGCGTAGGTCAGCAGAAAAATCATGGCGATCAGCGGCGCGATGGCATTGAGTTCCCGCAGCATGATGGCAAGCAGCACCAGCGCCGCGGTTAGGTAGATCGCGTTGCGCGGCTCGCCGCTTCCACTTCGCTTGGCAAAGATCTCGCTGGCGGGTACGATCCGGTGGCTGGCCAAAGCCTGGAGTATGCGCGGGGCGCCGACGAAGGACGCAAGCGCCGACGAAAAGGTGGCGGCAAGAAGCCCAGCCAGCACCGCGGGTCCCCAGAACGCACGGTCGATCATGATCGTATAGTTGCCGGTCAGTTCGTCCACGGAGGCGCTACGCATCAGCCAATACGCCAGCGCCAGATAGATAATCAGGCTCAGCCCGATAGCCGACAACATGCCGATCGGAATGGATCGGCGCGGATTCTTCAGATCCCCCGACATATTGGCCCCAGCCATGATCCCGGTCGAGGCAGGAAAGAAAACCGCGAACACGGCCCAGAAGCTGATCCCGGAGAAATTCTCCTCCACCGTGCCGGGAAACTCTCCCCACCACACGATCGGATGATCCATCGTGCCCTGGATCGCGCTGGTCGCCACGGATGCCAGGGAGGCGATGATGACCACAAGAATAACGTACTGAACTTTGAACGTCAGCGCGGTACTCACCATCGTAATGCCGAAAATGACCGCGAAGATCAGCAGATCGATAGCGAGCGGGTGGAGGAAGGGGACACCCCAGGCGCCAATCGCCCACTGATACCCCTCCCGAAAACCGAAGATGTACATAACCACCGCCAAAGCCTGTGAGAGATACAGCGGCACGCCGATCGCCCCACCGGCCTCCAGCCCCAGCGACTGGGAGATCATAGAGAAGGCCCCTCCGGCCCCAATCCGAATGTTGGTGACGAAGGAAGACATGGAAAGACCCGTCGCCGCCGTTATTCCGAAGGACAGCAGAATGATCAGCCAGGCGCCGCCAAGGCCCGCATTGCCCACCACCCAGCCTTCCCGCAGGTACATGATCACCCCGAGAATGGTCAGAAGAGTGGGCGTAAACACCCCGGCGAAGGTCCCAAACTTCTTCGGCTGCCGTTGCTCGTGTTTCTCCGCCTGCTCCTGGATGTCCTCCACTTCCTCGTCGCTCCCCGCGGCACTGGTCAGCACATCCACTCCCTTGTCCCCTTCATCAGCCTCTCCGGCGGACGGATCTGGGGGCAAATCTGCATCAGTGTGCGACACAACGGAACCTCGAATGCGACTATTGGAGCTTTCTCATGATTGATCTTCACCGCCAATCAGCCGCTTCAAGCAGACTGAGCAACGACCAGGATCACGTACCCTATGATGGGATACTCATACTATAATCCAAAGCCCTGAAACGGCATGACATACCAGCCCCGCCAGCCCCCTGTGCGCAAAGCCCTGAAACGGCGTGACATACCAACTCATCCCCAAAACCTCTCACTCCACCGCACCTCAAACAGACAAGGTTGCCAAGCTCCCCGCAACCATCCCTGCTCGCGAAATCCCGGGTCTTCGAGCCGCTTGCCCAAAGGGGCTGTCAACTTATACCCGGACAAAACAACATTTTCGCCTCCCCATCTCCCTCCCTTTTCTAACCTCATGGCTTGTCGGGATCCGGAGATCCGATCTCCGGATCCCGACAAGAAGCACCGAGGGGTCTTTGGAGGCGCTGCCTCCAGCGGGGCCCGCGGCAGTGCGCCGCCGATGGTCCCCCCTTCGCTCATCAGCCAAGGTAGGAAGCGGCGGCTTCTTGGCCCAGCTCCCGGACAATCAGCTCACGGCAGTCGATGGTGATGCCGCTGGTGACCCCATCGGCGATGGAGGTCCCCTTCTGGAGGCTTTCTTCGGCCGCTTCCAGCACGACGGAGGTGAAGAAGCCAAGCTCGTTGGCGGTCATCATCTGATCGCGCACAGCCGGATGCAAGCTGTCGTTGCGGCTGGCGAGGATCTTCTGGTAGATGCGTCCGGGGGACGCCATTCCATAGCCAGTCACCAGACCGTCTTTCTCGAAATTGCGGAAGAGAGGATTGATCTCGGCAATGCCTTGAGCATGCAGTTCGTGGTAGCCCGGGCAGTCGAGATCGAGATCAATCATGCCATCGGTGCAGATCAGGCGGCTCGATTGCACGGTGAGCGCGTGAGCGGTGTTCGGCAGATGCCAGCCGGTGATGATGTGGGCGACGGCGCCGTTTTCGAAGACGATCTCGGTATCGCAGAGATCATAGCCCTTGACGCCGATCGGCTCGAGCGACGGCAGCTTGTGAGAATAGCCAATGGCACGCACCTGAAGCGGCTTGAGATCGACGATCTTCATCAAAGCGTCGGCCATATGGACGGTGAGGAAGGAGATCGGCGTGTTCTGGGCGGCAAAGTTGGGTGAGGCAAAGAAGGGCGGCTGATGATTGGGATCGGCAACGCAGAGCTTGTCGAGCATGTACCAGACCGTCGACTGCAGTTGTCCATAGCGCCCGCTCTGATACCGTGCCTCGGCTTCCTTGATGCGCGGATCTTCGCGCTTGTGGAAGTCGATGCCCATGAGACGCCCAGTGCGGCGAGCCGCCTCGATCATGGCATGGGTTTCCTTGACGGTCGCGGCGGTGGGCTTCGGTACGACCACATCGCAACCGGCCTCCAGCGCCGCTATCGTCGGCTGGCTGTGCAGATGGTCCGGTGTGTTGACCTGCACGGCATCGAGTTCCACGCTCTGGAGGAGGAGATTGTAGTCCTTGAAGCGACGATTCTCCGGGATGTTGAAGGTATCGCCGAACCAGTTGCGGTACTCGTCGTTGGGATCGGCCACGGCCACGATGTCGAGCAGGTGGGTATAGTCGCTGCGGAAGTAGAGGTACTGATAGATTTCGCGCACCACCGAACCAACGCCGATAATGCCGACTTTTAGCTTGTCCATGTTCACAATGTCCTGTCGTTGATCGAACTGTTTAGATAGAGCCGGTCTGATGGAGAATGAAGTGGGCGACCGTTTCGACGGCGCGCCGCATCTCCTCGATGTCCAGTTGCTCCTGGTCGGAATGAGCATGCGTCAACTTGCCCGAACCGAAGGTGAGAACGGGCATCTGAGGATACTCCGTGGCAAAGAGCCGCGAATCGCAGGAGACGGTCCAGCCGCGAATAGGTTCATCGGCGCATGGAAGCCCGACGGCGCGAGCCGCCGCCATGGCCGTCTGCACCGTGGGTGACTTTGGATCCCCGTCAAAGGCTGCATTGTGCAGCTTATCGTAGCTGACCGCGACGACGTCGCTGCCGGCTTCGGAACGACCGATGCGCCGCAGGTAGCTGTCCGCGCCCCGTTCGGCGGAGCGCGCAAAGCGGCTCATCACCTCCTCCATCGGATGGGTGGGGACGAATCCCTGTCCACCTTCGAGGAGCAGATCGCCAGCGGGCATGGGCGAGAGCGTGAGATGGATATCCTCCGCTCCGGCGCTCATGGCGATGGCACGGCGGGAGAAGACGAGACCACGGACGAAATGCGCCATCTTGGTGATGGCGCCGTCGTTCTCCAGGATGGAGCCCATGTGCCCGGTCGAGCCATGCACATCCACCACAAAGGCGTTCCCTTCGCGGCGCATGTCGTAGTGACTCGCGACCTTCGGCTTGCCGGTATCGGGATTGAGCACCTTTGTCTTGTCACCATACATGCCCACGTATGTCTCGAGGGCGAACTCGAGTACATCGCGCACCATGGTCTCCGCCTCGGCCGAAGGCTCCCGATCGAACTCGATGCGGAAGGAGACTTCACCGCAGATGCGGCTGGGATGTTCGCCATAGGAACCAATGCAGCCGTGGCAGGTCTGGACCGGGCGTTGCGGGAAGAGGTCGTGGCGGCTCTCCGCACGAATGGAACGTCCTTCCTTCTCCATCTCTTCATTGACAAAGGCGAAGAGTTCGAAAAGGTTCAGGCCGGGGCGGTCGCGCAGGAGGCACTGGTACCAGACCGCACCGCGATTGGCGGGATAAACCACGTTGTCGGTGCATTCCATGACCATGATCGACTCGTACCGAGCCTTCAGCTCACGGTCGAGCGCCAGCGAAAGCGAGCCGTTGCCGCCGGTCTCTTCCTCGACCACGAACATGCAGGTCACGCCGCGATTGAGGGTGCTCTTCCGCTCGGCCAGGAGCTGTGACACCACCTTGAGAGCGGCGATGATGGAAACCACCTGCCCCTTGTCGTCGCAGGAACCACGGCCGAAAACGATCCCGTCTTCCACGCGAGGCGGGAAGTAGGGATGGACGATGTCTACATGCGCATTCAGCGCGAGAGAACTGCCCGCATTGCTGCTTTCCGCACCCGGAATCGTGAAGAGCATGTTGCTGCGCCCGGTATAGGTCTCCTCCGGGCTCAACCCCTCGGGACGCTCCCGCGTCTTCGTGAAGTGCAACTGCGAGAAGGCCGGATGTTCCGCGATTCGCGGGTTGATCGGGCGCCGTTCGGCTACGGCACCCCGCAGGCCGAAGGTCATCAGCTCCCGCTCGATGATGTCGAAACACGCGGCCTCGGCATCGCGCATCCTGCTGACGTCGGCGGCGGGCGTGGAATCGATCCGGCACATTTCCACGAGCAGCTCGGTGAGATAGCCAGTGAAAGCGGTATCGCGGGTGATAGCCTGAATCTGTTCGATCATGGTGAGTTCCTTTAGTGGAGGATATGATCGCAGGCAGCTTCCAGGACGTCGAGACCTTCGTTGAAGGCGTCGAGCGGCGTGGTGAGCGGCGGTGCGATCTTGATACAGGCGCCGCCCAACCCAACGGGGGCGAACATGAGCAGCCCCTGCTGGAAGCAACGCTCGTTGATGGCAAGAGCGGTATCCCCGTCGGGCTCTTTGGTGCCGGGCTTCACCAGAAGCAAGCCGCCGACAAGCCCGCGGTAGAGAGCGATACCGATGTTGGCGGTATGCTTCTGGCGGATCTTCTCGAGGCGGCTGCCCAGCAGCGCGCCGAGTTCCGCCGCGTGTTCGCTCAGCTTCTCGTCGCACAGGAGCTTGAGATTGGCGATGGCGGAGACAACCGGCAGAGGACTACCGCTGTGGGTACTGGTCATCGATCCTGGCGGGTAGAGATTCATGATGTCGGTGCGGCCAATGACGGCTGCCAGGGGTAGCCCCGAAGAGATGCCCTTGCCGCAGCAGATCAGATCCGGCGTGAGGTCGTAATGTTCGAAGGCGAACAACTTGCCGGTGCGGCCAAAGCCGGACTGGACTTCATCCATGATCAGGACAACATCGTTCCGCTTGCACCATTCGCCCAGCTTGCGGGCATACTCGCCCGGCATGAAGTTCGGACCGATCCCCTGATACGTTTCGGAGATGACGCCGGCGACATCTTCGGGCGCGATGCCCTGGTCGGCGAGAGTCTTCTCGAAGACGTTGAAGGAGACATCCTCCTGGCGGAACCCATCGGGGAAGGGAACGTTGACAAAGCCGCCGGGAAGGGCGACGATCCATTCCTTGAGAGCGGGAATGCCACCCATCATCTGCGAGCCGAGGGTGCGGCCATGGAAGGCGCCGCCAAAAGAGACAATAACATGCTTGCGCGTGCCGTGCTTGCGAACGGCATAGGTGCGCGCCAGCTTCATGGCGTTCTCCGTGGCTTCACTGCCGGTAGAGAGCAGGAAGACCTTGTCCAGTCCGGCGGGGGCGAGATCGACGAGCATCTTGCAGAGCTGCGCCCGCGCCTCATGAGCGAAGACGTAGGTGGAGAGCAACGGTTTGTCGATGCACTCGCGTAGCGCGTCGCAGATCTCGGCCCTGCCATGTCCGGCATTGGCGACGAGTACGCAGCTGGACCAATCGAGCCACATGTTGCCCCAACGATCATGGACCTGAATCCCTTCGGCCCGATCCCAGATAACGGGGGGCTGCCCCTGCATGCTGATCGGCTCGTACTTCTCAAGCTGTTCGAAAACAGGCAGCGACTCGGGGACCGGCAGCTGGGTGCGGATGCGGCGGTACTTCGTCTCCACCTGCTCCACGGCCTGCGGCGTCATCGAATATTTGTGTTTCATCGTCCTCTCCTTCTCAGTTTATTGCCAATTGATTTGACGCCGGCGCGGTGGACTGCCGGACGACCAGTTCCGGTCGCAGCAGCACCTGCTTTTCCTTCGGCGCACACCCCTCCAGCAGGTTCAGCAACATGATTGCCGCCTGCCGTCCATTCTCCCTCAAATCCGTGCGTATGGTGGTCAGCGGCGGATCGGCAAGCAGCACGGGCACCTGCTGATCCCCATACCCCATGACGGCGAAGTCGTCGGGCACGCGTTTGCCCCGTCGCTTCAGCGCGTTGATCACCATGACAGCCATCACATCATCCGCCACAAACCAAGCCGTGGGCGGAGCATCCAGCGCGAGCAATTTCTCGACAACGTCTTCGACCCCCGCGCGATCATCCGGTCTCGCATCCAGGAAGAGTTCCTCGGCAAAAGGCACCCCTGCTTTGGCCAGAGCTTCCCGATATCCCTCGAGCAGGCGACGGATCAGCATGGGCCGATACTCAACCGGATAGCGAAAGATGGGGCGCGTAACCAGCGCGATTCGCCGATGCCCCAAGCTCAGCAGATGCTCCATCGCCAGGAGCGCCCCGGTCTTGCTGTCGTAGGTGATGCCAGGTACGGGCTCGCCGGTTTCGGTGCGTGCTTCAAAGGAGCCGTTGACCGTGACCACGGGCATGCCGTGGCGATGGAGTTCCGTTACCGAAAGATTGGCAAAGCACTGCTTGTCGAGGATGATGCCATTGAGCAGCTTCGTACGAAAATGATCGACGATGCGCGCCACGGCATCGGAGCAGTCCACCTGCCCGATACTGATGGGCAGAGCCTGGAGAATGGGGACATAGCCACGATCGAGGGCAACCATGCGGATACCATCAAAGAGCGCAGCGGTGTCGCTTTCATCTTCCTGCCCCGGCCGGCCGACAGCGATGCCGACATGGCGGAGCGACTGCTTGATGGAGCGCTGCAAGAGCGAACGCTGATAGCCCAGCTTGTTGGCGGCGTCCCACACCTTGTCGCGGGTCAATGCCGCCACCTGCGCATCGGGGTTGTTGTTCAACGCATGGGCGACCGTGGTGGGCGAGACTCCCGCCATCCGTGCTACATCCCGCATTGTCACCTTCGCCATGCCATCGTCCCCTGCTGGTCCACGTCGTAAAAGCCATCACACTACCCAAACTTGTTTGGCTTTTCAAGCGATTCCACCTGATTTTTCTCTGTTACCTTGCGGACGCGCGGGAATGGTGAGTGGAAGTTTGGACCAATGGAGAGAGGTATGCTTGTGTTGGAGCGACTAGCACGGTAAGTTACACGCGCTTTCATCAAATCAGAACCCGTCCAATTCCGTATAGGTTTCCCTTATTCATGCACGAAGATCGACCAGCCGGCGCTACCATTCTTTCTCTGCTGCATATGGCAGGCGGCGCCTTGATATTGGCAGGCACATTCTACCTGGTATCGAAGAATGCGACAATCCCGACGCCGCTGATCAAGCTGGCGGTGCCGCAGTGGTTTGTCATTGTCTGGTTGACCCTGTTTGGAATCTGGTCGCTTGGAGCAGGGATAGAGCTGTGGATTACCCGCAACAGCGGCTGGCATCTCATCACGGCCTTTTACCTGCACCTGATTCTGCAGGTGGCAGTACTGCTTATACAGGCGGGACTCAAGATCGATTATGTCGTCTCCTTTTCGTTTCCGGTGATCCTGCTGCTCTGTGGCGTGCTGCTCATCAGCGGCATCCTCTATGCATACTTCTGGCACCGGGAAGTGGTAGAGTCGTATGACATGGAGAGCACCGGCATGCTCTCCAGGCTGATGCCCTCCGTGATTGTGGGGGTACTTCTGGTTATCGCCGCGCATGCGGGATACCGCTTCTTTGGCTCGGAGCCAGTCGCGGCACCACCAGAGGTTGAAGTGGGTGAAGATCCCTACTCGACCAGCGGATCACGCCTGCTCGAGCGCACCGTGCAGAACGAGCAAGAGGCGATGAGTTGGCTTCGAGAAGCGCTCGCAGCCAGCGTTGGCACGGCAGGAGTCACCCTCCCGCGGGCACAGACACTCGCGGCCGGCCCGGATCTCTGGGCAATGATCAACACCACTCCGGATCTGGATGCCGACGCCATCGAGTTGGTGCCCATATCGACCATCGCCACACGCACCACGGAAGAGGTTGCCATCTCACCAGTGCTTGTGGCACTGGTGAAGACACCAAAGGCGCAATCTGTATGGTGGCGTGCAACACTCCGGCTGGTCAGCGAGCAGCAGCCACCGATTGTACGCGCGGCCACGCCACTCGAGCGTCATCATCTATCCGCGCGTATTCCTCTGGACTTTTCCAGCAAGCCCTTGATCATCCTCGAAGGAGACAAGCGGATCGCCATTGCCTTCCGCTCGGTCCAGGGTATCAATGAAGCGTACTTCATCGATCTGTTACCCTCGGATGCCGATCTGGAACCCGGAGCGCGGAGCCTTCCCGAGCCATCTCCCGAAGCTCCGTAATTCAACCGCGGCTCCCTGCACCTCCAACTAAATCGACCACTTGCCGATGATCCAGGTATGGCTCACCAGCGGTGCACTTCTTGTGGTGCTTGCCGGTCTCGGATGGCACGTTCCATTTGGCAGCGGACGCCGCCAGGCACTTGGACCGGAGCGATTCGCGCTGCACCTGACCGTGGGTGTGGCGCTTGGTGTCGTGGCGTTGCACTGGCTGACTCCCCTTCTGGGACTGGTGGGCGGGGCGCTTCTCCTCATCGCCAGCGGGCTTTGCGGCTGGTGGCGCCTCGTCCACGGCCTTCAGCGGCGGCGGTGGCGGCTGGAACGCCGTCGATCGCTGCCCCTGTTGATTGCGATGGTTGTCGGCGCTATCCCTGCCACTCTCGCCGTTGCCTCCTCCACGGTTCCCTTCAATTTTGACGGGATCTTTCACAGCATGCTGGTTCATATCATTGCGGAAGGCGGCAGCATTCCCACCACGTGGGAGCCTTTCGAGCCTGTCCCGCTCAATTACCCACTCGGCATCCACCTGCTGATGGCGGTCAACCAGCGATTCTTCGCGCCCCTGCTGCCGGAGCTGTTTCGGGCCTTCTGCTGGTGGTTTGCGGCGCTGCAGATCCCCCTGGCCTGGGTGCTGGCGAAGCGCTTCCTGCGCCACGACTGGGCCGCGCTCGGCGCCGCGATCATCTTCGCTGTCGTCCCCCGTTGGGGCGCCCCTGCCAACATCACCCTGTGGGGTGGATTGCCGACCCTCGTCGACATGACCTTCTTCGGAGCCTTTCTGCTCCTCATGCTGCGTACCCGTGTCCGTAGCGACATCCTGGCCGGTGGCATACTGCTGGCTGCCATCATCATGACGCACCACCTGACCGCCTTTATCATTGCGATGGTTCTGGGTGTTTACCTGCTGACGATCCTCTACCGTCCAGCCAGGCCGCACCAGCGTGACTTCCTCTTGCTCTGCCTTCCCGTGCAACTGCTGCTGGCACTTCCGGCGCTGATGCGCTACGTGCAGCAGAGTCGGCGCCTGGGTGATACGGAAGCCTTCAGCTTCACGGAGGAGAAGGTCTTCACCCTGATGGAGTATGTTCAGCAGTCCGGCACCATCTTTTTGCTGCTGGTGCTGGTCGGCATCGTTTGGGGACTCTGGCGGTCCCAACGCCTGGCGCACGTGCACCTTCTTGCATGCTGGATTGGGTCCATCGGCGTCGGCTACCTGCTGGTGGGGCAGATCTACCCATGGTATATCCTGCAGACCAGCGGGCAGGTGATGACCGCAATGACTCCCTCGCGCTGGGCGACCATGCTGGCCTGTCCACTGGCTATTGTGGCCGCCATGCCGCTCAAGCACCGCCATGTCTGGTGGCTCGCCGTTCCGATCTTTGTGTTTCTCACCTGGAGTGAGCATCGCCAACCGGTGGAGCAGGCGCTATCCCCGGCCCGCATCGCCCTCTACACGGCTCTGCGGGAGCACGTACCCAAGAACGACTTCATCCTCAACACCATCACCATGAGCGGCTTTGAAATTGGCTGGATGGCGGCGTTATCGGGGCGGGAAAGCTACCCGACGCAGCTGCCCGCGTCCGAACCGAGGAACCATCCCGCCATTCGCGAGAAGGAGGAGTTCCTGGGGAATCCAGACCTGGAACGGCTACGTCAATGGTTGGCCAGGCGCGGCAAGATCGGATACATCCTGGCGGCACAGCCACCCGCCGGCGCCACACCGCACCCGCTGTTGGAACCGGTATGGCAGCAGCCGTCAGTGGTCCTGTATCGGCTTACTCCAGAAACGGAGCCCTGAGCTACCAGGTGCGGAAAGAAACGTGCGCTTCCGGCTCGTAGGTGATCCGCACTGGCCGTGCATCATTCTGAATGGAGAGACGCGCAGCTTCGATCACCAGCTCATTGTAGCTGCTGTTGGCGGGTGTCGCCAGAATGCCTTCGGCATCGATGGCTCGTAAACACGCCTGCCGCCCCGCCAGATCGCCGGCCGCTTCGACGCGAAGAAGAGCCTTGACGAGCCCTTCGACGCTGCGATAGCCATAGCCGACAGCGACCTTGCCCTCGCCGCCGCGATAGACAAGGCGCATGTAATCGGGGCTTGGTTCACTGTAGCGCTTCACCTCCGCACTGTCGCCGGTATGGCAGTACTTGAGCCCGCGATACTGGTCCTCATGGATCAGCAGAGTGCCGTCGTCATCGCCCTGACCGAGCAGCTTGAGCCCCTGCATGTTGCCGCCGGCGGCATGATTGGGATAGCCGATGGCATTGATCACGTTGAGGCACCCACCATTGTCCCAGATCACACGCGCATCGGTCCACAGGTACCCCTGCCTGCCATTCGGATACGCATCGACGATGCCATAGACGGAGACTTCCACCGGCAGGTGGCCCGTGATGAAGTGCACCTGATCGACATAATGGCAGCCCACGTAGGTGAAGAGATCGGTGTTCTCGCAGGTACACCAATTCTGGAAGTTCGACTCGCGATAGTACCACGGTTCGACCAAGGATGCCTGTCCAAGGCGGAAGTTGCCGAAGCGGCCTTCGCGGTAAAGCTGACGCGCCATAAGTGCGCGGTCGTCGAAACGCTTATGATACTCCACGCCGACAAAGAGGCCCCGCCCATGAGCGACTGCGGCGATCTCCTGCGCCTCACGGTGCGTCAAGACCAACGGCTTGACGGCGATGACGTGCTGATCGGCCGCCAAAGCTTCCATCACGACCTGAAAATGAAGTTGGTCGGGCAGCGCCATCACCACCAACTGTCGTGGTTTCATCCTCGCCAGCACGTCGCGGTAGAGGTGCGGATGGCGCTGATCGGGATCCGACACCTGGCGGAAGTCGGGGTGTGGCCTGAAGCTCTGACCGGGAAATGCATCGCGGAGCGTCTGGTTGTCAGCAAGTGCAGCCATGGTACGAGCGGTCTGCGCACAGACGTCGATTTCTCCGATCACCCCGTCGCGTTGCAACTGGTACAACGCCGGCAACAGCTGATCGTGGGCAATCATCCCTCCGCCAACCATGAGCACATCCGGTTTTGCCATCATCATAGTACCTCTACCTCACGGAAATCATGTTCCAGACCAGCGTCTGCCCTCAGCCGTTCGAGCAACCGCATGAGCGTAAGTGTTTCTTCGGGCAACACCGCGGGTGGTGAGCCCGTGCTAATCGCCTTGGCGAAATCGGCATGCACATCGATGGCGAGCGCCTCATCGACGGTCACCTCCCCTACCTGCCAGTCGAGATTGTCACTGGGGTACTGGCGCCCCGCACTGGCCAGGCAGTCCACCAGTTCCTTCCGCGGCAGAGCATGCCGATCGAACCAGCGCAGCTGCAACGTGTTGCCCAGCAGAACGATGCCGCCACTCGTCCCCCAGACGTTGAGGCGATAGGGGCTGATGGCGGAAGCCTGGCTGATGTCCAACTCGCCAATGGCACCGGCCGGTGTTTGCAGCACGATCTTCACTCCATCGTCCGTGTCGCCCAGGGTAGCGATCTGCTGCAGAACGCAGAAGGAACGCTCGATGTCGTAACCGACCAACTGCAGGAGTTGGTCGAGGCCATGGGCGCCATAGTTGTTGAGCATACCGCCACCGAATCGGCGAAGACTCTGCCAGTCATTCCGACGCGCGAAGCTGAACATGCCGATCTGGGCGCGGCAGATGCGACCGATTCGCTCTTCGGCCAAAACCTTCATCAGGGTCTGGAAGTAGCCGGCGAGGCGATGCGGCTGGTAGACCGTCAAGACCCGCCGGCGCCGCGTGGCCTCGGCGACAATGCGCTCGGCCTCGGCGGAATTCAGGGCTATCGGCTTCTCGAGCAGGACATGCAGACCGCGCGCCAGGGCAGCCAGCGCCTGCGCCTCATGAAGATGGGTAGGCGTCGCAATGACGACGGCATCCAGTTGCGCCTGATCGAGCATGGCCTCCATCGTCTCATAGGCCACACAGCCAAGCTCCGCCTGCGCTTCCGCCCGACGTTCGGCGGCTGGATCGACGACGGCGGTAATGGCAAAGTCCCCATGTCCGCGGAGACAATGCACGTGGAAATTCCAGCCGATTCGCCCTAATCCCACAACGCCAATTTTCACTGCCATGACAAGTTCCTTTCGCTGATGTGCTTCGGCATTGTAGGATGGAGCAGCCAAAATACAAGGCTGACTATTCTATATTTGCTGTTGACGCCGCAACATTTCAGGACTACGATTGTTAAATTCGTAATACCAGCACAGCAATGGGGAGATCGAAAGCGATGCATCTGGTAGATGGGATAATCAGTACGCCTGTTCTGGTGGCCGGAGCGCTGGCAAGTGCCGGGGGTATCGCCATCGGGCTCCGTCGTATGGAAGAGGAGCAGGTACCCCAGACCGCGATCCTGGCGGCGGTTTTTTTTGTGGGCTCTCTCATCCACCTTCGCACGGGCCTGACCAGCACGCACCTGGTGCTCAATGGTCTGCTTGGCATCCTTCTGGGTTGGGCCGCCTTTCCCGCCATCGCCATCGGCCTTTTTCTGCAGTGTCTCTTCTTCGCCCATGGCGGCTTCACCACGCTCGGCGTCAATACCTTCAATATGGCGGCTCCCGCGGTACTCTGCTGGTACCTCTTCGGCCGCGGCAACGAGTGCGGCACCAATGCGGTCAGGCGAGGCTTTGCCAGCGGCTTTCTCGCGGTCCTGCTGGCGGCTCTTCTCGTGGCCTTGTCGCTGCTGGGGACAGACCCCGCTTTTGCGCTTATCGCACAAGTCACCATCCTCCATCAACTGCCTGTCATGGTGATTGAAGGGGCGATAACTGCCAGCGCCCTCAGCTTCTTGGCGCGAGTACGGCCGCGGTTGCTGAGAGTCGCCATCGCCTCGGAAAGCTCATGACGCATGTTTTCCAGCGCCTCCCCCTGATCCTCCTTTGCCTGGCGGGAACCATCATGGGGGTCGTTACCGATGCCGACGCGCATCGCCTGCGCCTTTTTGCCATGGTTGAAGGGGAGGAGCTGGTCGGCTATGCCTATTTCCCGGGTGGAGGACGAGCCGCCAACTTGACCCTGCATATCCTAGGGCCGGACGACGAGCTGCTGGCGAAGATGACGACCGACACGGAGGGCGCCTTCACCTACCATGCCGGCAAGCGCGCCGACCACCTCATTCGGGTCATTACCGCCGACGGCCATCAGGCGGAGTGTCTCATTCCGGCCGCGGATCTGCCGGAGTCTCTTCCAGGGCCGGCACTTTCCAGCGCGCCATCCGCTGCCGTCTCACCGGAACCTATCCGATCCTCAGCCGCAATGGAGCTTGACCATTCCATCGCCCGACAGCTTCGGCCGCTGCGGGAAGAGATCGACCAGTTGAAGGAGCAGATCTGGTTGCGTGACATCCTTGGCGGAATCGGCTACATCTTCGGCATCATGGGGATCATCCTGTACCGCAAGTCACGGCTCCGGCGTCGGGGCGAACCGCCGCCCCCGGGTTAAGATGGCGAACGCGAGCAGAACGGCCGTGATGCCCGCCGGAAGGCTCAGCCATATAGGCCCACTCTCGCGCCTGCTGACCGCGATCGTCCTCGCCATCCGCTTCGCGACACTGACATCTCTGACCGCGAGCCTTCTTGCCGCGGCAATGGGCGGGGCGCTGGCAATCGCGATGCGCTTGCCCACGCGACTGCTCCAGCGGCGCCTGATCAGCCTGAATCTCCTTCTCGGTCTGCTTGTCGTGCTGCTGCCGTTCACCTGGCATGGCCCCACCGACAGTGAGCTTCTGGGCCTGGGCTGGAGCCGGCAAGGCCTGCACGCCGCACTCCTCATCATCTTGAAGGCCAACGGCATCGTCCTGACCTTCATGGCCTTGCTGACGACCATCGGCCCCGAACGGCTGGGGGCTGCGCTGCAGCAGTTGCGGTTGTCGCCGAAGCTGGTTCTCATGTTCGTGCTGTGCCTGCGCTACATCGAGGTGATCCGCATGGAGTACCAGCGGCTGCGCGTCTCCATGCGCCTGCGTGCCTTCCATCCCCGGCTCGATTGCCACACCCTGCACACCTACGGCAACCTGATCGGCATGTTGCTGGTGCGCAGCCACATCCGCTCCGAACGCGTGCTTCAGGCCATGAGGTGCAGGGGCTTCAATGGAAAATTTCCCACCGCGCTCACCACTCCCTGGAGCCGAATTGATTCTTTTGTCTTGACTTCCGCGTGCCTGCTGGTCATCTTCATCAGTATTGTTCATTGAACCAATTGAAGGTGTCCATGACCTCTTTTGCAT
Organism: Lentisphaeria bacterium; assembly: GCA_041690595.1. Lineage (GTDB taxonomy): Bacteria > Verrucomicrobiota > Lentisphaeria > JABSQK01 > JAWLHB01 > JAWLHB01. Next base: position 260,427 of record JAWLHB010000003.1, read on the forward strand.
TGACGAACTGTACGCTCTGGATTGGCGACGGCAGACTCATGCCGGGTTCGGTCGTCGTTGACAATGGCCGCATCGATGCCGTCCTGCCGCCGTCGGACAGCCTCGATATGCCCATCGTCGACCTGCATGGCATGAGTCTCTCTCCGGGCCTGATCGACCTGATGGTACTTGGTGGCTTCAATCGCAGTATCCTGCGGGACAGTCCGCTGGAGATAGCGCGGGAGTACCTTCGCCTGGGAGTGACCAGCTGTCAGTTCTGCACCGGCAATCTGCCTTGGCCGACGCTCGACGGAATTGCCGCCACCGTCTCCCAAGTCAGGCAACTTACGAGCACGACCACCGACACGGCCAGAATACTCGGCATCTATCTGGAAGGACCATTCCAGGAGCCCAGACTCTCCGGCGCTAATCTGCGCCACTACACGCTGGAGCCATCGCCCGACCAGGTGAACCACGTCCTGGAAACGATGGGTGACATCGTGACCATGGTGAACATCTCGCCAGGTATTCCAGATGACGCGAGCGCCGTTGCCCAGCTCCGGGAAGCAGGGATCGTTGTTTCGATGGCTCATTCGGATGCCCCGTCGGAGCGTGTACTGGGCTGTCTCGAAGCCGGTACTACGGTCCTCGGCCATTGCTGGGATAACAATGCGGGCCGCATTGGCGATTCCGGCGTGCAGCAACCCACCCTCGAACATGTGGCGCTGCTCGACGAGCGCCTTCGTTTCATCCACCTGATCGCCGATGGGCAGCACGCGCACCCACTCATGGTGCGCCTGGTCTTGCGCTGCCGCGGCGTCGAATCGATCTGCCTGGTCACCGATGCGGTGATACGCGCCGGCTGTCCAGATGGCCCCTACACGACAGATGACGGGCGCACCTTCCGGAAGGAAAATGGTGTCGGGCGCACGGATGAAGGCTGGTTGTGCGGCAGCGCGCTGCTCCTGCCGGATATGTTTCGTAATTTCATTCGCTTCACGGGTCTGCCCCCCGAGTTGGCGATCCAGACCGTTACCCGTAATCCTGCCGCTTCCCTTGGGCTCGAGTCAGAATTGGGGATTCTCGCCCCCGGTGCAGCCGCTGACTTCGTCGCCTGGGATGACAACCTGCGGATCCGGCGGGTCTGGAGAGGCGGCCATGAAATAGCTGATCCATCGACTTATCAGGAAATCAACACCAAGGAGATACCATGAGAGTTCGTCACTACCTAGCCGTCTCGATGAGCATCCTGTGCCTGATCGCGCTGAAAGCCGCGGATTTGAACCCCCTGCCCGAGCAATTCCTGCTGCTTCCCGCTCCAGCGGATCTGGTGATCGACGGGAATCTGGCGGAATGGGATCTTGCGCGGGCGATCGACGTGGATCCCGAGCGGCTGCCACCGGAACAACTGCGCAGCAACGACTTCAACAATCCCATTGGCGGTCCGGCGGACATCAGCGCCAGGGTGATGCTCGCGTGGGACAACGAGCACCTCTATATCGCGGCACGTGTGCGAGACGATCACCTGATGGGGATCAAGCCGGTCGCCGAGCACAACATCGGGCCGGCCGGCTGGGCATGCGACAGCGTCATGCTCCAATTGAACAGCTACCGTCAGCCGCTGATCTCCAATACTCCCTACAGCCGCGTTCCGTTCATAGCGCTGCGCTATGTTGTGCCGGAGAATGGTCGTGGCCAACTCCTCGACAATGCGCGCGGCCTGTTGGATAAGGCCGATCAATACTGGAAGCTCCCGCGGAACAGCCGTCACGCCTCCCGCGAAACGGAGGATGGCTATGAGGTCGAAGCCGCGTTGACATGGGCCGATCTTGGCTTCAACCCACAGGCTGGCGAACCCCTTGCTATTTCCATTCTTCTTGGCGACATCGATCCCGACGAGTCGCTCAACCAACTTGGCTGGCGCTTCCCCGTCGATGCGGAACGCGCCACCTTCCGCCTGGCGCATCACGAGGATGCGCTCGGTTTGATCACGCTGGGCAGCAAGGAACTGACGGCCGGCAGCCCGCAGGTCATTCGCTATCGGGTGGACGCAATAGGCGCGCCCGTGAAGGTTGTCGCCCTGCGCGCAGAGGGGCCGGAAGGGTTTTCGGTAAGCCATGGCATCGACACCGAGGTGCCTCAGGGTCAGCGACTCGAAGATGTGATTCCGCTGGGAGCCATGCCGGCGAAACCGGGGATAGTCACCGTAACGCTCGATGCCGTGATCGATGGTACGGCCCGCGCGATCGTTACCGACAGCTTCGAGATACTCCCACCCCAACCGCCTCCCCCACTGGTGGTCAATCCTCCCGGCGAGCTGCGACGCATGCCGCCCGAGCGCACCCACCACCATGCGCAGGAAGACAGACGCCTCAACAAGATCCCCTATTCCTATATCAAGGACCGTAGCGGCTACGAAAGATACATCCTTACCCACGTGAAGAGCGCTGTCGATGGTCGCGTGCCCGGCTCCCTCAAGGCCCAGGGAGACAAGTGGGCCGCCGAGCAGGTACTGCGTACGCTCGCGCTCTACCGTTTGACCGGCGAGCAGAAGCACGCGGACTGGACTCGCGAGCTTATCCAGTCTCAGCTCACCTGGCTTCGCGACCAGACCAGCACGGACGAGCGGCTGTACCGCATGCGCAGCCTGGTATGGCCGCGCTACTTCACCTGGCAAAACGATCCGGAAAGCACCCTTGCGCCCGCGGATGCCGAAGCACAGTATACGGCGTTGTGGGCGGAGATCGCCGCCAATCCCCCCGAATGGCTCTTTCAGGAATGGGGGTATCACAACCGCTGCTGGCATCGTTGGGCAGACTGCAAGCTCCTGCTCCATTTCGCGGAAGCTGCCGGCAAACCCGCCGATCCGCGAATTGCCGAGTATGTTGCCTGGCATGACGAGCATCTGGCCGGCCCCTATGGGGACAGCACCGACAACTCCGCCGGCTACAACTGGCTGCACGTCAACTACCTGCAGCAAGTCTATGCCGCCACCGGCCAACTCGACCAACTCCTGGAGCACCCCGGCCATCTTGACTGGGCCAAACGGTACCGCGACTATGTCAGCCCGGGCGGCATCTGGGCCAACTGGGGCTCCACCAGCGGCTGGGGAACCGGCGCATCCGGAGTTATTTCGGACATGGAACTCTTTGCCAGGCTTACCGGCGATGGCTCCTTCCGCTATGCGGCTCACCGCGCCGCCGAGTACCACTACAATCATTTCTGGCCGGACCACGATCAGTACCATGGGCCAAAGGATGCCGTGGCCAACAGCTTTGTCTTCGCCTGGCTGATCGCCGACGATGAGGTCGCGCCACGCGCGCCGACCGCAGGGAGCACCATCACCTGGCGCCATCGGGTAGGATTGACCTCACCGGAAGAGCGGAACAATCGCCCGGGACTCGACAGCTGGCGATTCCTCGACGAGGAGGTGCCGGACAAGGCGATGCTGAAGAGCGGAAACGATCCTTATGGACTGTGGGCCAAAGTGGAACTGCTTGACCTTGGCGGCCACTCCGGGCTGTTGCCAGGAGCGCTGCTCACCATTATGGATCAGGGATCCGTGCTCTACGCCGGGCAGGCCTATTACGAGTTGAGCCCAGATTTCAACAATATCGTATGGGTGGAAGATCTGGAGGGAGCAGCGGCCGATCCACGCCCCACCCGCGTCGAAGTACCCACCTTCGTGGACGATCCCGCCTTTACCTGGTTGCAGGTGCGTACTCAGCGCTTCTCGGGGCTCCCCATTACCAGCACCCGGGATATTATACTGGTCAAGAACGGCTTCATCGTCGTTCGTGATCGGCTTGACTTCCATGCCACGATGAAGCTCCGCCTCGGGCCGAACTGGCAGGCTCGAAATCTTGGTCCTCAGAGCGGCGCCGACTGGTTCAACAGCTACTATGACAAGCTCTACCACACGGGGCTGGGACTCGGCCGAGGCGTCCAGGCGTGGCCCAATCCGGCATGGGACATGATGATCGCCTTCGCGCCCCGCCAAGACTGCCTGGTGAGTGTCCAGGATCGTCACGACGACAATCCATGGCGCGTCAGCCCGGTTCAACTGCGTCAGGCCTGGACGGGGATCGTTCAGGCTGGTGAGAGCCGCGCCTTTGTCAGCGTGCTTCTCCCGCATACGCCGATTTTCGATGTGACGCCAATACGCGGGCAACTGGAGTTCCTCGTCGATACCAACGAGAGCCTGTTGCTGCGCCTGCCACGTCTCAACAACGCGAAGAAGCCTCTCGAAGGCAACAAGATCACGCTGCAATTGCACAATGGAGAGGGCGAACTGACGGCCGAAGGCTGGGCCAGCGACGCGCGGATGGCCTTTTTCGAGCAGAACCTCAATGGTACCGTACGCCAGTCTGTCATGGTAGACGGCCAGACGCTCAAAGCCGCGGACGAGGAGCTTTCGGGGAAGGCGCGCAAGGCGGCGGCAGAGTCGATCTATACGCTGCCGGAAGGTGAGTAAGATGCGGCAGGCGCTGATCGTCGCCATGCTGCTATGGGGCAGCTTGGCTGTGGCCCAGTCGCCCCCCATACCGACTCCCGACTCCCCCCTGCGCCTGCTCGATCTGCGCTGGCTGGCCCGTCCTATGCAGGAGGCGCCATTCCTCATCGATGCGTGGATAGCCCCACCGGCGGAACCGCCGTCGGAAGGTGACCTGCGCCTCATTGCCGAGGTCGACGGTCCGGGGGTCATGCAACACCTCATGCTCACGCCCCAGCACCAGTGGATACTTGAAGTCGACGGCAACGTCATTTATGACGGCACCCCGGGTGACGAGTGGCGGCAAACCGCCAATATGGCGCTTCAATCGGGACCGGGTGAACGCCCATGGGCCTGGCCTCTCGCCCAGCTCACCGGCGCGGATGCTCAGGTCATCCTGCCGATCCCCTTTGTGTCGAAAGTGCGTATCCTATCGAAACAGGCGCAAGCGCGTCTCTGGCTGGCCGGGCTGCACTTGTCGCACCCGCCTGAACGACGTTTTGGCGATGATCGCTGGCGGGCAGAGCTGGATCGTGCCATCGATCACCTCGGTGCCATCCACACCGACACGCGAAGCGCCCCGCCGGTGGAGTCATGGCAGGGTCTGACACCACTACCCGGCACGGAGGTACTGCCGGTCTCTGCTTACACTCCTCCCGCCGGCCGTGCCAATCTCTTCACCCGAGCTGGAGCCGGCGAGATCGTCGGCATGCGCTTCGAGCTGCGCCCTTCCTTTTTCAACCGACTACGCTATCTGGTTGTGGAGATTACCACGGATCAGGCAGAGCAGCCGGCGATACGCCTGCCGCTAATCGACCTGGTCGGCAGCATGTACCCCTTCTTTCGCGGCTGGGCTTTCACGCACGGCACCTGGGTGGCGGGCCTGCAGCATCCTGCCTGGCATCAGCCTTGGGCAGTCGCTTGGTTTCGCCTGCCGATACCCTTCGCGGACGGCATTCGCATCGATCTTCTGAATCGTCATCCCGATCTGCCCCTGCAAGTTGATGGACGCATCCAGCTATCGCCGCTCTCCCCGGAGGAAGCCGCCGTCGCCTGGCGCCTCTCCGGCCATCGGCATGACCACGACTTGCCCATGGAAGAGGGCGAGAGCCTCGAGTTGATGCGCTTTGCGGCTGAAGGGCGCCTCGCCATGCTCAGCTTCCTCAGCACTGGACATCAAAGACTCTACCATTCGCAATGGCCACACCGCATTCAGCTCAGCCTGCACGATGGCGACGATGTTGCAGCTTCCGGCTTCCCCTTCTTTCCTTTGGGGCGAAGCCCCTTTAACGCCAAGCCAATCACCACCACCTGGTCGCACGTACCGTACGACGAGCACGATATCATGGGCGGCAGCCGAACCTACTGGGTAGCCCCGCAGCCACTCAGCGCAGGTGGCGCGATTCATTATGCCGCCGGCGGCTCCGATGGGCCAGCGAAGGCGGAGTCCGCCACCCTCTGGTATCAGCCGGTGGCCGTGCCCGCTCCCGCGCTGGCAACCGCTCCCGCTCCACTCCCGACTCGCTGGAACAAGCCGCTTGCGGCAGTCGCTCCAGGAGGTTGGTCGGAGGAGGCCGAAGAACTGCTTCCGCACGCCATTGCGAGCGGTGGTGACGTGTATGTCGAGCGGCGGATAGCGCTGGATGCCCAGGCATCGGGGGATGCCGCTCTGGCCTGGAATCCCCCCGCCATGGGCGACACACTGGATCTTCTGGTCCTCTCGCCACCCACACCTTATGTGATGGTCAAGATCCGTCCACTCTCGCTACCGGGGGGCGGACGCTTCGGGGTATGGCTCCTGCCCGTGGACCACGACGATGTGATCCCCCTGTGGGCGCCGGGCGACAGAGACTTTCTTGCACGTGTGCTAGGTCGAATCGACCTTCCCTACCCTGTCGACTGCTACCAGAGCGTTCCATTTCAGCATCAATTGCACAATGTCGCCACCGTCTGCCTTCGAAATCCGTCGCCGGACGATCTGGTGCGCCTGCGCTTCGTGGCGGCTGGGGGACGCGGAACCGGCCAATTGCTGGCCGTGGATCAGATCACTATGAATCCCGCTCCCCCCTCACCAGTGGGCTGGCATGAAATGGCCGATCTCCCGCCCATTTGGGCCAATACCGGCATCACCGCCGTCCCCATGGAGGTCGGCCGTCTCGATTTCCACGGCGGTGGCGGAATGCGCCTGCACGCAGCCGCTTCCGGCTCCCTGCGCCTTCGCCTGCTCGATCCCACCGCGCCAAGGAACGGCACGTGGGAGGTTCGCGGCCTGGTGGAGAGCGGTCAGTGGAGCTTGCAGTCAGCCGACGGCGCCCTCGTTTCGCTCGGGCAATCCGGGAAAGAACCAGTAGTCTGGACTCTGCCATCGAGCAGCTCTCAGGAGCAGGATCTCATAATCGAATGCGCGCCCGGCGGCGGCACGCTCCTGCTCGATTCCTGGCGCCTGACGACACCTCAGCCCTGAGACCTGCCCACGCTCAGAAGACCCGCCTGGCTGCAGCGCATTCCTGGCGCCGGTGTGGCCATGAAGACCAAACCAGGCATCCCTGCGAAACACATCGCCGCATCCCCGCGGGTTCTGCGCCGTCAGCGATCATGGGGCCGTCATTCCATGCGAACGTTTCGGGCTGGATACCGCACGACTGCCAGGCAGATGTCGTACGGCGATCCAGCCGCCCATGTTGCCTTACTTCTCAGACGGTACCACGATACCGCGCATGATGATGTTCTGGCAGAAGAGAAAGATCAGGAATGTTGGAATGGCGGCGATGATCAGCGATGCGTACATCACGGGCTGTCCCATACGCTGTTGCAGCTGGTACAACCAGACCATCAAGGTCCACATCTTTTCGTCCTGACAGACGACGAAGGCGAACATGAAGTTGGAGTAGGCCATGTTGAAGGCTTGCAGGGCAATGACCGCCAGAATGGGCTTCGAGAGGCTCATGGCTATCTGCCAGAAGAGGACCCATTCACTGGCCCCGTCAAGCTGGGCGCTCTCGTACAGTTCCTGAGGCTGAGCGTCGAAGAAACCCTTGAGGAGGAAGATGCTGTAGCCGTTGGCCAGGCCCGGCAGAATCAGGGCCGCAAAGGTGTTCAGCAGGCCGAAATGACGCAGCATCAGGAAGTTCGGGATCGACGTCACCATGGGCGGGAAGGCCATGGTGCAGAGCATGAAGAGCAGGATCTTGTAGCTCGACGGCATCTTGTATCGACTCATGGCATAGGCAGCCAGCGGGTTTACCAGGAGTGCCGAGAGGATCGCCAGCGTGCAGTAGACCACCGTATTGAAGATGCCACGACCATGGAAGAGCATATACTCGGCCACGGTCTTGTAGTTGCGCGTGACAAATTCCCACTTGAGCGGTCCGCGATTCTCAACGAAATAGGCGAAGTGCATCTCTCGCTGCGGGAAGCCGGCATCCTCAATTTGGGTATACGCAGTCCCCAGCGCGGCATTCACCTGCTCGACACTGCCATACGTCTCCAGCAGATAATCGCGATAGCGGGTTTCGAGCGTGTTCAGGTAGAGCATCTCTGGCGGCACCTGCCACATGGTCTCGCTGGTGGGATCGTTCCAGCCTACGATGAACTCCTCCCAATCGGTGGCGGACATGCCGTCAAAGGGTACTTCATCGATAAGCTCGATCTCAGAAAAAGAGCCATAGCTGGTTTCATAGAGACGATTGAGATTCTCGATCTTCAGGTGGCGCGCTTGCAGGTACTTCTGGTACATGTCGGTGGCAGACTCATCGACACGAATGAAGTGCAACCCGATAGTGTCGCGGACGAACCCAGTCCAATCTTCGCGCTCCTTCGGGTTCTCCGGGACCCGCCGCGAGAGATGCACGTCGTCCCAGGATGCATAATCCGTCTCATGCGCCGTGTTGTAGCCTTCAATATCCAGCCCGTACAACACCTTCAGATAGAACTTCTTGTAGTAACCCTCGGCGGAGAAGTAATAGCGCAGCCCTTGGTCGACCGTTTCCTTGTAGGCATCGAGGTGCTGCTGGAAGTCGTTCGCCCGGGGCTTCTCCCGACGCTGCAAGTATTGCTCAGCACCCACGAAGACCCAGTTCCATTCGGCGAACTCCGTGCCCAGTGCCGCATTCACGGTCTCGATATCCTTGCCGTACTGCTCCCGCAACCAGTTCTTGAAGCCGCGCAGGTTCATGGCAACCGTACGCGTGACGGGGGTCTCGAAGTAACCGATTCCGTAGTAATAATCGGGCAGCTCGGCCGCCTCGATAAAGGCCAGAGCCTCATCCGCCAGCCGCTGGTTCACGTGCTCTTCGGTCACCCAACTCTCGGTCGCTTCTTCGACCAGAGCATCGAAGTCACGCTTGTCGTACTTCTCTCCTCTTTCTTTCGCCGCCTCGGCCAGCTCATCCTCGGCTTTGCTCAGGGCTTCGACCTTGTCATCCAAGCCGGGTGGCAGGACCTTCTCGAAGTTGACATCCTCGGAATCATAGGCAGCGTTCAGGAAGGGCACTGTGTCATTGAAGAGTCCTTCGACATGCTTGCGGTAGAGCCACACGTCGTTGTGCAGAAAGCGCGGATACGCATCGAAGTACCGGATATCCACCGCGCTCTTCGTGCTGCCGGAGATCATCAACAGGAAGGGGTAGAACATGGTTATCGCGCCAATGATCAGAAAGGCATACATGCCGAAATAAAGGCTTCTGACCTTGAGCGACTGAGATCCGATTCGAGAGATAATGGCCATGGTAGTATTCTGCTCCCCTATTCCTTGTTCCCCGTCGTCTTGAACTCAAGACGGGAGAGGATGCGTAACTGATAGACAGTGAAACCGATCAACATGAAGCCGAGGATCCATGCCATGGCCGCGGCCGGACCAAACTTCAGATGCAGATAGGCCTTGTAGAAGATATGCAGGCCGGCTACTTCCGTATTGCTGCCGCCACCGGTCATCGCCAGGATGTAGGCGCTGCTGTTCCAGGCGCCGATGAAAACACCGACGAAGTTGATGATGAGCAGCGGCTTGAGGATCGGGATCACGATGAACAGGATTTTGTCGATGAAGGTGGCGCCATCGATATCCGCCGCTTCGTAGAAGTCGGGAGCGATGCCCTTGAGTGCGGCAAGATAGATGAGACATCCGGGTCCCATGCCGGCCCATACCATCGGGATGACGCAGCAGATCATCGCCGTTCGATCATCATCCAGCCAACGATAGGCCTCGGGCTGCACCAGGTACAGGGTCGACATTCCGCCCATCTCACGGAGAAAGACCTGCAGATAGACAAAGATGCCCAGCATCACCAGACTGAAGATGCTGCCGACCAGCAGCGACATGTAGCTGTTGTTCAGCGCACTTCCCATCGCCGTTCGAATCACCTTCCACAACAGATAGGCGAGGAAGGCGAAGATGGCGGCGATAACCGCCCAAACGGGAAACCAGATCAAGCCGCTGTACCAGCTCGCCGCCTGGTCGTGCAGGGAAAAGATCTGTCTGACAAAGCCGTAGGCGAAGGTAAAGAGGGTGATACCCGCCCCCAGACAGAGGAGCGCCGGCCAATAACTCTGGTGGATGTAGAGCCGCTTGGCGAAGAAAAACATGATCGTAAAGAAGAGCAGGCCGATGAGGATGTAGCCAAGCGCTGGAATGCTCATGACGATCGTATTCAGCACGCCGAATTCATTGGGCTCATAGAAACTGCGCCACAGGTAGATCACGACCAGCCCGGTGATCACCGCCGGCAGGTAGAAGATCGTCCGGAAGAGAATCTTGCCGTGGGGTATTTCGTCCAGAAGGACAGCCAGAATGACCGGTGGCAGGAAGGTCAGGCTGATGACCAGAATGCTGTACCTGACGGAGTTCCAGACAGCCATCCACCAAGCGTGATCCCAGAGGATGTTACCGAAGTTGTCAATGCCGACCCAGACGCTATCCCCCACGATCTGGTAGTCCTGGAACGCCATGAGGGAGCCAATCATCAGCGGTACGTACTGCCAGACAAAAATGGAGAGGACCGCCGGCAGGATGATGATGTAAGCGAGGCCGTACTTCTTGAAGCCCCATTTCTGCTTCTTCTCCGTATGCTGCACCTCCGGTGGCGTGAAGGCTTTGAAGATCTTGCGGAAGACCAGCGCAAAGGCAATCGCAATGAGGACCAGCAGGACTGCCGCTGCCGAGCGGCGCACCATCAACTGCCGCGCCGTCAAGACGCCGATCATCTTCTCGTTGGCGTTGCGTGCGGCAGCATTGGCCTCCACGTCGATGATGGCGATGCGTTCCTCCGTCACCTTGCGGTTGAGAGCCTCCAGCTTATCGCGCACCGCAAGCAGATCGGACTCCGCGGCTGACTCGATCTGTTGATTGAGGATAGCGGCGGCGCTACGCACCTTTTCCAGATCCTCGTCGGCGGCGGCTTGTTCGAGCAAGCCATGCACTTCCAGCGCCGGCGCCTTCAAGCCGGAATTCGCACGTTCATTCACGCCGGTTACGTGCTTGACCAGAACCATCGCCTCGCCCAGCAGACTGGAAACGGTATACGGGCTCTTTGCTGTATCCGCGAGATAGACGTTCAGTTTGTCGCGCAAAACGAAGAGGCGCTCATTGATGCCCATAGCCTGTTCCAGCAGAAACTGGGCCTGCACCAGGCTGGCGTTATTTCGCCGGTCGATGGCCCTCTCCAGCAACTCGTTGGCGCGGATGAGATTGTCATCCTCGCTCCGCTTCTCGATGACTGGCTGGAGCATCGCGTGCACGGCGCGGATGGCGTCTTCATCGGCCCTGGGCATGCTGTTGCTCAATTCCAAGTCGCGAACAGCCTTGAGGGGATCGGTCATGTACTCATAGACACGCTGACTATTGCGACCGTAGGGCTCGGGCTTGCCGGTCTCGATGGCGATCTGGAAGATCTCCTCCCAGCCTTTCGGCGCGAGGCGGATGATGTCTTCGTAGCCAAACATCTTGAGGTAGCGCGGATTGACGAATCGTCCGAGTCCTCCTTCCACCATCAAGCGGGTCTGTACCTCCATGGCCTCCTTACTGTCGATGAAGCGAAGGTATTCCCAAGCCGCGTCGCGAATCACTTGGCTCTCGACGCCGGAATAGATGCCATTCATGCGGGAATTCAGCTCGCCGCCGCGATTACCGCCTGGGCCGAAAGGAACCGGCACCATGCCAACCAAGTCGGGATTCAGGGTGGCAAAGAGCTTCTCGTCGATGTAGGTAGCCATGAAGCCAATCTGGCCAAGGTCCCACTTGCGCGTCTCATCCACTTCCATGGCGGCATAGCCATAGCGGCGATTCCCTTCATCATCGAACCAGATCTCGGCGCACAGACGGGTATAGTAGTCGATGGCCTCGGCACCGGCCCTGCTGTTGAAGGTAGCGTACCATTGATCCTCTTCCTCGTCGTACTCCATGGCTTCGCCGCCGGCGCTCCAAAGGAAGGTCACCCAGAACCAGGATTCCGACTTGCCCTTGCCGAAGCGAATGCCATAGGTGCCCTTCGCGGGATCCGTCAATTTGCGGCAGGCGCGATAGAGATCTTCCCACGTCCAGTCGTTCTGCGGGTAAGGCACACCGGCTGCTTCCAGAAGATCCTTTCTATACACCATGACCTTACCCAGAACGCCACCGGAGGGCTTTGCCCAAACGTGTTCCTCACCGTCAGGCCCGCGGCGCCGGATCACCGGCCATGTCTTCGGGTGGATCTGAAAATCCTTCTCTTCCTCGGTCATCCCGGCAATGTAATTGTCTTCGGGAAGATCAAGAGGATAAAGAAATCCCTGCTGAATGTAGGTGTCCGATTGGCGAAAGTTCACATAGATAATATCCGGGGAGACGCCGCCCGCGATCGCCATCAGCGGCCCCGAGTCCATGCTCTGGCCTTCGACGCTGATGCCGCTGAAACGGTGCAGCTCGATCTTGACGTTGTCCCAGTCAAAATCCCCGTACGTGGCCGGATCCGCCTTGTACTTGGCGGCATAGCGCTCCTTGAAGATCTCGGGAAAGCGCTCGAGGAAAAGCTTCATCGTCTCGTAGTCGGCCTTGCTCTTCGTATCGACACGAGTCGGGTCGGGCAACGACCAGAGCTTCAGGTTGATGACTGTCTTGCCGTCTTTTTCTTCAATCCATCCGGCGCGGGTGAGTGATGATGCCACGACCATCGTAACGATGGCCAGCAAAGCGATAGTCTGTAGACGTACAAACCTGGTCATTGGTGCAATTCCCCTTGCGACACTGATGTCCGCTCCTATTTCCACGCTCACGTAGTCTGCCCCGGTTGAAGGTTGGCAAGCCGTTCTCACCCACCGCGGGAAAGCATGAACTTTACTTCCCAAAGTGCTCCCTCGCAACCGGAGACTAAACTTATTTGCGCGCCAAATCAGCCTCCCTTGCCTGCGGGCATTTGCCAATGGGCCACGCCACGGCTTATGTTAACACAAACGGACCGAAAAGAAAGCGCCCACGAGCGTTGAACGTCTTATTGTCGAGAGCTTCACCATGGCCGAGTCGATTCGCCAAGCCGCTGTAGCCGGCCGCTTTTATCCGGATGATACGGGGCGGCTGGTGGCCTTCATGCAGGAGCATGTGGCGCCGGAGAGCGCGGGGGGTGGCCGAGCGATCCGCGCCGTCATTGCGCCGCATGCGGGCTATCAGTTTTCCGGCCGGACAGCCGGGCAGGCCTTCCATCAGATCGCACCCGGCAGCTTCTCCCGTGCCATTGTCCTGGGCCCGACCCACTACCTCGCCTTTCGGGGCCTCGCGGTCGCCCCGCATGAATGCTTTCGCACTCCTTTGGGCGATGCCCGGATCGACACCGTGGCGGCCAGGGAGATAGCCGACGGCGACCACCGCTTCTCTCTGCGCCCCGACGCCCATCAGCAGGAACATGCCATCGAAGTACTCATACCGTTCATCCAGTACCTCAATCCTGATGCACTGTTGCTCCCCATCGCGGTCGGCGAGATGACCCTTCAGGACGTCTACGATGCCGCCGATCGCCTGCTGCCCTTCTGGAACGAGGAGACGCTGGTCGTTGTGAGCTCGGACTTCACGCACTATGGAGCCCACTTCAACTATTTTCCCTTCTCCACACGTGAGGCCGCCGAGAGCCTGCGGACGCTCGATGGAGGCGCCATCGAGCAGATCAAACTCGCCAGCGCTGAAGGCTTTCTGGCCTATGTGGAACGCACCGGCGCCACGATCTGCGGCCGATTTCCCATCGCGGTTCTGCTCGCCATGATGGAGAAGAAAGGTGGTCTGGACACCATTGACTTGATCGACTACACTACCTCAGGAGAACTCACCCGCGATTACAGCAGCTCCGTCAGCTATGCATCCATAACCATCAGCGACTGATTTCATGTCCACTCTGTCCACCGTCGAAAAGCGATTGCTCATCGATATCGCCAGATCGACCATCCGTGAGCATTTGAACAATCGGGAACTGGCGCTTCCGCCCGATCTTCCGCTCAACCTGTGGGAGTTTGGCTCTTCTTTCGTCACCCTCAGACAGGGGGACAAGTTGCGAGGCTGCATGGGTGACCTGGAAGCTCGCCTGCCCGTGGTCGAGAGTGTACGACACAACGCCCTCAATGCCGCCTTTGCCGATCCACGGTTTCACCCCGTTTCCATGGGAGAGCTGCCCGAGTTGCTTCTCGAAATCACTTGCCTCGGCCCCTCCCGCGTTGTCGCTGGGGTCAAGGACATCATTCTTGGCAAGCATGGTATCGTCTTCCACAAGGATGGCCGACAGGCCGTATTCCTGCCTCAGGTCGCCACCGACAATGGCTGGGATCTGGAGACTACCCTCGGCCATCTCTCCAGGAAAGCTGGATTCGCCCCCAATGCTTGGCGCCAGGGTGCCACCTTCGACATCTTCGATGGGGAAGTCATCGACGAGAGCGACCTCTGAGCTGGGGCTCCGCGATATACCAGGCAACCGCCTTATGCCAGCAGAGAGACCAGATCTTCCGCCGTCAAGCCTACCGGCAGCTGCTTCGCGCCGTCGACCAGCTCTTCGAAGAGCTGTCGTTTTTCCGCCTGCAGGGCCATCACTTTCTCTTCCACCGAGTTCTCGGTGATCAGGCGATAGGCGATCACGGGCTTGTCCTGCCCGATACGATGTGTGCGGTCGATGGCCTGATTCTCCACTGCCGGGTTCCACCACGGATCATAGATGAAGACATAGTCCGCTTTGGTCAAGGTCAATCCCGTTCCAGCGGCGCGCAGACTGAGCAGGAAGACCGACGGCTTGCCCGAGTTGGTGAAATTATCCACGATCTCGGCTCGACGGCTGGTAGGCGTGGCGCCGATGATTTTGAAGTACTCGATACCCCGCGCCGTCATCTGATCCTCGATCAACTGCAGCATGGAGGTGAACTGGCTGAAGACAAGAGCCGAGTGCCCTTCCGCGACCAGCTCTTCGAGCATCTCGACCAGGCATTCCAGCTTTCCGGAATCCATCTCGCCGAACGAGGCCTTTCCGTTGCCCGAGACCAAGCTGGGATGGCAGCAGATCTGCCGCAGGCGCGTCAACGCTGCCAGCACTTGCATGAACCCGCCGTTCTGGACATCCTTGCGAGCCATCGCCAGTTGCCGCTCGTAAAACTCACCCTGCCGCTCGGTCATCGGCAGCAGCATGTGTTCCTCGATTCGTGCCGGCAGTTCCGGCGCAACATCATGCTTCGTCCGCCGCAGCATCAGCGGCGCAATTCGCCGCGCCAGTTTTTCGTGGCCGAAGGTGGTGTTCACGTACCGATCTTTGAAGCTGTCCTGATCTTCCAGATAACCCGGATTCAGGAAATCCACGATCGACCAGAGATCGAGCAGCCGATTTTCCAAGGGCGTACCGGTAAGTGCGATCCGGTACTTGGTATGCAGATTCTTGATCGACCGAGTGATCTGCGCGTCTGGATTCTTGATCTGCTGAGCTTCGTCCAGAATCACCATTCCCAGGCTCAAGTCCTTGAGCTTCTCGAAGTCATTTCGCACGATCGCGTAGTTGGCCACCAGAATATCCCACTTGCCGATTTCGTCGAGAATCAGCTGCCGCTCTTCGGGTGAACCCACATATCCCCTGACTTTCAGCTTGGGCGTGAAGTGCCTGGCCTCATTCAGCCACACCGAAACCACGCTCGCCGGGCAGACCACCAGGACTTTGGACTTCGGATCGCGTACCCGCTTCACCGTCTCGATGAAGGCCAGCGCCTGCACCGTCTTGCCAAGCCCCATGTCGTCAGCCAGAATACAACCGACTTCGTAGCCAGTCCGGTTGTAGAGGAAGTTTGCCCCATCGAGCTGGTACGGCCGCAGAATTGTCTGCAACTCGCCGGCTACCTCGATCGTCTCCACATCGGGGATATTCCGCAGCTCTTCGACCAGCTCCTGCGACGATTTCGGGATGCGCAGATCCGGCAATTTGGAAAAGCCCTTCACCATCGCCTGCGCTTCGGCGCGAAGTTTTCGCTGACGCCCGTACTCCAGGCTCATGTCATTCAGCGTGGTCAAAAACTTACTCATGCGCTCAGCCGATATGTGGAGCCAGCTGCCGCTGCGGGTGCGGATGAACTCCGTCTTACTGCGGCGCAGGGCGTCGAAGTCGCTCGGCGTCAATTCCATATCGCCAAGTCGACACGACACATCGACGTCGACCCAACCATCGCCAGCCTGCAGGCTGAGTTGCGGCACCAGATTTGCCTCCCCCAGGAGGACATTCTGCAGGTCAGGATCGACCACCAGTTCCACCACGTCAGGCAGGCGCCTTACGCCCTCGGCCAAAGCCGCCATGTTCGCCGGCTCACCGGGCAGGCGAAAGCCGCCGCGCGAATCGACCTGCAACGGCAGCTCGGCCAGCACTTTCCGCACCTGCGGATAGCGCGAAGCCTTGCCCTCCACCACAATGAAGCGCTGTTTGTCGCGCACCAGTTTGCAGGGCGCATCCAGATTCAGCGATTGCACCTCGATCGAACCGATCTTAACCTCGACCTTCACGTCGGCGCCATCGGGAACCAGCTTAATCTTGATCTTGCCTCGGCGATGCGCGTGCGTCACCGAAGGTCCTGTCAGGAGGTCCAGGCGATTCTCCAGAAGCACAGGCAGATTCCGCACCAGCGCCCGCGTCGGCACCATCGGATTCTTGCTCCCGAAAACCTGATCCATCAACTGGCGCGACAAGGGCAACTCCAACGTAGCGGGCTGACCGTTGATCATCACCTCCGTCGCCGCCGCGCCAAGGCGCCGCTCCACGTCACAGTAGGGTATGGTCCGCCCGTCCGACATCTTTACAAGCGCGGACAGCTTGCTCGTTTCCCCGCGGCACTCCAACTCGATCCGAACCGTAGCTTCGGGGATCTCGTAGCTGTACGGCAGGCGCGAGCGGCGCTCGATGAAGCGCTCCGGTTGGTGCGCCCACTGCTCCACCCATCGTTCGAATATTGCCTTGGGTACCTTCAGCACCTGCAGGTTGGAACGGATCAGATGGAACTTGTTGACATGGGGCCACAGGGTGCGCAGCATCGCCGCATCGTCGGGCGACCAAGTATCCGCCCCCTGATGCACGTAACAAATCTGGTTGTACAGCGTCTGCAGGCGCATCAACTGGCGCTGCTCGCCGTCGATCATGAAGCACCGCAAGGTGATGTCACCTGGCGAATGCTCGAGATCCACCTCTACTTCTAGTCGAGTCATACAGGCAGAAAACCACTCTGGTTTGGCAGGCGCCCGACAACGCCCGGATAGTCTACAGCATTAACGTTGTACCGTCGCATGCGTCCCCCGCCATCGGCGCAAGGTTTTACAACACACTCCACTCGGCATCAGACGCGCCATTTTTCACCCCGCTCACCAGTCACTGCATGCGCATGAAAATGGTGAGCCACAATGGCCGAAATTCAAGCATCCAAGGCTTTCCAGTCATGTCACTTCCATTTCAGACACGAACCAGAGCCTGAAGCAACTCATCCCTCGCTTTGGCAGCGCAACGTCCTCGTTGCTGAGAACTCCATAGGCGAGGCGAGTAAATTAAAATTGCACCAAAAGATCCGTCTGTCAACTCTTACGGCTCCTTTTTCGCGTCGACTGGGATAGAAAAAGGCACGGGGCCCGATCTGGAAATCGGCCCGGAAGCGGCTATTGTCAATAGCTGCACGTCAGCAATAGCATGCCTCACCCCAACCGGAAGCCATGAGCGCCACCTCCGATCTCAATATCCGCCCCATCATCGAACGCTCGCGCGAAGACTATCACAAGCTGAATGACAAGCTTTCGTCTCCGGCCGCCTTTTCGAACCCGCAGGCCTATCAGCAGCTCAACCGCGAGCACCAGCGCCTTTCCACTCTCCTGAGCGTATTCGATGAACTCGAGAACAAGCGCCGGGAGCTGGTCGAGACACAGGAACTGCTCGACGATGACGAACTCGACGATGAGCTGCGCGAGTTGGCTGCCGCCGATGCCGAACGGCTGGAGAACGACATCGCGCGCCTCGAGCCCAAGGTCTATTCTCTCGTAGTTCCGCCCGACCCGAATGACTCGCGCAATACGATCATCGAGATTCGTCCAGCTGCCGGCGGCGACGAGGCCGCCCTCTTTGCCGGCGACCTCTTCCGCATGTATACGCGATATGCCGAGCGACAGGGCTGGAAGTCCGAGCTGCTCAACATCAGCGAGACCGACCTCGGCGGCCTAAAGGATGTCGGCTTCTCCATGCAGGGCGAGGATGTCTACCGGATGCTCAAGCTGGAGAGCGGCGTTCACCGGGTGCAGCGCGTCCCCACCACGGAAGCGAGCGGCCGCATCCATACTTCCACCGTCACCGTCGCTGTCCTGCCCGAAGCTCGCGAAGTCGATGTGCAGATCAACAACGATGACCTGCAGATCGACGTTTTTCGCGCTTCTGGCGCCGGTGGGCAGCACGTCAATACCACCGACTCGGCAGTCCGCATCACGCATATTCCATCCGGCGTCGTGGTCGCCAGTCAACAGGAACGGTCGCAGCATCGCAACCGCGAGATTGCCATGCGCATCTTGCGGACCCGCCTGCTTGAAGCCCGTCAGCAGGAAGAGCAGGCGAAGTATGAGGCACGGCGCCGCGCACAGGTGGGCACCGGTGATCGCAGCGAACGCATCCGCACCTACAACTTCCCGCAGAATCGCGTCACCGACCATCGGTACGGCCTCTCCTGGTTCGACCTTCCCCAGATCATGGATGGGGATCTTGATGCCATCCTGGAGGATCTGCATGCTGCCGCCAGCCTCCAGCGTCTCCAGGCCGAACTCGAAGCGAACAGCTAAGCGTTCGCCTATTGGCGCAGCGTACCGCGCCAGAGTCGAAACTCCCGCCCCTCCACCTGCACCGGCTCGCCAGCCGTCACCCATTCCCGCACCGCCGATATGGGACGCACTTCCGCTGTTACCAGGTAAACGACCTCGGGTTCCCGCGGGACTTCCTCCACTTGCTGGACCCGTACCACGTGTCGATCCACGTAGAAGAAGAGCCGAGGTTGCCGATCATCCCCCGGCAGGAGCGCATAAACCCGTATTTCCGGCGGAATCGCCTGGCTGAGTCCCTGTCCGGCAAATCGGTGCTCGCTTGCATACAGGCGCTGCCGCACATTGTGCGAGGAGACCCAGACCAGGTGCAGCACCGCGATCGCCAGCAGCGTCACCAGCCAGATTGGGCCAAACCGCGGGCGTCGCAGGATGAATATCGCCAGGCCCACTGCCGTCATCAAGAGAAAGACAGTGAAGTATGCCGTCCCAACGCCAATGCCTTCCACAACCCCATCCATGAAGATGGCAGCATATCCGGATGCCAGCACCGCCCCCACGATGGTCGCCCAGGCGAGCAGACGCGGCAGCATCAGCAACGTTTTGCCATGCCGCCTCGCCAGCAGGTGATAACTGAGCCCCGTCAGCACCCCAAGCGGTCCGATCAGCGGCAGGAGCGAAGAGATTTTCCCATCCGGCAACAGCCAGAAACAGAAGAAGACCGCCCACACAACCGTACGGCAGAACTGCGCCAGCGTGGCATCCTTCTCCAACGGTCGAAAAGCCAGACAGAAGGCCGGCCACGCCAGAAAGGGCCACGGCATGAAGGCCAATATGGCGCGGAATGGAAAGCGCAGGAAGCGCAGGAGGTAACCGGCCGTCGCCTGCTGCGGCTCGAAATCGCGGAAGAAGCGGACTACATTCTGGCTCACATTGGGCACCATCACCAGCCATGCGATGAGCGCACACACCAGAAAGAGCAAGCTGATCATGTGATCCCGCTGCCGCATTCGCCGCAAGACGTGAATAGGACGCCGCATGAAGAAGAGCGGCAGGTAGAAATAGAAGATCGCCTTGGGGCCACCGGCCAGCATCGCCAGGCAAACCAACAGATGGCTGCAGAACCAGGCATACAGCCACTGCTTGTGTTCGCGGCTCAGGTGGTAAAAGGTGAACCAACTGGCGCAGATGAGCGCCGCAAAGAGCATGTCGCCCGTGCCCATTATTCCCATGTGCAGGGCGATCACGCTCGATACCACCGATGCCGCCGCGACGCCTGCCGCCTGCGCCTTTCCCACCGGATAAACCATGTGCGCGGCCAGTCCCGCAAGCCCTGCCAGCGACAGGATTCCCACCAGCCGCACCGTCAACTCGCCAGTCGGCACGAAAAAGCTGATCACCGCCAGGATCCATGACGGCAACGGCGGATGAATCGTCGGCTGCCCCATGATCGTCGGCAGGAAGAAGGTGCCGCCGTGGTAGAGATCGCGCGTCATCATCGCCGTCAACGCTTCGTGGTAGCCCAGCTCAGGCAACCATGCCAACGGTAACGTCAACAGGCAGAAAATGCTGACCAGAATGACAACGGATTGGGTGGGGGGCGACTTTTCCTTGTACATCTTCCGCTCAGCAGGATGAGATCAGCGCTTACCGGCGCGCCCGCCTTACCGACGTGCCGACCGTTTGAAGCCTTCAATATGCAAGATCAAACCGCCAATTCAATGCGGCCGCCAAGATCAACCTGCCGTTCGCAGGCTCCCCCCCACTATTTCGCGGAGGCGCGCTTTCGCCTTCCGCAACAACAGCTATACTAAAGGCTCGCACTTCCCGCTGGCTTCTACACCGCCGCCATTAAGCTTGTGTGTTTCCATGCTTTCCGGTACAGTCTTCGACATCCAGAAGTTCTCGATCCACGATGGACCGGGCATCCGTACGACGGTCTTCCTCAAAGGCTGCCCGCTGGAATGCCAGTGGTGTCACAATCCGGAATCCCAGGCCCGCGATCCTGAACTCTCCTTCAATGCCGGCCTGTGCATCGGCTGCGGCAGCTGCGTCAACCAGTGCAGTCGCGACGGCCACCTTCTCTCCGACCGGGAGCACCGCCTCGACCGAACATCCTGTGTCGTCTGCGGCTCCTGCGCCAAGGGGTGCTACACCGGCGCGCTGGAAGTCATCGGCAGGGAGATGACGGTCGATCAGGTTATCGCCGACGTCCTCCGGGACCGCCCCTTCTATGAAACGTCGGGCGGCGGTATGACCATCTCCGGCGGCGAGCCCCTGATGCAGATCGACTTCACCGAAGCCCTGCTTCAACGCGCGGCGGAGGAGAAGCTCCATACCTGCGTCGAGACGTGCGGTCATGCGTCATGGCAACGCCTCGAACGCATCGTCCCCCTGACCAATCTTTTCCTCTACGATTTCAAGGAGGCGGACCCGGAGCGTCATCGCCAGCTCACCGGCGTCAGCAACGACCAGATCCTCGCCAATCTTCACCGGTTGCATGCAGCCGGGGCGGCAATCCTCCTGCGCGTTCCCTTTGTCCCCGGCGTCAATGCCACCGATGATAATATCGCAGCCCTGGCAGAACTTTCCCACCAGCTGCCGCTTCTGCAAGGTATCGAACTGATGCCCTACCATCGCCTGGGCGAAGGCAAGCACGAACGACTGGGGCGGGGGGCACCACGCCAGATGATTGCTGAGGCCCCCACCCCCGCCATGATCGACGATTGGATCGCCCGTTTCGCTGGACTGGGCGTCAAACTTGTCAACGAACCTTCAACCAGCTGAGCCTCCATGCACCTAGCCGAGCATCCCACCCGCTTTGCCCTCACGTCTGAACTGCGCGACATGCTTGAACAATCGGCCAGACGCGCGGCCAGCCCCCCACCCCAGCAGCGGCAAGATCTTCAGACCCACGCCTTCTTCGAGCTCTATGCGGAGTTGCCGTTGCGTGAACGGCAGGCACGTTCCCTTGCTTACGCCATGGTCAATGAACCCGTCATTGTCTTTCCTGACGACCGCCTGCATGGCGTTTTCTACGGCGGCGGCGATCCCCAGCTGGGCGGGACTGGACCGTGGGAAGCATACTGCAGTGTCGCCGATGGCCGGCGCCGCGAAGCCGCCGAAAATCCCGAGATGCTTCCTTTCCATGATCCCGGCGGATCCTTTATCATCAGCACCGGCGCTTTCCCCGGCCATATCGCGTGGAATTATCATGACGTGCTCGAGATCGGTGTCGACGGGCTGATCGAGCGCCATCGACAAGCCCTCGCCGATACTCGGGATATGGTCGCGGCGGAGTACTACCGGGGGGTGATCATCCTGCTCGAAGCTGTGCTGACCTGGAACGACCGCCATGTCGCCGCACTTCGCGAGCTGCTGAGCAGCGCGAGGGATCCCCAAGCTCGGCAGCGGCTGACGGAATCCATCGACCTCCTCGAACGGGTCCCTGCCCAGCCGGCGCGAACGTTCCTCGAAGCCCTGCAGAGTTTCTATTTCATCTGGTTGGCGGTTATGTATGAGGTACCTTACGGTGGCAACAGCCCCGGCCGGCTCGACTACTTTCTCTGGCCCTATCTGCAACGTGAATACGCCGATGGCAGCCTCGATCGCGAGCAGGTTACCCACCTCCTCTGCGAGCTTTTCATCAAGATCGACGAGCGCGTACACGCCTCGGACGGCCACGTCAACACCATTGTTGTCGGCGGTGTCGCTCCCGATGGCAGCGATGCCGTCAATCCGCTCAGTTGGATGATGCTCGACGCCTTCGAGGCGTTACCGCTCACGCATCCTGCCGTCTATACCCGCGTCAGCAGCCGGAATCCGCCGGAGTACCTGGCCCGCTGCGTCGACTACCTCGTCAACGGCGGCAATCGTGCCCAGATCCTGGCCGACGAGGCGATCATCACCGCGATGATGCAAGACCATGCGATGCCCTTTGAGGATGCCGCCATGTACATGTGCGGCGGGTGCATGGAGATCGCTCCCCACGGGCTCAATTCCGACCTCCTCTTCGCTTTCCTCTACAACGTTCCGAAGACGGTCGAGCTGCTGGTTACGGGCGGTACCTGCCTGATCACAGGCAAGCCGAGGCTCGAAATGCCTGGCAGCCTCCGCGATTACCCGGATTTCCCAGCCTTCTACGCTGCCTGTGTCGATGAGATCCGGCGCGTTCTGCATGCCAAGTTCCGTACGCTGGACATCTACAGCGAGACCATGGCGCACTGGCGTCCAGCCTTCCTCCAGTCCAGCATGACCGGCGACTGCCTGCTTCGCGGCCGTTCTCAGCAGGATGGAGGCGCCCGCTATGCGGACTATGGCGGCACCCCCCTGGGTCTTCAGAATGCGGCCGATGCGCTTTATGCCATCAAGCGTGCCGTCTTCGACGATCACATCTGCACCGCCGATCAGCTCATGGCAGCGCTAACCGCCAACTTTGTCGGCCACGACGCCCTGCGCCGACGCCTCCTCGCGATCCCCAAGTTCGGCGAAGGCGACCCCGGCGCCGAGGCGATGATGGCACAGCTCCTGGCGGATCTCTGCCATGTCTTCGACAGTTATACAAATCGCCATGGCGGCCGCGTCAAACCCATCATCTTCACCTTTGTCTGGGCTCCGGAGATGGGGCGTAACCTGGGCGCTTCGGCTGACGGACGACTTGCCGGTGAACCCATCGGCCATGGCCTGACGCCACAGCGCCTCGGCTCGCGCCGCGGCCTCACCACCGCCATCGATGCAAGCACGCAGATCCCCCTGCACCTGGTACGTGGCGGCGCCTCCACCATGTGGGACATGGATGCCGCCAGCTTGCGTACCGACCTTCTTCAGGCCATTGTGCAGGCTTTCATCAATCGCGGCGGGCAGATCTTCCAGGGCAATACCAGCGATGTCGCCGAACTCGAACGCGCACTCCTTTCCCCCGCCGATTATCCTAACCTCATTGTGCGCGTGGGGGGCTTCTCCGCCCGCTTTATCAACCTCAATCCGCAGCTTCAGCAGGAAATCGTCCAACGCCACCGGCACCTCACACGATGATGACGCCACCAGACATGAAATCGGA
The DNA here is from genome assembly GCA_041690595.1 of Lentisphaeria bacterium. GTDB lineage: Bacteria > Verrucomicrobiota > Lentisphaeria > JABSQK01 > JAWLHB01 > JAWLHB01. The sequence continues at coordinate 284,202 of JAWLHB010000003.1, forward strand.
TGCCATCTGGCATCAGCTTCTGGCCATCGAGCCTTCGCCCCGGATCGAGCGACTGCTTCAACGCCATCGCCAACAGGCCATGCTCTCCGAGACCCATCACATCACCGATGTCGCCGCCGCCAACGATTGGACGGAGGCGATGATAGCCGCCTATGCGGCGACTACCGGCCGGAGCGCCATTCATCGCCGCGCCGCCGCACTTGCCTCCTTTGCCGAAACGGCGCCCATCGCGCCACCGCAGGCAGACGACATATTCCTGGGCAGCCAGGCCTTCTTCCCCGCCATCAGCCGCGCTGCCCGCCACGCCGAGCTGATCGATCTGGGATGGGCGCGGAATGCTGGCCATATCGTGCCCGGCTACGAGAGCTTTCTTCGATTTGGCATCACGGCCATGACCGCTATCCTGAGGGAAGCTCGCAGCCACGTAACCAGCCTGGAGCAGGCGGAAACGTTCGAGGCATTCGAGACTGCGCTGCTCGCCTTCCAGCACTACCTGCGGCGGCTTGCCGACCTCGCCGACGATACGGCGGCACCACATCTGCGGCACCTGGGCCTTCACGCGCCGGACAGCTACGAGCAGGCCCTTCACCTTCTCTGGGCAATGCAGCTCTTTCTCCATGCGGAAAACCCCGCCTCCGCCATCTCCTTCGGGCGGGCGGACAGGTACCTCTTTCCCTTTCTTCTACTCGATCAGCGGACTGGGCGCCTCGACTGGCAGCAGGCATTCGACCTGACCGCGGCCTTCTTCATCAAGTGTTGCGAGGGTGGGGAGAGCCAGAATCTCACCCTTGGCGGCATCGATGAACATGGCACTGATGCGACCAACCCGCTCTCTTTCCTCATGCTGGCGGTCATGAACCGGCTGCGTCTGCCCCAGCCGTCGCTCTGTGTACGGCTGCATCCCACTGCCCCTGCCAGCTTTGTGGCGGCCGCCTGTGAGCTGGCGGCCAGCGGTTGCGGCCAGCCCGGCTACCTGAACGACACTGCCGTCATTCCCGCCCTCCAAGCCGTGGATATCCCTCTGGAACGAGCCCGCAATTACGCCATTGTCGGCTGCTACGAAGCCACCCCGCATGGTGACTGCTATCCGAACACCGTCGGCGGCGGTGCTCATCTGGTCAAGGAGCTGGTCACCTGGCTGAACCAAGTCGCGGATACGCCTCCACCGACTCACGAGGCGCTGCTGGAAGGATGGCTGACCCACATGCAACGGCATTTCGACCAGCTTCGCGCCACGGCCTGGCAACCAGCCTGGAATCACTGGCGCGATCACGCCCCCTCGCCCTTCACCAGCATGCTGGTGCAAGGGTGCATCGAAACGGCCAAGCCACTGGAAGCCGGCGGCGCTCGCAGCAACCTCTTCGGCATCAACATGGTTGGCCTCGGCACCGTGATCGACAGCCTCCACGTCATTGACCAGCTTGTGTATCGTGATCAGTCTCTTTCTCTGCGCCAGATCATGGATGCCGTCCTCGACGACTTCCCAGACGAGAGCCTTCGCCTGCGCCTGGCCGCTGTCGGCGGTCGGTACGGCACCGACAGCGAGGAGACCAATCAACTGGCGGCATTGCTATCCGATCGCCTAGCCCGCCTGATCCTCGACCAGAAGATGGCGCATGGTGTTCGCCCCTACCCCGCTTTTTTCCGCTTCTACGCCGACATCTTCAGCCGTGAAACCGCTTCCCCCGACGGCCGACGCTGCAACGATCTGCTGAGCTACGGGGTCGGCGCCAATCTGGCAACCACCACTACCCCAACGGCCGTGCTGCGTTCGGCCTGCCATGTGGCCCATGCCCTCTGTGCCTGCGGCAATCCGCTGGCCATCACCCTCTCGCCCGCCGATGTCGCCGGTGGCGCCGGTCGGCAGCGCATTGCCGCGCTCATCGAGACCTACTTCAAAGACGGCGGCTTTCACCTGCACCTGAATGTGGCGCACGCGAAGCAGTTGCGCGAGGCGATGGTAAGCCCGGAGCGGCACGGCGATCTCATGCTGCGTATCAGCGGCTTCAGCGCCCGATTCATCAAGCTCAACCCGGTGCTTCAGCAGGCCCTTGTCGACCGCGCTGAACAGGGCCGCTGATCGTGTATACGACCGAGCAATACCTTCTCGCCGCCGCCGCCGCCCTGATGGTCGGCTTTTCCAAGACCGGGCTTCCCGGAACCGGCATTCTGGTCGTGCCGATCATGGCCCTCATCTTCGCAAGCACGCGCGAATCCATCGGCCTGCTACTGCCCATGCTGATTGTCGGCGACATCTTTGCGGTCGCTTACTACAAGCGCCACGCACAGTGGAAGCAGCTCTGGCGACTCTTTCCCTGGGTGGCCCCCGGCATGGCCGCCGGCTACCTTCTGCTGCTGTGGACGCGCGACAAGAGCTTCGACCTGGCGCCGTTATTGGGCGCCATTGTTCTGGCACTGGTCATCGTCGACCTGTTGCGCATGCGCTACCAGTGGGTGAACATGCCGCACCAGACGTGGTTTGTCGGCGGCACCGGCACACTTGCCGGCTTCACGACGACAGTCGGCAATGCGGCCGGCTCCATCATGAATATCTATTTTCTCAGCCTGGATCTGCCCAAGGCGCAGTTTGTCGGCACCGCCGCCTGGTTTTTCATGATCGTGAACCTGGCAAAGGTTCCCATATTCGTGCACAACGACATGATCACCACCTCGTCGCTGGGCTTCGACGTGCTGATGATTCCAGCCATTGCGGTGGGCGCCGTGCTTGGCATCCTCCTCCTGCCGGTGCTGCCGCAGAAAGCCTTCAACCTGATCGTTCGGGTGCTTGCCGCCGTCGCCGCCCTGAAGTTGATCATCAATTGAAGTCGAGCAACCGCCGCTCCAGATAGCTGCGATAGTCACAGCTCGGCATCTCGCTTACGTGATGCGCCATCCGGTCGCGTCGCACGTACCCCATGTGAAGGGCCACTTCTTCCAGGCAGCCGATCTGCAGCCCCTGACGTTGCTGAAGCGTGAAGATGAAGTTGGCTGCTTCGAGGAGGCTCGCATGGGTGCCGGTGTCCAGCCACGCAATCCCGCGTCCGAGCATTCGGCACTGCAACTCCTCCAGTTGGAGGTAAGCCATGTTGAGATCGGTGATCTCCAGTTCTCCTCGGCTGGACGGCGCCAGCTTGCGCGCCATCTCGCTGACCTTGCCATCGTACAGGTAGAGCCCTGGCACCGCAAAATGACTCTTGGGGTTGGCGGGCTTCTCCTCAATCCCCAGCACCCTGCCGCTCTCTTTGTCGAACTCCACCACCCCATAGCGGGAAGGCTCCTGCACATAATAGCCAAAGATGAGTGCACCGGCTGTAAAACTCCGCACAATCTCCAGGATGCGCATATTCCCGTAAAAGATGTTGTCACCGAGGATCAGGGCCACCGGTTCGCCGGCGATAAAATCCTCACCAAGAATGAAGGCTTGCGCCAGACCGCCTGGGCGTGGCTGCTCCCGATAGGTGAGCGAGAGCCCCCACTGCGAGCCATCGCCCAGCAGATCCCGAAATCGCGGCAGATCCTGTGGCGTGGAGATCAACAGGATCTCCCGGATACCGCCCAGCATCAGCGTCGACAGCGGATAGTAGATCATCGGCTTGTCGTAGACTGGCTGAAGCTGCTTGCTGGCGACGCGGGTGATTGGGTGCAGACGCGTGCCCGCGCCGCCAGCCAGGACTATTCCTCTCATTCAACCCCCTTGCCCGCTGCATCCAGTACCGGATCGATGCGCTTCGCCACGGTCGAGTCAACGCCGACCACGGAAACCAGGTCCGAGAGGATGTTCAGCGTCTCCCGCAGATAGAAATCCGCATCCAGATCACCTTCGTCCTCTGTATTGAGCTTGCCGCGCTTCGTCTTTGAAAGGATCTCATCGCTACGCTTTGCCCAGTACTCGTCTTCTTTGCGCAGCTTGATGCGTTCATCCTTGTTCAGCGTGATGGTCTTGCGGTCTCGCCGCTCTCCGTATCTGTGGATGTCCGAGACCAGTTGCTTGAACTGCTCGTCTTCAGCCAGGCGGCTGTCATGGCGCTGGCGAAGGAAGTCGAGATGACTCACAACATCGGGGCGGGCGCGTACAATCTCGCGAGCCTCGATCTCGTCCCAAGCCATGGCATGCTCCAACTCGGCCTCACCTTTCACCATGTGATCGAGAAAGGAGGGCAGGACAAAGTCAGGATGAACACCCCGCTGCTGGGTGGAACCACCGTTGACCCGGTAGAACTTCGCCATCGTGAATTTGAGTGCACCGGGATTTTCCTCGCGCAGGGAGTGGAGCATGTCCAGCTTCTGGACGGTCTGTACGGTCCCCTTGCCGTGTGTCATCTGATCACCGATCAGGATGCCCCGCCCGTAGTCCTGGATAGCCGCCGCGAAGATCTCCGATGCGGAAGCACTGGTCCGGTTGGTCAGAACCGCCAGCGGCATGTCAAAGGCAAAGCCACCATCGGCATCAGGATAGACATTGATCCCTTCGCGTTCGCGCACCTGAACGATCGGCCCGCTCGGGATGAAGAGACCCGCCAGGTTGATCGCTTCCGTCAGGCTGCCGCCACCATTGTACCGCAGATCGATGACCAGACCGGAAATAGCGTCTTCCTTCGTCATCTTCTCGACCAGGTTGCGGACGTCAACGGTTGTGCTCTTGGCATTGGGGTCACCCGTGCGCAAGGCCTCGAAATCCGCATAGAATGAGGGCAGATAAATGATGCCGATTTTGCGGCTCTGCCCATCGGGGCCGGTGTGCTCGATTACCTCGCTCTTGGCTTCCTGATCGCGAAGCTGCACTTCGTCACGGGTGATCTTGATGATCTGCGGGACATCATGCACATCCTTTGCGATGGAGAGCGTCACACCGGTGCCCTTTTCGCCACGAATCTTGCGAACCACCTGGTTCAGCGGCATGTTCACCACATCTTCCAGTTCGCCCCCCTCCTGACCAACGCCGAGAATGTGATCTCCAGCTTTCAAACGGCCGTCCAGAGCGGCAGGTCCCCCAGGAACCACGCTCACTACTTTGGTGTAGCCATCTTCCATCGTCAAGGTCGCGCCGATTCCCTGCAGCGAAAGCTTCATCGAGATATCGAAATCTTCCGAGGTGCGCCAGTTGAAATAGGAGCTGTGTGGGTCGAATACCTGGGTGAAGGTGGAAAGGTAAAGCTCGAGGACATCCGTGTTGTCGTTGCCCTGCAGCAAGCCGAGATACTCTTCGTGGCGCTCGACGAACTGCTGTTGGGGACTCTCTTCCTTCTCCTCGATTTTTCCCTTGTCGACAACATCCTGCCCCGTTACCGGCAGTTCCGCGTCGGCATGGGCTTCCGCGACCGCTTCAGCATCGCCTTCCTGCTTGGCTTCGCGCACCTTGCGCGCAGCCTCGATTTCCTCGTTAGTGATCACGCTCACAAGCATCTGATTCTTCATGCGCTTGCGCCAGACTTCATCGAGCGCCTCGCGGGACTCCATCCACGGCACGTTCTCACGATCTACCAGCAGTTCCTCGTCAGTCGTATAGTCAAACGGCTCCTCGGCGCGCGCCTTCGCGTAGTCTACACGCTCCCGTGCGCGCTCGAGAAAGCGGCGGTATACGGCAAAGGCAAAGTCGAGGTCTCCACGCCGCAGCAAGTCGTCAAGGACCAGGCGGTACGGCATGAATTCGTCGATATCGCTTTTCAGGAAGTATACATGCTCAGGATCGAGCCGGTTGAAGTACTCGTCGAATATCTGCCCAGAGACCTCGTCATTCAACTCGGGCTTGGTGTAGTGTCGCTGCAGCATCCTGTAGACAACGACGCGAGCAATCTTGCTGTCTCCGGCAGTTGGTTCAAGCACCTTGGCGGCAGCCGCCTCATCCGCCGCGGCCGCCGGGAGAGGTTGAAGGCCCAGCCCGACGATGGCGGTTACCAGCAGGGCGCTGATGGCAGGCAAGATGACGGGTCGCAGCCGGCCCAGAGCCAGCATGACATAAGTATGTAAGTTCATCGCTTGATCATTCCTCGGTGTGGTTTCTCTTTGCAGTTCTGGCAAGAGGTTAGACGATAACAGGGAGAATAAGTTCACTCACTTCAGGGTGTTTCCGCAAACAGCTTTTCCAGCCCCGGATCGAGCTGAGCACCCAACTGTTTGGCTTTCTCATACCAGTTCTTCGCTTCGGTCATCCTCGGAGGATCCAGCGTCGAATACAGTACGGCCAGATTGAAGGCGGTATCCGGATTGCTGGCATCCAGTTCCTGAGAACGCTCGAACTGTACCTTGGCCGAATCGATCCATCCCAGTTGACGACATGCCACACCCAGGTAACGGTGAAAATCTGCATCGTCCGGGAAAAGCGCCACGGCTCGACTCAGCATCGAGATACCAAGATCGCCCTTCTCCGTACGCACTAATATAAAGCCAAGCGGCAGCAGAATGTCCCGGTCGTCCGGATTTTTGTAGAATGCCCGCATCAGATGCGTTTCGGCGTTGGCATAATCGCCCTTGTCGCTCAGGATGTTGCCCAGACGGGTGAGCGCCCGCACATGGTCCGGATCCCGCTCGAGGACTTTCTCGTAAAACCAGATGGCCCCTTCAGTGGCTCCGTCCCGCTCGGCCTGCAGCGCCTGACTCAACAAGCTGTGCAACTCCTCCTGCTGCGCTCGCGTCAGGCCGCCGGCAGCCACGGACTGCTGATCGATCGCTGCCAGCTGCTTCTCGGCCTCCTGTCTGGCCGCTTCGGCAGTCGCGGCCACTTCCTTCTGGTGGTTGTATTCCTCCAGCGCCTTCTTCAGCTGGCGGTTCAGCATCTCCTTCTCCTGCTGCCCCTCTTGGACCATCCCCGCGTGACGGCTCTCCAATTGGCTATGCGACGTCTCAAGTTTCTTGAGCATCTGTTCCTTCTGCTCCATCAACTCACGTTGAGCGCCGACCAGTTTCTGCAACTGCCCCACCTGTATCTCCAGCGCCGCCAGTTTCTCAGCCTGGCCCGTGACGTCGCTGGTGCTGCGCTGCAGGGCTTCCATCTTATCCCGGAGTTGATCGCGCGCAGCCGCGAGCGTGGCGATCTCCTTCTCTCCTTCCGCCAGACGCGCCTTCAACTGCTCGACCGTATTCTCTTCCCGTTCAAGGGCCTGCCGGGCCGCTACGGCCGACTGCCGCGTCGCGACACCATCGGCCTCAACCGCGGCGACTTTATCCTTCAGTTGCCGATTCTCCTGCTGAACTGCCTCGATCTGTCTGGTCAGTTCCGTGACTGCCGCCAGGCGCATGGCTTCCTGATTCTTCGCGTCGTCCAGTTTTGCCTGAACGTCCCCGAGCTTCTGACGCAAGTCGTTCGCTTCCAAAATCTTCTGGGCGATCTCCGCTTCAGTCTTTCGCACCTGCTCTACCAGTTTCTCGGGCAGCCCCGCGGCGGCGGCATCGGCCGGTATGTCGGCGCGCGCCTGTTTGACCTGACGAGTGAGCAGTTCGACCTCGCTCCGCAGACCGGGAACCAGCTTCGCCTGTTCTTCCATTTCCGCGATGCGTTTCAAACTTGCCTGCAGCTCAGGCAATTCAGCCAGCTGTTCGCGCAGGGCGACAGCCTCTCGCGCCAAAGGTTGCGCCGCGTCCAGCGCCGCGCTCTTTTCCTTCAGCTCTTCAGCCAGTCGTTGCGCCTCGTCTTGCAGCTTCAGTGCGTCCGTAAGCCCCTGGGTCGTCAACATTACCTGCAGTTTCTCTACCTGCTGCCGCAGTTCCGCATTCTGCGCCAAAGCAGTTGCGGCGCTAATGGCGTCGGGATTTGCCTGTTGTTCAGCAAGCAGCTTGTTCCGCGCCTTCAGGTCAGCCACCAGTTGCGACTGCTCGCGCAGTTGCAGCGCGGTCTTTTCGCCGACCTCTTTCAGCTCTTTCGCCACTTCTTCACGCGCTCTGGTGGCTACCGTAAGGTTGTTGGTCAGTTGTTCGACCTGTACCTGCAACTGATGCAGCCGCGTCTGCTGTTCCTTCTGAGCGGCTGCTTCGCGCTTGCGCAGGATCTCCAACTCGGCCTGGGTCTTTTCCAGATCGCCTTTAAGGGAACGGCTCACCTGTGTTTGGCTGGCGTTCTTCTTCTCCAACTCCTGCACCTGCCTGGCATTGTCGGCCATCTCCTGTCGCAGAGCGTCGCGTTCTTTCACTGTGGCGGCAAGCCTCTCCATAACGGCATCCACCTGATTCGCCTTCTCGCGCAGTTCGGCATTGGCCATCTGCAGGGCATCGAGCCCCTTTCTGCCGCGGGCTTCCTCTACCTGGCTCTTGCGAAGGCCGTCGCGCAGAATCTGCGCCTCATCACGCAACGCGGACAGTTCCTTCTCCCTCGCCAAGTAGAGCTGTTTGGTCTGCTGCACATCATCCGTTTTCTTCTGTACTTCCTCCAGCACTGCGCGCAGACGTTCAACCTCCTGCCGCTGGGACGCCACGGTTGTTTCCCGCTGCACGAGTTGCCCCTGCAATTCCTGCTGCCGCTCGCCCATCCGCGCGATAGTTTGCTGCGCCAACTCGTAATTCCGTTTGACGGTCCCGCTCGATGCCTGCTCCTCCTGAAGTTGGAGTTGCACCTGCGCGCGCTCCACGGAAAGACGCTTGTTCGTCTCAAGCAACTCGTCGATCCGCGCATTCAGCCCCCGTGAGGCCGCCTCGTACTCGGCGCCTTTCTTCTGCATCTCGTTCAACTGCGTCTGCAATTTGGCATAGGCATCGCGCAGTCCCTTCTCGTCTTCGAGTTCCTTCAGTTCGTTGACCAGCGCTTCCTGTTTCCCCTCGAGGGAGTGCACACGCTGCTTCAGCTCGCGATTTTCCCACGCGAGCTTCTCCGCCAACTGTGCGCTCTCGCTGCCGCGGGCTGCTTCTGCCCGGGCCTTCTCCAAAGCCTGGCTCAGCCGCGTCGTCTGGGCGGTCAGCTCCTGGACCTTGTTGTTGGCCCCTTCCACCGCCTGCTCCAGCCGCATATTGGCTTTGGTCACATCATCGAGCGTCAGTGCTTTTTCAACCACCTTCACTTTCGCCGCGAGCACGTTGACCTTGTCCCGGCAGAATTTGATCCGGTAATCCAGAATGAACGGATTCCAGGCAGGGTACTTGGCCTTTACCTGGAGGTAGACGTCGAGCGCCGTCTGGTAGTGCTGCCGGGCATCCTGGAACTGCCGCGCGTCTTCCGCCTTCTGCGCCAGTTCGAAGCGCTCATAGCCTTTCATCCACTCTGCACGCGCCTGCGGATTGTCTTCCTCCTCCGCGAATGCCCGCATGGGTAGAACCAACAATGTCAATGCCGCCAGACAGACGGCCAGTTTGGTATACATCCTGCTATATCTCCATGTATGAGCGTGCCAAGTCACCACCATGTCGGGGAGGGATCGCTGTCGAGGATACACACAGCGAAGCATCCGGTGAGCGTAAAGTACACCCCAACAGGCGTCTCGGCAACCAGGAAAACGGCAACCGGTCGGTCCCTTCAGAAAGCCGCATAGCGACAAAAGTTACCGACGGCATGTCGACATTCCTTTACACCTCATCCATACAGCGACAAAGCACATGCACCATATAGCCTCAGCAAAAAACCTACAGGGGTTCACATGATCGCGGAGAATCTCGATAGTATTGCCGGCAGAAACGCCGCCGATGAGCAGATCCTCAAGCTGCTGCGTGAGAAGCATCCAGCTGCGCCCAAACGACTGCTCGACAACTACGGCGAAAGAGTTTATGCGCTGGCAAGGCGCATTCTCGCCTCGGATGAAGACGCCAAGGACGCCATGCTGGAAACCTTCATCACGATTCTGCGCAAATGGCCTACCTTCCGCGAGCAGTCGCAGTTCTCCAGTTGGGTCTATCGCGTCGCGCGCAATCAGGCGATCATGATGCTGCGCAAGCGCAGCCGTACGCAACACGTCATTTCCCTCGATATGCCGGCGTTCGCCTTCAGCAATGCCCAGGACTCGCCTCGCAGCCTGGTCGAGAATACCCCTAACAACTCGCCTGCCCCCGATCAGCATCTGGCGCAGGGCGAACTTCGGGCTCAGATTCATCAGGCGATCGATTCTCTGGATCCTGCTTACCGCCATGTCTATCGCATGAAGGAAGTGGAAGGCAAGTCGCTCAAGGAGATAGCCCACCTTACCGATCTGAGCGAAATGGCGATCAAATCACGGGTGCATCGCGCCAGGGAACAGCTTCGCTGCAAACTGGCGGCGGTCTTCTACAACTGAGAGTTTTCACCCTCCCAAACCCCAGCTCTCCATGCCGCTGCCGCATGCGCATGGAGAGCTTTCTTTTTGCCGGGACGGCAACTATAGTATCGAAGTCTCTTGCCCGCTGGGCAGAGACTTATGCAGCAGCGAGCCATTGACATAAATAGGTGGGGAGCCGGATTTCTCAAGTGATGAGCGAGACATGCTAGGCGATCGAGACTATATGCGCCCGCAATGGCGCGGGGGCTACTCTGGACCGTTCCGACGCGGAAGAGGCCCCCTTTCCGTGACCACCCTCATCATCCTGGTCACTATTTTCGTCTTTATCCTTCAGTTGGTCATACCGGGCTTGACCGAGACTCTCGGCTTACGGGCTCCAGCGATCCGGGATGGGCAAATCTGGCGCCTCGTCACCCACATGCTCGCGCACTCCGATCAGAGCGTCTTTCATATTCTGCTCAACATGTTTGTTCTATTCATGTTCGGCAGAATGATCGAACAGAGCATTGGCCCGCGGCACTACATTGCTCTGTATATGGTGAGCGGCATCAGCGGTGGCCTGCTGTGGCTCCTCTTCAACTGGAACCCGGTCGTGACTGAGATGGGGCCTTATCATCCCCTGCTGGTTGGCGCCAGCGGCGGCGTCATGGGTATCCTTGCAGCTACGGCTTACCTCTTCCCGCACGAACGCGTCATGCTCCTCATCCCCCCGATTCCGATGAAGTTGCGCACGATGGTCATCTGCATCATCATTGTCGAAGTGGGTATGGAACTGATGCGTACCTCGACCGGTATCGCGCATCTGGCGCATCTTGGTGGCATTGCGGCGGGTTTTCTCTATATTCATCTTTTCTGGAAGCGGCGAGGCTTCGTCCGTCATGGCCCCAGTCGCACCACCTCGTTTGGCCCTTCGCCACCGGCAGTCCGCGCCGGCACGCTTCGCAACCTCTTCGGCGGCAACAGCGCCAAGAGCCGGGAAGCCCACGCTCCGGACCTGCGCTGGGCTCCACCTCCCGAGCTTTCTTCCCCTCGGGGCGAAAGCGACGAGGTGGTTGATGAGCGAGAAGTCGACCGTATTCTCGACAAAATTGGCCGCGAAGGAATCCGCAGCCTCAGCAACGACGAACGACGTGTCCTCAAACGTGCCAGCGAACGCGAAAAGCGAAAACTCTGATCATGGCTGATCCCGATCTCCGCATCACCCTGGCAGGCATCCCCCTGCGCAATCCCGTTCTCACCGCCTCCGGCACCTTTGGGTACGGCAAGGAATACCAGGGGCTGGTTCCCATGGAGCGTCTTGGTGGTATTACCGTCAAGGGCGTCTCGCCGTTCCCTTCGCATGGCAATCCCACGCCGCGCACCTGCGAAGTCTTTGCCGGGCTCATCAATTCCATCGGCTTGCAGAACCCCGGCATCGACACCTTCATTACGCATCCCGACTACCTGCCTTTCCTGCGAACCCTCGACACGCAGATCTTCGTCAACATCTGGGGCAAGACCATCGAGGACTACGTGGAAGTGGCGCGTCGCCTGGAGGCGGAGCGGGAAGGCATCGCCTGTCTCGAGATCAACATTTCCTGTCCGAATATCAAGGAAGGGGGCATCGCCTTCGGCACTGATGCCAAGCAGTCCGCCAGAGTGGTCAAGGCGGTCCGTGAGGTGACGACGCTCCCGCTGAGTACGAAGCTCAGCCCCAATGTCAGCCGTATTGGCGACTTTGCAAAGGCCGTGGTCGATGCGGGTAGCGATATCATTTCCCTGATCAACACCTTCCCGGCAATGGCCATCGATATCGAGACCCGTCTACCGCGCATTGCCAGCATCACGGGGGGGCTCAGCGGTCCGGCCATCAAGCCGCTTGCCGTCCGGATGGTCTATGAATGCCACCGCGCCGTGCAGGTACCGATCATCGGCATGGGCGGCATCAGCAGTCCGGAAGATGCCATCGAATTCATTCTGGCGGGCGCGTCGGCGGTGGCGGTGGGCACCGCCATTTTCGCCGATCCTCGCGCTCCCGTGAGAATCGTCGATGGCATTGCAGCCTATATGCGCCGTCACGGCGTGAACAGCTTGAGCGAGCTTATTGGGCAGGTGGGTGTGCGGGCCCCCGCCTGATGCAGGGGCCCGCTGAATCGGCAGCCTGTCAGACTCCCTGCTCCAGCAGGAACTGCAGGCTTGACTCCAGGCAGTTGAACGGGTCACGACCAAAGCAGTTGTCCTGTTCGACCGCATACCATTCGACTCCCGCGGCGCGGCATGCCGGCAGGATCTCGCTCCAGTCGAGGTTGCCTTCGCCGATCGGCGCGAAGCGCGCCTCGTTGCCCTCAGCCACCTCTTTGTCCTTGAGGTGAATCACCGGCACGCGACCATGCGCCCGCTCGAAGAGGCGGACCGGATTCACCCCGGCATGCACGGCCCAATAGGTGTCGATCTCCAGGCAGAAATCCTCGCCACCTTCGTCCACGAATATGTCGTACCTGGTGCGCTGGCCCGGCCCCGTCCGCACAAACTCGTACGCGTGGTTGTGATAGCCAAAGCGGATGCCCGCCTTTTTCAACTCGGCGATCACCTGGCTCGACTCCTTGACGAAAGAGCGGAAGCCGTCCGCGCCCTGTTCACGATAAGGGGCGGGAATGCCGCCAACGGCGGCGAAGGTGCAGCCCAGCGTCTGATGAAAGTCAATTTCCCGCTGAGTCTCTCTTGCAAGCGCCTCCCAGCCGCGATGCGTGGCAATGCACTGCAAACCATTATCGTCCAGCATCGCGCGGGCTTCTTTCGCAGAGACTTCGGGGCTTTCGCCGTTCATGCAACCAACGGCCGAAAGCTGCACCGCGGACCATCCCATCTTGGACAGTTTCTTCAAGGTTGCGGCAAAATCAGCTCCCGTGCCGATGTACTCTCGCAATGTGAACATCTGAACCGCGGCTCGACTGGCCATGAGAACTCCTCGCTTTCTTACGTTATAAGGATAAAAGGAATTTAATGAGGATAATGGAGCCAAACGAAAAAACAACTGTCTAATCTAAAAAAGTGAAGAGACGCCATTACCGGTCAGCCAAGCGGTCACGCTCGGCAGACGAGGTTCTGCCCTGTCACTCAATTGACCCAACTTCAATCACCTCTGTGCCGTTGAGCCTCTTTTCCGCTAAATCGCAAGCTTTTAGTTGACTTCAACCATTATCCGTGTTACCTCATGTAATCGTTTCGATTAACGAAACTAACGCTTACAACAAAGCGACCATCAATTCGCCACGGATTTGGATGTGTCAACAAAGTTGACAACGGCAGCATTGGCAACTACTGCCAACATTTAGCGAAAGCGAGGTGAGTTTGACAAACGCCGGAAATGCTATAGTTTACGTAAAATAAGCATTTTCAGTTAGTTGCAACTTCAACCATGAATCCTGGCAGGGCTTCTGCTAATACATACCACTATCTCAGGGGGGTAGGAATCGATCTCTGAGAAAAGGGTGAAAACACGTACAACCTATAGAGGAGTCGATCATGACAAAGAAAAAGAGCAATGCCCACGTAGAGCAAGAGCCGCTGATGACATTGTCGGATGTGGCCAGTTTTCTGCAGGTAGCCGAGCGTACAGTTTATCTGTGGGCCCAGCGGGGCATGATCCCCAGCTTCAAGCTGGGTAACGTCTGGCGCTTCAAGCGCACGGATCTGGAAAGATGGATCGAGGAATGCAAGTCCACCACGCCCCGCACCGCCGCGGAGTAAGTGGTGCGGATTCTGGCGTGATCCGTGCATCGCGCCTGTTTCTCTTCCACCGGCTTCACGTTGCGACGTGAGGCCGGTGGCATTTTCCCTTTGGCGCCTCAGGCAGTTCGTCCAAACTTGACACTTGCACCACTTTGCGTTATAGTTATAAGCTATACGGGTGGTTCTCCGAACTCCCCGTTTTTCATTGCACAGCAACCAACCGGGGGAGTCACGAACGCCCATGGATATTGCGCTCACCGACAAGGCACGCACCCGGCTCAAGAGCCTGGGGGCCGGCCAAGATCACTTTCTACGAATTTCAGTCGTTGCCGGCGGTTGCAGCGGGCACACCTACAGCGCCGCACTGGATCACCAGATGCAGCCTGGCGATGAGGTCATCTACGATGACGATGGACTTCGCATTGTTGCCGAAGGCCGCAGTTCCCTTTTCCTCGATGGGCTCGTCATCGATTACTCTGACGATCTGATCAAAGCCGGCTTCAGACTCAGCAACGGCAACGCGAAGACCGCGTGCGGTTGCGGCGCCAGTTTCAGCATGTAATTTCAATCAGCCATGAGGGTGCCGTGAGTACCGAGCCAATACCACTTCTGGGCGGAAAATCCGTCTATTGTATCAATGAGAGTCAGTTGCGTGAAGCCTTTCAACTGGCCACGGAGGATCCCATCAGTTCTCCTCGTATTCAGGAAATCCTCAAGGAGCTGGAAGGATCGCTCAGCCGCAATGAGCGCGCCGCCCTCGCTTTCGTGATGATTGACCGACTGTTGAAAACCGCCTAAACCAGGCATTCGCGCCATGAGCAAGACGCCGATTCAGATCAATCTGGAATTCACACCGAACCCCAACACGCTCAAGTATGCGATTAATAAGCGGATCCTCGCCACGGGCGCGGAGAACTTTACGGATGCGGCTGAGGCCGCCGAGTATTCGCCGCTTGCCAATAAGCTCTTTGGCATCGATGGCATCAGCGGGGTCATGATCGGCCCCTCCTTTGTCACCATAACCCTGTCAGATACGGACAATCTGCGTGAGCTGAACAAGCAGGTGATGAGCGTTCTGAAGGAACACCTGGAATCCGGTGAACTCATCTGCAAGCCCCGCGAGCGCGAGTTGAGTCCCGAGCAGGATGAAACATCGACCCGCATCCGCGCGATCATCGAGAACGAGATTCGTCCGGCCGTCGCCATGGACGGCGGCGATGTCAGCTTCGAAGGCTACAAGGATGGAATCGTCTATCTCTACATGATGGGTGCATGCGCCGGTTGCCCAAGCGCCAGCATGACCCTCAAGATGGGCATCGAGAGCAGACTCAAGCAGGAAGTTCCCGAGATCGTCGCCGTCGAACAGATCTGAAGCTTTGATCCACCTTACGGTGGAGACAAAAAAGCCGCCCGCGCAACGAATGCGCGAGCGGCTTTTGAGTTTCAGAGGGTTAGAGGCCCTTCACGGCATCGACGAGAGCGTCGGCCGTGATTCCGAAGTGCTCCCAAGTTTCCATGTGGCCTTCGGATGGGGCAGTGCGCGGATCGACGATGCCGATGAAGTCAGCGGGGACGGCTGCCTTGCAGGCAAGTCCCGCCACCACGGCGGCAAAGCCGCGCAAGCCGGAAGAGAGGCCGCCGATGAGTCCGTCTTCAATGCTCACCACGCCACCCGGGTACTTCTTGATCAACTTCAGAGTCGCCGGGAGATCCAGCGGCATGCCGTTGACGATGGCGACATCGACCGGCGTGCCAGCCTCTGCCAGCCGGGCGGCCGCCTGATCCGCCAGGAACGCGGGGGCGCCCATGGCCAGAATGAGCTTGGTGGCACCTTCGTAGCGGCGGAAGCTGGTGATCGGCTCCCAATCGTCCGTTGCCTTGTAGAGGGGGCCGGAACCATCCTGTTTGGCAAGCACGGGCAGATTGTCGCGCGGGATGCCGATGATATGGGCGCCGTAATGAGCCGCCAGATCCTTCACCGCGACGAAGGCCGAACGGACGTCCGCCGGCGCATAGAAGCGGTGCAGGTAGGGCAGATACCCGAGGGCCAGGCTGATCCAGTCCAGGCCCCAGCCGGAGAAGTGATCGCGGCCGGTGCAGGCGCCGACATGCGAAAGATGCATGCAGACATTCAGCCCCTCGTTGACGCCGTTGAGGTTGCGCTGGTAGCGCCACATCTCAAAGCCTTCGCGGGCAATGCCTTCGAAGAAGGCGGCAAAGGTGCTGAAGACGTTGAGCTGGGGATCACGGCTGCTCATCGCCAGCCCGTTCGCCATCATCGCGGAGACCTGCTCTTCGATGCTCATCTCGAACTGATGGTCCGGCTTGATGTGCTGACGCGCCTTGTCCAGCTTGGTGGAAGCATCCAGATCGCAGCTGATGACAAAGACGCGTTCCGGGAAGCTCTTGGCGACCGCTTCGTACGCAGCTTGGGAGCCTCCGCGGGGACTGGTTTCCTTGCCGATGGGGGGCAGCTTCTTGTCGGCCTCTTCGCATACATCCTTCGAGAGCACCAGATTGGGCGAACCACTGGCCGGACGGGCCAGGGTCTTCACCAGTCGGGGCTTGGCCTGACGCAGGGCGCTCAATGCAGCCTGCTGCTCACTTGTGGCCTGCATCATTGGATTCGCCAGCACCTCCTCTTCCTTGCGTCCTTTCATCGAGCCGTCATGGTGGCCCTTGCCGCCAGGAAGATTGTTGACGAGGAAGACGCATTCGAGCATCGGATAGAGATCACGATAGCTCATCAACGCGCCCGGCACCCAGATCTTGGTGCTCGTGGCCACGTTGTTCGCCTTGGCAAACGCTTCGGTCTCTTTCACGATGCCGTACTGCTCGGCAAAGTGCTTGAGGTCGACGACCTGCTGATCGTCGGTGCGATAGCCGGTCGGGTAAATCAGGCTCGGCCGTCCCTTCTGCGCGAGGGTGTACGCTTGCCGATATGCCGCATAGAGGCCGACGACGTCGTGCAGGCTGGGAATCTCGATGATCTCAATGCCCATTGCCTGTATGATTGGCCGCGGATCCTTGTCCATGATCTCCTTGTTGGAGCCGGAGAGCTGGATGCCGTTGCGGTGCATGATGTAGGTGATTGGCGCCTTCTGCAAATCGGCGCCATTGAAGCCGTTGAGGGCCTGGCCGGAGATCCAGCCGGCGTCGCCGCAGTGGCAGACGACCCATGCGCCTTCGCCATGCTTGGCGCGCAGACCGACAGCCTGGCCCATCGCGGTCGGGATCATCACCCCGAGGCGGCCACTGCCGAGTTGGGTTCCACCGGGAATCCAGGAGACGTGGCCGGCGATGTCCAGATCGCGACGGAACTTGTCGATCACGTCCTGTTTGTCGATGAAGCCAAAGGCCGAGAGAACCCCGAAATAGCCAATGCTGCAGTGACCGTTCTCGATCGCGTACTCTTTCTTCTCGTAGTCGGTGCAGGCGACCGTTAGCGTTAGAGCAGGCGTCAAGTCCAGCCCGCCGCCGAGGTGGTCAAGTTCGCCGATGGTGGCCAAAGAAGCCAGGGAGCTGATCGCGGTACGCGCGGCATCGATTTCCAGTGCCTGCAAGCCGAGAATCTGATCGCGGGTCAGGTTGGCCTGTCTGCCGATATCGATATGCAGCGGCACCACCTTGGACTCGACGTCGCCTTTGAGGTAGCGGGAGGTGTCAAGTAGCTGCTGATTACGTTGCTGCTGCGCAGCCCATGCGGGGTCGAGGGTCATTAGGATGAGCTCCTGAACTGGTGGTTGTAAGACAAACGATGCTTCTCCGCAAGCAAGGGCCCCGGGCAGAAAGATGCCTCGATACACAGGGCACGGGCGAAATGGAAGTTTACGGCTTCAAGCAGAAATATCAAGCTTTTTTCCGCCGATTACGTTAGGCATCGACGGCTTTCAAGCGAGGGGCAGCGTGATGGTGATGGTGGTGCCGCGCCCCGCCTCGCTCGCCGCCTCGATATGTCCCCGATGGGCAGTCACGATCCACTGGGCGATGGAAAGTCCAAGACCGGTCCCCGCCGTTCGACTTCTGTCGACCTGATAGAAGCGATCAAAGATGCGAGCCAGATGCTCTGCGGGCACCCCTTCACCTTCATCCCGTACGCGAAGTACCGCCTGATCCTCATGCGTCTCCAGCGTGACCAGCACGGTGGAGCCGGCGGGTGCGTACTTGATCGCATTGTGGATGGGATTGTAGATCATTCTGGTCAGGAGTGTCGGAACCCCCTGCACGTGGACATCGTCCTGCGTCTGGATGGCGAGAGTGATTCCGGCCTCATCTGCAAGAAACTCCACCTGATCCACGACCATCGCGATGCGCGCAGCCAGATCCACCTTCTCGAACCTTTCCGCCAGCCGGGAAGTTGGCTGAGATAAGAGCAACAGGCTCTCAACCAGATGCTGCAGATGCGCGATCGCCTCGATGCCGGAAGCCAGCGCCTCCTGATAGTCGACGACATCCCGCTCCTGCCGTAGCCCGACCTCCAGATTACCACGCAGCACTGTCAGCGGGGTGCGCAATTCATGTGCGACATTGGCGCTGAATTCACTCACCCGCCCGAATAGTTGCTCGAGTTGCTCAAAGCTTGCATCGAGCTGATCGGCGAGCTGCTGCAACTCCACGTGCGGCATTGACTCCGCCCCGATACGCGCATCGAGATGCCCCTTGCTAAGTTGTTGGGCGGTTCTCGCGATCTGTGCCAGCGGCGCCACGACACGACGGCTCACCCATAATCCAATCAACAGGCTCATCGATGCGACAAGGAGAAGATAGACGCTGAGCGCGGTTAATAATTGCTCCAGCGTTTCCTCGTGGCCTGAACTGCGCAACAGGACTTCCCAGTTTTCGCTTCTCAGGCGCAGGCCATAGCTCCATTCTTCAATTCCGCGTGGTCGCCACGTGTACGAGTAGATCTTGCCGGTGGGAGGTGCAGGCAGGTCCTGGAGTCTTGGTGCACCGTCAGTCGCATGAAGTAGTCTACCCTCCCGTGTGTAGATTGAGAAGGCAATGCGTTCCTGTCGGTCCGTAAAGCGCACATAATCGCCTACCATGGCAAAGACCGCGGGATCTGCCGCGGCTTCTTCATCCTGAGGGAGGCGGTCCGTAATGCTCAAAGCCAGATAAAGCAGGTCATGGCGCCCGGCATCCGCCTCGCTGTGCATGAGGAATAGCGCCATGAAAAGAAAGATCGCCAACCCGGCAAGCATCAGGCTGCCGGCAATCCATGCGGTGACATGATAACGATAGGAGAGCATCATGTTTCACGCAGGGTATAGCCGACGCCGCGTACCGTGTGGATCAGTTTCTGACTGAAGTCGTCGTCGATCTTGCGACGCAAATAGCGAATGTAGACATCGATGACGTTGCTGTCGTTGTCAAAGTGAATATCCCACACATGTTCGAGTATGGACGTTCTGGTAAGGATACGGTTTCGATTACGCAGAAGGTACTCCAACAGGGCATACTCCCGGGCGGTGAGTTCGATATCGCGGCCGCCGCGCATCACCTTGTGCCGGGCCGGGTCCATGACGAGATCCGCGACGATCAGCTTGGTCGGGGTCAGCGCATCGCCACGCCGCAGGAGGGCGCGAATGCGGGCGACGAACTCATCAAAGGAAAAGGGCTTCGTCAGGTAATCATCCGCGCCTCTGTCCAGCCCCTCGATCTTGTCCCCGACACTGTCCCGCGCCGTGAGCATCAGGATCGGCAAGGTAGCACCTTGCTTGCGTACGCGTTCCGTGAGTGAAAAGCCATCGAGATACGGCAGCATGACATCAAGGACGGCAAGATCATAATCACCAGAGAGAAGCGGGGCAATGGCGTCTGTGCCGTTATCCACATGATCGACCGCGTAGGCCTCTTCGCGCAGTCCTTTCAGGATGAAGCGCGCCACTGCCTGGTTATCCTCGACAAGCAAAATGCGCATGACTCTCCTCTTTGTCTCTTCCTCATTATCGTCTTGCCTAAAATGCATCGGCTTCAGGCAAGATCAAGATGCGTCTCCATTAGAGAACTCTCATGGAACGGTTGTTGCCGCCAGCCGCCAGCGCGATATGCTGGATAGGTAACAATCACCCTTTCCTGAAGTGGAGCCGACTACGCATGTCAGGCAAATCCAAGGCTATTCCCGTTCGCTCGTGCCGAATGGCAGTCATGCCCGCGGTAAGCGTCAAAAATACCCCATGGTGAATATTCGCTTGCTCGTGCGCACAGTATCTCCTGTGACTTGAACCCCCTACAGGAGATCATGAGGATGA
>JAWLHB010000004.1:0-14469 GCA_041690595.1 Lentisphaeria bacterium
CCGCCAATACGATCCCTTCCTTGGCAGCTTCACCAACCCAGACTTCCTCAAGGAACTCCGCCGCTTCGGCATCGTCGACCGCGTCTTCTGCGCCAACAATGCATTGGAGAAGATTGATCCACTCGGGCTGGAAGAGAATCCTGATGATCCCTATAACGGTTGGAAGTTTACGTGGCATAATCCCCTTGACTATGTCACCGGCGCTACGTATTTAGTGTTCAAAGCTGTTGATGTGCCGGCCACTGCAATCCTTAACTTCCTCTATCTTCGTCCTCATCAAGCCGATTGCCTTGCGGAGGCGGATGCCGCCGCTCAGCGATATGGCTACGAATCGTACAAAGATTACCAGGACGCTCTTGCGGACAAGCTTCGGATATCCGGTCATGTTCCCACTGCGGGCGACCCTGAGAAGATTGAGACAGCAAGGGAGGTGGCGCGAGATGGATTCTCGTTATATACTGAAGCAGCGACAGTTATCGCCACTACCGGACTTTCAGCAAAGCTGCCGTCAAAATCAAGAAGTGAATATGATGAACTCACAGAAGCTTACAGTCGAAATGCAGCAAGTTCAGCAAAGAGGGAAGGCAGCTTCGGTGGCATAATCGGCCAGACGCCAGCCGAGCGTAGTTTTTTGGATAATGCTCAGGCGAGCTTCGGTGACAGTTCAGTATATAACAGCGCCACAAGGCATCGGAACAATATTATCATTCAACGGTCTGATATTCCCCTGAGCATAGAGAACCTACGACGAATGGATTCGGGCTATAGCCCCTTCGTCAGGAATGCTGTAGGAGAATGGGAGACGCTGAATCTTCACCACATTGGGCGACAGGACAACAAGATGATCGAGGTCCTCGCCAGCCAGAACATGTATAGCCAGTCGACGGGTGGTCCACTTCACATCCCTGGCCCCGGCGCGCCTGTCCGCCAGTCGCGCTTATCTGAGACGTATTGGCAACAACGTTTGGAGGATTTCATCAACTCTGGACAAGTTTCTGATGACCTACTCCACCAACTAGGGAGATGATCAGATGACTCTCGACCAACAATACGAAAGCATCTTGGACTCAGCCATTACGGCAGGCCCAATTGCCAGCGAAGTGGTACAACAAGCGGAGGAAGAACTCCACGTGCGGTTTCCTGTGTCCTACCGGAAGTTCCTTGAGTGTCACGGTGCTGCGTTATGCCCAGGATTCGAGATAGCAGGGCTGTTTCGTGTTGACAATGATGACCCGCCCATGTGGCAGAGCATCGTTGCCGCGACCAAGCAGACACGGCGAGTGTTGGGGGATGCTCTTCCGCAATGCCTCCTGCCAATTTCCAGTGACGGTGTCAGCCTAGTCTATTACTTAGACACAAGTGCCGAAATGGAATCCCCGGTTGTTGCCTACGGACCAGGTGTCGATTGTATAAAGGTATCTGATAGCTTTGAGGAATTCGTAGTTAAGGCTGCCGCCGATCAGTTGTTGGAGTAGTCTCGGCGGCTAATGCCAAAGGAGAAGGGAGGAACGGCTCTGTTCCGTTTCCCAATGATTGCAGCTCCGAACGCGGATTCTACGCGCCGCAGTCTCTGCCAAAGGAACTACATAAGGACGGGTAAACCGGGGGGCGTTATCTTGGCTGCATGAGCTTTCATCAGCGGAAAGATCGGATCGAGGAGGCGCTGTTCCAATGTCATTAACTTAGCTCGTAAGTCGCTGATTTCCAGAGACTTGTGGATCGCTCATATCCTCCTCCGATTGGCCGGGAAACGTGGCGGATTCTGCTTGAAATTTCGCGGGAACGATCTACCAGGGCGGATGGGCGTACGGAAGTGGAGCAGTCGTTCAGCCAGAAAGGGCGTCTTCGAGATCGACCAAGACAAGAGGCCGAATATGCCTGACGCCATGGACGCAACACGTTCGGGGCACAACTGCCTTCCTCTGGGACCTCCGGGATCTCTGTGGCAAGACTGCCCGCGGGCACGCCAGTCGCGTCCGGTTGGAGAGCTACCTTTGCGTTCCCGAGGAGGGAAGGCAGGCGGCCATCTGGCGTAACTTTGAGCGGATGGAGGGGGCGTCGTACTTGTAGCCTTGGTACTCTTCATGAAATCCGAGGCGGGAGTCCGCCTCGACCAGAGGGAGGGTCTGGGCGGCGTTGGCAAGCTCGTCGCGGATGATGGCGAGGAGAGCGGGATCGGGGGGAAGATCACAGGGAGGTGTCAGCCCATCACGCGCCAGAATGCGCTGCTGCTCGCGATAGAAGCGCCATACATTCCAGAGGGAATGCAGCTGAATGGCCACCATGCGCGCGACGCCGTACTCCGGGTGGCCGGAGATGACGCTGTAGGGCTCCAGTCCCTGCTCCCAATCGCGGCTCACCCGCCCATACGCCTTGACCACCTCGTCGAGCGTGAGGCTCTGAAGGCAGCCGCTGAGATCGTCGCCGATCGGGTCGGGCATGAAGGAGCGTCCGCTTCGGGTTCCAGCGACGTGGAGCGTAAGGGGACGCGCCGGCGCATCGTTGTGGGGGCCGGAGTAGAGGAGCGGCACCTCGAACGGAAGGCCGAGAAAGGCTTCGCTGAATTGCTCCCATGCCAGACGCAGCGGCCCCGAGTCGCTCACCCCGAACTCTCGTCGAGCGACGGCATCGAGAAAAAGGTCAAGGTCGCGATAGCGAGCGGGATCTTCGGCAAAGAGCTGGACGGCGCGCGTATTGAGCGTGAGGGCGCAACCAATAGTCCAGCAGCCCATGAAGCCATTCAGTTGCTGATCTCCGAGGGCGACCAGCTTCCTATGGAGCGTCGCCAGCACCGGCAGATTGGGTACCGTACATAGCTCATGGGTGGTGTTGAGCTGGAGCTTGGCATGGACCTGGCGGGCTCCGGCAATCGCCCGACTCTGCACCAGCCGTTCGCAAGGGCCCGCGTAACTGAGTGCGTACTCACCTATGTGGATCTGCCGCCCCGCGAATGGCTTGGAGCCGCCAAACTCCATGTCGAGGAGGAGTTCCACATTCTCCGGGAGGTGATCGATGATGGCCGCGGGCGGATCCGGATACCAGAGGTTCCACTCCCAATTCCAGGCGAGGATGCGGAAAGGCTCCCGCTGCTCCCGGCTGACCTCGCTCCACAGACCGATGTGGTCGAGGACCAGCTCCGCCGGTTCGCGCTCGCGGCAGCGGGGGCAGCTCATCTGGTCCGCTTGCGCCCGGCTGATCTTCGACCAGCAGTGGGTATGATCTTCGCTGCCGGTGATCAGGATCACGCCAGCTACCCCGGTCAGCCGCTGGAATACGCTGGCCAATGCCTCACGCTGGAAGGCCTGGACGTCGGGCACACTTGTGCACAACGCGTTACGGCCCCACCTTTCGACGCCGCGCAGATGCTCATGATGGACCCAGAAGGGATGCTCTTTCCTGACGGCAGCCGGCTCGTTGAAGTAGAGGAAGACGCCCAGGCCATGTTCCCGCGCCCGCGTCACGACCCGCCGCAGGCTGGCGATACGCTCGCCGCGGAGCGGCTCGTTCAGCTCCGGAAAGATTGTCGACTCCATCAACTCATAGAGCCGGCAGAAGATCCAGATGGCATTGAATCCGCCTGCCGCGATGGCGGCCAGCTTGTCACTGGTCATCGTCTTGTCCGCTTCGAGAGCTTCGTTTCCGTAAGAGTTGGGGAGCGCGCCCGCGCGCCAGATGCGCAACCCATCCGGGCTGTTCCAGGCCGGCATCTTCGGCGCTTTGTCGTGTTGATTCATCGAGCTTCCTGATAGCGGCGAGGTCCATCCCACGGCGGCCTCACCGTCTGGCGGTTAGGTGTGCCAGTCAAAGGCAATGGTCAGGAACGGATTGGCGGGATCCTTCAGCGTCTGGTAAACCTGCGTTGCCGCTTCCGGGGAGCGAACATCATCGATCAGGTCGCGGCCCGCCAGTCGCTTCTGCTTGAACAGCTCCAGCGCGGTGACGCGATCGCACGGCTGATGCGCCTTTGGGACCAGGAAGGTGAGCTGTCGGGCGAAGGCCTCAACGTACGGAAAGGTGATCTCTCCGGAATAGCTGCCCTGGATCAGGTAGCGGTTGTCCGGCTGAACCGCGTCGGTCAGCGGGACACGCCTGGCCAGCGCGAGCGCTTCGATAAGGACGGCCGGGACCCCGGTGGCATCGATGATAAGCTCCACGCCGTTGCCGATGTGCGGCGCAAAGGTCGAGATCAGATCGCCGTTCAGGTCAAGCCCCTGACAGCCTGCGTCGACCAGCTTCCTGACGCGCCAGGCGGATCTGTCGCAGCCCATCACCCGGGCTCCCGCCAGAGCATGCAATCGCGCTGACAGGTGGCCGATGACGCCCAGCCCGACCACGACCGCTGTTTCTCCCAGGCGGGGGCGGCTCATGCGCAGGCCGCGAATGGCAATGGCGGCAAGAACGCAGGTCGAGCTTTCCAGCAGCTCCACCTCGTCGGGTATGGCGGTGACGACGGCCGCGGGGACAATCGCATGGCTGACGTGGCCGCCACCGTGCGGCGAAATGGCGGTGTCAACGCTCCCGGTGCAGAAAACCCGCGCGCCTTCCGGAATATCGGCGCGGCTCTGCACCACGCGCCCGGCAAGTGCATAGCCGGGGATGATCGGGTAGGTCGGGTTGTTCCCACCGCGCAGCGCCCGCAGCTCGGTGCCGGGGCTGACACACGTATACGCGCTTTCGATCAGCACTTCGCCCGGTGCAATCTCCCGGGGCTTGAATGGGCGGACTTCGACCCGGTCCACCCCAGTGAAGACGATCGCTCTGCCTGACATGACGCACGCCCTGCCGCTGCCGATGGGTTATAGTACTACGATAGCATTAGTGTAGCGCGAGCTTCTATCGAGAACAATCGGCGGGACGAAACTATTCCGCGAATCCGGGTGGCGGCAGCGGCTTGGGGGCGCTGTCGCTAGTGGAAATGTGGATGCGGCGATGGTCGTGATGGCGGGTGATGGTGATGACGAGGTGGTGGGGCGGCAGGAGTTCGGTAATCCGCTCGGCCCACTCGATGACGGAAACGGCATCGCTGTCAAAGAGATACTCGTCAATCCCGAAGGCAAGGGCATCGTGCTCCCCCTGGATGCGATACATGTCCATGTGGTAGAGCCGAAGATCGCGGCCGGGGTATTCCTGGATGATGGCGAAGGTGGGGCTGGTCACAGGCTCGGTGATACCCAGGCCCCGGGCGATGCCGCGCGTGAGCACGGTCTTCCCGGCGCCCAGATCGCCATGGAGGGCAATGACGGCGGCGCCGCGAAGGGTGGCGGCGAGCTTCGCGCCAACAGCTTCCGTCTCGGCTTCGGTGGAGGTCGTAAAAGTCTGATCGGGCATAGGGGAGAGGTGGGTGAGTGGTGAGTGGGGTACTGTAGTACGTGAGCAAGCTGGACGCAATCGTCACGGAACGCATTGAGCGCACGGCATGTTGACGGTATCGTACGCGCAGCAGAAAGGAGTTCATGAAGACAGAAGAGACACGTAAGATCGGTCTGGCCGGGGCGACCTTGATCGGTGTGGGGGCGATTGTGGGGGGAGGTGTGCTGGCGCTGGCTGGTGCCGCCTTCGACAAGGCCGGGCCCGCCACCCTCCTCGCTTTTGTGCTCAATGGGGGGATCGCCGTTCTGACGGCGCTCAGCTATGCCGAAATGTCCACTGCCTTTCCAGAGAATGGAGGCGCCTATACCTTTACGAAGAAGCTCCTGAATGTGCGGGCTGCCTTCGGGATGGGATGGATCGTCTTCTTCGCTTCCATCGCGGCTGGTGTTCTCTATGCCCTCGGTTTCTCCGCCTATGCACTCGAAGCGATTGCGGAGCTGCTGCGCGTCAGTGGGCGCGAGGTGCCCGTCTGGCTCCACACGCGTCCGGTCTCCGTGGCAACGGCACTGGCCGCTATCGTCTTCTATGGTATCATCCTCACGCGGAGATCCGGGGGAAGTGGCGTGTGGGAGACCGTGGGGAAGGTCATCGTTTTCATTTTGATCATCCTGGGTGGCATCTGGTTCCTGGTGCGCCATCCAGAGTCGATGGGGGCAGGAAAACTGCGGCCCTTTTTCCCGAGCGGAGGGATGGGCATGCTTGCGGCCATGGGGTACACCTTCATCGCCCTGCAGGGTTTTGACATCATCGCCGCGGTCGCGGGTGAGGTCAAGGAGCCGGAGCGCACCCTGCCGCGCGCGATGCTCTATTCGCTGGGCATTGCCTTGATCATCTATTTGCCGCTCCTCTTCGTGGTGATGACCGCGGGCGTTCCCCCGGGCCAGACGGTGGGCGAGCTCGCGGCCGCTAATCCAGAGACGGTCATCGCCGATGCGGTGCGCACCTTCATGGGGCCGGTCGGCTACTGGCTGGTGATGGTGGCTGCCATCCTCGCCATGCTTTCGGCCCTCCTGGCCAATCTCCTTGCCTCATCCCGCATCGCCCTGGCCATGGCAAAGGACCGGACCCTCCCGCGGCGACTGACGGTCCTCGAACCAAAGCGGTCGCTTCCCGTGCGCGCGGTCTGGACAAGCGCGGCGGTGATGCTGTTGATCCTCCTGGTGGTCCCGAACGTCGCGGCGGCGGGTGCGGCGGCAGGGTTGATCTTCCTGCTCTCCTACGCCTTGACCCATGTAACCTGCATCCTTGCCAGGCGGCGGGGAGGGGCCGACTTCGGCGCCTTTCGGGTTCCCTGGTTTCCCCTGCTGCCGATACTTGGGCTGATCAGCTGCGTGGCCCTGGCACTCTTCCAGGGCTTTCAGGAGCCGAGCGCGGGGGTGATCATGGGGCTCTGGCTGATTCTTGGCTTTGGCATGTATGGGCTGATGCTCTCCAATCGGGCGTCCGTCTGGGACGCACGCAGCGAGGCGACGGATCCGGCGCTAATCAAGTTGCGGGGGCGCAGCCCTCTGGTTCTGGTGCCGCTGGCGAATCCAGCTCATGCGCTCGCCATGGTCGAAGTGGCAAAAGCGCTGGCGCCGACCGAGGTGGGGCGCGTCATGCTGCTCTCGGTCATGCGGGGGAGGGGCCAGTGGTCCAGGGAGAGCGAGCCCCCACCGGAGCTGAAGGCGAGCCAGGATGTGATCGGCGCGGCCCTCGCGGCGGCGGTACGCATCGGCATCAACCCCGAAGCGTTGATCACCATGGCTGGTGAGCCATGGGGCGAGATTGTCCGTGTTGCCAACCTGCACCGGTGCGAAAGCCTGTTGCTCGGCATGAGCGATATCTCGGGTTCCGTCGAGAAGCTTGCTATCGAGCCGACGATTCAGGGTGTGGCAGCCGATGTCGTCATCATGGGTTCACCGCCGGGATGGCATCTGGAAGCGGCACAGCAGATCCTGGTGCCCATCGGCGGCGGCGGCGGGCATGACGAACTTCGTGCGCGCCTCCTCAGCAGCCTCTGCCGGGGCACTCCGCGGCACGTTCGTTACCTGCGGGTGGTCCCGGCCGGAACCCCTCCCGGCCATGTCGAGCGCATGCAGCGCGATCTTCTTCGCGCGGCTGAAGAGGAGGTGCCGCATCATACGGAAGCGCGGATCCTTCTGGACGACGATCCCGTTGGCGCGATTGAGCGGGAAGCAGCCGCCTGCGATCTGATCGTTCTGGGTCTCCAGGTTCGGGGCGGTCAACGGATCTTCAGCAAGACCGTGCTGTCCATTGCCCGGGCCGCGGGCGGTGGTGTGATCATGATCAGCAAGCGCATATGAAGTCGCGACGGCTCGTTGCCAACGGCGGCAAAGGCAGTACGTTTAGACAAACCATGGGAGATCGAGAATGCAGAACGATAGGTACGATGTCATCATCGTGGGTGGTGGGGCCGCGGGGGTCAACGCCGCAATACAGGCAGGACGTTCGGGTGCGCGGGCGCTGCTGGTCGAGAAGAACGGTCGCCTCGGCGGGGTAACCGTCAATTCGGGGATCAATTATCCCGGCCTCTTCCATGCCTGGGGCAAGCAGATCATCCGCGGCACCGGCTGGGAGCTGGTGGAGCGTACCGTTCGTGAAAGCGGCGGGACTCTGCCCGATTTCTCCCAGGTTCCGGCGCGCCATTTCGCGCATCAGATCGGCGTGGACATGATGATCTACCCAGCGCTCTGTGACGAGCTGATCGTCGATGCCGGAACGGAGATTCTGCATCACACCATGGCTGCCGCGGCCACCCGCAACGGCGACGGCTGGCGCCTCACCGTATGCACCAAGGAGGGGCTGCGGGAGTTGGAGGCAAAGGTGCTCATCGACTGCACCGGCGATGCCAATCTCGTCTCCATGGCCGGCTTCAAGCTGCGAGATCCCGGTGCCTCGCAACCGGCTACCCTCTCCTGCTTCGCCTCCGGTTATGATCTCGACACCCTCGACATGGATGCCGTCAACGTCGCTTTTTGCGAAGCCGTCGAACGGGGCGAGGTCAAGGCCAGCGATGGGGGTTGGCGCATCGATCAACCGTCGATCAGTCACTGGCTGAGAAGCCGAGGCCAGAATGGCAATCACATCGAGGCGACGCCCGACGCGCGTACCAGCGCGGGGCGCAGCGCCATGGAGATCGAGGGGCGGCGCGCCATCTACCGCGTCTACAGCTTCCTCCGCCGCCAACCCGGCTTCGAAAAGCTCAGAATCGACTGGGTCTCTCCCGAGGTCGGCATCCGCGAGACCGTCACCATCGAGGGCGAGGAGACCGTGACGCTGGAGGATTTCCGCACCAGCCGCATCTATCCGGAAGCGATCTGTTACGCCTATTATCCCATCGACCTGCATGGCATGAGAAGCTACGACTGGCAGACGCCGGCCCTGCCGAAAGGAGCGCTGGCAACCATTCCGCGCGGTGCGCTCATCCCCAGGGGAAGCCGCAATCTGCTTGCTGCCGGCCGCTGCTTCTCCAGCGACCGCCTCGCCAACAGCGCGCTGCGTGTCCAGGTACCGTGCATGGCCATGGGGCAGGCAGCCGGCGCCTTGGCGGCCCTGGCGGTTCAGCACAGAACCACGATCAACGACCTGGCGATCGACCTTCTCACCGATCACCTGCGGGAGCATGACGCGATCATCCCCCCAGATCTCGGATGAAAGCGGTCACACTCCGCGGGCGGCGGCGAGTCGCAGGGTCAACGTGGCGACGGCGCCGGCCGCGCTGGTGAGGTGGAGTTCACCGCGAAGTGGGCTGCGGAGGCTTTCCCGAATAAGCTGCAGCCCTACACCGTGCCGCTTGCCTTCCAGGACTTCCGGCGGCCAGCCGTCGCCGTCGTCGCCGAAAGAGATTTCGAGCATGTCGTGGCGTTGCACTCGCCAAGTGCGGGCAGCGAGCTTCAGTCTGCCGCCCTGTCGATCGCGGAAGGCATACTTGATGCTGTTGGTGGTCAGTTCATTCAGGACCATGGCCAGCGCGGTAGCTTGTTTGGGAGGGATCGTCAGAGCCGGCAGGGGCTCCTGGATGTCGACCTGCACACGCATGGAAGCGGCGTTGAGCGCCCCGTAAACCGTCTGTTCCACGATATCGTGGAGGGAGGGCGCTGCCCACTTCTTCGAGGAGAGCAGACTGTGCACCCGGGCGAGGCCGCTGACGCGATCGGTGACCTGGCCGATGATGGCGGCCGCCTCGGGCAGGCTGACACGGGCGCGTTCTCGCTCCATGGCCAGGATTCCCAGGATGGACGAGAGGTTGTTCGAGACGCGGTGGTTGACCTCGTCGAGCAGCCACGACTTGGCTTCCGCCAGGCTGGCATTCTCGCTGGCAAGTTCGCGGTGGCGCTGCTCGCTCTCCCGCAATGCAAGCACCCCGCGCTCCTGTTCGGTCACATCCTGAATCAGGCCATCGACATGCAGGAGCCGGCCATCCGCCGCTCGCGTCGTCCGTGCACTGACCCGCACGAGAATGGACTCGCCATCCATGCGCCGCAGACGCAGCAGGTAGTCCTGAATCTGCCCTGTCCCAAGCAGTTTCGTCACGAGATCGTTGAAGGCCACCGCCTCTTCGCAGAACTGCTTGAAGTCCAGATGAAGCAGGAGATCCGCCGATGAGCAGCCGAGAATCTGCGCCAATGCCGCGTTGGCATGAGCAAGGCGGGGAATCTTCTCCGGCTCAAAGCGAAAGACGCCCACCTCGAGGCTGTCGATGAGGTCACGATAATCCGCGCGCGTGCGATTCAGCTGCAGCTCCGCCGCGCGTTGCCGGGTCACATCCCGCAGGACGACGATCACCCGCTCGACGCGCCCATCCGGCTCCCTGGCGGCAACCGTCACCACGACTTGCAGATGACGCTCTGGCTTATCCCAGGCGCCGGGCAGCGTCACCTCCGTTTCGTGAGGCAGACCATCAGCGAAGGTGGCCTTCACGGGACAATCCTTGCAGGCCCCCGCCTGCCGTCGGCAGTTCCGGCAGAGGGCAGCCCCCTCCGCGTAGTCCGGGAGTTGTCGGTAGGCGTCGTTGCACCAGAGGATGGTCTGATGCTGGTCCAGAGTCGCCACGCAGTCAGTCAGGCTGCTGAGGATCTCGTTGAGCCGCGACTCGCTCTGGCGCAGCTTCTGCTCCAACTGTCGGCGATCCAGCGCGGTTTCGACCGCGGCTACCAGCGCCGCTTCATCGACGGGCTTCATGAGGTAACCGTAGACCGGTACCTGAAGCGCCTTGCGAAGATAGGGCGCCTCGCCATGGGCGGTGGCATAGATGATCGGCACGTTCACCCGCTGGTGAAGCAGGCGCGCCGTCTCGATGCCATCCAGGGAACCCGCCAGATGAATGTCCATCAGCACCAGATCCACCTCCAGAACGGGTATTCGCTCCAGCGCATCCTCGCCACGCGCGCTCATGCCGCAGACGGTGTAGCCAAGCCGTTCGAGGCGCCGCTTCAGGTCAGTGGCGATGATCGCTTCATCTTCGCAGATGTAGATCTGACACGGACTGAACGGCACATTCATTCCGGCTCACCCTGGCTGATATGGTTGACGATGGGGAAGCGAAGGCGAAAGGCGGTTCCGGGCCCCGGGAGCAACTCCACATCGCCATTGAGTTGGTAGCGGATCAGCATCCCGATCAACCGCAGGCCGAGAGAATCGCTCGTCTCCCAATCCAGTGAGGGCGGCAGACCGACGCCGTTGTCGGAGACACAGATGCAGCAGTCGTTGGCCTCGCGACGCGCTTCGATGCGCAGGGCAGGGGCGACCACGTCGGCATCAAAGGCATACTTGAAGGAATTGGTGATCAGCTCGGTAATGGCGAGAGCGCACGGGGTCGCCTGATCCAGCGGCAGGCAGACCTGATCCGCCAGAACCTCCACCCGCAGGTCTGCAGGAGTATGGTGGGCGCGCACCAGATGGGTGACAAGCTCCTCGACGTAGCTTCCAAGTTCGATGCCGGCCAGGTGATCGGAGCGATACAGCTTTTCGTGTACGAGTGCCATCGCCATGGCCCGCTGCTGGATCTCGTGCAGCCCCTGAGCGTGGTCGCCGCGGTCGGCGTGCTGCATCTGGAGGTTCATCAGCGAGATCAGCACTTGCAGGTTGTTCTTCACCCGGTGGTGGATCTCCCGCAAGAGGACCTCTTTCTCGTTCAGCGATGCCCGCAGACGAGCTTCCGCCTGACGACGCTCCGTCACATCGTCGATGATGCAGATGGTGCGCCTGGGCTCATGCGGGCTGGCGTCGAGGATGGAGGTACTGATAACCGCGTGTATCTCCC
Organism: Lentisphaeria bacterium; assembly: GCA_041690595.1. Classification (GTDB taxonomy): domain Bacteria; phylum Verrucomicrobiota; class Lentisphaeria; order JABSQK01; family JAWLHB01; genus JAWLHB01. The sequence continues at coordinate 11,636 of JAWLHB010000004.1, forward strand.
GTCCGTCCTTTCGCAACATGCGGAACTCCGCGCGGGGCATCCAACCATCGACGAATGCCTGGGCCAGATGGGCCAGCGTGTGCGCATGCTCATCCGCCGGAAAAAGCATCAGGAAGTGCTTGCCGAGAATCTCGTCGCGGCTATAGCCGAGGACCCGCTCGATGCGGGTATTGGTGTCGACGAAGATACCATCGTCGCGAACCGAGGTCATGAGGTTGGCGGCGGCCTGGAAGATTCGTCGATAATTGGTCTCCGACTCGCGCAGGCGGGCCTGTGTCTGGAGGCGCCGTATGAGGCTGCCGCTTTGGGCGGCGATGGCCTCGATGAAGTCGTTGGCGTTGGGTGGCAGTGGCGCCTTGCCGGCGACCGTCAGGAGCGCCACCAGTTGTCCTTCGGCCTGAACCGGAACCATGACAATGGGCTGTTCCCTGGGGGACACGTCGAAACCGTTCGGCCGCAGTGGCGCATCGGTGGCCGACCCATGATAGGGGAGCTTGCGTTCGAAAAGGTCGGGCGCCTTGATGGTGCGTTGGTCGCTTTGCGGCAGCTTGATGCCGCGGGCATCGACAGCCTGCAGGCGGAAGAGCCCGTCGGCTCCCCGATGTGCCAGATAGATGATGGCCGCGGTCACCCCGGGAAGGGCGATAAGTGCCTCGACAATGTGCTCGACGCCCTGCTCCACGGTCGCTGCGGCACCCAGGGCCGTCGCCATCTGGTGCAGGAGATGGATCAGGTCGTGCGCATGAACCGCCCGCGTAATGTTGCGCCCAATGCTGATCACCGACTCGATTCGGCCGTGCACGTCACGAATCGGTGACATCTGCACGGAAATGGCCAACTCCTGCCCATCCGTCAGCCGGCGCGTCTCGAAGGCGACACTGTGGCCGCCGGCAACGACCTCCTTCAGCCGCAGCATGAAGAGTTCGGCCATCGCCGGCTGAAAGACCTCGGATGGTTCGCGGTCCAGGACTTGATCACGGCTCAGACCGAACTGAGGCGAACCATTGTAGTAGAGAAATCGCCCGCTGAGCGACTGAATGGCAATCATGTCCTCGGCGTCCTCCAGCACCTGCCGCAACTGCCATTCGCTTCGTCGCTGGCGCTGGCTTTCGCGCAGCTCCGACACATCCATGGCCATGCAGAGCAGGTGAGCCTCGTCATGCAGCGTGATCGGCACCAGCGTCGTCACGAGAGGCAACACGCTGCCGTCGCGACGGTTCAGATGGAGTTCCACACGTTGCCGGCCATCACTACGCTGGAGCATGAGATTCAGACGCAGCCAGGCCTCGAGACTCATGACCGTATCGCTGCTTCGCCGACCGATCAACTCCCCCTGGCCCCATCCCAGCAGCGAGGCGCAACTCGCGTTCATCTCCACGAAGACCCCGTCGACCAGGCGGACGATGCACATCGGCTGGGGGTTGGCGCTGAAGGCGAGTTCGCGCGGCTGATGCGCGTCACGGATCGCCTTGAGCTCCTGCTCCAGACGGCAGCACCGCTGCTCCCATTCGGCGCAACGTTCCTCGAGTGCCGCGACTGGATCCGCCACCTTCATGAGCAAGTCACCGTCGCCGCGAAAAAATCACTGGTCAGCGGCTCGCCCACAGCATGCCTCGGCGCTGGATCTCCTTCGCCTCCGCCACATTGAAGTCCTCTGCCACATGGCCCAGTGACGAATAGAAGACACGTCCCTGCCCATACATCCGATTCCAGACCACGGGCATGACGCAGCCGTTCACCCATGGCGCGCTCTTGATGCCGGTGAAGGTCGTCGTCGCCAGCACTTCGTTGCCTGGATCCGTATGCATGTAGTACTGCTCGGACTTCATCTGGAAGTCGTTCAAGCCCTTCGTGATCGGATCATCCGGCGAGGTCAGATTGACGGTGTAGTCGATAATGCCGTCTGGATGCGCGACCCATTGGCCGCCGACCATGAACTGGTAGCCGGTATTATTGCGGAAGGAATCGCCCATACCGCCATGGAAGCCGGCAATGCCCACACCGCTGTCGACCGCGGCGAGAAGCCCCTTCTCCTGCTCGCCGCTGATCTGGCCCATGGTCCAGATAGGGACGATGAGGCTCAGCTCGCTCATCTTCTGAGCGTCCTCGTAGACCTCGAGACCATCGGCGATCTCCACGTCAAACTCCTCGGCACGGAGAAGACTGGCCATAATGTGCGAGCATTTCTTGGGTTCGTGGCCGGACCATCCGCCCGCTACAATCAATGCCTTCTTCATAGACTCAACCCCCTTGTCTGCGTGATTCATCGAGCACATGCATGTCGGCAAATGGCCGCCGAAACCATACAGTACGACGCCTGCCCTGCTTCGCAAAGCCTCTCCCCCATTTCCCGAGGAAGATGGTGACCTTGCGCAGTAAAATGAGCTTGGCAATGCTTCGGTGGCGGAGATACCCGGTAGCCCTTTGGGGGTGCAACCATGATAGCACGTGCTGGTTGAGGCGCGCGACAACACTCAGCAACTTGGTCGGTGACTTGTGCGGTGACTTATGCGGTGACTGGTGCCGTGACTGGTGCCGTGACCTCGTCATGGACCTTATGCGGTCGCCGGGCTCGATTAGACTTCGATTTGGGCGGTCTTGATCTTCATGGGCGGGCCTCGCGATCCCGCAGGAGTCGTTGGCCCTTCTTCGTGAGGCGATACTTCTGCCTGCTGCTTCGCGGCTTGTCGGGGATAGTCATTTCGATCAGACCGACTTCAAGTGCAGGGTGCAGGTAGTTCTCCCGGAACGTGGGCCGGTGTGACATATTCAGTTCTGCCATGACTTGCACTGCATTCATTTCACCTTCGACAAGGGAATAGAGAAGTCGCATG
>JAWLHB010000004.1:14569-84863 GCA_041690595.1 Lentisphaeria bacterium
ACTTGGTCGGTGACTTGGTCGGTGACTTGGTCGGTGACTTGGTCGGTGACTTGGTCGGTGACTTGGTCGGTGACTTGGTCGGTGACTTGGTCGGTGACTTGGTCGGTGACTGGTGCCGTGTCCTCGTCATGGTTCTTATCGTAGCCCTCGGCTTGATCGTTGACCTCGTCATGGTCGGTGACTTGATCGTTGACCTCGTCATCGTCCTCGACATGGTCGATTTGGAATAGCGGGTGCAGGGGGAATTCCGCCAGAAAGAAGCTCCGCTCGTCATCGGAGTGGATGATTGGCATCGGGGAGCCATTGGCCTCGATAGCATGCAGAATCTTTGGCATGCCAGTGCCGCGGCCCTCCGTCATGTCCAGTTCCTTGAGGAACTCGCCGATGCGCCGGTTGCGATAGCGTCGGCTCAGGAAGCGAAACGCCTTCAGATCCGCGTCGCTGATCGAACGGTCGGGGCCGGGGAAACTGCCAATGGTCAGGCGGTCGGGAAAAATGCGGACTTCGACTGGCTCGCGGATGTCATAGGCCCGGTGGTAGATGGCGTTGCACAGGCATTCCTCGACGGCTTCCATCGGGTAGCTGAAGCAGCGGGTGGCTTCGGGCCGATCGGGATGTTTGATGACTTTCTCCACGATTACCGTGGTTCCGATGTGGCGCAGTGCCTCGCGCAGGATGCGGTCGAGCGGTCCCTTGAAAATGGTTTCGGTAAAGGTATCGGCGCCGGGGCCGTTGGGGAAGTGCACCACATCGATCTGGGTCTGGGGGAAGAAACTCTCCGGGTGCTCGTTGAAGAACATCAGTCCCACGTTCTTGGGGCGAACAAACTCGTCCGGGCCATCCACGATGTTCATGCGCCGGCAGAGGTGCAGGAAGTCCATCCGGGCGGCCTCGCCGAAGAGGGAACTGCCGACCCGCTGCAGATAGGCGCGGATCAGGCCGAGATCCAGATCGTTGAGGGTGGCCTTGTGGTTCATGCGGTCGTCAAAGGGTACCGACGCGGCCAAGCCGATCAGCTCCGCTTCGTCGTTCGGCCGGGCGCGCACGGTGGCCGAGCCCTTGCGGATGTAGTAAGCATATTCCCGGCACTCCCTGGCCAGATTGACGGGTGCTTTGTAAGGTCGCGTCTGCCCGCCGCAAGCCCAGAGCACGAGAATCTGCCGACCCTGCACCTCAAACGGCGCCATGATTGGATGGTAGTCTGGTACGAGCCGGTGTCCCAGAGCCAATACCTCCTTCTGAATCCTGTCGATCTCCGCTGGATTGATTCCGGCGGGCGGCAGCACCGGGCGTCCATCGTCTTTCTCCACACCGATCAGGATGTAGCCGCCGCCCCAGTTGTGGAAGTCGTTGGCAAAGGCGCAGAGCGCATGCAGGATGGCCAGGGGGTTCCAGCCCTGCTTGAACTCGAGCCGCTCCGACTCGACCGAACGGGCGTGGAGCAGGTCATCGATGTTTATCGGCAGATCCATGCTCACCGTCAACTCCCCAGTTCGAGTTCTTGACGCGGAAGAAGCGGTGCGCCTGGCTCTGAGTCTTGGTCATGTGGCACGTCTTCACGTTTCAGATAATTCCATGCTACTTTCGAATCAAGTCGTCGGCCGCTTGTCGTCTCTCGGCGGCAGTACCAGATCACGCGCAATCGTTGGTCGACTGATATCAATATCACCACGGAACAGGGATTGCAACCGGCCGCGACCCTATGCCGAACCATCTGGCCGCGTGCCGCGGACCTGACTGCGAAAGGTGGCGAAGTTGCGGGGGCTTGACAATGGGTTTGGTTCTGTACACATTCACGTTAAGAGGCAACGCGATCATTCAGGCAAAAGTATGCAGAATCAGCCAAACCTACTCTTTATCATGACCGACCAGCAGCGCTGGGATGCGATGGGGTGCAGTGGCGGCTGGGTAAGCACCCCGGCGCTGGACCGGATTGCCGCGGGCGGTGTTCGCTTTGCCAATTGCGTCACGAACAGCCCAGTCTGCATACCGGCACGGGTCAGCCTCGCCACGGGACATTATCCGCACTCGACCGGGGTATGGACAAATACCCGCTACACCCTTCCGGCGGATACGTCGACATGGCTGCAGGCCATCCGCCAGGCCGGCTATCGCACGAGTCTCTTCGGCAAGACGCACCTCCATCCGCATCAGGGCGATCTGCGCGAAGGGGAACCGCTGCTGCACGCCTACGGCCTGGATGATGTCGACGAGATCGGGGGCCCCCGCGCCAGTGCCAAGCTTCTCAGCCACATGACCGAGGGGTGGCAGCGCAAGGGGCTGTGGCGCAGCTACCAGGAAGATTATGCCGAGCGCTTTGGCAACAAGCCCCACGTCGTGCGTCCTTCGGTGCTGCCATTCGACGAATACGCCGATGTCTATGTCGGGCGGAGGGCGGCGGCCTACCTTGCCGCGTACGATCGCCCTGAACCATGGTTCTGCTGGGTCAGTTTCGGCGGGCCGCACGAGCCATGGGATACTCCCGAACCCTATGCCTCGCTGCACGACCCCGAGGCGATGCCACCGCCGGCACACCTCCTCGACGACTACGCGGATCGACCGCAGGGGGGCTTCGATCGGCGGAAACGGCTGCCGCTTTCCACCGAGGAAGTTCGCGCCATGCGGACCAACTATGCCGGGAATATCTCCCTAATCGACGACCAGATCGGCAACCTGCTGAAGGTCGTGGAGGCGCGGGGGGAGTTGGACAACACCGTCATCGCCTTTACCTCCGACCATGGCGAGCTGAATGGTGACTACGATCTCGTCTACAAAGAGACCTTCTTCGATGGGGCGGTGCGGGTGCCGATGCTCCTGAACACCCCGGCCAGCCGCGGTGGAGAGCTGGCCGGCAGCGTCAGCGATGCCTTTGTCGAATGGTTCGACATTGGGCCTACTCTTGTCGAACTGGCGGGGGGGAGGCTCGACCACCGGCAGTTTGCCCGCTCGCTGGCACCTCTTCTATCCGATCCCGGCGCGGCCCATCGGCCCTACGCCGTCAGCGAGTACGACAACGAGATCATGATCCTTGGGGAGCGCTGGAAGATGGCGCTCAATGCGGCCGGCGAGTGCTATTTGCTCTTCGACCGGTTGCAGGATCCCGCCGAAAGCCGTAATCTTGCCGGCAGGCCAGAGATGAAGGAGACGGAAAGCCGCCTGCGCCTCCAACTCCTCGAACACCTTCTACAGCATCAACGGCGTCTCTGACCAGAGCGCCTTGTCCCTCACCATATCAGGAGAAGCATCAGCATGCAAAAGCGTATCATCTACACCGCCACCGCTCCCAATCCCGTCGGCCCCTACAGTCAGGCTGTCGCCGCCAACGGCTTTGTCTTCTGCTCCGGGCAGATTCCCATCGACCCGGTCACCAATGCGGTGCTCGATGCCGACGTCGCCGGGCAGACAGAGCTGGTCATGAACAACCTTCAGGCCGTCCTCGCCGCCGCTGGAAGCTCCCTCGACGAAGTCGTGAAGACGACGATATTTCTGGCCGACATGAACGACTTTCCCGTCGTCAACAAGGTCTACGGCTCCTTTTTCGATGCGGAGAGCGCGCCCGCGCGGGCCACGATTCAGGTGGGCCGTCTTCCCAAGGATGTCAGGGTCGAGATCGATGCGATAGCCATAGCCCGCTGATCGTTTTTCAGGGCGCCAGGTTGCGCATATCTTCGAGCGCCTGCCGGGCAATCGTGGCAGCGGCGCGGGACATGGCGTCGGCATAGGCAGCGCCGTCGATCTTGGTCAGCTCTTCAGTCGCGGTATAGCTCTTCTCCAAGAGGATGTTGCCGTCGCGACGATCTTCGAGAACGAGTTCCAGACGGCACGTTGCCTGGCGTCCGCTGCGTTCGAAGGTCATCAGCCTGCCGGAGAGAAGGTAGGGGGCCGCATCGTCGTAAGGGCCAAAGACGCGTGGCCAGAGCGCTGAACTCTTGAGTGCTTCGTACCAGTAGCCGGTGAGCATCTTCTCGGGGGCGGCGCTCCACCGGTTGTACTCGTCGTTGCGTACCTGAAACTGGCCATCGCGGCTGGCCATTTTGAGTCCGGTCGAGGCAAAGGAGGAGAAGGGCTCGACGCGGATCGGCGCATCGAAGCGGGGTTGATCCGCCATGCGTTCGGGCATGGCCGGCACAAGTTCGAAGTAGGAGGTTTCGTAGTAATCCGCCTTTGGCGCATTGACGCAGCCGCCGATAAGCAGCAGGGTGAGCGTAGCGAGCAGAACTTTCATCGGCACTTCCTTATTCGCGAGTGGTGGGCCGTTGCTTGCCGCGCAGCAGCGCAGCCGGGTCTTCTTCGAGGGTGGTCACCAGTTCCGCGAACTGATCGAGGGCGGCATTCAGCTTGCTCAGGGCGAGGCGGACATCGCTCTGCAGGGAACTGAGATCCTGCAACGCCTGTGCGGAGCTCGTCAGGGAATCGCGGGCGACTTCGGTGGTTTCGGGCAGCTTCATCTGGTCGAGTGACGATTCGGCGCGGACGGCCAGCTGCCGGTATTGGGTCATGGTGGTTTCGACATGCTTCAGCGAGTCCTGAGCCGCGGTAAGCGCTTCGCGCATGGAAGTGCTGGTTTCGCCGAGTCTGGCAACTTCAAGCTCCTTCTGGGCCGAGTCCAGCAGGAGGCGAAGCTGCTGGCTGGTCTCTGCCAGCTGGGCACCGTCGATCTCCTCCTTGACAGCGGTCGCGACGGCGCGAATCTCCTCACTGGTCTCCCGGAAGCCCCGCAGGGTCGACCCCAACTGCTCCCCGCCAAGCTGGGAGTCCAGGGATTCGGCCATGGAGCGGATGCGCTCGATGATCAAATCGACATTTCTGCCCGTCTCCTTGAGGCGGTCGCTGGCGAGAATCTCGGACAAGGAATCGAGCGAAGAGGAGAGTTTCTCCGAGATGCCCTCGAAGTCGACCTTGGCGAGCTGGGCAAGAGTGTCGGTGGCACTCTGCGCGACACTGGCGAGGAGGGATTTGGCAGCCGGTATGTAGAGGGCATCTGCCGGCAGGGTCTTGTCTGGGACTTCGATTCGCTGCTGCATGTCGCGCCGGTAGTCGATCTCGATGTACTTGGTGCCGGTGATGCTGGTGAAGTCCAGGCGGCACATCAGCCCGTCCTCAACCTGCTGCCGGATGTAGCTGCGAACGGAGGAGGCGTCATCCAGGCCGGTGCCGTCCATGGTCAATTCCATGTTCACCTGTATGTAGGAATCGCGTGGGCGCAGCTCGATCCCGACGACGCGCCCCACCGGGACCCCTCGCATCTTCACCTGCGAACCGACCTCGAGCCCCTGCACCGACTCGTTGAAGAGGGTCACCGCCGCGATCTTGCGCTTGAACAACGCTTCACCGCCAAGGACAAAGAGGGTGAAGATGAGGATCATGATGGCAACGAGGACGAAGAGTCCCAACTTGAATTTATTGGCTTCTGAAGGCATCTGCTATTTTATCCCAGCATCGCATGATCGGCGGCGCTTTCCCGTCGGAAGAAGCGCCTGACGATGTCGTTTTCGTGATCGCGCAGCTCTTCTGGTTTTCCATGCGCGAGAATCCCTTTAATGGAAGCATCGAGCATGATGACGCGATCTGCAATGGTGAAGGTACTGGCCAAATCGTGAGTTACAATGACCATGGTGGTTCCCTGCGCCTTACGAACGTTGAGAATAAGCTCGTCGAGGTCGGCGGCGATCAGCGGATCGAGGCCGCTGGAGGGTTCATCGAAGAAGAGGATCTTTGGATCGAGGGCGAGGGCGCGTGCCAGGCCGGCGCGCTTGCGCATCCCACCGCTCAGCTCACTGGGCAGATAATCGCCGAAGCCGCTCAGGCCGACCATGTGGAGCTTGATCTCGGTGATGGAGCGGATCAGCTCGGCTGGCAGGTCCGTATATTCATGCAGTGGCAGGCTGACATTCTCCGCCAGAGTCATCGAGCCAAAGAGTGCGCCGCCCTGATAGGCCACCCCGAACTTGCGCATGATGTTGCGCTGCGCTTCCTGATCCGCCTTCACGATGCTCTGCCCCCAGAAGAGCACATCGCCCGACATCGGCTGCATCAGTCCGATCATGTGTTTGAGCAGGGTGGACTTGCCGCAACCGCTCGGGCCCACTATCAGGAGAATCTCCTGGGGATGCACGTCGAAGCTGATGTCACGCAGGATGGCTTCCCGTCCATACCCAGCGGTCAGATTCTTGACTTCGATCAAGGGCTTGTCCACGGTCTCATACTCCAAATCGGCTGAAGACAATCGTCAGCGCGGCGTCAAAAAGTACAATCAGAAAGACGCCGCTGACAACCGCCGAGGTGGTCGAGCGTCCCACATCTTCGGCGCTCCGTTCGGCCTGAAGACCGCGCAGACAGCCGACGCCGGCAATCAGCAGGGCGAAGACAACGGACTTGATCATGCCTTGGCCGACATCCCAGAAGGTCAGCACTTCCAGCGTACGCGAAATGTAGCTCTGCACACCGATCTCCAGCGTGAGGGTAGTGGCGAGCAGCCCGCCCAGCACCCCCATCAGGTCGCCGTAAAGAGTAAGGAGCGGCATGACGACGGTGAGCCCGATCACCTTCGGCACGATGAGAAAACAGGTCCTGTCGATGCCCATGGTGGTCAGCGCGTCCACCTCGTCATTGACACGCATGGTGCCGATTTCCGCGGCAAAGGCGGAGCCGGCGCGGCCCGTGCAGATCATTGCCACCATCAAGGGACCAAGTTCCCGGGTGATGGAAAGCCCGACCAGATCCGCGACGTACATGTCGCCGGCGAGCTTCTGCATTTGCAGAGCTGCCTGAAAGCCGAGAATGAGCCCCATGAGGAAGGTGATCATGCTGGTGATGGGGAGTGCTTCGGTACCGGTGCGGTCCATGTAATAGAGCATGTTGCCCCAGCGCGCGCGGAACGGATGGCGCAACGTCTGCCAGAGAGCCAGCGTCAGGTCGCCCACGAAGGCGGTCAGCCGGAAAAACTCACTGGAGAGTCGATAGCTCTGGTCTCCCAGCCAAACGAGGGGGGAGGGACGCGGGCGCGCAATCCCCTGGCAGTGTGGCTCCAGCTCCTTCAGCTCGCGCAGCGTACGGGCGAAACCTTTCGGGTCGCCGTCGCTCTCTATCTGCCATTCGATCTTCGCCTTTTCGCAATCGCACCGAAGCTGCACCAGGACGCCGAGACCGGTGCCATCCCACTCCTTCACCTGGTGCGTCTTGACCGTCAAACGTTTGGGACGTCGGGCCAGCCGCTTCTTTGTCTCACGATAGACCGCCACTGCATTGTCGGCCTCCAGAACAGGTGGCAGGACAACGACCAACATCCCCTCCTCGTCCTTGATCGAGAAGCCATCTGGTCTATGTGTGGGCTTTTCCATGTCTCTACTACAGTACCCGTATCCGACGTCGCTACAATCCTGTCGGTTGGCGGAAGGTCAGATTGAGCGCGGCGTACCGGTCGTCCGGATAATGATTGTTCGCTCAGGAAAGGATGCTCAGCAGGAGATGCGACGGATGGCCGGCATCGTGGTAGAGGGTGTTTGTGGCGATACGCCGGCATCGGTCGGCGCCGAGTACACCGCCGGTGTTCGGATTGAGGTCGAAACGCGGGAAGTTGCTGCTGGAGATGTCGACTCGCAGGCGATGGCCGACCGCAAAGCGGTTCGCGGTGGGATAAAGCTGGAAGGAGATTTCACAGATCTCGCCTGGCTCGACAAGCTCCTCGCGCTCATAGCCGTGGCGAAAGCGCAGCCGCTGGATGCTGTCGGTAAGGTTGATCGCCGCGCCTGCCGGATAGGCAGGAGAGGGCGGATAGAGATCCATCAGCTTGGCGGTGAAGTCCGTGTCGCGCCCGTCGGTGGCTACCCAGAGGCGGGCCTCGATCGGGCCGGTCAGCACCAGCTCTTCGGTCAACGGTTCGCTGATGAAGCAGAGGACATCCTGGCGCGCCGAGAGGGGCATGCTTCCCTGGCAGAAGGGGAAGCGTGCATCCGCCCGCTGATCGTAACCGCCAGGCTCGACACCGAGAGCCGAGAGGTTGCCGCCGATGGTGGGGACGGGATTCGCAGGGTCGTACGTGTAGCTGGTGGAATCGCTTTCCGCGGATGGTGGCGTGGTGCGCAGTCCCCCATCGCCGTGGAGGTAGCAGGTCATGGGCTTGGCGTGCGGCGGAGGCCAGGAAGGCGAAGTCCGCCAGCGGCCGCCATGCTGGATGAGCCGTTCGCGGCCGACCGTTCCGGCGCCGCCGCCCATCTCGAAATAGCGCACGGGCGGCTGGCGGTCGATGCCATTGTCGATCCCTTTCAGCCAGTGGTCGAACCAGTGCAACTGGACGCCCTGGAAGGCATCCGGCAGCCCGCCATGCGGGGCGAAGGAGAGGTCGCCGACTTCTCCTTCCGCGCCGAGGCTGTGCTTCCATGGCCCCATCAGCAGGTGAACGGGCTGCTTCTGCCGCGGATGCAGGGCGAGGAAATTCTCGACCGTGCTGCGCGTGTAGCTGTCGTACCAGCCACCGATGTAGAGGGTTGGGACATCGGCGCAGGTATCGAAGCAGGGGGCGGGACCATAGCCGCTCTGGCGCCAGTAGTCGTCATAGAGGACCCGGGTCGAGATGTCGATCGCCCACTCTTCGTAGGAGGGAATGAGGCGCAGGGGCGTCTCTCCCCGGCGGATGGGAAAAGCCTTGACCCAATCCCAGATGTTGGTCATAGCCTCCAGCAGCGCCGCCTTGATCACGGGATCGGCCGCCGCTTCACGGCTCTCACTGGCCATGCTGAAGGCGTAGCGGAAGAAGCGCATTTCGAGCGCTCCGTTGTGGCGCATGGCACTGTGGAAATAGCTGCTCGGACCGAAGATGGGTATCATCGCCGAAAGGTGCGGGGGATTGTGGCAGGCAAGTGCATTCTGCACGGCAGCGAAGTACGAGGCGCCTGTAGTGCCGACCTTGCCGTTGCACCAGGGCTGAGCCGCGATCCACTCGACGGTGTCGTAGCCATCCGGCCCCTCGTGGGCAAAGGGATAGAAAACGCCTTCCGAGGCGTAACGCCCACGCACGTCCTGGGAGACGCCGATGTAGCCGTGCGAGGCGAAATAGCGGGCGATTGGACCGGTGGAGGCGATCTTGTCATACGGGGTGCGCCAAAGGACCACGGGCAGCGGTTCCTCCACCTTCTTGCCGTCGCGCGCCGGATAGTAGAGATCCATCGCCAGTTGGGTGCCGTCGCGCAAGGGCATGCGCCGATCCGGCTCGATGACCACGTCGTACTCGGGCGCCCTTCCTGCCGCCCACGCCAGTGCGCTCATATCCCCTGCTGCATTCATCGGCTACCGCGATTCCTTTTGAAGCGTTGCGTATCATGCCAGAAAACGCACTATAGCGCTTCCCTACCGTTGCGCAATGCCCTGGGATGAAGGCGGTTGCCGATCTCCGGCCTCAGCGTCGGGCGCAGACGGCGTCGTGGACGAGGTGAATGATCGAGGAGTAGGGGCGTCCCGTCGCTTTGGCCATGCCCATCTCACAGGTGCGGCAGGTGGAATAGCAGCGGGCAGCGCGCGGCAAGCCGCCCACGGTTCGCGCTTCGGCGGCGGTCGCCGACTGGGTCAGCTCGGGGACCAGCAACCCGCGGTCGCCGGCAAAACCGCAGCAGCCATGATCTTCGGGCAGGTGTACGCGCGCGGCGCAGAGGTGCGCGATCGCCTCCATCTTGCCCACCAGCTTCATCTTCACCGTCGAACAGGTCGGGTGCAGGATCACCGAGACGGGCTGGTCGGTGGGCATGACCTGCTCCAGCAGCGTATCGTGCAGAAACTCGATCACGTCCAGGATACGAAGCTGTCGCCACTTCTTCAGCAATGGCCCCTTCAGCAACTGGTCGTAGGTCTTGACGCGATAGACGCAAGGGCTCGTGTCCATGACGATTGCCAGCTCCCCCTGTTCGGACGCCTCCCACAGGGCCATCACCATGCGCTCCGCCATCTGAACCGCCGCCTCATGAAAGCCTTTTGACGAATAGGGCTGCCCGCAGCAAAGTTCCGCCAGATCTCGCGGATACCGTGCGCGAATGTGAGCCTCGTCCAGCAGCTCCAGAAAGGCCTCGGTCGGCGACAACTCCCGCCCCTCGCCGGGAAGGGCTCCCATGCCGCGCGTCAGGCACGCAGGGAAATAGACGATCTCGTCGCATCGTTCCCCACGTAGTACGCGCGGCGTGGGAAGGGGCCGCGCCGGGGCGGGCATCCACTCGTGCCAGATGGGCAGCCGATGGCCCGAGAGACGATTCAGCCAGCCGGAAAGAGCCTGGAGACGCTCCGCGCCCAGCACCTCCCGGGCTCCATGCCCGACCCGAAGCCCCAGTCTTGCCCCCGACACCGTCCATCCGAACCGCTTCGCCGTCCAGCCTGCCAGCAGCTTGGTGAAGGGGCCATTCGCCAGATGGCGCAGCTCCTTGACCATGGCGCCCGTGTCGATCTTGACCGGGCAGCCAAGGGCGCATAGGCCATCGGTCGCGCAGGTAGCCGCGACAGAGTAGGCCAAGTCCTCCTGCATGGACTCGCTCAGCAGTCGCTGCTCTTCGCCTGAACTTCGCAGCATCTCCAGCTCGCGCGCGATGCCGATGCGCCGCCGGGGCGTCATCGTCAAGTCGCGCGACGGACACCAGCTTTCGCAGAAGCCGCATTCCGTACAGGTGTCGACAACCGCGGAGACCAGGGGCATGGGCTTCAGGTTGGCGAGGTGGCACTGAGGGTCGGCATTGAGTAGGACGCCGGGATTGAGGATGTTGGCTGGATCGATCATCGCCTTCAACTCGCGCATCAGCGCCACGGCATCCACTCCCCATTCGGTCTCCAGGAAGGGAGCCATGTTACGGCCGGTGCCGTGCTCTGCCTTGAGCGCTCCGCCGTAGGTGGCGGAGGTCAGCTCGATAACCTCCCGCATGAAGGCATCGTATTGCTGAACGCCCTCGGGAGAACCGAAGGCCTGCGAGATGACGAAGTGCAGATTGCCGTCGCGGGCATGACCGAAGATGATGGCGTTCTGGTAGTGGTGCTTGCGGAAGAGGGCCTGCAAGTCGCGAATCGCCGGGGCCAGTTGCTCCACGCGGAAACAGAGATCTTCGATGATGACGGTGGTGCCCCCGGGGCGCGCCGCGCCAACTGCTGGAAAGAGCCCCTTGCGGACATTCCAGTATCGCTGCCGCTTCTCTTCGTTGGTGGTGAAACTGAAGGGGAGCATGGGGGCATGCGCGCTCAATGCCTTGGTGGCGCCGGCAACGCGCGCCTCGAGTTCGACCGCCGACTCCTCCTGAAACTCGACCAGAAGCGCCGCCGCTTCCATAGGCAGCTCCGCCAGCTCTTTGGGCATGCCCGCCTCGCGCTCGACGGCCCGAAGGGAGGCCCGGTCCATGATCTCCAGGGCCGCGGCACCGGCATCCTTCAACACCACCACCGCGGCAGCGGCTTCCTCGAGGGTGGCGAAGAGGAGCAGCGCCGCCGACTTGCAGGGCGCGTCGGGTACGGTCGCCAACGTGACCCGCGAGATGAAGCCCAGTGTCCCTTCGGAACCGACCAGCAGGTGGGCGAGGATATCGACCGGCGCCGAGTAGTCGATAAAGGCATTGAGCGAGTAGCCCATGGTATTCTTGCGGCAGTACTTGTCGCGGATCCGCGCACAGAGCGCCTCATCCGCCAGCACCCGCGCCCGCAGATCGAGGAGGCCCTGATGGATGGCCGGCTCATGATCACGCAGGCGGTTGTCAGCATCGGGATCGGCCGTATCGAAGGTGTTGCCGCTCGGCAGCACAAAGCGGATCGATGCCATCGTATGGTAGGCGTTGTGGTGCACGCCACAACACATGCCGCTGGCGTTGTTAGCCACGATGCCGCCAATGAAGCAGGCGTTCAGGGACGCTGGGTCCGGCCCGATCTTGCGGCCATGCGCCCGCAACCGGTGGTTGGCATGGGCCCCGATCACCCCCGGCTGCAGCAGGATCCGGTCCCCCCCCGCTTCCACTTCGATGCCTCGCCAGTACCGCCCGATCTCCACAAGAATGCCGTCGGTGATCGCTTGTCCGGAAAGAGAGGTCCCCGCGCCGCGAAAGACCAGAGGTACCCGTTCCGCCCGGGCCAATTCCAGCAGCGCCACGATCTCCTGCTCCGACCGCGGACGCACCACCACTTGCGGCACCAGCCGATAGAAGCTCGCGTCACGCGCATACGCATGCCGATCGATCAGGCGCGTGAGCAGCCGCTCCGGCGGGATGATGCGTGATAGATGATCGGTCAAGGCCTTCATGGCGCATAAGATACCTGCCCGCACGGAGTTCGCCAGCAACGGAGGCGCGGAGACGTAAGGATGGTGGAACCTGGCCTGGATCATTCTCTGTCTTGACGTGAAAACGGCGGCGGGGCGGCTACATTCTGCTCATCGTTTTCAAATCCCATCAGGAGTTACACACATGCGTATCACCGGCATCGACGTCTATCACGTCGCCATGACCCTGCTTTATCCGTTTCGCACCGCCTTCGGCAACGACTCCGTCATCGAGACGGTCCTGGTCAGGATGCAGAGCGAGGAGGGCTATGGATGGGGTGAGGCATCGCCTTGGGCGCTTCCTGCCTACAGCCCGGAATATGCGGGCGGGGTCTACAAGATCGTGACGGAGCTTTTCGCCCCGCGACTGCTGGGTCAGGAGATCGGCACCGGCGAAGAGTTGCAGGAGCGGCTGGCCTGGGCAAAGGGAAATCCCTTCGCCAAGGCATCGCTGGATACGGCCTGGTGGGATCTCGAGGCCAAGCGCCGCGGGCAGCCTCTCTGGCAGATGATCGGCGGAAAGCAGCCAATCGTTGATGTCGGCGCCGACTTCGGCATCATGGAGAGCCATGATCAACTGCTCGCCGAGATCGAAGCGGCGGCTATCGCCGGCTACCTGCGGGTCAAGCTCAAGTATCGTCCCGGCTGGGACCTGGAGATGATCCGCACTGTCCGGCGCCATTTCCCGGAGCTGACCATCCATATCGACTGCAACAGCGCCTATACTCTCGACGATATCGACATGTTCCGCCAGGTCGACGAGCTGGGGCTGTTCATGATCGAGCAGCCACTCATGCACGATGATCTGGTCGACCATGCCACCTTGCAGAACGCCCTCACCACCCCGATCTGTCTGGACGAAAGCATCACATCGCCGGCGCGAGCGCGAAAGGCGGCCGAGATCGGCGCCTGTCGCTGGATCAATATCAAGTACCCGCGCGTCGGCGGCATGACGCAAGCCATCGCGGTTCACGACATGGCTGCCAGTCATGGCATTCCCTGCTGGGTGGGGGGCATGATCGAGTCCGCCGTCGGCGCCAACCATTGCCTGGCCCTGGCGACCCTGCCGAACTTCACCTATCCCGCGGACATCTTCCCGAGCAGCCGTTTCTTCGATCACGATCTGGGGAATCCCCAACTCGTGCACTCGGCTCCATCGCGAATCAGCGCCCAGAATGCTGCCGGTATCGGCGTTGAGCCGGATCCGGAGCGGCTGCGCCGGCAGTCGATTGCCTGCCGTCACCTCGTGGCGGAATAATTGCATGATGCCGTCGGATCGTGGTATCGTAGAGTAGTATCATCAACCCTGCAGAACTACGCGAGGCCAAACATGCAACCCATGGACCAAGTCACGGTGGAGACGCTGGAGTTGGAAGACGATGGCACCTGGCCAAATAACCAACTCCCCGTCATCCTCTATCGGGGCGTCTTCAAGAACCCGACGCCCAATGGATTCGAAGAGCTTCTGCACCAGAACAACTGGGGCAATTCCTGGCGCGACAGCATCTATGCCTACCATCACTACCACAGCAATGCCCACGAGTTCCTGGGATGCTATGCCGGCGATGCCCGCGTTCAACTGGGCGGACCAGAGGGGGAAACGGTCCTCATCTGCGCTGGTGACGCCATCGTTCTCCCCGCCGGCACCGCTCACAAACTCATCGACTCCAGCCGCGATTTCTGCCTCATTGGCGCCTATCCCGCCAGCCAGGACTTTGACCTGTTCTCCGAAGAGGAGAACGACCGATCGGAAGCCGATGTCAACATTCGCGACACGCCGATACCCGACAGCGATCCCCTCTACGGTGCCGATGGTCCACTCCGCAAGCTGTGGAAAAAGCAAGGCTGATTCGCCCTCTCGCGTCCCGGATATGGCGTTCATGGCGATCGCCGGTGGGGGTTGCATTCCCGCCGTCGATCATTCATCTTCTACCATTTGATGGGCTATGGAATACATGGAAGGTGACGAATGGTTGCGAATCCCTCGGACGAGCCGCATGAGTCTCCTGCGGGCGATGGCCTTGAACGCCTGAAGCTGACGGCAATTCTTGACCGGCTGCCCACCTGCATCCTGCTTCGCGATCAGCAAGGCCGCATCCTCTATGCAAACCAGATGATGCGTGAAAGCTTCGCTCATGACATCCAACCCTCGCTGGCCGCACAGCACTTCCGGGGCTGGAACCTGCAGTGGCCAGACGGCCGCCCATGCGACGCGGACGAACTGCCTACATCCCGCTCTCTGCGCGGTGAAACCGTCCTTCGCGAGGAAGTCATGCTCCGCGGCTCCGATGGCGGCTGGCGGCATCTGGCAGTCAGCGCCGCGCCCTTATACGATGAACATGACCAGATCATCTGCAGCCTTGTGGCGACCGAGGATATCACCGAGCGAAGGAGAGCCGAGAAGGCCGTGCAGGATAGAGAACAGCACCTGCGCGATATATTCAACAACATGGCGGCGATGATCGGCGTTCTTGACATGGACGGCATCCTGATCGAGGCGAATCAGGCTGCCTTGCGGATGCTCGATCTCGAGTTTGACGACGTAGTTGGCAAGTCGCTGGTGGAGTGCCGCTGTTTGGCATGGTCGCCGGAGACTCAGCGCCAACTGCAAAGCGCCATCGAACGTGCTGTCAAGGGAGAAACCAGCCGGTTCGATGCCACCATTCAGGTTGCCGACAACCAATTCAGAACAATCGACTTCATGCTCTCGCCCATGTATGACTCCGCTTGCCGGGTGGCTTACCTGATCCCATCCGCCATTGACATAACGCAGCGGACTGACGCTGAAGAAGCTCTTCGGCATGAGCGGGAGAGCGCCGAATCCGAGCGCAATCGCCTCCAGGCTGTATTGGAGGTCCTGCCGGTTGCCGTCTTCATCGCCGATGCGGATGGGAGAGTGCATGCAACCAACAAGGTCGCCGATCAAATCTGGACGGTCGCTCGTCTCTCCGAGCAGCCTGAGCACTATGGTGAGGACTACAAGGCATGGTGGACGGCCAACGGCAGGCGTGTGCAGGCCCATGAATGGGGTATGGCGCGTGCCTTGGCGCATGCCGAGGTATGCGTCGCCGAGGAGATGCTGATCGAGACCAGCGACGGCCAGCGAAAGGTCATCCTCAACTACGCGCAACCGATCCTTGACGGCGATGGCAACGTGACCGGCGGCGTCGCCGTGAATATCGACATCAGTGAGCGCAAGGAGGCCGAAGATGCTCTGCGCGAAAGCGAAGAGAAATTCAGGAAAGCTTTCCAGACGAATCCCTGCATCATGGTAATCAGCTCGCTGGAGGATGGGCGTTTCCTCGACTGTAACGAAGCATTCGAAAAGATAGTCGGCTATCCACGAGATGAGGTGATCGGCATCTCTTCCCTCAGCGTCAACATCTGGCAGAATCCCGAGGAGCGGCAGCAACTGGTTCAGCAGATGCGCGAAAACGGTTACCTGCGCAATTTTGAGGTGGTTATCCAGACCAAGAGCGGAGAAAATCGTACGGTGATGGTCTCTGCCGAGGCGATCAACCTGAAGGGCATGCCACATGTCATCTCCGCCTGGCTCGATATCACGGAACGCAAGGAGCGTGAAGAGGAGGTGCGGCAGCTGAATGAAAACCTCGAAGTGCGGGTGCGCGAGCGGACAGAATTGGCCGAAGCACGCGCGCGGCAGTTGCAGGTGCTGGCGGTTGAACTCATCGAGGCAGAGGAACGTGAGCGGCAGCGCATTTCCGATTTGCTTCATGACGATCTGCAGCAGCTGCTTGCGGGCGCCAGGCTGCAGCTTCAGGCGGCCAGCCGCAATCTGCCGCCGACGCCTGCACTTGCCAACGTCGAGAATCTCCTCGAGGAATGCATCCGCAAGTCGCGCCGTCTGTCGCATGAACTCAGCCCGGCGGTCCTGAATCATTCGGGCCTGGTCGATGCGCTCGTGTGGCTCGGTCGGCAGATGGCCGAACAGGTCGGGCTCGATGTGCAACTGGAGGTTGATGCAGCCGAGCATTTCGAAGCAACTCCACTGAAGATCTTCCTCTTCCGCGCTGTGCAGGAGCTCCTCTTCAACGTCTTCAAGCACGCCGGTGTCAAGCACGCGCGGGTGGAACTCCGCCGCGACGCTGAATGGCTCCAGATCGTGGTCAGCGATCGCGGTAAAGGCTTTGATCCGGCGATAATCGACTCCTCGACGGTATCCGGAGGGGTGGGCATCCTGAGCCTGCGTGAACGCGCCCGCTTCATCGGCGGGAGGCTGGATATCCAGAGTAGTCCCGGGGCGGGGAGCCACTTTATGCTGAGGATACCCTTGCGGATCTCCGGGAGCGCCTTGTCTGCACCTCTGGAGAGTGTCACCCAGCCTGTCACTGCCGCCGCCGGCGGAGATGATCATGAACTGGCTGCACGCCTGCGCATTCTCTTTGCCGATGATCATCAGGTCGTTCGCCAGGCGCTCGTTGCCATGCTCACTGGGCAACCGGATATTCTGGTGGTCGGAGAAGCCGCCAACGGCCTCGAAGCAGTAGAACTGGCCCACGAGCTGCACCCTGACCTCGTGATCATGGATGTCACCATGCCGGTGATGGATGGACTCGAAGCCACCCGCCGTATCAGGCGCGAGCTTCCCGACGTGAGGGTAATCGGCCTTTCCATGTTCGAGGACGAGCAGATTGCCACCGCCATGCAGCAGGCGGGCGCGACTGCCTTCGTGAGTAAGACCGCCTCCCCCGGAGAGCTGCTCAAGGCCATCTATGCCACCAGAAGCTGATGCGCCTCAGGGTTGGGTCGCTGTCCGGCAAAGCTGCTCCAACTGTTGCAGAAAGCGCGAACGATCGCGCTTGTCGAAAGGGGCGGGGCCGCCAGTCATTGTCCCTTCGTCGCGCAGCTGCGTCAGCAGATTCCGCGTCGCCAGGATGCCGCCGATATTCCGCGCGTCATAGATCCTGCCCGTCGGCGTCAACACTACGGCTCCACGCTCGATGCACCGAGCCGCCAGAGGCACGTCGGTGGTGATCACGATGTCCCCCGCTTCCACGTGCTCGACGATCCAATCGTCCGCTTCGTCGATGGCCGTCTTCACCGTCACCAGAGTTACCCATTCCGGATGACGCATGGCGATACAGGCAACCAGCGTCACCGGCAGCTTGTGACGCAACGCCACCTTGTAAATCTCGTCCTTGATCGGACAGGCGTCCGCATCCACAATGATCATCGCGATTTCCTCACTGGCTGCCGATCTCGCATCTCAACAAGCGGGCTGATTATCAAGGGCAACATCCAGCCTGTGCAAGCGGTTTGCGCTCCGATAACCTGATCGTCTGATGCTGCCCTCACTTGCGCCCGTCAGCGCAGGCCGAGCACGTCCTGCATGTCATAGCAGCCGGCCTTCGCCGTCGTCAGGAACTTGGCCGCACGCAAGGCGCCCTTGACGAAGGTGTCGCGGCTGGACGCTTTGTGAGTCAACTCGATTCGTTCGCCCGTCGTGGCATAGATGATCGTATGATCGCCAACCACGTCGCCTCCTCGCAGGGCATGCATGCCGATCTCGGCTTTGGGCCGGGCACCGACAATTCCGTGACGACCGTGAGCGGTCTGTTCCTGATAGCTCAGCTCACGCGCTTCCGCCAGGATCTCGCCCAGGCGCTCGGCCGTGCCGCTGGGAGCGTCCTTCTTCTGGTTGTGGTGCATTTCGACCACCTCGATGTCGTAGTCTTCCCCAAGCGTCCGCGCTACTTTGCCGCACAGTGCGAAAAGCAGATTGACCCCCACGCTCATGTTCGGCGCGAAGACGATACGTGCGCCGGCCGCGCCGGCCTCCTTCACCACCGCCTTCTGCGCATCGTTCAGTCCGGTGATGCCGAGCACATAGGCGCAACCCTGCTCACGCGCCACCCGCAGTCGATTCTCCAGCCCAGATGGGGCCGAAAAGTCGATCGCCACATCCGCGGCGCCGGCTATCCCGGCAAAATCCAGGGTCACGGGCACCTTGAGGCTGCCCACGCCCGCCAACTCGCCGGCGTCCTGTCCAACCATCGCCTCATTCGCGTCGATCGCGCCAACCAGTTGGAGGTCGGCATCCGCCGAGGTGAGAGCGACTATGCGACGGCCCATGCGGCCCGCTGCTCCGATAACGGCTATCTTGATCATGGATGCCTCGATTAGACGTCGATTCCGGTTTCACGCATCACCGCCAGAAGCTTCTGGCGGTTGGCGTCGCTCATGGCGCAGAGCGGCAGCCGATACTCTTCCTCGATCCAACCCACCGCCGCGACCGCCGCCTTGATCGGTATCGGATTCGTCTCGATGAAGATCACATTGAAGAACTTGTACAGCTCGTAGTGCAGCGCCCGCGCACCGGCAAAATCGCCGGCGTTGGCAAGCTCCGTCAACCGCTGAACCTTTGCCGGAATCACATTCGAGGCGACACTGATAACCCCCTTGGCGCCAAGCACCATCATCGGCAGCGTCAGCGAGTCGTCGCCGCTCACCACGGTGATATCGCAGACATCCAGGATGGCACTCACCCGATCCGCGCTTCCGCCCGCCTCCTTTACCGCCACAATGTGCGGATGCGATGCCAGGCGGGCCACGGTCTCCACCTTGATCTCCACCCCGGTTCGCCCCGGAACATTGTACAGGACCACGGGCAGGCCGATGTCGGCAATCGTGCTGAAATGGCGATAGAGCCCTTCCTGCGTCGGCTTGTTGTAGTAGGGCGTAACCTGGAGCGTCCCGTCAGCTCCCACCTCTTTCGCATGCTTGGTCAGCTTGATGGCTTCGTCGGTGGCATTGCCGCCCGTGCCGGCGATCACCTGGCAACGGCCATCCACGACCTCGATGACCGTTTCGATGACCTTGTCATGCTCGGCAAAATTGAGGGTTGGCGATTCACCGGTAGTGCCGACCGGCACGATGCCGGCTACCCCGGCGGCCACCTGGCGCACCACCATGGCTTTCAGTGCGGCGATATCCACCTGGCCATTCTTGAACGGAGTGACGATCGCCGTGTAACATCCTAGCAGTTGCATGTCCTCTTCCTCTCTGATCCCAACTACACCTTTAATTCGGTACGGGCCGATGACGCATGAACAGTTCCCCCACAACGCACCCCTGGCGGCGGTAAACCGGCGTCAAAACCTCAACAGTAACCCCCGCCGTCCATTATGCCAGTCTCCCTCCGCAAAAACCGCCCCCTGTCACCCGACTGCTTCGGACTGCGCTCCTCATTTGCATCCTGAGTCAATCAGCCGTAGGGTAGAAAAGGCCGCGCCATTGACAGAGTAGATTTCGCTTACCTCCTCATCACTTCGAGCCAGAGATCCACTTGTGAAGGCTACCGACACGCGCCGCGCCCGATACCTCGCCATCGCCGAAACCTTGCGCGAAGAGGCGACCCGTCTCCCCCCTGGCCAGCAATTGCCTACCCAAAGCCAGTTGCGAAAGCGCTTCCGCGCTGGCGAAGAAACCATCTGCAGCGCTATCGGCGAACTCGAAAAGGAAGGACTCGTCCGAAAGCAGGCAGGACGCGGCGTCTTTGTCACCGCCCTGCGGCCCGAGCGCGCCGTCGCCATCCTTACCGAACTGGACATCTCCCGCCCCGGCACCTCCGCTTTCTTCCTTCGCTTGATCCATTCCCTGCGCGAGTTCTTCGCCGACTCCGGACAGCAGAGCCGCCTCTATGTCGGGCACCGCAATCCGCTTGAACAGACCGCCCCGGAACGCATCAGCTGCGAAGAGTTTCTGCGCGACGCTCAGGCCGGCCGCATCAAGGCCGCCGTCACCGTCTGCACCAATCTGAATCTGCTCCGCAAGAGCCTCACTGCCAGCAGCTTCCCCATCGTCTCCACCGACCTCTCCGGCGGCGTGGGATGGGTCGACTACAACGACATGGTCTGCCAGGCAGTCCGGTACCTCGTCAGCAACGGCCGCCGCCGCATTGCCCTGATCGGCCACCGCAATTTCCCATGCACCAGCCCGGCCCATGGCCTCGACGCCTTCATCTCCTGCCTCCATTCCCTTGGCCTGCAGCCTTGCGACGAATGGCAGCAGATGGTCACCGGCACCCATCCGGGCGAGATGGGAGCCGACGCTTTCCGCCGCATTTGGCACGCTCGCGAAATCAAGCCCGACGGCTTGGTCGTCCTCGACGACCTCTGCTACTACAGCCTTGCCCCGCTTCTCCTCTACAACCGCATCGAAGTACCCGACCACTTGATGATCGTCAGTCACGCCAACAAGGACAACCCCTGGCCGATGATCCCCGAGCCGATCCGACTCGAGATCGATCCCGACGCCTTCGCCCGCGCTGTCGGCATCGAGTTGTTGCGGCAGCTCGACCTGCTCAGCCACACCTCCGAGAACATCCCGCCGATCCTTCGCCTCATTGAAGAGGCCACCGGCTCCCGCGGACTCGCCCTGTAAGTTCAGCTCAACGCGAGTCTTCGTCCATCACCCAGGCGCAGCATGAGCCCGTCCGGCTTGAGCATCAGGCCATCCACTGCCGTCCGACTGCCGAACGCCCAGACGATCGTCGCATCCACGTCGACATGCAGCGTGGTGCACAGCGTGAGCTGGCCGCGCGAACCGGGGAGACGGTTGATATCCGCCTGCGTCAACGTCTGCTGCAGGCAGCGTATCCAGAGCAAATCCCCATCCATCTCGATGAGGGCGCGTCCATCCTCCGCCCACCATCCGGCCTCCGCGTGCCCGTGCCAGGCATAGCTCACGATGGCGTCGCTGCGCAACCGCAGCCGGTCGGCGACGATTACCAGCCGATCGCTGGCCAGCCAGACCGACCGCACCGCCCGCTCCACGCCGGCTTCGTCCGGGTAGCAGGCCGAGATATCCAGCATCTGCCTGGCACCGTCGGCATCCCGCTCCAGCACCATCGGCAGCCTGGCCTCTCTCAACGCCGCCGCATGTCCGTGAACCACCGGATGATTGTGTGCCCGCGTACCCAGCGTGAAAGTCCGCTCCGCCGTCTCCAGGTACTGCTGATAGCCGGGATCGTCAATCAGCCATCGCCCCCGCTTGCCGATCACGATCGAGCCATTATCGCCTTGCAGATGTCCCTGCCGCGAATCGTGTGCCGACATCGCCACCGCCAGGTCGCCCGCTTCCCAGCCCGTCCGCATCAGGCCCACCGACGGCAGTTGCACCACCAGCGGCGGCTCCTCCGCGGCTGGAACAGATGCCAGGCTGCCTATCGCTCCCAGCGCATCCGCCCGCCAGCCCGTCAATGCCAGCCGTCGCAGGTACCACGCCGCCCGCGGCAACTCCAGCCGTCCCAGCAGCTTCGCCGAACCACTGACATGGAAGGGCATCTCCAGCGGCTCCACGTCACCCAGCGGCGGCACGATCATCAGATCGCCCGGCGCCCCCATGCACGCGGCACGCTCCGCCACCTCCCGCAGCCCCGGCTCCGCCAGCACCTCAGCCTGCAACGCGTCTGGCGCCCCATCCAGCCAGTCTGCCACAAAGTCCAGAACGTAACCGTCATAGCAGATACCTTCGCTGCGACTGTCGGTGGATCGATGGCGCATCGTCGTGCGGATCAACTCGGCCACGTAAGCATCCGTCGCGTCGCGGTCCCGATCGGCAATCAGGCGCCCAGCCAGGGCCAGACCGATCTTGCCGATCAGCACGATATTGCTGATCGCGGTTCTCTCCCGCTCACCTTCCGCCAGATTCTCCCATCCCTGCCGCTCCTCGCGCAGATACGTGCGATAGCTGTCCAGCACAAAACTACAGGCGTTTCGAACATTGGCATCCACGCTTGCCGGCAGCCACGCCCACTGGTGCAGGGCTCGCGCCATCGTCCGCATGAAGTGCCCCAGAGGCAGCCCGTTGAGCACCCCCGGACCATACCGCCGCCAGCCTGCCAGCGCGATCAGATCCCGCCCCACAAGCTCCCGGCAGCGCTCCTCCCCCTCCCATTCGCCCGCCCAGCCCAGCGTCATCAGCCGCTCTTCCAGCGCCCAACTCATCCAGGTATCCCATGGGTACGACGCCGTCAGTTGGCGGACCGGAAAAGCCAGCATTCCCGCATCCTCGATCGGTAGCGGCCATGAGATCCGCCGGCGTATCCGGTAGTAATCCACGGTGAGACGCTCAGCGGCAACCTGAGCCGCAACCCGAGAAAGCAACTCCGCGCGCGCCGCCGCGACAAATGGCTCGATGGCATCCGGCATGACGAATCATTCCTATGGCAAAGATGGTAGTGCGAGGCTTGGCAACTGCATCCCGCCATGCCCGCATTACAATAGCGGACCCCTTCCGGCAAAACCACCCAGCTTTCAGCGCCGCACGAGATTTGGCGGCAGGTAGTGGACCTTGGGCTCCAGGTTTGGATGCCGCTGCAAGGTGACAATCAGCTCGCAGACGCTCTCCACCAGCCGCGGCACTCGCCAGTCGACCGTACTGAATCGGCTCCCCTTCAGGCCCCAAGGCGTGTTACCATACCCAATGGGATCGAGCCGTTCCACCAACTCCGGCCGCGACGTCCCCAACGCCTCCCGCACTGCCCAGGTATCCGCATCGCGCAAGCCGAACAACGCCGTCGGTGCCGACTCCCCCTCCATCACCTGCAGCAGCGCCGCGGTATCCAGCAGGTGAGGTTTGTCCTGACGCCACTCCACTCTGAACGGCAGCCAGGAGCCGCCGCTTCCTTCCCAGGCACGGATGAAAGCGCTGCCGCAGGATCCATTGTTCACCCGCAGTTGTGCCAGCAACTCCCCCGGGCCCGCAACCAGAACCTCCCGATGCCCCCGCTCCTCAAGGAACTCCGCCACGAGCCGCCCGCCCAAGGCATGATCGATCAGTACCTGATGCAGCTGGGGCAGTCTCTCCGCGATGTCGTAATCCAGAACCGCCACACACCGGCTGCGACCGAATACCGGATGCTTCAGCGCCGGCCAAGGAAAGGCTCGGCAGCCGCGCATCAACACCACGTCATATCGACGGCGCAGCCCTTGTGCGGCAAGCTCGCCAGGCGTCAGCCCCTGAAGATCGACCACATCTACCTGCATGCCGGCGCGCTGCAGCCCAGCCACCAGCAGGTCGGCCGTCTCCTGGTAGACATGCGTCCGCAGTTCGATGCAGATCAGCACCGAAAGCGGCTCGCCGAGCCCGGGGGTCGGTGTATACCACTCGTGATCCCGTACATTCAGATGCCCCGAAGCTTGCAGCTGCGACAGCGCCGTCTCCACCTCCGCTGTCTTCACCTGCATCTCCCTCGCAAGCGCTTCCGCTCCTGGCAGAACAGCTCCCCTCGGCCACCGGCCACCGGCCATCTCTTTCAGCAGGCGTTCAGCTACGCCGCCAACCCGCATCCCTTCCTCTGGATCGTCCACGTTACCGCCGTCAGAAAAACTGGTTCCTTCACTCACCAACCCCGAATCGCCCGTAAGCTAATCCTCTACCCTCAGCATGCAAACGATAGTTTCAGATATCGTTAGGATTTTTTCCAGTTTTCCTCAGCGCCAGTCATCGCGGAAAATGACCGCCTGCGTGAAGCTCTTCAGGCGGCTCTGCCAATTCATCTCATGCACCGTGAATGCTCGCAGATCCTGCGCCACCGCCGTCGCGTTGGCATACCGTTCCGCGGCGTCCTTCTTCAGCGTCTTTGCCAGGATATCAATCAACGCCAACGGAAATTGACGATCGTGACGGCGCGGATTCTTTGGCTTCGATTCGCAGATCCTCGCCGCCACCTGCGAAATGCTCTCACCCTCGAAAGGAACCTCGCCCAGCAGGAACTCGTAAGCCAGAACCCCGAACGAGAAGATGTCCGCCCGTGCGTCCACATGCGCCGTATTGAAGCTTTCCGGCGCCATGTACAGCGGCGACCCCAGAATCTGATCGTGCATGGTCAACTCCGAGCCAGGCGCCCGCGCCACCCCGAAATCGGTTACCTTCGCCACATCGCCATCCATCACCATCACATTCGACGGCTTGATGTCCCGATGGCAGATCCCCTGCTCGTGGATGCACGCCAACGCATCGCAGATCGACGCGAGCAACTTCGCCCGCCGCCCATAGTCCTTGCGGTCAAAGCGCTTGCCGTAGATGTGCAGCGGCAGACCATCCACGTACTCCATCACGATGTAGGGAACCAACTCCTCGTCCGCCAGACCATAGTCATGGATCCGTACGATGTTCGGATGATTCACCCGTGAGGCAATTTCCGCCTCCCGCACAAAGCGCTCCAACTGCTCGCGACGCTGGTCTTCCTCCTCCAGCGTCGAGCGAATCAGCTTGAGCGCGTAGCGCTGGTTGTTGCGCTCCGCCTCATAAATCACCCCCATCGCCCCTTCGCTTATCGTCCGAACGACCGTGTAGCCGCCAATGACACGATCCGGCGCCTCCATCAGCAACGTGCGGTTCACCGCATCGTCGTCTCGATCAGGCAACGCCGCCACAATGATGCTCCGCAGGCGGTTCAGATCGTACGGCTTCGTAAGATAATCCACGGCCCCCATTCGCAGCGACTGGACCGCGGTATCGATGGAAGGTTTGCCCGTGATCAGGACCACCGGCAGCTTCGGATGCAGAGCGTGCAACTCCCGCAGCAGCTCCGTACCCTTCTTCCGCGGCATGTCCACATCGGTCAACACGAGGTGAATCTCATGCTTCTCCAGCTGTTCGAGGGCTTCCACCCCGTCACCAGCTACCACCACCTCGTACCCATGGTAGGCCAGAAACTCACTCAGCATTTCACAAGCGCCCGGCTCGTCATCCACCACCAGAATTCGTTGCACGTCCACGGAAGGAATCCCCATGCTGCGTCATCTCCAATGCTCGCTTACGACACTCTGCGCCAAAAGATACCGCCATTCCAGCGCTTGGCGAATCTCTTCCCGCAATCTTGCGCATCCCGGCCCGCGCAGGCTTTACGTGTCCGAATCTTGATCCCGGCGACAGGATCATCATTAACCATCATGAAGCGGCTCTCGCTCTGCCTGATGACGCTAAACCTCATGGTCTTCCTTCCGGCATGTGTCACCCACACGGTATGGTCACGCCATGAGTTGTGCTTTGGCGAGGCCACCAGGCGGACACTGCGTCAAGTTCCCCTTCTTCTCAACCTGCACCCACCGGCCCGCGCGTTGCGTTTCGCGACAAGGCACCACTTACGTATTGCGGTGCTTGAGCATGGGCATGATTTCCTGGAAGTAGTCGCTGGTTTCACTATCCCAGGAGACCTCCATCGCCAGACTCTCCACGAAGGAAGGAAGATTGACCGGCTGAATCGGCATCCCGTACCCGAGCATGCGCGCAATCGTGTCGCTGAGATGTACCAGCTTCGTCAACTGCATGTCCATGTCGGTAGCCTCGGCTTCTTCATAGACGTCCATGTCGTGGTGATGGGCGATCACCGAAACTATGGGCGGCGCCAGCTCCCAGTGCTTGGCCACCAGGCCGCCCACACGCTCATGGAGCATCGGCAGGATGGAGCCGTAAGAGGACTCGGTGAGAGCAGCCCCGGCGGCCGGGGAGACGCTGACGCTCGCCGCCATCTCCTTGAGCAGGACGAGCTTGCCCACGTCATGCAGGAGTCCGGCCAGGAAGGCCTTGTCCGGGTCGGGGAAATAGCGATAGCTCAGGTAGTCGGCAATTTGCGCGACAGCGTGGCTGTGCGTGGTGATCTGAGTGGCGACCTGAGAGAAGACCGGGTTATTGGAGAGTTGCCGTTCGCAACTCGCAAAGTAGAGAATGGCCTTCACCTTACCGCAGCCGAGGCGCGGCAAGGCCACCCCGAGTTTGGTCACCCGGTAGCCGCGGTTGTAAAGCGACGAATTTGCCATCGTGATGACGTTGGCGGCAAGCACCGGGCTATGCGAGATCAGTTCGTCCACCTGACCAAAGTCGAAATCCGGCTGATTCAGGATCTCCAGGCACTTGACGACGTTGCTCGGCACATCGATCATGCGGAAAACTCCCTGGGAAAGCGCCTCCTCGAGTTGCTGGCAGATCGCTGATTCGTCAAGTTCCAGTTGTGCCGACTTTACTGGCTCGAGTTCCGGGAGCGAATCCCACCAATACGAGAAAGGACCCGCCTCGGTCACCACCTCACCAGGCTCGGGTACTGCCGGCGCCACGGGCACCGTGGTCTCGCTGCTGCCTTTGAACCAATCCCCGACCAGGGCGCTGAAAGCTTTCTTGAATGATGGCATGGGCTCTCTCCTGAAGTTGCCGTCCGTTCACGCCGCCCTGCATGGCGCAAGGCGATTCTATCGTTTCAAGGCTTGACGCAACTTGCGTGCCACGCGAGCAACCGCTTCACTCCCTCGCCTGGCGCGATTCATGCGATACCGCCAGCGTGAGATTGTCTGACCGATGCGAAAACGTTCTGAATAAGGGAACCCGAGCATGGCGAGCATGGCCGCCCAATCAACCCTCATGCCGAGTATCGCGGTCATACCCGCCCGGGGTGGCTCCCGCGGTCTGCCCCGCAAGGCCGAAGCCGAAGTCGCCGGAGTCCCCCTTCTGGTGCGGACCATACGGGCCGCCCTCGGGGCGCGAAGCGTCGGTCGAGTCGTGGTCTCCACCGACGATCAGCGCTATGCCGATCTTGCCCGCAAGCATGGCGCCGATATCCCCTTTCTCCGGGATCCAAGCCTGGCCTCCGACACCAGCAGCATCCGCGATGTCGTCGAGGATCTGCTGCGCAGGATCTGTCGTCACGGCCTCGCCCCCGTCTCCATGGTCCTCCTCCAGCCCACCAGCCCCTTTACCCGCTCCAGCGACATCGACCAGGCCTTTGCCCTCCTGAACGATTGTGACGCCGTCGCTTCCGTATGCGAATCCGACGTGCAGCCGGACTGGTTGCGGCAGACCAACGAGGAAGGATGGCTGGCCCCGATCGCCCAACTGGCTGTGCCCCAGCACACCGCCCGACAGGCCATGCCCACCGTCTTTCGGCTCAATGGCGCCATCTACTGGGTGCGCCTCGACTCCTTTGCCCGCGAACGCACGTTCCTCCCCCGCCGAACCCGCGCCTACTGCATGCCGCGCGAGCGTTCGGTGGACATCGATACACCGGCCGACCTGGCGCTCGCACGCTGGCTCGCCGACACACAACTCGAGCATCATCAAGTGGAGTCCACCGACCATGTCCCCTCCTGTCCAGATTATCGCTGAACTCGGCGTCAATCATAATGGCGACCCAGCCCTCGCCGCCGACATGCTCGCCGCCGCCGCCGCCGCCGGCGCCGACATCATCAAGCTCCAGACCTACCGCGCCGATGAGGTCATGACCGCCGCCACCCCGCTGGCCCAGTACATGATCGGGCGACATGGCACCCCACAGAGCTTTCTCGAAATGGCGCGGCGACTCCAGTTGCCGGACAACGCCCTGCGGACCCTGCAGGAGCAGGCTGCCGGTCTTGGGGTGGAACTGCTGAGCAGCCCCTTCGACGTGCAGAGCGTCTATCTGCTCGCCGCCGCGGGCATGCGCCGGCTGAAGATTCCAAGCGGTGAGCTGGTCAATCCCCTCATGCTCGCCGCCGCTGCCGAAACCAGGCTCCCCCTTATTCTCTCCACTGGCATGGCCGACCTCGAAGAAGTCCGATGGGCCGTCTACTATCTCGCGCGCCATGGCGCGGGACCCGTGACGCTCCTCCACTGCCTCACCCAGTACCCCGCCGACTTCCAGCACGTCAACCTGCGGGCCATGCTGACCCTCAAGGGCGCCTTCGCCCTCCCCATCGGCTATTCCGACCACACCCCCGGCCATGAAGCCGCCGTCGCCGCCGTCGCCATGGGCGCCATCATGATCGAGAAGCACTTCACCCTCGATCGCGAACTGCCCGGCCCCGATCAGCATGCCAGCCTGGTCCCCGACGAGTTCGCCGCCATGGTCCGTGCCATCCGCAATGTCGAAGCCGCTCTCGGCGACGGCGTCAAGCGTCCCGCACCACCGGAAATGGAACTTCGCCCCATCGTCCGCAAGAGCCTGGTCCTCAACCAGGCGGTGGCGGCCGGCAGCGTCGTCACCGCCGCCATGCTGACCGCCAAACGCCCCGGCTGCGGCATTCCGGCTCGCGATCTCGATCGCATTCTCGGCAGACGCCTTCAGCAGGATGTTCCATCCGACCGACCTCTCCAGGAAGCGGACCTTGAACAGGTCTGACCCCAACCGATTGCGCGTTGCCGCCGTCACCTCATGCCGCAGCGATTTCGGCCGCATGCTCCCCCTCTACAGACGCATTCAGGAGGTCGGGTGGTGCGAGCTGCTTCTGGTGGCCGGTGGAAGCCATTTCGGTCCGGGATCGACCCTCGACGAGGTGATCGCCAGCGGCCTGCCCCTGGCAGCGCGCCTCGAACCGGCCGCGGGCGCCTCCCCCCATGCCATCGCCGCTCACCTCCTGGAGCACCTGGCGGCATGGCTTGAAGCCGCCCGTCCTGACTGCCTCCTCCTCCTCGGCGACCGCTACGAAACGCTGGCGTGTGCCATGGCCGCCCACGCTCAGCGTATCCCTATCCTCCATCTTGGCGGCGGTTATCAAACCCGGGGCGCCATGGATGATGCGATGCGCCATGCCATCTCCATGCTCGCGGACTGGCACCTCGTCGCCAATGCTGGCTGTGCCGAGCGCCTTCACCGGCTCGGAAGAGCCGAAGAGCGTATCCGCATCGTCGGTGCCCCCGACCTCGACATGATCCGCCAGGCAACACGACTGAGCCGCCGGCAGCTCCTCGAAAGCCTCGACCTCGACCCGGCTCTGCCCTTTCTTCTGGTGACCCTTCACCCCGAAACACGTACTCCACCCTCTTCCGCCGCCCTGGCAGCCGTCATGGCCGCGCTGGCGGCCGATCCGCGGCAACTGCTCATCACTGCCCCTGCTCCAGATCCCGGCGCCAACGCCATTCAGCAGCACATCGACGACCTTGTCCGCAGGCGCGCGGATGTCGCC
Source organism: Lentisphaeria bacterium (assembly GCA_041690595.1). Taxonomy (GTDB): domain Bacteria; phylum Verrucomicrobiota; class Lentisphaeria; order JABSQK01; family JAWLHB01; genus JAWLHB01. The sequence goes on from JAWLHB010000004.1 coordinate 43,736, forward strand.
TTTTGCCACTCCCTTGGAGAGAGTCGCTACATCAGCGCTCTTTATGAGACAGTCGCGGTGGTCGGCAATTCCTCCAGTGCCATTATCGAGGCCAGTATTCTCACTGTCCCGGTTATCGATGTCGGAGAGCGTCAGGGTGGTCGCCCGAAGAGCAGGAGGGTCGTTCACTGTGGCTGGTCCGGCACCGCTCTGGCGGAAGCGCTGTTGGCATTGCCGGCTCTCCCACCAGGCGGTCATCGGCTCTCTGATGTGCCCAGCCCCTATGGCGACGGCACCACCAGTGAAGCCTGCCTGCGCCTCCTCGCCGAACTGGCGGACGAACGCTACCCCTATACCCACGGGAGCCCGCAACCCCGATGAACCTGCTCTTCCTCAATGTCGGCCGGCGGTGTGAGCTGGTGGAAGCCTTTCGACGCGCTCTGGGCAGCCGCGGCGGCGGCCTCATCTTCGGCTCGGACATCTCCGAGATGGCCCCCGCGCGCTCCGTCGTCGATCACTTCTTTCTCCTGCCGCGCAGCGACTCTCCAGACTTTCTCACCGCCTTGGCCGAGCAGTATCGGCGCTATTCCTTTGACCTGCTGATCCCCAGCATCGACCCCGACCTGGAGCGCCTGGACATCCTGCGCGATCAACTGGCAAGCGCTTGCCCGCGGATGCGGCTGCTTCTGCCCCCCTCGTACACCATCCGGCAGAGCGCCGACAAGCGCCTCAGTCGTAGCCTCTTCGCACAGCTCGGCGTGCCGGTGCCGGAGGCCCTCCACTCCGCCGTGGCGGCCAATGCCCTGCCAGTCTTTGGAAAGCCGGCGCACGGCAGTTCAGGAAATGGCGCCGCCATTATCGATTCGGTCCACCTCCTTCGGCATCGGATCTGCACCGAGAAGGAGTTGATGCTCGAGAAGATCGTGGAGGGGCCGGAATATACCGTCGATGTACTCTGTTCACTGACCGGCAAGGCGTTGGTGGCGGTGCCGCGGCGGCGACTGCTGCAACGGGCAGGCGAGGTCTCTCAGGGCGTTGTCGAACGGTTGCCGGAGCTTGAAGCCCTTGCCCGCGGACTGGCCGAAGGCTTTCGCGCCACCGGCCCCGTCACCATCCAGTTCCGCCGGCCCGAACCCCAGCGCTTTGTCGCCATGGAAATGAATGCCCGCATGGGCGGAGGGCTCCCCCTGACCATTGCCGCGGGCGGCGACTGGCCCGGTTGGATCCTCGACATGCTGGCCGATCGCCCCCCCCGGATCCGCCCCGAGGCAATCGCCGACGGCCTGCGCATGACCCGCTACGACCGCTCCTGTTTCCTTCCCCCGGTCAACACCGCCGAGCCCCTGCCCGAAACTCCCTGCGAAGCCGTTCTCTTCGACCTCGACGACACCCTCTACCCCGAGGCGGACTTCGTCCTGGGAGGTTACCGTGCCGTGGCCGAACGCGTCTGGCGGGACCATGGCGTCGACATCGAGCCGGCTCTGCGCCGACGCTTCCTCTCCGGTAGCCGCGGCGACCATTTCAGCCCAGCCCTGCTGCAGACCGGCCTGCCGGTGGACGAGGACTACGTGCGCGAGTTGGTCGCTCTCTATCGCGGTCACACACCGTCACTGCGGCCCTATCTGGATGCCCGGATCCTCGACAACCTCGCCGCGGCCGGCATTCGCCTCGGCCTCGTCTCCGATGGCCTGCACCAGGTACAGGAGGCGAAGCTCGACGCGCTGGGGCTTCGTGATCGTTTCTCCGCCGTCGTCTTCTCCGACGCGATCGAGGGTCGCGCCACGTGGAAGCCGTCGCCGCGACCATTTGTGGAATGCCTGCGCCTGCTCCGGGTAACACCCGAAGCGGCGTGGTACGTTGGGGATAATCCGCTGAAGGATTTCATCGCGCCACGTCAACTGGGCATGGTTGGCGTACGCATCCGGCGTCCTGGTACCCTGTACGAGGACACATCACCTCCATGTCGCGAAGCGCAACCTCAGGTCACCCTTGCATCGCTGGGCGAACTGCCCGCCATGCTGGGCCTGGCACAAGAGCTGCGAGGCGCCTCCCGCACACGCAACCCAAAGGTACTACCATGAAACGCAATCGAATACTGGTTGTCGACGATGAAGAGCTTGTCCAGATGATGCTCAAGGAAGCTCTCACCGAACTCGAGTTCGAGGTCTTCGCCGCAAGCAGCGGCAAGCAGGCGCTGATGCTCCTCGAGCAACAGAAGATCCAGGTCATGATCTTCGACCTCAAGATGCCCGGCATGAACGGCGTCGAACTCTGCCGCGAAGTCAAGAAGCTCTATCCCGCCACCATCGTCTATGCGATGTCCGGCTACCATTCGCTCTTCGAGCTCGTCGACTGCCTCAGTGCCGGCTTCGAAGACTACTTCCCAAAACCCTTCGACTTCGACGTCATCGTCCGCGAGATCCAGCATGCCTTCGCCAAGCTCGATCGCTGGAAACGAATGTAGCCATCTGCTGGCGTGATTGTTGCGGAGCCGTCTCCGGCACCCCAACGCGAGAGGAATACCCCGAATGAACGCGATCTTCAGCAATCTCATCACCACCTGGCGTCAGATCTGGCGCGTCCTCGGCATTGCCCAGCGGGCCAGCATCATCCTCATCGGGATCGCCGCCATCGCCGCCATCGGGGCGATCCTTTACTGGGGCAGCCAACCTGACTGGATGGTCCTCTATGCGGACATCGAACCCAATGTCGCCGCCAAAGTCTACGAGATGGCGCGCGATGATGGTATTCCCGTGCGCCTCAAGGATGGCGGCCGGACCGTCCTCGTTCCCTCCCGATATGTCAGCGACCTGCGCGTTCGCGCCGAACAGGCCGAACTCGGCATCAACCGTACAGGCAGTGGCTGGGAGCTCTTCGACAACGTCAAGCTCGGGCTGACCGAAAAGCAGCAGCAGGTCGGCTATCAGCGGGCGGTTCAGGGGGAACTGGAGCGCATGATCTCGGAGATGCCCGGCATTCAACGGGCTCGCGTGATGCTGGCGATACCCCCCAAACGCGCCGTGCTGCGGGCGGAGCCGCAATCCGTCAGCGCCTCGGTGATGGTCTCGCTGCAACCCGGGTACGGCATCGACCCTTTGATGGTCAAATCCATACGATTCATGGTCAGCAGCGCCGTCCCCGACCTCAACCCCGGCGAAGTTACCATCACTGACAATCATGGCCGCCTCCTCGCCGGCCGTGAATCCATCTCCGGCGCCGCTTCCAGTACCCATCTGGAGACGCAGGCCCTGCTGGAGGAACAATTGCGCCAGAAGGTCGAGAGCATCCTCATACCCATCACCGGGCCCGAGCAGGTCGTCGCCACCGTCAGCGTCGATCTCGATGCCGACCAGATCGACCGGCTCATGGAAACCTACGACGCGGATCGCGCCGTCATCGTCAGCGAACGCGTCATCAGCGAAGAGAGCGAGAAGACCGACAGCAAGCAGCAGCGCGCCGCCGGCGCCGCCAGCAACATCGTCTCCGTCGACGATCCATCCGGATCCCAGAACCTCTCGGGCAACGCCACCCAGCAGGCCCGCAAGACCGTGGAGAATCAGTACCTGGTGCCGAAGACGGTCGAGAAGATGCAGCGGCAGGGCGTGCGCATTCGCCAGTTGAGCGTCGCCGTCACCATTGCTCGCGCTCCCGACGCGGAGCCGCGCACACCCCAACAGCTCGACCAACTCCGTGAGCTGGTCGCTTCCTCCGTAGGCGCGGTTACCGACCCGGCCTCCGGACGGCAGGACGTGGTCCGCATCATGGAAGAAGTCTTCGCCCCAGGCGTGGCCGCTTTCGAGGTGCCGCCCGCGTCGCTGCCCACCCGCCTGCAGGATTATATGACGATGTTCTCCTTTCTCCGTCCCCTCGGCGCGGTCGCCCTCCTTTTCGTCTTCTACCTGATCTTCCGGCGCCAGTTCAACCGCGCCCGGGGCGATGAGATCATGGTCGGCTCCGAGCAGCTCTCCTCCGACAACGTCATGCAACTGGGCAGCGACCAGAAGCGCAACCAGATTCTGCCGGAAGAGCACAAGGAAGCCGGCCCGCTCGACCTGATCCGTCAGCGCTCGGAAAAGGCGCCAAGCGAAGTCGGAGACGCGGTAGAAGCCATGCTGCGCGCTGAACTCGATTAACCACTTTGCCACTTTACTCGAAATGCCCAACTCTACAGCCACTGTTGAACACTTCACCGCCAGCCGCAAGGTGGCGATTGTCCTGACCAGCCTCGAACGCTCCGTCGCCGCGAACATTCTCCGGGCCATGTCGCCCAAGTGCGTGCGCCTGATCACCGCCGAGATCCGCAACCTTGGCGATATCAGCGCCGAGATGCGAGACCAGGCGTATCGCGATGTCGCCAAACGCCTGCAACTTGGCGTCAGCCCCAGTGGCGGTGAAGATGTGGCCCGGGCGCTCCTTCAGGAAGTCGTCGGCGATCGCGAAGAAGCCGACCAGTTGCTCGCCAAGGCGCTCGACGAGCATTCTCACGCCTTCTCCTCCATCATCAAGGTCGACGGCAAGGATCTGGCCGCCATCCTCCGCAAGGAACAGCCCGCCGCCGTCTCGATCATCCTCTCCTTCATGCCGCCCCAGAAGTCCGCCGAGATCCTCCCCTGCTTCGATCCGGAGTACCGGCGGGAGATCGTCACCCGCCTCGCTCGCCCCCGCACTGCCGACCCCGCCATGGTGCGACGCATCGAGAGCATCTTCGTCGACAAGGTCATCTCACTCCTCCATACCAACGAGTATGAAGAGAACAACACCTTGGGCGGCCCCGGCTTTGTCGCCAAGATCATGTATCACCTGGACCATCAGCAGGAAGAAGAGATGATGGCCTGCATCAGCAGCTACTCCACCGAGCTGGCAGAGGAAATCCGCGAGCGCATGTTCACCTTCGACGACATTGCCCGACTCTCCGATCAGGCCATCCAGAGAGTCCTCCGCGAAGTCAGCGTCAACAGCCTCGTCATTGCCCTGCGCGGATCTACCAAGGAAATCCACGCCCGCATCGCCGGTAATCTCTCCAAGAATGCGCGCGACAATCTCGAAGAAGAACTCAAGCTCCTCGGCAAAGTCCGCCGAAAGGATGTCGATACCGAGCAGCGAAACATCGCCAACCTCATCCGCGGCCTCGAACAATCCGGCGCCATCGTCATCGGCGACAGCCAGGACGGCGAAGAAGACTTCGTCTGACATAAAGGCAGCTACACATGCGTTTTCGGCCAACAGACAAGAATGCTCAGGTCAGCGTACGGGATCGCCTCACCGGCTCCATCAGCTCTCCCGGCGCCGAACCCGATGGGCCAACTTACGACGACGGCTACCGCGACGGCTACCAAGCCTGCGAGAAACGGCTGCAGGCGGATATCGCGGCCCTCCGCCAGCGCCTCCAGCTCGTCGAGCAACGGTTGCCGCACGAGCTGGAGAACGCCATAGCCTCCCTTCAGGAACAGGCCGGACAAACAATCGTCCGGATGGCCTTCTCCCTGGCGGAACTCCTCGTCAAGCGAGAGTTGGATCGCGATCCCCTGCTGCTCGGTATCATCGATCAGGCGCTGGACATGGTTCCTCCCATGGAAACCCCATGCCTGCGCCTGCATCCCGAAGATGCTCGCCTCTTCACCGCATCCGCGACCGCCTCCCTTACTCAGGTCGAGATCAAGAGCGACGCCGGACTTCGCCGCGGCGATGTGATCGTCGACTGTCAGGACGGCTTCCTCGATGCCACCATGGCCGCACGTTCAGCGGAACTCCGGCGCCTCATCGAGGAGCAGCAGAGCAGCGGGAGCGTCAACGATGATTCGCCCGCCTGAGCTGCAGCCGCCGACGCTGCCGGATCTCGATCGCTTCACGGGCATCCGCCACTGCGGCCGCATCACCAAGTTGGTCGGCCTGACCCTCGAATCCGCCGGCCCCGCCTCCTCCATAGGCGATGTCGTCAGCATTGGCGGCAGCCATGGCCGCCCCCCCTGCCTGGCCGAAGTTGTCGGCTTTCGCGACCGTCGGCTCCTCCTCATGCCTCTGGAAAGCACCGACGGCATTCGTCCCGGCGATCTCGTCACCCAACTGGATCGGGGGTTGACCGTCAATGTCGGCGAAGCGCTCCTGGGTCGGGTCATCGATGGCCTTGGCCGGCCGCTCGACGGTTCGCCTCTGCCCCGTTGCGAGGCCCAATGGCCCCTGCGCCGGGCGGCGCCTCCCCCGCTGTTGCGAAGCCGCATCGACGCCCCCTTCCACACCGGCGTCCGCGCCATCGACGCGGCGATCACCATGGGGCAAGGACAACGCGTGGGCATTTTTGCCGGCAGCGGGGTCGGCAAGAGCACCCTGCTGGGGATGGCTTGCCGCAACTCCGTCGCGGATCTCAATGTCATCGCCCTGATTGGCGAACGCGGCAAGGAGGTGCGGGAGTTCCTCGAAGACACCCTTGGGGAGGAAGGCATGCGTCGTTCCGTGGTGGTCGCCGCCACCTCCGACTGCCCAGCCCTGCAGCGTCTCAAGGGGGCGGAAACCGCCATCGCCATTGCCGAATACTTTCGCGGCCGGGGCAAGAGCGTCCTTCTTGTCATGGACTCCCTGACCCGCTATGCCATGGCTCAGCGGGAAGTCGGACTCGCCATTGGCGAGCCCCCCGCCACTCGCGGCTACCCCCCTTCGGTCTTCGCCAGACTCCCCGAACTCCTCGAACGCGCCGGCAACGACCAACGGGGAAGCATCACCGGCATCTATACCGTCCTCGTCGAAGGAGACGATCTCAACGACCCCATCGCGGACTGCACCCGCAGCCTCCTCGACGGACATGTGGTTCTCACCCGCGAACTCGCCAACGAGGGCCACTATCCGCCCATCGACGTCGCCCAGAGCGTCAGTCGCGTCATGAACCAGGTGACCACCCACGAGCACCAGCTCGCGGCAAGAGATATGCGCCACCTGCTCACCGTCCGCAGAAAAGCCGCCGAGCTGGTCGAGTTCGGCCTCTACAAACCAGGCGCCAGCGCCGAGATCGATCGCGCCCTGGCACGCTCTCCCTTCCTCGACCGTTTTCTCCGACAGGAGATCGACGATAACGCCGCTTGGAGCGCCACCTGGCCACTCCTCTTGGAGACGCTGGGCACATGAAGCGCTTTCAGTATCGACTGGCCCCCTTGCTGAACTACCGTGAACAGCGCGTGGAACTGGCCAAAGCGGCTGTCGCCATGGCCGGTGTGAAGGTGGATGCAGCCGAACAGGCCCTCGCCCGCCTCCGCGCCGAACTGGCACGCAACCGCGAGGAGTCCAGAACGAGGCTGGACGCGGCCGATCTCGTCTGGCACCTGCGCCTGGCCGATGGTTATCTAGGATGCCTGCGCCGTCAGGAACAATTGCAGGTCAACCAACTTGCCGCGGCCAGGCAGGAACTCCGGCTCCGCCAGCAGGAAGCCTATCGAGCGGAGCAGGAGAAGCAGCTTCTCGACAAGCATCGCGATCGCCAGGAGCAGGCATGGGCATGCGACTTGCGACAGCATGAGATACGCCAACTCGACGAGGCCGCCGGCTGCAGCTTCCTGCGCCGCACCAACCCTGAACCGAACGTGGAGACGATCCCATGAAACCCTTGGCATTCCTCTTGCTAATCGTCAGCTGCGTCGCGGCTTTCAGCCTCAGCGTGCTCGCTTACATGCTCACTACCGGCGACTCTCCCTTCGAGATCCCCCCCCTGCTGCGCATGCCCGAACCGCGGCCCGCGGCCACCGCCACCGTCACTCCCGCCAGCCGCGACCCCCGCGCCACCGAAACTGCCGCAAGTGACATTTTTGCCGCTCTCAGCCGCAAAGCGGAAAAGCTTGCCGAGGAGGAGAAGGAACTGGCCGATCGCAAGGCGGCCGCCGAAGAATTGATCACTCACGCCGCCGAACTGCAAAAGCGCATGATCGATACCCAGGCACAATGCACCAAACTGCTGGACATGATCGAAGCAGAGGAAGAACAAAACCTCAAAAACCTGGCCAAGCTCATCGAGAACACCGAGAGCAAGGCCGCCGCCTCCATGATCGGAGAAATGACCCCCGATCGCGCCGCAAGAATCGTCTACTTCATGAATGCACGTAAAGCCGCCGAACTCCTGGCCACTCTCATCAAGGTCAATCCGGAGAAAGCAAAGTTCGCCGCTGACATGACCACCTATCTGCAGCGTCTCTCAAACAATCCATCCATTCGCGACCGCATGGCTGCTGCCGGCGAGGCATCATGAAACCAGTTCCCTTCTCCCTCTCTCAACCGCTCGTCCCCGGCAAGCACCTCGGCCAGGGCGCCGCCAGACGGCTTGCCGCGGGCGGTCCTCTTTTTGTGCTCACCGGCTTCTTTTCCGCCCATCAGCCCCCCGCCGCCGCGACGCCCGGTGCCGGCAAGGCTGCCCTGGCGAAGGAGGCGCAGACACTCCCTGGCCAACCAGCCGCTCCAGAGCTTACGGCGGAGTCCACGGAGACACGGCTGCCCGGTCATCGCCCTGCGTTCTTGCCGAACCTCTCCCGCCACGCCCCCCTCCTCTCCGCTCTCCGCCCCGGCCAGCCTGCTCCCCAGCCGGAGGCGCCGGAGTCCGGCGAAAAGGTGTCAAAGCCCTCTCACCGCACCCCACTTTCCCCCGTTGCGCATGAAATGAACCCGTTGGCCGCGTTGCCGGTCATTCCCAACGTCAAGGTTGTCCCGAAAACCGTGCCGACCGCGCCCGACAAAGCCGCGGTGTTGGAAGGCCCACCTGCAACCAGCGGCCAGATCACCCTTGCAGCCGCCGTCGTTAAAGCGGCTCCATCCGCACGGGTGGTCGCTCCACCACAGCTCTCGACTCTCCTGCCGCCCCAGACGGAGAAGCGTACGGAAAGCTCCCCTCCCGCCAATCCAACACAGGCACCTGCGCAGGCGCAGACACAGGCAGAGCCATCCGTCGCGGCATTACATCCCCTGCGGCGGCCCCAGCTTCTCATCTCCTTCCGCCCGACGCAGCCCAAAGCAGAACCCGACCAGCAAACGGCAACGCCACAAATCGAACCGCCCGCCAAAGGCCTGCAACCGCCTCTCCATGCCAACCCCGGCCTGGCTCCTTCCGTGCATGGGCAGCGGCCGCTGACTCTCCCGCCGATCAACACCGCACCGGAACGTGGCGCGCCGCCGCTGAAGTCGGCCGCCGAGCATCTGCCCCAGCCGGCTCCTCTCCCAGTCGGTGTCCAGGTCAAGCTGCGGATACTGCCAACCACGCAGCCGGTTGCCCTCGGGCCGCTGCCCATGGCACGTCCCGCCTTGCAGGCCGCCGTTGCACCCGCCCAGCCATGGCTGCAGGGCACCCCGGCTCCGACTCCTGAGTCGACGCCCCCAACCATGATTGCACCGCGCCTGACAACCCCGATGACAACCCTTCGTCACCCACTGGAAGTCACCGTAGCGTCCCGGGCCGCCGCCACCACGGCGGCACATACCGCCGCGGCGCCGGTCGTCGAGGCCGCTGCCTTCGCGCCGTCGCGGACTCAGCCCGACGCTGCGATCATGCACCCTCTGGCGACGCAGCAAAGCAATCGCGCCGAGAGCGGCGGAGCGGCGGTCACCCCTCTGGCGGCCATTGGGCGTTGGCTGCGCGAACGCCACGACACGCCCGGCAGTCGCCTTGCCACCGGCGAAACCGTTGAAGGCATGGTCCAGCTTCGCACCGCCCCCAGCGATACCGCGGCGCCAATCCAGCAGGTACAACTTCGCGATCTACCCGCTACCCTGCCCGCGCTCGCACGCCAGCTGCTCGAGCGACTTCCAGGTGCCAACTCCGATGCCAACTCCTCGCAGACCGTCAGCATCGAGTGCCGTGACGCCCGCTATGGGCAGATGCGCCTGGTTATGGAATCCCAGGACGGCGTACTGACCATCCAACTCCGCGAAGGTACCTCCCAGATGCGCGCCTGGCTCAATGATTCCCGCCAGGAACTTGCCTCCACCTTGCGCCGGCTCGGCTTCGAAGATGTCAATTTCGACTTCCGCCGGCACACCGACTCCGACCCACGCCGTGAGCAGCCTCAATCGCGCCGGAACCCACGGGATCCGCGCATCCCCGACAGTTTCGAACTGCCACCTTCCTGACCCCTCGCTGGCATGCTTTCTGCGCCACGCTCATTCTTCAGGATAGGGATGACGAATCAGTCAAGGAATACCGGCAATGCTGCGAAAAGCAATAATCATCGCTTTGCTCTCCACGCTCACCTGTAGCGCGGCCGACGAACCGAACACCACCAGTGCCGACGTTCTGAGCGCCAGACTGGATGCCCAGCTTCTCCGCGTCGATCAGCTCCTCGATCAGGGCGCACAGCGAGACGCCCAGCTCATGGTCACCGGCGCTCCCAGCCTGAGCGAAACGCAACGGCGCGCTGAACAGTATATCGGCGAGCGCGCCATCCGCCAGGCTCTGGCCACGGAAGTCGTCCAGTTGACGCGCATCATGCGCGAGATCCTCTTGGCGAATGCCGCCGAAAAAGCCCGACTCGAAGAAAAACTCGCCACGCGTACACGCCTCGAAAAGCCGCAACCAATAACCATGACGGTCGATAATCAGGATCCTGACGACCCGGAAAACCCCACCGGATTCTCCTATTTCCAGGTCAAGGAACCAGCCAACCTGCGGGACATCGCCGCCAAGACCGAAGTCTATGGAGATGCAGGGATGTGGCGCCTGCTCCACAACAGCAATCCCGGCCTGGTACCAGACGAAAAAACGCCGGTAAAGGCGGGCGCCCTTCTCATCGTGCCCAATCTTCTGGTCATGCGTGAGTACCCCGACGACGCCGCCAAGCCCCCTGAGGAGACGAACGATGCTGAGAATCCTGATGGTCGATGACGATCCCCTGGTGCTTACCCAGCACCGCCTCATCCTGGAGTCCGCCGGCTATGCCACGGCTTGCGCCACCACCGTCGCCGAAGCCATCTCCCTCCTTGCCTACCAGATCTACGATGCGGTGATTGCCGACTACCAGTTGCCGGACGGGCTTGGTACACAACTGCTCTGGCAGGGTGCCATTCGGCGCGGCCAGACCCGACTCCTCCTGGTGAGCGGTGCCGCCGAGGCTATCGACACCGGCATCGCCGGCCTGCCGGGGCTTATCGGCGTTCTCGTCAAGCCGGTGACTGCCGATGAATTGCTCCACAAGCTCGATCTCTCCAGCCGGGGCTCTCGAACGAGCGATTATCCGCGCCTGATCACCCTCGACGAACGCGAGAGTCTGCTCCATGTCTGCGAAACCTGGTGGTAATCATGGCTGACCCCAATCCGCGTCTGCTACTCGACCCCGACATCGGCCGCTTCCTATGGTCGATCGGCTTTGGCGGCATGCTCGGCATTCTTGCCATCGCGGGATATTTGCAGGCGGATGCCTTCACCTCCACTCAGGAGAATGACCGGCTACCGTCCCTCCCCTACATCTCCCGCCAACTGACCAATGCCTCCACCAAGGTGCCGATGGAACATACCCTAGGCCTCCTCCACACCTTCAATCGCAGGAAGCTGACGGATCCCCAGTGGCGGCATTGGCTCCATTGCGCGGCGGCCACTTATGCGCGCAATCTTGGCGAACCCGGCACCCCCGTTTTCCGGGAACGGGTCAGACTGGCCGATCGCTACTATCGCGCCGCTCTTGGCGGCGAGCAGTTGCCGCGCCGCTACAACAGCCTGCTCCATCAGCTCGCCAGGCTGCACAAGGACGCCGGCAACTGGCAGAAGGCTGTCGATCTTTTTGAGCAGATCAACATGGACTGGATCGCCGAATCACAACAGGCAGGGATTCACATCGATTGGGGAAACTGCCTGGTGCGGTTGGCCGAAACGCCGCGGGCACTGGCGGTGCTGGAACAGGCCGTCACCGGCGGCGACTGGGAGCAGCGTCAACAAGCCTTGCTTGCCAAGCTCCGCATTCTGCTCGCGCAGCTCTCCTCCCACCAGTCGGGCACCCCCGAATTCGAAGCAACCCTCGTGCTGGCCGACGCCACCTACGCCGCGCTCGATACGGATGCCATGCTGGAGCTGGTTATCCGGCGCCAGCTCGATCTGGCCGCCTGCCACCTCAGCGTTGCACACGATGACTACGATCGCCTGGTGGAGCAGGTGCGCGCCATCCAGGTGAGCGGCGTCAATGCCGAAGTGAAACTCGAGAGCCTGCGCATTCTGGCTGCCGCCATCGTCCGCGCCAAACGCTGGAGGGATGCCCGCATCGTCGTCGATGCCGTGCTGGATCGATTTCGCGGTAACAAACGAGCCGGGGAAATCGTTGCCCTGCTGATGCCCCACTGCCTTGCCACCTGGGATCCGGCTGACTCCGTTGACATCTGTCGCCGCGCCGTTCTCCGCTTCAGCGATCCCCAGCTGGCAACCATCCTGATCGAAGCCATGCTCGACGAAAACAACGGCTTTCTTGGCCGGATAGACGAACTGCGGGCTTTCGGCGATGCCGATATCCAGGTCAATCAGATCCTTCTCGCCATTGCCAACCAGTATGGCGGCAACTGGGATCAGACACGACAACTGGTCTGGCTGTTGCGCTCACGCCTGGCCGCAGTGCAGGGCCGCTGGAGTGACGCTGGAGAGCATCTCACCCATTATCTCCGACAACGCGCCGGCTTGCCGACACCTCCCGCGGCCAGCTTTCTCGATCTTCTCACCGGCGCCAACGACCAACTCGGCCCCGCTGCCATGGCGGTTCGCGCGCGACGCTTCATCTACCACTTTCCTGACCATGAGCAAGCCCCGATTGCCATTCACCGACTCATCGCCGCCTATCATGAAATGGCCCTCTACGAGTCTTCCATGACGGTCGCCCAGAGCGCCTTCCTCAGGACCATCTGGGACATTGGCGAGAGCCAGGGCGTCGTTGCCGATGCACGATGGCTGCAGACCATCGCCGCCATTCTGCGCGGCTACGTCAAACTTGGCGATTACGACAAGGCCGACCTCCTCTTCAAGATGTATGGCCCCTACCTGTTGCGTATGGACAACGCCCCCGACGTCATCGCCGATTGCGCCCGCGGCGCTCGCGCCCTCAACCAGAGCTATGAAGCGGTGCGACGTTATGATCTCGCCATCGAAAGAGCCACCGGTGTGCTCACCTTCCATCTGAAAACGGAGCGGGCAGTTTGCGCTCTGGAGGCGGATTTCCCCATGGCCCTCGACGACGCGCGACTCTTGCTGAAGGCGCTGCGCCAGCAGGAGGAACCCCTGCCGGAACCCCTGCTCTATCTGCTCGAGAAGCAGATTCACGAGGCGATCCTGAAGTATATCTTCGAGCACGATCGCGACGCCATGCGTGCCGAATTGAGTGCCGTACCGGATAGTTTCGGGGGTGAGACCTGGATGTCGGCATGGGTCTTGCGTGTCATGTCGATGGAACTGAAGGATCGAGACCTGGAGACCTGGCGCGCCGAGCACGCCGAAATCATCAACGCCGGCGTTGCCGGCATCGTTACCGACACGCGCACACACGAGTTCCTCCAGCAGCAGGTCGAGCTGATCGACGGCTTGATCGCCCTGGAAAAGCGAATGACGGATATCAATCAACGAGGGATGCAGCCATGAGCAACATGCTGGCCTGTCTCGAGAAGCAGATCACGACATGCAGGGCCATGATGGCCCTGTTTCAACAGGAGCGCAAACTCATCCAGGAAGAAGAGTCTGCCCCCCTGGCCCAGATTCAGGAAAACCTCCGCAGCAAGCAGACCCTCGCCGGCGTCCTCGCCGAAGCCATTGCCGGACTGCGGCTCTTGCCTCCCGAAGAAGAGCCGGCAACGCGACAGGAGCTCGTGCGCGAAGTCACCTCCCTGATCGAACAGCTGCTGGTGATCGAACAGGAGAACAGCCGAATCCTGCGTAACCGCGTGCAGGAGAATCGCCGCGTCGAGCAGGCAGCCCCCGCGCCGCCGCGGCTCAAGCGCCTCACTCTCCAGCCAGACTTGCCCTTCCTGCCACCCCGAGCCGATACTCCCCCGCCCAGGCGCTCAACCGCACCCCACCCCTTTGCCCGTCTCAACCGTCACGCCTGAAGAGCCTCTTCATGTCGACTGCCCACCATCAACCCGATCTCCTCCGCGCCTTTACGCTCTTCCAGCAACACTGCGAGCAGCTGGAAGAGTCCCATGTCGCGCTCAAGGAACAGCTGCGCAGCGCCGAGCGCGAACTGCAGCAGCGTCATGAAGAATTGCGCCAACGGGTTCGCCAGATCGAGTTGATGCGCGACCGACTCGATGCCATCCTGGAGACCATCGACGATGCGGTCTTCCTCATTGACCAGGCCGGCCAGATCGACACCGCCAACTCCGCCGGTCGGGATCTCCTCGCCACCATCGAACCGGAAGACTCCCTCCTCGACACGGCACCGCTTGACCAATGGCTGGCTGCCCCGGAGCCCGTAAAGGATGGTGAGCTGGCACTTACCGTGCGCGCCGGGCGACGCCATTACCTGGCATCCGTACTCCCCGTGCGCCAGCGGCGCGCCCGGGTTCAGGGACGAGTCGTTCTCCTCAAGGACATCACCGTTTATCGGCAGCTCGAACAGCGCCTGGCTCGCGAAGATCGTCTCTCCGCGCTGGGACGCGTGGCGGCAAGTGTCGCGCACGAAGTCCGCAACCCTCTCGGCGCCATCGAAGGTTTCGCCAGGCTGCTCCAAAGCGATCTCAAGGAACAGCCCCGTTCCGCCGACCTCGCCGACAAGATCGTCCGCGCCGCCCGTCAGCTCAACACCGTGGTGAGCAACCTGCTCTCCTATACCCGCGACATGTCCGTCAAGCAGGAGCCGGTGGAGTTGGGCATGCTGCTGCGCGAGCTCGCCTCCTTCTATGCCGCCACCGCCACGGATCTGCGCATCCAACTGTCCGTGCAGCTCCCCGAGGAGCCCCTCACCGTCGCCGGCGATACCGGACAACTGCGTCAGGCCCTCACCAACCTGCTGATCAACGCCATGGATGCCTGCCCGATTCGCGGCAATGGCCAGGTATGCCTGACCGCCGCACGCCAGGGCAACGAGATCCAGCTCCGCGTCATCGACAATGGTTGCGGCATGAGCGAGGAAGTGGCCGCCCATATTTTCGAACCTTTCTTTACCTGCAAGGATGGGGGCATCGGCCTCGGTCTTGCCCTCAGCCAGCGCATCGTGGAGATGCACCATGGCTCCTTGTCCGTAACCTCCCGGGAGCACCATGGCACCACCATGACCTGTGCTTTCCCCTTGCCAGGAGTTCACCCATGATCGATCGCGTCCTGATTGTCGATGACGAACTGCTCACCCGCCAGTTGCTTATGGAAGTGGTGCGACGGCAGGGCATCGACGTTGTCGACGCTGCCTCCGGAGAAGAAGCCATCGAGCTGCTCGAAAAGCAGGATTTCCAGATGGCCTTCGTCGACATGAAGATGGGCAAGCTGAATGGCCTCGACGTCCTGCGCGTCGCGCGCCAGCGCTGCCCCCGGATGCTGGTCACCATCGTCACGGCCTACGGCACCGTCGATCAGGCAGTCACCGCCATGCAACTGGGCGCCTTCGACTTCATCATCAAGCCATTCTCTCCCGATCAGGCCGAGATCCTCCTCGTGAAGGGACGGCAATGGCTGCAGATGCACGCCCAGCAGGAATACCTCCAGAACGAACTGGTCGATGCCGGTCGCAGCATGAAGCCGATTGTCGGCGCCAGCTCCGCCATCACCGGCGTTCAGCGGCTCATCGAGCGGGTGGCACAGACGCGGGCCACCGTCCTGATCTGCGGCGAGAGCGGGACCGGCAAGGAACTCGTGGCGGCCGAAGTGCATCGTCTCTCCGATCCCGGCGGTAAGGCCCCCTATATCCGCATGAACTGCGCGGCCGTACCGGAAAACCTCCTCGAAAGCGAACTCTTCGGCCACGAAAAAGGGGCCTTCACCGGCGCCACCGAGCGGCGCATTGGCCGCTTCGAACTGGCCGACGGCGGAACCCTGCTGCTCGACGAGATCAGCGAAATCAGCATCGGCATGCAGGCCAAGCTCCTGCGGGTTCTGCAGGAGTCGGAGTTCGAGCGGGTCGGCGGTACGCGCACCATCAAGGTCGATGTGCGCGTCATCGCCACCACCAATCGGCGACTCCAGCAGGAGGTCAAGGCCGGCAATTTCCGCGAGGATCTCTACTACCGCATCAATGTCTTTCCCATTCAACTGCCCGCCTTGCGCGAACGCGGCAGTGACGTGGAACAGCTCGCCGCCCATTTCCTGTCGCGTCAGGCGACAAAGCTGCGGCGACCGCTGCGCTTCTCGGCCGAGGCGCTGGCCTGCCTGCGGCGCTATCCATGGCCCGGCAACATCCGGGAGCTGGAGCACGTCGTCGAGCGGCTCGCCATCCTGCAGGATGGCCCCCTCATCGAGGCGGATCACCTGCCTCCCGAAGTACGTGAAGTGGAGCTGCCCGCTCTCACCATGGCGGACGACCCGGACGGCGAATCCGCCACCAGCTTCAACCTGCGGGAGATCGAGCGTCAGGTCATCATGCGGGCCTTGGCCAGCACTGATGGCAATCGAACCCTGGCCGCGGAACTGCTTGGCTTCAGCGTCCGCACCTTGCGCAACAAGTTGCAGGAGTATCGCGATCAGGGGGCTCTCTCCGCCTGCGTCTGAGTTTCACCTTTCAACCATGGTTCCGCAACATGAAGAGCAACGCCATCACCGACCAACCATGCACGGACGCCACCGCGCTGCTGCATGAGGCGCTTCCCGCGCTGAACGAGTTCCAGCAGCTCTTCGCGGCTGCCCTGGAAGGCATCGACAACGGCCTGCGCGAGGAGCCCACCAAAACCCTCGTCGGCTCTGTTCCCTACCTGATCCAGCTGGCCGAATTCTGCGAACAGGCTGCCGCGGATGCACCGCCGCTGGCAAGCGGCCTGAACGACTTCAACCGCGACCTCGAACAGGCATTCTCCCTTCTCCTCCAAGCGATTGAAAGCGGCGATATCGTCCATATTGCCGACATCGTCCGCTATCGCATGCAGCCGCTCGTCGCCGGGGCAATTGCCTTCTTTGCAGTGCCGGAGACGCCGCGTTCTCCTCTGCTGCCGCCGCTTCCGGCAGCTGTGCCGAAGCCCTCGATGGCCATGCTGAAGGCCAACCTGGAGGCCCTTAACGACACCTTCTTCGGCGGTATCAAATGCGCCGATATCCTGGCCGCCTTCACCCGGCCAGCGCCAGTCACGGCCGATGCCCAGGGCTGGCGCCTGGCCGCCATTCAGGATGAGCCGGCGCACCTTCTGCACAGCCTTATCGATCCGCGACAGGAAGCCGATCTTGCCGTTGCCGCCTGGCAGCGAAGTCAGCAGGTGCTTCCCAACGGCATTGTACTGCTGATCGGGGCGGGCGCCCTCTATCAACTCGAAGCACTGGTCCGGGCACTTGGCGACAAGGGGCGCTTTGCCGTTGTCGAACCTTCCCTCGAAGCCCTCGCGCTCGCCCTGGCTTCACGTGACCTCACTGCCCTGGCCACCCTTCAGGGACGACTGGTCTTCCTCTCCATGCCCGACACGGAGAGCCTGGGGCGCGACTTCTACACTCTGCTGCGCAACTCGCCGGAGATGGAAGTGCACTTGTATCCATTGCATGCCTGGCGGCATGCGCGGGAGGCGTTGTACGAAGAGGTGGCGGAGTGCCTGGTGGCGCAAGCGCGCGCCGAAGCCAGCAACCGCATCACCCTCGCGGCATTCAGCGATGAATGGCAGCAGAACGCCATCGTCAACCTGCCGCAACTCTGCCGGGAACCCAGCGTTCGCTCCCTCTTCAAACGCTTCGAAGGTTGCGCCGCCCTGGTAGTGGCCGCCGGGCCCACCCTCAACGACTCCCTCGACGTCATCCGCGAGCTGGCGCCGCGCTCTCTCGTCATTGCCGTCGGCACGGCCTTGCGCCCGCTCCTGGCCGCCGGCATTCGCCCCCACATCGTCGTCCATTTGGACAGCGATCCCATCACCATACAGCAATTCCAGGGGATCGACACCGAAGGCATCTATCTCGTCTCGGCGGTATCGGTCTTTCCCCCCATCGTGAAACAATTCACCGGACGGATCTTCTCCTTCAGCGAGACCCTCAACTCGTTCGGCTGCTGGTTGCAGGACATCGGCGCCTGCATCGGGCCCCTCTCTATTGGCGGCACCGTCTCCCTGTCCGCCATCGACCTGGCCATTCTCCTGGAGTGCTCCCCCATCGTCACCTTCGGCCTGGATCTGGCACTGAAAGAGGATGGTACCAGCCACGCTGCCAACTCCATGTACGACGGCGTCACCGGACACGTCGGCAATTTCGTCAGGATCCCCGGCAACTGGCAGGAGACTGTGCTCAGCACCCGCCAGTTCGCCGGCTACGTACAGATCATCGCCAACTACATCAACATGGTCCGCCAGCATCGCATTCCCGCCTTGTACAATGCCACCACCGGGGGCGCACGGCTCCCGGAGATCCCCGCAATCAGGCCGGACGAAGCCGCCGAGCTGGTTCTCGCGGCGCAACCGGTCGACGCCCCCTGTCGCCTCCAGCAGATCAGCCTGGACGCGCCCCGCCCCGTGCCGGCTGTCGTGATTCAGGCCATGCAGGACGTTCTGCATGAGTTGGGCCAGTTGCACGCTCTCGGCACCCGCGCCATGCGCATGTGTACCCGGCTTGGACGCCTTCCGCGCGAGCAGGCCCGAATCTTGCGAAAGCTGGAGAGAATCGACCGCCAGCTCAAGGAAAATGCTGCCGGCCTGTTGCTGGTGGATGGCGCCATCACGGGAGCTTGCATGCACCTGCAACGGAAGCTGAACGAGGAGGAAGAAATGGATCACAGTTTCGAGCACAGCCGGGCGCTGTACCAGCAGATCGCCGGCGCCGCCGACTGGCTTCGGGGCCTGATGAGCGCCGCACTCACCGATTACGAGACGCTACATGCAGGAGACAGGGATGCTTAACGGACGCCGCAATGGGTATACCGAGGTCAAGATTCGGACTGCCGGCCCGGGGGAGCGCGTGGTCTTGTTATATTCCGCGATCGTCAAGCACCTCAACCTGGCCATGCGAGCCTTCGAACTGCCCAGAGCGGATGGCTGCGAAGCGATCCACGCCAACCTGGCCCTGGCTGGCCAGATCGTGGTGGAGTTGCGCCTGGCATTGGATCATCAGCAGAACGCCGAGCTGGCCCAGACCCTCGAGAACCTTTACGTCTACTGGGAACGCGAGATCTCCGATGCCAACGTCAACAAGGATCCCACGGGACTTCCACAGATCCTCCAGATGGTCGACTCCCTGCGCGATACCTGGCAGCGCGCTGTCAACGGTGTCCCCGCATGAAGACGACCACCCCGCCCTTTATTCTGCGTTATCGATCTCTCATCGATGAGCTGAATGATGCCATCGGCGCACGCGACTTCCAACGCTTTCGCCACCTCTGGATCGAGAGCCGCCAACTCTGGCCCCTCGTCCGGCGGGAAATCAACACCGGCGTCAGCGACGAAGAGACCCTTCGCG
This sequence comes from Lentisphaeria bacterium, assembly GCA_041690595.1. Taxonomy (GTDB): domain Bacteria; phylum Verrucomicrobiota; class Lentisphaeria; order JABSQK01; family JAWLHB01; genus JAWLHB01. Next base: position 63,204 of record JAWLHB010000004.1, read on the forward strand.
AAGCCCATGCCCAGATCGAGTCGCTGGCGCGGAAGTTGCGATCATGGCAGGAAGCAACCCGCGAACGTCTCCAGGAGCTTCGCCAGCAGCGCCAGCGGCGTCGCCAAGTCGCAAAGTCTTACGGAACACTATCTTCCGGCAGCGGAAATCACATCACCATCAACATAAGGTAGCGCCAGGTGAGTCCACAGGAATTCTACTCTCGCCGCATCGAAACGCGCCACATCATCAGTGGCCAGCGCCGCCTCACCGGAAGAAAGCCGCACCTGGAACGGTACTCGCGCATCATCCGTCGGGAAGATGTGCGCCTTCAGGCCGGGCGCGTCCGCCTGGTGGGCGGCGAGCCTGACGACCTCACGGTAGTCGAATCTCCGGCTGTCGTCCTCGAACAGGACCATGGCCGACTGGTGCGCATTATCGTCACCTGCCCCTGTGGGCGTCATGCGGAGCTTGCATGTGAAGAATAATCCAGACATCGGTGCCACCACTACCACTGCTTACTCACGCTTCAGCGACAAATCCGACCTTAGCGTCCTGGTGATCAGCGCGCAGGCCCCCGTGCGGCTCACCATCGGCAGATACCTGCAGGGCAGAGGCAACCAGATGCATCTCGCCAAGACGGGGCGCGAGGCCACCGACATCGATGCCGCCTACATGGTCGACCTGATCATCGTCGATGCACCTCTCCCCGACATGCCTCTCACCGAAATGCTGACAACCATTCGCGAAAGACGACGCCTGATGCGGGACATCGTAGACAGCAATATCGTCCCCAGCATCGTCGTCAGCCAGCAGCGCCTGAACTCGACCAGCGGCCTCTCCCAGCTGGGCGTGGTGGCCGCGCTTCGCAAACCGGTCAATCTGCAGGCGCTCGCCATGCTCGTGCAGAAGGTGCTCACGGGTGAACTCACCGTCGAGAGCGACAAGCTGGTTCAACTCGGCGTGCTCGACCCTGAAAGCAGAGCCCTCGAGTTCTTTTCGAAGCTCTTCAAGGCGGATGATGTCTCCGTTCGGCTGCTCAAGGATCGCTTTGATCTGGCCAACCACCAGGAAGAGCGCGACCTCGGCATCCTGCTCGTGGAAATCATGGGACTGGGCGATGATCCGGTGCAGGATCTGCGCACCTTCATTACCCGCTCGCCCAAGACCAAGGTAATCGTCTGCACCGCCCTTCACGACGCCGATATGCTCACCGAGCTGACCATGATGGGCGTCAAGGAAGTCCTGACCAAGCCGATCAACCCATTCAACATCCGAACCCTGGTACGCGAATATGTGGCCAAATGCCAGAATGAACATGAGTGATCGGCGGCCGCGGTTCGCGCTGGCTTTGACCCTGCTGGCCATTCTCGCCGGCGGCTGTGCCACCAATCCGTTCGACGCGGGCAGCAACCTCCCGGTCGTCTGCCGGCCGGATGCCGTTCGCCCCCTTCTGGTCCTGCCTGCGATTAGCCCTGCGACGGTGGCCCCCGCGGCCGCCCTCGAGATGGGAGAGCAGTTCTTTCTGGCACTCAACGCCATCAGCAGCCGGCCGGTGATTCATGCACCGGCCGTGGCCGAGCTGCAGCCGTTCGTCCTGGCCTCTCTGCTCCGTCGCGATGGCAAACCCGATGTTGATGAACTGGTTGCCCTCGCCACCGGCATGAACTGCGAGAGTGTCGTCTTTATCGACATCCTGGCGATACAGCCCTTTCCCCCCTTTCGCGTCGCCCTGGACCTTCGCCTCTACGATGGGCAGAACGGCGCCCTGGGCACCCGTTGCCGCATCGACCTGTGGCTGCGGGACGCTGTCGTCGCCAGCGACTACCGTCGCTTCGTGAGCAGCTTCCAGGAAGATGCCGACGAAGCGGCCATGCACGTGGCCCTCCTCTCGCCCGCCACCTTCCTGCACTATGTCGCCGCCCGTTCCGCCCGCATGCTCCTCGCCGATATGGAAAATCTCAACCGCGCGACTAAACTTTCTCACCGCGCAGCCGATAGTGATACATCAGGCCCCATGGCCAGCACTTCATCGCCCCAGGGAGGCCACTAATGCGTATCTCCTCCAATCACGATCACATGCCCTATCTCTCCTCCACCACCGCGCACGGCGTGCGGCGCAGCCAGAATGGCCTCTCCGCCGCACCTTCGCCGGAGAGCACTCCGGGTGAGCGCGATCAGGTGCGCCTCTCCCCTGTTGCCAGACAACTCCAGCGCGCCGAGCAACTGCTCGCCCGAGAGCTGGCTCCCCGCCCGGAGGTCGTCCAGCGCGGCAGGGAATTGCTCGCCAACTGGCGTGATCTGGATGACGGCGCCGTAGATGAACTCATGGCCCGTTTCCTGAACGAGGAAGGCTGAGGCCGAGCCCCGCTTCTTCCCGGCGCAGCAGGTAGACATTCAGCCCCGGGTAATGGGCCACCTCGTCGTACGCGATGTACCGGCGCCCATCCATGTTGGAGAGATTTAGCACCATGTAGGTGGAACCGGGAAGCTCTGCCGCGGCTGGATCGGCAAGGACGATCCACTCCATCCCACCGAAATCGCGGTAGTAGCGAAAGCACTCTCCCAGGTACCACGGGTGGCCGATCGAGACGGGCCGCCCCTCGCGGCTGCTGTCGATGCGCGCCAGGATCTCCGGCACCAGACCATTGTCGGGTGCTTCGAAATAGTGGCGGAGCGAAAAGCGCGCCAGGTTGTTGACCAGCAGCAGCGCCACCAGGATCAGGCAGAGCAACTCGCCGTACTGATACACCCATGACGGTCGTCCCCGATGAGCCGTCAGCAGCCCCACCCCCACTGCCGCCGCGACCATGCCCCAGTAAAGGAACTGAATCGCCAGGCGCAGGAAGGGAAGCGGCAGGTCGAAGGCCAGATGCTCGACGGCCGCATGCACCCCCAACAGCCCAGGCAGGCAGAGAACCGGCATCAGCCGCGCTCCCCGCCTCCACGCCAGCCACGGCGCCGCCAGGAGGCCGCAGATGGCGAGCACCAGGATCAGCCAGCCCGGCCACCCCATCTGCCACTCCGAAAGCCACGCCAGTCGCGGCCCGGATATCGGCTGCAGCGGCGCCCACAAGGCGGGGTAGCCGTCCGCCGTCACCAGCCCCTGATCGACGTAGTACAGCATGCCCTGAACCGTCTTGAATGCGGTTGCCAGATTCTGCGCTCCGAGGAAGAAGCCCCCGCGTCCGATCGGCATCAACGGCAAGTAGACGCTGCCGGCGATCACCGCCTGCGGCAGCCCCAGATACACCAGCGACAATAGACCTTTGGCACCTTCTCTCCGCAACAGGTAGACGGCGGCGATCGCCGAAAGGCAGACAGCCTCACGAAGCGCGATGGGCAGGGTGATCATGGCCAGCCCGAGGAAGCTCCCCGACAGCAGCAGCAGGAGCCGTGGCGGTGAGCCTTGGCGGCCATTCAAAGCCCGCCCCAGGCACCAGACCGCCCACGTCGTGAACGCCAGCATCAGGATATAGCCGCGCGCCAGCGCCGCATAGTCAAGCAGATAGGGATGCAGTGCGATGCACGCGAAGAACAGCCAGCGACTCTTCTTTCCCGGAATGACATCCCGCAGGATCTGGTAGAGCCCGATGACCAGGCAGCCCCAGCTGATCAGCGAGGGCAGACGCATGGTGAAGGGCGTCACCCCCCCCACACTCGTGCTCAGCCACATGAAGAAGGTCTGCAGAATGTGGTTGGTCGACCAATACTCCCCGAAGACCTGCGCCAGGTGGCCGACGTAGATGCGCGCGACAATCGCCTCGTCATTGACAATGCCCGCCGTACACGCCTTCACCGTCGCCAGTGTCAGTGAAAGGATGCCGATCCCCCATGGCACGAGCGCATCGCGGCGCAGCGCGCGGAGCCATATTGGGCGGATGGAGTCGGAGGGGGCGGATTCTGGCATCTTCTCTCTGGTGGATGGCGGGATGAACGTCGTGCCGTTGTGACAAAGTGAGCGGTAGCGCGCGGAAATCAACCGTTGCCGGGAAGATAAGCCCGGCACTTTTTTCCAGGCGGACCGGAGCGGTGAGGCGGGCGGCCGCTGGCATGCTTCATGCGCGAAAAGAGCCAACGCTATCAGCGAGGGATTGAACGATGTTTTCCGGAATGTACAAAGTGGCTGGCGGAGCACGATCCGAACAGGATCGACAGGTCCACATTGCCCGTAACCTGGCGTCCGCACAGTTGCCCGGCTACCGGCGCGAGTTCCAGGCCGCGCTCGCCGCCGAAAACGGCGGCAAGACGCGCACCGATCACCGTTCGGGCCAGGTGCAGCCGACTGGCCGCCCCCTCGATTTTGCCATCAACGGCGACTCCTTCTTCACCGTCGAGGATAAGGAAGGAAACCAGCTGCTCACCCGCAACGGTCGCTTCTTCATGTCTCCCGACCGGCGCCTCGTCACCTCCGAGAACCTGCCGGTGCTTGGCGTCGGAGGTCCCATCCAGGTGCCGGCCGATATCGATGTGGAGCAACTCGTGCTCGACCAGAATGGCGCTCTCGTCGCCATGACCCCCCAGGGCATTCTGCCCATCGCCACCCTCCAGGTGATGACGCCCGAAAAAGTGGACGCTCTCCAGCGAATCTCCGCCAATTACTACCGCGAAGGCGAGGCCGACCTGCAAGCCGGCGACCCGCGCGAGATCGTCCAGCGCTCCATCGAACAGAGCAACGTCTCGCCCCTCCTCGAAATGTCCTCCATGATCGAGAGCATGCGCGAGTTCGAGACCGCCTACAAGATGGTCAACATGACCAATGATATTCTACGTAAACAGACGGAAATCTAGCTCCGGGAGCCCATCATGAACGAAGCCTTGCGCATCGCCGCCAGCGGCATGGAGAGCCAGCAGCTCCTCTCCAATGTCATCGCCAACAACATGGCCAACGTCAACACCAATGGCTACAAGCGCAGCGTCGTGCACTTCCAGGACATGCTCTATCGCACCCTCGGCACCCCCGGCGCACCCACCAACACCAGCCAGTCCCCTGTCGGTATCCAGCTCGGCACCGGCGTACGCACTGTCGCCGTCAGCAAGGACTTCAGCCAGGGTGACCTGCAGAGTTCCACCGCCGATCTGGACGTTGCCATTGAAGGGTCTGGATTCTTCGAAGTCGCCCTGCCCGATGGTACCAGCGCCTTCACCCGCACCGGCAACTTTCACCTCACCGCGACCGGCGAAGTCGTCACCGCCGACGGCTATGCGGTCATCGGCTTTCCCGCCATCAGCATCCAGGCCACCGCCACCGATATTGCCGCTGATGGCACCGTTGCCGCGACCATCAATGGGGTGAGCACCCAGCAAGGCCGCATCAGCCTCGTCCGCTTCCCCAATCCGGAGGGACTCGAGAGCATTGGCCGCAATCTCTACACCCAGACAGAGGCCAGCGGCGCCGCCGCCCGCGCCATGCCCGGCCAGAACGGACTGGGCCAGATCTCCCACCACTATCTCGAAGCCTCCAACGTTCAGATCGTGAACGAAATGGTCGACCTTATCGCGGCCCAGAGGGCCTACGAACTCATCTCCAAGAGCATCCGTACCGCCGATGAAATGCTTAAGATCGCCAATAACATGCATTAAGCTGCTGCTGGCCCTCCTGCTCTCCGGGCCGCTCACCTCCGTGGCCACGACGCGTGTCGTCGACATCCGGCCACGTATCGTCTGCTCGAGTGCTGCCGTGCGGCTGGCCGACCTCGCCGTCTATCCGGAGCAGTTGAGCACGGAAGAGCGCGAGCTGGTCGTCACCGAGGGCGGCAACTGGGAACAGGGGCAGCGGGTCTCCCTGCGCAGCATCGCCTATCTTCTTCAGCGTTTCGACGGCCTGCGCGACCTGCACCTGCGCGGCCCAGACTACCTGACGGTCGTCCGCCTGGCTGGTCCAGAACAGGTCGATCGGATCCGTACCGCGCTCGTCAGTGCCTTGAGCAGCGAGCTGCCATGGCGCGATTGGGAACTGGACGTTCAGCTCACCAATGCCGACAACCTGCAGATTGCCCATGCGGGAGGCGTGGCCCTCGTCGAGGTAGTCTCATTGGATCGTCGGGCGGTGCTGGGCCACCTCGATGTGGAGATCGCCGTCAGCGACGCGGATGGCAGCCGGCGGCGGCTGTTGCGCCTGGCGCCACTCGTGCGGCGCAGGTCTACCGCCATTGTCGTTGTCGAAAGGTGTCCAGCCGGAACGCTGCTGGCGGAAGAGCACCTGGCGGAGCAGGAGGTCTGGATCGATCATCGGCGCGATTCGTCCGTCGAAACCATGAGCGCCTGCATCGGGCGCGAGGTGCGACGCCACCTGGCGGCTGGAGAGATCGTCAGCGCCGGCGACCTGATGGCGCCCCGCTGTGCCGCGCGCGGCGACCAGGTATGGGTGACCAGCTTGAACGGCGCGCTCACCGTGCGCCTCGTCGCCATTGCCCAGCAGCCCGGACGCGAGGGCGACCAGATTCAGCTGCGCAATCAGAGTTCTGACAAGCTTTTCCGTGCGACACTAACCGGACCCCGACTGGCACGTCTGCAGATCGGTCCCTGATCCTGGAGTCTGACCATGCGATACCTGCTCATCCTGCTGGCCTGCCTGCCGTTCCTTACCGCTCACGCTGAAGAAGAAGGTTCCTTTGTCCTTGCCATGCGCATGTATGGCGATCAGCGCGCCTACCAGGTTGGTGACTTGCTTACCATCGTGGTCGATGAGGCGATCAGCACCAGCTCCAAGGACAGCCTCGCCACCAGCAAATCCGCCACGGCCAAGGCCGATGCTCCCATTCTCGGCGATCCCAACAGCCAGAAGCTCCAGGAGTTTCTCCAGTCCTTGCGCTACCAGTTGGCAGGCAGTAGCGAGTTCTCCGGCACCGGCAGCCAGAACATGTCAGAGGAACTGGCCGCCCGCTTCACCGTCCGCGTCGTCGACACCATGGGCAGCGGCGTCCTCCTGCTTCAGGGCGAGCGCCTCCTCAAGCTCAAGGACGAGAGCGTCAAGATTACCCTCAGCGGTCTCGTTCGCAGCCGTGATGTGAATGCCGACAACACCATCGCTTCCAGCCGCATCTCCGACGCGCGTATCGTCTATGAACGCAGCGGCGAAGTCAGTCGCGGCGCCCGGCCCGGCTGGCTCTGGAGCCTCTTTCAGCGCATTTCTCCCTGGTAACCCAACTTGGAAACCGCCATGCACAAGTCAGCTCTCATCTTCTTCACCCTCGTTGCGCTTTCCATCTCGTCGATGGGCGGCCCCATGGCGGTGCGCATCAAGGATGCCGCCCGTTTCGCCGGCAGCGATCGCTATACCCTGGTTGGCTACGGCCTGGTTGTCGGCCTCAACGGCACCGGCGACAGTGATCAGGAGCTGACCCAGCAGAGCATTGTCAATCTCCTCCACAATTTCAACATCAAGCTCGATCCAGCCGATGTGAAAGCGCAGAATTGCGCGGTGGTCATGCTCACTCTTACCTTGAACGATGGCGTTCACAAAGGCGACCTTCTTACCGCCACCATCTCCTCCATCGGCGATGCTACCTCACTCCAGGGGGGCGAGCTGCTGCTGACGCCGCTGCTCGGCGAGGATGGAACGCCATGGGCACTGGCCCAGGGCTCCGTGGTCGTCGGCGGCTTTCAGTTCGGCAGCGGCGGCGCCGGCGGCGAAAGCCAGACCAAAAATCACCCCACCGTCGGCAAGCTGCCCGGCGGCGTCAAGATGATGCGCGACATCGATACCGTTGCGGAAGCCACCGGCAGCGTCCGCATCTTTCTCAAGCGTCCGGACTACACCACCGCCGTCAACCTGGCAGCCGCCATCAACCGCGAGCATGTCGGCCTGGCCCGCGCCATCAACCACTCCACCGTCCTCGTCACGGTTCCGGACAGCTACTTGGTAGAAGGGACGGTTCCCGTCTTTCTCAGTGAGCTGGAGCAGATACGCTTCTCCCCGGATCAGCGGGCAAAGATCGTCTTCAGCGAACGCACCGGCACCATCGTGATCGGCCGGGAAGTTCGCATCGATTCCGTGGCCATCAGCCATGGCAGCATCTCGGTGAGCATCAAGAACACGGTGGGCGTCAGCCAGCCTGCTCCCTTCCGCGGTGGCGGCGACACCGTGGTTGCCAACGATCAGCAGACCGCCGTCGCCGAAAGCCGGGCCCAGCTGCAGGTGCTGCCGGAAACCACCAGCGTGGGCGATCTTGTCGACATGCTCAACGCTCTGGGTGTCACCCCCCGCGACATCATGTCGATCTTCGTCGCGCTTCAGCAGAGCGGGGCTCTTCATGCCGAACTGGAACCCATGTAGACGAGCCACATCATGATCCCCCCCATCATGCCTTCCAGCATCCCCATCGAGCCCACCGCTGGCACGAACTCTGCGGCTGCTCAGGACAAGGAAGATGTCGCTCTTCGCCAAGCCTGCCTGCAGTTTGAAGAAGTCTTCACCGCCACTCTTCTCAAGAAGGGGTTGACGCAGGCAGCCGAAGCATGGGGCGACGAGGAGGAAGGCGCCAATACCGCCTACAAGGAAATGGCTTTCGAGCAGATGGCCCAACACCTGGGCGGCATGCACCTCCTCGGCCTCGCCGACACACTCTATTCGCAGATCAAACAGTCCGGATCGAACCTCGGGGGAGATGATCGATGAGCAACCTCGCAACGCCTATCGGAGGCCCACTCGGCCTCTGCCGCACCATGCGCGATGTCATTACGGCACTGGTCGACAGCTCTCGCGAGCTTACCGCTGCCCTCATGCACCGACAGGTCGACGCCTGCTGGGCGCTCATGGCCCAACAGGAAAAACTTTCCGCCGAGTTCCACCAGCACATGCAGATGTGGCAGAGTCTTTTTGCCAATCATCCCGCCGCCGAACAGGGCGAGGTGGTGCGGGAGCGTTCCCACCTCCGCGAGAGCATCCACGAGCTGCAGCATCTTGCCCGCACCAATGCCGCCCTCTCACGCGGCTTCTCCGGCGCCATCCGACGGGCGCTCGAGGGCCTTGGCGCCGCGCCGGCGCGACGCGGCAGTGTCTACAATCGCCTTGGCCGAGTTCCCTCCGGCAAGACTTCTGTTCTGGTCAGGCAGGTGGGTTGAGCCATGGCCGGCCTCCTCAGCGCACTCGAGATCGGACGCCGAGCCCTGCTCACCACCCAGCAGCAGCTCGCCGTCAACGGCCAGAACATTGCCAACGCCGATCGCGTCGGCTATCGGCGGCGCGAGGCGGTCACCCAGTCGACCTTGCCCATCGACACCCCGACCATGGAGCTTGGCACGGGTGTTCAGGTTGTCAACGTCATCCGGGCCATCGATCAGTCCCTCGAATCCAGCTTGAGGCAATCTACCCAGTCCACCCAATACCACCAGACGATGACCGACGTCCTCAGCCAACTCGAGAACCGCCTCGCCCCTGGTGGCAATGCGGCCCTCGACGAGGCCATGGTCCAGTTCGAAAACGACCTCCAGCGCCTCACCGCGTCCCCGGAAACCCGGGAACTGCGCCTCGCCTTTCTCAACTCCGCCCGTTCCCTGGCTTCCCAGATTCACCAGGATGCCGCCGGCACCCGCGACCTCCGCGACTCCATCGTCGATGCCAATGGCCGCGGCACGCTGCCCGACACCATCTCGCAGATCAACACCCTCTCCGGTCAGATTGCCGCCCTCAACGGTCGCATCGTCGCCACCGAACAGAGCCGCTTTCGCCCGCAACAGGCCAACGAGTTGCGCGATCAGCGCGATGAGCTGCTCGGCAATCTCGCCACCCTCACCAACTTCACGGTTTCTGAGCAGCCCGATGGCTCCCTCACCCTCCGCATCGGCACCGAGTCCCTCGTCAATGCCGATGCCTCACGCAAGCTCGCGCTGGATCTTTCCGGTACTGCCCCCGTTGTCGCCTTTTCCGACAATGGGGCACCCGCCGCCATCGATGCCGGCCAGACAGGCGCCATGCTCGGAGCGTGGCAGTACCTCGCCGACCATGAAGTCGAACTCGATGTCTTTGCGCAGACCCTTGCCACTGAAACCAACGCCCTCCTCGCCGCCGGTTTCGATCTCGACGGCAATGCCGGGGCGGAACTTTTTTCCGGGTCGGGAGCGGCAGATATTGCTGTCGCTCTCAACGACACACGCAGGCTGGGCCTCAGCGACGCCGCCGGGAGTTCCGGAAACGGCAAACAGGCCGCCGCCCTGCTCGACCATCTTGCTTCGCCGCTTGCCACGCTCGGGAACCACTCGCTCAGCGAGTACCCCAATGCGTGGATCGGGCAGCTCGCCGGTGATGTTGCCACCAGCAACCGCGCCGCCACACTGGCCGCCGCGACCGAAGCAATGTACACCGAAGCTGTCGCCTCGAAGAGCGGTGTCTCGCTCGACGAGGAGATGGTTCACATGCTGCAGCTGCAGCGCACGTACCAGGCATCCGCCAAGTTCGTCGCTGCCGTCGATGAAATGCTGCAGCAGGCACTCGCCATGCTCTAATCGTCAAGGAGGAAGATTAGTATGGGCACCAAGGACAAACGCAGCAAGAGCGCCCTGCCAGGTAATGGCTGGGTGCGACAGGCAGCCATCGAGCTGACTGTGCTTGGACGACGCTATCTCGTCGCCATGCGCACCAATGAGGAAGCTCTCGCTTCCACCGGCGACGAAAAGCGCCGGCAGACCCAGACCTCATAGCCTAAGCAGGAGCTACCGACGATGACCAGCTTCCCACAATCCATTCATGGCCAGAGAGTGGCCGGCAGTATGGTGCCGCTATGCGCCACCATCGAGGCCACCCTCGCCCACATGGATCGCGAGGCTGCACTGGTTGTCGACGACGATGGACGGCTCCGCGGCCTCGTGACCGACGGTGATTTGCGCCGGGCCTTTCTGCGCGGCGCGGAGCTGTCCGCCCCAGTTTGCGACATCATGACCTCACACCCCTTCTCCCTGCCGATGGGGACTCCACCGGAGCAGATCCGCCGGGAGATGGTCGCCCGCGGCATCCGCCACCTGCCGATCCTGGACAAGGATGACCGACCGGTCGCTCTCCACCTGCTCAAGGACTACCTCGGCGAACTCGACGCTGCCGGCGCTGTCGTCATGGCCGGCGGTCAGGGGACACGCCTGCGGCCACTCACCCTCGACACCCCCAAGCCTCTCCTGCGCATCGGCGATCGCCCCATCCTCGATACCATTCTCGAAGGTCTCCGCAACCATGGCGTTCAGGACGTCATGCTCACCGTCAACTATCTGGGCGAGCAGATCAAGCAGCACGTCGGGGACGGCCAGAGCTATGGAATGCGCATCGGCTACGTGGAAGAAGAGCAGCAGATGGGCACCGCCGGCGCGCTGGCACTCCTCGAACCACGCCCTGTTGCCGCCTTCATCATCATGAACGGCGACCTCTTCACCGAGCTTGACTATCGCTCCTTCGTCCGCTTTCACCGCACCGATGGTAACGATCTCACCATGTGCGTTCGCCGCCACATCTCGCAGATACCCTATGGGGTGGTCACCCTGAGCGCGGAGAACGACCAGGTTTGCAGCCTGGTCGAGAAACCCGAACAACAGCACCTGGTCAACGCCGGCATCTACATGGTCGAACCTCACGTTGTCGACCTCGTCCCCAAAGGCGAACCCTTCGATATGGTGCGACTGGTCCATGCCTGCCTGGCCAACGGGCTGCGCGTGGGCGCCTTCCCCATCCTCGAATATTGGTGCGACATCGGGCAGCACCAGGACATGCAGGCCGCCCGCGCTCACTGGCGCGAACAGGCCACCCGCGCCGTTAACCTGGCCGCGGCCGACTCCGCCGCCCATACCGTTCTACAAGAGGCTTGATCGCCATGCGCGTCACCGAACTCTCCAGCAGCCAGCTCCTCAACAGCCAGCTCCTCGCCAACCGCGAACAGCTCAGCGCCCAGCAACTCCGCATCGCCAGCGGCAACAAGTACACCCGCCGCTCCGAAGCGCCCGTCGAGACCTCCATTGCCGCCGATCTCAACAGGCGCGACCTCCGCAATGACCAATGGTTGGCAAATGTCGAGGACCTTTCCCTCTGGGAAGTCAACACCCAGTTCGGTATCGAGCGTGGCATGAGCAACCTGCATCGCCTGCGTGAACTGACCGTGACGGCAAACAACGGCACCGCCTCCGCCGAACAGCGCTCCACCATGGCCGCCGAGATCGACGAGATTCTCAAGGATATGGCCGACGTCGCCAATACTCGGGTCGGCGACTCCTACCTCTTCGGCGGCGACCAACTCGGCCAGCCCCCGATGGCCGTCACCCTCGTCGATGACAGGATCACCGCCATGACCTACCAGGGGGGCGACAGCCAGCGCGAAGCCCGCATCGGCGAAGGGATGACCATCGGCTACGGCGCTACCGCCGGCGGCCCAGCTGGCATTTTCGCCGCCAGTGTCGCCGGCGTCGACATCATGCAGACCGCCATCGATCTGCGCGACGCTCTCCTCGCCGGTGACCAACCTCCCGACACCGTCTTCGACGACCTCGATGACGGCATCTCCACGATGGCCGCCCACCTCGCCCAGAGCGGCCTGCGCCAGCAGCGTTACGATAGCCTCACCCAGCGCCTTTCCGCCCAGCAGCTCACCGACAGCAACCGCCGCGATGCCCTCGTCAGTACCGACATGTCGGAAGCCGCCGTCGAGCTGAGCCGCCTTCAGGTCACCTTTCAGGCCAGCCTTCAGATGGCGGCCAGCCTCCAGAAGCTCTCCATCGTCAACTTCATCTGATCGGCTACTGCAGGATGGTGAAGGTGGGCAGGTACTCCTGGAACTCCTTCTTGTCGCTGGCCTTCATGTAGGCTTCCAGAGGCGTGATGGTGTTGCTGGCGAGCAGCTTGCGCAGACCCGCGTCCATGCTGACCATGCCGGCGGAGGAGCTGTTCTCGATAATGTTGCGGATACTGCTGATGTTGCCTTCGCGAATGGTGTTGGGAAGCGACTCGGTGCGCAGCAGAATCTCGTGAACGGCGACCCGACCCTTTTCGTCGGCGGTGCGGCAGAGAAGCTGCGAGATGACGCCCGAGAGACACTCCGCCAGCATCGTGCGGATCTGGCTCTGCTCGTCGGCCGGAAAAACATCGATGATGCGGTCGATCGTCTTGGGCGCGTTGTTGGTGTGGAGGGTCCCGAAGACGAGCATGCCCATGGAGGCGCAGCCAAGCGCCAGCCGGATCGTCTCCAGCTCGCGCATTTCACCCACGAGGACGATGTCGGGATCGGCACGCATCGCGCCCCGCAGCGCGTCGCCAAAGGAATCGCTGTGGTCGCCTACCTCGCGGTGAACAATCACGGACTTCTGGTTGCGGTGGACGAACTCGACGGGATCTTCGATGGTGATGATGTGCTTGGCGAAATTGGCGTTGATGTAGTCGACCATGGCGGCAAGGGTCGTCGATTTGCCGCTGCCCGTTGGACCGGTGACCAGGATGAGGCCATGAGTGAGCTGGCAGATGCGCCGGAAAACTTCGGGCATCTTGAGATCTTCCATGGTGAGGATCTTGCTCGGAATCTGGCGGAGGACCGCGGCCATGCCGTGATGGTTGATCAGGTAGTTCGCGCGGAAACGAGCCAGCCCCGGGATCTCGTACGCAAAGTCAAGGTCGTGACGGACGAGGTAGTGATCCCAGCGCTCCCGAGGGCAGATCTCGCTGAGCAATCGGCTCATCTCCCGAGGCGTGACCGGCTCGGCTTCCATCTCGCGCAATTCGCCATGGACGCGGATCTTGGGGGGGAGCCCAACCATGAGGTGGAGGTCGGAACCCTTGTTCTGAAGCATCGTGCGCAGGTAGTTGTCAATGGCGGCCATCAGCGGAACCATCCTCGTTTGCGTTTGCTGGATTCGGACTCGTCAGCATCTTCCGCGACCGGGCTGGCGGCGGCCTTGGCGGCGCCCAGCTTGCCGGAGATGGCGGTATCCTGAATATTGGCTTGGGCGGTGGCTTCGCTGATCCGGCCCTCCTTGAAGAGGCGGAAAATGGCATCATCCATGGTGCACATGCCCTGCGCCACGCCCGTCTGCATGATCGACCGCAACTGGTGCATCTTGTTCTCGCGGATGACGTTCGCGACAGCAATCGTGTTGATCAACAACTCCTCGGCCAGGACGACCGTGCCGTCGATGGCGGGAAGCATGCGCTGACAGATGACGCCGCGAAGGCTCTCGGCAGTCATCGAACGGATCTGCTGCTGCTGCTCCGGCGGAAAAACGTCCAGAAGGCGGCCGAGCGTGGTGGCGGCATCGCGCGTGTGCAGGGTGCCGATGACGAGGTGACCCGTTTCGGCGGCGGTGATGGCCATCTCGATGGTCTCCAGATCGCGCAGCTCGCCGATGATGATGATGTCCGGGTCTTCGCGCAGCGCGGCCTTGAGCGCCGAGGCAAAGCTGTCGGTATGCCCGCCAACCTCACGTTGCGTCACGTTGCACTTCTTGGAATACTGGATGATCTCCAGCGGATCTTCCACCGTGATGATGTGCTGGCTGCGCTCGACGTTGATGAAGTCGACCAGGGCGGCGAGGGTGGTCGTCTTGCCGCAGCCGAGGGGGCCGGTGACCAGGATGAGGCCGTTGTGGTGCGCAAGGAGCTTGCGGATGATCTTCGCGTTGCTGAAGCCGAGCTCCTCGAGCGGGCGCACGTGGTCGGGGATGATGCGGTAGGTGCCCGCGGCCCCCTCCTTATGCATCAGCAGGTTGATCCGGTACCGCTCGTCGGGACCGAGGGCACAGGCAAAATCGAAGTCCTGCTTGCGGGTAAAGGTGGCCCGCTGTTCGTCGTCGAGGAGAGCGGTGTTGAGCAACACGGCATGCTCGGGATCGAGGGGAGAGTCTGACAGGTAGACCACGCGCATGTTCTGCCGAAGAAAAGGACGGGCACCGGCGGAGAGGTGCAGGTCGCTGGCCCCGGCGGCGCGTGCGGCACGCAGCATCCGGGTGATGGCTTCGGCGGCCTCCGCCAAATCCCGTAGATCGAGTTGGTCGAAGTCAGGCATGTCAGCCGTGGGTGCGGCCTGACGGCGAACCATCACCTGGTGGACGGTGACGGAGCCGACATCGTCGTCGTCGTCATCATCGACGGGCTTTGTATCCATGGCGAGGATATCGAGCGGGGGCACTTCGCCGCTTTCGCCCTTGCGATAGGCGAGGTTGACAAGATCCTGGACCACTTGCGCATCGTCGACGAGGTCGTGGTCGATGAGAGCCTGGGCAAAGCTCAGCAGGTCGGCATCCGGGCCGAGGACCCGGGCGATCTGTCGGCAGGTGGGCCCATCGACAACACCGAGGCGAACGGCTTCATAGCAGAACCATTGCAGATGTGGGGTCACTCGGGCAACTCCGTAAAGAGGGTCATGGCGATCGGAGCAGCCTTCTTGGGCAACTCCGGCAGGGAGAGGGTCATGATGCGTTTCGGCCGATAGAGGAAGGCGAACTCCTCGCGCATGTAGCTTTCGAGGCTCTGGCTGGTGGGGCCATAGCCATCTTTGTAGATGGCATACTCGAGGTCCCGGGCCAGCTCGGCCGTCTTGAGGTAGCGCTGATTGGCATCGAGAGCAAGGCACCGCTGGAGGATGGCCTTCAGATCCTCGGCAAGGTCCCCGGGAAGGAGGCTCCAGTCGACCCGCCCTTCGGCAGCTTGCTCGATCATGGTCTCGCTCGTCTCGTCGGCGCGCATCTGCTTGCCGGCCAGAAGCTCGAAGAGGAGAGCGCCAAGAGAGTAGAGGTCGCTGCGATGGTCGGCAGGTTCCCGGCGAGCCTGTTCGGGAGACATGTAGGGAGCCTTGCCAGCAAGGAGGCGGCGCTTGCTGCTGAGAATGTTGCCGGCGACCAGAGCAATGCCGAAGTCGGTGAGCTTGGGCAGCCCCTCGGTGGTGATGAGGACGTTGCCCGGGCAGACGTCGCGGTGCACGATGTGCATGGGCTTGCCGGCGGGATCGTTGCGGGTGTGGGCGTAGTTGAGGGCGCGCGCGATCTTGCTGGCAATGAAGATGGCGAGCTGCCGGGGCAGTGGCTTGCGCAGCACCTTGTGGGTGCGCACAAACTCGTGCAGTGAGAGGCCGTTGACGTACTCCATCACCATGTAATAGCCATCGGGGGTACGCCCCAACTGGTAGATCTGCACGATGTTCTCATGCACCAGATTGGCTACCAGTTTGGCCTCCTGGACAAAAAGATCGACAAAGGTGCCGCTGTCCGCCAGGTCGGGAAGGATCGTCTTCAGGGCGACGGTCTTCTGGAAGCCGCTGGCCCCCTCCTGAATCGCTTCATAGACGGAGCCCATGCCGCCATCCGCTATCTTGCGCAGAATGCGGAAGCGAAACTCGTCGATAACTGCCTGAATTTGCCCACTGCTCATCGTTTCACCCTGGCCTCGGGAATATGGGCTAAAGATAGCGCTTCATCGGGGCGTCGCAAGCGCAAGCCAGGGCTTTTCTTTCTTGCGAGCGAGGTGTGTGGACGGGGGATTTCGATCCGGAGGCGCGTAGTCAGCACGCAAACGAGTTGTGGACCGTCCCCGACATCGACACGGGAGATACGCATCTCGATCATAGGGCGACCGTCCCAAGTACGGGGTGAAACACTATGCAGATGCCCGTCACGACGGCTTTCCACTGAACGATTCGTCTATTCCGCGGCAGGATGGACTTCTCGGCTCATTGCGGTATACTGCCAGTATTCATCATGCCGGATATGACACATGAACAGGTAAGGAGCGCAGATGAAGCGAATCTTTGTCGGAAGTATTGCGGTGGGGCTGGTGGTGATGCTGGCCGGTTGTGGCGGGCCGCAGGTACCGTTGGACACGAAGGTCAAAGGCTTGTACCTTGGTATGCCGATCGATGATGCGCATACCGTCTGCACCCAGCTATTGGAGGGGAATGACTGGGGCATCACGGTCAGCGAGATCGGGGAGGGTGATTCGTCGCTACTGGAAATCGGCGTACCCGATGCTAAGAACTTTGGCTTCAATGTCCTCGGCGCGCGGACCGGCAGCGGGGGAGTGACCGCTGATGCCAACGGAAAGGGGAACGGCTTCTCATTCTCGGGCGCCGCGGTCAACCACATATGGCAAGGTGAGTCCATGGATGAAGCCGCATATTGTCACCGGCAACGAGCCCCCTGTCCGCGAGCTTGTACTTCCGTGCCAACCATGGAACAGTGCGGGGTATCCGCGGAGGAGGATGAGTGAAAGCATACTGGTATCGTTTGATCGTCATCTTTCTGCTCGCATGCTTCCTTCGTGAGGCGAATGCGGAGCACGCTGTCCTGATGGTCTACCATCGTGGCAGCGACTGGGGGCCTGTACGCCGCCTCCAGCGGGAACTGGGCATGCAGGTTGCTGCAGCTAGTCACAAAGAACTCACGTGGGAACTGATCCGCCAGTTCAACGTCGTGCTGCTCTTCGACATGGGACGGGTAGATGAAGACGCTGTCGCCACCATCGGACAGCGCTTTACAACGGAAGATCATGCGGCAATCGGTGACCTGCTCGAGCGTTTTGTGAAAGCGGGCGGGGGGGTGTACGTCTACAGCGTCTCGTTCGAGCACATGGGAAACGGCACCGCCGCCGAATCGCTTAACCGCTTTCTGCGTCGCTTCGATGCGCAGGCTCCCTTCGAGCGCCTGCAGGATCCGGCTAACGAAGTGCGTCAGCCGGGTGGCCGCCAAGTGCTCTACGCCCGGGCCAGTCGTATCGTCGATCACCCGGTTACCGATGGCGTTGATGCCCTATGGTACGCCATCGGCCCCTTCACGTACGGCCCTTGGCTGCGCCCGCTGGTGCTTGGCGCCCCGTGGACGCCGCTTATCTTCACGTCCTCTGGATATGCATCGCAGCCGCTGGAAAATTCCAGTGGGCGCCCTGCTCCTGTCGATGCGCCATCGGTGATCAGCGGCGAGCGCGCCTGTGTCTTTGCCGTGCGTGAGTACGGCAAGGGGCGGATCGTGCTCTATGGTGGAGAATCGACCACCTCCTTCTTTGGCTACGGCTACTCGGATTATGCTGATGAAGAGTGGCAGCGTATTCACATGGAGCGAGGTCTGAACAACATCCCCAGCGACGGCTGGCGTCTTTTCGTCAACTCCCTGAACTGGTTAGGAGAGCCGAGTCAGAAGAGCGGCGAGCTTGGCGGCTTCCACGCTCCGCCAGCCGAGCCCCAAGATGCCCGTGTCGCAGCCCCTATGCTCTGGCGCGAGCCCTCCGCCAACCAAGGCCGGATTAGCTGGCAGCCCGGTTTTATCGCGGTCATAGACCCGGCTCGCGTAGGCGAGTTTGTCCAGAGCGCGCGGGCTCGCGGTATGTCATATTTTGTCGCCGGCTGCGATTTCGAGCAGGTGGAGGAGGGAAGCTGGCATCGGCTGCGGGACCAGGCCAGAGCACTTAGCGATGAGCACTTCGTCGTCATTCCCGCGGTCATGACACGTGATGAACTCGGCAACTCGTTCATCACCGCGGGGCCGAAGGCGTGGCCGCAGCCCGAACGTCTGTCGGAGAACCATCCGCGCCGTCTCCGCGACCAGCTTGGCTATTGGATGCTGGATGCGGGTTTCCCCATGCGAATCGTCTTCAATTTGAGTGCCGGCGGCTATCCCGCTTGGTTGCACAGCGCGTACAACACCTTTGCCGTGCGCACTTGGCGGGATGGCGAGATCGTTGACGACGCGACAGCCCACTTCCGCCAGGTGCAGGAGCAAGGCGACAATGCACGGCCGGTGGCCGTTCACATCCTTTCCTCACCCGTAGCCTTGACCGCGGCCCGCGAGGTGACCTGGCTGCGGGCCAATAAACCAAACGATCTGCTGCACCAGCTCACTGTGCAAAACTATGACAATGGGCTTGCTTACGTGAGCACCGGACCGCGTATCGTGCAGTGGACGCTGGAGCATGGCCATCGGCAGACTTGGACTGAGGACTACGTGCCGGGGCGGGAACGCTGGCGCCTGCGGCTGGCCGTCGAGTCGGAGACGCCGCTCATGCAGGTCACAATCTTCGATAGCGTCCGTCCCATCCGTCGCTTCGCCATCAAGGGCACCAGCGCCAACCTGGTCGTCGACGGGCTGCACGATACCCGGCGCGTACTCTCGGCCGTGATCGAGGATGTCGATGGCAACCGGGCAGTAACCGACGCCCTGAGCAGCAGCGACGGACGCTTCCGCCAGAGCTTCTGCAGCGACCGCTGCAATCTGATGGGCGGCTCGAGCTACATCCGGAAACGCGACGGTACCCTCGAACGCGTACACGCCTCCACGACGCTCTGCAAAGCGGGCCGTCTCGGGGTGAGCACCGTCGGAGAAGGCGAAGAATTGCCTGGCATCGACGGCTCAGGCGGCGGCACGCTGTTCTCGCTGGCGGCCGTCCTCAACCTCTCTGCCGGGGAGCCGGAACTGACGGAAGTCCGCAGCATCCTCCACCGCATCGAGCGCCCTTGGGAGAGCGCCGACGGGCTCATATACCACACCCCCATCCTCAAGCGATCGTCCACCCGCCAGCACGACATCTTCGGGCATCGACCGTACGTACCACTGGCCGAGCCACGCCACCAGGCGACCCTCACGCAGCACCATTATTATCGTTCGCCAATGTACCCTTCACCTGCGTTGGCGCGCTTTGCCATAACCGCTTCGGAGGACGTAACCACGACGGCGGGATGGAACAATTTTCACGTGCAGTTTGCATCCTCCTGGGGCGCCATTGCCGACTGGGTGCTCATGCGTCGCGACGGTAGCGTCCAGCGTGCCCCTGAAGGCGCCGACAAGAGCTGGAGGGGGCGCCTCGAGCCCGGCGACTCCATCTATTTTCCAGAACTCGGAGAGGGCCTCTTCGTGCGTGACGGCTATGCGGACGTGGTCATGCCCTGCGTTCCGGAGAAGAAGTGGTTTCGCCTCTATCTGGGCGTTCGCGAGCAGGTCAGCCTGAAAGCAGGTGAGACGCTGTCGCTGGAGACAATCCTTGTGCGTGTGCGCCACGACGGCGAGCAAGGCATGGAAGAGTGGCGACGGTTCGGCACCCTCTATGGCCTGATGGGCGAGCCGGGCTACCAGGCGGAGGTCCAACTCGGCGAGACGCTCGACACCCGCTATCTATACACCGCCCGCGCCGAGAACAAGCGCTTTGCTGCCACCTTCCGAGGTGACCTCCCCCAGCGCCTGCCGGTCGTCGTTCACGGGCTGGACCCCGCCAGCACCGCGGGTCTGATCGACAATAAGCGCCGCCTGTGGATTCCCTTGGCGGTTGTCGATGGGGTTGCCCGTACCACGCTCGCGGTCGATGGTGAAGCGCGGGAGATCCTCATCGCCAATCTCTTGGAGTCCGACAACCCAAACTTGACGCTGACCCTGCTTCCCGGCAACGCGGCCGGCAGCCTCCGCGCCGCGGTCCATAATTCAACCCGCACTGCCATACGGGCTACCCTTCGCGTACCGGTCACCACCTGGCTGGCCCCTGCCCAGTCCCAGACCATGCTGGTGCCGCCAATGTCGACTCTGGGAATACTCCTTCAACCCCACCAATCGGAGATCGTACCATGAACGCGACCACCGGGAAAATACACCGCTTCACCTTGATTGAGCTTCTGGTGGTCGTCGCTATTATTTCAAGTGGATGACTGGTCTGACTGCAGGCTGGGTGCCCATCTCCTCCTTTAACCTGCATTGAACCGCAAAGGAGTATCGATGCCCGACCAACTTTGGAGCGCTCCGGCCGGAAAAAAGCCCGAATCGTAAATCAGCGATTCCGAGGCGGAAGCTCTTACTGTTGTCACCTTAGATGGGCAGGTCTGCTCGCGGGAGACTTTGCGGCAGTGAACATCGCCCTATTGGCCGATGCAGTCATGGCATGAGCCAGCTGCTCGATTCACTGTCTTCATGAGGAATGCCCTGGCTGGCTCCCAACCCGCGGGGAGCCAGTCAGGGCGGGGGGATAGGGCTATTTGGGGCCGAGTATGGCGCGGCGGCGGTGGCGGGCGATCTCGCCGGTTACCAGATAGATGACGTCCTTGGCGATGCTGGCGGCATGATCCGCCATACGCTCGGTATGGCGGACGTGCTCGATGGCCTGGAGCAGGTTTTCGGTCGCCGGCCGATCCAGCATACGTTGGCGGAGCATGCCCAGTAAGCCGCAGGCCACCTTGTCCAGTTCCTGGTCATTGTGCCAGGTTTGCTTGGCCAGGTTGTCGTCCTGCTCCTGGAAGCTGCGGATAGCATCGTCCACGGCGCGTTCGGCGAGCGCGGCAAGGTGAGTCATGGCTTCGCCGGCGCCCGTGCAGTCAGCCGCCAGGGCTTCCGGCGTGAGCTTTAGTTTGGCGATGCTCTCAGCCAGATCGGCGATCCGTTCCAACTCGTGATTGACCTTGACGATCGCCATCACCTTGCGCAGATCGTCGGCGACAGGCTGGTGCAGGGCAATGGTCTTCAGGCATTCTTCCTCGATTCGCACTTCCTGCCGGTCGATGACGCGGTCGTCGATGACCGCGTCCGCACCTTCCGGCGGAATCAGGGCGAGCCGGACATGTTGCCGGACTTGCTCCATTTCCGCCGAAAGCAGGTCGTAGACGAGTTGGAGGTCACGTTCGTAGTGTGCTTTCACTGGTCAGACTCCTGCACGGATGAGTGCGTCCATTAGTTGCCGGCACGCAGATAAGCGTCAATGGTCTCGGCGTCGGGCGCTTTCACCGTGATGCGGCCGGGGCCGGCGCCGGGGCGGACGACGTG
>JAWLHB010000004.1:84963-294841 GCA_041690595.1 Lentisphaeria bacterium
CTTGGCAAGCTCGCCGTGCGCTTCGTAGTCGGCCAGTTCCTTGGCCCCTTCCAGGAAGACCCAGAGGCGACCGTCTTCCATCTTGACGACGAAGCCGGGCTTGCTGAGCATGTAGAGATCAATGGTCTCGGCGTCGGGCGCTTTCACCGTGATGCGGCCGGGGCCGGCGCCGGGGCGGACGACGTGCTTGGCAAGCTCGCCGTGCGCTTCGTAGTCGGCCAGTTCCTTGGCCCCTTCCAGGAAGACCCAGAGGCGACCGTCTTCCATCTTGACGACGAAGCCGGGGCGTTCGTAAGGAGCGAGCGGTGATTTGGCGCTATCGCCAGTGGAGGATGGTTGTGCGGCGTGGGTCGAGGTTGTGGAGCATCCGGTGAAGACCATCAGCAAGAGGGCCATCAGGGCGAGTGAACGATTCAGCATGGTACGGTTTTCCTTTTGTGGTGTGTTCATTTGAGTTACGTCTTTCGCGAGTGGAGGGTGGACATCAACCGAAACGGCCGGTTACGTAATCGAGGGTTTCCGGGAGGTGGGGGTTCTGGAAGATCGTGGCGGTGGGACCGTGCTCGATCAAATGGCCGAGATACATAAACGCGGTGTAATCGCTGGCTCGGGATGCCTGCTGCATGTTGTGAGTGACGATCAGGATGGTATATTGCCCCTTGAGTTGTTCGAGCAGGTTCTCGATGTGGATGGTGGCGATCGGGTCGAGGGCCGAGCAGGGTTCGTCCATCAGCAGCACTTCGGGTTCCGCGGCGATGGCGCGTGCGATACAGAGGCGCTGTTGCTGGCCACCGGAGAGACTCAACGCGCTTTCGTTCAGCCGATCCTTGACCTCTTCCCAGAGGGCCGCGCCGCGCAGGCTGCGCTCGCAGACTTCGTTGAGCAGGCTCCGGTTGTTCTCGCCATCGATGCGCAGGGAGAAGATGACGTTTTCGAATATGCTCATGGGGAAAGGATTGGGCTTCTGGAAGACCATGCCCATGCGCTTGCGCAGTTCAATCACGTCGATGCCGGGCCGGTAGATATCTTCGCCGTTGAGCAGCATGTCACCCCCCACTCTCACCGAGTCGATGAGGTCGTTGATGCGGTTGACGGAGCGCAGCAAGGTAGACTTACCGCAGCCAGATGGGCCAACAAGAGCGGTTACCTTGCCGACAGGCACCCCCAGGTTCACATCGTGCAGCGCTTGCACATCCCCGTACCACAGGCAGAAGTCTTTGGTCTCCATCGTCATTGTTTCCCCGGCCAGCTCGGCGTGCGTTTCGGTGGGGAATCTCTCCCCCCGGGCAATCGCCTTAAGACGCGTCTCCTTCTTCTCTACGCTGTTTGTCTGGATGTTGTTGGCTCTTGTGGTCATGCGTATATCGTCCTTCGTAAGAGATAGTCGTCAGCGAGTTAGACGGCGGAGCCGGCAAATCTGCGGCGGAGGCGACCGCGGATATAGATGCCGATTGCATTGAGAATCAGGATCACCCCAATCAACAGCAAGGTGGTGGTGAAGACCATTGGCTTGGCGGCCTCGCTGTTCTGGCTCTGGAAACCGAGATCGTAGATGTGAAAGCCCAGATGCATGAAGCTGCGCTCGAGGTGGAAATACGGAAAGATGCCGTCCAACGGCAGTTCAGGAGCCAGCTTGACGGCGCCGACCAACATGAGCGGGGCCACTTCGCCCGCGCCGCGGGCCATGGCGAGGATCATGCCGGTCATCACACCAGGCATCGCGCGCGGCAGGACGATTCGGCGAATCGTCTGCCATTTGCTCGCGCCGCAGGCATAGGCGCCTTCGCGCATCGAGCCGGGAACGGCCGCCAGTGCTTCTTCGGTGGCGACGATGACGACCGGCAAGGTCAGCAGGGCGAGGGTCAGCGAGGCCCAGAGGATGCCGCCGGTCCCATAGGTCGGGCTGGGCAGCTTCTCGGCGAAGAAGATCCAGTCAATTCGCCCACCGATAATATAGGAAAAAAAGCCGAGACCGAAGACGCCGAAAACAATGCTGGGTACGCCGGCAAGGTTGTTGATGGCGATGCGCACACCGCTGACCACTGCGCCGGCTTTGGCGTATTCGCGCAGGTAGAGCGCGGCGAGCACCCCGAAGGGCGCCACAACCAACGCCATGATCAGGGTCATCATCACGGTACCGAAGATAGCCGGCCAGACGCCCCCTTCGCTGTTGGCTTCTCGTGGCTCTTCCGAAAGGAATTCCCACCAGCGTGACAGATAGATGCCCACCTTATTTACGAAGGAGAGATGATTGGCCGGATAAGCGCGAACGATATCAGCCATGCCCAGATCGACCTTCTGCTCGCCACTGGTAAGCAGCCGCATCTTGAAGCGGTCGTTCTCCGTGTTGATGCTGAGGATTTCCGCGGTAATGGACTCAAACTTCTCCTGGCTGATTCGCTCGATCTCTTTGTACTCGGCCAGCTGCTGTTCGTAGACCTCCGACTCTTTGCCGTGGTCGAGTTCTGTTTTGCGCAGCGCCAACCGGTTCTTTTCCAGCCGGTGATTGATCTTGCCGATGTCTTCCTTCTCCAGCACGCGCCGTCGGTCCCAGCGCTTGCGCACCTCCGGATGATGCTCCTCGTACAACCGCCAGATGTCAACGGGGTCGGTGGCGACCGCCTCGCCATCGATCAGGAAGGCGGCAGGTATGCCGTAGAAGCGGCCCCAGGATTGGCGCTCGATCACGAGAGCCCACTCGGGCAGGGACTCGCCATCCTCGGCGATCTCATAGTCGCTGACCCAGTTAAAATGCTCGCTTGTCAACTCGAAGTTGCCGGTGCGCAGGAGGCGGCGATGGGCGACTCCGCCACGTGCATCGATGTCCGCTTGCGCCGTGGCGCGCACCTCTTCAGGGAGCCGCTCCAAGGCGGTGGGCGCCGGCTCGTAGGTGTTGTGGCGGGTCACTTCGCCAAGGTGCGTCGTCCCGGAGACGGTCTCGATTTCGACCAGCGCCGTCGGCCAGAAGGTGGTAAAACCCTTGTAGGCGACGAAAACCAGCAACGTGGCAATCATAGTCACGGAGAGGATGAGCGCGCCGCCAGTCAGCCAAAGGGAGGCTTCCCCGTGCGCCATGACATTGGAGGCCGGCGTGCCCCGCCGCGTGGGCTTTTTCTCTTGTTTGTTCATGGTATATCCTTTGACTCTGCAAGGCGTCAGAGTTGGTAAGCACGTTTACGAACGCGTTGGCGAATCAACTCCGCGCCGGTATTGAGGAAGAAGGTCATCGCGAAGAGCGTCAAGGCCGCCAGGAAGAGCATGCGGTAATGAGTGGAGTCCTTGACGGCTTCGGGCAGCTCCACGGCGATATTGGCGGAGAGGGTGCGGAAACCGTTGAACATGTTCCACTCCATCACCGGCGTGTTGCCGGCCGCCATCAGCACGATCATCGTTTCGCCGACCGCGCGTCCCAGGCCGATCATCACCGCCGAAAAGATGCCGCTGGCGGCGGTTGGTACGATAATGCGCATGGCCGTCTGCCACGGCGTCGCCCCGGCGCCCAAGGCCGCCGCCCGCAAGGCCTCCGGCACCGAACTCAGGGCGTCTTCCGAGAGCGTGTATATAATCGGAATGACCGCAAAGCCCATGACAAAACCCACAATGAGCGCATTGCGCTGGACATACGTGCCCATGATGCTTCCGCGGGGATCCCAGCCGAGGACGGCGGCCATCACCCAGCCGATCAGCGCTGCGACGGCAATCACCACCGCGGCGCTGGCCAGGTACCGGAACAACTCCACCAACGTGAACTTCTGCCGCGACCAAGTGCTGGTGATCCGCCGCCAGGGTGCCTGCAACCAGCGATTGTAGGCAAGCGCGAAGATCAGCGCGGTGGCGGGCAGCACGATGATCAGCCAACCGCCGGCACCGGAACCGGGCTGATTGGCCAGCCAGAGCTTGATGTCACCAGCAAAGAGCAGGGACTCGACCAGCGGCCCGGTCCACAGAGCCAGCACGGCCCCGATCGCCATCACAATGCCAATGGCCACCAGCCGGTACCGGCGCAACGGCGTCAACAGCTCATGCGGCATCAACTGCCACAGGAACGCCCCCAGCAGCAATATCATCGGGATCATGATAAAGGAACTGAGGATCGCGGGAACCACCTCTTCCGCGACAGGTGCTATGACCAGGGCCGCCAGAAAGCCGAGCACGACGCTGGGCAGGCTCGCCATCATCTCGATGGTCGGCTTGATCCTGGCGCGCAGCTTCGGCTGCATGATCTCGCTTGTGTAGACCGCGGCCAGCAGCGCCAGCGGTACCGCGAAAACCATGGCATAGATTGTCGCTTTGATCGTACCGAAGATCAGCGGCATCAGCCCATACTTGGGCTCGAAATCGTCCGTGCCACTGGAGGACTGCCAGACGTGTTCGGGTTCGGTATAGCCCTCGTACCAGATCTTGCCGAAGATCGCGCCAACGCTGACCTCCGGGTGCGGAACGTTCATCTTCCATCCCCCCAGTCCAGACTTGTCGATGGCGTAAATGGCATCGTCCTTGGGCGCCATGGTCACGGCGCTGATACCGTGCCCGGTCTCACCCGGCAGCGTCGCGATCCGGTTGTTCGTGGGTGCATAATACAGGTGTACCTTTCCGTCGGCATCGCCAGCGACCAGCATCCGCGACCGCGCTGAGGCAATGATCGCCGTGATGGCTGCATCCGCGGGGGGCAGCTCATGCCCCTTCACCAGCAGAGCACCGTCAATCGTTTCCGCACCGTCCGGCTTGATGCGGAACCAGACGCCCAGACGCCCTTTGGCGTCGCCGGTCACCAGCGACGTCTTGCCGATGAGAAATCCTGCCCTGGTAAGCTCCACGCCAGCTTCCGGCACTACGTCCAAAGTCTCGGCGAGGGACATATCGTCTGCCTGGCGGGTGTCGAAGCGCTGAAGCTCACCGTCCCTCCAGGCGAGCAGGATGTTGTCGCCCTGCCCGGCAAGCCCCAGCCAGAAGGGCTGGCTGTCATCCACCTGCTGCTTGACCGGGAGGCTGCCACCGAAGAGCTTGACCGTTACCTTACCCGTCATCAGGTTCCTCGACTGGCTGACCTCGGCCAGGTGCAGAGTACCGGATGCCGTATAGGCCGCAACGACAGGGCCGGAGTTCTTGAAGGACAAGTCGAGCAGCCGGATCGCGCTGCCGGGCTCCAGTTCCGTCACCGTCTCCAGAGAGAGGCTCAGGCTCTGCAGCCGGTACTGGCCTTCCAGCGTGAGTTCCAGAACCCCGTCGCGGAATACAGCCGGCCCTTCTGCGACTGCTGCATTGATCTCAGCCGGCACATCTTCATCTTCGATAAATCGGGTGGCAAACGACAGGGACCCGATCTGTACCGAGCCATCCTCAAAACCAGCTACGAAGTCCCCGTCGCGTCCAGAGAACACCCATGCCGATGGCTTCCTCTCCTCAAACGGTCGCATGGTCGACAAAACCTTGCCAGTCTCCAGGTCGACAATGGTGACCCTGCCTTCCTTGCTCGCCACCCAGGCCATGGTCTGGTACTCGTTCACCTCCAGATGGAGAGGATTTCCGTAGGGAGAGATCTCCCCGGCGGCGAAGTCGATCGGTGTGACGCTCGGCGGCAGGAACATCGGGATGACCACGGCCACGAGAAAGACGCAGACCAGAGTGACGGCGGCAATCGTCGACAGGCCGCCCAGCGTGATGACGCCGCGGGCGATGACATTCGACGCTTTGACCGCAAAGGTCGTCTTGCGGCGCCGCTGGCGTCCTGAAAAGGTCGATTTCTCGGTTTGTTCCGGGGTTTCCATACTGCCTCAGTAGTCGTTCGGAAAGTATCGGTAGGTATTGATTTGCACGTAAGAAATTGGCAGGCAACACTGGCGGGGTGATGGGATCGCCACCACCCCGCCATCATCGAGCGGGTTCGTCAGAAGTTCGGCGTGATACCGACACTCTTCAGGGCGTCCCGGCAGATGGCCGCGGGCAGCGGGTAGTAGCCGTCTTTGACAACATCCAACTGACCCTGCTTGCTGAAGATGTAACGGATGAACTCGCGACGCAGCGGGTCGAGTTCGGAGCCGGGCTTGTGGTTGACATAGAGGAACAGGAAGCGCGCCAGGGGATATTCGCCCGTATAGGCGTTCTCCGGGATCGCTGCTACCATGTCACCACCTTCCCGGGAGCTCAGGGGCACTGCCCGCACGTCGGCCGTCTTGTAGCCGATGCCGCTGTAACCGATGGCATACTTGTCGCTCGCCACACCCTGGACAACAGACGAGCTGCCAGGCTGCTCTTTGACGGAGTCCTTGTAGTCGCCCTTGAAGAGCGAGTTGTCCTTGAAGAACCCATAGGTGCCGGAGGCCGAGTTACGGCCATACAGGCTGATCGGGCGGTTCGCCCAGTCGCCCGTCAGGCCCAGCTGGCCCCAGCGCGTGATGTCTTCGTTGTAGCCGCCCTTGCGGTTCTTGGAGTAGACCGCGTCGACCTGCTGCAGGCTCATCCCCTTGACGGGGTTGTCCTTGTGCACGTAGACGGCGAGCATGTCGATGGAGGTCGGCAGGGCGGTCGGCTTGTAGCCGTACTTCTTCTCGAACTCGTCGATCTCCTTGCCCTTCATTTCCCGGCTCATCGGGCCGAAGTGCGAGGTGCCGGCGATCAGCGCCACGGGGGCCGTCGTGGATCCTTTGCCCTCGATTTCGATCTGCACGTTGGGGTACATGGCCAGGAAGCCTTCCGCCCAGAGCGTCATCTCGTTGTTCATCGTGTCCGAACCGATGCTCTTCAGGCTGCCGGAGATGCCTTGGACGGGCTTGTAGTCCGGCAGCGCGGGATCGACCTGCACCTGGGCTTTTGCACCGGCCGCAAAGAGGCCGAGGAAGGCACAGGCGGTGAGGAGTGAGAGCGTGTTGAGTTTGATGTTCATGCAGGATTTCCTTTCTTGGTGTGGGTGTGTACCGTCGCGATGGGAGCGTTTAGAGGTTTATTGTTCTGGTGAGGTTGGTTTTGGTGTGCGATCTTACTATCCCTCCAGTAATCCATGCCGCGCAGGCCACTCGGATAAAGAAGCGTTGCCATTATGTGAGCAAACGGTTAGGGTGGCTCGGGCGCACCGTAAACCTGCTATTGACACTGGCCGCGATAGGCGCTATCCTAATTAGGAACTAATCCTATTTACAACTTAAAACGAGAGAGATGACGATGGCAGTTTCGAAGGATGAAGCACAACAGCGTCTCAAGTCGTTTCTGGACATATGTCGGCGCCTCGGCCTGAAAGCTACGCCGCAGCGCCTGCACATCTTCCGGGTGGTGGCGGAGACCGACGAGCACCCCGAGGCCGACGTCATCATCGCGAAAGTACGAGAGGTGATGCCGACGGTCTCCGCGGACACCGTCTATCGGACGCTGGCCTTCCTTGAAGATAACGGCCTGATCCAGAAGCTGAGTCGCCTGCATGGCTGCGCTCGATATGATGCGAACCTGCGGAAGCACCACCACTTCGTCTGTGTGAAGTGCGGCGCGGCGTGGGATTTCTACTGCGAAAAATTGGACACTTTTGCAGTCCCGGACGAGGTCACGAACCTCGGGACGGTAGAGTCGCTGCACGCTGAGCTGCATGGTATCTGCAAGGCGTGTCAGGCCGCGCTGGGCGAGTGAGAAAGAGAACGGGATAACGAGACGATGATTGCGAACGCAACAGGTTCGCCAAAAAAACAGGGAGGGAACACCATGAGCAGTGAAGGTAAATGCCCGGTAACCGGACAGACGCATGCAAGCGTCACCGCCCGTGGCCCGTCGAACCGTGACTGGTGGCCGAACCAGCTCAACCTCAAGATCCTGCACCAGAACTCCCCCAGAAGCAACCCGATGGGCGAGGAGTTCGATTATGCCGAGGCTTT
This sequence comes from Lentisphaeria bacterium, assembly GCA_041690595.1. GTDB lineage: Bacteria > Verrucomicrobiota > Lentisphaeria > JABSQK01 > JAWLHB01 > JAWLHB01. The sequence continues at coordinate 92,820 of JAWLHB010000004.1, forward strand.
CAAGAGTCTCGACCTGACGGCGATCAAGGAGGATCTGTACGCGCTGATGACCGACTCTCAGGAGTGGTGGCCGGCGGACTGGGGCCACTACGGACCGCTCTTCATCCGCATGGCCTGGCACAGCGCCGGTACCTACCGCACCTCCGACGGACGCGGCGGCGGCGGAAGCGGCAACCAACGCTTCGCCCCCATCAACAGCTGGCCGGACAATGTCAACCTCGACAAGGCCCGACGGCTCCTCTGGCCGATCAAGAAGAAGTACGGACGGAAGATCTCCTGGGCCGACCTGATGATTCTAGCGGGTAACTGCGCGATCGAATCGATGGGACTCAAGACCTTCGGCTTCGCGGGCGGCCGCGAAGATCAGTGGGAGCCCGAAGAGGATATCTACTGGGGCGCCGAGAGCGAATGGCTGGGCGACAACCGTTACTCCGGCGAACGGGAACTGGAGAATCCGCTGGCGGCCGTCCAGATGGGGCTGATCTACGTCAATCCGGAAGGACCGAACGGCGAGCCTGACCCGCTCAAGTCGGCCCACGACATCCGTGTCACCTTCGCGCGCATGGCCATGAATGACGAAGAGACGGTAGCGCTGGTCGCCGGCGGCCACACCTTCGGCAAATGCCACGGCGCCGGCGACGCTTCGCATGTCGGCCCCGAACCCGAGGCCGCGCCACTGGAAGAGATGGGCCTCGGTTGGAGGAGCAGCTTCGGCAGCGGCAAAGGGGGCGACACCATCGGCAGCGGCATCGAGGGGGCCTGGAAGCCGAACCCGACGACTTGGGACATTGGTTACCTGAGAGTGCTCTTCAAATACGAGTGGGAACTGGTCAAGAGCCCGGCCGGCGCCAAGCAGTGGCTGGCCAAAGACGTCGACGAGGAGGACATGATCGCCGACGCCCATGATCCGTCGAAAAAGCACCGTCCGATGATGACGACGGCGGACCTCGCCTTGCGCTTCGATCCCATCTACGAGCCGATCTCGCGTCGCTTCCTGGAGAACCCGGCCGAGTTCGAAGATGCCTTCGCGCGGGCCTGGTTCAAGCTCACGCATCGGGACATGGGCCCCCGTTCACGGTTCCTGGGCCCGGAGGTTCCAAGCGAGGAGCTGATCTGGCAGGACCCGGTGCCGGCGGTCGATCATGACCTGATCGATGCTGGCGATGTCGCGGCCCTCAAGAGCAAGCTGCTCGACTCGGGCTTATCCATCCAGCAGCTCGTCTCGACGGCCTGGGCGTCGGCCTCGTCCTTCCGCGGTTCGGACAAGCGTGGCGGCGCCAATGGCGCGCGCATCCGCCTCGCCCCGCAGAATGACTGGGAAGTCAACCAGCCGGCCGAACTGGCGAAAACCCTGAATGCCCTCGTGGGCATCCAGCAGGCCTTCAACCACGCGCAGACTGGTGGCAAGAAGGTATCGCTTGCCGACCTGATCGTGCTGGGTGGTTGCGCGGGCATCGAAGCCGCTGCGAAAGCCGCTGGGCACGACGTGGCGGTTCCCTTCACGCCGGGCCGCACGGACGCAACTCAGGAACAGACCGATGTGGAGGCGTTCGAGGTGCTCGAACCGATTGCGGACGGCTTTCGCAACTACCTCAAGACGCGCTTCACCGTCGAAGCTGAGCACTTGCTCGTCGACAAGGCACAGCTCCTGACCTTGAGCGCGCCCGAGATGACGGTATTGATCGGTGGTCTGCGCGTTCTGGGTGCCAACGTGGGGGGCGCGCCGCACGGCGTCTTCACCGATCGCCCCGGCGCCTTGACCAACGACTTCTTCGTCAATCTGCTTGACATGGGTACGGAATGGAAGCCGCTCCATGCCGATAACCAGCTCTTTGAAGGAGTCGACCGCAAGACCGGCAAGCGCCGGTGGACCGGAAGCCGCGTCGATCTCGTCTTTGGCTCGAACTCCCAGCTCCGAGCCCTCTGCGAGGTCTACGGCAGTGCGGACGCACAGCCCAAATTCGTCAACGACTTCGTGGCGGCGTGGGACAAGGTCATGACCCTCGACCGCTTCGACCTCACCTGACGAAACGGGCCGCCCGCCGGAAGCAATCCAGTGGCCGGGAGAGTCCACCTCCCCCGGCCACTGTGTCCTGCTCCCAGCGGCAGTCACGACTACGTGCGGGCCTCTCCGATGGCGGTGCGCCAGGCATCGGCGTGATAGCCGTGGTCGGCGGCGGTCAGGTTGAGGAGTTCCTGGTGGGCGCTGCGAGCCAGGAAGCCGCGGATGTCGTCCAGGTAACGCAAGAGGATGTTGTAGCCGTCTTTGGAACCGGAGCGCACAAGGGCACGCCCGACGCATAGTTCCAGATAGGCGTACCGGTTGTCGCAGAGGCTCTGGTGGCCGTTACCCACCTGCCTGGGATCGCTGCCGCGGGGGATGCTTCGGTTGGCGATGCCCGCTTTCCCCGCGAGAATGTGGAGCGCTTCACGGCAGTCGGGATGCGCGAGCTGCTCGGCGGTTCGGCAGATGCCGATGGCGTAGGCATACATGCGCTCGACGATGCCGTCATCCGGCTGCCATCGCTTGGCCAGGCGGGCCAGGCGATGAATGACGCGGGTGTCGCCCAGGCGGCCGAGAGCGTGCATGTAGTAAACCGCATCAGGGGCGAAGCCGTGGTCCGGCAGGTCGTGGGGGAGCTTCTGCAGCCGCGGCATGCCCGGAAGCTCATCGGCCGACAGCGCTTCGTCGATACCGGCGAGGAGCGTTTCGGCTCCGTGGGCGTCATGCAGCCAGGCCAAGGCGCGCGCCAGATCGAGCTTGGGCAGGCCGTTGGCATGGTCATGAGCTTCGATCAACAGCGGCAGGGCGGCGGCGGGGCGTGCGAGCAGGGCGCCCTGTTCGGCTAACGAGGCGTCGCCCGCGAGCCATCGGCCGATGCGAGTCTGCAACTCGCCGTCGCTCAGGGGCGGGAGTGAGCGATCCCGAGTATCCGCAATGGAGTCGAGGTCGTCCCGGGTAAGCAAGCCGCGCTCGGCCAGGGCGCGTTGCAGGGCCGACATGTCGGGCTGATCGAGGGGGATGCCGGAGAGTGCGGATTGTGCGGCCGCCAGACCGGCGGCGCCGCCCATGGCCATCATGTCCGGTTGCATTCGGGCAAGGGAGAGGGCATCGTGCGAGACGCTGTAGGCTTTGCCCACCACGAGGACGTTGCCCAGCTCCGTCGGCAACAGGGCACGATAGGGAATCTGGACGGTGTGATTCGTCAGTCGCTCCCATTCGACAAAGCCCAGGAAGGAAAGGTCGCTGTCGTCAATGCCCTTGATGTCGAAGTTCGCCTTGCAGACAAAGAAGAGATCTTCCCAACGGGTGCCGGCGAGAATATCGAGCACATCGATCCGGCAGGCGCCGCGGATGTGCCGGGTCTCGCGCGGCGTCAGGTAGACCTGGGGCATGTCCACCTCTGTGGAGACCTGAAAGCGGCGGCTGGCGACGATCGCTTGCGTCATATCGGCGGGATCGCGTATATCGACGCAGAAGGCGAAGTGGCGCGCCGCCTCGGGGTTGGTCCCCACATACTGGCCGAAGGAATACCAGAGGGTCATGGCGTCGCGTTGGGTGCCGAAATCCGTGGCTGTGCCAGCACGCGCGACAAGATCGGCGTCGCCAGTGGCATCGATGACGCGGGTGCCGCGAATGCCGGCCAGACCACGGTCGGTGACAACCAGCGCGCCGACGGCGGCTTGTCCCTCGACCAGCGTGCCAACGGCGGTGTGATGCAGCAGGGGGCGAGCACCGGCCTCGACCAGCCGCTTCAGCAGCCCGAGGGCCTTGGGTATTCCGGTGTCACGCACCAGCGCATTGGCGTAGCGGTTGAGCGCGAGCACGAAGTCGGTTTGGCGTCCAAACCAGAATTTGGAGACGCCGCCGATGGTGTGCGTGCCGCCCACATCGCCATACTTATCGGTGACGATGGTATCGGCGCCGGCTTCGGCCGCGCTGAGCGCGGCGGGCATGCCGCTGGTGCCCGCACCGACGACCAGGACATCGCACGTGGCGATAACGGGGAGGTTGTCAATCCGCACGCGCAGTGGCGGGCCGGCAGTGGTGATCGGCGGGAGCTCGTGGCAGCACGCGACGATGCCGTCCGGGACGGGCGCCTTGGCGAGGGGCTCGGGGACGGGACCGCGGGGCGGCAGGCTTAGACTATGGACCGCTTGTTCCGTCTCCGCCAACAGCGAGGCGCCCGTGAGGGGCGTGGCCAGCGCGCGCGAAATGGCGTTATCGACGTCGGCCGATGGACCACAGATGAGCAGATTGCCGGGGCATCGACCCCGCACGCGCCAGCGCGGCTCGAGGAGCAGGCGGTCGCCGCCGCGGGCGATCCGCAGATCAGGGTGCTGCTGCTTCAGCTGTCCGATCCGCTCGATCGCCGCCAGCCGCACGTCGAGATCCGGCGACTCGGACGTGACCGGTGCCGTGATGGTCAGATACGGTCCATGGCTGGTGACATCGTCAACGTCGATTTGGCCAAAGCCTTCGCCGTAGAGGCAGTAGGTTGCGAGCCGCGGCTGATCTGGCGCAAGGCGCTCGGCAAGTTCGGCGCCGGCGAGGGCGGCGACGCGGGCAGAGGGTGTGCAGTCGACAACGACAGGCGCCCGAATGGCCACCAAGCCTCCCTTACACCCGAAAATCACGGCATGCACCCGATCGTTCTCCTGGATGACGTGGGCAGCCTCCAGATCGTACCAGATGCCGACTCCGGCGTCGAGCAGGCGGTCCTCCATCTCGATGGTGAGCCGCAGCGGATGGAGAAAATGAATGTCAGGGAGCGCGTAGCGCGTATCCGCGCAGGAGCGGGCCCACTCCGCGACATCGTCCGGCAGCTGTACCAGTGCCTTTTCCGTCGTCCAGGGGTGCAGCGTCATCGCGATGTCGACGGGCAGCGATGTACCGTTGACTGCCAGAGCCACCTTGCGGCCTGCTTTAGCCAGCCGGATCGCCAGAAAGCAGCCATCGACGCTCCCGTCCACGATCAGGACATCGGGATCGCAGACCAGCGAGACGGAAGTCTCAGGCATGCAAGGCATTGAGGGTCTCCATGGGTGCTGCCGATCGGCTTGTCGGCGCCAGCGATGGGCTGCCGTTTCAGCCTGCCATGGCCCCCAGCATCTGACCGGCGAGTAGCATGGCGAAGAGGATCATCACCCCCCAGATAAGGAGCTTGACAAGGATGTTGGCAATGAGCACCTGCGAGATCAGGCTGCCCGTGCCGGCGGAGCGGTCGGTGTACCAGAGGACGCCGAAGGTGACGCCGCTGGAGGCGAGGCCAACCATGAGGCTGCCCGGCCAGAGCGCCGTGAGCACCTGCGCCGAAGCGCCCGCCATCAGGCAATGGAGGAAGGAGGTCTCCGTGCCCACAAACGAACCGGCGAAGAAGAGAGCCAGAGTGGCCACGACCGCGGCAACCAGATAGATGGCCACCCGCATGGCGATCGCGAGGAGACCGAAGCCCGCCATCGTCTCCGCCAGCTCGGGATCCTCGCCCATCTCGTCGAAGTCCGCCTCGAAACCGGTGTCGCCGAAGCCTTCACCGATGGGCCTGACCTTCTCGTCGGGTATTTCGGGTGGAGCTTCGGGCGTATTGATGAAGGGATCCTCGAAGGTGCCGGGCGCCGGAGGCGGCTCATCCTGCATGGGAGGCGGAACGGCAATGGCTGGTTCGGCGGGGAGCGGCGGCTGCTCCTCCGTGGCGGGGATATCGGGGGCGGCCTGTGGTTCGGTGGTCGCGGGTTCCGCCGCCTCGGCAGGGGGAACGTCGTCGGCCGGTGGCGCCGCCTCCGCCGGGGGTGGCTCGACGGCAGCCGGAGCGGGAGCCGTTTCGCCCAGAGCGGCACGCCGCCGCTCCTCGGCAACCTCGTCCAGCAGGCGCCATTCGCCGTCGATCTTGATGTAGCCGCTGTTGATGTAGACCTGGTTCTCGGCCCATTCCTGATGGTTGGCCTTGAGTTCAAGCCGCTTCCTGGCAAGGGCGGCATCGATCAGGTCGACAATCGGGATCCAACGGTTGTCGTGCTTGCGATAGCCATGCTGCGCATAGATCCTGCCTTCCAGTTGGGCGCGCTTCTCGCGCCGCAGCCGTTCCGCCACATTCTCGTCCACCAGCATCTTGCGCTTGACGTAGACCTCCTGAGCGCGCTTGCTGTCGGCTTCGTCAAATCGAGCCCGCGATTCCGCGGCGAGATCGCCCTTGGAAATTCGCTGGCTGCTTACCTGAACGTAGTATTGATTGTTGGCGTAGAGCACCCCAGTGACGGTCTGGCCGCTGGCGAGGGTGACCGTCACCTCTTCACGCAGTTTGTATGGGGCGAAGAGCTTGGCGGCTTCGGCGCGGTAGGTGGCCTCCCGATTGGCCGGCAGCCGCTCCGCGATGGCCTTGTCGACCACCTCATCGATCTTCTGTTCGACATCGGCAATGCTCAATTCGGGAGCAGCCGGGGGATAAGCAATGCCGAGCTTCTGGCAGGCGGCGCGAACCAGCGGGGCCAGCTCCTCATCGACCTTCTCGGCGAGTTTGGCTTCCACCTGTGCAGTCAGGTCGGCCGCACTCTCCTGCCCCATGGCCGGCAGGATCAAACAGACCAGCAAGAGAAGAATGGCGCGCCAGAGACCGGATCGGGTTGGCAAGGGAAATGGCATTTGCATCGGCTGAATACTCCGCGTCATGGTATAAGATGGCTCGCCTTCACATGAGGTCAACCAGTGGCTCGCAGAATCGCTCAAACGTACTTGCTTCCGGAGCAAAATCTGCTACACTTGTGGCTTCACCGTTTCTTAACGTCGTTTTACACTATTCCCGCCATTGGAGGTCTTTACCATGGGACTCCTGGACAAACTGATCGGCAAGACGCCGTTTGGCATCCTCGTCGCGCACACCCAAAAGGTCCATGCCTGCGTGGAGTTGATCCGCCCGTTGGCAGACGCTCTCCTGGCGGAAGACTATGCACGCATTGACGAGCTGCACCATGAAATGTCGCGTACCGAGCATGAAGCGGATATCCTCAAGGACGAAATCCGGCAGCATCTCACGCAGCGGCACTTCTTTTCCGTGGGACAGGAAGACTTGCGCCGTTACCTGGCGCGGCAGGACGATGTCGCCGATGCGGCGGAAGATTTCGCGGTGGTGCTGCGCCTGCGCCAGACACGCCTGCATCCCGAGTTGAAGGAAGACTTTCTTGCCTTTGTGGACAAGGTCATCGAGTGCAGCGAACGGTTACTGGAGGCGGCGGAGGAGTTGAACCTGCTGGCAGAGACTGCCTTCACGGGGGCGGAGGCCAAGCGGGTGCTCGACATGCTGCAGGGGGTATCCGAACGCGAATTCGAGTCGGACAAGCTGCAGCGGCGTTTTGCGCGACACTATTACCAGATCGAGGATCAGCTCGATCCCGTCACGATCATGATGTACGAGAAATACTGCAACACGCTCGGAAAGGCCGCCAACAAGGCGGAGGGTACCGCCAAGTATCTGCGCAATATGATTGAAGCGCGCTGAGCATTTCATCTGGGGGAGAGTGAGATGATTGGAGAGTTGTGGATCATCGGGGCCGCCGTCTGCCTGGGGCTGTACATGGCGTGGAACATCGGTGCCAACGACGTTGCCAACAGCATGGCTGACGCGGTTGGTTCGGGGTCGATCTCCATTCGCAATGCGGTAATTCTCGCGGCTATCTGTGAATTCGCTGGAGCGGTTCTGGTTGGTGCCAGCGTAACCGAGACGGTGCGAAGTGGCATCGTGCCGCCAAACGCGACGCTGATGGAGAATCCCGAGTTAATGATTCTCGGCATGGCGAGCGCGCTGCTGGCGGCCGCGGTGTGGCTCAATATCTCCACCTACTTCGGCATGCCGGTATCGACGACGCATTCCATCGTCGGCGCGGTGGCCGGTTTCGGCATCGTTGCCTGCGGATGGGCAGCCGTCGACTGGGGCGTGATGGGCAAGATCGTGGCCAGCTGGTTCATTTCGCCAATCGCCGGTGCAGTCCTTGCCTTCATCTTCTTTCACATCATCCGCAAGCTGATCCTGAGTAAGGAAAAACCATCGGCGGCGGCGATCAAATGGTCGCCGGCCATCGTCTTCCTGACCGTCGGCATGGTGGTCATCGCCACGATCTACAAAGGGCTGAACCACGTCCTGAAAGACAAGCTGCCCTTTCTTGGCGGCAGCACCGCCTGGATCCTGGCCGCCGCAATAGGCGCTCTCGCAGCGTGGTTCGCCTACTGGCTGCTCAAGCGGCGGCTCGGCAAACTGGCCGATGCACCGCTTCGCGAACAGATCATGGGTATCGAGCGGGTCTACGCGCCGCTGGTGGTGATCACCTCCTGCTCGGTCGCCTTCGCCCATGGCGCCAACGACGTCGCCAACAGTGTCGGCCCGCTGGCGGCAATCGTGGAGATTGCGCGCTCGGGCCATGTCGTGCAGAAGGTGGGCGTCCCATTCTGGATACTGGCGCTCGGCGGCGGCGGCATCGTGCTCGGGCTGGCCACCTACGGGTGGCAGGTGATGAAGACGGTCGGCACCAAGATCACCCAGATGACGCCAACGCGCGGAGTGGCCGCGGATCTGGCCGCAACGGCGACGGTGCTCGTCTGCAGCCGTCTCGGGCTGCCCGTCTCGACGACGCATACGCTCGTCGGCGCGATCATCGGCGTGGGGATGGCACGCGGTATCGGCGCGGTGGACATGCGGGTGACCCGCAACATCTTCGGTGCGTGGTTTATCACCGTTCCGGCGGCTGGCATCATGGCCATGATCATCTTCGTCATCGGACGCGCCATCCTCCTCTGAGAACCGGCGGTCATGCGGATTTGCGGCGCTTGGGCTTGTCTGCCTTGCTCTTCTCCAGGCTCTCCCTGAGGGCCTGCATGAGATTGATGACCGGCGGACCTTCTTCCTGATGCACCGTGGCGACGGCGGAGACGTCTTCACCTTCGGCCTTCGCTTCGATCAGCTCCTCGACTTTCTTGCGGTATGTGTCTTCGTACTGCTCGGGGGCAAATGCTTCCGTGAGGGATTCGATGAGCTGTTTGGCCATCTTGATCTCCTTGTCCGTGAGCTTCACATCCCCCGGCAGATCCCCAAGATCCTCGGCCTCCTGAACTTCGTCGGCATAGTTCATGATGTGCAGAACCATGACGCCATCCTTCGGGCGCAGGGTGACGAGGTGCTGGCGCTCTCGCATGACAAACTGGCCGATGGCGACGCGGCCGCTCTCTCGCATGGCGCGCTCGAGCAGGGCATACGCCTTGGCCCCGCCCTTGCCGGGAACGATGTAATAGCAACGATCCCAGTAGATGGGATCCACCTCCTGAATGTCGATGAAGGCCTCCAGATCGATGGTATCCCCTTTCTCCGGCTTGATCTGATCGAGTTCGTCCTGCTGGACGATGACGTACTGATCGGGGGCGATCTCGACGCCGCGGGCCGTCTCCCCGAAATCGTACTCCTTGCCGTTCTCCGGGCAATACAGCTTGCGGCGGAGCCGACAGTTACCCTCCGGGCTGAGCATGTGAAAGTTCACGCGTTGTTGCCGTACGGCCGTCATCAGCTTGACGGGAAAGGTGACCAGGCCAAAGCTGATGCTACCTGTCCAGATGGAATGTGCCATGATAGGATCTCCTGATGGTGAGAGTCAAGCGATGCCCGTCGCCTGTTTCATCTTCCTGGTGATGGATTGGCGCAGGGAAAAGAAGCCTTCCCACGGGTCTGTCTTGATTGCACTGAGGCGCCGGCGGACATCGGGAACGCTGAAACTGTTGGGTAGCAGGTCGGCGTCAAGCTCGTCCCAGGTGACTGGAATCGCGACCGGCGCACCTTCCCGAGCCCGGGTCGAGTAGGAGCTGACGGCAGTGGCGCTGTGGCTGTTGCGCTGAAAATCGATGTAGATCCGCCCCTCTCGCTGCTTCTTGCTCATGTTGGCGGTGAAGCGGTCGCGATGATCGCGGGCCATCTGCGTGGCGATCGCTCCGGTGAAGGCCTTCGCCTCGTCCCAGCTCTGGCGGCGAGTAAGCGGGATGACCACGTGGATGCCCTTGCCACCCGAAAGGCGGGCGAAGCTGACAAGCCCCATCCCCGCCAGGCGATCCCGCAGCTCGCGGGCGGCGGAGACGATCTCCTCCCACTCGATCTGCTCTCCCGGATCGAAATCGAAGATGAGGCGGTCGGGTTTGTCGGGTTGATCGGCGGTGCATCCCCACGGATGCAGTTCAAGAGCGCCGAACTGGATCAGGGTGATCAGACCGGCCAAGTCGTCGATGACGATGTACTCCTTGGGATCGCTCTTGCCGGCGATGTGGACGCCGCGAACCGGCGGCGGAAGCGTCTCCCCCACATGCCGCTGATAGAAGCAGTTTTTGCCACGACCAGATGGGCAGCGAACGAGGCTGACCGGTCGACCGACGAGGTGGGGCAGGATCCAGTCTGAGATCTCCGCGTAGTATTCGGCCAGATCCTGCTTGGTGAGTCCCATTTCAGGAAAGAGCACACGATCCGGGCTGGAGAGGTTGACGCCGGCGATCTGGACGCCCTTCTTCTTGCGCTGGTTCATGGTAACCTGCTTTGGCGGCGTAGTACCGGCCGATGCCTTGTCGTCCGCCGGCTCGACGGTTTTGTCGGTGAGAGCGGGTTTTTCGCGGATGATGCTTTCGGGAGGTTTGTCCGCGCGCAGCCCTTTGAAGGAGGGATGACGGAGCCGTCCATCGCCAGTCCATTCGGTGAATTCGACTTCGCAGACGAGCTTCGGCGTCACCCAGCGACCGGAGCGCTGCACCGCTTTCGGCAGATCGATGAAGGGCGGCGACTTGCGCTCGATACCGTGCAGCTTGTTCGCCAGCTCTTCGAGAAGACGATCACTGAAGCCGGTACCGACGCCGCCACAGAAGCGCAGCTCCTCACCATCGTAGACGCCGACCAGCAGCGCGCCGAAGCCAAGGCGGGATCCTTCCGGCTCCGTGAAGCCCCCGATCACGAACTCCTGCCGGTGCACGCACTTGACCTTGAGCCAGTTGCGGCTGCGTCGCCCGATGTAGGGTGCATCCGCCTTCTTGCAGATGATCCCTTCCAGATGATGCTCGCACGCTTGCTCATGAAACTCCGCTCCCTGGCCGACGATATGATCGAGATAACGGATATGCCCCGTTGCCTGGACGCCGAGAATGCTCCGCAGAAGCTGCTTGCGCTGGAGCTGCGGGCTCTTCCGGAGATCGTGGCCGGCGTAGTACAGGATGTCGAAGACGTAATAGACGACGGAGGAGGTGCCGCCGTCGCGGAGGAGATTCTGCAGCGCCTGGAAGTCGGTGGTGCCGTCCGGGCGCAAGACCACGGCCTCGCCATCAAAGATGGCATCTTCCAGGTCCAGCCCCTCCAGAGCGCGCCGCGGGTCGGTGAAGCGGGCTGTCCAGTCCTTCGCGTTGCGGGTCAGCAGGCGCACCTTGCCGTCTCGGATGTGAGCGACGAGGCGATAGCCGTCGAGCTTCATCTCGTGAATCCACTGGTCGCCGTCGGGGACGAGATCCACCAGGGTGGCAAGCTGCGGGCTGACCTCCTTCGGCATGGCGGCGCGGCGGGCGTTGGGCAGCGCGGAAGGTTCGGGTGCAGCCATCGGTGGCTCGTCCCCCCGCGCCTCGCCTTCCTGCCAGACGGAATCGGCATGACGGGTGATCTGCTTCATGCCGCGCCCGGTGAGAACGCTGCGGTCGTTAGCGTCGAGAAAGCCCTCCGCATCGGGATCCGCGATATCGTCGTGTTCCTTGATGAGGAGCCAGTTCTTGTCGTCTTCGCTCTGTTTCATCTGCACCAGAGCCCAGTTGCCCCGCATCTTTTCGCCCTCCAGGCGAAAGGAGAGTTTGCCCTTTCGCAAGCCCTTGTGCGGGTCGTCGTTCGGAGCCCAGGTGCCGCGATCCCAGAGCATGACGGTGCCGCCGCCGTACTCTCCGGCGGGGATGATGCCCTCGAAATCGCCATAGTCCAGCGGATGATCTTCCACGGCGACGGCGAGGCGCTTTTCGCCGGGGTCCAGGCTGGGCCCCTTCGGCACCGCCCAGCTCTTCAAGACGCCATCCAGTTCCAGGCGAAAGTCGTAATGCAGATTTCGCGCCGCATGCTTCTGAACGACAAAGAGATTGCCGCCGGAGTCTGGGCGTTCGTTGCCGGCAGGCTCCGGGGTCTTGGCAAAATCGCGTTTTCGATGATAGTCTTCCAGTGGCATAAGGCGTTGGCTCCATGGTTAAGGTAGCAGTCATCGCCCTGGCGGAGCAAAAGGCTGGGCGTCGCGGCGGTGGTCAAGTGGCCCGGGTGGGGATATAGTAGCGGTTCACCTGAGCAAGCAATGGAGAGGCAATGGGAAAAGCGCGACAAGGCGAGCCCGACTGGGACAACAGCGACAACTGGAATGAGTTCGACTGGGAGCAGGCGCTGAAGCACAGCGACCATGTGGCGGCCCGTTATTTCCGCATGCTGGAACGCTTTGGCGATCTTCCCGATGCCGATTCCTTCATCGCCAGCAGACTCGGCGAGCAGAACTTCTTCGATTTCCAGGACGAGACCTTCTACACCTATGACGAGTCGGAAGAGGAGTGGGATCACCACGGCGAAGGAGAGGAAGGAGGCTCCGGCGAGGAAGGTGACGATGAGGACGACGATGAAGAGGAAGACGAGCAGATCGGACCTGGCGATACGCTTTACTTCGAGACCTGCCCCGTCTATCAGCGGGCGCGTCAGATCGCGCTTGGCTGGTGCAACATACTCTCGAGCGTATTGAAGCCGGACGATCGGCTCTGGGGGATCGCCGTCCTCTTTCACCTCGGACGCATACTCTCGTACCTTTCCCTGAGCATCGGCGACGGTACCTTCGACCGGCTGCCCGCTTCCATTGCCTTCGCCAAGCGTTCGCTGCAGGAGGTCAACCTCATCCTGGGGGAGATCGAACGCAAGAATAAGGCGACGGTGAGCTACCGGACCATCCTCAAGCTGATCCGTGAGCACCTCCTGGAAACCCACGACATGCTGGTCACGCTGTTGATGGATCTGCGCAAGCGCAATGGCTCCCAGGAGACGGGCATCTGAGATCGTCACGCCTGCGCCTCGATCTCATGGTCGATGCGGCTCTGTTGCTCGTGCGACAGGGCGGGTAGTATACGGCGAACGACGGCTTTCTCGACCGCCTGGCGGAAGGCGTGGCTCTGCACGAGATCGCGGGCGGTTACCATATTGGCCAGATCTTCCGCGAGATTCTCCACGTTGAACTGTCGGGGACGTTGCAGCCGCACCTGCTCAAAGAGCGATTCCTGCTTCTGCCACGCGAGCCAGAGGCGCAGGCAGGCGCTCTCGCTCTCGTCCAGAGCCGCTGCCTTGGTGGCGAGGCGGGCATTGAGCTGGCGAAACATGATCTGGAGGGCACGTCCGCTCGGCACGACGGTGCTGTCGAAGAGGGCTTCGCCCCGCGTATTGGTCATGCGATAGATCTCGCCCACCTTGAGGGCGATGAAACGCAGGATCGCGTCGATGGGCTCAAGCACCTCGGCGCGCAGCCAGTCGGGCTTGCTGTGAGGAAGCGTCGGGTCGAACTGCATGACGGCGCGCGGGCCGACCGCCGGATTGACGCTTTCCTCTCCGAGCGACGGGCGGGGCATCATCAGCATGGGAAAGGCGGCCAGATCGATGACCTCGTCCGCCTGCGAGATGTTGCGCATGATGGAGACATCGATGCGGGCGATATCCTGAATATCGGAGGTGCCGATAAAGGGGTCGGCGCTCCGGGCATTGAAATGCCAGACAAAGGGGACAATCCCCAGAGGGTTGGCGCCGAGGGCGACACAGCGATAGCGTCCTTGCTCATCGCGCTCCCACAGTTCCCACCGCTCCCGCGTCCAGCACCGGATCGTGCCATCGGCCTCCCGCAGCTTCACATACTCGAGGCGAGGCCGATGATGCTGGTCGCGGCCGTGACGCCAGTCGAGTATGTTGGTCGGCAGGTAGATCGCCAGGTAGGGATGAATGCCGGCGCGCAGCTCATCCTCGCGGCTTCGCGCTTCGCCTGGCGCCTTGGTGACGAGGATGCCGACATGGCCCAGGACGCTCGCATATTGCTGCGCTTCGTGCCAGAAGAGGTCGTAGTCGGTGCCGAGCAGGTCGATGTCCTTCATGAAGGCATGGAAGAGCGCATCGTCCGCGAGGCGGCCGAGTTCGCGGGTTGGCGGCTTCTCGAAGAGGTAATGGAGAAAGATCTCGACGATGGAGCGGGAATAGTTGAAGGAGATCGCCTGGCGCTGACGCTGGGCATGATTCTCGGGTGACTCGCGGATATGCCGCGGCAGGGCGCCGGCGTCGATGAGCGCCTGCGTCCCCTGCCAGGCGGCGAGCAGGAATTTCCAGTCGGAGAGGTGCCGACGGTAGAGGGGATGGGTGGTTTCGATGTCCATGAGATGAGATTCCTTTGGGTTCAGGCGCGGAGCCAGCGCATGGCGCCGCCATGTTTTTCCGGTGCCCAGCGCAGGGGCTGGCCGTTGGTATCGGCGATGGGCGGCACACGAAGGAGGATCCGGGTGATCTCCCAGAAGTCGCGGCCGGTTGCATCGCGCACAGTCTCGATGCTCTGATCGATCCCCCGCCAGACGCCCGCGGCCGTGGCATCCGGGAGATGGAAGCGGGTGGGAATGCAGGCGGGGCTGCCATCGGTGACTCCGCCAAAATCGAGATAGCGGCTGAGGAAGTTGGCGCGGGCGTGAAAGACGATGGTTGACACTTCGCAGCGGGCACTCTGTTGATGCATCTGCCACGCTGGGGTGTGGGTAAAGGGAGAGGCCGCCGGAGGCTGCTGCGCCGCGGCCGGCCAGTCGAGGAGCCATGTCGGGTCCGCGGGATCGCGCTGAATGGGGGCATGCCCCGGAACGCCGCTGCCGAGATTGACATGCTCGGCGCTCCACGGCGAGCCATCCGTCGGGCGCGGCGGGAGAGGTTGCACCCCCAGTACCGCCGACGAGAAGAGAAAATCGCGGCGGCTGAAACTGATGTGGTAGAGGGAGCGAAGGTTCTCGCGGTCGAAGGAGATGCCGACGGCGATACTGGGTCGGGCGGTGACGCTGACGTAATCGACGTGCGGCGCAAAGGCGGTCACGGCGACCTTGTCGACGATCCATCCCGGTACCAGCAGGTCGGCGGCATCGCCGCGATGGGGGCGGAACTCGCGGTCGGCGGCGGCCATCCGGAAGCGCGCCTGGGCATAGGTGCCCTGAGCATCTTCGTGAAGGTCGACATTATCGATAAGCTGCAGGCAGGTCCAGTCGGCCATGGGGCGAGGCTCCAGTGGAAGGTTTATTCATCGAGGAGGAAATGGGCGAGGGGCCGAAAGAGTTCGGCAAGCTCGCGCAGGTGCTGATTGGCGAGCCTGGTTTCGGCCTTGAGCTGGCGCAGCTCGTCGAGGATGGCATCCGATGGGGTGGCGGCCCCTTCGGTGATGGTTGGATCATGGGTTGCTCCTTCTTGTTTCGGTTTGCCGCCGGCGGCCTGCGCCGTGCCGCTGAAGGAGGCTTCCAGCTCGGCAAGCTGTTGACGGGCCTGATCGGCCGCCAGTTGAATGTCGATGGTAAGTGTTTGTTCACTCATGGCGTTTGTTCAGGTTGGCGGTGGTGCGAAGCTGGGTACTGATCTCGTTGGGAATGCAGGGGCAGCGATGGATGGCGGTGCAGGCGTCGTGAAGGGCATCGGCGATGCGCTGAAAGGCCTGGCTGTTGGTGTCGAGGGCGGTGGCGGCGTGGTTGAGCGCGGAGCGCAGGTCGCCGCGATAATCGCCCTCCAGGCTCTCGATGCGGGCAATCAGCGACTGCTCGCGACGGTAGCCGCGAGTGATGGCCTCCTTGCTCAGCCAGAAGATGTGCCAGAGCAGGACGGCACAAAGCGCGATCCACGGGCCGAAGCTGTCGGCAAGGCGGGTGAGGTGGTCAAGCATGGGCGGCTCCCTCCATGGTGTCGATGTAGGCGTCGATGCCGTGGTAGCGTTTGAAGAGACTCCGGCGCTTCATCCAGGTGAGGGCTCCAAGGGTTCGCCAGGCGAGCCGCAGTTGGCGGAGCCGGCCAACATGCCGATAACCGAGTGTGCAGGGGGCCACCCACGGGACGGGATCCGGCCCGTTGACGATACGCATGGATGGGATCACCGCGTCAAAGGCGCGCCGATAGCGCCGCTGGGCGACGCGTGGAGCCCCGAAGGTCACCATCCGGACAGGCACCAGGCCGTCGAAGTGCAGGTAGAGATCGTAAGCGGCGGGAACGGCCTCCCCACCCCCTTTGCTGTGACCGGTGACGGTGATGGAAGCCGGCTGCCCCATATCCTCGAGCAGACGCTGACGCAGCGCCTGATAGCCGTGCAGGAAGCCGGCGTGGAGCGGCATGCCATAGTGATGGCATGGCCGACAGTCCAGGTTGGCCAGCCAGTCGATGGGGCTGTCGCTGCCACGGAAGACCAGGACGAGGTGCTCCCCGGGGCGACGGTAGAGCTGCGCCTGCGCGTCGAGATGAACGCGGCGCTGGCAGGTAGGGCAGGCATAGTCGCCATAGTAGTCATACGCATCGACAAGGCCGGGCGCCTGGGCACGGATGATCCACGGATTGCTGTACGAGAGGCGGGCGAGCCGCGCGAGATCCAGGTTGGACAGCTCGGGCAGCGCGAGCAGCTGCGCAAGTGCCGGGGTTTGAGCGGATTGATGCATGGAAGGTCCCTCTGTGGTTGTGACGAATGGTGTGTATCAGGAAACGATGGGGTCGCCGGCGAAGTCGAGAATGGTGGTGCGGGTGCGGTCACTCCATGAGGCGGAGACCAACCCGGTGAAGGTGGCAATGACGGTGCTGCCCCGCCGGAGGGTGATGGTGTCGGTCGTGGCCGGCAGTGTATCCAGGTGGGTGTGATCGCCACGAAGCTCGAGGCGCGCGCGGATATCCACGGCCTGCCGGTCGTGATGAATGCGGCCGTCGGCGGTGGTGGTGGCGATGTCTCGCCCGCGCTCCTGGTAGGTGCCGCTGCCCGGCAGGACCAGTTCCGCGGGGAGATGGTGGTCGCCAATGAGGGCGTTGTCGAAGGGAAGCAGTGATGGCATGAGACGATTCCTCCCGTAGTTCAGGGCCGGGAGCCCTTCCAGGTGATGGTGGCAATCTGAAGAGCATCGCCTTGAATGCTCAGGTCGACGAGGGCGCCGACGGCGGTTGGCGGATCGCCGGAGACGGTGACATCGCCGGGACCGACGGGAGAGCGCAGCATCCGCAGGCTGGCGAAGCTTTGGTCGCCCTCGTCGCGCACCAGGCACTGAAGGGAACCCTGGCGCAGAAGGCCGGCCCGGACGTTGGGTACCTGTCGTCCCCCACGGTCGTCGTGGCCACCTCCATGTCGAAGGGTTCCGGGAATCGGGTTTATCATGAGTGTTTGCTCACCATCGCGTGCAAAGATGACTGTCATGGCGAAAGGTCTCCGTTTGATCGATGTTCAGGGAAGGAGGACGTCGAAGCTGACGAGGTAGAGGGTGTTGGTGGCGCCGAGATCAAGGGGCATGTCGCCCTGATACTGCCAGATGGCGTCGCGGTAGGAGAAGTCATCGAGTCTGGCGATGGATTCATCCAGGAGGGCGCGCGCATTGGCGGCCCCAGTCTCGGCCTGGGCATGGGAGGTGGCGATGAGCAGTTGCAGGCTGAGGCGGCGTCGCGGGTGCTGCTGACGGCGGCCGCCCTGGTAGATGACGATGACGGCGGGCAGTTGCGTCGCGTTCAGGCGCTGATAGAGGGCCTGGAGGGAGCTGCCGGAGAAGGTGAGCACCTGCCAATCCGGGTACGCGCGCAGCCGCTCGGCGGTCTGTTGCAGGATGGTCTCGGTCGATTCGAGGTAGTCGGTCAGCGGCATGGTGGGCTCCGGGCGAATGGCTAGGAGGTAAGAAGCTCGCGAAGATCGTCGAGGGTGGCGGGTGAATCGTCCGGGGCGAAGCCGAAGAAGGGACGAGTGGGCTGGTTGGCGGCGGCTTTGAAGGCGGAGTGGGAGTCGAGGAAGGTGAGGGAGACCCCGTCGCCGGTGAGGCGCGGGGCCATGGCGGCAAGCATGGCGCCGGTATGGAAGAGGTTGACGGCGGGAGAGGCGCCGGAGCGTTCCCGCTGCCGGCGCCAGGCCGGGGTATAGGGCCGAAACCGCTCTCCCGCGAGGCTGATGCCGGCGGCAGTGCGCCGCAGGATGCGCAGGCGCTGACGATCGGCAAGCTCGAGGAGGAGATCGGGGGCGGCAAGGCGATCCAGCAGCTGCTGGAGAGACTGACCGGCGGCCTGACCGTCGATATGGAGGGGCGGCAGCATGATCAGAGACGCTCCAGTATACGCGTTTCGAGCGGGCGGGCGGTCTCGGCCGGCGCGATGTTGGCGGAGCCGTCCCAGTCATAATCGAGACCGGCGGCAAGGACATCGGCTAGTTCAGCGGCGTAGCGAGCCTCCCAAGTGGCGGCGAGATGGTGAAAGGGCTCGTCGGGGTGTCCTTTGGCGAGATAGAGATAGACCAGGTGGAGCGCCTTGCAGGCAGCCAGCATAGTGAGCTGTTCGTCGGCATGCAGGAGGTTGGCTCTGGAGAAGGGGAGGTGATCGGGGTCGAGCCCGCGCTGGCGGGCGGCGGCACGGTACCAGCCAATGGTAAGCGCCCGGTCGACAATCCGGGTGGCTTCGGCGAGCTGATGGGGCCACGCGGTGGGGCCGAGCTGAAGGATCTCCGGGCGCAGCTTTTCGAGGTCCGAATCGGTGCAGTAGGTGCTCATGACGATGGGTGCCTGCGTGAGGTGGTGGGGAAAATGCCGCCGGGAGCGCGGCGCGGCCGTGGGCTCCCGGCGGCGGTGGGTTCAGGGGCGGAGTCAGGAGGTGTGGATCTCGATCCCGCCGGCGTTCTTGACGTTGCTGGTCACGAGGGTCCAGTTGGCCGTGTCGCCCAGCTCGGCGTCACTGGGGTTGGGAGCGGCGGTGGAGAACTGGAAGCCCTTGACGCGCGCATTGAAGGCGTACTCTCCCTGGATGCGGAAGAGGAGCTGAGCCTTGCCGGTGATCATCTCCGCGGCGATGGTCTCTTCTTCGGATTCGGTGACGACGAGTCCGTCGCGGGCGAAGCCGAGGGTATGGTAGGAGACTGGGTCGACACCATTGTCATGGCGCAGCGCATCGGCATCGGTGACGATGACGGGGAGACCGAGCGTCTCGACGGTTCCGGCGCGGACGGTGAGGTTGGCAATGCCGGTGATGTTGTCCGCGAGCGACTGCTGCATGAGGTCGAAGTAGACCTTGGAATGCATCACCCAGCAGACGATCCGCTGGGCGGCATCGCCGAGCCTGGCGAGGCCGCCGAGGAGGTGGCCGTGGGTCATGGTCGGCGTCTGCAGGGCGGTGGCGTCAAAGCGGAGCCGCGGATCCGTCTGAAACGCGGCGCGGGCGGCGAGGAGACCCGAATCCAGGAAGTTGAGGGTCTTTGCCTGTGCGACCATGCGGCCGACGATGAGGGACATCTGCGCGGCGTCCATGCCGATCTTCTTGAAGGAATTGAGGGTCTGAGTGACGGGGCCGATGCGGCGGTCGAGCTTGACGCCCACTTCCTCCCCCTGGGTGAGGGGCAGGTCATCGGCGTCGAGGAGGCTGCTCAGGTCGCGTCGGGAGACGAGGCCGACGATGGTATCGAAGAAGGCTTCCTTCTCGTACTGGCCGAGGAGTTCTTGCTGCACGAAGCGGATGCCGAAGTTGCTGGCCTCGTTGAAGGCGCGGATGGTACGGGCGAGCGCCTCGTATTTGCCGAGCTGGTACTGGGCGTCCTGAAGGACGAAGTCGGATTGTTTGCCGATAGGCATGATGGTTGCTCCTTGTTGATGAGCGATTTGTTACAGCCGCACCATGCGGCCATGACTCATGAGTGATTAGTTAAAGTTATGACTCAGCCGCGGG
The DNA here is from genome assembly GCA_041690595.1 of Lentisphaeria bacterium. Taxonomy (GTDB): domain Bacteria; phylum Verrucomicrobiota; class Lentisphaeria; order JABSQK01; family JAWLHB01; genus JAWLHB01. The sequence continues at coordinate 112,754 of JAWLHB010000004.1, forward strand.
TATCGGCATCGATGAGCTGCCGCGCGGCCTGCATGCCGTGCTGGTCGATGAAGCGCGCCTGTTCCTCGACATCCATCTGGCTCCATGGGCGGGAGTCCTCGGGATGGAGAGAGGCAGCGCCGCCGCCGGCGCCGCCGCCGCCGGGATGGCCTGCCTTGAGCATGCGATCCCGATGAGGGTGGCGCTGGATGATCTGCTGGAGCGCCTCTTCGGGGTTGGCGTAGTCGCCGGGACGGGATGGAGACATGATCGGTTGGCCGTCGACGCGAGCGATCGGCACGGGGCGGCCGTTGCGCTCTTCCACGTGGAAGTTCTGGCCGAAGTAGACGTAGGCCATCTCCGGCAAGAGAAGGGTCTGTTCACGCAGAAAGTCCGAGGTATCGAAGGCGGACTTGATGAGCAGATCGTGAATCTGGCTGTCGCGCTGGGCGATGGTCTCGTCGCGCTGTTGCAGGCGGCTGGTGTACTGCTCTTCGATGTGGCGGCGCACCTGTTCGGCCTCGCCGGCATCGATGAGGGACTTGTTGGCGAGGTCCTCGAGCTTGCGCAGCGCGTCATGGGCGGCGGCGGGTTCGATCTCCCCATAAGCGCTGAGGGCGGCGTTGAGTTCGCCAACGCGGGCAGAGAGCTGACTGATGGTGGCTTGCATGGCGACGGGGTCGACGGCCAACTCGGAGCCGTCATCCTGAAGGTAGAGCGGAAGATCGTCGGCAGTGAGGACCGGGTGGCCAAGGTCATTACGTTTGAGTTTCACAGACATCTCCTTTTTCTTGTTAAGGTGCCAATACCATAGCACCAAAACTCGAAAAGTCAAGCCGGATATAACCAAAAAGTTATCACAGGTAAGGAAATTATGTCGGCACGGTGTGGGAGGGGTCTGGGGAGACGGGGAGTTGAAATCGCGGAGGCGACCGCTACTCTAATAGAGGAGTTCAGGCACGGCGTCCGCGGCCTGGCGCAAGGATGCAAGGGTGGAGCAGCAGTACGTGGAAAAACCTCTGGACAAGCAACTCACGATCCTGGTGATCGACGATGACGATCTGGCGTTGGAGAGCCTGTCGCTGATCCTTCGGGAGAACGGCTATCGGGTGCTAGTGGCGGCATCGGGAAGCGAAGGTCTGGAGCTTTACCGGGAGTGCACGCCGGACATCGTGCTGGTCGATCTGCAGATGCCGGGCGCGGGGGGCATGTGGGTGGTTGACCAGATTCATCGGGAGTCTCCGCAAACGCCGTTGCTGCTGGTGAGCGGCACGCGCGACATCCAGGATGCCATCGAGGGGCAACGCTACGGTGCATGGGACATGGTGCTCAAGCCGATCGAGCCGCTCTCCCTGACGCATGCGCTGGATCGAGCGATCGAACGACAGGGGCGCCTGCTGCACGGCGCGGAACAGCAGCGCCAGTTGGAGCAGGAGGTGGATGATCGCTCCAACGAGGCCCGGGAAAACAATGGCGAGCTGCGGGCGCTCAATGCGCGTCTCCAGCAGCTCCTCCACCTCATCGGCACCTTCTCGCCGAACACGGATTATCATCAACTGACGGCCCAGTTGCTGACTCACTTTGCGCTGGACATGACGGCGTCGGGGGGGCGCTTCTACGAAGTGGAGGAAGGGGGGCTGCGCCTGGTTCACGAGATCAAGTCGGCGGCGCCGGATTTTCTGCCCTTTCCCCTGCCGCGTGGCTCGCTTCTGGACCGGGTGATGACGGTGAAGAAGCCGCTGCTCCTCTCGACGCGCCGGGAGGCGGATGAGTCGCTGGATACCTGGGGGGAATCGCAGGATGGTACGGTGATGGCTTTCCCGTTTGCCGGTGAACGTGGCGATGTCCTGGCGATCATTGTGCTGTTGCGGCTGGGCGAGGTTCCCTTTCGGGGGCAGGATCTGAAGCTGGGCGGCATCCTGGCCTCCTTCTGCAGTGGCTCCCTGCGGGCGGCGAGGACCACCGAGGAGCTGCGACGCAGCGAGCAGCGTTACCGGGACCTGGTACATCATGCGCGAAGCATACTGCTGCGCCTCGATCCGCAGGGACGCATCCGCTTTTTCAACGAATTCGGACAACGCTTTTTTGGCTTTCAGGAGCAGCAGGTGGTGGGCAAAGGGTTGATCGGTACGCTGGTGCCGCCCACTCCCGAGAACGAGGCGCAGTTGCAGGAGCTGCTTCGCGAGATCCAGCAGCAGCCGGAGAAGCATGCGGGGACGGAGCAGCTGTGCCGCTGCCGGAACGGTCGTCGCGTCTGGATAGCCTGGACGCACCGCGCCCTTCTGGATGAGAATAAGAAGCTGGCCGGTATCCTCTGCGTGGGAACCGACATTACTGACCGCAAGCGCATCGAGGAAGCCCTGGCGGAGGAGCGCGATCGGCTGCAGTCGTTCATGGATACGAGCCCGATCGCCATTATGGTCGTCAATCGGACCGGCAAGATGATCCAGGCCAACACCCAGGCCAAACTGCTGCTCGATAATCTGCAGGATCCGGTGGAGACGCTCAACTGGCAGACGCCGGGTGCAAGCTGGACGGATTGGGACGGGTCGCCGCTGAAGGCAGACCAGATGCCGCTGCGCCGCATCATGCAGATCCGCAAGCCGATCAGCGACATCCGGCTGGCTCTGGCACGTCCGCAGGGGCGCCGCACTCTCCTTTCCGCCAACTGCGCCCCCATCTTCGATGACAACAACCAGATCATCGGCATGATCGCGGCGCTGCAGGATGTGTCGCAGCGTCTGGCCTTGGAGGACCGGCTGCGTCAGGCTCAGAAGATGGAGACGGTCGGGCAGCTTGCCGGCGGCGTCGCCCACGATTTCAACAATCTTCTTCTCCCGATCATCGGTTTTTCCGAGATGCTGCTGAATCAGATCGCGGAGGATCATCCGCTGCGGGAGCAGATCTCGCTGATCTACAGAGCGGGCGAGCGTGCCAAGCATCTGACGCGGCAGCTCCTGGCCTTCAGCCGCAAGCAGGTCTTCGAGATCGAGTGGCTCGACCTCAATGCGCTTATCGGCGGCTTCCAGAAGATGCTCGGTCGGACCATCCGGGAGAACATCGACATGCAGTTCGTGCCGTCGAACCGACTCGGCCAATGCCGTGGCGATGCGTCGCAGATCGAGCAGGTGCTGATGAACCTGGTGATCAATGCGCAGCATGCCATGCCGGAGGGTGGCAAGCTCATTATCGAGACCGCCGATGTCGACCTGGACGAGGCGTATGCGGATTCGCATCCGGAGGTGGTGCCCGGTGGCTACGTGATGCTGGCCGTCTCCGACACGGGCTGCGGCATGGACAAGGAGACGCAGCGGCACATCTTCGAGCCCTTCTTCACCACTAAGAAGGAGGGAGAGGGAACCGGCCTGGGGCTGGCCACCGTCTACGGTATCGTGCGCCAGCACAATGGCAGCATCTGGGTCTACAGCGAAGTGGAGAAGGGGACGACCTTCAAGATCTACCTGCCACGCCAGAAGGGAGAAGAGGCGCGCGAGATGGCCCGTCGCGCCCGCAAACCGCCACGGGGGACGGAGACGATCCTCCTCGCCGAGGACGACGATCTGGTCCGCACCGCCGCCGCCAGCATTTTGAGCCAGCACGGCTATACGGTCATCGACAGCGATGATCCGGTGCGCGCGCTGCAGCTCTCCGAGGAGCATGACGGCCCCATTCAGTTGCTCCTCAGCGACGTGATCATGCCCATGTGGAACGGCCGCGACCTGTACCAGCGTGTGCAGAAGCTGAGACCGGAGCTGCGGGTGGTCTTCATGTCAGGCTACACGGAGCGCGCCATCTCGCATTATGGCGTACTGGACGAAGGGGTGCACTTCATCCAGAAGCCGTTTACCAGCCTTTCGCTGCTCACCGCGGTGCGCGACGCGCTGGACGAGGGCCTATAGAGCCGGCACCCGGCCTTGCGGACGGTAATAGCGGGCATAGTCGTTGTAGAGCAGATAGAGAGGGGGCTCGTCTTCCTCGATGTCGGGGAAGCGGCCAACCGGTTCGAAGAAGTTATTGTCGGTCCGGTCATCGTTGACGCGGCTGACTTCGCCGACGAGGACGGTGCCGGTGCCGGGCTCTCCCCAGAAGCGGTGGTAGTTGCGCTGCGGCAGGCAGACGGAATCGCCGGGGCGGAGGGTGATGGTGCCGCCGGCGGGAACCGTGACGTGCACGCCATCCTGGCTGAGGGTGACGGGAGAGTCGTCGAGCTGATTGTCGGCGGTGGCATTCCAGGTGCGGATGACGAGGTTGCCGCCGCCGCGGTTGATGATGTCTTCCATCTTCTGGTGATGGAAGTGGGTCGGCGTGACCTGATTTTCCTGAACGATGAGGATCTTCTCGCCGTACCACTTGCCGAGGGGATTGGCGAGGTCGGCTGGGGTGCCATTGCGGATGGTGAAGAGGAAGAGGCCGACGGCGTCGAAATCGCCGCTGCCGAAGTCGGTGATATCCCAGCCGAGTTGCTGGTCGATGATGTCGGAGCACTCTGGTCCTCTGGTGGCCCATTCGTCCGGGCTCCAGGTGGCAAAGGGTGGGAGGAGGAAGTTCATGCGCTGAAGGAAGGCGAGGCTGTCGCGCATAATCCTGTTGATGTCGGAACGTTTCATGGGAGGCTCCCTTTATCAGTCATGATCATTCTTCGAGTTCCTCGGCGAGCGAGGCGTATTCTTCCCAGAGCTGCTCGAGCTGGCTGGTGACGGCTTGGAACTTGGCGTTGAGTTTGATGAGTTCATCCAGATCCTGCTGTTCTCCAGCCTTGCCGATGGCGTGCTCGATCATCCGTTTCTCGTCCTCGAGTTCGTGCAGCTGCGTCTCCACCTGCTCGTAGCGTTTCTGGGCGCGCTTGCGCTCGTTTTCGCGTCGGCGCTTGGCCTCGTAGGCACCGCGTCCGTCAAGGGCTTCGGGAGCCGCTGCGCGCGCGGTGGCGGGGGCCTCTTCGTCGGGAATGGGGAGGCGGCCGGCGGCATACTCTTCCCAGGTGGCATCGACCAGGGTGGCCTTGCCATGCTCGATGACGATCAGCTTGCGGGCGACGGCCTGTATGAGGTAGCGGTCATGGCTGACCATGAGAATCGTCCCCTCGTAGTCCTGCAGCGCCTTCTGGAGGGCTTCCATGGTGGGAATGTCGAGGTGGTTGGTGGGCTCGTCAAGGAGGAGCAGATTTGGATTGCGATAGGCGAGGCGGACGATGTTGAGGCGGGCGCGCTGGCCGCCGGAGAGGTCGGCGACGCGCTTGAAGGCGTCGTCGCCGCTGAAGAGGAGCGCGCCAAGGATTTCCCGCGCCTCGGCTTCGGAGCGAATGTCCTGGACCTGCCGGATGGCATCGACCAGCGTCAACTCGGGATCGAGGTCCTCATGGTGCTGGCGGAGAAAGGCGGGCTCCACGTTGGCGCCGTAGCGGAAGGTCCCGCCGAGGGGGGGCAGATCCCCGGCGATGGTGCGCAGGAGGGTGGTCTTGCCGGTGCCGTTGGGGCCGACAATGGCGACGCGGTCGCCGCGCTCGATGCGCAGGTTGGGCAGGTGGACGAGGGGGGTATCGTAGCCGGCGCGCAGATCGTTGACATCGAGCACCATGTCGCCGGTGCGGCGTCCAGCGGTGAAGCGCAGGCGCACGTTGCGGGCATATTCGGGCTTGTCGACGGCTTCGCGTTCGAGGTAGCGTTCGAGCTTGGTGCGTCGTCCCTGAGCTTCCTTGCTGCGCTGGCCGGCGATGTGGCGGCGGATGAAGTCCTGCTCCTTTTCGATGAGGAGCTGCTGGGCTTCCCATTCCTTGAGGCGGCGGTCGTAGCGTTCCTGGCGCTGCTTGCGATAGGCGGTGTAATTGCCCTTGTAGGTTTCGACGCGGGCGAAGCCGACTTCCCAGATGCGGTTGCAGAGCTTGTCGAGAAAGAAGCGGTCATGGGAGACGATCATGAGGTCGGCTGGATAGCTCTGGAGGAACTGCTCCAGCCAGATGGTCGCTTCGAGATCGAGGCTGTTGGTCGGTTCGTCGAGGAGGAGCAGATCGGGCTTTTCGAGGAGGAGTCGGGCGAGGAGAGCGCGGGTGCGCCAGCCGCCGCTCAGTTCCTCCAGCGGACGCTGCTGCTGGGCCTGGCTGAAGCCGAGTCCGGTGAGGATGGCGTCGATCTGGTGCTGATAGTCATAGGCGCCCTGGTGTTCGAACTCGGCATGCAGGCGGCTGTAGCGGGCGATGATCTCGGGGGGACAATTGGGTTCTGCCATCTGGTGGGCGAGGTCGGCGAGCTGTGTTTCGAGGGAGCGCACCGAGGCAAAGACGTCGAGCATGGCCTGTCGGAGGCTGGTGCCGAGCATCTGGGGGACGTGCTGGGGCAGGTAGCCGAGGCGAACGGACTTGGCGCGATCGATGGTGCCGGTGGTCGGTTCGTCGAGACCGACGAGCATGCGCATGATCGTCGTCTTGCCGGTGCCGTTGGCGCCGGTCAGACCAATGCGCTCACCTTCGTTGACGACGAGGGTGACATTGCGCAGGACATCCTGCGTCGGGTAGATCTTGGTGACATTCTGAGCGCTGACCAGAGGCATACGAACCTGTGACTATGACTGCAGGGTGGAATAGAGAGAAAGAGCGCGGAGGTTGACGGGGCCGTCCGCCTTGTCGATGCGCAGGCGCAGGGTGCCGAGAGGGACGGCCGGGAAGCGCACGATGGCCTTGTGCCCCACATTGGCCCCCTGAGCCAGAAGGATGCGCCCACCCGCCTCGCATTCGATGGTGAACTGGCGGATATGTTCCCCGGCGGTCAGCTCCTCCTCGATGACGAGGTGATCCACCAGGAGGCGTTGCGAGGCGGCGAAGGACCAGGTGGTGTCGGTGCGTTCGAAGTCATCGAGGGTGGCAACGGGATGGCTGAAGCGGCGACGGATCTCGGCGCCGAACTCCAGTAGGCGCGTGGCATCCGGTTCCGGCAGGAGCCCGTGCCGGTCGGGACCGATGTTGAGCAGCAGGTTGCAGCCGCGCCCGACGGAGAGGTAGTAGAGGCCCATCAGCTCGTCGACGCTCTTGACGGTATGGGTGTCGGCCTCTTCGAAGAACCAGTTCTGGAGGCGCATGCGGCAGTCGCACTCGGCGGGGAGCCAGCGCGGCTCCACATCGACCGTCTCGAGGTTGTCGGTCTGGACGGAAAAGGGAACGGCGACGACGGTGTTCCAGCAGGGCTGGGGGGCGATGCCGGCCTCATTGCCGACCCACCGGAAGTCGGGGTCGCCCATGTTGAAGATGAGGATGTTGGGCTGCAGCCGGCGAATGGTGGCGATGATGCGGTTCCAGTCGTAGACGTGACCTTCGGAGCCGCAGCCATCGAACCAGAGGATGTCGATGTCGCCGTAGTTCTGGAGCAACTCGCTGATCTGGTTGATGAAGTGGTCATCGTACTGGTGGGGATGCTCGAAGATGGGGTTTCCCCATTCGGCGGGGGAGTAATAGATGCCGACGGCGAGTCGATGGGCGCGGCAGGCGTCGACGAAGTCGCGGACGACATCGCCTTTGCCGTCGCGCCAGGGCGTCTGGGAAACGGAATAGGAGGAGTAAGCGGATGGCCAGTTGGCAAAGCCGTCGTGATGCTTGGCAACGAAGACCATGTAGGCGGCGCCGGCCTCGGCAGCGGTCCTCGCCCACTGGTCGGCATCGAAGGCGGAGGGATTGAAGCCGTCGAGGGGCATGGGCTTGCCGTCCCAGTCGCGGTGTCCTTCAAAGAAGGTGCGAATGCCGAAGTGCAGGAAGATGCCGAACTCCCAATCCTGGTACTGCAGTTGCCTGGGGGTGGGGATGGCAGTAGAATGATAGTCCTTGGCGGGCATGAGGGGAAATCCTGTAACGCAAAGTGGGATGGCAGTAGCGAAGGGCGTGGCGGGGGATACGTTATCATTCACCTGCCATCCGCACCAGCCCTGCCCCATGAATCCCCATGGAGAATCGTCATGAATCTGGATATCGCCCGCGAGCTGCTTGCCTTCATCGATCCCGCATCTGCGCTTCGGCCTGCCGGTGAGAGTGATCCATGCGAGGCTGCCTCGCGCTTCATCGGGGCGTTGCGCCATCGACAGTCTCCGGTCACGGGCTTTACGCCGGCCATCGTGCAGCGGGTGCGCGAGCAGGCCGACGCGGCGCAACTGCAGGCGGCGAAGGCGGCCGTGGAAGCGGTGTTCGAGGAGCCGCTGGTGGCAACCGCCCACACCAATGCCATTGCGCAGCGAGGATCGCTGAAGCTGATGCTGGCGCTGGATGCCGAGTTGAGCGAACGGATCGGCCGGCATGTGCTGGAGAGCCGGGAGCTGTGGGAGGTGGGTCCCTGGGGGGCGACGCGGAGCATCGGTGACGTGTTGCGGGTGATGATGGCCGTGCCGGAGGTAGAGAATGGGGATCTGGCGCCGCTCTTCTGCTGGCTGAACCACCAGTTATGGAAGGAGTGGGAGTGGGCACGCACCTGGGGCGAGACGATGCTGGGTTCGTCGGGTCACAACTGGTGGCTGCACACCTTCATCGGCTTCTGGCAGGCGGGGCTCCTCTTCCCGGAGTTCAAGGGCTTTGGCCGCTTCGCGAGCCTGGCGCCGACTTACTTCGAACACGAGATGCGGCTGCTGATGGAGCGGGACGGCTTCACGAAGGAACGGTCGGGTTATCACTGGGGGACGGTGCGTCACTGGCTGCATGCGTGGGAGCTGGCCCGGGCCAATGGGATTGACTTCTCGCCGGAGTTCACTGGGCTGCTTCGCCAGTGTGGTGAGACGATCTGGCAGAGCATGACGCCGAACGCTTTCATCCCCTGCTTCGGGGATTGCGCCGCCCGGCACAGCGCCGGGAGCACGACGGAGCTGCGCCAGACAGCGGCGCTGCTGGGCATCCCCCAGGCGAAGGCGGTCGCTGAAGCACTGGAGCCGACATGGCAGCCGCCGATGGGGATGCTGCTCTTCGAAGGGCGCGACCTGCTCCCGGCGTACCGACGACTGGAGAGCATTCTGCCGCCTCTGGATGCGGCGCTGCACCAGTCGGGCTTCTTCTTCATGCGCAGCGACTGGTCGCCCAAAGCGGACTATCTGGCGGTGCAGGCGGGGACGATCGGAAGCGTTGTTTCCAGCCATGCGCATACGGACATGTTCACCTTCGAGCTGTACAGCGGCGGTCGACCGGTGGTCATCGACAACTGCAGCGGCCCGTACGGGAAGGAGGCGGCGCGTCACTGGCGGGTGGCCAGCGCCTCGCACAATGTGGCTACCGTCGATGCTGCCGATCATCTGGCGATACAGGACGAGTGGCGGTGGAAGGGGATGCTCACCCCACACGTCAACGCGTGGATCTCGGCGGATCGGTACGCCTATCTGAGCACTGTGCACGAGGGTTACCGGTCGCTGCCGGAGCCGGTCACCGCGGTGCGTCGGAAGATCTTCTATCTGCGCGGCGAGTATGCGATCGTCATCGACCGCTTCACGCCGGAGAGCGGGGCGGAGCATCTGTATACGCTGCACTTCCACATCAACGGCGATTGCGATCTCGGCGACAATGGCCGGCTGATTACGAAGGATACGGGCGGAAATGTGACGATTGTGCCGGTGCCGGGGCTGGACGGCGCGGCCGCCATCGAAGCATGCCCCCATCCGCTCGAAGGGTATGACAATCCACGCCACCTGACCTACTCGCGCCGGGCGGCCGGCAAGCAGCTTTTTGTGACCATTCTGGTACCCTTCGAAGGGGCAGCGGCGCCGGCGGTCACCGTGGCGTCGGCGGCCATCGCCTGCGACGGGCGGGAACTGGCGCTTCATGAGGCGACGGGGCTGCGCATCGAGATCGACGGTCGCACGGACTGGTATCTGGATCAGCACATGCAGTGGAACCTGCCATGGTCGATGGGCCCGCATTCGGGCGACGGCCGCCTCTTTCATTCACAAACCCAGCTGAGGTGAGGAACAACGCAGCATGAGCACCTTGCAGGCTTACATCTTCGATCTCGACGGCACGCTTGCCGATACGCTTCCCCTCTGGCGCGCCGCGGAAGACGCGCTCTTCGCGGCCTGCGGCACTTCCTGGGAGGAGGCCGTGCAGCGGCAGTGCCTGGGGATGAACGCCAACGATCTGGCCACGCGCGTGCATGAGCTGCTGAAGCCTCCGGTGGAAGTCGAACGCTGCCGCACCATCATGCGGCAGACGCTGATCGACAGCTATCGGGCCGCGAGCGACATCGCGGAGATACCCGGTGCGGTAGCGATGGTGCGGCGGCTGCACGGGACGCTGCCCCTGGCGGTGGCCTCGGGGAGTCCGCGGGAAGGTATCGAGGCCGCCATCGCCTTTCTCGCCATCAGCGATTGCTTCGATCTGGTCATCAGCAGCGAGACGGTTTCCCGCGGCAAGCCGTATCCCGATGTCTTTCTGGCGGCAGCGAGTCAGCTCGGGGTGGAGCCGGAATGCTGCTGCGTACTGGAAGACAGCCTGGTCGGGACGCGGGCGGCGATAGCGGCGGGCATGCGGTGCATCACCCGTCCACGGATCGATCACGAGGAGATCGCCGCGCTCGGGGCGCGGGTCGTGCACAGCTGGGATGAGGTCATGCCCTGAGGCTACACAGTTACCTCGCCGGCGAGGGCCGCGATAAGCTCGCGGTGTGGCTCGATGGTCTTGGCGATGGTGCCAGCGTCGACCTCGCCGTCCTGAAACTGATTGCGCAGGGTTGAGAAGCTTCCGAAGGCTTCGCGATAGGCGGGGGCCCCCAGCTTGGCGACTTGGTCGGGAGTTCCGTCGATGAAGATATCGTACCAGAGGTCGATGGCGTTGCCGAGCAGTTCAACAACCTTTGCTTCTTCCTGAGGATCGGGATCCCCGGGGAAATGTCGCGGCAGGCGCTGCTCTACGGGCTGCAGATCGATGGCTGCTGGAGTTTCCTGGTACCAGAAGGCGGTACTGGCAATGTCGTTGGCCTGGCAGTTATCGTGGCCGGTCTCGAAGGTGAAGCGCAGTCGCTCGCGGAAGTAGACCGGGTCGTTGACGTGATAGCGGTAGCAGGTGCCGCGCTGTCGCAGTTCCTTGTCGAGGCTGACATGCAGGGAGGTGCCGGCATAGAGATTGGGGCTGCCTGTCATGCCCCAGGCGTCGAGGAAGTAGTCTTCGGTGCCAGTACCATGCAGGGAGGGAGGCCAGGTATCGTCATCGATAAAGATCATTTCGTCGCCTTCACCGAATGCGCTGATGTTGTGCCCCAGCATGCGGCCGACGATATTGTCGACGCTGTAGTTCATGCCGATGAAACGTCCTTGACCGTGGATGTCCGCGACGAGATAGTTGTCCTCTCCCGTCGTGTTGAGACCGCAGCGGCCGAGGCTGATCTGATGGTTGAAACGTGAAGGATCGGTGGCGATGGTGGGGTTCTCGCGGCGCCACAAGGCGTGAAAATAGCCGGCGCCGTCGGTGGCGGCGGGTTGTGTCTGGAGCCAGTCGACCATGTAGTAGCAGGCCTGGCATGGAATGCTGCTCTCGTTGTGCACTTCGATGCGCGCATTCCTGGTGAAGGGCATGGTGAACCAGGCATTGACGCCGGTATTCCCGCCCCGCTTGCCGGTGCCGCGGACCATGTGAGTGAGAGAGGATTGGTACGCGTTGGAGACGGCGTGGCCGACGCCGAAGAAGTCGCCAAGGGGAACATTGATGCTGGGGGCTTCCGCGTCGTCCCACCAGGCTTTGATGACCAGGCGTCGCAGGTAGTTGTAGTCGAAGTGTCCGAGGGCGAACCACAGGTGGGTGACGATGCCGGGCCCCTCGGCCTGGAAGATGGTGATGTGGCCATTGGCGGGGATGCGCCGAAAGTCGACGTTGCCCCCGGCACGATCGTAGCTGGAGGAGCGACAGGTACGACGGATGAGGGCCGGCGATATGAGGTGGAGCGGTTCCCGATTGTACATGGAGCAGGCTTTGGTAGCAGGTTGTTGACGGGCGGCTGATCTACAGGTCCCGGGACGTGGTGATGGATGGAAGGTGAATGGCTGCCGCGGCGGCGGCGAGTTGCCGCAGTGGCTCAGTGGGGTTGCTGGTGCAGGACCAGCCTTCCGCCTCCTTGATGTGGGCAAAGAGTTCGGCGCTGCCGAGGGCCTGCTGCTGGATCTCCGCCACGCAGGCCTGGAGGGCGTTCTGGAAGTCGGTTCCCCACGCTCCCTTGTGCATGTCGCGCGACTTTTCTCGGCAATTGACGTAGAAAGCCTGGGTGACGGCCCGGCTGCAGCGAATGACGCGCAGCAGGTACTGACACCTCACGATGAAGAGGGGGTCGCAAGTGGGCTCCGCCATGGAAAGAGCCTGGTCGACGTCTGCCGCGGCCTTGGCCAGGGTGGGGAGTTCATTGGTTTCCAGAGCATCGGTGATCTGCATGACCAGCTCATCGACCTCGGCATTGGTGGCGATGCGGTCGATCATGCAGGCAAGCCGCGAGAAGGTGCCGAACGGCTGCCCCACGCTGAGTCGGTCGCAGGAAGCCTGAGCGGCGCTGGCACGGTCGTAGAGGTGGTAAGCCTTGGCTTGACTACGCGGGTCAGGCGCGCCAGCTTCGGAAGCGAGGACGCGGAGCGAATCGGGGAGGGTTCGCCCCTTCCTGTTCCAGCTTGTCTCGGCGGCGATGAAGAGGGCGGCACGATCACCTGGAAATGCATAGGACATGCCTCCCACGCCTTTGAGCCCGGCATCGATGGCGTGGCCGATGTTGCGCTGGATGGTCTCGAGGTGCGCAGGCCGTCCTGGAACGCCCCGCAGAGAGTTGCAGAAGGAAATCCAGCGGCCTTCGGCGGCGCCAGCAGCGATATCGCGATGGATGGGGTTGCGGAGACGGATGTTGTAGGTGCCGTAGCGCTCGCCGGAGTAGTAGATCCACTGCACATCCTGAGGCAAGGCGCGCATGAGCGCGAGGTTTTCAGGAAAGGATCCCTGACTCATGAGGATGCGGCAGCGCAGGCCGGGATGGTCGTGGCGAAGCTGTTCGGCAATGCTGTGAAAGACGGTTGCCTCGCGCATGAATTCACTGCAAGGTCGATCGGCGGCTGAAGGGAGGGCGCGATGACTGTTCTCGGCGAGCCAGAAACATAGGGTGCGAGGGTTGAGTATGGCCATGACTTCGGACGCGATGTCGGCGAGGATCTCACGGGTTCCGGGCTGGAAGAAATCGATGCCGGTACTGATCTGGTGTCCATGGTGAGGGATGGCCTCCCTGGCACGCAGTTCGGGGTACTTTTTGCCGATGAAGCCGAAGAGTTCCGGATGGGTAAAGATGGGGACCATGCGCACGCCGCGGGTCGCTCCGTAGGCGAAGAGTTCGCGCAGCAGCGATTCATGGAGGTCTGCGCGCGGGGAGGAGAGTTCCGGATGGGCGCTGGAGCGGTAGCTGAGCAGATCGGGCTCGCCGACGACGATGACTTCGAAGAGGTTGAGCTTGTGGTCGCTCATCCAGTCGATCCAGGCGCGATAGTGGGCGAGCATACCGTCCAGGTCAGCGACGGGGGCGGTGGTGCCGAGGGCCTGACTCCAGATGCCGCGCTCTTCCATGTCGGCGCCGTCGGCAATGTGCAGGCTGGGGATGAGCAGGGTGTCAGCGTCAGCGGTAATGAGTTGTTTGAGGGTCTTCATGCCCCAGTAGGCGCCTTCGGCGTCGAGGCCTCGTACGACGAGGCCACCTTGCGGCAGCGGCGCAACCTGATAGGCCTGAAAACCGGGGTGATAGGCGAAGTCGTCGTAGAGAGGATGCTCGAAAAGCTCGGCGTGGAGTCGAGAGGCTGGCGAGATGAAGCGAATGACGGTTTGTGCGGACGGCTCTTCGGCACGATGTGGTCCGGCGCCGGTCATTCGTTGGAGGTGCTCGTGCAGTTCATCGGCGGCGCGAGTCGCCCAAAGGTCGCTCGGATCCGCGCAGATGGCGAGTGTGTCGGGACGGACCTGGTGCCAGCCCGAGATTTCGATGCGCTTGGGCAGAGGGGAGAGGCGATCCAACCACGGGGAATCCATTCAGGTCACTCCTGCAGGTTCGAGAAGATGAGGATGCAGCCGTCACCTGGGGCGAGCGTCAGCGGTCCGTCGATGGTGGTGAGGACGGGGCCGTGGCTGCCCGCGCTCACGACCGAGAGTGGTCGAGGTGCCGGAACGGGCATGGGATGGAAGGTCTGGGGATTGTCGAGGTCGAGGTTGACGACGATGGCGTAGTGCTGGCTGGGGTTGGAGCGGTCCCTGAAGCTGCCAATGAGCCATGATTCTCCGGGTGATTCGAGGAGGGTGAGGTCGTCGTCGCGCTCCATGGCGATGAGGAGATCTTCGAGTTTGGCGAGTCGTTCCATCTCGTCGGCATAATAGCCATAGTAGGAGGTATCGGTGAAGTCGGGAGTCTTGGCGCCATTGAGGTACATCCACGGGAAGAAGCCCTTGACGTTCCAAGCCAGTGCGGCCCAGACCTGGAAGCGCATCTCGGCCTGGGTGATGTCGCGATAGACGCCGTTGTGGCCACTTTCCGCACCGACCAGTTGGGGCGTCATCCAGGCCACGCCACCACACTGCTTGGCCGCCTGCCAGGTGGCCTCGCAGGCGTCCAGATACTTGGTTGGAGATTTGGGGATCGTCAAGAAGACGTAAGAGTCGAAGACGGCGCCGCCAGGCAGCGGCTCGGTAGCGGTGTCTTCCAGCATGACCGCGGGATTATTGTAGATCATGATCTGCGGCTGGCCTCCCAGTTCGGCCGTCACCTGGCGAAAGTATTGGACAAACGGCACCATGACGGGATAGGGCTCTTCGCCAGGGGCCCAGGCGATGTAGGTGGGACAGCTGCGATACTTCTCGACGATGGGGCGCCAGCGCGTCTCCATCTGCTCCTTCCACCAAGCCCAGAGCTCGTCTTTCGGCCCGGCGAGTGTCCGAGTGCGGGCGATATAGGAATCGACGCCATAGAGGTGGATGCCTTGCTCGTGGGCATACTTGGTCCAGCGCTCCAAATCCTGCTCGTTCAGGTTGCCCATCTCGAAATGGGCAGCGTTGATGTGGTGCGCTTTCAGGTCGGCGACGACGTGTTCAATGGCTTCCCAATGATTGGAGACGCCCATCTGCTCCCGCAGCGGGTAGAGGTTGGCGCCGGCCGGCACGCCCCAGAAGCCGCGCAGGAGAAGATCCCGCGGGTTGGGTGGCTGTCCCTGGGGCAAGGGCATGGCATCCAGACGCGTGGCCAGGGCCGAGTCCCGGGTCCCCTGCCTCCATGCTTCCCGTGCCTGGCTTTCAGCGGTCAGCCGCTCGCGTTCACCCGGCGCGTAGGGGATGAGCTCGATCGCCCCGATTTCGATGCTCCAATCGTCTTGGGGAACGCTTAAATCTCGTCGCCAAGTCGGCCCCCAGGACTTGATCACCAGACCCTCCATTCGGATGCGCTCAGCCTCATCGAGCGCGAGCTCCTTGGTGACGGTCCGCCAGGTCGCCTGGGGGGAATCGTGGCCGCGAAGCAAAGGTGCCGCGCCAAATGGCACATGCTTCGAATTGCGACCGTCCGCCTGAATACGCCCAATCCAGGTGGGGACACGGTAGGTCACCCGCACCCGCGCGACGTCGCGCCAATCCTGCAGGTCTTCCGGCAATGGGATGAGGATATGCCAGTTGGTGTTGGGGCGGCCGCTGACGCGCAGGTAGCGGCCTCGATCCAGGTAGCTGTCCGCCGGCTCGTGCGGCGAAACGAGCTCGAGACGAGCGTTTTGGGCCATAACCTGTCCCTCTTCAAAGGTTGTCACCACGCGAGGTTCGGGCTTCTCCTGGGGCAGGGGGTGGTCCCCCACATAGCGCAGCCAGGCGCTCATCGAACCGCCCGTGAAGTAGCCTTGTATGCCTTTGGTCAAGGTCATCGAGAGGTGAAACGGCCCACGATGATTGGGCAGCGGCAGGTAGAGCGATCCATGCAGCCCCATGGCGCGCAGGTCCTCCAGCGGGTAGGAGCGGCCCGCCAGTTCACGGTCTCCCTCGGCGTCGAACGACGCAGTCATGCGGAGGATGAAGTTCCCGTCCTCATCTGCCCGTTCCCAGCTCGCGCTGCCGGCGTTCCCCGTACCGTCCTGGAGCGAGTCCCAGAGCCGCCAGGTGATGCCCACCACCTCGAAGTCGTGGCCGAAGTCGAGCGGGTAGACGATACGCGGGCACCTGGAGTTGAGACCGAGGAACCATTGCGTCCCCAGAAGGCTCATCTGTGCCGGTGGCGCCAGCGGGTCATGCAGCGCCTTGTTGTAGGGGTAGGTGGTTTTGACCAAACGGTGCTGCTCGTCGCGTGACACTTCCTGCCAGGGCTTCGGGAGCATGCGGAAGCCCATCTCATAGTCCCAGCGACAGAGGCGGTCCGGGTACAGCGTGAAGCGGCTTCCGGAGAGCAGGCGATTGCCCAGTGGGACGCCTTGGACCGAAGCTGTGGGCAGCGGTTTGCCGGTGGTCGCCTCGTCCTTCCAGACAAGCTGCCCCGTGCAGACCATCGCCACCAGCATGGCGAGGAGTGCGTATCGCATCATCATTTTGCCAGTTCCAAAGCAACGCTGACGTCGAGGCCGGCGGCGAAGCTCTGCCGCCGTTGGTTGCTGGCTTCGGCGGTGTAGTCGGGCGAGATGGTGAGCAACGTATCCAGCTCCCAGCTGGTGCCTGGCGGAATGCGAGTGTCCAGCAGCGGCTGCCGGTGGTCATCGAGTTCATAGGCAGCCCGTACGAGGGGGTAATCGCATTTTGGCATGACCTGCACCCCGTCGTGTTCGTCCATGAGAGCCTGTCCCTTGAGGACGCCATGCAAGCGGCGGAGCGAGACCTGGAGCGTCGGCCCTTTCAGCGTCTCTCGTGCCACCCAACCGCCGCTGTTGTTGACAAACATGAGGGCTTTCTCCAGGTCCTGGCAGACCCGCTGTTTGGCATCCAGATAGCGCAGGTGGGTCGCCCGCTGGGGAATCTCCAGCAGAGCTCCCATGCCGTGCACATAGAAGACCATGCCGGACCAGGCTCTCGTCGTTTTCAGCAATTCACGGTTGATGAGCAGGGAGTCGCCATGGCTGTCGACAGCCTCCACATCGACAGTGGTCTCGGCCATCTCCAGCCCTGCCTTCACATCGTGTCTTGCCTTGGCGTAGACGCGCACTTCGTCTTCGGGCTGCCCCGTATACACGGTGTAGTCGGTCGTACTCACCACATGCAACGGCTGGCACGCCCAAATCACGCGCAAGGTCTTGCGAACTGGCCCGGCTTGCACGATCTCTGTGGAGAGATGCTCCATGCTGTAGCCCTGATCCTGCAGGATCTTGCCCAGCCCGAAGACAAAGCCGCGCGCCGGCAGGAAGGCTCCCTTGGTGCCGTCGGGCAGCGTCACCTGGCTGAGGTCCCAGAGCCCCTCTTCATCAATGCGGAACAGTTCCCGCCCCTGCAGGTTGACTGTCGTGATGCCGGCCGTGATGCCGGCCGCCTGCTCGATGAGCAGCTCGCTGCCGGCCGGTTCGCCTTCGGCCGACAGGAAGTCGAGGGTGAAGGTGCGCACCTCGTTCGGCTGGAAATCGGCCTGCCAGACGATCTCATCGCCTGCGTAAAGCTGGCCGTCACCATCAAGGTCATCCCACTGGCAGGTGCCCCCTTCGAGGCGCACTGCCTTGACTGTGCCGGCGGGCATCAGCCCGGAGAATTCTTTGACGGGCAACACGACGGGTTCTGCCTGGCGAACCATTGCCAGTGGGTTGCGAACGGTGACAGTAAGGCGAGCCAGGACGCCCTCCGGAAGATCGCCGGTGCTGATGGTCGAGATCTGTGCCTCGGGAAGCGCGGGCTCATGCGGACCGCCGCGCTGGCCACGGGGGAAAGGCTTGGGCTCCAAGTCCAGGGCATCCACCTGGCGCTGGATCGCGGCCGCAGCAGCGACCTGCTCGGCATTGCCAAGCAGCAGGTAAGCGGTGCTGTGTTGGGGCACGCGGATGGTGATGCGGCCGTCACCGTGGCGCGCGAGTCCCTGATTGGCGCGCAGGTCCCAGGCGACGGTATCTGCCTCCAGCCAGGGGATCTCCACCTCGTAAAGTTCGGATTCCCCCTCTACCTCCAGATCGGTATCGACCAGGATGATGAGCGCCGTGCCATCGCTCCCGTTGCGACGCACATAGGTATCGATATGGCGCGCCCACTGACCGTCGCGGTAGACAGGCACTGGAGGGGTGACGCCCGCCCTGGTCAGGAAGCGGCCCAGCAGGTCGGTATAAATGGACCGCGCGTTGGCAGAGCGCAGTTCCGCGTCCCAGTGCTCGCCCTGGGGCTCGCCGGTGGAGGGGAAGCGCTCTTCCGGATAGGTCGCGCAGAGATCGGCGCCCAGGCGGAAGCCCAGCCACAGCGTCTGGTCGGTCTCCACGGCCGCCGCCTTGTCTTCGTAGGTGGCCATAACGCGGGCACCGTCGCTGGCGGTTCCGGTTACGATATCGTGCCAGGTGCGTAGACGCGGCACATGCCATGGGATCGTAATCTCGAGCCACTGCCGTTCCGTTGAGTCCAGCGATTCCTGTGCGGCCCCATAGGGTGTCTGCTCCGGCAGTGGCAGCGCCGCATCCTTGGCCCACGCGGCGTCGCCCGGTGACAGCATGCTGGCCTGGAAATGCTGCTTGTACTTGTTGGTCGGTGTGATGCCGAAGCGCCCGAGCAGGTCGATGGGCTGTCCGGTTTCATCCAAGGTCAGCGAATCTGCGTTGGTATAGACATGGCCACCGGCGTCGAGATAGTCACCAATGGCGTTGGCCACACCCTTGGGGACGCGCTCGGCGGTCATGACCATCAACGCCTTGTAGTCGCCCACGCCGTCGCGCATGACCTCCTCCTCGGTGAGGACGGTGAAGGGCACCTGCAGGTCGTGCAGCGCCTGAATCGTCCAGCCATAGTCCTGCTTGGGGTAGAGGTACATCGGATAGAAGAGCGCCGTGGTCTTGGGATAGAGAATGGCAATGTCGGGCTTCCCCGGATGCGTGTGGCGCAGCCAGGGCCAGTGCCGTCGGAACCAGTGATGCCAGTAGGCGATGTGCTGATAGGCGGGTAACCGTCGGTTGGGCTCCGGGAGATAGGTCCAGTAGAGCAGGCCGTGCAGTTCGTGGCCATACATCTGGCCGAAAATCCGGTCGATCTCTTCGTGGCTGTAGGTGCCGTAGTAGCCGGACTCACCTTGGGTCGGCCAGAACCAGGACCAGCCGAAGACAGGGATGTCGTACTGCTGGCTCATGCGGTCGTAGATGCTGTAGTTGAGACTCATCTGCCAGGTCCAGCGGGCGTTGGAGTTTTCCACAGCCAGAATTCTGCCTTTGGTGGCCTGCAGATAGTAGTCGGCACCGCCCCAGTTCGCCGAACCTCCCGGCCAGGTGATGCTGGCATGGCCGCTGAAACCGAAACTGAACGGCACGCCCGCCTCGTTCACCTGCTTCTCCACGCGGCCCACGAAGTCGTACAGCCGCTCACAGATCATCTGGCGATAGGCGATCCAGAGGCGCGGCTCGGCAAAGCGTTGATCGAAGTCCGGAATTGCGACCTCATCCCAACTGGCCGGGGCATCACCTGCGCAGTCCGTGGCGTAGGTGCGGCCATCGCCGTTGCTGTCGGCCCGCGGCGTGTCGTCAGCGTAGAGTGCGGCCGCATATCGTCGCCAGGCCGCCTCGCGGTGCGGGCTGACCATGGTGAAGAAGTGCCGGCTGTAGCCCAAGTCGGCTTCATCGGCGGTCATGGTCACGATACGGCCTTCGACCTTGGCAAAGCTTGACTCGCCGTGGGTCTCGATGAGCTTCAGGACACGCTCGGCGAGGAAGTCGATGTTCTCATCGGCATAGATGTCACCGAAATGGATCCACTGTTTGATCTCCTTGCCGTCGCGACGAATCCTCATGGGCACCGCCGCATTACCGTCTATACGTATCGACAGCCAGGTGCCGTAGGTCAGATCCTGGCTCATGCCATAGCCATGCTGGACCCCGTTGAAGCCCATGCGCTCGTAGTCTTGCACGGCAGCATCGAGCAGCTCCGGATGTCCCAACTCTACGGTTTGATATTGAAGGATCGGTGGTTCATCGAGCTCGAGCATGCCTTGCCTCAGGCTGGCGGTGTCATCCTGACCACGTGAAAGCATGGTGCACATGAGCACCGCGAGAAGGATTCGCATGGATCAATAATCCCTTTTGCTGGCGTTGAGGTTGTAGCGTTCATACTCGGACGCAGTCATGCTGCTGGTGTGACCGTCAGCATAGACGAAGCTGAGCCGTCCGTCGTGTCGCGTCCAGTGCAACTCGGGGGTTGAGAAGCCGACACTTGGCGCGAGCCAGCCTGTCCGTGCGATCTTGGAGGCGGCGCAGGTGCTGTAGACATGAACCTCGAAGTCATGCACCAGGCGATCATCCGATGGTGTGCGGAGGCCCGACAACCGCCGTGCCTTGCCAATCGTCCAGGTGTTGTCGCTGACCTTGTACTGCCCGAGTTCGTAAGCCGCCACGTAGCCGGGGGCATACCTGGATTCTTCGAAAGCATAGCGGTACCAGTGATAGCCGGAGTTGACCCCTGGGAATGGCCATGTCGTGGTGGGCGTACGGGTGGTGTCCGATGGACAAACCCAAAGAGCCTGTTCATACCCCATGTCCTGGATGAAGGCCCTCCAGACGGATTTAATGATGCCGTTGCCGGAATCCCAATCCAGGTTCGCGGTGGGCATCCAGCCGTCATTTTCATCGGCGTGAAGGGCGAAATAGGTCCCGGTCTGCCGGAGGTTTCCGGAACAGGCGGTGGAGCGGCCTTTTTCGCGGGCCTTGGAAAGAGCGGGCAAGAGCATGGATGCCAGGACGGCAATAATGGCTACAACGACCAGGAGTTCTATCAGCGTGAATCCTGCATGGCAAATGTTTGAGTGTCGCATCGGATTCCTCATCATCTGGATTCGGGAGTTTGGGATTCATGCAGGTGGCATGACCTGCGAATGACTATGTCTGGTTGTACATAGCTGTGCCGACGAATGTTGGTGGGCCGCTCGGGGCCTTGGCAGATGATCTGGATACACTCCCTGGCGACTCGCTCCCAGTGCGATTCGACGGAGGTGAGCTGGTATGCATGAGCCCACGGCGTGTTGTGGGTACCCACAATGGCCACATCGCCCGGCACACTCTTGCCCATGCCGCGCAGCGCATCGACCAGTTGGGAAGCGCGGAAATCGGTCGTACAGTGGAAGGCATCCGGCAGCTCGAGGTTTCGCAGCGCGGAGTCGATTGTCGTACCTTCGCTATCGAGTTCCGAGGCAAAGAGCAGCGGCCCTTCTTCAGCGCCAGCCTCGGCCAGTGCCTGCCGGAAACCGGCAAGCGCCAAGTCGGTCTCCTCGAGTATCCATGGCTGCGTGGAGATATACATGTTGGTACACAAGCCAATGCGCCTGGCGCCGCGTTGCGCCAGGTGGTGCGTTCCCGTGTATGCAGCAGCGTAGGTGTCCGGCGCGACAATGCTGCCGGTGAAGCTTCGATCTTCCACCGAACGCACACAGATGATATTGGCGCCGGGACATGCCGAACTCAACCACTTGGCGGCCCAAAGCTGCCGGCAGATGATGGCCTTGGGCGCGAGGGCGAGGGTAGATTCCAGCCTCGTACAGTCGGGGGTTTCTCCATTCGGCTCGGCTTGCGGACTGATAAGCTCCGTTCGATAGCCCGCGGTTTGCAGGTCGCCTGCGAGATTGGCCACCATCTCGGACCAGACGTGACCGCTCGGCGGCAGCATGATGGCGACGACCTCAGTCGCCTCCTGATTGTCCGTCGGGAGGTTGCCGACAAAGGTGCCACGCCCCTTTTCACGGACAATGAGTTTCTCGTTGACGAGGTCGCGCAGCGCCTCGTGGGCGGTGCGCGGCGAGACGCCGTAGCGCTTGGAAATCGCTTCGGTCGGCAACAGCTTCTGTCCGGCGCGCAGCTCTCCCGAGAGGATTGCCGCGCGAAGGTTCTGTCGTACACGGTCCCGGCCCGTTGTATGTGCCAATTGTTCCATGCGTGAAGTTTACCGCATGTCCAAAGTATTGCAAATAGTTTTTAATCATTTTTAATAATGCTAAAATAGTTTACCTACAAGGCAAGGGAACCTCCGCGGCAAGCCCTTTTGGAGTGACGGGTGACGGAGCTCGCCGCGCCCGGGGCGTGTCGTGCTGAGGCAGACCGGGTCGTCGGGCGTGAAGTCGAGTTCGCCCTTCTGCCGTGACTCGTGCCGACGTTCCTGGCGGAGCCGTCGCCGTGACTTGGTTCCGAATCATTACGGCTCACGCACCCCATGGGGCTTGATCTTATCCGCCAGATCAAACAGCCCCTTAACCGGTGCAAGGGAGACTGTTCTGCCGTTCAGACGGACAGCGGGAGTGAGCGGAGTTAAGCTCCATCCCGCTAGCGCTTCAGGGCTCCAGCCGTGGAAAGCTGTAGGCCTGTTCGAGAACCGCTTCCGGTGGAACGTCGGGACGCAGCATGCGCAGGAAGACACCCCAGGCCCGGCCATTATTGCCGCCGAGCGCGACCAGCAGCGTATGTCGCCCCGGAGCCAACTCCGCGGACAGCTTGACCCGATCGGCAACCGCTGGATTGCAACCCTCTGGATCATGGTGACGCTCCTCTCCGTCGAGCCATACCTTAACCGGTCCGTCATAGCCGATCAGGAAGACAATCGGCATCGGCTCGTCCACCACCAGGTGCACCGCGTAGTAGAGCAGGCAATCTTCGCCACCCCGACCCGAGATCTCGAGATGTCGATCGCAGAAGTCCGTCGGGAAGTCGCGGGGCGTGAGCTGCAGCGACTCCAACTCCGTGGGGTACGCCAGCCCCTCCAGCTTCCCGGCTCCCGTGAAGATCGGACTGACCAGCACCCGCCGGATCGCCGGCGAAAGCGCCTTGGGAATGCCGATCGAAGCGGGGCCCAGAACCGGAAGCGACCGCCCAGCCTCATCCACGATGTTGCAGTAGGGATTGCTCTGGTACCCGTAGTGCAGAAGATGCATGTCGGCCTCGAATGGGGCAAGTCCGGTATGCACGATAGCCGTATCCCCCCGAAGCTCCACGTCGAAGATCCGCTCCAGCGGTTCACCATCGCGCGTCACCAACTGGAAGCCCCAGGGCCGCGCCCCAGAACGCAGTTCACCCACAACATGCCGGAATCGCACGTGGATGTCCGCCAGATTGCGCTCGGTAACCTGGCTCTTCACCTCCGCAAGCTCGATGGGCGGTGACAGTGTCTGATCCCCAGTGAGGCACTGCATCGCTTCCGCCAGCCGCCGGCCGAGAATGCTCTGACCCTTGCCGCTGATGTGAATATTGTCGTCCATTGACAAATCGATGGCCGGCACGCAGGCCAGCCGCTCGACCTTCTCCGCCAGCCGCCGCTGCTGCTCCTGAATCGCATTCCAGTACCGTCCCGATTCCCGGCTCCAGCCGATCACGCGCGAGATCTGCACCATGGCCACCGGCATCGCCGGCGTCCCGGCATCGCGGCGAAGCGCGTCGACGAACTCGATCATCCGCTTAGTGAAGAGGGGGGCGGCATCGCCATTGGCGTCGCTTTCTCCCTGGTACCAGATCATGCCGCACACCTTGCCACCACAGGCTCGCAGGCGGCGGATCATCGCCCCATACAGGCTGTTGCCATTCTCGTCGCGGCGCTTGGGATCCCACTGCGTCATGCTGGTGCCCCCATGCGCTGCCGCAATCAGCCCCTGTGGCACCTTACGTCGGCGTTGCATCTCCAGCCCGAACGCATGTCCCGGCCCAACCCCCGTGAGCGTATTCGGTGGCGGCAGCGACCCGCCGCAGAGCACCCGATGCACATCGTCGACCGACGTTGAAATATCATGCAGTGTCTCCCGCGCCACCTCCCACCGATCATCCAGATAGAAGGCCCGTACTTCCGGATGTGTTGCCGGAGCATCCTTCAGCAGGCCCACTCCCTGCATGTTCGACTGGCCGCCAAGCAGCCAGAGATCGCCAACCAGCACGTCGTCCACTTCCGTGGTGTCCACCCATTTGCCTGTCGCGCTGGCAATGCAGAGCTGGACGCGGTAAGGCCCACCCACCGGGATTCCCTTCAGCTCGCAACTGAACCGCCCCTTCTCGGCAACACCCACCGTTTCACCCATGAACTTGGCCAACGGACGTGTTCCCTGGCTCACCGTCAGCAGCACCTTGCCATCCCGCGTGCAGCTACCCGTTACCACTGCGTCGCTGACATTTTGCGCGTTGCGTTGCAGCACGCCATGTGTGTGAAGACCACTTTCAATCTGCATAAGCTCAAGAACTCCTGTTGGTGACGACCAGGCTGTCAAACGTGATCTGGCCGCGGTAGCCAGAGGGGGAGGGGGCACCAGGCGCGCAGGACTCCGGCCGCCGGTGGCAGTGACGTGACCATCTCCGGTTGGGGTGGTCCGAAAAGCAGGCGGTGCATCTCTGCCTGGCTCAGGCACAGGGCCGGCTCCTCGTCGCTGGGCTGGCAGCTCACGTGCGCACCGTTCACCTCAACGCGGAAGGATGGGCTCCCATCGTTGAAGCCAAGTACAAGCTCGCCCTCCGCCAGCGGTTCGTACTGGTTTTTCAGCTTCAGCACCGACTCCACGACAATCGGCCAGTGGCGTACCAGCCAGTTGCCCGCATTGACCATGTCGCCCAGCTCTGCGAAGGACCAGAGCCGCCGATTCAGCGGCGTCGCCAGGGGGCTGCACATCACCTTCACGGCTTTCCCCATCTGAGCGCCCCATGCGTGCAGCGCCTGCATGCCGGCCTCCACATCCGTTGCCAGCAACTCGAAGACATCTCCACTTTGCGGGTCGGCCGAAAGCGCGGCCACGACCGCTCCGTCCCCATCTCGTGCCACCAGCGCCTCTTTCCTCCAGTTGCGCAGGAAATCCCGTTGCAGCTCTCTTGGGCGCTCGGCCCGGCACGCTTCCGCCTCGTGCAGCCGCTGTACCGCATCGAGATCGCTTGCGTCGTTGCCCAGCGGATGCAGCGATACCGTCGGCGGCTTCGGAAAGGTATGTCGCAGGCAGGGCTCCGAGAGGAGGAACTGCAGCGATGTCCCGCAACGCTCGTACCCCCAGTAGCCATAGCGCTGACGGTTGCCGCCAAGCAGCGAGAGCTCGAAATCTTCCGCGGCAATAGCTTCCAGAGCTGCATTCATCAGCCGCTTCATGTGCCCTTGGCCGCGATATTGCCTGCCCGTCGACACCCCCCCGATGCCGGCAAGCCGCAGGCGGCTCCCGCCAACTATCATGGTGCTGGGAAAGAGGCCCACGACTGCCGCCAGGTCACCGTGACGACGAATCGCCAGGTTGCAGCCCATGCTCGCATCCGTGCGCCGATATGCCGACGGCAGCAGCCGGTCGAAGTTGGTCGTCGAAAACGCTTGGTCAAGGAAGGAGATCAGTTCGTCAAAATCCTCCGCCACCAGTCTCACAATGCTTTCGCTCATGGTCCCCTCGTCGGTTCAGAAATTGGTTGGCTGGCTCAGCAGTAGCCCAGCCGCCGCAGATAATCCAGATAGCGGGGGAAGGCAATCTCGGGCTCCGCCAGCTCGGGCTGCCACTTTTTCTCCCATTCGAAGCTGAGAAAACCATCATACCGGATGTCGCTGAGCAACGCCAGCGCGGTCGGCAGATCCACCTCGCCCTCACCGGGAAGCCTCCCCTGATGCTTGCCATCCTGGAGCACGGCATCCTTCACGTGTACATGCACGATCCGCTCGCGGATCGCCGCGAAGGTTCTCTCCAGTGGCTCCTCAAAGTAGCTGTTCGCTATATCCCAGCAGATCCCGAAACCGGCTGACGTCACCCGTGCCAGCAGCGGCTCCAGGTAGCTGGCCTTGCACCAGTCGTCGTGGGTCTCCAGCGCCAAGACCACACCAGCGGCCGCCGCGGCGGGCACGATCCGCTCCAGCGCGCTCGCAAACTGATCGATGGCTGCATCACGCGAGGCCCCCGCAAGCACCCCGCCGAAGATGCGCACGCAACGGCAGTCCAGCGACTTTGCCAGCTGGATCAGCTCATGCGCATTCTCCACCTGGTCATCGATCATCTCGGCCGATGTGAAGCGCGTATACCCCATCAGGCAGCAAACGCGCAACCCGATTCCCTGGAACTGCTGGCGGATCGCCGCACGCTCCGAATCAGTAAGGTCCAGATTTACCGGCTCATCCGCCACAATCCGCAGCTCCACACCATCGTAGCCGAGCAGGTGCGCATTTCGCAGCACATGATCCAATGTCCAATCGGGGCAGCCCAAGGTGGCAAAAGATGTTTTCATAAGCTTTCCAAACGCTGAAGTGTCACGTTTAATCACTCAGCATAGTATCGGCACACCTCGCTGAAAAGCAAGCGCGGCTCCCGGAAGATGAATCCCGGGAGCCGCGCAAATGCCACGAACCGCCGCGATCAGTCGAACTGAGGCGCGACCGACATGTTGAAGAGGCCGATGTAGGGCAGGCAGTTGGCTGTCGCCTGGATCTTCTCTTCCGCCTGGAGCAGGATTGCCGTCGCATTCCAGCTGCCGTTGACGAGGGATTCGCGCGCCCCCTGCGGCATACCCGCCTGGATGACCGTGTCACCGATCGTGACGGTGGCGCTGGCCACATCCATCACCAATTCGGCCGTCGGATCCTCTTCCACGATCTGGAAGAGTCTCTGCGCATCTGCCTGGCTCACCGTGAAACACGGCAGACCGATCGCCATGCAGTTGCCGAAAAAGATCTCCGCAAAGGACTCGGCGATGATCCCGTCAATGCCCCAGCGCTTCAACGACTGCGGCGCATGCTCGCGCGAAGAGCCGCAACCGAAATTGCTTCCCGCGATCAGGATCTTCGCATTCTTGTAGATATCCTTGTTGAAAGGATGGCTCTTGTCCTGCTCGCGATCGTCCTCGAACGCATGCTCACCCAGACCATCGAAGCTCACGCAGCGAAGGTACCGCGCGGGAATGATGCGATCCGTATCGATGTCGTTGGCCCGCAACGGAATGCCGGGTCCCTTGATCGTCTCTATGCTTGTCTTGATCGTGGTCACTTCAACACCTCCCTGACGTCGACAACTTCACCGGTAAGCGCCGCCGCCGCGACCATCGCCGGGCTCATCAGCAGCGTCCGGCCCGTGGGGCTGCCCTGCCGGCCCTTGAAATTACGATTACTCGACGAGGCGCACAGTTCGCGTCCCTGCAGCTTGTCTGGATTCATGGCAAGGCACATGGAGCAGCCGGCCGCACGCCAGTCAAAGCCCGCTTCACGGAAAATCTCCGGAAGCCCTTCCTTGGCCGCCTGGCGAGCCACTTCCATCGAACCCGGCACTACGATCGCCTTGATCCGCTTCGACACCTTCTTGCCCTTCACGATCTCCGCCGCAAGGCGAAGATCCGAAATGCGACCATTGGTGCAGGATCCGAGGAACGCTACATCGATCGGACGCCCCTCCAGCGACATGCCCGCCTGGAAGTCCATGTAACGCAGCGCTTCTTCGTACGCCACACGCTCTTCGGCCGGCGCCGACGCCGGATCCGGGATCGGCTGCGAGATCGGCACCGACTGCCCGGGCGTGATGCCCCAGGTCACCATCGGCTCCAGTTCCTCGCCTGCGATCTCATGGACGTCATCGTACTGGGCATCGTCATCGCTGCGGACGCTGTTCCAGTAGATCTTCGCCCGCTCCCACGCGCCGCCCTGAGGCGCCATGGGCCGGTTCTTCAGATACCGCAGCGTCTTGCGATCCGGATTGATGTAGCCGAAACGCGCACCACCTTCGATGCTCATGTTACAGACCGTCAGCCGCTCTTCCATCGTCATGTTGCGAATGACCGAACCCGCGTACTCGTACGCATAGCCCACGCCGCCGTTCACCCCGAGATCATGGATGATCTTCAGGATCACGTCTTTCGCATAGACTCCGTTCGGCAACTTGCCTTCCACCCGGATCTGACGGATTTTCGGCTTCGACATCGCCAGGCACTGACTGGCAAGGACGTCTCGGATCTGGCTCGTGCCGATTCCGAACGCCAGCGAGCCGAACGCGCCATGCGTGGAGGTGTGGCTGTCGCCGCACGCAATCGTCATCCCCGGCTGCGTCAAACCCTTCTCAGGCCCGATCACGTGCACAATGCCCTGCTCGCCGCTCTTGATGTCGAAGAAGGTGATGCCGTGCTCTTCGCAGGAATTGGTGAGCGCTTGGGTCATCTCTTCCGCCAAGTCGTCCTGGAAGGGACGCGCCAGCGAATCTGTCGGCACGATGTGGTCGATTGTCGCGAATGTGCGCTCAGGAAACTTGACCTTCAGGCCAAGCTCCTTCAGCATCGCAAAAGCTTGCGGACTGGTCACTTCATGAATGAGGTGAAGTCCGATAAAAAGCTGGGTCTGCCCATTGGGCAGTTCACGCACAGTGTGCGCGTCCCAGACCTTATCCAGTAGTGTTTTCCCCATAAACAGGTGTCCTCCGGTGGTTAGGGGTGTGGCGGGATTGGAGCCTATTACATTGCCAGTGACACCGTCTTTTTCAACCTGCCAGCGCCAATTTGGCACGCTCTCCTGCCTGTGCGAGCTGCATCTCACCCACTCCCGCCGACGCTCTTCAGGCAGGGGAAGGGGCGTCGGCGGACTCGATCGCCTCCCGCAGCCGACTGCCCAACTCCCGCGCAAGCTGCTGACCCGCATCCTGAATCTCGATGCTGCTCACCCCGAGGGAAGCGACGGTGGCATCCGGACCGTGGAGCATCTTTACCCCGCTCATCTCGCACGAATCACCGAAGCCACACCGAATGCAGGGGACGTTGCCGATTACCGTCACCGACCCGAGCAGTTTCATCCCTTCCTCCATGGCCCAGAAGCCGATCTGATTCATCGCCATCTCCGCGGCGGGCGGCATGTTCGGCGCACCTGGCTGACAGGCGGTGGTGATGACCGCGACTCCCGGCTTGCCACGGTTGAGCCCGGCGCGATGGCGCAGGCAGTACATGCGCTCCATGAAGGTCTTGGTACGCGCGTCCAGGCTGCTATAGGGCGTGTAGGCGCCAAGGACAAAGCCTGCTGCTTCCCGAAAATCGTGCGCCAACTCCCGGGCATCATCCTTCACCACACATTCATTGCTCTTCACGCACCCAAGGCAGGCACGGCACGGCTGCAACTCCAGATCGCTCAACTTGACGAATTTCGCCGGAAGACCGCAGGCCTCCAGGACCAGCTGTACGGTGCGATCGGTATTGCTGTTCTTGATGGGACTGCCACTGATGCCAAGCACGTAAGCCATGAAAGACCTCCGAGAGTAAAATGATGTTTGACTACGCTATACTGCTTTCATCTATTGCGCCAGCCAGAGGCTGCACTATCGTATGTCGCCCACGAAAAACACAGCGACACATCCAAGTGGAGAGAGCGGATATGATTCACGGCGACCTGGTGATCGGTGAAATCGAGGGGCCATTCCCTTGCTCCCTGCGGGGCGACTACCATCCGGGCGACCTCCCCGCGGCACTGCTCCTGCACGGGCACCTGCCGCGCGGTCGCTACCTCCTCCAGATCCGTCTCCGCGAGCCCGAACACAATCAACTCCTCGTCATCTCCCGCGATGAAGTCGTCATCGATGCTCTCGGCGTTCCCTTTGCCGGTGACAGCGATGACAACTGGCCCGACTCCCGCCGCGATCGCGTCACTGGCGACAAGCTCGCCTTCGTTCAGGAGGTCAAGGAACGCTACCAGCTCAAGAACCACTATGCGCGCCGCATGGCCGAACGGAGCGAATGGACCCTCAGCACCACCTTCTGCGTTGAGCATGCTGGCGAAGTGACGCTTACCATCGCCAACCGCAACGGTGACGATGCCGGAGGATTGCTCTTCTACAAGGGGGACGGTCTCTGCCTCCTCGGCGTCAAGCTTGCGCGGGATTCCGCCGTGGCGCCGAACAGCTTCGCTCGCCGTGCGCCCGGCTTGCCGATGCTGGACGCATGGGGCTGGATGGCCTACCTCGGCTTCGACAATCCCGACAAGCGCGAAGCGACCCCTGAAGAGATCATCGCCGATGCCATCCATGCCGCCCGCCCCTGGGGAGCCAACCTGATCGAGGTCAACCCCGCTCTCGTCGATGGTCACTGTTTCGACTTCGAGGAAGGGCCACTGCCCGGCACCGAACGCAGCCCGACCACCGCATGGAACTCCCAACACCTCCGGCGACTCTTCCGGATCGCTCGCGAACAAGGCATGCTCGCCGAACTCTTCCTCTTCTCCATTACCGGCTTCACCACCTTCTACAAGATGACCGGCGATCAGATTCGCCAGGTTCTCGCCCGCATCAACCAGCTGCTCGGATGCGGTTCCTCCGCCGAGGCTACCGCCGCCGCGATCGACGGCGCCATCTATGAACTCTTCCCCCACGATGCCCCACGCGAAACCGACGACGCCTGGCAGCACAACCCCGGACTCACCCAGACCGTCTCCGGTGGTGTGACGGGTACGGCCCAGGAACTGCAGAATAACGGCTGGTCCGCCGGCTTTGCCAACTACACCGCCCATTGGGTCGGCGCCAGTGTCCATCATACAGGCTACGATTGCCTCTTCCCCGCCGTGCCATATCCCCGCGACTTCTATCGCCGCCCGCTCCAGGTGGCCTACTCCTACCTGCAGGGAAGCGCCGAGAGCCGCCGACCCGCGGAGCGGCAACTCACCCGTGGTGGCTACGTGCAGCGGGGAATCCCCGGCCGAGATGCCGCTCCCGACTGGATCTTCGCCCAACTGCAAGGCTTCACCCAACGCCGCTGGCGCGATCAGGACGATCCCGTTGCCTCCCTCCTCTGCTGGGAAGCCGTCGCCCAGCAGATCTGCACACCCGATGCCCGCCGCATGGCCTATGCCGCCACCCAGGATCCCATCCGCGCCTGCGTTACCGGTACCCTTCGCGATACCGGACTCGCTGGCTCCATCGATCTTCGCCGCGAACTCGACCGCCAGCCGCGCCGGCGACAGGTGCGCCTCTCGCGCCGACACGCCTTCCCGCACGACAGCCGCTTCCTGCGCAACCAGGACCTCGAACTGCTCACCTTCCCCGGCCGCGACTACAACCTCCTGCAGCTCGATCACTCCCGCTCCGCCCGCTTCCATGGCAACGGCGAGCTGCTCCGTCCATTTGCCCCCCTGCTGATCACCTCCTTGGCCGGGGACGACGCGATCGAGGTCGAGGAATCATGGCGCCAGATCGAGGCAGGGGGTACGCTGGCGGAATGCGAACAGCAGCTCTTCGCCCGCCTCTCCACCTCATCCTTCCATGAAACGCGGCGCATGCGATTGCTCTCTGACCTGCCCGGTATTCAGATGACCCTGCGCCGCACGGTCGGCACCGCCCCACAGGAAGGCTCTCTCATGCTCAATGCCATGGGACCGGCAGACGGCTATGCGGTCGAGATCCTGCGCTCCACATCGGATACCCTCGAACTCGCCTTTCGCGATGCCGATGGCGTCCTGCCGGAAGCGCGGGCCTTGCTCACCGTCTTTGGCACAGCCATCGAGAACCCTCAGCTCAAACCCAATCCCTCCTTCACCACACGGCTGACGGGAGTGCATGAGGTCCGCCTTCGCCTGCTCTTCGCGGCCGGCCACATCCAGGCTGCCTCTCTCGGTGAGTTGCTCACCTGCGATGCGCTCTGGGAGCCCTCACTGGTGGAACTCCCCGTAGACGGCCACGAGGTGGATGTCGCGGCGCCAAGCCCCCTTTCGCTTACGCGAACGGTACAGCTTGCGCCCCATGCGCCTCTCCCCTGTCGTGTGCGCGAGCAGGGCTGGTGGTACTATCGCGGCATCACCCCCGGAGACGAGGTGCCCGCTCGAGACTTCCTCAAGCTGCATCACGCCGATGGCGAAACCGTCCGCATTGCCCGTGACAGCCGCATCGGCGGCGAGTTGACCTGGGGGTGGGGCAGCCAGTATCTGCTCCTCCTCGGCGATGTGGCCGCCGAAGCGGATGGCTGGCATAGTGCCCGGGTACGCGTGGCGCGCATCACCCCCTTTGTCTTCGCTCCACGTCTCCTGATGCGCGATTCCGTCGCCGAGATCGAGCTGGACGGTCGGCCATGGCATTACGCCGATGGCGCCCTCATCTTCCTGCCCAACCGTTGCGGCGAATATCGAGTGCGCTGGCGCTATGGCGCCTGCAGCCAGCCGCGACTTGTGCGCACCTTTGCCTGCATCACTGCCACCCGTCAGGAGGGAGACGCTCTCGAAGTCGATGCCGAGCTCCCCGACTTCGTCCCTGAAGATCCAGGCTTCCACGGCTGGTATGCGCTGCTGGATGCCGGTGGCAAACGCCGGGTTCATCCACTTCCGCTCGGCACCGCCAGGCTATCCCAGTGAACCGGCTCAGAAGTAGCCGTCGAAGTACTTGCGGCGGCTCGGGTGACGCAACTTCTTGAGCGTGGCCGCCTCGATCTGGCGAATCCGCTCATGAGTCACGTCGTAACGGTGACTGAGCTGCTCCAAGGTCAGCGTTGGCTTCCCCAGAAGTCCAAAGCGCGAGACAATGATATCGCGTTCGCGCTCGGTGAGGGTGCCGAGAACATCCAGTATCGTCTCGGCAAGCAAGTTGGTCCCCGCCGCCTGATCGGGCTGCTCTCCTTTGCTGTCGATGATGAAGTCGCTGATCTGGCCTTCTTCATTGTTGTCGATGGGGCTCTGCAGCGAGATGGTCTGGCGCTCCATTTTGCGTAGCGCACGGATGCGTTCGGGCGCAATGCCCATGCGTTCGGCGATCTCTTCCGCGCTGGGTTCATGCCCCAACTCCTGCAGGAGCTTCTGCTCCGTGCGGTTGATCCGGTGCAGGGAGCGGGCCATGTTGGCCGGAATGCGGATCGTGCGAGAATGCGACGAGAGCGCCGAGGTGATCATCTGGCGGATCCACCAGACCGCGTACGTGCTGAAACGATAACCCCGCTGAGGCTCGAACTTGTCCACCGCCATCACCAGTCCCAGATTCCCTTCCTGTATCAGGTCGATGAAGGGAATCCCGCAGTGCGTATATTTCTTGGCCACGCTGACCACCAGGCGGAGATTGGACTCCACCAGGCTGGTGCGCGCGCTGTCCATCCGCCCGTAGAGGGTAAGTATCTCATCCATCACCACCATGAAACCATCCACTGTCAGCGTGAGCCGCCCCACCACCTCGGCGTCGGGCGGATCCGTGCCGGTCAGCTTGTCGCGGCAGCTGCGCAGGTCGTCCATGACCTCCTGATAGAAATGGGTCGTAAACTGGTAGTTGCTCACCAGCAACTCCAGAGAACGATAGAAGAGCAGACGCTTGCTCTCGGCCTTCTCGTCTTCGCTCCCGGCAAGCTCCCCCAGTTGATCCGCCAGCTTCTCCATCGCGGAAATGATCTGCACCATGTGCACACGCCGCTCACGGATGGTCAGGCTCTCGTCCTCGTCCGTTTCGTCGCCGCTGCTGGGTGTCATCACATCCGTTGCCTTGCCGCGCGATATGTGGTGCACAAAGATGCGCGGCACCCGGCAGATCAGATCTCGCAACTGATCCCGCGTATCGTAGAACGTGCGGGAGTGGTACGCTTCTTCTTCCGCCGTCAGACGGGGAAGCTTACCCATCGTCTGCAGGTACGATTGAATCGAATCCTGGTCGTTGGACGATGCCCCGGCACGATCGGCCGGGGCATGTTTCAACTCGCTTCTAATCACGTTTACTGGCGACCTTCTCGCCGGCGCTGGTCTCTCCATCATTGTCGCCGCCGGTCGGTGCCTCCTGCTCGCTGGGATGGAAGACCAGGCGGCCCTCGATCTCTTCGATCGCCACTGCCATTTCCCGCTTGATCGAACCCCGCAGCAGCTCTTCCGCCAACGGATCTTCGATGTAACGCTCGACCACGCGGCGCAACGGACGCGCCCCGTACTCCGGGCGATACCCCTTTTCGATCAACAGATCTTTGACCGGCTCGCCGTAGGTTAAGGTGATGTGATGATTCTTCAGACGATCCTGAATCTTGCGGATCTCGATGTCGATGATCTTCCGCAGATCAGACTTCTCCAGCTGCCGGAAGACGATGATATCGTCTACCCGGTTGATGAATTCCGGGCGGAATTTCTTCTTCGCCGCTTCTTCCAGCCGCTCCTTCAGCACCGCATACTCTTCGGCGTCTGCCTGCTTCTCCGCATTCACGAAACCAAGCGTGCCCTGCCTGCCGAACTCCTGCGCGCCAACGTTGCTCGTCATGATCACGATCGTGTTACGGAAGTCGACCCGCACACCGAGGCTGTCGGTGATGTGCCCCTCTTCCAGTATCTGCAGCAGCATGTTGATCACGTCCGGGTGTGCCTTCTCCACTTCATCGAAGAGGACGACCGAGTAGGGACGCCGCCGCACCCGTTCCGTCAGCTGACCGCCCTCCTCATGACCGATGTAGCCAGGAGGTGAGCCGACCAGCCGGCTGACGTTGAACTTCTCCATGTACTCCGACATGTCGATCTGGATCAGCGCTTCCGCGTCGCCGAACATGAACTCCGCCAGCCGCTTGGCCAGCAGTGTCTTGCCGACGCCCGTCGGGCCGAGGAAGATGAACGAACCGATCGGACGGCGCGGATCCTTCAAGTCCGCCCGAGAACGCCGCAGTGCTTTGGAGATGAGCGTCACGGCACCATCCTGGCCGATCACTTCGTCCTTCAGTTCTTCCTCCATCCGCAGGAGCCGCTGCGCTTCCGCCTCTTCCATTCGCGTGACCGGAATGTTCGTAAGCTGGGCGACCACGTGCTTGATGGCGTCGTCGTCGATCGTCACCGTCCGCTCGTTGGTCTTGCGCTCCCATTCCGTGAGCGTCGCCTCCAGCTTCTCCTTCAGCGCCTTCTCCTTGTCCCGCAGTGCCGCCGCTTCCTCGTACTTCTGCTGCGATACCGCCATCTTCTTCTGGCGCTTCACTTCCGCGATGTCCGACTCGATGTCCTTCAGGTCGGGCGGGCGGATCATCGAACTGATGCGGGCACGCGAACCGGCTTCGTCCATGATATCGATAGCCTTGTCCGGAAGGTGACGCCCGGGCATGTAGCGGTCCGAAAGACGCACCGCCTCTTCGATCGACGTCTCGATGTACTTGACGTGGTGATGCTCCTCGTACTTGTACTTGATCCCGCGCAGGATCTCGATCGCTTCCTCGACCGAAGGCGTGTTCACCACAATCGGCTGAAAGCGGCGTTCCAGCGCCGAGTCCTTCTCGATGTTCTTGCGGTACTCATCCATCGTCGTGGCGCCCACGCACTGGATCTCTCCACGCGACAGCGCCGGCTTGAGGATGTTCGACGCATCCAGTGCGCCCTCCGCTCCTCCGGCCCCCACAATCGTGTGCAACTCGTCGATGAAGAGGATGACCTTCTTGTACCGCGTTATCTCTTCCATGACCGCCTTGATGCGCTCTTCGAACTGCCCCCGGTACTTCGTGCCCGCCACCATCAGCGGCAGGTCCAGACCGATTACCCGCTTGCCGCGAAGCAATTCCGGCACTTCACCACGGATGATCGCCTGCGCCAGACCTTCCACGATCGCGGTCTTTCCGACACCCGCCTCGCCGATCAGCACCGGATTGTTCTTCGTCCGCCGGCAGAGTATCTGGATCACCCGTTCGATTTCGTTCGCTCGCCCGATTACCGGATCGAGCTTGCCCTGGATCGCCAGCTCCGTCAAGTCCCGGCCAAAGGCCTTGAGCGCCGGCATCTTCTCTTCGCCCGGCGGCGCGCTCTGACTGCTCGACTCGCTCTCTTCCTTCCCTTCCGGAGGTATGAAATTGGGATCCAGATTCTTCAGCACTTCCGTTCGCACCGCTTCCGCGTCCACCTTCAGATTGGACAGAATCTTCGCCGCGACTCCGTCCCCTTCCTTCAGCAGACCCAGCAGGATGTGCTCCGTACCGATGTAGTTGTAGTTGAGCGCTCGCGCCTCCTGCGCTGCAAGTTGCAGCACCTTCTTCACGCGCGGCGTAAAGGGCAGATCGCCTTCCTGCATGGTGGCGCCGCCCGCTCCCGAGTGTTTCTCCACCTCCATTCGCACCGTCTCCAAGTCCAGATTCATGGACTCGAGTACCGACACCGCTACCCCCTGGCCGAGCTTGATCAGCCCGAGCAGCAGGTGCTCCGTCCCAACGTAATCATGACCGAATCGCTTGGCTTCCTTCTTCGCCAGGCTCAGTACTTGTTGGGCGCGAGGGGTGAAATTATTGTTCGGCAGATCAGGAAATTCTTCCTTCGCCATTCTCTTTATCCTCCGTTGCGGCATGACGCCTGGCTGACATGCTGGCGTTGCCGTTTGGCTTGCAAAAAAGCGGGGCACCTTCGACAATGTAGATGATGCGGCAAGTGACAGCTGGTGCCCTGGCAATGCACAGGCAGGGCCGTCAACGGCAGGATGAAAAAAAGCTCGCATGCTTCTTCAGGATCACGACCCTGCCGAATCCTTGGGCCACCACCTACTAGTATAACGACAAATGCCCACATGCACAACAGCTACCCATTTAAAAGACACCGCCACCCAACCGTTGTTGCATCTACGCCGTGCCGCCAGGCTGCCGTCCAGATCACGGAAAGCGATGGCGTATCCCGCTGTAGAACCACTGGTAGCGCAGGTTGCTCTGCTTGGCCGCCTGTACCTGTCCATCGAGGAAGAGCACGTTGGTATCGCCGTTGTGAGGATAGCCCACCCGTACGGGTACTTCCGCTGATACATACGGAAAACCCTTGCTGATGACCTGGTGCGTGCGCGATCCATCCAGGGAGTGACTCTGCACCCCGGAGTCGGTGAAGACCGGCACCGTGGTCGGCAGGCGCGTGTAGCGGGCACGCGGGGGAGGCCACACGGTGCTCTCATAGGTGCAATTCTGCACAAAGAGGTAGTTGACGTAGATCTGGATGGTGGTGGCCCAGTTGTCTGGATTGCTCGGGCAGATCATCACATTCTGCCGGGTGGGAGGGTGTACCGCCCCCGTTCCCACGAAAGGACCAAGCTCGATCCACCAGCCACTGACCGTATTGTCCGGGAAGTAGTCGTCATACTCATCTGAATAGAGCATGCTGCCCAGATAAAGCTGCTTCTGGTTGCCCTGGCAGCTGCTCTGGCGCGCCTTCTCTCGCGCCCGCGAAAGCGCCGGCAGCAGCATCGACGCCAGTATGCCGATTATCGCCACCACCACCAGTAGCTCGATGAGCGTGAAATGCGCGCGCCGATTGTCGATTCTTCCTTTCATGATCCTACCTCTTCCTGTTGGAAATGTTGAACGATTGAGTGAGTTGCCTGCCGCTGAATTGATTGGTGATGGTGATGGTCCATGTGCCCGGAGCGACGTTGGCGCCAAGCTGGTGCGAAAGGCTCAGCCCCTCTCTGCCGACCAGATGCAGATCACCATGCTGGGTCGCCTCTCCCGAGGGATCGAACAGCTCGACCTTCACCGCAATGGGCGCGGCAAGCGTTGCAAGCCTCAGCGAAAGATCGTTGCTCGCCCCGTTGATGGCCAGGGACGTGATCTCGATGGCGACATCGGGCGTGTCCGTCAACCAGAGCAGACGGCCATCGTAGCTGCCCACCTCGCAAGCGAGTTCCAGCCCTCTGTCGCTCCGGCGCAAGGGGAAGCTCTCATGCGTATCCATGTCGACCGCATGCGTGGCCGAGAGGGTGCTGGGGAGTACCGCCTGACACGTGCGACGCTCCCGATGATGATTGTATAGCGCCAGCCAGCGCCCTTCCTCTGCCTGAAGCATGTGGGCGTATACATCCTTCGCCGGCGTCTCCGCCGCGGGAGGGGCCATGGCCACCAGGCGGGCTATCGCGGCGTCATCCAAGTCGATTGCGCCGGACAGCTTCGCCTGCCGATCATGCTCCGCGCTGGCAGCATGCACCAGCACCTTCCCCGCGGCAAGTTCGCCAACCTGCGCGACCGTGCTGGGAAGCCACTCGTCCACCCACGTGCAGATCAGCGCGTCGTACTGCCGCGCGGTGCCGTCCTCCAGGTCGGAGGTGGAGATCAGGTCGGCGTAGAGATCGGCATCGTAAAGGCGTCGAAGTACCTGTTCGAGCTGCGCCATGTAGGCGCGTCCGACCGTGTGCGGCTTGAAGCTCTGCTTACTTCCCCCCTTCTCCCAGGGCATCGCCTCCGTCTTTTCCGCATGCGCCAGCGCATCGCGTGGCATGACAATGCCGATCCTGGACGGGGCCAGAGACCAGGCCGCCACCAGCGGCGCCAGTCGCTGCAGTTGTCGATCGGCCGGCGTAATCGTTTCGATTGCTTCCCGGCGGTAGATACCCGTCCGTTCTCCCCCGCCGGAGGTATACCAGCGGCGATTGCCCAAGCCGGTCGCCGTGAAGAGCCAGTGCTGCATGCGGATCGATGCAGGGTCGTTACGATACTCGCCCAGCCACGCCAGCGCCGGCTTGTTCTGGCGCTGCGAAATGGTGCGTAACAGGTTGTAGAGCAGGAAGCACTCGCCGATGTCGCCAACGGTCACCGGATAACCATCCATATCGATGAAATCGGAATGCTCGAATTGCGCGGGTGCATAGGTCCCGAGCATGCCGCTGTGGAAGGGCGAGAGGACATAGGTGAGTTCCCAGTCGGGCCGTACCTCATGAATTGCCTGCCGATGCTGGGCGATCAGCATGTTGTACGTATCGTCATAGAAATGCGCCAGCTCCACCTTCTCCTGCTTCGTCTCTGGGAATTGCCGCAATGGCCGCCCATAACGTTCCTCAAAAAGCGCCTCCAGGGCGCCCGGCTCCCGATTGTGCCAGTTCTGCCACCAGTACGAGGTCCCTTCATCGTCGACAAAGACCCGCCGCACCGCGGGATACGCCGCCCACGGGCGCATCTGCTCATGGTAGAGCTGCTTGATGAAGGTCTCCGTTGCCGGCTCCAGCGGCGCCGCATAGCTCGCCTGCCCCGAACGCACGAAGCCCTGCAGGCCCGCCTTCAGCAGATAGTCGGCTATGCCGAAAAAGTGCGAACGCCCACCAGCCGAGTACGCCGTGGCACCATACTCCACCGCCCGTGCCAGCGAGGCGTACGCCGCAAAGCTCTCCCCCGCCTGGTAAATCGGCAACTCCGCCCACGACAGCGAAAGATAGGCCTCCGGCAAGCGACCGACATGGAAGCGCTCCACATCGTTCCCGTCGGTCAGCGTCACCGTCAGCGCATAATCTCCCAGCGCCCAGCCATCCGTGGCGACGCTCTGCGCGCCCACCGCCGGTGCCCGCTCCTCATGCAGGGTTGCGCCATGACTGTCGATGATCGCATAGCGCTCAGCCCCCAGCGGCAGGTCGAAGCGCACCGATTCCCCTTGGAGAAACACGTGGCGATTGTGAAAGTTGATCGCGAGACCCGCCTTTGCTTCATCCTGCTCCGCCAGCTCGACGGAGAGCGCGGCTTCCGTTTCCCCCCAGCGTGCTTCGATGCGATGACGCATGGGCGGCAGCTCTGGGAGTCTCACCTGTACGCTCTCTCCGGGAGCAAGCTGGACGGCTGGCAATGGATAGCGACGGTAGTCATCCCCGACGATGGTGATGGCGAGCGGCCCGGCACTCCCCCCATGACCGCTTGCGCGGAGCGTCCCCTCGGCCACGGCGAGCGCCAGCGTTGGCTGTTCGGTTCCGGCAAGCCAGTGGAGAGCCTGCCGATGGAACCTGGCCGTATCCTGCCAGAAGTAGAGGCGTCGCTCGTCACAGATGGTCGAGGCGAGGATACGCCCTTCACCAAGCTGCTGTGCAACCAGGAGGGGGGTGCCGTCGATGTCGGCGAGGACAGTGGCATCTTCCTTCGGTTGCACGCGGTGATAATTCGGCGTGATGGCTCGCCAGTCGAGTCCGGCGGTAACCGGATGCGGCGCACCTGCTTCGGTAACGGCCACAGGCAGCCCCTCGTTCATCCATCTCCACTCCGAGCGATGCCAGAAGTTCGCGCAGGTCACCCATGGCCCGATTCGGTGGATATCATAGATGGCGCCGTAAGGGTTCGGACGGGCTTTCGCACGGTGGCGCGGATAGTGCTCCAGCCATTCCGTCTCGCGCATGGGCGTCTGATCGACATGATCCGGACTCTGCGCAATGCGTACCGGCAGCAGCGGGGCCAGCGCCTCCCAGTTGCCGAAATCCTTACCCCACCCCCCATATGCCTGGTAGCCGCCGCTGAAGTAGAGTCCATGACCGCTCGACACATACTCCCGAAGCTCTTCCAGGTACGGCTCCAGCGCACCGGCAGGAAAGTCGTTGATCACCAGGACGTCATAATCGTACAGGTTGACCAGGTAGTTCAGGAAATCCGTCTCGAAGGCCACATCGATAGCGAAACGGGTATCCCCCTTCAGGAAGTGCTGAGCATGCTCGCGTGCCTGAAATGCCCAGCGCTGACTATAGATCACCTGGCCGAAATAATAGGCAAAGTCGTAGGCCGGATTCGCCATCGGCTTGGTGTACGTCTCGATCTCCGGGAACTCCTCGGCCGTTCCCCAGGCGGCATTCCCATAGTCCCAGAAGGAAAGCACCAGCACCCGAGTCCGCTCTTCCGCTTTCCGCTCGGTCGGCGTGATGCTCAACGTTTCGACGCGGCTCTGCAGGAGCGGAGGAGGTGCCTTGGCCGGGATCTCGACGGCGGCCGTCCTTCCCGCGATGAGCGCCATGCGAAGCTCCACCTGCTCCGTCGCCGTCACCAGTTGCGAAGCCCCTTCCGGCAGCGCCGTCTGGTGCGCTCCTGGCTGCTCGATCGTCAGACGCTCCCGGTCACCTGCCCGGTAGCTCCGACTCTCGCTGTCTGCCTGGAAGATACGCAACTGATTGTCGCTGATCCCGGCCGCGAAGTCGGCGGTGGCGGCATGCACGGCAGTCAATCCATGAAGCGGCATGAGCACCACCTCGCTCTGCCAGGTGGCCCCAGGTGCGATCTCCGCGCTCTCATACGCCCATTCGAGCGTCGAACCCGATGCCGCTGGCCAGAAGCTCAGCCAGGCAAGCTGGTCGTAGTTGGCAACGCCAAGCAGGCCGCTGCCGCTCTCCGGCACCACCAACGCCAGCCAGCCCGCGACAAAATCCTCGACACGCTCGGTGGCGCGGAAGGCAACACCCGTCGCCGTAGGCATGAAGCCGCTGTCGCCATCCTTGGTCGCGGGCAGCGTCGTGTAGTTATGAACCCAGAGACCGAAGCGCTTTGGCACAAAACCGACGTTCTCGATGAGCAGGCGCGCCTGGAGGCGGTGCTCCCCGTCTCGCAGTCGAAGCTCTCGCGTGAAGCGCAGGCCAGCGGCGAATTGGCCGGTTCCATCGAAGCTCAGCCGTACGGCCGCCGTCTCCGGCCCTTCATCGAGTACGCTGATGTGGCAGGAAAGGTTGCCGAGCGTGCCGGGATAGTTGGTCGCCCGGGGAATCAGGTTGAGCAACCCGCCACTGCCATTCTCCGCCTGCCAGACCGCGAACTCCTGCTGATCCCCCTTGCGAATCAGCGAGATGACCCGTCCACCGTAGTGCGGCGAGGCCACCACCCGCAGATGATCGTTCTCGAGGACCACATTGTCGATGCCATAGGCGTCGCCGGCCTGTTCTGTCCGTACACTGGCCGCCTCCGCGGACCCTGAAAGCAACGCGAGCAGGAGAAAAAAGCTGAAGAGTCGAATCATGATCTACCGTGGTTTCCGAATCGTTATCTTTTTCGGGATGTCAAAGAGGCTTTCGGCGTTGGACGCCAACTCGTCGATCAGGCCGCTGGCGTCCCTCCGCATGGTCGTCATCGCCTCCTCGTTCATCGTCCGCGCAAAGGACCGAAAAGCCAGCAGCACCGGCTTGCCGCCACTGGGCACGGTGATGCTCAATGGCGATATGTACTCATTGCAGGCGCCCTCGATAGATGCGCCCTCGGGAGCGACCCAGGCCAGGCCAAATGCTCCGGCAGCGTGCGGATTGCTGCCGGGCGCAAGCTTGGTGTCGTAAAGCAGCAGCCAACTCTTCTGCGGCAGCGCGCGCGTCTGCCGGTCATGCGCCACATCCTCCTCCGGCAGCAGCATGCGCCGGTCGCGATCTTCAGCTTTCGGGCAGTAGCCGCCTGGGGCCATGTTGAGATGCACCGTATACAGGGCGTCCCCCGCTGCACTGAACCGGCAGAACAACTCGGGACGATCCTCGTGCAGCGCCAGCGTCAACTCCACCTCGCGCTCACCGATCTGCCAGCGGATCATGACCGACTTGCGATTCAGGGCGCCCTCGCGTGTTTCGATGCTGAATGGTCGCCGCGACAGTGAGGCTCCCTGCTGCTCCCGCACATTGAAGCTGAACGCGGGTGCCGAGTACAAATGATTGACTTGGACTGCCGCTATGTTTGGATCCCCACCAATGCTGCCATCCGCTTCCACATAGCGCTCGCAGCGGATCTCGTAGGAGGCCACGCTGTTCCGCAGGATGATCGTGCGCTTCACATGCTCCCGTCGATCCTCACGCAGGGGCGTAACCGGCTTGTCGCCACTGTCCTCAAGTCGCACCTGGGCGTACA
Source organism: Lentisphaeria bacterium (assembly GCA_041690595.1). Classification (GTDB taxonomy): domain Bacteria; phylum Verrucomicrobiota; class Lentisphaeria; order JABSQK01; family JAWLHB01; genus JAWLHB01. The sequence continues at coordinate 155,219 of JAWLHB010000004.1, forward strand.
GGCTATGACAGGTCAGCACGATCAACAGGAAGATGACTTGCTTCATATCAGCACCTCGCTCTTCGTGCATTCGGCTTCATGAGTCGGCAGCCAAAGCTCGTCTGGCGGTAGCTGTAGCAGGTTCAGCGCCTGCGCCGTCCGCCGACCCGCCTCCGCCGGCGGCTCGCGCCGCATCAGCATCGACGGCAGCAACTGGCTGAGGACCCCGGCGGCGGTTGGCTGGTAAGCCCACGGCTGGACCATGCTCAGCCGCGGCACCGATTCGAGGAAGCCACGCAGATCGTGGTTGCCCTGATTGCCGAAGTACTTCCCCGCCGCCTCCCGATGCGCTGGCATCGCCATCCCGCCAATTCCCAGCAGATCCTGCCCGAACGGGCCGCAGATCAGCTCCAGCAGATCCAGCGCTGCCGCCACATGGCTGCACTCTCGCCGGATGCCAACCAGATAGGAGACGCCCGCACTCACCGGCGCGCCATCGCTGGGCAACGGCAGCACCTGCCAGCCATCGGCCGATTCCCGCAGAAACGACGCAAAGAGAGGCCCCCCCGCGAAGCACGCAAGGTTGCGAGCGCCATGCTGCGCGAGAAACGCCTGCGAGTCGGCGGAAAGATCCTTGCGCCACTCGTCTCCGACCTCGTCCAGTGTCGCCATCGCCAGCTCCAGCCCTTCCACTGCGGCCCGGCTCTCCAGCAGGCAACGATTGCCGCCATCCTCGAAAAACTCACCACCGGCCTGAAGGACGAAATTCTCCCAGTAGAGCAGATGATAATGGAAATAGCCGAAACGCCACAGCTTCTCGCCATCCCGCTGCCGCGGTAACATCGCCAGGCTTGCCACCAGGCTCTGCCAGCTCGTTGCCGCCCGCTCCGGCTCGATTCCCGCCTCCGTGAAGAGGGCACGGTTTACATAAAGCGCGGTCGGATTCAGCATGCGCGGCAATGCCCAAGTGCGACCGTCCAGCATCCCCATTTCTCGCGCCGGGGTAAAGAAGTCATCCGTCGGCAACCGCCCATCCAGATGCCCCGTCAGCTCCGCCAGTTCGCCCCGCCGAAGCGACCGGTTGAAGAGCCCCGCATGCATGGAGACGACATCCGCGCTCCCGAGGTTCTCTTCGAGCATGATCGAATCCTGCCGCATCGTCTGTGTCTGCCGGATCTCCAGCCGCCAGCCCGGATGCGTCTTCTCGAACTGATCCCGGATCGCCGCATCGACACTGCTCGCATGGGCCAGATCCTGAGCCTGCACCCAGCGCAGAGTCTGGTTCGCCTTCGGTCCTTCCCGGAGCGACGACTGACGTATGAAGGTGCCTTGGCGGGGCCGCCGATAGACCAGCCCCTTGTTCGCCAGCAGGTTCAACGCTTGCTTGATCGTGATCACACTCACCTGAAACTGACGGGTCAGCTCCCGCTCAGGCGGTAATTTGCCATCGCCGAACGCCTGCTGATGTATCTGCTGTTCGAGGCGCTCCGCCACCTGCTGATAGAGGGGCACGTGCCCTCGGTAATCACGTTCCGTCCCGCACGCCATTTTTTCTCCCGCGGCTGGCAGATGATTTGTTCTTGCGTATAATAAATATATCACGACTGGATTGTCAACCGCGATGACAGGATTTTCCGATGAAGACGCAGGTGCAGGACTCTCGATTGGCCGCCATGGCAGGCATGCTGGAAAGCTTGGCGGGTGGATATGACGATGAAGCTTCGCTGCTGGGTGATCTCGACCTTGCCAACTATTCCGCGGAGAGCAGGGCCCGCTACTTCGGCGATCTCGGCCCGCATGCCCTCCACTCCATTCGAGAATCGGCGGCCTATGCCTGGTTCCTGGCGGAAACGGCCCCCGACGATGCACGCCTGCCGGCCATCGTGGAGGCGATTCTCGCCGCCCAGGTGCTCGACCCGACCCGCGCCTCCTTCGGTCAATTCCGCTGGTATGCCGAGGAGAAGGATCTTCGCGACGCCAACGGCAACTTCTTCATCGGCTTGCCCCTCCTGCTGCTCTACCATTTTCATCGGGATCGGTTGACCTTGGAACTGGTGGAACGGCTCGCATCTGCCTTGCGCCTTCTGCTGCCAGTCTTCGCGGAAGAGGCCAAACGCGGCACCCTGACCTACGTGAACCCCCAACTGGGACGCCTCGTCATGCTCCTCCTGCTCGCCGAGCACTTCGCTCCCGAGCAGGCAGAAAACCGGCGCGATGACTTGCGCCACTACCTGGACTTCCTCCTCCAGTACGGTATCAACGAGTGCTACACCTCAGCCTATTACCAAGTCGACATGGCAATCCTCTTTTCACTCCTCCTCCTTGCCGAGGATGCCGCCACCGCCGCCCATGGTCGCCGGTTGCTGGACGAGATCATCCTGCCCGAGCGCGCCTTTTTCGGTGAGCGCTTCCCGGCCCCCTTCCGCCGAGGCTACAACCCAACTTACCGCTCCTCCATGCGGGATATCGCCGCACTCCTGCTCGGGCATGACCAGAGCCCCTACGTGGCTGCTCACTTCGACCCCTATTCACCGCTGATGCTCTACCCCCTCTTCCAGCGGGTGGAGAGCGCGGCTCTCTATCCCCATGGATGGCCCGGCGACGAGCGCACGCCTCGCGCCATGCGCGGCAGGATCTTCGATGACTGCCATGCCCAGAGCTTTCTCACCGACACCTTCCTGCTCGGTTCCATCGACCGCTATCCTCCCGTCACCACCTGCTGGCAGACCGTCACCGCCGGCGGCAGTGGCTGGCAGGATGGCCTCTTCTACCTGACGACCGTGGATCCCCGCGAGCTCTCCGTCATCCTGCGTCTCGAGGCGGTGGCTGCCGACGGTTTCGAGCGCACCCATCCCTATCGCGGCCGCTATCAGGCCGAGGCCGTGGCCAGGCTCTATCCCCATCTCAGCTTTCCGCCTGAACCCAAGGTGCGCGTCCTCCAGCACCGCCACCTGGCGCTCTGCCTCTGGAAAGTCGACCGGGTCGATGCCGAGCTTCAGCGCTTTGGCTTCAGCCTTCTCTTTGCCCGCCATGCCGGGCAGCAGATCATCGCCGTCGAAGATCGCCTTCTGGTGGAGCAAGGGCCTCTCTGGTGCGGGCTGATTCCCTTGCGCCGTGTCGACATGGGCGGCAGCGACCTCGCCCGCGCCGCCTTTTTCCCCTCCGGCTTCACCCGCCGTGAAGACGACGAAGGGCTGCACTGCGACATGATCCATTACCAGGGACCTTCCCGCCGCTTCAGCCAGAACCACCTCGCCGGCGGATTCGTGATGATCGTGCTCGAAAAGTCATCCTGCCCCAACCTCGAAAACGCACGTCAGGCGGTGGCCGCCATCACTGTTGATGAAAGCTGGCGCTCCGACCGTATCAATGCCCATATCGACGAACGCGACAGCATCCGAACCGTCGCCGTGAGTGCCGGCGGCACGGAACTGCGCCTGGGCTGGAATCATTACACCGAGGAGGAAACGTGTCGAACCGTCAACGGTCGACCCGAGTCCTCAACCGCACCCCTGCGTCAGATCACCTATGGCTGAGCTTCACAACGTGCTGAAGCTCGACCCCGCCGCATCGAGAAAGATCTCGATGTCGGCGCCAGTATGCGCTGCCGAAATGAAGTTCAACTCGAACTGCGACGGCGACAAGTAGATCCCCTCCGCAAGCATCGAACGCCAGAAGGCGCCAAATCGCTTGGTATCACACCGCTTCACCTCATCCAGATTGGTCGGGCGTTCGCTGGTGAAGAAGGGGGTGAACATGCCGCCGAGCTTCGCGCAGACCAACTCGATCCCGGCATCGGCCGCCCGTGCTTCCAGCGCCTTCGACAGACTCGCGCCCAGCTCCGCCAGGCAGGGATACGGGTTGCCGTCGCGCAACAGGCGCAGTGTCATCAGGCCCGCCGCGACCGCGACCGGATTGCCGCTAAGCGTGCCCGCCTGATAAACCCTGCCGTTGGGCGCGAGCTGATTCATGATCTCGGCCGATCCGCCCACTGCCCCGATCGGCATGCCGCCACCAACGATCTTACCGAGACAAGTCAGATCGGGCTTCACGCCGCACATGACACCGTAGGTTGTCGGACCAAGCCGGAAACCGCTGATCACCTCATCAAAGATCAACAAGGCACCGCAACCGGACGCCGCTGCTCGCAACCCCTCCAGAAAACCCGCGGCCGGTTCGATCAAGCCCATGTTGCCCGCCACCGGTTCGATGACAATGGCCGCCAGCTCGTCTCCGTGCGTACGCGCAATCTTCTCCACACCCGCCAGATCGTTATAAGGAACCACGAAGACATCGTCGGCCACGGCAGGTGAAACTCCCGCTGAACTGGCTTGCCCCCCCGTCAGCAAACCGCTGCCTGCCGCCACCAGGAAGCTGTCGCTGTGCCCATGGTAACAACCGTCGAACTTTATGATCTTGGCACGGCCCGTGACGCCGCGCGCCAGGCGTACCGCCGTCATCACTGCTTCCGTACCGGAACTGACCAGCCTGCTCATTTCCATGGTCGGCACCAGCTCATGGAGCAGCTCCGCCATCTCCACCTCGCGCGGCGTGTTGACGCCGAAGGTGAGGCCATCCGCGCTGGCATCCACCACCGCCTGGACCACTTGCGGGTGAGCATGCCCAAGAATGAGTGGCCCCCACGAGCCGCAGAAGTCAAGCAACTCCCGTCCTTCGACAGTCGTCATGCGGGCGCCTTTGCCGGACTTGATGTAGACTGGCTCGGCCTGTACAGAATTGAAGGCGCGGACCGGGCTGTTGACACCCCCGGGTATGTGGCGGGTAGCACGGGCAAAGTAATCGGCGGAGGTCGTCATGTTGTCTATTCCTGATTGACCAGTGGTGAATAGTCCCTCCCGCAGCGCGGTGGCGAGGGCGCGTCCCCGATGGCTGATGCGATCCTTCTGCGTCGCGTCCAACTCGGCGAAGGTGCAATCATAGCCGTCTGGGATGAAAATAGGGTCGTAACCGAAGCCGTTGTGGCCGCGCGGCTCCGTGTGTATCCGGCCGCGCACCTCGCCCGTTACCGTGCCGATCAGTCCTGCCGGTGAGGCGAGAGCGATAACACAGACGAAGCGGGCCGAACGATCCTCGTGCCCCTCCAGCCGTTCGAGCACCTTGGCCATGCAGGCTTCGGTAGTGGCGGCATACCGCGCCGAATAGACGCCGGGTTCGCCATTCAGCGCAAAGACCTCCAGACCGGAATCATCCGCCACCACGGTCTGGCCGGTGGCTTTGGCAACGCCCAAGGCCTTGAGGATAGCATTCTCTTCGAAGGTGGTGCCACTCTCTTCGACCTCGGGGATGCCGCCGATCTCTTCAGGGGTGCACACGTCAATACCCAGCGACGTCAGGATGGCGCCCAGCTCCCTCACCTTGTGCGTGTTGTTCGTCGCGGCAAGTATCTGCATACGGGACCTTTTTTCATCACGGACAGGTATATCGATTCGCGGTGACAGCGCCAAATATAGCACACCTTCGCCAAAGCGCCGGGTGCCACGTAGAGGATATCGTCCAAACCCGGTAAAAGCGTGTGGACTTTCCTCCAACTAAGAATAGGGTTTCCCATACGATACACAAATAGGAGTGCCGATTATGACGACCTTGTACAATGGAATTACGTTGCCTGCGCCTTGGCCACCGCGGGATCGAGATCCCCTCTCCCGGCAGCCCATGTCGGTCCCCTATCTGGATCGGCCACCGGCGGTTATTCCCATCGATACAGGGCGTCAGCTTTTCGTGGATGACTTTCTGATCGCCGATTCCTCACTGGTGCGTGTCCATCATCAACCGGTGAAGTCGCCGGCAAATCCGCTCTTCTTTCCGCAAACCGAATGGGAGCGTAACGCCGACCTGCCACCGTGTACAATACCCAAGTGTGGCGGAGTCTGGTATGATGGGCGCACCTCCACCTTTCGCATGTGGTACATGGCCAGCTATCTCGGCGTGATGGCCTATGCCGAAAGCGAGGATGGGGTGCACTGGATTCGTCCGCGGCTGGATATCGTGGAGGGCACCAACCTGATTCTGCCGCCGGACATTCATCCCGATTCCGGGACTGTCTTCATCGACACTGTCACCAGCGACGACTCAGCCCGCTACAAGATGCTCATACGCGAACCCAATCCACCGAACATCGGATCGTTTCCTGCGCGGCTCTTCACCTCGCCGGATGGCTTGCATTGGCATGAATGCGGCAAGACGGGAATCATGGATGATCGCAGCACCATGTTCTACAACCCGTTTCGGGATAAGTGGGTTCACAGCATCCGCGCCTGGATTCCGCCCGTGGGGCGGACCCGCCTCTACTGGGAGCATGAAGACTTCCTGCGGGCGGCTGATTGGCAGCAGGGCGAGCCACCCTTCTGGGTTGGTGCCGATTGCCTCGACGAAGCGGGCCAGTCACCGCCGCAGCTATACAACCTCGATGCCGTTGCCTACGAGAGTCTCATGATCGGATTCCTGCAGATTCTCAAGGGACCGCCCAACCAAAACGGCGAAGCCGTTGGCATGCCCAAGCTCACGGAACTGACGATTGCCTACAGCCGCGATGGCTTTCACTGGCATCGGCCGATGCGTACCAGCTTTATCGGTGCGCTGCGGGAAGGCGGATCCTGGGAGTACGGCTATGTGGAGTCGACAGGCGGAGTCTGCGTCATCGTTGGTGATGAAGTGTGGTTTTACTATTCGGCTTACGCCGGCGACCACACCCGGATATCTGCCGACTGGCGCAACAGCGGCACCTATGCCAATGGCGCGGTTGGCCTTGCCAAGCTCAGACGCGATGGATTTGCCTCGTTGCGGGCTGGGGTACCGGGCGCTTCGGTGCTGACCCGCCCCGTGACCTTCTCCGGGCGCTACCTCCATGTCAATGCCAACACTGCCGGCGCGGAACTGCGAGCAGAGGTGACGGATGAGCACGGGCAGGTGCTTCCCGGCTATTCAAGGAACGAGAGTATCCCATTTGTTGGCAACAGCACCTGTGCTCGTCTGCAATGGCGGGAGCAGGAAGGGCTTGAGTCGCTTGCCGGGCGTTCCGTGCGGCTACGCTTCAGCCTCGATCGGGGCGAACTCTTTGCCTTTTGGATTTCAGCCACTGCGGACGGTGCCAGCGGCGGTTACCCAGCTGCCGGCTGTGTGGGTTCCGGCCAGCGGCGGATCTAAGGGAAGAGCTCCCAGGTGAAGCCAACACTTGTATGGGGCGCCTTGCGCTGTATACGGGTAAGGAAGACGGCGACGATGGCTGGCCCGGGAGCTCTTTCGCGGGATCCATGGCACCCGTATCTTTACGCGAATGCGGATTCTGGCAGACAGCCGCAGGAAAGACCTACTTGGTTCAACCAACGCCGATAATTGGAGAAAAAAGGCTGTAAAAGTACTTGACGGTGTGGTTGGTGAGGGATAGACTTCAAAAGTTCATGAACTCTTGAAGTAGAGGTCTCCCATGAGATCAATGTCAGATGCAGAGCTGGGTGAGTGGGCGCGCCTGGTGGCCTCAACCAGCCGGCTGCGGTTGCTGACGCTTCTGGCCCAGGGGGCGGATCTGCCGCAAGGCAAGCTGGCCTTGGCGCTGGGCTGTACCAAGTCCGCGCTGGCGAACAATCTGCGCCTTGTGCAGCAACAGAAGCTGGTGCATCGGCGCGCACTCAAAGGTAACGCCTACTGGTCCATCGCGCCTGACGCGCCACAGAGTCCGCACCTGGCGATGTTGAATCGCTGGCTGTGCAAGGTGCTGGCAAGCGTCGAAGGGGACGAGAAGACCGAATCGCTGCATGCAATTCTTTTCATGGGAGCAACCATCTTCACCTGTCCACGACGTATACGCATTCTCCGGGAATTACATCGGGCCGGTGGCAGCATGCCCAACACGGAGCTGCGCGAGCGGCTGCACATGCACCCGTTTACGCTGAATCATCATCTGGATAAGTTGCAGCGCCGGGGAATCGTTGCGGTAGAGGGTGCCGTCTGTCGCCTCGCCCTTAGCTTCAAGTCACCCCTGCATCGGGAGCTGTACCAGATGATCATGTTCGCCGAGGCACCGGATGCACCTGCGGAATGCCCGATGCACTCGCCGCCGGCACGAGACTCCGCCTCCGTCCTCACTATCGATCCTTCGGCGATCCCCGCCACCACCGACCTCCCGCATCACTTCCCCGATGGATAGCAAATGCACTCGAAATGCCCTTCGCTCAACATTGGACTCAAAACCCGCGGTCGTTCACATGCATGAAGAGAGCTTTGGCGCGCCCTGGAGCACCTCGCTTAAGGTGCTGACCACCTTGTCGATCATTCTGTTGCTTGGCGTCCCCATCTTGATTGCCGTCAGCGCAACACGAGAGGGGACCCCATCGCCGACGGTCATTGTTGTTGCACCCTTGCTCATGGTACTCATCGCTGCATGCTTTCTGATCCGCGGCTATGTTTTGACACAGACAAGCCTGTACGTTCGTCGACTCGGCTGGCGGACTACCATCGATCTGAAAGAGCTGAAATCGGTCGAGATCGATCCGGCAGCCATGGAGAAATCGCTGAGGACCTTTGGCAATGGCGGGCTCTTCTGCTTCGCCGGCCGTTTCCGCAATGCGAAACTGGGGACGTATCGCGCTTGGGCAACGGATCCGGCCCGTTGCGTCATCCTGCGCTTTCCCGACCACACCATCGTGGTGACACCCGACGACCCCACACGGTTTGCCGCCGCCCTCAGGAGTCGGCAAAATATTCCATAAACTATTGAATTTCAGCTGGCTGATTGGCATTCGAAAGCCGGGTGTGGCATGGTACAGTGCCGAAGACCGGATTCAGGGACAATCTCAACCATCCGATCCGTTGTACTTGTACCTGATTCGCAGCATCATGCGGCGATAAGACGACATGTTCTATCATTACTCAGCCGGAGAAGACGACGCGCGATGTTGACTGTCAGGGAGATGAATTACCTCGATGACACCCGCATCCTGATTACGGGCGGTACCGGTTCGCTTGGCAACAAGCTGACACGCATGATCCTCAACAACAACCCCTCGGCAGTTGTCCTCATCTACAGCCGTGACGAGTTCAAGCAGTATGAGATGCAGCAGCGTTTCACGCCCGAAGAACGGCAGCGGCTGCGCTTCTTCCTCGGAGACGTCCGTGATCTGCCGCGCCTGACGCAGGCTGTCGAGGGAGCCCAGTATGTCATTCATACGGCTGCCCTGAAACAGGTACCGGCAGCAGAGTACAACCCCTTCGAATTCGTCAAGACGAATGTCATTGGCGCGGAGAATGTCATTGGGGCGTCCCTCGCCAACAACGTACGGCATGTGGTAGCGCTGAGTACCGACAAGGCCGTCAATCCGGTCAACCTCTATGGCGCCACGAAGTTGTGCAGCGACAAGCTCTTCGTCTCGGGCAACAGCTACAGCGGCCGCCGCCAGACCCGCTTCAGCGTCGTTCGCTATGGCAATGTCGTCGGCAGCCGCGGCAGTGTCATTCCCTTCTTTCTGCGCCAGCGCAAGGAGGGCACGCTGCCGATAACCCACCGTGAGATGACCCGCTTCTGGATCACCCTCGAGCAGTCGGCGGCACTGGTCCTGAACGCGTTACGCGATATGCGCGGTGGCGAGATCTTCGTCCCCAAAATTCCCAGTATGCGCCTGATGGACCTGGCTAACGTCATCGCGCCGGAATGTGAAAAGCCGGTTGTCGGCATTCGCCCGGGCGAAAAGCTCCACGAGATGATGATCCCGCCCGATGACGGCCGCATGACGAGCGAGTTCGAAAATCATTTCATCATCCGCCCCTCCATGCCCTTCTGGAACAAGGAATGGACCACGCAGGCAGGTGGTATCGCTTGTGCGGATCGCTTCACCTTCGCCAGCGACAACAATCGCGAATGGCTGGAGGGTGAGCAGTTGGCCAGAATGATCGCCGGGCTCGACCTGCCGGAAGCGATGGTGTGGGCGCAGGAACGAGGCATTGAAGTCTGACCATGGCTACCGACCCCGACTTCATCCCTTACGGAAGGCAGTCGATCGATGAGGCGGATATTGCGGCCGTGGTGGAGGTTCTGCGTAGCGACTACCTGACTACCGGGCCCATGATCGGTGCATTCGAGTCTGCGGTGGCAGCGTATACCGGTGCGGCGCATGGGGTGGCCGTCAACAGCGGTACTGCCGCGCTGCATGCCGCGCTGAGCGCGCTGAATCTGCAGCCCGGAGATGAGGTTGTGGTTCCCGCCATCACCTTTGCCGCCAGCGCCAACGCGGTCCTCTATGTAGGCGCGACCCCTGTCTTCGCGGATGTCGAGCCGGATACCCTCCTTCTGGACGTTGCCGATGCGGAACGTTGCATAGGCGCGCGCACCCGCGCCATCATTGCCGTGGATTATGCCGGCCATCCCTGCGACTATGGGCGACTGCGGCAACTTGCCGACAAACATGCCCTGGCTCTCATCGCCGACGGCTGCCATGCGCTTGGCGCCCGCTGGCACGATCGGCCCGTCGGATCTTTGGCCGACATGACCGCTTTCAGCTTTCATCCGGTCAAGCATCTGACCACCGGCGAAGGTGGCATGGTCGTCACCGACGATGAGACTCTGGCCCGCGCCATGCGCCGCTTTCGCAGCCATGGCATCGATATCGATGCTGCCCAGCGACTGGCGAGCGGCACCTTCCGCTATGAGATGACGGAGCTTGGCTACAACTATCGCCTCACCGATCTGCAGTGCGCCCTTGGGCGCAGTCAACTCTCGAAGCAATCCGCCTGGCTGACCCGCCGGCAGGCAATCGCGCGTACCTACGATGAGGCCTTTGCGCGGGTGCCCGGGGTGACGCCGCTGGCGGTGCGCGCGCAGGTCAGCCACGCCTATCACCTGTACGTGGTTAGACTCGACAAGCAGTCTCCCAGCCTGAATCGGGATACCGCCTTCCAGACGCTGCGAAAGGCCAGAATCGGGGTCAACGTCCACTACCTGCCCGTCTACCTCCATCCCTATTACCAGCAGTTGGGCTACGCCGCCGGCCTCTGCCCATGCGCGGAAGCCGCGTACGAGGAGATCATCAGCCTGCCGATGTACCCAACCTTGGCCGACGACCAGGTGCAGCGGGTCATTCGCGAGGTCGGCAACCTGGGAGCGCGCCACGGATGAAGGTTGTCTGCATCATACAGGCGCGCCTCGGCAGCACGCGGCTTCCCGGCAAAATGCTTCTGCAATTGCATGATCGTCCGGTGATCGAGTGGGCCGTCCTGCGCTCGCGCATGTGTGTCAGGGTGGACGATACTGTCGTTGCGACCACTGACCAACCGACCGACGACCCGCTTGCAGCCTGGTGCCGGTCGAACGACGTGCCGGTCTATCGTGGCTCGGAGAATGATGTACTGGATCGGGTTTATCAATGCGCGCTGACGTTTGCACCGACCCATGTGATACGGGCTACCGGCGATGCGCCCTTCAATGATCCGCGTATTACGGATCGACTGGTGTCGCTCTACGATGAAGATCCGGATCTGGAATATACCAGCACCGCGCGCCTCAACCGCATGACCTTTCCCGAAGGCATCGGCTGCGAATGCATGCCCATGCGCATTCTCAGCCGGATGGCTGCCGAGGCGACGCTACCCAGCCACCGCGAGCATGTCACCCCGTATGTCCGTTATCAACCGGAAGTCTTCCGCCATCGCCATATCGAGGCGCCTCCCGGTTACGCCGATCTGCGCCTGACAATCGATTACCGGGACGATCTGGAAGCCATGAGCGAACTTGCTCGGCGCCTTGCCATTCGGGGGCTGAGTCCCGGCTTCAGCCTGGAAGAGATGAAGGCGGTGCTTGACGAGGATGCCGCTTTCCGGGAACGTCTCAGCGGCAAGCCTCGGGACGCCTGGCGCAAACAGGTCGAAGCCGAGGAAGGACGGAGCCTTGACTGATCTCATCATCCGCGCGGACGGGGGGGCGACCATTGGAGCAGGGCACCTGATGCGCTGTCTCGCCCTGGCGGCGGAATGGCGGCGCCGAGGCGGCCGGGTAACCCTGCTGAGCGATGCACCGGCGGCACTCCTGGCGCCGTACGTGGGGCTGAAGGCCACGATCATTCCCTGCCCGGATGCCGCCCCGGAGCTGCTGCGCACCTGTTTGCGCGACATGCCTCCCGCCTGGGTGGTGCTTGATGGCTACCACTTCACCGTGGAGCACCAGCGAGCCGTACGTGCGGCCGGACACTGGCTGCTGCTCCTCGACGACATGGGTATCCTGCCAGCGTACGAGGCACACCTCCTGCTCAATCAGAATGTCGACGCCCATGTGCTTCGCCGAAAGTATCCGGCTGACGCGGACTGTCTGCTCGGGACGCGTTATGTCCTGCTGCGCGAGGATTTTGCCGGCCAACCGCCACCGGAAAGGCACTTCTCCGGTATCGCGAGGCGGCTGTTGTTGACCATGGGGGGCGCCGATCCGCAGGACCTCACCTCCCGGTTTCTGAAGCTCTTCAATCGGATCTCCGCGGAAACTCTGGAGATCGCGGTCCTGGCAGGTGGGGCCAACCGTCATCTGGAGAGCATCGAGCAAGCTGCCGGGGCAAGCCGTCACAAGGTGGCAATCTGGCGGAATTCGGATACAGTAAGGGAGCATATGGAAGCCGCGGAGCTGGCGGTTTCCGCCGTGGGGATTACCTGCTACGAGATGGCTTACCTGGGACTACCCTCAGTGATTGTTCCCTATGCGCGGAATCAATATGGCGCCGCGGAATACCTGCATCGTCATGGCATCATGAAGAGTCTCGGCCCTTCGGCGGAATTGGACGAAACCAAGGCCAGTGAAGAGATTGCAGCGTTGCTCGAGCAGCCGGCTCAGCGGGAAGCACTGAGTATCGCCGGAGTACAATTGGTGGATGGCCGAGGTGCGGCCAGAGTCACAGAGGAGATGATTGCACGGCATGGAAACCTTTGACCTGTTGGATTTTCGCCCCTTTGCTCCACCCGATATGGAACTGGTGCGCCGCTGGCGCAATTCCCCGGCAGTCGCCGAGTACATGATGTCGGATCGGGTGATATCGCCGGAGGAGCATGAGAAGTGGTTCATGCGCATGATCGAGGATCCTCGCCAGCGATACTGGGTGGTGAGCTATCTGGGCAAGGATGCGGGAGTCATGTATGTCTACAACATCGACAGCGAAAACTCGCGCTGCTACGTGGGTGACTACATTGGCGAACCCAGTCTGCAGCGTCACAAAGGCATCGGGGCCTTCATAGCCTATGCCTTCGTCGCCTACGGCTTCGACGTGCTGAATTCTCATAAGATCTGCGGCGAGGTGCTCAGTTCGAATCCGAACAGTCTCAAGTTGCACATGCGGTTCGGCTTCAAGAACGAAGGTGTGCTTCGCGAACAGATCCGCAAGGGCGATCGCTGGGATGACCTGGTGCTCCTGGGGCTGCTGCGCAGCGAATGGGAGGTGATTCAGCCAGAGTGGAAGGAACGCCTTCAGCAGCTGGCCACACGACTTCGGGAACGGGAGGCGCGTTGACCAGATGGGATTGCCGACCAATCATTATCTCCTTGCCGCCTGTCGGTCGGCATACCGTGACACCATCGTTGCGGCGGCCTTCCCGGAAAATTGGCATCTGGTCAGCAATCGTGATGAACTGGCCCAGGCCCTGACTGCGGTCGAGCCCCGCTACATCTTCTTTCTGCACTGGTCCTGGATCGTGCCGGCGGAACTGCTCGATCATTGGGAATGCGTCTGCTTTCACATGACCGACGTCCCCTTCGGGCGGGGAGGAAGCCCGCTGCAGAACCTGATCTCCCGCGGGCACCGCGGCACCAAACTAAGCGCCCTGCGCATGACTGACGAGATCGACGCAGGCCCGGTATACCTGAAGGAAGAGCTGTCGCTGGAAGGGGGGACAGCGGAAGAGATTTACTTGCGCGCCTGCCGCCTTTCACTGGCGATGGCCCGCCGGATTGCCGATAGGGAGCCGACACCCCTGCCGCAAAACGGCGAACCGACAATCTTCCCGCGCCGGAAGGCGGCTGAAAGCGAGATCGGTGAACTTCCCGATCTGCTCAGCCTGCACGATTTTATCCGTATGCTCGATGCGGAAGGCTATCCCAAGGCATTCGTCAGCCATCGCGGTTTCCGCCTCGAGTTTTCCCGCTCGGCCCTTTATCATGATCGCCTTGTGGCCGACGTCACCATTACCCGCGAAGAGAGAGAAGAAAGATGACCATACTTGTGCTGGCAGCCCATCCCGATGACGAAGTGCTTGGTGCCGGCGGTACGATTTCCCGCCATGTTCGCGACGGCGATGAGGTGCACGTGGCCATTCTCGGCGAAGGCATCACCTCCCGATATGAGCAGCGTCAGGATGCCGACGCTACGAACCTGCGGGAACTCAACGCCGACAGCCGCCGCGTGGCCGACTTCCTCGGCGCTCATCACCACGCTTTCGACTTGCCTGACAATCGCTTCGACACCATCCCCCTGCTCGACATCACCAAGATCATCGAGCGCCTGATTGATGAGATTCAGCCCGAGCTTGTCTTTACCCAGCATGGGGGTGACCTGAACATCGACCACGTGATGCTCTTTCGCGCCACCCTGACCGCTACCCGTCCCATGGCGGATTGCCCCGTCAGAGGGGTCTATGCTTACGAAGTCAATTCCTCGTCGGAGTGGGCCTTTCAGCAGTTCAGCCCCCCCTTTCGGCCGAACCTCTTCGTGGACATCGGCAGCACAATCGAGCGCAAGATCGAAGCCATGGCCATGTACGAGAGCGAAGCGCGCGCCTTTCCGCATCCACGTTCGGCCGAGGCGTTGCGGGCTGCCGCACGCAAATGGGGCAGCACCGTCGGGGTCGCTGCCGCCGAGGCATTTCAGATCATTCGCGAACGACGCTAAGCGAGGTTGAAGATGGCGCAGATGACACTTCTCGACCGCGAGATAGGGCCGGAGCATCCCGTCTACATCATTGCGGAGATGTCGGGCAATCACAACCAGGACTACGATCGGGCGGTAGCCATTCTCGAGGCGGCTCATGCGGCCGGTGCCGATGCCGTGAAGCTGCAGACCTATACCGCCGATACCATGACCATCGACTGCGATGCCGAGCCCTTTGTGTTGCCAGACTCCACCATCTGGAGCGGCCGCAATCTGCATGACCTCTATGGTGAGGCCAACACGCCGTGGGAGTGGCACCCAGAACTAAAGGCGCGGGCGGATGAACTGGGCCTGCACCTCTTTTCGTCACCCTTCGATTCGACAGCCGTCGATTTTCTCGAGCAACTCGGAGTACCCGCATACAAGGTCGCCTCCTTCGAGCTGAACGACCTTCCGCTCCTGCGCCGGATTGCGGCCACGGGAAAGCCAGTCATTGCTTCCACCGGCATGGCGACGCTGGGCGAGATCGATGAGGCGGTGCGAACGTTGCGGGAGAACGGCTGCCGCGAGCTGGCCCTGCTCAAGTGCTGCAGCAGCTATCCCGCCGATCCCGCCGCCATGAATCTGAGCACCATCCCGCATCTCGGGGCTGCTTTCGACGTCGTGGCGGGGCTTTCCGATCACACCATGGACGTCGCGGTGCCCGTTGCCGCGGTGACCATGGGGGCGAGGATCATCGAGAAGCACCTCACCCTCGATCGCGCCGCCGGCGGACCGGACAGTGCGTTCTCTCTGGAACCGCATGAGTTCCGCGTCATGGTCGATGCTGTCCGCGTAGCGGAGCAGGCAGTCGGCAAGGTCTCCTACAAGTTGACGGAGAGCGAGCAGGTGAGCCGCGCCTATCGTCGTTCGATTTTTGTGGTGCAGGACATTCATCCGGGCGGACTGCTCACGCCCCAGAACATCCGCGTCATTCGCCCGGGGAACGGCCTGGAGCCGAAGTACCTCGACATTGTTCTCGGCCGGCGTGCGGCGCGCGAGCTGAAGCGCGGCACGCCTCTTGGTTGGGAGATGCTCCAGTCGTGAACCCTTCTGTCAATGCCATGGATACGGATCGCCGCTACGAACGCTTCCTCGGGTCGCTTCCGCCCATCGAACTCATGACGGAGATCAAGGATGAGGTCGATACATACGGCATCCGCCAGTACATCGCGGGCAAAATCGGCAGGCGGGTCGATGGCCGTTCGTTCAATTCCTGGCGGCACGGATGGTCGCCGTACCGCGGTGTTCGCTATCCCGAGCAGATCGTTGGGCGTTGCGGTTTCTGTTTCAATCATCTGGTCATCGACGATGGGCAGAAGGAAGCACTGGAGAGGTTGGGGCGGCGCAACGTGCATGCGGTGGGGCTGCCGTTCATCTATATCGACGAGCCGGCGCCCGAGCGGATTCCCGACAGTCTGCTCTTCATGCCATCGCACGGTCAAACGCGCCGAGCGAAAGGTGGCGAGTTGGAGGACATCCAGCTCCGCAACCTCAACGATCGCGCCATCTTTGACTATGCTCTCGCCTTGCGTGACCGCTTCAAGTTCGTCGTCATCTGCCTTCATGGTTCCGACTACCGCCAGATGCAGCCGCTCATCGACGCGTACCGCAAGCAAGGGGTCTATACCGTTCTGGGCGCCACGGGGTTGGACCGCAATGCGCTGGTGCGCATGCATCGTCTCTTTCATTCCTTCGAGTACGTGACCAGCAACGGCATCGGCTCGCAGCTGGTCTATGGCAATCTTTGCGGCTGCAAGACCACCATTGCGGGCGACTATCTCGAGTACGAGAAGGAAGATTTCGTCGGTTTGCGCGAAATCGAGGCCAGGCCCGAAATCCGGGACGACATGATCGCCTTCTATCGCGAGAAAAACATGCGCCAGGTGCTTGGTTTCCTCTTTGCCGACGACCCGCGGGAGGGGCGGGTTCACACGGCGTGGGCCGCGGAGCAGGCCGGCCTCGCCCATCGCCGTTCCTATGAAGAGATCTGCGAGCTGCTCGACTGTGGGTGGCCTCGGCAGGTGATCGGCTATTGCGGGCGAGCCTGCAATAAGCTGGAACGGCTGCTTTCCCGGCGGAACGGCCATGGAAACGACTGAGACTCCAACCGTCTTCTACATCGAACACCCGCACTGGCATGGGCTTGGCTACCTGCTGACGGAGCTGCCCACGGTGCCGCTGCACAACCTTTGGGATCTTCTCCGCTGGACCTTCCGCCGCAAACCACGGCCGCTCCTGATTGCGGTGGATAGTTTTGGCAAGTGGGGGGCGCTTGCCTGCCTGGCGTCGGTGCTCTGGCGAGCGCCCATGGTGCTCTGGGTCAACGGCGAGTATTTCAAGGAGCAACGGGAGGTTCTCCTGGCGCAGCGTGGAGTCCTGAGATGGTTCAGCTACGTGTGGCGATTGCTGGCGGGGTGGATGGCTTTCTCGAAAGCACGGCTCATCGTTCCCAATTCAGCGCATATACTCGGCACCCTCCCCGATCGTGTGAAGGGCAAGGCGGGCGCCATCGTGCATCCGCCCTTTCGCCGGCCCGCAAGCCCTGAAACCTCGGTACCACCGTCATCGCTGCCCGCGGCGGGCGTGCATCTGCTCACCGTCATGAATCTCGATTTCAGCTCCAAGACCGAACTGACTCGTGAGGCCATCGCCTCCTGGCTGGCACCGGCAGTATACGACGAGATGAACGTGACCTGGGCGCTCTGCGGTGACGGCCTGCAGATGGCCAGCTTTCGCGCCGCCATCTGCGAGGCGGGCTTGCAGGAGCGGGTGAAGCTGCTGGGCAAGATAGACAATGTCGCGGCGGCCTATGAGTGGTGTCATGTGCTGGTGCACCTGACGCGACTCGATGCCTTTCCGAGGGTGGTGATGGAGGCTCATGCGGCCGGCAAACCGGTCATCACCAACAGCGACAGTTGCGGTGTGCGCGAGCAGGTATTCCACGAAGAGACCGGCCTGGTTGTCGATGGGCCAACCGCCTTCGAGGCTGCTGTTCGTCGCTATGCCGCTGATTCGGAGCTGGCGCGGCGTCATGGCGAGAATGGCCGCCGCCAGGTGGAGTCCAGCTTCCTGATCGAGCACCAGCGCGTTCGCATGAGCGAGCAGCTCCGCCGACTCAACGGTTGATCTGCCGTTGCATTTGCTCTTGTGAAAAAAAGCATTATACATTTAGCTGTCCAAGCCAAGAAAAAGGAGGACCAACCGTGAATGAAGAGAATCCCTACGCACCTCCATCCGCCGATCAGCCCTTCATCGACGAACAGATAGCCGAGGGCGGCGCCCCACTTGCCTCCCGCTGGCGTCGACTGGGCGCGGCACTCCTCGACACGTTGGCCCTTCTGGTGATCCAGTTTCCGTTGCTTTTCGCCTTTGGGTGGTTCAGCTTTGACAATCCGGGTGGGATCGCCGCTTCCGAGCAGATATTGGGCAGCATGCTTGGCCTGCTGATCTTCTTCGCCCTCAATATCTTCCTTCTTACCACGCGCGGGCAGACCATTGGCAAGATGCTCACCGGTATTCGCATTGTGGACAACGATACGGAAGAGATCCCTCCCATCGCGCGCATCTACGGCATCCGCTACCTGTTGTTTCAGCTCTTCGGCGCCGTACCGTTCCTGAATATCATCAATCTGGTCGACGTCCTCTTCATCTTCCGCCAGGACCGGCGATGCATTCATGATCTGTGGGCCAACACGATCGTAGTCATGGCCTGAGCAACGCGATGGACGGGGCCGTGACCGGTTGACAGGATGGCTTCGCGGGCTTACTCTCACTACCATGGATTTTACGCGCCTGGAAAAAGTAACCTGGTATCCAGGTCATATGCGCAAAGCGGAGCGGGAGCTGCGCGAGCGTCTCTCCGCGGTCGATCTGGTGATCGATCTGGTGGATGCTCGCGCGCCGCGAACGACTCATAGCTATCGGCTCAGCGAGCTGGTGGAGCACAAAGCGCGTGTGCAGGTGCTCGGCAAGGCGGATCTGGCGGACGAGACGGCCACCCGCGCGTGGCGGGATGCGCTGCACGAGGAGGGTGTAGCCTGCTTCAGCATTCATCATCGGCAACGGCAGCAGATGCCGCAGCTGATCGACCTGTTGCTCAAGACGGCACACGACGATCCACGCAGCCGCTGGGGGCGACTGGCATACAAACGTGCCATGCGCGCCATGGTGATCGGTCTGCCGAATGTCGGCAAGTCGACCTTGATCAACTCCCTGGCAGGCGGCAAGCGAGCGCGTATTGGGCCGGAGCCCGGCGTCACCCGCAGCCAGCAATGGGTCTTGCTTGGCAAGCAGGTCGAACTGCTCGATACGCCCGGCATCATGTTCCCGAACATCGCCGATCCGCGGACGGGGCTCAAGCTGGGGCTGCTGGCCATGCTCAAGCATGACATCGTCAGCGACGAAGTGCTGACGGAGTATCTCCTGTACCTTCTTCGGCAGCAGGAGCGCCACGATGCGCTGGCGCGTTACGGAATCGAGAGCCTTCCAGCGACGGTCCATGAGTTGCTGGATCGGGTTGGTGCCTGGTACGGGTGCCTGCTTCCCGGCGGCGGGATCGATCAGCCACTGGCGGCCACCCATATCGTCCGCGATTTCCGCGAAGGAAAGCTTTCGCGGCTTTCTCTCGAACTGCCTGGAGACGAGTAGCCTTCAGCCTCAGCGGTTCCGCATCCATGGCGGGTCGAGGGTAGTTATCCGCGCATAGACGGGGCATTGGTCATGATGCGCACCCGGCAGATAACCGATGCTCATGAGGAATTCGTTGACAATCTCCCCGCCGACGAAACGGAAATGGCGCTTGAAGAGCTTGACCCAGGCCGCCTTGTCCAGAGGATGCTGCCGCAGCAGCCAGGCGGCAAAGGAGCCGTGCTCGTGACGCAACTCGACCAGACGCTGGGCATTGTGAATGGCGGCATCCACTTTGAGGCGGTTGCGGATGATGGCGGGATCGGCCAGCAGGCGCAGGCGATCCTCCTCACCGAAGGCAGCAACCGTTTCGATGTCGAAATCGCGATAGGCGCGGCGGAAACCTTCGCGCTTCCTGAGGATGGTCAGCCAGGAGAGGCCGGCCTGATTGATCTCCAGAACGAGACGCTCGAAGAGGAGGTTGTCATCGTTCAGCGGAAAACCATACTCGGTATCATGATAGGGGCCATGGTACTCATGGCCGGGGGCTATTTCGCAGTAGGTCGCCATGATCAGAGGGGCTTGACTACCAGATTGCCGCCGCGGGCATCCACGTCGTGGACCTTCACCTCGATGCGATTCCCTGGCGTGTGTTTGCGATTGTCCCAGAGCCGGGCACGAACGAGATAGTCGTCCAACTCCACCGTATAACCACCGGGCACGACGCGAATAATCGTCACAGGATGACGGGCAGTGCGCGGAAGTTGCTCGATGTGACGCAGCAGGTAGAACTGTGTGGACTGGCGCTCGTAGGCGCGATTCTCCTGCTCCGCCGCTTCGACGGCGCCGAGGACGGCGAGAAGCTGATCGCCCTGATACGGGGGGCGCTGTTCGGCCAGGCAGGAGGCGATCTGGCGTTGGAGAACCAGATCGGTGAAGCGACGCAGCGGCGACGATGCCTGAGTGTAGGCGTTGAGCCCCAGCCCCGCATGGAACTGCGGATGCACCGAAAGACGCCCTCGTTTCAAATGGCGGAACAGATTCTCCGTAGCGATCGGCTCGTACTCGTCGGGGATCTCGATGGTGACATCAGGTGGATCCTGCGCCCGATAGATCATCGGCAGCTCTTCCCGAATACCGAACTCGGCGGTCAGGCGGTTGGCGAGGATCATCAGTTCGCTGACGACGCGGTGGCTTGGCGTATCGACCGCCAGCTTCTTGACGTGAACGACGCCATCGGCATCGACACGTACCTTGATATCGGGTCTGGCGATGGTGATCGCACCATTCTTGCGGCGCTGCTTGAAGAGAGCATTCGCGATTACCAGGAGCTGCTGAAGCTGGCTGGCGGGTTCTTCGCCGCGCTTGTCCAGAAGGAGCGCATCGACACGGTCGTAGCTCAGGCGATGGGTGACGCTGATCTCCCCCCGGGAAATGCTCCAGTCCCGTAATTCGCCGCTGTGCGTAAAGGTGGCGCGATAGCTGACACACGGTCGCAGTTCACCGGCATGCAGACTCGCCAGATTGCAGGAGATCCGCTCGGGCAACATGGTTACCGTATCCGTGGGCAGATAGATGGTGGCGCTCCGCCGACGCGCTTCCCGATCCAGCTGATCGTCCTTTTGCAGAAAATATGCCGCATCCGCGATGTGGATGCCGACATGCACGTACTCCGCATCCGTCTCCACGGAGAGAGCGTCATCCACTTCGCGCGTTTCATCATCGTCAATCGAGAAGGTGACCGTGGCATTCGGCGTGGAGCGAAAAGGATCGCTGGTGTAGGGCGCAATCGCTTCGGCGGCGGCCAGCAGCTCTGGAGTGAATTCCTGTTCGATGCCGCTGATGATGAGAAGCGGATTGGCATCCTCGGGCAGGCGGTCCAGGCGGCTGAGGATCTCAAAGGCCGCTTCGCGCGGCGGCAGGTCGCCATCGAGTTGGGCAAGGAAGCGGCCGATGCCGTCGTCGTGTTGCCGGAAGAGGAATTCCTCCAGGCGTCGGATCAACTGCAGGTCGTCCGGCTCCTCGCTGTTTCCTTGCTTGCCGTTGAGGACACCGCGCATCCAATCGAGCACCTGGTCGCGCTCCTGGCGCCGTTCCTGCTGGCGCTGCTGCGCCAATTGCTGTTCGGCTACCTGCGTCGGCGAACGAGGCTGAATGATCTGCCCCTTGACCTTGAAGTGGATGGGGTCCTCGCACACCGTCAGGTACATGGCGGCCTGATGCAGCGGCAACGCTTCGCCGAAATAATTGTTGCAGAGCAGGGTCAGTTTGCAGTCGTCGCATTCGTCCCGGACAAACTCCCAGAGCAGGTCCGTGTCGATGTTGTCCTGCAATTCGCGGATGCGATGATTGAGATCGGCGACGACACCAGAGAGGGAGCCAAGGTCCGCTGGCGTCTTGTCGAAGATAGTGAGCAGGTGCTTGTCGTGGACGCGGTGCTGCCGGCCGTTGGCATCGGTCACCTGCAGTTTACTGCCGGATTGCGATGTCACCAACGCGAGGACAAGATCTCCATTCTGAAGGAAGGCGACAAGCTTGCCGCTGAAGTCGGGCATGGCGTGACTTTCTGCAAGGGGTGTGGCTGAGGCACCCGTCGCCTTCTCCCGGCGCCGCGTCCTCAGCCGGAATTACATGATGCCTGGCAGATTCATCCCGCCGGTGATCCCGGAAAGACGCGTCTCCATCTCTTCGCGAGCCTTCACCAGTGCACCATTGACGGCGACGATGACGAGGTCTTCAAGCATATCCTTGTCCGGCGACTCGAGCAGCTCGGGATTGAGGGTAAGCGAGACGATGGTGAAGTCGCCCTTGGCGACCGCTGTCACACCATTGCTGGAGAAGGTGAACTGGGTGTCCGCCAGTTGATTCTGGGTCTTCTCCATTTCCTTCTGCATCTTCTGCGCTTGCTTGAGCATCTTCTGTATATTGGACATGGAATTCTCCTTCTATCTTTCTACGTTGCAGCCGGGCCTCAGCCTCTCACGTCGACCAGTTGTCCTTCGAAGAGGCTGAGCACTTCACGCACAAATGGATGGCTCTCCAACCGTTTCCAGACCTCCGTGGAGGCGGCAAGCTGGCGACGCTTCTCCCTGTCGTGCGGATCGAAGTCGATCAACACCGGACGCAGGGCAAGCCGCAGGGATTGCCTGGGCGTCAGTTGCTTTAGACACTCGTTGAGAAAGGTCTGTGTCCGCGGCGCGTAAATATTTTCCTTGTCACCGTCAGGCATGCTGCTTGGCGTGCCGGCGATCAGTTCGGTATGTGAAATACCAAGCGGAACGATGCCTTCGAGAGTGTCGGCGGCAGGCAGTTTCTGGCGATGGGCCTGCTGAACAATGTCATTCCAGAGGGCGACGGCATGTTCGCGATTCTGCTTGGAAAGGACCAGGCTGGAGGCGGGGCGAATACCGATCTCCGGAGAAATGGGGGGCGCCGCTTCTTGACTGTCCAGCTCATCCACATGGTCGCTCTCCTCCGCAATGTTCAGGCCGGGGAAGAGGGGCGGAGTATCGTAAGGCTCCTGCTCCGGTTCCGGTTCCTGCTCTGGTTCCGGCTCAACCGCGGCTGGCGGGGGCGGGGGCGGCTCTTCCGGTTCGGGTTCCGGCGGGGGTGGAGGCGCGCTATCCTGCTCCGGCTTGGGCACAACCGGTTGGGGGGGCGGCTCCGACTCTGGCTCCGACTCCGACGCAACCGGTGGGGCGTCAGGCGCTGGTGGCGGTGGCGGCGCCGGTGGTTCCTCAGCCCGCGGCTCCGGGGGCATGGGCGACGCAGGCGGGGGCATGAGCGTACGCGATTGAACGGCCTGCAGTTTCGCCAGATCATCCAGATTTCCGCCCTCGCGCAATTGCTTGAGCTGCTTTATCAGGTCGTCTACTCTCAGCGCGTGAGCCTCGCGCATGACGCGCAGAAAGGTCGTCTCGAGGTAGACCCGCTTGTTGAGCGTGTAGCGGAGGCTGCCATCGTTGGTGAGCAGCCCCTCGACCAGGCGCTGGACCGTCGTCGCGTCGGCATGACCGGCCAAGCGCCGCAGCTCGTCAAATTCGGAATCGCCGACATCGAGAATCTCCCGGGGCTGACTGACCGCATGGAAGACCATGAGGTTGCGCAGGTAGCCGAGCATGTCGGTATAGAAGCGCTCGAGATTCCGCCCCTTGTCGGCAAGATGGTGCAGTGCCGTGATCACCTCGCTGGGATCGTTGCGCAGAAGTGCCGCGGCCAGACGATTGAGTTCGCCGGCGGAGGTCAGGCCGAAAACTTCCACGACGTCGGCCTCGGCGATCGGAGAGTCTTCATCCTCACCGCCGCGGAAGGCGATCATCTGATCGAAACTTGACTGGGCGTCACGCATGCCGCCATCCGCCGCCCGGGCGATGATCGTCAACGCATCATCCGTTACCTGCACCCCTTCTTCATTCGCAATCTGGCGCAGCCGCTGGACGATGATCGGCACGGGGATACGCTTGAGGTCGAAGCGTTGGCAGCGTGAAAGAATCGTCGGCAGGACCTTGTGCGCTTCCGTGGTGGCAAAGAGGAATTTGACGTGCGGTGGCGGCTCTTCCAGCGTCTTGAGGAGGGCGTTCCAAGCGCCGGCGGTGAGCATGTGCACTTCGTCGATAATGTAGACTTTGTGCGAGCGGCCATGGGTTGGCGCGTACTGAACGGTCTCGCGCAACTCGCGGATGTTTTCCACGCCGTTGTTGGAGGCGCCGTCAATCTCGATGACGTCCAGGCAGTTGCCCGCCGCGATCTCGGTGCAGGAGAGGCAGGAACAGCAGGGCTCGATGCGTCCCTCCGCATCCATGACCGGCGACAGGCAGTTGAGCGCCTTGGCGAAGATGCGGGCGGAGGTGGTCTTGCCAATGCCGCGGGGGCCGACAAAGAGGTAGGCGTGACCGACGCGCTGCCGCATGATGGCATTCTGCAGCGTACGGGTGATATGCTGTTGGCCCAGCACGTCGCTGAAACGCTGGGGCCGCCATTTACGCGCTAATACCTGGTAAGCCATGGCTGGGGAACGCCGACGATAGTGAACATGGGACAACGAGAGGACAAAAATGCCACTGTTACCGGCCTGCAGGTGTTCCTACGGCGCATAGCCCCTTCGCTTAGAGCTGCTTGCTTCCACACCTGACTCGATTCACGCGGGACTATCGCATAGGTCCCACAAACCGATAACAATGGCATAGGTACAGTGGAGGTGGGGACTTTGAAAGTCAACCGGCTTTGGCAAAATAATCAAGGAGCAGGCCCAGTTCATCCCGCATGGCGGCACGCTCGATAATGCGATCGATGAATCCTTTCTCCAGAAGGAACTCCGCCGTCTGGAAGCCATCCGGCAGAATGGCCTGCGTCGTTTGCTTGATGACGCGTGGGCCGGCAAAGCCGATCAGGGCGCCCGGCTCAGCTACGATGACATCGCCGAGCGAGGCGAAGCTGGCGGTAACGCCGCCGGTTGTCGGATGGGTCAGGACAGAGATGAAGAAGAGCCCGGCGCGGTCGTGGCGAGCAAGCGCGGCACTGGTCTTGGCCATCTGCATGAGACTCAGGGTGCCTTCGTGCATGCGCGCGCCGCCACTGGTGGATACGATGATCATGGGCAGGCGCTTGGCGGTGGCCTGCTCGACGATGCGGGTGATCTTCTCACCGACTACGGAGCCCATGCTGGCGCCGAGGAAGCGGAAATCCATGATGGCGAACCCGGCCGCTTGGCCGTGAATCGTCGCGGTGCCCGTGAGCACGGCTTCCTGCAGCTTGGTCTTTTGCTGGTACTCGAGAAGTTTCTCGCCATAGCTGTAGGTGGCAAAGAACTTGAGCGCGTCAACCGGCTGAATATTGGCATCGCACTCGACGAACGAGCCCTCATCGGCGATCAGGTCGAGTCGTTCCTGGCAGGTGAGCGGATTGTGGAAACTGCAGTTTGGGCAGACCTGCTGGTTTTCCTTCAACTGATTCTGGTGGACCACTTCCCCGCAGCTCTTGCATTTCTGCCACAGA
Organism: Lentisphaeria bacterium; assembly: GCA_041690595.1. Taxonomy (GTDB): domain Bacteria; phylum Verrucomicrobiota; class Lentisphaeria; order JABSQK01; family JAWLHB01; genus JAWLHB01. Next base: position 180,706 of record JAWLHB010000004.1, read on the forward strand.
CCTTCGGGGATGTTCTTTTTGGTCTTGCTGGTGATACCCCGAATCGTCGAGTACTTCGGCTTTTTGAAGAAGGGGGACATAGGCGATTGTTCATCCTCTTGCAATGGTTAGCACCTCCACAGTGCTTGCGCCGGCTCCGATTACCCGGTCGGCGCACGCTCTCAAGGTTGCTCCGGTGGTCATCACGTCGTCACACAACAATACACGCTTGCCGACAAAATCAAAGCTGGGGTTCACAGTGAAAGCCGTATTGAGGTTCCGCAGTCTCTGCTTGAGATTCAATCGTGCCTGGGAGCGGGTGTAGCGATGGCGAATGAGGGCATTCCAGCAGGGGATGCCAGTGTGTCGGGAAAGCTCCCGACCAAGCATTTCGGCCTGATTGTAGCCGCGTTGCATGTAGCGCAGCCAGTGGAGCGGAACGGGGATGATAGCGCAGGGGCTTTCCGTATCGTGGCGCCGTTCGCTCCACGCCGAGGCCGCGACCTCCCCCAACCCTCGCGCCAGGGCCGTATCGCCCTGATACTTGAAGCGGTGGATGATATCGCGAGCCATACCGCCATAGGACAGCACGGTCACCGCGTCCTGCCAGGGCCGCTCCTGACTGATACAATCGAGGCAGAGCTTCAGCACCCCGTCGAGTTCGATGCCGCAACCGCGGCAGGTGGCGCCATGTACCATCGGCAGTTGGGCGGCACAATCCCGGCACCAGCCGTACGTGCCGCTCTGCTGTCGCAGGCAGATCGCGCATATCGGCGGGTAGACGGTGCTGCTGAGGGTGGCAAGCAGATTGGCGGCCCAAGGTGATGACATGATGAGTATACTGCACGAAAAGTCACCCAAATCAAGCCGGACCATGATGTTGCCGCGGATAAAAGGAGAGCCGGAGCCGCGTTACCGAAGTGCTGAGTTTGTCGTATTTATCGTGCTCATGTCTCTTTCATTAAGTTCAAAACATGGATAAAGTAGACGCGAACGCGAATTCTTGTAAGGAAGGTGTGGCATGGCGGGTTCGGGAGGTATGGCAGGCGGACAAGTCACCGTGGCGCGGCTGGTGCCGTGGCTGATAGGTCTTGTGTTGTTGTGGCTCCTGCTTACAGGCGGCGAACCGTTGTCATGGGTCATCGGCCTGCCGGCTATTGTGGCCGCCTCCTGGAGCGCGGTGCTGCTCGAACCGCCCAACGTCAAGACTTTCAGCCTGGTGGGGCTGCTGCGCTTCGCCCCCTGGTTCCTCAAGGCGTCGCTGCTGGCCAGCATCGATGTGGCCCGGCGCGCGATGGCGGTCAGCCCCCGGCTCAATCCTGGGCTCATCGTCTATCGGTCGCGGTTGCCTGAAGGTGCGCCCCTGGTTTTCTTCTGCAGCTGCATCTGCCTGCTTCCCGGAACACTGACGGCGGATCTGCGCGGCGCGGAGCTCAGTGTACATGTCATTGACGAAGCACTGCCGAACGAGCAGGAACTGCAGCGCCTCGAAGGGCGGGTCGCCCGCGTATTCGGGGCGAAGGATGGAGATCATGCGTGAAGTCATGGGCATTGCGGCAGTCTTGTTGTTGTTGATGCTGCTGGTATCGTTGCTGCGCGTGGTGCGGGGGCCGACCGCTGCCGATCGGATGCTGGGAGCCCAGTTGATGAGTACGACCGGAATGGGACTGCTGCTGGTCCTGGGCCAGGCGTTGCGGTTGCACGCCGCCGTGGATGTCGCCTTGGTTCTGGCGCTGCTCGCATCCGTGGCGGCACTGGCATTTGTGCGGCGCGGCTGGCTCTCCGCCGGCAGGGAGGAGGCCGAATGAATCTTCTGATCGACATCGTTTCCGGATGCCTCATCGCGGCCGGACTCCTCTTCTATATGGCAGGCACCGTCGGCCTGCTGCGCTTTCCCGACCTCTTCACGAGGCTCCACGCCATGAGCAAAGCCGACAATGTCGGGTTGGGCCTGCTGATGCTCGGGCTGCTGCTGCAGGTTGACAATTGGCGGCAGGCGCTCAAGTACGTCTTCGCCTGGGTTCTGGTGATGCTGGCCAGCGCGGTAACCAGTCAACTTGTCGCGAGAAGTGCGTTGCGGGCCGGATTGCAGCCATGGAGGCGCCCATGAGCATTATCGTCAGGCTATTCGACCTGCTGCTGGTTGGTGGGCTGTTGTGGTTGTGCTGGCAGGTGGTGTCGGCACGCGAGCTGTTTCGATCGATCGTCCTTTTTATCGTCTTCGGCCTTCTGATGGCGATCTGCTGGGCTCGCCTGCAGGCGCCGGACCTGGCGCTTGCCGAGGCAGCCATTGGTGCGGGGATTACCGGGGCCCTTTTTCTTTCTACGCTGGGAGCTATTCGCCAGCGCGACAAGGAGCTCTCCAATGAATGAACCCGCGGCAACCAATCTCGACCGTTCAGCCAGATTCCTGGCTGGCATCGGCGCCGCCTTCCTGGGGCTCGGGCTGGTCTGGGCGATCCTCGCATTGCCCCAGGTGGAAGTGGGTTTGGGCGAGACCGTGCGTCGGAATCTGGGCGTTTCCGGGGTCAGCAATCCGGTGACCGCGGTCCTGCTGAACTTCCGCGGCTACGATACGATGCTTGAAGTGGGGGTTCTGGTGCTGGCACTCATCGGTTCCCAGGCCTTACGCGGCACCGGCGAGACCTTGCCCGAAGTCGATCGAGATATCGTCCTTGACAGTGTGGTGCGGGTGCTGACTCCACCGCTTATCATTGTGGCGGCCTATATGTTGTGGATTGGCGGCACCGAGCCGGGTGGGGCTTTCCAGGCAGGAGCGATACTGGCCGCCGGCGCGGTGATCCTCCTGCTGGCCGGGTTGCGCCCCCCGCGCCTCTGGCACTGGATGATCGAGCGTCTCGCCGTCATCGCGGGTTTTCTGGTCTTTGCGCTGGCGGCGCTTGCCTGTATCCCGTTGACGGACCACCTGCTCGGCTATCCTCAAAGCAGCGCCAAGTACTGGATCCTGGCCGTCGAAGGGGTGAGCGCTCTCTCGATCGCCTTGATCCTGACCCTGCTTTTTGCAGGGCACCCGCTTGGGCGGGGCATGGAACGTGATCAAGACGAGGGGGATCGATGACCACTGCACAGCTCTTTGCCATCGCCGGCGCGGGCATTGTCGCGATTGGCTTCTATGCCCAGCTGGCGAGACACAACCTGATCCGGAAGATACTGGGGCTCAATCTGATGGGCAGTGGCGTCTTTCTCATTCTGGTCAGCCTGGCGGGGCGGGGTGAGACACCGGACAGTGTTCCCCAAGCCATGGTGCTGACGGGGTTGGTCGTCTCGGTAAGCGCCACCGCGCTGGCGCTGGCGCTGGTGCGCCGGCTGCACCGGGAGAGCGGACGATTGGACTGGGTAATGCCCACGCCGCCGCCACCGGAGTTGATGTCGGAGGATGAGGAGAGCGATGACGACAGCCATTGATGTCTGGATCCTCGCCGGCCTGGTGATCCTGCCGTTGGCCGGAGCCTGCATGGTTTATGCGCTGCCGCGCCTGAACCCCGGACTGGGGCTGATCACGGTGGTGGCGCTGGCCTGTCTTTCCGCCTTGCTCGTCATCCGCGTAGCCATAGTGGGGCCATATCGCCATGCCGTGGGCAGTTGGGGCGCACCCTTGGGGATCGACCTGCACGCGGACGGCCTCAGTGCGGTCATGATCGGGATGACCGGCGTCGTCGGCTTGATCATCAGCATCTATGCGGTGGCCTATCTGCGGCATACGCCGCGGCGCGCGCAGGAGTTCTTCTGGCCGCTGTGGCTTTTCCTCTGGGGGTCGCTCAATGCCTTGTTCCTGTCGGGAGATATCTTCAACATGTACGTGGCTCTGGAGCTGATCGGGTTGGGGGCCGTGGCGCTGGCGGCGCTCGGAGGCTCGCGGGAAGCTCTGGTGGCGGCGATTCGTTACCTGCTCATTGCTCTGGCGGCCTCGCTGATCTACCTCCTGGGGGTGGCTCTCACCTACAGCAGGCATGGCACTGTCGACTGGCTCTTGCTCAGCGACATCACGGGGAGTGATCCCGTAACGCGGATAGCCCTGGCGTTGCTCATGGGAGGCCTGCTGGTAAAGTCGGCGATCTGGCCGCTGCACGTCTGGCTGCCGCCGGCGCATGCCAATGCACCAGCGCCGGTGAGCGCGGCCCTTTCGGCGCTGGTGGTGAAGGCGGGCATCTACATCATGCTGCGGCTCTGGTTCTGGGCCTTTGCCGGCGTCACCACCGTGGAGTTGGGAACGGTTCTGGCGGTTCTGGGCACGGCGGCGATTCTGTGGGGGTCGCTGATGGCACTTCGGCAGGCGCGGCTCAAGTTGCTGGTGGCCTACTCCACCGTCGCGCAATTGGGCTATATCATGCTGGCTTTTGCCTTGACGGTCGGTCCCCCGGCGTCGCGACTGGCATGGGAGGGGGGCGTCTATTTCATTGTCGCCCATGCTTGTGCCAAGGCGGCGATGTTTCTCGCGGCGGGCACCATTCTCTATAGCGTGGGGCACGACCGCATTCGCGATCTCGCGGGCATCGGTCAGCGCCTGCCGATGACCTTCTTCGCGTTTGCGCTGGGGGGCGTGAGCATCATGGGGCTGCCGCCCAGCGGCGGTTTCGTGGCCAAGTGGCTTCTGCTGAATGCGGCGCTGACGAGCGGCCAGTGGTGGTGGATGGTCGTATTGGTCGTGGGGGGACTGCTATCGGCCGCCTACCTCTTCCGCTTCGGGAATCGGGCAATGCTGCGGCCAAAGGCTGATCTTCGCACCAAGCCGGTGCCCCGCCTGATGGAGTACAGCGCTCTCGCGCTTGCCTGCCTCGCCCTCCTCCTCGGTATCTTCGCCGATCAGACGCTGGATCTGATCGATCGGGTGCGGCCGGTGACTATTACCCTGTGGGAGATAGCGCGATGACAACATTCCTTCATTGGCTGCCGTTACTGGTCGTTGCCAGCAGCTTTCTGCCCGGCATCTTCATCTTCTTCCTGCGTGAGGAGAGTCGAGTCGCGCGGACGGTTCTGAATCTGGTGGGCGCGGGAGTCAAGATCGTGCTGGTGGGTGTCTTGCTCTGGTCGGTGGCAAACGCGCGCGAGCATCGCATCCGGCTGCCCCTTTTCCGGGACCTGGATCTGGTGCTTCGCGCCGATGCGCTGGCGCTGCTCTTCGTTTCTCTGAGCGCGGTGCTCTGGCTGGTGACGACGATCTATGCCATCGGCTATCTGGAGAAGTCCCCGAACAGCAGCCGCTTCTTCGGCTTTTTCAGCATCTGCGTCAGTGCCACTACCGGCATCGCGCTTTCCGGCGACCTGCTGACTTTCCTGATCTTCTACGAAATGCTGACCTTGAGCACCTATCCGCTGGTTGTGCATCGCGGCAACATGGCAGCCATCAAAGCCGGGCGAAAATACCTGTGCTACACGGTTACGGGGGGAGCGGTGCTTCTGGTGGCCGTCGTTTGGTTGCGTTCCCTGGCCGGGCCGATCGAATTCACGCAGGGCGGCTTTGTCAGGATCTTCGACGCTCTCCACCGGCCGCAGCTTATCGTCATCTTCTGGTTGATGATCGGGGGACTTGGCGTCAAGGCGGCGCTGGTGCCGTTGCATGGCTGGCTGCCATCCGCGATGGTGGCGCCAGCACCGGTGAGCGCGCTCCTGCACGCGGTCGCGGTAGTGAAGGCTGGAGCGTTTGGCATCATCCGGGTGATCTACGATGTTTACGGCGTCGAGTACGCGTCAACGCTGGGCGTGCTGCCGCTGCTGGCCGCTGTCGCGGCCTTTACCATACTCTATGGATCGGCGCGAGCGCTCTATCAGGACGACCTGAAGCGACGGCTGGCTTTCTCGACAGTCAGCCAGGTCTCCTATATTGTTCTGGGGGCGGCGATTTTCGGCCCGCTGGCGACTGCCGGCGGCATTGTCCACCTGGTGCATCAGGGGTTGATGAAGATCACGCTCTTTTTCTGCGCCGGCAATTTCGCGGAAGGAACGGGCGTTCACAAGATCAGTGAGATGAACGGCATCGGCCGACGGATGCCCTTGACGACGCTGGCCTTCACGGTTGGGGCATTCGGCATGATCGGCGTGCCGCCGGTTGCAGGCTTCGTGAGCAAGTGGTATCTGGGCATGGGTGCAATCCAGGCCGGGCAATGGTGGGTGGTGTGGGTGCTGCTGGCCAGCTCGGCGCTAAATGCAGGCTATTTTCTGCCGATTCTGTATCGGGCATGGTTTCTGGAGCCCGCCGGGTCCTGGCCCCACGATGTGCCCCATCCGCGCTGGGAAATCCGGATGACGTTGCTGGCGCCGGTGCTCATCACCGCGCTCCTCTCCCTGTGGGCGGGAATCGGGGCCAACTTTCCGCTGAGTCCATTGCGGTGGGTTACGATCATCGTTACCAGGGAGTACCAGCCATGACCGTACTGCTTGTTGGAATGGCCGTATTTGTGCCGTTGCTGCTGGCCATTGGGCTCTACTGGCCTCGCCGGACGAGTGGCATGGTCATGCGGCTTGCGCCGTGGGCGGCGTTGCCGGCACTGGTGCTGGCGATCGGCGGTGAAACGCCGATTTACACGATTGACTGGCTGCTGCTGGGAAGCAGTTGGGGCGTGGATCACACCGGCCGCATCTTTCTGGCGCTGACCGGGATGCTCTGGCTGATGAGCGGCATTTTCGCGGGCGGCTACATGGCCGACGATCCCAGGCGGCGGCGCTTTTTTCTCTCCTATCTGCTGGCCATGAGCGGCAATGTCGGGTTGATCCTGGCCCATGACATCGCCGGTTTCCTGAGCTTTTTCGCACTGATGAGCTTCGCCTCCTATGGCCTGGTGATCCATCAGGAGCGGTCGGAAGACTGGCGGGCGGGCCGGATCTATCTGGTTCTGGTGGTGATAGGTGAACTGCTGCTGGTTTCCGGCGCCCTTGTGGCCATAAGCCTGACCGAATCGGTCAGCTTTCCGGCGATTCGCGCCGGTCTGGCGGGCAGCCCGGCAGGCATTCTCGCAGCATGGCTGCTGCTACTGGGTTTCGGGGTGAAGCTGGGCCTGGTGCCGCTGCATGTCTGGCTTCCCCTGGCGCATCCGGCGGCGCCGACGCCCGCGAGCGCCGTCCTGAGCGGAGCCATGATCAAGGGAGGTCTGATCGGCATGTTGCGTGTGCTGCCCTTCGGCGACGTGGCGCTGCCCATGGGCGAGCCCCTGATGTGGCTGGGCGTGGGGACGGCCATGGGAGCTGCGCTCTACGGCATTCCGCACACGCATCCGAAGACGATCCTGGCCTATTCGAGCGTCAGCCAGATGGGGCTTGTCTTCGTGCTGCTGGGTGCAGGCTTGAGTACACCGACCGCGTGGCCGGCGCTGCTGCCGGCGATCCTGCTGGTGGCGGTCCATCATGCCATGGCCAAGGGAGCCCTCTTCCTCGGGGTAGGGGTGGCTGACTGCGAATGGCGCGCCCGCTGGCAGCGACGCCTGGTGGGTGGGACACTTGCCGTCCTTGGGCTGGCGCTGGCCGGCTTGCCCTTTACCAGTGGCGCTGCCGCCAAGCTCATCCTCAAGAGCTCCATTGCCGAAGCCATGCCACCCGGCTTTGACGTGCTGGAATTTGTCTTGCCGCTGACAGGCATCACGACCACCTTGCTGATCAGTCGCTTTCTCTGCAGCGTCTGGCCGAAGGACGGTCACGGCCATCATGCGCCTCGGCCGGCGATATGGTTGCCCTGGGCGCTGCTGACGGCGGTCGTGCTCGTCCTGCCATGGATCGCCCTTGGCTGGGGCGGCAGACTTGCCTATGCCGTCAAGTGGTTGGCGCCGGAATACATGGTGAAGGCGATGTGGCCGATCGTGGCGGGGGGTGGCCTTATCGCGGCCTGGATGGTCAGTACCTGCTATTCGGTCCATCTGCGCCGGTGGCGGTTGCCCGCGGGAGACCTGCTGGTTGTGGCCTGCCAGTTGGCCGATCTGCTGCTGGAGGCATGGCGATTCCTGGTGGCGCGGCCTGCGGGGCGGCTCAACGATTCCATGCGATCCGGCCTGGAACAGATCGCCGATACCTGGCACACGCTGCCTTTTGGAAAGGGTGTTCGCTATGAGCGCTGGGATCTGGCCGGCGCCTTGGTCCCCCTGCTGGGATTGCTGATCTGGCTGCTCGCCGGCTGACGATCAGCCCGCCACCGGATGTTTGTGCGGCAGCATGGAGGTGAGAAGCAGCCCGATAATGGCCCCGGAGAAATGCGCCAGGAAGCTGACCTGGGGGGTGGAGAGGTCGAAGATGGTCTGGAAGCCGATGATCATGGCCACCAGCACGAGCCGTTCGCGAGCGTACTGGCTCCCTTGCCGACGCCACAACCGCCAGAAGATCGCTCCGGTTGCGCCGACCAGCCCCATGATGCAGCCCGAAGCGCCAACCACCATTTCCTGCACCCCACTCAGATGATTGACGAGGACGATGAGGAGCATCGAGCCGATGCCCGCGCCAAAGTAGACCACCAGAAAGCGCAGGCGTCCTAGAACTGCCGCCACATAGGGTCCAAAAATATAGAGGCCCAGCATGTTGACGACGACGTGCAGAAGGCCCCAGTGCAGAAACATCGCGGCGATGACCCGCCACCACTGCCCCTGCTCGATTACCAGCCCCGACACCAGCGCCCCCATGCGAAGCAGGGTCAGTTCGTTGGTGCTGCCGCCATTGAGGATCTCCCCGATGAAAACCACCACATTGAGCGCGACCAGGATCTCGATCACGCCGGAGGTGTGTGGCACGGCGCCGTCCTGCAGCGATTCCTCTTCGATCTCCTCGATATCGCGCTCGATGTCTCGCAGCAACTGCCAGTCATAGACGTTGAGGTGGTCGCCCGGCAAGTTGATGGGGCGCGCAAGTCGATAATCAATAGAGGCGCGAACAAGCGGTGTGGCCTCCTCGCGCAGGTCCATCAGCATTCGCCTCCCCGTGTGGCTTGCCCCGGCGGCCAGAAAGGCGACGGCGAGCCAGTAACGCTGCAATTCCGGTGGATTGCCCGCCAGTTGGCCCGTAAACAAGCGCGGCACCAGATCCGCCCGGCCACAAAAGGCCGTGACGAAAAGCTGCACCTGCTGCCGGAACTGCCGGATGCCGCTGCCGACGATGAAGGTGCTCAGGTAGCGATAGGTCTCGACCAGGCGCGACAGCTCTCCCAGTTCCCCGAGCGCGCGCATGTACAATACGGTAAAGGCTGGCCGGGTCACCAGTTCCTGGAGAGCGTAGTGGCGCTCCAGCCATTCCAGGAGGTCGCGCCAGCGATGCTCCAGGCGAAGACGATGGCAGATTGCCTCATGCCCGATGAGGGTATCCTCGTTCGCAAGCTGATTCAGACGGGCCATACCGGCATCGATATCACCACGCTGCACGGCGGCGAGAGCTTTCCAGAGCCGAGCCTGGCTGTACCAGTGGCGGGAAGGATGAACGACCTGAAGCAGGGCGGTCATGGTGGCCGCCGCCCCATACTGCTGTTCCGTCAGCAGGCGCTGAACCGCCCGATAGCCAAAGAGGGGCACAAGAATCATGAGGACCCAGAGCAGCGCCCCGAGATAGCCTGCCTGCTCCGGAACGGAGAGCATCATCCCCAGGGTCGCGCCAATGACCAGCCCAAAGGCGACCAGCCAGCCGCGGCGCTCCCCGCTCCCCCCCCGCAACACCCCGAAGATCCCGATGCCGGAGCTTCCCAGCACCGTCCACAGCAGCATATGATTCAAGTCCATCCAAAAAAATCTTCATGTAGAGTCGTTGCAATCACTCGCACACGTTATAATGTATGCGTTTCGCCGGATTCTGATCATCTTACGAATGCCACCCGGCAGACGGCATTGCAAAACGCTTAGCTAAAAAACGGTCAACTTATGAAAACCTACTTGCCGAAGGTCGACGAAATTCAGCGCCGCTGGTACATCGTTGATGCCGAAGGCCTGATCCTCGGCCGCCTCGCGGTGCGGATTGCCGAAGTCCTCCGCGGCCGCCATAAGCCGACATACACGCCCCACCTCGATACAGGCGATTTCATCGTCGTCATCAATGCAGACAAAGTGCAGATGACCGGGCGCAAGAACGAAGACAAGAAGTACTTGAGCTATTCAGGCTGGATGGGCGGACAGAAGGAATGCACCGCCGCGCAGCTGCGTGAACGTCATCCCGAACAGCTCATCGAGAAGGCCGTCTGGGGCATGATGCCGCACGGTAAACTGGGCCGCGCCCAGTTCCGCAAGCTCAAAGTCTATGCCGGTCCCGAGCACCGTCATACCGCCCAGAATCCCGAACCGCTCGAGATCTGATAGAGCTAAACAGAAGCACGAGGTAACCTCATGGCAGGTTTGGATTACATCTGGGCGACGGGTCGACGCAAATGCGCCAGCGCCCAGGTTCGCATTGCCACCGGCAACGGTAAAGTTGTCATCAACGGCAAGCCCTTCGAAGATCATTTTTCAGTCGAAACCACGCGCGGCTACATTCAGCAGCCGCTGCAGGTCACCGGCACGCTCGATCGCTACGACATCGTCGTCACCGTCAAAGGCGGCGGATTGATGGGACAGGCCGGTGCCGTCCGTCATGGACTGGCACGGGCTCTGGTGAAAAGCGATTCGGCCTATCGCGGCGTCTTGAAAGAGAGCGGCATGATGACACGCGACTCGCGGGTCAAGGAACGCAAGAAGCCCGGTCAGCCCGGTGCCCGCAAGCGCTTCCAGTTCTCCAAGCGTTAGATTGTTTTTTGCCGTCAGTCGGCAGATGATCGACAAGACCCCGTGTGGCGTGTGCCACTCGGGGTTTTGCTTTTTCCGGGGGGCGGGGCTACAGTGGCGCCCCGCGACAGGTCAAGCCTCTACAAGAAAGCAAATGATCAGACCGGGATGACTCATGGGGTTCTTGAAATGGATTGTCGTACTGCTAACGCCGGTAGCGCTCGTGGCCGCCGTGTGGGCGGGCGACAGGCTGCTCACGCGGCCGGATCGGGCGGTAGTCGAGCGCGTTAAGGGCGATCTGCTGACTGTGCAGGATGCACTGCTGCGTTTCGAGTATGAGCATGGCTACCTGCCCGAGGAACTGAGCGCGCTGGTACCCCTTTACCTGCGCCAGGATCACCTTGTGGGCGGCAGGGAGGATACTTACGTCTACGAGCGTTCCGCCCGCCGCTTGATACGGGCCGAAGCGCTGACGGTGCGGGGTATCTGGCAACGCGAAATCAGGCTGGAGCGGGCACTGCCTGCCGCGCCCGATCTTCAGGACGTCTTTCTGCTCGAAGAGACCGTGGATCAACTGCTGGTGCCGGTGGGCCCCTCTTTGACGCAGCCTCCCGACGGCGCCTTTGTTTTCGAAGGCGAATGGTATTCGGAAATGACGTATGGCTGGGAAGTGCGTGCCGACCCGGCCAGCTCCCGGGGCGCTTACATTCATTGCAAGGAAGGAATCGGCAACGGTCCGGGCCAGATTCATTCGGGTGTTTACGATTTCTACAACATCGAAGAGAGTGCCGAGTACTCGTCGCTCTCCTACCATATTCGGATTCCGACGGCCGGCCGCTATTATCTGTACGGTCGCATGTGGACCACCGGTTCCCACTGTTCGAACATCGTCATCGCGGGTGTCAACACGACCGATCCCAGCACCGCGAGTTCGGGGGATTATGCGGGGGCCAGCATGGCCAATACGACTCCCTTTCGCTGGGTGTGGACCGCGGCCGGCGACCGCCCGCACTACCTGGAGGCGGGTGATCATAAGATTCACATCTTCATTCACGAGGACGGTATTCGACTCGACCAGCTGGCCCTGTCGCCGATGCCGCTGGAAGGTGATACGGCCTACGAGCCGAACCTGTATCCGAACCGCGGTACGGCCTTTGCGGCTGCCGCCGAGACCCCTGTCGACCTCACCTTTGACCTCGAATCGGTGGTTCTGGAGCCCGCCTGCCCGCCTCGAGGCAATCTGGTTCTGCGCCGAGTGCTTCCCGCTGAGGGGCTGCTGATGGTGGACATCTACCTGGATGAAGCGCCAACGGGACGCGAGGATGGGCGTCTGCGTCACTACGAACTACCCTTGGAGAGCCTGCCGGAAATCGCCTTTTTGCCCCTGGGGCTGGAGGGGCTGGAGCTGGAGGGGTTACCGCGGCGGGAGTACCTGCTGCGGGCGGTGGCAAAGCTGGGCGGCGAGGTGGTCGCAGAGTGTCATGTCCCCTTGATGCGCCCCTTCGCCTGGGAGGTCTCGCCGGTCTTTGATTTCCTGGAGGTGAACGCCAAAGGGCCACTCGATCCCGGCATCGCGGCTGACGCGGTGGAATGGACGCCGCTTGCCTGTGACAAGTTCGACGTCTTCGGCGTTCTCGACTTCGGCCTGCAGACCACGGGCAACAGCCTCCATGCCTCGCAGTGGAAGACCATCTATGCCCGCACCAGCATCGAGGTGCCCACTGCAGGGCACTACCTCTTCAAGATTCAGTCCGACGACCAGATGCTTCTCTGGATCGACGGCAAGCTGTTGCATCGGCATGAGCAGCGTGCGCCGGTGACACGCTCGGCGGCACGGCCGAAAATCAGCCTGGGTGCCGGCCGCCACACGATGCTCATGCGGGTCAATCAGGCGGGCGAGAGCGCCTGGCATGATGGGCGCTGGCAAGCCACCGTGCGCATTCGCACGCTCGATGACCGCCTTTCAACCGTCTTCGGCAACTGATCCAGCCATCCATGTGGCACCGGAGTGGCAAGTCTGCGCATTCGAGAGGTTGAGAGTGGCGAAAAGAGTGGCATATTAGCGGTTTTCCGCAATCGCCCCCGGAACAAGGCAGCTCGTCATGGTAAACGTCCTATTCGTGTGCAGCGGCAATCATTGCCGCAGTCCGATGGCAGAGGCCTGGTTCCAGCACCTGTGCAGGCAGGCAGGTGTGAGCGAGGAGGTGGTTGCGGTGGGCTCGGCAGGCACGGGTGCGATGCACGGTTCCCCCGCTAACGCGTCTGTTGTCGCGGTGCTGGCGGCGGAGGGGATCGATATCGCGGCGTTCCGTGGCCGCCAGATCAATGATCGCCTGGTCGAGGAAGCGACGCTCATCGTGGTCATGGCCCAGTCGCAACGCGAGTATATTGCCTGGCTCTGGCCGGAAGCTGAAGATCGTCTGGTCAACCTGCTCGACTTCGTTGGCGAAGAGGACGATGTTCCCGATCCATTGGGCGGTACGGAAGCTGACTTCGCCACCTGCCTTCAGAACATGAAACCGGCTTTGACTGCTTTGCTTTCACATCTCCATTCCCATTACCTTGGCAAAGGACACGATTCACCATGAGACCTCTTGAGGACTTTCTCGATACTCCCGCTTTCACCCTTGTGATCGGCTCCGACCACGGCGGATTCGAGGTCAAGGCGCACCTGATCGATCACCTCCGCGCCAAAGGCGTCACCGTCGACGACGTAGGCCCCTGTCAGCTGAATCCGGCGGACGACTATCCGGACTTTGCGGGGATTGTCGGGCGGCAAATTGCCGCGGGTGAGGCCGATTGCGGCATTCTGATCTGCCGCGCCGGCATTGGCATGAGTATCAATGCCAATCGTTTTCACCATGTGCGGGCAGCCCTTGTGCTGAACGAAAAGATGGCTCGGGTCAGCCGTGACCACAACTGCTCGAATGTGCTGGTGACTGGGGGGGACGGCATGGCGCTGGAGCAGGTATGCGCTATTGTCGATGCATGGTTGAGCACGCCCTATTCGGGTGAAGGGCGTCACACACGCCGCCTGGAGAAGATCGAGCAGAACTCGTACGACCCGATTTTCGCCGTGCGGGACGAGGATCCGGAAATTGCCCGATTGCTGGATCTGGAGCAGGATCGCCAGAACGAGAAGCTGGAGATGATCGCTTCGGAGAATACTTGCTCTCCCGCGGTGCGTGCCGCTCAGGGGAGCTCTCTCACCGACAAGTATGCGGAGGGGTATCCCGGCAAGCGCTACTACGGCGGCTGTGAATTCGTTGACGAGGTGGAGACACTTGCCATCGAACGCGCCAAAGAGCTTTTCGGGGCGGAGGCCGTCAATGTGCAGCCGCATTCCGGCAGCCAGGCCAACATGGCCGCCTATTTCGCGCTGCTCGAGCCGGGCGCGAAGATCCTGGCCATGGATCTGGCCCATGGCGGGCACCTGACGCACGGCATGCATCTCAATTTCAGCGGCCGCCTCTTCGACTTTGTCTCCTACGGGGTCGAGAAGGAGACGGAACGACTGGATTACGACAAGATCGCGGCGCTCGCCCTCGAGCATCACCCGCAGATGCTGCTGGCTGGGGCCAGTGCCTACCCCCGTATCTTCGACTTCGAGCGCCTGCGCGCCATCGCCGACAGCGTCGGGGCTTATCTCATGGTCGACATGGCGCATATTGCCGGGCTGGTGGCTGCGGGTGTCCATCCCAGTCCCGTTCCCTTTGCCGACGTGGTGACGACGACCACGCACAAGACGCTGCGCGGCCCGCGTGGAGGGATGGTTCTCTGCCGGGAGAAGTACATAAAGAAGATCAACTCGCAGGTCTTTCCGGGTCTGCAGGGTGGGCCGCTGATGCACGTCATCGCGGCGAAGGCGATCTGCTTCAAGGAAGCGCTGCAGGATGAATTCAAGGCCTATCAGCGGCAGGTGGTGGCGAATGCGACCGCCCTGGCCGAAGCGTTGCAGGAGCATGGCTTCCGCATTGTCTCTGGCGGTACGGACAACCACCTGATGCTGGTGGACATGCGGAGCAAGGGCACGACGGGTAAGTTGGCGGAGCTGGCACTCGATCATGCCGGCATCACCGCCAACAAGAACCTGATCCCCTTCGATCCGGAGAAGCCCTTCGTGACGAGCGGTGTGCGCCTTGGAACCCCGGCCGTCACCACTCGCGGCATGAAGGAACCGCAAATGCGGCAGATAGCCGGGTGGATCGATCGTATAGTAAGCAGCGTCGACGATGTGTCGGTGCAGGAAGAGGTTCGCGGCGAGGTGAGTGAGTTGACCTCGCGCTTTCGCCTGCCAACCTTCTGATTGAAATCCCTCAGCAGCCAGAAAGGATAGCTGATCATGTACGAGAAGAGTCTTTTGATTGTAAAGCCCGATGGTGTGCAGCGCGGCCTGACGGGCCGGATCCTGCAGCGCTTCGAAGATTGTGGTATGAAGCTGTTGGCGATGCGCCTGGAAATCGCGCCGCGAGAACGGGTCGAGTCGCACTATGCGGAGCATCGCGGCAAGCCTTTCTTCGACGGCATCGTCACGTACATGAGCCAGGGGCCGATTGTGGTCTTCGTGCTGGGTGGAGTCGGGGCGATCGCCAAGATCCGCCAGTTGGTCGGTGCGACGACCCCGACCGAGGCCGCGCCTGGAACCATCCGCGGCGATCTGGCGCATCAGGACAGAGAGTCCGGCAAGGACCGACCGATCTTCAACCTCATCCATGCTTCGGCCAACGCTGAAGACGCTGAGCGTGAAGTGGCCCTCTGGTTCGCGCCGGAAGAGGTGCTCGAGTATACGAAGCCTGACGACTACTTCCATGGCCGATGAGCTTCCGCGACATAGCAGAACAAGTTGAGACCTACATCATCGACCTGCTGATGGAGCGGCGGCACTCCCGCCTGGATCAGGCGGTCATGGCGCTGCTGTTCTGCTTGTCGCGCGTATACCGTTATCTGGTGCTGATGCGCCTGACTCTATACCAGCAGTTGATCCTGCGGCCGACGACGCTTGGGTGTCTGGTGGTCAGCATCGGCAATGTAACGGTTGGGGGTACGGGCAAGACGCCGGTGGTGGAGGTCTTTGCCCGGCATCTGGCGCGCAAGGGACGCCGCGTGGCGGTGCTCAGCCGGGGCTACCGCAGCAAGAGCAAGCCGCTGCTGCAGAAGATGAAGGAGTTCTTCAGCGGGTCGAAGAATCGGTACGAGATTCCGCCGAAGGTGGTTTCCGACGGCAAGCATCTGCTGCTCAACTCGGAAATGGCCGGTGACGAGCCTTACATGCTGGCCAGCAATCTGAAGGATGTCATCGTGCTGGTGGACAAGGATCGTGTGAAGAGCGGTCGCTATGCCATTCGCAATTTCAACGCGGATACGCTGATCCTCGATGACGGCTTCCAGTACCTGGACCTCAAGCCGCGGCTGAACATCCTGCTCGTCGACTCGACTTTTCCCTTTCACAATCACCACCTGCTGCCGCGGGGACTGCTGCGCGAACCGATCGAGCACATCCGACGGGCGGACTACATCTTCCTGACCAAGTCGAACGGTGGATCGCAGATTCGCCACCTCAAGCGCTTTATCAAGCGGCACAACTTCCGCGCGGAGGTGATCGAATGCACGCACCGGCCGCTGCACCTGCAGGATGTCTACAGCAAGAAGCAGTTCGAGTTGGACTATCTGCGCGGCAAGCGGGTCGCTTCGATCTGCGGTATTGCGGCGCCGGAAAGTTTCGAGAATTTTCTTCGCGGGTTTGGCGCGGAGCTGGTCTACCTGGAACGCTATGCGGACCATCACCGCTATCGGCAGCAGGAGATGATCGATTTCGTCAATCACGCCTCGGAGCATGACGCGGAGCTGGTGTTGACAACGGAGAAGGATGCGGTGCGCTTTCCCATGCTCGAGCGGCGCGACCTGCCGATGCTCTACATGCGTGTCGAGATCGATATCCTCAGCGGGCAGGAAAGCTTTCAGGAGTGTATCAGCCGCATCTGCTTTTCGCAGTTGCCGGTGTAAGGCTTGCCGTTTGGCCCATCAACCGAGTCTGCACATGGACCCTGTTCATCGCCATCTGCTTCTGGCTCTCATGCTCGGCATGCTGATACACGGCGTAGCGGACGAGGCCGCGGAGGCGGGACTTCAGTTGAATCCGACGGTGAAGGTGACGAGCTTCGGCAGTCGCTTGCCCGACGATCCGCTTTATCCGGAGCGGTCCAAGGTGGAGCTGCTGGCGCGGCTGCGGCTGGATTTGCGCTACCCGCAAAGCGAGTATGCCACGTGGCATCTGGCTTACGAGCAGCGGGGGCGCTGGCGCTCTTCCGACAGCAGTGGGGCGCTGACACAGCTCCTCCCCGGCGAGGCTCTGCCGGCATGGCGCCTCTCGCCTTTCGACTGGCGGATCGACGGCGGTCGTGACTGGCATTACCGGCACGAGATCGACCGGGCAAACCTCACTCTGCGCCCAGCGTGGGGGGAACTGACCATCGGCAGACAGGCAATCGGTCTCGGCAGGGGCGTGCTCTTCAGCGCCGTTGATCTCTTTGCCCCTTTCTCGCCGGTGGAGGTCGATCGGGAATGGCGGCGGGGCGTGGACGCCGCCCGGGCGGAGTATCGCTTCACCTCCACGACTTCGGGGGAGCTTCTTGCCGTGGGGGGCGAAAGCCTGAACGAGTCGGCCGTCCTGGCTCGCCTTCGCGGTTACCTTGGGAATACGGATGCCGAAGTGCTGGTTGGGCGGCGGGCCGAGGATGAGCTTGTGGGCATTGTCGCGTCGCGGGCGCTGGGCGGGGCGGAAGTACATGGTGAAGTGGCTGCCTTTCGGGTGCCGGACCCGCCGCACGATGGCACGTGGCTGCCCAGCGACGATCTGGTCACCAAGGCCCTCTTCGGCTCGTCCTACACCTTTGATGTTGGACTCGGGCTGACGTTGCTGGCGGAATACCATTACTCGGAGTTTGGCCTGAAGGAGCCGACGGAGGCGCCGTTACGGCTGGCGACCGACGGGGACTTTCGTCGCCGCTATCTGCGTGGCGACACGCAGATTCTCGGTCGTCACGCCGTCGGCACCCAACTGTCGACCCCTTTCAGCGAAACGTGGACTGGCTCGTTGACTGTGCTGCAGAGCCGCGACGGCTCCGGTCTGGCCATGCCCGGCCTGCGGTGGGATGCGACGCGAACCCTCACGGCATTGATCACCCTCTACATACCGTGGGGAGCCGGCCCGGAAGATGGCCGGCTGCGCTCCGAATACGGTGCGTCTCCCCACAGTATTTTCTTTCAGCTAACCGCCTATTTCTGATAGCTGCGCGAACCTCAGTATCCTTCTTCCCAGTGTGGCTCGACGTTGGCGGCAGCGGTCTCACTGAAGATAACATCGGCCGACAGGGTCTGGATCAGGCTGGTGGGGAGGGCGGGGGTGACCGGGCCATGAACGACGAGGCGGCTGGTCATGCGTTGCCAGCTCGAGAAGGTGCCCTGGGTGCTGAGAGAGTGGAAATCCATCCGGTTCTTGGCACCGACCACATCGCGGGGGCCGATTGTGGCAGCCTTCGGGGGGACGGCGCAGAGATCGCCGCTCATGCCGAAGCAGCCGTGCAGGCTGTTCTGGGCGATCGTCAACGGATGCAGATTGCAGACACGCGCCTTCTGGGTTTTCCATACTTCCAGATCCTTGCTCCACTCCTCCACGTCGGGGTCGATGAAGGCCACATGGCCAGCCCAGCCGGGGCCGGAGTAGCAGCAATCGGCGCCGCCCATGTCCGCGATCATCTGGCTGTAGTCCTCGACATTTTCGTTCGTGAAGAGGTTGATCTGCTTGCGCGGCATGCGCAGATCGGCATCGATGTTCTGGTAAAAATAGCTGAGGAGCGCGTGTCCGAAACCGGCACGCCAGCTCTCGGGGGCGATGTTGCCATCCTGATCGGCCCATTCGTCCATGGCGAAGAGGGTGACATTGCGGCAGTTGATGCGCATTCGATTGATCATAATGGCGGCAAAACGGTAGGCGTGGCATGGGTTGGGCATGATCAGGACGACGGGCTTGTCCTCGCGATCAGACTCCTGGCAGCGGGCCACAAGATCAGCCATCCAGAGCCAGATGACGTCCGCATCGGGCACGACGCGGATCTTGTACTCGGGATTGGCGTGACGGGTGATATCTTCACGTTTGATATTCCTTACGCGCTCGACTTCCTTCATGTCGCGAAAGGGGATCCAGGTGGCTGGTGTAAAGCTGAAGTCGCTGCTCATGACATCTCTCCGTTGGAATCTGACATTGGCTGAAAACAGATCGGCAAATCGTCTACAAACATACCCAGCCGACGGAGAATCGCAAGACGCGTTGCCGCATTGCATTTGCAATTGAACAGGCAATGAATAGATTGGTGCGAATGGGGTGACTTATCGCGATATTTTGGGCTATTGCTCTACCAGATGGGATCTCAAGATGACGCTACAGCGCAAGTCGATACTTACAGTGTTGGGCTCTGCCGCGGCGATTCTCCTTATTCTCTATTTCTTGTCCAGTTACATTCTTCTGAATGGCTTCAACAGGGTGGAGGAAGACCTGCACAAGCGGGATGTGACGCGGGTTGTCAACACGCTGGATGTGGCGCTTGAAAATCTTACGATTACGTGCAGGGATTGGAGCGAATGGGATGACACCTACGCTTTCATGAACGATGAAGCCCCGCGGTATGAAAGCGTCAATCTGCCAATGACCACGGCTGCCAGCCTGGAAGTGAACTACATGCTCTTTGTCGACAAGAGCATGCGCTTGAAGACTTTTCTCGGCTATGATCTGGAGGAAGAAGAGGAACTGGAGCTGCCGCCGGAGCTGCTGCCTGCCTTGCTGAAGTCGCCCGGCTTTTCCGCCATGTCTCCCGGCGGAGGAATCGGCATCCTCCTGCTGCCGGACTCCGCGCCGTTACGGGTGAGTGCCTGGCCTATTCTCACCAGCGAGAGAGAGGGGCCGCCCAACGGCATGTTTGTACTGGGGCGCTACCTGGATGAGCGGGAGATCGCCGCTCTGGCGCAGCAGACGGAATCACGAATCTCCCTCTTTCCCCTGCAACATCAGCCACTTGACGACATGACGGCGGAGCTTGTCCGGGAGGTGAGAAAGAGCGGTGAAACCCATGTTCTCCTTGCCGACAAGGAGACCATTGAAGGGTACGCGATCATGCCGGATCTCTACGGGCAACCGGGCCTGCTGCTCAACGTGGCTGCGCCTCGCAGCGTATATGCTCAGGGGCATCTCACCATGCAATACTACCTGATCGCGCTGGCGCTCTGCTGCGTTGCCTTTCTCATCCTCCTGTTGGTTGTCCTGCGGACCTTTGTGTTGGAGCCGTTGCGGCGCCTGAGCAACAATGTGCAGGTGATCGGGGAGCAACCGTCCCTGTCGGCCCGGTTGCCCGACGACCGGGGAGATGACGAACTGGCGGAGTTCAGCCGGTCGCTGAACCAGGCGCTGGCGCGACTCGAATCCAATCACGTGGCGCTGACGACAGCGCGGCAACGGTATCAGGATCTGGTGGAAGCGCTGCCGGAGCCGCTATTGTTGTTGACTAACGGCGGCATTTCCTATGCGAATCCCGCTACCGCTGTTGCCTTCGATACGGATTCCGTGGAAGCGTTGCTGGGCAGATCCATTCGCGACTTCATCCATCCCGAGAGCTGGAAGCAGTGGGACGTCACCGCTGCCGCCGGCAAGACGCCAAAGGCGAGCACCGTGCGGCTGCGTCTGAATACAGAGGAGCAGACTGTCTGTTACGTCGAGGCCGTCGCATCTGAAGTGGAGGTTGAAAATGGGACCGCGATGCAGTTGCTTCTGGTCAATGTGACGGAGAAGTTGCGCATCGATGAATCGCAGCTTCGCCGGGATCGGCTTGAATCGATCGGGACGCTTGCCGGTGGGTTGGCGCACGATTTCAACAACCTGCTTACTACCATACTCGGAGCGTTTTCGCTCATCGAGCTGGGGCGTGAGGTGCCGCCGGAGATCCTTCGGCTGGTACGACGGGGAGAGGAGGCGTGTACCCGCGCCCGACGTCTCACTGGACAACTGCTTACCTTTGCGAGAGGTCATTCGCCGATGCGTCGGCTGGTCGATGTCAGCACGCTGCTGGACGAGCATCTGGACGGACTGGTGCTGGCAGGCTCGACGATCACCTGCCGATTGGAGTTTGAGGAGTCCCTGCCGGCGGTGGATGCGGATCCGGAACAACTGGATCAGATGTTCGCGAATCTGTTGCTGAATGCGAGGCAGGCAATGCCCGATGGCGGCATCATACGGGTGACCGGGAGGAAGGTGGAGGTGGTGGACGAGCAGGGGCATCCGCCGCTGACCAAGGGGGCCTGGCTGCATATCGCCATTATCGATCAGGGGATTGGCATTCCGCCGGAGTTGCGGGACAAGATCTTCGACCCATACTTCACGACCAGCGATGAACGCTCCGGGCTTGGACTGAGCGTCGCCTACGCAATACTACGCAAACACCGGGGGCACATCGAGCTGGAGTCGAAGGTTGGCGAAGGTACGACGCTGCATCTCTATCTCCCTGCCTCGGCGGAGCCCGTGCCCGCCAAATCCCCCGCGGCGCCCCGTGTGGCTTCCACCAGAATGGCCGACAGCGGCAAGCGACGCATTCTTATCCTGGACGATGACGATCTGGTGAGGCGGATAGTCCAGGAGATGGTCGAGAGTGCCGGCTACACGGTGGTCGCCACGGCCGCGGGCGAGCAGACTATCGAGGAGTACAAGCGGGCCCAGAATGCCGGAACTCCCTTCGATATGGTTATTCTTGACCTGACGATCGTCGGCGGCATGGGCGGGCGGGAAACGATGGCAGCTCTGCGCGCGATGGATCCACGGGTCTGCGCCATCCTGTCGAGCGGCTATACCAGCGACGACACGATCGTGAACTACAGTGCGTACGGCTTCCGTGAGGTGATCAAGAAGCCCTACCGCTCGCAGGAGTTGGTTGCCCTGATCGGGATGACACTCGAGGGCGAGCTTTGCGCCTACTCGCCGTAGTGGAGGGTGTAGTAGGCATTGAAGGCGTAGTTGATGACGTTGATGCCCATCTTGTAGGCGAGGTCGGCCTTCCCTTCGGTGATACCGCTGTGGCCGGTCTGCCAGGCATCGTTGAGGTCGCCTTGGTGGTAGAAGACAATCCACCGGCCGTTGTGCTTGAGTCCCAGAGCGCGTGAGCCGGAGTGCTGCCACATTGGGGGAGCGCCATTGGGGAAGAGGAAGGGCTGCTGATAGATGATGTCGTCGCTGGCAATATCGACCCATTCCTTATCGGGAAAGACCTGGCTCATCATGCGGCGAAAGGAGCTGTTGAAGTTGCCGCCGCCGTTGTCGGCAAAGATCAGGCCACCCTCCTCGAGAGCATACCAGCGCAGGATCCTGGCTTCGGTGCTGCTGATGCTGATGTTGCCGCTGCCGGTGATGAAGACAAATGGAGGCGCCCGGTGTGCGGGATAGCGGCGCAGAAGGTGGATCTCGATGGCTTCGGTGTCGCTGGCTATCTTGAAGCCGGTATGCTTCTTGAATTGAACCAGGAGATTGTGGTCCGCGCCCTTGCCCATCTGTTGATCCCAATCGCCGCCGCCATACTTGAGGCGGATGAAGCGGACCATGGCGTTTTCCATGCCGTGCGGCCAGCCGCCGCCCTTGCCGCCGCCCTTGCCGAGGGACTTGAGTGACGTCGCCTGATATTGGTTTTCGGTGATCTTGTCGACCTCGTCGAATATCTTGCTTTCGTCGATCTTGGGTCGATAGATGAGGATGGGGCTGTTGAGGTTGAGCACCATCTCGTCCTGCTTCTTCACGCGCTTCACTTCGACGACCTGCTGCACCTCCATGCCATCGCCTTTGGGGATGCCATAGGGATCCTGCATGCAGCCGCGGTTCAGGAGGGGGAGAATGAAGAGGACAAAGAGATGGCCGAAGGCGGCCCAGTAGAAAGAGGTACGGAAGCGCCGATCGCCCCCATGGGTGCGCAGATCCGCCACGACACGATCCCCCAAGGGTGGCCGCGCCGCGACCGGCCGGTGATAGTAGCGGTACACCGTGCCGAGGGTTAAGGACAGCAGAAATGCGATTGCCGCTCCTGCCCACGGTAACCAGATCGCCACCCCTTGCAGCCAGAGGGTGTCGCGCTCCCAGATGGGAAGCAGTTCCTTGTCGATGGCGTGAATGAGTCCCGGAACGCGAACGATGAAGGCAACCAGCCAGCACCAGGCAACAAGAAAGGCGGCACCTGCTGTCTTCAGCAGATAGCTGCTGAAGCGGCGCCGCACGAATGCCATCAAGGCGGCGAAGAAGCACAGCCATCCCACGATCTGAAAGAGGACGAGGAGGTGCTCGAAGGATTGGAGAAGTTCGTGCTGCCGGAGAATCTTCAGGTGCTCCGCCTGGAGACTGGCCGCCCGCACTCCCCATTCGTAGCCATGCCGACCGACCAGCAGGGAAGTCACCGCAAGAAGCGTGGCCATCAAGCCGAAGCGGCACGACCAGGGCAGGGGACGCAAAAGCCACGCGAGGCCAGCCAGGAGCAGACGAATCGCTGCGCCGGCCAGGTGGTGCAGGAATGCGCTGATGGCAAAGACCCAGCCGACCGCGCGGTCGGTCCAGGTTGCTTGGTTACGGTGCCTGGAATATGCCACGTGTAGCCGTCACCATCTGGTCATTCATCAAGAGAGTCCGGGGCGCCGAATCCGACGGAGCTGCCGCTGGGCAGGTTGGGATCGGTCTCCTGCAATTCGCGCTCGATCGGGCTCAGGTTGTCAGGAGGCGTCTCGCCGTCGCCAACCGCGGCAGGGCTTCGCTCCGACGGCTTGGGTTGGGGCTTCTCCCTGGTCGTGACTTCAGCCTCGGCCGCTGCCTCGGCCTGTGCCTGCTCAGCCTCGAGCTTGCGCTCCGCGACGATCCGCGGATCCCAGGAGTCGTAGCGCAGGCAGAGGGAGATGAAGCCGATGGAGGTGACGCCGATTACAATCACATGGAGGAGGATCGACCAGGTGAAGGTACGGGCCATGCGCGATTCGGAGATGTCCGACATCAGATCGTCGGGATAGATGGAGTTTGCTTTCACTTCGTCCAGAAGGTCCTGGCTCATGCTGTCATTCCTCTATCTTGGTGCCGGTGAGGTTGGGGGTGCCGCCGGCCTTGCTCACCGCCATGAGCACCGGCTTGAACTGTTCGAACTCGATATCCTTGTCGATGCGGACGGTGACGATCTTCTCCGGTCGGGAATCGAGCATCCTGGTGAGATCGCTTTCCAGGGTGCCGACATCCTTCTCGTCGCCTTGGAGATAGATCAGACCTTCGGTATCCATGGTAATGGAGATGGGCTTGAGCTGCTGCTTGTCGATGTCGCGGGAAGCCGCGGGGGTGACATCGAGATTGGCTTCGCGAATCATGGTGGTGGCGAGGATGAAGAAGATGATGAGGAGGAAGGCGATGTCGCCCATGGTGGCGATGGGTACCAGGACGTCAAGCCGCTTGCGACGCTGCAGTCTCATGGGGCACCCTCCCCGCTGGTGGTGCCGCCGGCCGTTGGTCCCTCGGCAGTGCCTTCCTGTTGGTTCTTGCCCTCTTCGATAAGGCCGAGGACTCCCCCGGCCTTGCCGATGGCGGTCACCACCTGGAACCACTCTTCGTAGGGCACGTTGTTGCGACTCTCGACCACCACGATACGATCATCCTCGCTCTTTTCGGCGAAGTTCTGCCGTTCCAGAGCTTCCCGTACCTCGGCAATCGACAAGACTTTGGCCTCTTCGCCATAGTAGATCTTGCCGGGAACCATGGTGATGGTCAGTTGCTTCTGCTCCTTCTGCTCGGGATCGTTGGTGCTGGTGGGGATTTCAAGCTGGCGACCCGTCGGGCGGATAAAGGTGGTGGTCAGGATAAAGAAGATGATCAGGAGGAAGGCGATATCGGCAAAGGAGCCGACATTGATGTCGAGTTCGAGCTTCTTCTTGCGTTTGAGCTGCATGGGGATCCAGGGCTCCTGCGACCAGGCTTCAAGCGGCTTCGGCCGGTTGTGATGGCTTTGGATCCGTAGAGGTGGAGCCGGCATCGCCGAGGGTGATGAAGTCGATCAGTTCGGCGGCGGATTCTTCGATGTTGAGGACAAAGCGGTCGACCTTCTTGGAATAGATATTGTAGAAGATGACGGAGGGCATGGCGATGAGCAGTCCGGCGGCGGTGGTGATGAGGGCTTCCGAAATGCCGCCGGCAACGGCGCCGGCATTGACGCCGGCATTGGCCATGGAGCTGAAGGACTTGATCATCCCGGTCACGGTTCCGGTCATGCCGAGGAGGGGCGAAAGGCTGGCGACCAGGACCAGGAGGTTGAGGCGCTTCTCCAGCGCTTCGACAACGTGGGGCGCGTAATCTTCCATGGTTTTGTTGACGTTGACCTCGATCTCGGTGACGCTTTTGCCGCGGGAGACCAGGCGCCGGTACTTGTTGATGCCGACGAGGAGGACGGCCGCCACGGGGCCCTTGTGCCGGCGGCAGATCTCGGCTGAACGGTCATAGTCACCCTTCTGGAGGGCGTCGATGATCTGGGTGCGCAGCTGGACGGTATCGGTTTCGGCGAGTCGGAAGGCTCGCGTCCGGTCGAGAATGATGGCAACGGCAAGGACTGAGAGAATGACGAGCGGGTACATCATGTAACCGCCTTGCAGAATGAATTGCAGCATGTGGCCTCCGGAAGGATGTAGTGGGTGGGCGGTGCGTCAGCCGCCGGCCAGTTTTTTCTGAATGACGGGCAGGAATTTCTGTGCCTGAGCCGCGTACTTGGAGCTGGGATATTCATTGAGGAGCTGCTGAAGCTTGGACATGGCAAGCTCGAAATCGCCCATACGATAGGCGGCGATGACCCATTTCAGCAACATCGTGTCGAGGAAACTGGCATCGGGATAATCCTGAAAGACGCGGTCCATGAGTTCGGCGGCGCGGCGATAGTCGCGTGCGGAGATATAGAAATTGGCGATCTTTTCGAGTGCTTCTCCGGCAAAGGGGGAGCCGGGATAGGTCTCGGCGCAACTCTTGTAGGAGAGCATCGATTGACTGAGGTCAGCCGGGCGGCCGCCGTAGGCATGGGTTTCGGCGTACTTCTCCTGGACTTCGGCGATGCGGAACTGGGCTTCAGCCTTCAGATCGGACTTCGGCAGGCGGATGATGGCATTGAAGATGTTGATGGCCTCGTGGAAGTCGCGCGGGTCGGTCATCTTGGCCATGCCGATCTTCAGGAGGGCCTGATCGACGAGGGTGGAGTCAGGGAAGAGCTGGGTAAGGGTGCGGCAGACGTTGATGGCTTCGCGGAGGCGATCCTGGACAAGGAGCAGATCCCACTTGACGCTGAATGCTTCCTCCACCACCGAGCGATCAAGACTCGCCTTCAAGCTGAGGCCGATCACCTCTTCGACGCGTTCGAGACCCTGTTCTGACTTCTCCTTGGCGATATCCATCAGCCCGACTTCCTTGAAGATGCTGCCAAGGCGCAGGAAGATCTTGGCTTCGATCAGGTTCTTGCGGGCTTTGAGGTCGACAGAGTCGACGACACGATGCTCGATCTTGACGTCCTGGATCTCGCCGATGAGCATCTTGGCGGTGGTGCTGACGTGGCGTGGATCGGGGCCATCCATGTGGCGTTCGTCTTCATACTCCATGACGATCTGGTCGCCCTTCATGGCGGAGAGGGTGTCGTCCGCGGAGTCGATGATGGCGCCTTCCGCGGCAACCTTCGGCATAACGGTGCCGACGAAGAGACCGGTGTGTGGGCCCGTCTCGGTAAGGGTCACGGAGAGCGTGTCGCGCACCTCGTATTCTTCCTCCCTCTCGCTCAGGTCGACTCCGCCCAAGGAGCCCTCTTCTTCCTTCTTTTCGAGCTTGTAGCGGGTGCTGACCTTCACCAGGATGGTGTCGGGGTTGCTGGAGACGTCACGGTCCATGTCCTTGACGCGCAGGAAGCAGTCGGCATCGCCGAAAACACCCTGGACGTATTCGCGGTAGGCGCCATCGGTGAAGCCGATGGAGGCGGTGGAGACGAGCTTGATCCTGGCGGATAATTCCTGATGGCGCTTGCCGGATTCGGTGTTATCGTCGACATAGGCAACCGAGACGGTATCGGCGCCGATGAACTGAAGGATGCCGTCGCCGGGAACGGGAGCGCCAGGGGCGGTAGCGAGGGATCCGATGTAGTACTCGCCGCTCTGGCCGAGAACTTCCAGGGTGACGGTCTCTTCGTCGCCATGCTCAGTGGTGAGCCTCGCCTTGGGGCTCTCCTGTTCATTGAGCAGGACGACGAGGTCGCGGTCAAAAATCTTGACATAGAGCCGCTGTCCAGATTCGGCGCGAACGGAACCTTCGACATTGGTGGGGACGCTGGTGCCGACCATCTTGAGCGCTTCGACAGCCTTGGCCCAGCGGCCCAGCTTGAAGTGGCACTGGCCGATGTAGTAGTAAGCCTCGTTGGCATAGACACTCCACGGGTATTCGGTGGTCACTTTGCGAAGCGACATGAAGGCTTTGTCGAAGCTGTTCATGTAGTAGTGACAGATGCCGACCTGATAGAGTGCTTCCGCCTGTTCGTCGACGTCTTCCGATTCCTGTACCTGGCCGAACTGCTTGATCGCCAGGTCGAAGTTGCGGGTGTCGACGTAATACTTGCCGAGGGCGAGAAAGGCCTGGAAGCGTACCTTGGACTTGGGGAACATGCGCGGGATCGAGGAGATGAGTTTGACGCCGGGCTCTTCCTGCTTGACTTCGAGAAGCTCTTGTCCGCGCTTGAGCATCTGAAAGGCTTTGTAGTCCATCTTGGCTTCTTCGGAGAGCTGTTCCGGGCGCCGGCGCGGCTCGCGGGCCGCATCGGAGACAAGTGGCAGGAGCAGCGAAGCGGTAAAGAGCAGAGCGGCGCCGAAGCGCATCATACAGCGGGCTGGAAACGGAGTAGTCATAGTAGTCTTGATCCTTGTCATCCTGTCATTCGACGACGGCGCCGCCGGTGTCGATACCATACTTTTCGAGTAACTGGTGAGCATTGGAGGCTTCCGGGGCCCCAGGGTAAACATTGAGAATGCGCCGGGCATGAGCGATGGCCTGCTTCTGGTCGCCGGACTCCTGGTAATAGGCGGTCTTGTACCAGGCGGCTCGGGCGGCATTGTCGGGGAAGCTGCCTTCGATTTCGGAGAGGACTCCAAGCGCTTCCTTGAGCTTGCCGGCGCGCTTGTAGCATTCGGTAATGGCCCACAGGTTGTCGGGCGGATTGTTCATCTGCTGGTAGAGTTCGATGGCCTTCGTGTAGTCATTGAGGCGATCGCGGTAGACCCAGGCACGCTGGGCGAGGGCGCGGCGCGCCCACTCTTCGCTGTTCATGCCTTCGACAGCTTTGAGGCGCTCAACCGCCGCCTGCCACTTGCCCTGGCCGGCGAGGACTTCGTATTCCTTATAGGCGGCGTGGGGCGGTTCACTCATGAAGGAGATGCAGTAAAGTGCCTGGTCGTAGTCGGCAGCCTCGCGAAGTCGATCGGAAAGCCAGGCGAAGCGGTCATTGCGCAGCTTGTCGTCTTCGATCTTCTTGCTCATGGGGATGACGGTGCTTTCGAGAATCTGTTTGGTTTCATCCCGGTCGCGGAGGCGATGCGCGGCAAAAAGCAGGAGGTTGTGATAGTAGCGCCAGGGATCGTCAACCGCTTCATACCACGACTTCTGCTTTTTGAACCAGGCGTAGAAAGCTTTCATGTCCTGATCGCGCTTCTCGCGATTGAAGTTGGTGTAGACGCCATCCCAGTCGGTGTGAAAATATCGATAGGCAAGTTGCCAGGCCTCTTCCGCCATCCACTTGCGATGCTTGGTATCTTCCTGATTCTCGGGGGTCAGCAGCCATTGCTCGTAACTGACGAAATCCTGATTCTTGATGTAGTAGGAGGTGATCTTCTCGCGGGCAATGGCTGCCTCGGCGGCATTGGTCGTGCCGAAATCGCGGACCACCTGCTTGTAGTAGCGGATGGCTTCGGGGTAGGATTCGTTCTTCCAGGCATTATCGGCGACATGGCGCAAGGCGCCCGCGGCAAGCGGATGCACCTGGTAATCCTGGTCGTCGATCATCTCCTTGAGGAGCATCATGCCCTTGCGCTGCTCGCCGTTCTCGATATTGGCGATGCCCATGAAGTAGAGTGCCGGGGCGGCATCCTCGACGACATCGCCGAAGTAATCGAGTACTTCGCTGTAGGTGCGGATGGCGGCGTTGCGGTGCTTGCTCTGATGCTGGCTGTAGCCGATCATGAAGACAACGTAGGGCAGCAGATCGCTGTCGGGGAACTGGATCTTGAACTTCTCGAACTCCGCGGCGGCGGCTTCGAAATTGCTCTCCTTGAGCATCTTGGCCGCCTTCTCGTACTGGGCACGCTGAAAGGCGTTGAGACGGCGGAATCGTTCATTCGGCAGTTCCCATGTCCAGCGATTGGCCATAAGGCCCGGCGTGGCAATGAAGAATGCCAACAGCAGGCAAATGAATCCGGTAGGGCGCATCATCAATTCTCCTTCTCCGCGACGCGGATCATCTGCTCGTCGGTAAGGCGGCCGCGGGCGTACTTGGCCCATTGCGTCTCGGGGTAATCCCAGGTGAGTTTCTTGAATGACTGGTACGACTTGGCGTACTCGTTCATCTGGTAGTAGGAGTCCCCCAGCCAGTACATGCCTTCGGAACGCAGCTCCTTCTCGTCCTGATAGTCGGAGATGAGCTTGTTCAGAAGGAGTGCGGCGGTTTCGAAGTCCTTCTCCTTGATGTGGCACTGTCCGGCAAGGAAGAGGGATTTGGGGGCAAGCTCGTGGGTGCTGTTCTTCTCCTGGAAGTTGCGGAAGATCTTGCCGGCGACGCCATACTTCTCCTGCTGGTAGTAGTGGCTGGCGAGCCGGATGATCGCATCGGCAACGAGGCTGTTGTCTGGGTAGACGTAAGTGAGGCGAACGTACTCTTCGCAGGCCTGATCGAAGTTCTCCAGTTTTTCGAGGCAGAGGGCCTTCTTGAACTGGGATCGGGCGGCGTATTCGGACTCTGGCCAGGTGCGGATGACATGGCTGTAGCGGCCGATGGCTTCCTGATAGTTCTCAAGCTCCTGGGCCAGGTTGGCCAACAGGTACTCACCCTGGGAGGCGAGCGAGGTATCGGGATAGTCGCGCATCGCTTCTTCGAGGATGTTCTTGCCTTCCGCGATATGCTGGGCCGCCAACTCCTCCTGCTTGAGGGTGCGGTTCTGCTTGGCCATCTCGAAGAGGGCTTCCGCCATCAGGAAGCGCGTTTTGACTGCCATCTCGGGATCCTTGAAGGACTTCGAGAAACTTGCCAGCTGTGCATCGCTTCCGTAATGGATTCGCGCTTTCTCGATGACCGTCCCCGGCTCATTGGAATAGAGCGGCAGGGGGTCGACGTAGGCAATGTCCACTTCATCACCAAAGGCGACCTGGAGTTGATCGTCCGCGAGGTTGGGAGTGGGCGCCTGTCCGCCGGCACCTTCACCAAGGAAGACCGGTTTCACCGAGCCGGTGAAGATGCCGGAGTGGGGAAGTGTTTCAGTGAGGGTCGTGGTGATGCTGTCGCCGGTGCCGGCGGTCAAGGTGATCTCGATGGCGTCCTGTTCATTGGTGTGATCACGATCGGGATCGGTGACCTTGATGTAGAAGCTCTCGCCAAGATAGATGGAGCGATTCTGCACGACGTACGTGCGTTCGAGCAGCTCGATGCGACCGTTGGAGCGCAGGTGGACGGTCTGCGTGTTCAAGTCGTTGCCCTGATCGTCCTTTACGGAGAGCCTTAGCGTATCGGCACCCGAGACGAGGAGGGTGGGGACACGATAGTAGAAGCCGTCCTCATCGTCGCTGCGCTGTTCCTGGGTGGTGAATTCCTTCTCCCCGCTGACGACGAGATCGTCAAGGACATCGCCGGGGCTGCCGACTTGCAGCCGCAGGACCCCGCCGAACATGCCGTCGGTGAGCATGTCGTTGCGATCGCGTCGCTGACTGCTCTGCAACTGCAGCTTGTAGCCCTTGATGCGGGCCAGCTCGTCAATGCCGAAGATATGAAGGGGCACATCGAGGGGCTTGGGCTGGCGCCCTTCGGCCGTGGCGGCCTGGACCTCGGACTCGGCCAGCACGGAGAGGGTCATGGTACTGCCGGCATGGCGGGCGAGGTTGGGGTAGACAACCTCCAGCAGAAGGGGTGCATTGACGTCGACAATGACGGATCCGTCCTCCTTGATCATCTCCTGCGGTTGTACGCCGCCGGTGGTGTAGTCGGGGTGGCGGGCGACGATGCGCGGGGTCATCAGGATGGCGTCGCGGTATTGCTTGCGGAGGCGATCGCGCTTGACCAGCGCCTCGGGCGAGTCATCCTCGACGAGGGTGGTGCTGGTGCGATAAATGACGAACTCCGGTTTGCTGCTGCCCCCTTCGCGCATGGAATAGGTGCGCTCGATCGGGATGCCGGGGCTGGTGTTCTCGCGATCGAGATAACTGACGGTAATGACATCGCCGGACTTGACGCCGATGGTGTCGCCGCCGGTCGTTGCACCAATCTTGAGGATGGCCTGAAAGCGGCCGGCATGGGGGTGCCATTCGTCACCGTAATTGGGCATGGTCTCCAGAGCCTTGAGTTCAAGCTTTTCACCGCTGGAGGTAGTGACGGTAACAGGGACGGTGTCACGCTTGTCACTGACATCGGCATCGTACTCGTCAATGAGGACGACGACCTGATCGCCGATCTGGCACCGCCTGGCGTCCTGATAGCGGACCATGCGGACATCGTTGTAGTCGGTATAGAATTCTTCATTGGCCATGGCGATGGAGCCGTTGTGGTATTGGCTGTTGAGATCCGCTGTCAACTCCGGCGTTTCATCGCGCAGCCGTTTTTCGTCCATGTAGGAGACGGTAACAATATCGCCGGGGGCAATTTCAAGCTGACGGTTGTCGATGGCGCTGGTGAAATCTTCGGCGGTCGGGACAATGGCTTCACCCTTTGCATTGACGATGCCGAAGGCTTTGACGCTGATGTCGGCGGTGCTGAAATCCTCGAAGACCCAGCGGAGGCGACGGAGGCGGCGGGAGTTGATGAGGTCGGCGGTCAAGCGATTCTCGGCGATCTCGAGCTTGGCGGCAGGCTTGAGATACTCTGCCAGCTCCGGGTAAGTCTGGGGGTTGAACCATTCGTCGGGGAGGTTGCCATAAGTGCCGTCGTCCTGGCGGAACTGGACTTGGAGGCCGGAGCCGCCCCAATGATCCCGGTTGAGCACGCGCAGGGTGTGAACCCCCTTGGTGAGGGCGACACGGCGGGCCCGCTGGATGGTATTGTCATCCATGTAGCCGCCGAGAACCATCTCGTTGTCGATGAAGAGCCAGGTGTACTGCCAACGGTGGGGCGGGGGGGTGTGGGTGAAGCGCAGTTCGATGGTGCGGTTTTCGGGAAGATAGAAGGCGGTGCGCATCTGTGAGGTGTACCAGGACTGGTGTGGCCAGGGTGATTCATTGCGGTTGAACGTAAGCCCCTTCTGGCGCCACCTGGCAGTTGGGGCGACGCGCAGGTAGGAGGAAATCTGATCCGCGGTATGGCCATTCTGATTGTAGGCCATGGTCACTTCCACGGGCAGGAGCTTCTCCTCCGGCTCGCCCTCGCCGGGAAGATAGAGGCTGCCCTGGGGGATCCACTCTTTCTGCTGGCTGGGGCTTTCCCAGGAGAGATTGAGGATGGCATCGCCATTGCGGTCGTAGGACTCGAGGACAAAGTCAACCAACTCGCCGGCCTTCATCTCCACTTCGCCGACAGCTTCACGGTGGCCGGAATTGCGCCACTCGTCGATGAGGGTCTTGCCGCCGACTGTGAGGCGGATGCCGTCGTCGCTGTAGACATAGAGTTTGTACGTTTCCGAGAAACGGGGGCGCAGGCGGCCGGTGACCTTGACTTCCTTCTGGCCATCAGAGCCCTCGGGGAAGGGACGGCCGTTGCGGCGCCAGTCAAAGGTGACCATCGGTTCAACGCGTTTGGCGAGGGTGCGGACAGTATCGCTGCGCAGGTTGGCCCAGACGTCGCTGGTGCTCGGGAAGTTTATCTGCGCGTCGACGCGGGTGATGACAGGCTGCAGCTCCTCGATGACCGGCATGCTGGCGGGGGTGCCTTCGATGCGGCAGTAGATGGCCTGCAGACCGGGCTGGCGGGCGTTCTCGTCTCCGTGAACGAGCATGCTTTCCGGGACGAGCTGCCGCTCCAACCCTGGGCCGGCGATGTGCAGCATGAGCCCGGAGCCGCCGTCGCCCTGGTAGTAATCAAGTCGTAGCGGGTGATCGCCGGCGGTCAATTGCAGCCTGGCGGTCTTTTCTTCCATGCCGTGGAGGCGGTCGTTATCAATGGCCAGCTTGTCGTCGAGATAGAGCATGGAGCCGTCATCAGAGGTGAGATAGAGGGTGTAGTCGCCATCCTGAGGGATGCGGAGATAGCCGGAGTAGCGGGCGGCGAAACGGGTGGCGAAGCCGCCGGTGCCAGCGTACTCGACAACGACGCCGGAGCCACCGTACTGGCGCTCTTCGGGCCAACTCGCCAGCGGCTGGTAATCGTCGCTCAGCATCCCCATGAGGGTGACCCTCTTGACAGTGCTGACATCGGGCATCTCGATCCATGCCTGCTTGACCTCCGCGGAGGTCATGGTGTCCACTTCGACCCACTTGGGTTTCTTGCCATCGGCAAGGCTCGCCCAGGTGCCGTCCTTGTTGCTGTTGATCATGACGCTGGGGTCACGGTCCTCACGGGTGTCGGAGACGATGGCCTTGGGGAAGGGAATACCGGTCGGTACTGCGCCGCGGAAGATGCCGGTATGCTCGCCCGTCTCCGTCAGTTCGAAATTCTCGAGGACATCGCCTGAGACGGTTTTGAGGGTAACGGCGATCTTGTCCTTTTCGGCGGTAATGTCCCGGTCGAAATCGCGAACCTGGACATGGACGGGGTTGCCGGGGCGAATGGTGTTGGGGTTGCGGAAGTAGTACTGCTCGCGGCGATTGGCGCGAGTCTCCAACATGCGCTGCTGGAGCCGTCGCTGCTCCTCCTCTTCCTCGGAGAGGATCTCGCCGGAGCTGGCGACGAGTCTGGCATCGGACTTGACCACCAGTTCCTTGGGAGGATACTGGATATCGTTGGCCGTCTGAAAGTCTGGAGCGATGACGTAGCTGACGATATCGTCACCGGCGAGTTCGAGGCGGAGATTGTTCTTCTGGACGGCGCCGAGGCTGGTGGCGATTACGCCGGAGAAGAGATTGCGGTTGGTGGGGCTGGGGAGGAGCTTGATGCTTTCCTCATCACCGCGGGTCGTGCGGATGATGACAGGGATGGCGCCCTTTTCGCGGGCGACGGCGAGGTTACTGTCCTGCAGCTTGAGGGTGAGGTCGCGGCCGGGTATGGCGACGGTGCTGAGGCGGGGATTGCCGACAGGCACCTCGGTATGCTGGAGCCCGCCAGGCAGGCGCAGATTCAGTTCGCCTTCCAGGAATGCGGCTTCGACATGATTGACGACTCGCTCCTTGACCTTGTTCAGGAAGGCATCGGCTTCCTTGAACTGCTCCTGATCGAACATGAGCTTGGCAAAGAGATAGTAGGCTTCCGCCTGAACGCGCACATCTTCGATGTTGATGAGGCGTTCGAGGTGCTGCTCGGCGGTGGCGTAGTTCTTGGTCAGGATGAGCAGCTCGATGAGTCTGAACTGGGCCTTGAAGCCGGCGCGGGTGTGGGTGAATCGCTTGTTGTTCATGAGGGCCTGGTACTCGATGCGAGCGGCCTGATAGTTCTCCATGTCACGGTAGACATCGCCCTTGGTGAGGGAGACGCCGGCCGCCACTTCGGGATCGAGATCGTTCTCCTGAAGCAGGACCATGAAGGAGAACTGCAGTGCTTCGTCGAGCAGCTTCTGCTTGCGCATCTGCTCGATGGTCCAGGCGATGTAGATCTGATCGAGGCTCTGCCAGACTTCCGGGAGAAGCTTGAGCTTCGCGGAGGTGAGATCCCAGGCTTTGGCTTCGTTGCCGAGGGCGTACTCGAAGGCGGCCTGCTGCAACGCGTAGGTTGGATCGTTCTTGTTGACCGTGACGACGCCGAGCATGTGCTGCGAGGACTTGGCCTTGAGGATGGCGATCTGCTTGAGGATGTCATCACTGGGCGCGCCCTCCTTCTGCA
Source organism: Lentisphaeria bacterium (assembly GCA_041690595.1). GTDB lineage: Bacteria > Verrucomicrobiota > Lentisphaeria > JABSQK01 > JAWLHB01 > JAWLHB01. The sequence goes on from JAWLHB010000004.1 coordinate 215,573, forward strand.
GCGTATCGACGAAGATGAACGCGAGCTCATGAGCGCCGACATTCTCGAGTGCGGAGTGGAGGGGGAGAATGTAGCGATGATAGTTGGAGTCCCAGTTGCTGTTGCTCTTCATGTTTCGCGCATACCAGTTGAGCACCTGGGCCAGCCTGGACCAGTCCGCGGTCTGCATAAGCTGATTGGCGCGCGTTTCGGCGAGCTGGAAGAAGTTAACGAAGTGCCCCCAGGCGTTGGCGCCGCCGATGAGCATGTTGGTGAAATCATCGGCCTGGGTTTGCGCCTGGGCGACCACGTCGGCCGGCCACTTGTCGGGCTGAAGGAGGGGGGCAAGGACGGAACCGACGGCGCGTTCGGAGAGATTGAGATCGTAGAGATAACCGCTGCTGTTCTTGAAGTTGGCGGTGACCGGCTTGATGTGGGTGAGAATGAAAGCCAACTGGTGGACGGGTTGCAGGGCGCCGGGCTCCTGGATCGGCAGACCGACGGCCTGAACGATGTTGGAGTGCACGTTGAACTGCTGGTGTGGCGGTCGCGCGGCCTGAATGGGCAGGAGGGCGGTCAACCATCCGGCGGCGGCATCGCGATGACCACTGCGCGTATAATGGCCATAGATCTGAGCTTCGGCATAGGGATCGACTTTTCCGGTCGCCTGCTCCTGCTGCAGCCAGAGCTGCCAGAGCTTGTCCGTGAGGGCCGCGGGAATCGGCGTCTTCTCGCCGGATGCATGATAGAGCCGGTCGATGCTGGTACGCACCAGCGGCCAGTCCGTGGGCTTATAATCGGGCATGAGAACCGCCTTGGCAAAAAGGTCGATGAAAGCGGTCCGCGACTGGTCCCAGTTGCTCCAGTTATGCATGAGATAGCGAACGATATTCTCGCTGCCGATCTGGGGCCACATCGCCTCGGGGAAGAGGACGCTGGTGTCGTTGTTGGGATTGCGTGCGTGGGCAAGATTGAACCACCATGAGTCCGTGACTGGCGTCTTGGCCGCGGTCAGTTCAGGGAGGTAGAGCTTGCCGGCTTCGTAGATCCAGTCATAGATGCCGTGTTCGCGAAGGCGCTGGACGATGGCACGGGTGGTGGTGCCCGCCTGAAGGCGGGGGAGCAACTGCTCGGCCAGGCGCCGCATGGCATCGTTGTCGGGATGGCAGATGGAGTAGTAGTCGCTGATAACGGCGAGGGCGACGGCATCGTCGATGGTCTTGCATTGCTCCTGACCGCCGGGGAGCTTGCCGGTATTCGAGGCGAGCATGTTGCGGATAAGGGTGTGGGCGGCGCCGCGGTCGGAGCGATCGAGCGGGACGATGGAGGTGTGGGCGGACATGATGGGGTTGCTGCCGATGTCATCCCTGTCAACGGTGGCCTTGAAGGTAGTGAAGGCGGGATTCTCATTCCATTCCTTGTTATTGTCCATGCGCTCTATGAGAGCGTCGAGGGGGCGGCTGGCGCCGGCCTTGGCGTGGAAGTCGGCGAGGAGGGCGAGTTGCTCTTCGGGTGTGAAGAGCTTGGAGGCGATGAAATTGCTGAAGAGGTGATCACGGTTGAAGTTGCCGGGATTGCCATGCATGTACCAGGTGGCGGCCTGGAGGAGCAGTTCCTTTTTCTCGTACTGATTGAAGAGCGGCATCAGGTGGGCGTACATGTCGCGGATCTGTGGCATGCTCTTGCCTTCGCTCCAGGCTTTGAGCTGGGTGTCGATCTGCTTGCCCTCGGTATCGCGGATCAGTTGTTCGAGAGGGTATTGCCAAAGCTCGCTGATGTGGGTGGTGAGAAACCTCTGGCGTTCCGGGACTTCGGGCTTGAGGTAGTAGATAATGGCATGACGCAGCCAGTGATCGAGGGCGGCCGGTGGCTCGCCGGCATACTTCTGGAGCAGCAGTTCCAACTTGACGACGATGTCGGCGGGAGGAACCAGAGGTTTGTCGGGGATGGCAAAGACCTGCGGGGATTCGAGTATGATGCGCAGGAAGTTGGCGTAATCGTCGCGCACCTTGCTGTCGCGGAAGAGCGGCTCGAAGGCGAGGTAGCGGCGTCCTTCGCGGAGCTTCTTGTCATCGGTATCCAGATTGCGCAGGAGAGCGAAGCGATGCAGCGGATCCCAGTTCATGGGCTGATCGATGTTGGACTGTATCTTGAGAAGCGCATCGACGGCACTGTCAGCGGAGAGCTGGGACTCGGCGCTGCGGAAGATGTGGGCGATATACCCCCAGTGCGTACCCTGATCGATAAGCATGGCATTGAGCGCCTTCACAAAGCGGTCGTTGTCGCGACCGAGGAGGAAGTTGTTGGCACCATTGTAGAGGCTGGCGTGAACAGCATTCAACTGGTCGGGCTGCTGAAAGTGGGTCAGCAGAAGCGAGGCTACCTTGATGGCGTTCTCACCATCGGCGGTCTGAAAGAGACGTTCGAGGAGTTGATATCCGGCGCGCCAGGTGCCATCATCGGCGCCGTGAAGCTGGAGAAACCGGGCATAGGCCTCTGGATAGGTGCCATGCTGCACAAGGAAAGACAGCGCTTCAAGCAGCGTATCGCCGTTCTCCTTGACGAGCTGGGTGTATTGGAAATAGCGTGACAGGGCCAGCTCGCGATTGCCCATGCGATCGGCGATGCGGGCGGCACGCAGAATCATGGCTGCATCCTGGGTTTCCCCCGTGAAGAGGAGGGATGCGATGCGCTGATTCGCGGTAACGTAGCGTCCCGCTGCCTCGGCGGCATCCAGAGAGAGCCGCAGGGCTTCGACGGGTGGCTGGCGCTTGGCGAGTTCCGCTGAGAGGACGGTATCGACTTGGTCGTACTTCTTTTCTTCGATGAGTTTGGCGGCATCTTCCAGCGGGCCGCCACTGGCCGGTTTGCCGGTGAGAAGGGCGAGGATCAACAGGGTAAAGGGGAACGTACGGAATAGGGGGTGCTTCCGCAAAATCATCATGTATGCCCTCAAATCTTGTCTTGCTGGGTGTGGCGAAGCTATCCCCTCGTCAAAGCACGTATCAAGTCCGCCTTATCAGGGCAGATGAAGGGTGGGCGAAGGGTAGAATCTAAACGTATTGCGAAGGTATGGACACGGGCGAAAGGGGAGAGTTCCTGTGGAGCAGGATCGTTTGACGCAAAAAAGCAGGAGGAAACGGAGTGGTTCAGCGCGGGGTCTGGGGGAAGAGGAAGTGTCGGGCCAGGATCATGGCGTGAAGTTGATGCTGGGCTACATCGATGCGCAGAAGGGGCTCGGCCGGATGGTTGAGAAAGCCGCCAACGGCAATGGGCTCGCGAATGCGGAGGCCTTGCAGATAGTCATTCTCACGCGGCCCGCCAACCTGCCATGAGATCAGCTCATGGAGACCCTGGTCGATGGCCTGCCGCAGGAGCTCCGCGTCAGCGTCGGCGCCGGTGCGCCGGGCGAGTTCCCAGGAGACGACAAGGCCTTCGAAGGCGTAGGCGGTGTTGCGTTCGCGTTCGAGGACGCGGTGGCGCTGAAGCATCCATTTGCTCAGGTCAATGGCTGCCTTGGCCAGGCGCCCGTCCTCATCCCATCCGGCATCATGAATCTCGAAAAAGGCCAGGCAGCCCCACTGGTAGAAGCTCTTGGTGGTTTCGCTGACCGGATCCTGCCGCAATGCAGCCACCACGTGTTCCCGCCACATGGCGCCGGCGGATTCCAGGATGATCGGCTTGAGGGCGTCGAGCTTGAGAACGCGGGCGACGCGGATGAGCGCCAACAGGGATTCGCCATCGTAATACGGACTAGGGAGCCCGCGGGGGGTGCCGTGGTCGGCATAGGTGTAGAAGGCATGAAAGAGGCCATTTTCCTGCCGCATGCGCATGAGAAAGGTGAGATACTGACGGGCGTACTCCTTGTAGAGGTTCACTTCGCCGTCGCTCATCTGGTCGTCGGCGGCAATGGTTTCGATGTGGGCGAGGAGGAGGAGGGCGATGAGGCCGGTGCGCCCCATGCGTTCGTCCGGCATGGCGACCATTCGCCCCTTGTTGACCATGCTGACGGATGCGGTGACGAAATGGGCGAAGCCGGAGCGCAGAGCCTTCTGGGTGATCAGGCTCGGCTGGTAACGATGGGCCAGCGAGAGCCCCCACAAGGCGCCTGCCTGTCGGACGTGGTTGTTGTCGGCGGTCGGTTCGCGTGTCTCGATATTGTACTCGTAGAGAAAATCGCCCTCCTGCATCTGGTTGGCCAGCATGTACCTGACGGTGAGCGCGATGGAGGTGTCGAGCAGCTCGCGGGTGAGGCGCGGAGTGGCGACCGGCTCCAACCCGGGAATAGGGATCTCTTCTCCCTCCTGCGGCACATCGCCGGCAACGGCGAGAATCCCGACCAGCCACAGCACCATCCACCAGACCACCCTCTTTCTGCTTCTGCTTGACATGACTTTCCGCTTTCCCTGAATCTCTATTTCAACTACTCCCAGCCGTTCATCAAACAGTATATAGTATAACCCCCAGCGCAACTTCGCGAATTGCCAGGTAACAATGATACGTCTACTCGCCTTTTCCATGCTCATAGCTGTTGGCATCGCTTGCGCCGCGGAGCCGTTTCCGCGTCCGGTCGATCATGAAACGTTGAAAAGCGCGATCGCCGCCGCTGATGCGGATCTGGTCGTCGTCAATGTTTGGGCGACCTGGTGCATACCCTGTCGCGTGGAGTTTCCGCATTTCGTCAAGCTTCGCCAGGATTGGCGCGATAAGGGGGTGGAAGTTTACTTCGTTTCCGCGGACTTTCCGGACGAGGTGGAGGCGACGCGCAAGTTTCTGAAGAAGCAGAAGGTGGATTGGCTCACCTTCATCAAGGACGGGAAGGATGCTCCCTTTATCGAGGCTCTGCACCCGAAGTGGAGTGGGGCGCTGCCCGCGACTTTTGTTTTCGATCGAACCGGCAAGCTGCTCGATTGGTGGGAGCAGGCGGTCGAGTATGATGAGTTGGAAGAGAAAGTGAAAAACCTGCTGCCCAAGCAGTAACCCAGAACCGTAACCCTGAGGAAAAGCACGATGACCAGAATCACCCACCTCCTGACCGCACTTCTTACCATTGGGCTTGCAGCCGGCCTTTTTGCGGAGGAGCTGGCAGTCGGCAGCACCATGCCGATGGCCGATTATGAAATGGCAAATGTAGATGATAAGAGCGTCACCCTGGCAGGCATAAAGGGGGAGAATGGCATTGTCGTGGCCTTCTGGTGCAATCATTGCCCTTACGTGAAGCGGTGGCGCGCACGCTTTGTTGAACTCGCCGCCGACTATCAGCAGAAAGGTTTCGGCTTTGTTGCCGTCAACCCCAATGATCCGAAGAAATCGCCGGGAGACAGTATGGACGCGATGAAGAAGGAAGCGAAGGAGCACAACTTCGGTTTTCCGTATGTGATCGATGATGGCTCCAAGCTGGCCAAGCAATTCGGCGCCACGCACACCCCCCATATCTTTGTCTTCGACAAGACGGACAAGCTCGTCTATGTCGGCGCAATCGATGACAATTCAGCCGACGCGAACAAGGTGGAAGAGCGTTGGCTGAAGGATGCGCTCGATGCCCTGGCCGCCAACGAAGCCGTCAAGGTGCAGCGCAAGCCATCGATCGGCTGCACGATCAAATGGTACAATTGACCCGTGACCAATCCGGGAACCTTTTATCCGGGCGGGATGTCTTAGTAAGCACTGACATCAGAGAAGCGGCTGCAAGCCGAAGCTCATAGTTCAGATCGGTTGCTGAGCCAGCAACCACATCTGCCGCCTGGCACCGGCGCCCTGTACCACCAAGCAAGGGCGTCGGTGCTTTTTTCTGTACGTCAGCAGCCGGAACGACACGACGTCCTGCGTGCCGGCTCCTCCACGCTCTCAGCGTCGATGATAGTCGCGGTACCACTCGATGAAGCGGGGGATGCCTGCCTGGATCGGCGTGACCGGACGGAAACCGAGCTTCTGTTCGGCGCGGGAAATATCGGCATAGGTGGACTTTACGTCGCCTGGCTGCATAGGCAGGAGGTTGAGCTGTGGTTCTATCCCCAAAGCTTTGGCAAGCAGGCCGATCACTTCCATGAGTTCTTCCGGCTGGTTGTTACCCAGATTGAAAAGCTCGTACTGCTCCAGGCCATCCGCAAAGAGGCTGGCGGTGACTCCGGCGACGATGTCGTCGATATAGGTGAAGTCACGCTGCATGTCTCCACGATTGAAGACATTGATCGGCTCACCGGCGAGCATGGCCTGGGCGAAGAGCCACATGGCCATGTCCGGCCTCCCCCACGGCCCGTAGACGGTGAAGAAGCGCAGCCCGATCGTCTGGAATCCATAGAGGTGGGTGTAGGCGTGTGCCATCAACTCGTTGGCCTTCTTGGTGGCGGCGTAGAGGCTGATCGGATGATCCACGGGATCCTCCTCGCTGAACGGAAGCTTGCGATTGCCGCCATAGACGCTCGAACTGGACGCATAGACCAGGCGCCGTACGCCCCCATGGCGGCACCCCTCCAGGATCCCGAGAAAGCCCTGCAGGTTTGCTTCCTGATATGCAAACGGGTGCTCCAGCGAGTAGCGCACCCCCGCCTGCGCGGCAAGATGGCAGACTCCATCAAAGCGCTCCGCCGCGAACAACTCCGCAATTCCCTTAACATCCGCCAGATCGATCTCGACCATCCGGAACCGCGGCAGGGAGTCCAACATTGCGGCTCGGGCCCGCTTCAGTTGAACGGAATAGTAGGTGTTGAAGTTGTCCACGCCGACTACATCATGCCCGTCCGCAAGGAGTTTGCGGGCAACCTGTGAACCAATGAAGCCGGCGGCGCCGGTAACCAGAATTTTCGCCATGACGGAACCTTATGTGGGGAGCAAGGAAATCCTAAGCGTTGCGGTAGAAGGTGGCGATGGTGTTCACCACGCATGTTGCCTGCTCGTCGGAGAGTTCCGGATAGATCGGCAGTGCCAGAGATTCCTTCGCGGCGCGCTCGCTGTGCGGGAACTCGCCGTCGCTGAAGCCCATGTCGCTGAAGCATTCCTGAAGATGTAAGGGAACCGGATAGTAGATGTCGCAACCGATGCCGTTAGCAAGGAGGTGTGCCTTCAACTGGTCCCGCTCCTTCACGCGGATCACGAACTGGTTGTAGATGTGCCGGCTGCAGCGGGCCTCCGGCAACACGACCGGATCGTCGGCCAGACCGGCGTCCGCCAGCAGGCGATGATAGCGTGCCGCGTTGGCGGCGCGCGCCTCGCTCCAGTTATCCAGATGCTTGAGCTTCACATCCACCACGGCGGCCTGCAGCGCATCCAGGCGGAAGTTGGCGCCGACGTAAGGATGGTAGTACTTGGGCTCCATGCCGTGGACGCGCAGGATACGCGCGCGCTCGTAGCGCTCCGGGTCATCCGTCACGACCATGCCGGCGTCACCGGCGGCACCGAGATTCTTGCTCGGGAAGAAGGAGAAGCAGCCATATTCGCCGAAGGTGCCGGCGCGTTGCCCATGATCTTCCGCCCCAATGGCTTGGGCCGCATCTTCGATGATCGTCAGGTCATGCTTCTCCGCGATCTTGACGATCGCCTGCATGTCAGCGGTCTGACCGTAGAGGTGCACGGGCATGATGGCACGCGTGTTCTCGGTGATCGCGGCTTCAATGAGCGAAGCATCGATGTTGTAGGTGATCGGGTCGATATCGACGGGAACGGGGGTGGCGCCTGTGCGAACGATGGATCCCCAGGTCGCGAAGAAGGTGTAGGGGGTGGTGATCACTTCGTCGCCCGGCCCGATCTGTTCGCTCATCAGGGCCAGGAGCAGGGCATCCGTGCCCGACGAGACGCCGATGCCATGGGCACTGCCGCAGTAGGCGGCGATATTGCGCTCGCAGGATTCCACATGCGGACCGAGGATGAACCACTGCGATTCGAAGATCTCCTTGACCACGGGTTCGATTTCGGCGCGAATGCCGGCGTACTGCGCCTGCAGGTCGAGCATGGGAACCTTCATCCTCTCTCCTCATCCTTGACGTATTCATGGTGTCGCGACATACGCGCCCGCGGTAGGCCGTTACAAACCGTGACTATACCTGCGCCTCGCCCTCGTGCAAATGTGTGCGCCTGAAAAAGCGAGCTCTGGTCATGAACCACCTGCCCCGGCTGCCGTTCGGTTCTCACTACTCGAGCGACCCTGGCAGTGACGTTTTCGGCTCCTCCTCCAATGGCAGGAAGAAGGTGCCCGAAATAGCCCGGTGTTGAGCACGGCGTCGGCGTTCGGTGGTGAAGTCGAGAACCAGCCACTGGCTGTCGGCCAGCAGGTAATCGAGTCTCAGCCAAGGCTCCCAGAGGGCAAGGCTCTTGCGGGTGCTTGCCGGTACGGTATAGCCGAAACCCAGACCGGTGCGCTCATGTGCATCCGCGAAATGACGGGTCAGGCGTTCATACGCCCGGCCGCGCTCGGGCATGTTGAAGTCGCCGGCGGCGAGAACAGGCAGGCTCTCGGCTTCCATCGCCGCGGCCAATCGCTCGGCCAACTGCACGTAGCTCTGCATGCTGGATTGGAACTCACGGCGGATTTCCGGCGACCAGATGCCGCCATGGCCGAAGTCATGGCGGAGGCCGAGTCCGACCATGCTTTCCAGCATCGGCTGTCGGGTGGGCAGGTGAACGTTGTACACCACGAAGGGGTGCTTCGGTGCATCGATGACAAAACGCGTCGCAAAGCACTCGCCGTCATGGTAAAGCGCTTCCGGCGCCGTATTCTCCAGAATCGGCCAGCGGCTGTGGATCGTGAACTCGCCGACAATTGCCACCTGATAGTCGGGCAGCAACTCCTCGAGCTCGTTCATTCCCCGCTTTGTTTCCTGCAGGAGGATCAGATCCGGCTGCCTCTCGCGCACATAGGCCAGCGGCGATGTGCCCATGCTGCTGCCCGCATTGTTGCAGACCAGCCGCACCGCCAGTCCCGGACCCGGTTGGGTCGGTCCGCTGACCAACCCCGGGTCCATGTAAATCAGCAAGGCAGCCAAGGCAGCCACATGCACCAGCAACGCTTTGCGGCGGCAGATCAGCGCAACTGGTGTCAAGAGGGCCAGCGGCAGGAGCCAGCCCAGAGGGGGCAGGAAGACGAGTACGCTGAAGGGCCAGATGCGATCCGTATAAAGTTGCATTCCCAACAAAACCGCTATCAGGGCTGCCAGGTACATGATGCTGCCCCAGAGGGCCGCAAAACGACAGAGGCGCCTCCCAACCCCGTGCTCCGCATCCGCATCCTCGGAAGAGCGCAGCCAGGTGACAAGACGCCCAAGCTGGTAGAGTAGACGATTCATGGTCTGCCGATAAGTGTGATGATGACTATTCTGGGAGTGTATTCCACCCAGTGGGTACATGCAATCCGACACGGAGCAGATAGCGGAACATCCATCGCCGCAACGCGCGCCAGACTTCCACCTCATGTTCCGGCAGCGCCTGCCGCAGATCGTAGGCGAAGGAGAGCAACTCCCGCATGTGTCGCTCGGATTCCGGTCGCTGCGTCAGATCGGGTAGCAGGCCATGTTCTTCCAGGGCGGCAAAGCAGACGGAGAGTATCACCGGACCGCAGGGCGCCTCTGCCCGGGCGAGCCGGTCGAAGGCGACAATCGTCGCTTCATAGAGGAGCGGCGCCGATTGATTGGGGACCGAATTCTCCAGAGCCAGCCTGCAAAGCCATCCCGCCGCGCGGTATTGTGCCGGAAAGTGCGCGATGTTGTCGAAGTTGCGTACACTCTCCACTTGCCGCGCCGTCTGCAGCTCCGTTTGTCGCGAGGGACGATAGAGAATATGAAGGCAGCGGAATAGGTCAGCTTCGGGAAAAGCCTTCTTGCCGGTTCTGCGGGCGCCGCGAAGCATGAAATGCAGCTGGCCATGTTCGCGCGTCAGCAGGGCAAGAATAAGGCTGGCCTCCGAATAAGGGGTTATTCGAAGGACCAGCCCTTCAACTTGCGTAATTTCAGCGTCGCCGCTCACATCAGAAGCTGATACCGAACCAGCTCTGCACGATTGGCGAGAACTTCACGATCAGCGGGGCAAAGATCACTGCCACCATGCTCATAAGCTTGAGCAGGATGTTCAGGGACGGCCCCGATGTATCTTTGAAGGGATCGCCGACGGTGTCGCCGGTCACGCACGCTTTGTGCACGGTCGAACCCTTGCCGCCGAGGTTGCCCTTCTCCACGTACTTCTTGGCATTGTCCCAGGCGCCACCGGCATTGTTCAGCATGCAGGCAATCGAGAAACCGGCTGCCAGGCCGCCAGCAAGCAGACCAAGCAGGCCCGCCACGCCAAGGATGATACCCGTAGCGACCGGCACGATGATAGCCAGCACGGACGGCAGGATCATCTCTTTCTGAGCCGCAAGTGTCGAAATGGCCACGCAGCGCTGGTAGTCCGGCTTGCCGGTGCCTTCCATGATGCCTGGAATCTCGCGGAACTGACGGCGAACTTCTTCGACCATCGCACCGGCGGAGCGGCCGACAGCGCGCATTGTCAGCGCGCAGAAGAGCAGTGCCATCATCGCTCCGAGGAAGAGCCCGGAGATCACCATCGGGTTGAGGATCGACAGGTCATAGACCTTCACGCACGCCTGCAACAGGGTGGCACCCTGTGCCTGCGCGGCTTCGATCTTCTCATAGATCATGGGGGTCAGCTTCTTTGCCCAGAAAGGCACGCTCAGGACGTAGGCGGCGAGCAGCGTCAGCGCGGTCAAGGCAGCCGAGCCGATGGCAAAGCCTTTGCCCATCGCGGCCGTGGTGTTACCCAGCATGTCCAACGCATCGGTGCGCTCGCGCACTTTGGGATCGAGGCCGGACATTTCGGCGTTGCCGCCGGCGTTGTCCGCGATCGGGCCGTAGGCGTCCGTCGCCAGCGTGATGCCGAGCGTCGCCAGCATGCCGACCGCCGCGAAGCCAATACCGTACAGGCCGCTGAGGACCGGCATTTCTCCGGCACCAAAGCCACCGGCAAAGCCGAAGGAACAAAGAATGCCGATCACGATCACGATGACCGGGAAGGCCGCCGATTCCATACCTACTGCCAGACCCGCGATGATGACGGTGGCCGGGCCAGTCTTGCCCTGCTCGGCAATGCCACGGGTCGGGCTGTACTCGTCAGAGGTGTAATAGCCGGTGATCCAGCCAATGAGAGCGCCAGCCAGGAGGCCGGAGACGATGGCGCCGAAGATGCCCCAGGGCAGCCACTTCATGCCCGCCAGAATGGCCAGGACAAGGATGATGCCGAAGGTCGCTCCCCAAGTTCCGCGCTCCAGCGCCTTGAGCAGCTGCTTCATCGACGATTCGTTGCCGCAACGCACCAGGAATACGCCCATGATGGAGAGGAGAATACCAATGCCGGCGACGATCATCGGCGCCTGCACCATTGTCGTTGCATACGGAAGCATGGCGCCCAGTGCGGCGGTCGCCAAGATCGAACCCACGTAGGACTCATAGAGGTCGGCGCCCATGCCGGCGACGTCACCCACGTTGTCACCCACGTTGTCCGCGATCGTCGCGGGATTGCGGGGATCGTCTTCCGGAATGCCCGCTTCCACTTTGCCGACCAGGTCCGCGCCGACGTCTGCCGCTTTGGTGTAGATACCGCCGCCGACACGCGCAAAGAGCGCCAGTGTCGAAGCGCCAATACCCAGACCAAGCATGGTCGTCGTAATCTCCTGCAGACGGTGGGCGTTGTCCAGCCCGGCCGTCGCAAACTTTCCGCCAATCGTCAGGCCGGTCGCGGGATCAACCACATAGATGACGTGCGTGAGGAAGAGATACCAGCCCCAGATGTTGATGAGCCCGAATCCGACGACAACCATCCCCATGACGGCGCCGGAGCGGAAGGCAACCTGCAGGCCTTCGTTCAGACTCTTGCTGGCACCCTGAGCGGTACGGTTGCTCGCCTGCGTGGCCGTTGTCATTCCCAGATTGCCACAGAGGGCTGAGAAGAAACCGCCAAACAGGAAGGCTACCGGCATCATTGGATTCTGCAGGCCCATGGCGGCCATGATACAGAAGATAATGAAGAGGACAATCATGACGATCGTGACCGTCTTGTACTGGCTCTTCAGGTATGCGTTGGCGCCCTCGCGAACATAGCCCGCGATCTCGACCATTCGTGCAGTGCCCGGATCGGCCTTGACCATCTGTTTGTAGAACAGAAAGGCGATGATCAACGCCAGAATGGCCCCGATTGGCGCAACGATGAGTAGTTTGTCGAAGTTGTCGAAGAGCATGGTGCTCATACCCCCGGCGTCCCCTGTCGCGGGGTCCTGTGCCAAGGCAGTCATACTGCCCAGTGCCGCCAGTGCACTCCATAATAAGTTACGTGTTTTCAATGGTACTCCTTCTCCCCCTGTTAATGTTCCGTCCCTACACCCCTTTGATCGATGTGCAGACCAAAGGATTTCCAAACCGCACGTGCTGCAGACACATGAAGTCGAAAACGCGTAATATTGATGGTCCCGGCGCCGTTGCAACTTGCTCCCCCAACTTTTTTGTGTTCTCCGCCTCCAACAGTTGCGTCAAACCGTCTCCCGGCGTGGTCCAGAGAGGAGTCGCGCGCAGCTCTTGCCGCCCTTCCATGGCGGCGCGCGAGTCGCATCCAGTGGGTCAGCAGGCCTTCCGTTTAGTGCAGAACGGGTTGCAGGAGCATGTTGTGACGTCCATAATAATCGAGCCTGCATCGTTGTTTACCCCTCAATTGGAGCCATCCATGCCTTACCGGATCGCCATGATCGGCGCGGGATCCTTTTTCACCGACGGAATTGTGGAAGGTCTTTGCCGCCAACGCGGAATCTTCGATGGCAGCACCTTTGTGCTGGTCGATGTCGATGAGGAGCGCCTGCGTCTCTCGCTTCATCGGCAGCGTGAGATCGTTCGCAACGCCTCCGCCAAGCTGACACTTGAAGCCACCACCGACCGGCGGCGGGCCTTGCCCGGCTGCGACTATGTGGTCACCTCCTTCGATCGCGATCGGGCAAGGACCTGGATGCGCGACATCGAGATTCCCAAGCAGTTTGGCGTCCACTGCTGGCTTGGTGAAAATGGTGGCCCCGGCGGGCAGGCGCACGCCATGCGGAACATCACTGTCTTCATGGGCATCTGCAAGGACATGGAGGAACTCTGCCCCGATGCCTGGCTGATGAACTTCACCAATCCCATGTCCTTTGTCTGCACCTACATGCACCGCCACACTTCGATCAAGACCCTGGGCTTCTGCCATCAGGTCCACGGTTCCATGGGCGTCATCGCCGAAATGCTCGACTTCGAGCCAGGCGAGTTGCAGGTCATCAGCGGCGGCATCAACCACTTCAACTGGCTTATCGACATCCGCCGCCGAGGGACGGGCGAAAGCTATCTGGAAACCTTCAAGTCCCGCGTTCGGGAGAACAAATGGTGGCAGAAGATCTATCCCAATGTCCCCGAGCAGCTCCTTACCCGTGACATTCTGGAAACCTTCGACCTCTATCCCGTGGGCTACGACTCTCATATTGCCGAGTACCTGCCTTTCTTCTATGATCTGCAGGAGCGCGAAGAGCTGGGCTTTCCGGATCATATCGGCCGGCTCAAGGCCCACGTGGAGCGGCGCGAAGCCCTCGCCAATGCGTCTGACGAGGAGAAGCAACAGGCCGAAAGCATGGCGCGCAGTGAGTTTCACAATGTCCCTTTCCCGAAGGATGGCAACCACCCCTACTATCGTGAGAAGCCAACCGAGGTGATCGAGGCGTTCGCCACCAACGAGCCGCTCTACATGGATGCGATCGTTATCCCCAACCATGGCAGTATCGACAATCTGCCTGAAGATGCCCTGGTGGACATTCCCGCCGTTGCCGTGGGTGGTGATGTGCGCGGCCTTCATGTGGGGGCCCTTCCTCCGTTTGGCGCCGAGCTTTGCCGCCGGCAGATTGCGGTGCACGAGATGCTCGTCAGCGCCACTGCCGAAGGTTGCCGTCTGAAGCTGCGCCAGAGCCTCGCCCTCGACCCATACGTTCGCGGCATTCGGCAGGCGCGGCAGATCGCCGATGCCTTTCTCGACGAGTACCGCGACGATCTGCCCCAGTTCTGGAACTGACCGCCCCCCCCCCATGCCATATTCATGACAAATACGAGCCATCTTGAACGCCTGGTGATTCAGGTTTGGGCGTTTGTCGTCCTTTGCCTTCTCGGGAGCGCTTTCCTGCGTGCGGAATCGCTGGCGGCGATCGAACTGATTCAGGCGCCTCCGGCTGAACTTCTTGCCCAGCTGGAAGCGTCTCGGGGGCACTACGATGGAACTCAACCTCTGGAACTGTTGAACCTGCTCGCGCTGCTCGAAGAGCGCACTCCCGGCCCGGAATCGCCGGCCATCGAGCAGGCCATTCTCGACTTGCTTGGCGAATGGCCGGAGGCCCTCGCACCTGTGCTGAAGACAATGGAGACAGGTGACGAGAGCCTCCTTCGGCAGATCGCCGCCCGTGTGCGCCGGACGCTGTCGCCCCCTGCCGATCGCCCGCGGCCGGCGTCTTTCGATACCGCCTTTGTCGGGCGGAATCCGCTGAGCGAGTATGGTGGCATCGAGCGGGTCGAGCCGGATGCTGCCGCTATCCTGATGATCGAGGCGAGTTCCCGCCAGCCTGATCCCTTCACGCCGGCACTTCTCGCCGCCATGAGCAGGATCATCGCGGAAGGCGGAATTCTGGTGCTGATTGCTCCCGGCGCGCGGCCCTGGCCCGCGGCGTTGAAGAACTGGGCACATGCACATGACGTGGCCTTGCCTGACGGCAATCGCCCTCTCGTCGGGCCGGGACGACCGGCGAGGGATCAGGATTACCTCAGCCTGGCCGATGTACCATGGAGCCCGGATGAACAACCGGGCACCGCCACCGCCGCCGCATGGGAACAATGGTCGGGCAAGGCCCCCGTGCGCACCAGCGATTATCAGGGGGCACTGGTTGTTGTCGATCACCACCGCGATGCGACGTTGATTTACAGTTGCGTCGACCTTCATGAAGCGCCGATGTACCGGGATAACCTGCTGTACTGGATCTACGGCAGCCGCCTGCCGGAAGCCCAGCAGGCGCATCCGGGTGAATGGGAACTGGCGCTCACCGGCAGCACACCTCATACGCCATGGCTCAAGCCCATCGCTGGAGAACCCGTGAACGTGCTC
Organism: Lentisphaeria bacterium; assembly: GCA_041690595.1. GTDB lineage: Bacteria > Verrucomicrobiota > Lentisphaeria > JABSQK01 > JAWLHB01 > JAWLHB01. Next base: position 230,684 of record JAWLHB010000004.1, read on the forward strand.
TACCTGACGGACAATCTCTTCAAGCGCGGCATGCTCGAACTCCATCAGCGTTTGAGCGTCGCATCGCGTTACGTGCCCTATGCCGCCGCTCCCGCCATGACGGGCTCGCAGCTTCCCAATCCACCGGCACGAATGTCGCTGCGCTCGATTCTGGCCTTCCAGGAGGCGTTGCCGTGGGCGGAGACGGTGCTCTGCGACACGGGCCGCGTCAATCTTCTGCGCAGCTTGGTCTACGACATCATGGGGACGGTAAGCATCGATCTTCTCCCCCGCCGCGTCCGCCGCCAGCTCTACGCCGCCGTCCATGAGCGTGGCATGGGGCTTGTCGTGGCCGGCGACGAGAGCGTAGCCGCTGCCCTGCCCGATGTCATGGCTCGACTGACGGCGGCAAAGGAAATCGCCGTCAGCATGCCCTTCATGCCTGACCGCTTGGTTCGCTCCGTCACCCGCGGCAAGGGGCGTATTGTCTGGTTTTCCCGGCATCTCGATCATTCGTATCTCGAGTATGGAAATCTTTCTGTAAGCGACTTGGGCGCTGCGTGGCAGGTGCCCGGTCTGGAGCGTCCGCGCCAGGTTGTTCGGGCCGATGAGTTCGCTTATGCCGCCCTGGCAAAAGCCGTCCGCTACAGCGCCGGTCATGAACCGCTCATCGCCGGCATAGAGCGTCGCAACGCCGCCATCGTCGTCTCGCTGAACCAGCGGGCCGGGGTTTCGGCTCAATGGACGTTGCGCGATGCCTACGGTGAGATCGTGGCAACCGAAACTTCGGCAGGAGAAGGGAGCGAGATCGCCTGGGATCTGCCCGTGGCGCTCATGCGACCGATGATCGTCGAATGCCGTCTTCTGACGTGGGGCGGAATCGTCGTCGACGCGGCGGCCATCGCGTTGCTGCCCGAGCTTCCGCCTGCGATCACAGCCATTCGTACCGATCGTGGCTGGTACAAGCCTGGCGAGGTGATCCAGGTGACCGTTGAGCGGCTGGCTGCCCCCGCCGGCTCCACCACCATCACGGCCCGAGATACCTGGGGGCGCATGGTCTTCCAAGGCGATGGGGAGACGGCCGCCATACCGGTGCTTCAGCCGCTTTCGCGCCTCTGGGACATCGAGGTGGTGGTGCGGGATGAAGCCGGCGGCATCGTCGATCGGTCGCGATTGCCCGTCGGTATCGTGCTACCGTCTCGCGAGCTGGACTATGACGTGACCGGCGTCCTGCTCAAGCCTGCAATTCTGTTGCCGATGATCCGGGACCGGATGGGGATCTCCGTCACCTATGGCGATGCCGAGACCGCCTTTCGCGGCAATCTGGAGTTGAGCGCGGGGATCTGGTCGGATCCGGTCGGCATTGCCCCTACACTCGGCGCGCGAACCGCCGCCACCGAACGCCAGCCATGCCTTTCCGCCCCGGCTTTTCGCTTGCAGGCTGTCCGGGACATGCGTGAGACTGCACCGCGCTGGGCGCGGCTGGGGGTTACCGATTACATGATCGCTGACGAATGCCAGCTCGGTGGCCGCTGCCTGTCCGAACACTCCATGCGCCGCTTCCGCGACTGGCTGCAGGGTGAATATGCCGATCTTGCCGCCCTCAACGACGAATGGGGAAGCGCCCATGCGTCATGGGCATCTATTCAGGCGCTGACCGGTGCAACTGCATCCCGACCAGGCGCAATCGTCGACTACGACCGTTTTCACCTCTGGGAGTTCGCTGAGTACGCCAGCTATCTGCAGATGCTTGGCGACGACACCATTCCCGGCTTCAAGACCGGTCACTCCGGCGGCATCATGGACAATCAGATGATGCGCCTCTCCAATGCGGTCTGGTACTATGGCGTTGACGAAGTGGCCGTGGCAGGCAAACGTCCGGGTGCTCTTATCGGTTCCTGGTTCGAACCCGGTTATCGCTTTCGCGAGGATCACGAAGTCGAGGCACGCCGCTGGGCCTGGTGGCACCTGTTTCGCGGCACCACGCGGCAGCAGCTCTGGTATCCCAAGACCGGTCTTCCCGCCATACATGCGGATCTCAGCCGACCCTTCGCCGCCTTTTCCTGGATGGCCGAAGAGATGGCCGACCTGCGGCGCGGCATGGGGAAGCTCATCCTGAACAGCGCGCGGGACGAAGGTCCGGCCGCCGTCTATTACTCTCTGCGCTCCAATCTGACAAAGATGGCGCTGGCGGAACTGACCGGCACGAAAATGCCTGGCTACAAAGGGGATGCGGCCTTCAGGAATGCCGTGCTGGCCAATCAGGTCGAGTGCCGCTACATCAATGAGTTCCAGATCGAGGATGGCCATCTGGCCAGCCGTGGCACCCGCCTTCTCTTCCTGCCGCGACTGATCTCCCTCTCTGCCGCCGAACGTGCACGGTTGACCGCCTTTGTCGAGGCCGGCGGTACCCTTGTGGCCGACCGGCGACCGGGCGAGCGCAATCAGCACGGTACCCTCGTGGAGCCGACATGGTCCCGCGAGATGTTCGGAAGTGAGGATCGCGGTCGCGTCGTCACGCCGCGCGGTCAAGGCCGCTGCGTGCTGCTCAACGCCGACGTCACGCCCGAAGACGTGGCGCTGGCCGCGGAGCTGATGGCCATGGCCGGCGTTACACCGCGCCTCCAGGTCTTCGATGCACAGGGAGAGCCTGTGCCTGTCGACCGTGGCCACTTCGACGATGGCGCCGCTGCCTACCATGGTTTTGTTCTCAACGGTCGGGGAATGGTGAATCCTGATCAGGAGATCGCCGTCACCGCCAGATTTTCCGCCCCTGCCCACCTCTACGATTGCCGGGCCGGTTCCTGGCTGGGCGAGACCGATTCCCTTGCCGTCAAGCTGCAGCCGGGCATTGCGCATCTCTATGCGGCGCTGCCTTGGCGCCTGAATAAGCTGCATGTGACGCTTGGGGCTGCCTCGGCCAGGCCGGGGCAGGTTGTTGCCCTCGACCTCCAGTGCGAGGCTGAAGGAAAGATCGGACGGCAAGTGCTCTGGATCCGCGTCGCCGCGCCGGATGGCGAGTGGCAGCCCGCCTACGAGAAGCGCCTGTTATCGGAGAATGGCCATGCCGCCTGGCAGCTGCCACTGCCCCTCGATGCCCCCGTCGGCTCATGGCGCCTGCTCGTCCGTGATGCGGCCACCGGCATAGCCGGCGAAGCCCTGCTGGAGGTGCAGCCATGATCTGGCGACTTCTTCTCCTTGCTGCCCTTGTGGCTTTCCCGATTCAGGCCCAGTTCGACGAAGAGCTGGACGAGTTTTCGCTGGAGGAACGCACCCCGCTCAGTGAAGAGGAGGCGCTCACGCAGCTGGCGGCTGCCTTCGGTACGGCCGAATCCGCGGCGCGGCAGGAGGCTCTGCTGGCTCTCTTCGATACGCTCCAGGTGAATCCGCGCGTCATCCTCCCGCCACGCGACTGGCTGAAGTTCCGTTCCGCGCTCGCCAACGAGGTCGCTCCAGAGGAGGTTCGAGCGCGCCTTCCCAAGCTGCTTGCCGGCGCTGCCGACGCGGAGGTGCATCCCGCCGCTACCATGCGTCTCAATCTGGCGCTTCAGCTTGCCGCTGCCGTCGGCGGGGCGGAAACGGAGGAGCTTGTCGCGATTCTCCGCAAACGTCCCGATGCCGAGCTGCAGTGGCTCCTGCCCGCACTTGGCCGCGCCGGTGGGCCATCCGTCCTGCCGATCCTGCGCCGGCATCGTCGCGACGAGACGATCATGCCCGTCAACCACCCACCGAACATACGCGCCGAAGCCTGCGCCGCCGTCCTTGGCTGCGCCTATGCCGGCGACCCGGAGGCCCACGCCCTCATCCTCGCCTGGTATGAAGAGGATTTCCTGGCCCGTCCGCGCCACGCCTTCAACGTGCAGTGGACCATCCAGGAGGGCATGGTTCCCGACTATCGCGTCCTCGACTATTGCGGTCAGCGCCTGAATCAGGCGGAGCGTTATCTCGACAGCCGACCCGGCGATCAGCTGTCGGCGCTCATTCGCCATGCCAACGATCAGGTCGCCATTGCCCTCACTGACTACCTCGTGCGGCGCCAGCAGCAGGCACCTGCCGAGGAGTCCGCCCTCTTCCTGCCCCTTCTCGCAAACCCGACTCTCACGGTCAAGCAGCCGGTCCTTCAGCTTTTCATGGAGCGGGGCGAGCCCGGGCTCCGGAAGCAGGCACTGGCCATGCTCGAAACGCAGCTCGAAAGCCCCTACGCCATCGAGCGCTTCGCCGCGGCCACCCTCCTGCTCCGGCATATCCCGGACTCCGTGGTCGAGCGTGTCCAACGGATCGCGGAGAACGATCCCAGCCCCGAGCTGCGCCTGCGCCTGCGCGAAACGCTACGGTCGCGATGAGCGCGATGAGTCTTGCGGGTTTGCTCCGGGGGTGGAGCGTGCTATATTCCCCTTTTCCGCAGACTGGCAGCGAACTGATCAGGAGCAAGCATGAGAGCATTGGTAACTGGAGGTGCCGGCTTCATCGGCAGCCATTTGTGCGAAGTGCTGCTGGCACGCGGCTGGCAGGTGCAGATACTCGACGATCTCTCCACCGGATCGCTCGACAATATCCAGCACCTCTTCGATAATGAGAACTTCTTCTACGCCATCGACAGCGTCTTCAACGAGATGGTCCTCGATCGCCTCACCAGCGAATGCGATGTCATCTTCCACCTTGCCGCTGCCGTCGGGGTCGAGCTGATCGTCAAGAGCCCCTTCCATACCATCCTCACCAATGTCGGTGGCACCGATATGGTGCTCAAGGCCGCCAGGCGCTATCGCCGCCGTGTGCTCATTACCTCCACCAGCGAAGTCTACGGGAAGAGCACGAAGATCCCCTTCCGGGAAGAGGACGACACCGTCAGCGGTCCCACGATCAAGCATCGCTGGGCCTATGCCTGCTCCAAGGCGATTGACGAGTTCGCCGCTTTCGCCGCCGCCAAGGAATCCGGCATCCCCGTGCATGTCGCCCGTCTCTTCAACACTGTTGGTCCCCGCCAGACCGGCCGGTACGGCATGGTCATCCCCCGCTTCGTCGCCCAGGCGCTCAAGGGCGAACCCATCTCCGTCTACGGCTCCGGCGAGCAGACCCGTTGCTTCGCCAATGTGCGCGATGTGACCCAGGCCATCGCCAATCTCGTCCTCTGCACCGAAAGCGAAGGCGAAGTCGTTAACATCGGCAGCGCGGACGAGATCAGCATCAACGCCCTCGCGCTCAAGATGAAGAGCCTGCTCAAGAGCGACTCGGTTATTCAACACATTCCGTATGACGAGGCCTATGAAGCAGGCTTCGAGGACATGCTGCGGCGTGTTCCCTGCCTCGAAAAGGCCAAACGACTCATCGGTTACGAGCCGACCATCTCCCTCGACGAGACGATCCTGCAGGTCGCCGATCAGATCGCGACGCGACTATGACGCCGTAATCGTTCTTGCCCTCGTCGGACCCCTTCTTCTACCACCGGAACGAACCGGAGTATCTTCATGAGCGACTCTCCCGCTGTTTATGTCCCTGCCGAAATCGAGCCCAAGTGGCAGGCCTTCTGGCTTCAGAACGAGACCTTCAAGGCCGAGATGGACACTGCCCGTCCCAAGCTCTACGTCCTCGACATGTTCCCCTACCCCAGCGGTGCCGGACTCCATGTCGGCCACCCCGAAGGGTATACCGCCACGGATATCTACTGCCGCTACCAGCGCATGCGCGGACGCAATGTCCTGCATCCCATGGGCTGGGATGCCTTCGGCCTTCCCGCCGAACAGCATGCCATCGAGACCGGCACCCATCCCCGCGATACCACCCGCCGCAACATCGACAACTTCCGCCGCCAGATCCAGTCCTTCGGCTTCTCCTACGACTGGAGCCGCGAAGTCGATACCACCGACCCCAAGTACTACCGGTGGACGCAGTGGATCTTCCTCCAGCTCTATCGCAAGGGACTCGCCTATGTTGACGAGATTCCGGTCAACTGGTGTCCCGCCCTCGGCACGGTGCTCGCCAACGAAGAGGTGATCGACGGACGCAGCGAGCGCGGCAATCACCCCGTCGAGCGCCGCCCGATGAAGCAGTGGATGCTCAGGATAACGGCCTATGCCGAGCGGCTCCTCGACGATCTCCAGGGGCTCGACTGGCCCGAAGGCATCAAGGAGATGCAGCGCAACTGGATCGGCAAGTCCATTGGCGCCGATGTCGACTTTGCGATCGACGGCAGTGAGGAGCAGGTGCGCGTCTTCACCACGCGCCCCGATACCCTTTTCGGCGCCACCTACATGGTTCTCGCCCCGGAGCATCCGCTCGTCGGCAAACTCGTCACCGACGAGCACCGCGCCGCGGTTGCCGCCTATCAGCAGCAAGCGGCCAACAAGTCGGACATGGATCGCACTGAACTGAGCACGGAGAAGACGGGCGTCTTCATCGGCGCCTACGCCATCAACCCGGTCAACGGGGAGCGGATCCCCATCTGGATCAGTGACTACGTACTCGTCAGCTACGGCCATGGCGCCATTATGGCGGTGCCGGCCCATGACGAGCGCGACTTCGCCTTCGCCTCGACCTTCGGTATCGAGATCCGCGCCATCCTCGAACCCTCGCACGATGCCGCCCGCGCCGTCGGCCTGGACAGTGGCGAACTCCTCAAGGGCAAGGCCTGCTGGACTGGCGACGGCCGCATGATCCGCTCCGCCAACAATCAGGGGCTCGACATCAACGGCATGCAGATGCCTGCCGCCAAGAAGGCCACCATCTCCTGGCTCGAGAAGAAGGGCATCGGCAAGGGAACCGTCAACTACAAGCTCCGCGATTGGCTCTTCAGCCGTCAGCGGTACTGGGGCGAGCCCTTCCCGGTGATTCATTGCCCCACCTGCGGCCACGTCGGCCTTCCCGACGAGCAGCTGCCCGTGCGTCTCCCCGAGATGACCGACTTCAAACCTGCCGGCGATGCCAGACCGCCCTTGGCCAAGGCCGCCGAATGGCTCGCGGTCACCTGCCCGCAATGCGGGGCCGCCGCTCGGCGCGAAACCAATACGATGCCCCAGTGGGCCGGCTCCTGCTGGTACTTCCTCCGCTACATCGATCCCCACAACGACATCCGCGCCTGGGATCCGGAGAAGGAGAAGTACTGGATGCCCGTCGACCTCTATGTCGGCGGCGCCGAACATGCCGTCCTTCACCTCCTCTATGCCCGATTCTGGCACAAGGTTCTCTACGATCTCGGCTATGTGAGCACCGTCGAACCATTCCAGCGGCTGGTCAATCAGGGGATGATTCTCGGCACCAGCTACAAGGATAGCCGTGGCGCTCTCGTCCCCAACGACAAGGTCATCGAACGCGGCGACACCTTCATCCACGCGGAAACCGGCGAGTCGCTCACCGTCTTCCCGGCCAAGATGTCCAAGTCCCTCAAGAATGTTGTCAGTCCCGACGAGGTGATTGCCGAATTCGGGGCCGACAGTTTTCGTCTCTACGAGATGTACATGGGCCCCCTCGAAGATACCAAACCCTGGAGTACCCAAGGGGTCAAGGGTGTCCATCGCTTCCTCTATCGGGCCTGGCGCATGATCCTCGGCGATGCCGAGCAACCGCCCCCGCGCATCACCGACGAGCCCCTCGACAAGAACAAGCTGCGCCTCCTGCATCAGACCATCCGTAAGGTGACCGAGGACATCGAGTCCATCTCCAGCTTCAATACCGCCATCAGCCAGCTGATCGTCTTCGTCAACGAGTTCCTCAACGAGAAGCAGCAGAATCGGGAAGCCATGGAGAGCTTCGTCAAGCTCCTCTCCCCCTTCGCGCCACACATCGCCGAAGAACTCTGGCAGCGCCTTGGCCATATTGAAACGATTGCCTACGCCCCCTGGCCCACCTGGGACGAAAGCGCCCTTCAGGTCGACGAGGTGGACGTCGTCGTTCAGGTGAACGGCAAGCTCCGGGCCCGCATCGCCATGGCGACCACGCTCACTGCCGATGAGATGCAGGCCGTGGCCATGGCCAACGAGCGGGTCCAGGAACTCACCACCGGCAAGGCCGTCGTCAAGGTGATCGCCGTTCCAGGCCGCCTCGTCAACATCGTCGTTCGCTGATTGCCGGGGTCTACAGGCCCAGGATGCGCTTCATCAGGCCGTCGCCCTCGAACATGCCGAGGGCGCCGGTCGGCGCAATCGTTTCGGAGTAAACCCGGCAGTGATCGACCGGAATGTGCCGTCCGCAAATCGCCACGGGCACCGGCGTACGCGTATGGATGCGCTGCTTGAGTGGCACCGGATGATCGGGGAGAACCGCGTAGGTGATGTTCTGCCCCTCGAGCTGATCCATCACCCGCCCGATCAGCCGCCGATCGATGTCCTCGATCGCCTGCAGCTTCAGCTTCAGATCACCCATGTGCGAGCACTCGTCCGCGGCTTCTACGTGCAGATAGACGAAGTCGTGATCGTCGAGCGCCTTCACGCAGGCGTCCGCCTTCCCTTCGTAGTTGGTATCCACGAAGCCCGTCGCGCCGGGTACGCGGATGATATCCATCTCCGCGCAGACGCCGAGCCCAAAAACCACGTCCACCGCGCTGATCACCGCGCCGCGCGCGCCGCCATACTTCCGGCTGAAGGGCTCCATGCGCGGCTTGCGCCCCGGACTCCACGGCCAGATCATGTTGGCGGGCGTTGCGCGTCCCTGGTTCAGCGGATGATTGGAGAGCAGCTCGATGCTGCGCACCGTCAGCTCATTGAGGAAATCGGCCGTGCGGCGTGCCGCGGCGCTGTCGTCCGCCGGCCGCAACAGGATCTCCCGCCAGGCCATGCCTTGCGATGCATCCGGCTTATCGTACACCACCCGATCGCTCCACTCCTCGCCGCTCAGCACGATCAGGTTGCGGTAGCTGACCCCGGGATAGAAGCAGATGGAATCGCTGTCGAAGCTCTCCTTGAGCGCTGCCACAAGCTGCACGGCGTCATCATGCTCGATGTGTCCGCCGGAGTAATCCACCAGCGTCTCGCCGTCGATCTGCACCAGATTGCAGCGAAAGGCGATGTCCCGCGGTCCAAGCTCGATGCCCTGACTCATGGCCTCCAGCGGGCCGCGACCGGTATAATTGGTCGCCAGATCATAGCCGAGCACCGACATGTTGGCGACGTCCGACGAGGTCGGAAAGCCCTCCGGCAAGGAGAGAAAGGTGCCGCAGGCCCCTTCGCGGGCGATGCGATCCATATTCGGCGTGTGAGCATGCTCGAGCGGCGTCCGGCCATCGAGTTCCGCCAGCGGTTCGTCGGCCATCCCGTCGGTCAGGATGAGTACGGTCTTGGTCATGATGATTCCTGTGCATTGCGGGTAGGGCAGCGTAAACAGCCGGACACTATACATCCACTCCATTTCCCATGCCAACACCCACTTTCCCGGTATCTTCAGGTACCGGCGGACTCGTGTCCCGTGTCTCCGCATCCCCGCGCAGCCCTTGTCAGTCGCCCTCAGGCGTGCTCCCTTACCAGCCATGAACCCCGGAGGAATGCGATGAACGTTCTGCTGATTACGTCCGAAGACAATGGCCCCCACTTCGGCTGCTACGGCGACACGACCGTGCCGACCCCACATCTCGACCAGCTCGCCGCGGATGGGATCTGCTTCGACAACGCCTACGTCACCCAATCCGTCTGCAGCCCGTCGCGCGCCAGCATCCTTACCGGCCTCTACCCCCACCAGAATGGCCAGATCGGTCTCGCGACGCACGCCTTTTCCATGTGGGACGAGAACATCCCCACGCTCCCCGCGATCCTCAACGACGCCGGCTACCGAACGGGCCGGATTGGCAAGCTGCACGTCAGTCCCGAAGCAGCCAGCCCCTTTCAATTCGTCTGGAATGATCCCGCCTTCATCAGCTTCAACCACCGCGATGTCCGCAAGACAGCCGAAGTCGCGGGCGATTTCTTTCGCGATGCCGGGAATCGTCCCTTCCTGCTCATGGTCAATTATGCCGACGCGCACCTTCCCTGGCTGCGGCAGGATTGTGGCCTGCCCAAAGAACCGGCCTTGCCCGGTCAGGTCAAGACTCCACCCGCCGTCGGTCTCGACTCTGGACGCCTCCGCCAGCACACCGCCGACTACTATTCCTGTCTCAGCCGCCTCGACACCGGCATCGGGCTGCTCCTCGACCAGCTCGCCGACACCGGCCATGCCGAGGATACGCTGGTCATCTATCTGGCTGATCACGGACCCCAATTCTCCCGCGGCAAGTGCGCCGTGTACGAACTTGCCCTCAAGGTCCCCTTCCTGATCCGCTGGCCCGGTGCCGGCGCCAACCGTCGCTCGGCCCAACTGGTCTCCGCCATCGACATTGTTCCCACCATACTCGACGCCCTCGGTCTCCCCTCCCGGCCGGAACTGCCGGGGCGTTCGCTACGTCCACTTGTCCACGGCCACTCTGTTCCGTGGCGCGAAAGCCTCTGCTGCGAATGGACGTCGAGTCACCCCTCCCCAGCGCCCTCCTTTCTCTATCCCCAGCGGACCATCCGCGATGCCCGCTACAAGCTCATCAAGACACTGGTTCCGGAAGAACCGAACCCTGTCGAAGAGTACTACACAAAGCATGTCCTGATCGACACCGGCACCACCCAGTGGGAGATCGATCACGCCCCGCCCTCGGTGCAAAGCCTCTATCGACTCTGGCGCCAGCCGCCCCCCTGCGAACTCTACGACCTGCGGGAAGATCCCCACGAGTTCAACAACCTCGCCGATAGTGCCACCCACCGCCACATTCACGATCGGCTCCTCCAGCAGCTCGGGGATTGGCAGGAACAGACCGGCGACTCCCTTCGCCATCCCCACCTCCTGCGCCGACTTCTCGACGATGACCGTCGCGTCGCCCAATCGCCAGGCATGCACCGCCAACCCGACTTCCGCTGGCCCTATCTCGACTACCTGCGGCCCCCGCGTGCCTGACCACCTCTTCAGGTCAGTCGAAGTTGCCTCCGGGAGGATGACTCCCGTCCGCCGACCGTCTCCTGGTACATCAACCAAAGCGCCAGATATAGAAATCTCTTGTACTTCACCGCCTCGGCGGCTATTCTCCGCACGTGCCACCGGCTCGTTTCTCCCGGGCAACTGATTGGCAATCATTCGACGGAGGATCTGGACCATGTTGAGGTCTCTTCTGCTGGGAATCGCCTTCTCTGGTTTCTGGTGCAGCGCCGCGGTTACCATTGTCGATGTTGCAGGCACGTCGCCAGCCGATCGCTGGATCGCCTGCGGGGAAATAAGGGAGCTGATCGTCATCAGTGACGATGGCACAGTTCCCCAATCCGTGGTCTGGTCGACCACCAGTCAACGGCTGACCATTCTTCGCCAAAACGGAGCACACGTAACCGTTCAGTCCGGCAGCAACGTCTCGAAGGTGCCCGGCAGCGGTTTCTGGAGCAGGTTGCTCGGACAGGAGCCGGCCGAGTTCGAGGCGATCGGCGAGGAACTGCGAGTGAGCGTTGGCTCGGAGCAAGCGTCGACGTCTCTCCGCCTCATCGTCTACAAGCTTACCTTGACCCCAGACAGCGTCGGCGTGCCGACTGGCGAAGCGCGCAAGGAATTGGAGCCCATGTTTCGCTTTCTCAACAAGCCCCCAAATGGCGTGTATCTCGCTTTTTTACCCAAAGCCCTGTACGCCCATTTGACCTACGATGTAGCCGATACCACCGTCGCCACCGTCACCCCTGCGCAATTGGCAAGGAGCGCCCAATGGCTGCTCTTCGACAGCCCTCTTCAGGATGGCAAGAGCACCTTCCGCTGTTATCTTGGCGGCCACATCCGGCTGGAGGTGCCCATCACAGTTCACAGCAGGCTCTGGGAACTGTCGTACTGGATCGTCGAGAAACCCTGACTGCGCGCGAAGCGTTCTCCGACCGGAGGATCCGACCATCCGACATTCAGGAAAGCGCTCCGGCAATAGGGGCAGTGACTTGCTGGCTGATGTTGCGGGTTGCTGATCGTCAGGTTAGATTGTCAATATCATGGGAGAGTGGACACGATGGCGAGTGTGATTGCAAAAGTACGACCGGAGTTGCTGGTCTGGGCGCGTGAGTCGATCGGGCTGGAGTTGGAGACGGCTGCGGACAAGATGAAGGTGCCAGAGACGCGGCTGGAGGCCTGGGAGTCGGGTGAGGAGTCGCCGACGATACCGCAGTTGCGGAAGCTGGGCGAGATCTACAAACGCCCTATCGCCATTTTCTTCTTGCCGGTGCCACCACTGGAGTTCGATGCGTTACGCGATTTTCGACGGGTCACGGATCGCGCAAAAGGCGACTTCTCTCCTGAACTTCGTTTCTGCATTCGGCAGGCACAGCAGCGCCGAATGGCCGCGTTGGAGTTGGCTGGCGAGTTGGGCGAGGACTTGCGGCGGCACAGGCCGACGCTGTCGCTACGATCCGGTATCGTGCAAGCCGCGGCGCAGGTCCGTGATTTATTGCGTGTCGAGCTGGATGAGCAAGTCGGCTGGCGCCATGAACGGGATGCGCTTGCGGCCTGGATTGAGGCCGCCGAGGCTGCGGATATCCTGGTTTTTCAAAGTAGTGGAGTAACGATCGCGGAGATGCGCGGCTTCGCGATCAGCGAAGAGCAGTTGCCGGTGATCATGTTGAATGGCAAGGATGCAGTACATGGGCGCATCTTCACGCTCTTTCACGAACTGGTGCACCTGCTGCTGGGGGAGAGCGGCGTATCGGATCTGCAAGGGCGTAGCGATCACCATAGCCGAGATGATCGGATAGAGGTGTTCTGCAATGCTGTGGCGGCTGAGGCATTGGTGCCGGCGGCATCGCTGCTGGCATTGCCAATGGTCGCCCGCTATACCAATCCCGTCGAGTGGGAGGAGGCGTCGCTGGATGCGCTATCGCGTCGGTACCGGGTCAGCAGCGAGGTGATTCTGCGCCGCTTGCTGGCGGTGGGTAAGACCACGCCTGAGTATTATGATCAAATGCGGCATATCTGGCAGGCTCGGGCGCGACAGGCAAGCATCAGTACCTCGACGGGGGGACCGACATATCCCCTTGTCCCAGTGCGCAACATGGGGCACCTGTACATTAAACTTGGGCTGGAGGCTTACCATTCAGACATGATCACTGCACGCGACCTTTCAGCTTTTCTCAATATGAAGCTCAAGCATCTGCCCAGGGTGGAGGAAATGGTCCTGGGGGGGCTTGTCCGAGATGATATACTGCTTTGATACCAGTGCTTTTCTGGATGGGTGGGTACGTTACTATCCATCATCGGTGTTTCCTTCGCTGTGGGAACGGATCGATTTGTTGATCGACGAGGGTCGTCTGGTTTCATCAGAAGAAGTACTTCGCGAACTGGAACGACGGGATGATTCGCTTTACGAGTGGGGACGTGAACGTTCGGATACTTTCTTGCCTCTTGTGGAGCAAGTGCAGGATGCTGCGATTGAAGTATTGGCTGAGTTCCCCCGCTTGGTTGATACGCGTACAGGACGGTCAGGTGCCGATCCCTTTATTATCGCCCAAGCAAGATTGTCGCGTGCCACGATGGTGACCGGTGAGCGTGGCGGCACCCGTGAGAAGCCCAAAATTCCCAGTGTTTGCCGTCATTATGGAGTGCCTGTGATGACTTTCACTCAAGTGATCCAGCAGGAGCGCTGGACGTTCTGAGAGGACCATGGCAACCTGACGCATGAGCCTTCGGCAAAGTGGGCTCGCATGGGCGAGTGGCATGGACGCTGAGGCCATGGCTCCCGGGTATTTCTTTGCCCCGGCTATTGGATTTCGGGGGGGCTGCTTGTACTGGGGGGAGATGCATTGTAATGTGCCGCGTTTTGTGAACAGGATGTCAAGGATTGGGGGAAGCATGCTGGCAAAGACATTGAGTGCGGCTGTACAGGGGGTGGACGCCATTACAGTTGAGGTGGAAGTCAACGCCACCGGGGTAGGCGAAAACGTTACCGTCTCCGTTGTCGGCCTTCCCGATACCGCGATCCGCGAAAGCCGGCAGCGGGTCCGGTCGGCGCTGGAGACGAGCGGCATCTGGCATCCGTTTGGTCACACCATTATCTCGCTCGCGCCCGCGGACGTGCGCAAGGAAGGGGCCGCCTTCGACCTTCCCATTGCCATCGGGATGATCAGCGCCTGCAAGCACATCGACCGGGAAGCCATCGCCGACAAGATGATCGTGGGTGAGTTGGCCCTCGATGGGGCCATCCGTCCCATCAAGGGTATTCTTCCCATGGCGATGCACGCTCGTGACCGCGGCGTGGAGTGCATGATGGTGCCACGCGAGAATGCCGCGGAGGCGGGGATCGTTCACGGCCTTACCGTCATCGGCGTCGAGTGGCTCGCGGAAGCCATTGCCTTTCTCAAGGGGGAAGTCACCATTGCCCCGACCATCACCGACGTCAACGCCTTCTATGTCGCGGAGCCCGATCTGCGCGATGACATGGGCGATATCAAGGGGCAGGCACTCGTGCGCCGTGCGCTGGAAGTGGCCGCCGCGGGAGGCCACAACATCCTCCTCATCGGGCCACCGGGCACCGGCAAGACGATGATCGCGCGCCGCCTTCCCGGTATCCTGCCTCCCATGCTGCTGGAAGAAGCGCTCGAAACCACCCGGATTCACAGCATCATGGGCCGCATCAGCAGCGACCAGCCGATCCTCGTGGAGCGCCCCTTTCGGCCGCCACACCACACGATCTCCGATGCCGGCCTGATCGGCGGCACCAGCAATCTCACCCCCGGCGAGATCTCCCTCGCCCACAATGGCGTTCTCTTTCTCGACGAGCTGCCGGAGTTCAAGCGCACCGTCCTGGAAGTCCTTCGCCAGCCGCTGGAATCCGCCAATGTCACCATCAGCCGGGCATCCGGCTCTGTCACCTTTCCCGCCAACTTCCAGTTGGTAGCGGCCATGAATCCCTGCCCTTGCGGGCACTACGGCAACCATCAGCGTCAATGCCGCTGCTCCACGCCCGTCATCCAACGCTACCGTTCCAAGATCTCGGGCCCGCTGCTCGATCGTATCGATCTGCACGTGGAGGTGATGCCTATCAGCGAGGACGAATTGATGGACAAGCCGCGCGGCGAATCCTCCGCCGCGATTCGCGAACGAGTGATCAGGGCGCGTGAGCGCCAGGCCATACGCTTCCTCAACAGCCACGCTCGCTGCAATGCCGACATGGCTCCCCGCGAGGTGCAGAGCTGGTGCCAGCTCGACAAACCCAGCCGACGCCTGTTGCGGCTCGCCATCCAGGACCTCAACCTCTCAGCGCGAGCGTACGACCGCATCCTGCGCGTCGCGCGGACCCTTGCGGATCTGGACGAGGGCGATGAGATCCAGCCTCAGCACATTTCCGAAGCGATTCAGTACCGCAGTCTCGACCGCCAGCTCTGGTGAGGGGGGCGGGCCTGGATTCTGTTGGCTGCCTTGGCTTGACCAGCGCGGAAAGTGGATGCATCTTGACAGCTCTCCGGGCGCCGGAACTACCGCCACAAACATCGTTTAATGTCAGTCGTACCTCAAGCTATCTGAGAAAAGCGTCATCCTCATGAAGATCATTCTGCCCACCTGCCTGCTTCTGCTGATGTTCCTCCTCACTTCCTGCGTGCCCATGCGCACGGAGTACGCCGATTTGCGGCAGACGATGCTGGCGCGCACGCCGGAGCTGATCGAAAACACGCCTGCCCCCATACCCGATCAGCTCACCCTGATTGAAGCCAAACGCCTGGCGTTGCGGGACAATCCCAGCCTGGAAGCGCTGAAGTACCGTATCGATGCGGCGCGCAATCGCTATCGCGAAGCGTATACCGCCTACTACCCCCAGTTGAGCGCGCAGCTGGGAGCGCGGCACTACGACCGTACCCCTTCCACCCAGATCTTCGGCGGCACGTCGTTCTCCAGCGGTAGCCAGGGTTATGAAACGTATGACGGCAGCCTCACCCTTTCGTGGCTGATCTTCGATGGCCTGACGCGCGACCATGCCGCCCTCGCCGCGCGCTATGCCGTGGATGCCGGAACGGCCGCCAGGGAGGATGCCCAGCGCCTTCTCGCCCAGGCGGTAGCCCGCTTCTTCTATTCCGCGTTGCTCGCGCAGAAGCGCATGCAGATTTCGATCGCGGACCAGGACTTCAATCAGTCCTTCCTCGACGATACGCAGAAGCGGCGCGATCAGGGCGCCGCCTCGCGCGCCGATGTCCTCAACTTCCGTATCCGCCTCGATGACGCTCGTATCAGCTACCTGGACGCCCGGAACGACTATCGCATCGCCTGCATCGTGCTCAACGAACTGATGGGCTACCCCGGCGCCGCCATCAACGAGACCATCACCTTCATCGAGCCGCCGCCGAGCGAGGTGCAAGTGCCCGAGTCGCTCAGCGAGAGTCTTTCCATTGCGCTCGTGAAGCGTCCCGACCTGGTGGAGCTGATGGCCGACATGAAGGCGGCACAAGCGCTCATGCGTGCCCGGCGCGGCCTTTACCTGCCGCGGATCAGCACCGACGCCACCATGATCTACAGTAATCCCACGGCCGACGTCAGCTCGGACGATATCGGCCTCTCGTGGGGGGTCAACGCCACGTACGATTTTCTTGGCAGTGGCGCCCACTATTTCGCCGCCCAGGAAGCGGAAGCCCTTCGCGCCGCGGCCAATCTGGACATCACCTCCCGCTGGCAAGCCATTGTCAGCGACATTCGGCAGCAGGCCCAGAGCCTGAATAATGCCAGAGAGAAGAGCGTGATTCAGCAGGAAATCCTGGAATCGACCCGGACCATCCGCGGCGACGTCGAGAATGCCTACAAGGCCGGCCAGGTCTCCCTGACGCGACTCAATGAGGCCCAGCGTGATCTGATCATCGCGGATGAACGCTATGCGCTCGATCAGATTCAGGTTCTCCTTGCCGGCGAAAATCTCGCCGCCGCCATCGGCATTAACACCGCCGGGCTCATCACGGACGACGCCAGCCCCCAGTGATTTGGCTGAATTCCGCCACTTTCCGAGAAAATGCACAAGAAGGAGTTGCATTTCGCGGGCTACTCTGCATATTAGCAGTTTCGCGCTTTTTCAGCGTCACTTCTGTCGCTGCAACGAAGAACCCCTAACCGTTTGTTTTTTGGGCTATCCCCAGAAGAGGCAATATGGCAGCAGCAACCCAAACCCAGAACCCCGCCGAACGCTCATCCGGGCTCATGATGATTGACCTGGACGACATGCCCAGCATGGATGAATTGCTCGGCGAAGAAGAACAAGGGGAATTTGGACAAGGCGAAGTCGTCACTGGTAAAGTCGTCACGATTCGTGATGACGGCATCATCGTCGACATTGGCTTCAAGTCCGAAGGCTTTGTTCCTAAATCTGAAATGCCCGATTTCGATAAGGTTCAAATCGGCCAGGAAGTCCGCGCCGTTCTCGAATTGCTCGAGGATGAAGACGAGGACTACATGCCTCTTCTCAGCGTCGCTCGTGCTCAACAGCTCGAAGCCTGGAAAAAATTTACCGACAATTACAACGAAGAAGAGACCATCAAGGGTGTCATCAAGTTCCGCGTCAAAGGCGGGCTCATGGTGGACATCGGCGTTGATGCCTTCCTCCCAGGTTCTCAGGTCGATACCGCGCCTGTCAAGAACATGGATGACTTTGTCGGCAACGAATACGAATTCAAGATCCTCAAGATCAACAGCGAGCGGCAGAATGTCGTTATATCTCGCCGTGAGTTGCTTGAGGAAGAGAAGCAGCGCCGTCGCTCCAAGCTCATGGCCGAGTTACTTCCGGGCCAGATCCGTCAGGGCATCGTCAAGAACATCACCGACTTCGGCGCCTTCGTCGACCTGCATGGTGTTGACGGTCTGATTCACATCACCGACATGTCCTGGGGCCGCATCTCGCATCCATCGGAGCTTGTCTCGATCGGTCAGGAGATCGAATCGGTCATTCTCGACGTCGATCGGGACCAGCAGCGTGTCTCTCTCGGCCTCAAGCAGAAGTCCCCGGATCCATGGGAGTCCGTCGAGGACAAGTTCCCGGTCGGCTCGCGTATCAAGGGACGTGTCGTGAACGTGATGCCCTACGGTGGCTTTGTCGAGATCGAGGAAGGAGTAGAAGGACTCATTCACGTTTCGGAAATGTCCTGGACGCGGCGCATCACTCGCGCCAGCGATGTCCTCAATGTCAATGACGAGGTCGAAGCTGTCGTTCTGGACGTTCAGCCCGATGCGAAGAAGATTTCCCTCGGCTTGCGGCAGACGATGGAGAATCCATGGCAGCAGGCGGCCGCCAAGTATCCGGCCGGAACGAAGATTCGCGGCAAGGTCCGGAACATGACCTCCTACGGCGCCTTCATCGAGATCGAAGAAGGTATCGACGGCATGGTCCACGTCTCGGACATGTCCTGGACCCGCAAGGTCAACAATCCCGCCGAGGTATTGAAGAAGGGCGAGGAAGTTGACGCCGTCATCCTGGACATCGATCCTGATCAGCAGCGCATCTCACTTGGGCTCAAGCAGCTCGAAGAGGATCCGTGGTCGCAGATCGAGAAGATGTTCAATGTCAATCAGCAGGTCAAGGGAACGGTCACGAAGCTCACCAGTTTTGGAGCCTTCGTGGAGTTGGATAATGGTATTGAAGGCTTGATTCACATCTCGCAGCTCAGTGACCAGCAGGTCAACAAGGTGCGGGACGTGGTGCAGGTCGGCGATGAAGTTGAGGCCAAGGTCATCAAGATCGACGGCGCGGAACGGCGTATCGGTCTGAGCATCAAAGCGCTCAATGAATCCGACGTGGTTGAACCCACTCGAAGCTCCACTGCTGAACCGGGCGCCCTCAGGCCCGGAGAACATATGGTCGACATGGGCGATGTCTTTGACAGTGCCTTCGGCGAAAGCTACGACGAGGACGACGAGGACTAGAACCCAATTTTCTGCAAAAACTTCAGAAAAAAAGGGTTGAATCTCATCACGAATGCCGTAAATTATCGGCTCACTTCTTGAAGGCGCCCACGTAGCTCAGTTGGTAGAGCGCGTCCTTGGTAAGGACGAGGTCACCGGTTCAACCCCGGTCGCGGGCTCCACTCTTTCAGGGAATTGCCAAGTCCGAGCGTTGCGCAGCAAGTGCCCCCACCGGACAACGGCTCCATACGCAGCTGACCGGACATTCCATCAGAACCCATCAGATACGAAATCGTTGAGTGACAATCGGAGGAACCAATGGCTAAAGAGCAATTTCAGCGCAACAAGCCACATGTGAACATCGGCACCATTGGTCACGTTGACCATGGCAAGACGACCCTGACCGCGGCTATTACCATGTATCTGTCCCATAAGTACGGCGGTGACGTTCGCACTTTTGATCAGATCGACAATGCCCCGGAGGAGCGTCAGCGCGGTATCACCATCAATACGTCGCACGTGGAGTACCAGACGGAGAAGCGCCACTACGCTCACGTTGACTGTCCTGGACACGCGGACTATGTGAAGAACATGATCACGGGTGCTGCCCAGATGGACGGTGCCATCCTGGTGATCGCCGCGACGGACGGGCCGATGGCTCAGACTCGCGAACACATTCTTCTCGCCCGTCAGGTCGGCGTCCCCGCCATCGTCGTCTTCGTCAACAAAGTTGATCAGGTCGATGACGAGGAGCTGCTGGAGTTGGTCGAGATGGAAATTCGTGAGCTGCTCAGCGTCTACGAATATCCGGGTGACGATATTCCAATCGTGCTTGGATCCGCCTTGAAGGCTCTCAACGCCGCCGGCGATCCCACCAACAACGACACCGACTGCATTGACAAGCTCATGGATGCCTGTGATGACTACATCCCGGAACCCGTGCGTGATGTCGATCAGCCCTTCCTGATGCCGATCGAAGACGTCTTCAGCATTGAAGGTCGTGGAACGGTGGTAACGGGTCGTATCGAGCGCGGAGTGATCAAGGTTGGCGAAGAAATCGAGATCATCGGTATCAAGCCGACCTTCAAGACCACGGTGACGGGCGTCGAAATGTTCCGCAAGCTCCTGGACCGTGGTCAGGCTGGCGACAACGTCGGCTGCCTGCTGCGTGGTACCAAGAAGGATGATGTCGAGCGCGGCCAGGTTCTGGCGGTGCCCGGTTCCATCACGCCTCATACCAAGTTCACGGCAGAAGTCTACGTGCTGAGCAAGGAAGAGGGTGGCCGTCATACCCCCTTCTTCTCCGGCTACCGCCCGCAGTTCTACTTCCGTACGACCGACGTGACCGGTATCGTCACTCTGCCCGAAGGCATCGAAATGGTCATGCCTGGTGACAATGTGACGCTGACCGGTGAGCTGATTGCCCCGATCGCGATGGAGCGCACGCTGCGCTTCGCTATTCGCGAAGGCGGCCGTACGGTTGGCGCCGGTCGTGTGACCGATATCATCGAGTAACGCGTTTGCCCGATTTCCCGGCGGGGCTTGGCTGTAAAACTGAGCCCCGCCGGTACCATCCTCGGACGAACAACAGGAAACGACAATAATGGCACGCGAAATCATCACCATGGCTTGCACCGAGTGCAAGAACCGGAATTATACGACGGACAAGAACCGCCGCAATACTCCGGGACGCCTGGAACTGAAGAAGTACTGCAGGCCCTGCGGCAAACACATGCTCCATCGGGAGACGCGTTAAGCTGTCGCAGCGTTCTCTGGCGCCGCCGCCAGTTGACAACGTGTGATCCGAAGATTTTGTGATTATGCAGGTGAGTAGCTCAGCTGGTAGAGCAGCGGTCTCCAAAACCGCAGGTCGCAGGTTCGAACCCTGTCTCACCTGCCACTTTTCACCCAGAACGGCATGACTATTTGGCTCGCAACTCCACCATCAACCAGATCGACCCCCAATGGCTAACCTGATTCAGAAAGTGACGACCTTCTACGATGAGACCTTGCAAGAGGTGAAGAAGTGCACCTGGCCCACGCGGCAGGAGCTTGTTCATCAGACAAATCTGGTCATTCTCACTGTGGTCGGTCTTGTCGTTTTCATTTTTCTGGTCGACCAGGTCGTGACCTGGCTTGTGCAGATGATCCTCAGTCTCGGATCCTGACATCCCTACGCAATCTACCCGCAGTTTTCACCAGCTACAGGCAACTTCACCGATGAGCGAGAGCGATAAAGGAAAATGGTTTGTCGTCCAAACCCTCTCCGGGCAGGAAAACAAAGCCCAGGAGAGCATTACCAAACGTCTCCCGCGGGAAGAGATGGAGGGCTTGGTTCTGGAAGCTCTGGTCCCTGTCCAGAAGGTGACGGAGGTGAAGCTTGGGAAGAAGACGACAACCAACAAGAAGTTCTTTCCCGGCTATATCCTGATCAAAGCGGCGCTCTATGATGAGAACCGCCGCGTGAACGATCGGGTTTGGACCTTCATCAACGATACGCCCGGCATCATCGGATTCATTGGCGGAGACAAGCCTGTCCCGTTGACGGATCAGGAAGTGGGCGACATCATGGACCAGCTCCACCGGGATGAAGAAGCGCCGCGTCCGCGGATCGACTTCACCATCGGGGAGATTGTCAAGATCAAGGAAGGACCCTTCGAGAATCTCGAAGGCAAGATAGAACAGATTGATCCGGACCGTGGCAAGATCAAGCTCTCGGTCACCATTTTTGACCGCTCCACACCGGTCGAAGTCGAATATTGGCAGGTGGAACGCGCGGACTAAACCGGGCACCTGAGGCCCCCTCCACGTACGCTACGCGCCAGGCACTCTCACTAACCAACAGGTCGTAACCATGGCAAAGAAGGTTGTAGGCAAAATCAGCTTGCAGATACCCGCGGGTCAGGCCAATCCGGCCCCTCCCGTCGGCCCCGCGCTGGGTCAAGCCGGTGTGAACATCATGGAATTCTGCAAGCAGTTCAATGCTGCCACACAGGCCAATGTCGGGATGGTGACTCCCGTGGTGATTACGGTCTTTGCTGATCGGTCATTCACGTTTATCACCAAATCGCCGCCGGCGGCAATCCTAATCAAGAAGGCCGCCAGTCTGGCAGCCGGTGCGAAAACGCCCGGCCGCGAAGTCGTCGGCTCCGTCACCCGGGAGCAGATCCTCGAGATCGCTCGCACGAAAATGGAAGATCTCAACGCCCGAAGCGAGGACGCGGCCATCAAGATCATCGCCGGCACCGCTCGCAGCATGGGCATCGAGGTGGTCGATGCATAGAGGCAAGTTGTACACATCCCAGCTGGCGACGATCGATCGCGAATCGCTGTATACGCTGGAGGAGGCAATCGCCAAGATCAAGGCGATGCCGCACGCCAAGTTCGATGAATCGGTGGAAGTTGCCATGAAGCTTGGCGTTGATCCACGCCAGTCGGATCAGGCACTTCGTGGCGCGATGGCGCTACCGCATGGAACTGGTAAGTCTGTTCGTATCGTCGTTGCGGCAGAGGGCGATGCCGCCACAGCTGCTCGTGCGGCCGGTGCGGATGTCGTGGGAATGGATGATTTGATCGCGAAGATCAGCGAAGGCTGGCTGGAGTTTGACGTGATGATCGCAACGCCTTCGGCAATGCGTGAAGTCCGTAAGCTTGGCCGGGCTCTTGGTCCCCGCGGGCTGATGCCCAATCCCAAGACTGGCACAGTGACTGACGATCCCGCCGCGGCGGTGCGAGAAGCGAAGGCCGGCCGTATCGAGTACCGGACGGACCGTGGTGGTTGCGTCCATGTACCGGTGGGAAAGGTATCGTTCAGTGAGTTGGCGTTGCAGGAGAACACGACGGCGGTAGTCAATACGATAATCCGCTCCCGCCCGTCATCCGCCAAGGGTGTCTTCCTGCAAAGCTGCACGATGTCGGCGACAATGAGCCCCGGGGTACGGATTGACCCGCGGCATTTCACCAGGAGTACCTGATCATGCGTGTAGAAAAACTCAGCCTGGGTAATTACGTCACCGACGTCTTGAAAGAATCGTCGTACCTGTTCTTCATCCGGTATCAGGGGCTAACGGTCGCCCAGATCAGCGCGCTGCGCGCGAAGCTGGACGCCGCGGGAGCCCACTGCACCGTGATCAAGAACACTTACATCCGCCTTGGTCTGCTGAACAACGGGCATACTCTTCCAGAGTCGCTCGAGTTGGCAGGCGATACGGCGGTTGTGCATGGTGTGAACGACCCGTGTCCAGTGGCCAAAGTCATCAAGGCTTTTGGCAAAGATCATGAGCGAATCACCTTCAAGGGTGGCCTGGTAGAAGGTGATTTTCTCACGTCCGACGACTGCCTCGCCCTAGCGGAACTGCCGCCGAAGGAGATCCTGCAGGCGCAGTTGCTGGGCGTACTTGAGGCGCCGAAGACGTATCTGGTGCGTGTGCTCAACGCAAAGGTTTCCAGCATCGTCTATTGCATCCAGGCTTATCGTGACAAAATTGAGCAAGCATCTTAGCGGAGGAATCTATAATGGCTGACGAAGCTGTCAAAGTCGAAGTGTCGGAAGAGATGGACAAGTTCATCTCCTACATCGAGAACCTTTCTGTTCTCGAGCTGTCTAAAATGGTGAAAGCGCTTGAGAATCGCCTTGGCGTATCGGCTGCTGCTCCGGTAGCTGCTGCTGCCGCGGCGCCTGCTGAAGCGGCTGCGGAAGTGGAAGAGAAGACGGAATTTGACGTCGTTCTCACCGGCTTCGGCGACAAGAAGATTGGCGTGATCAAGGAAGTGCGTGCGATCACGGGTCTTGGGCTGAAAGAAGCCAAGGATCTGGTGGAAGCCGCGCCGAAACCGATCAAGGAAGGCGTATCGAAGGATGAGGCGGAAGCGCTCAAGAAGCAACTTGAAGGTGCCGGGGCTTCAGTCGAACTGAAATAATGAAGCTTGCTGACGCACGTTGTTCTTCCGGCATCCGCCGACGACATACGCAAACATTTCATCGCAGAGGCGAACGAAAGGGATTTCTTTTTCGTTCTGCCTCTGCTTTGTCTACATACAACGCAATCGTCACTCCTAACGTTTGCGGGGGAACTCTATGACAAATCGCAAGAACTACGGAAAGCTGGTCGATGTTCTGGACATCCCCGATCTGATCGATATCCAGCTGCTCTCGTACAAGAATTTCCTTCAGAAAGACGTTCCTCCTGACAAGCGTGAGGATCGCGGCCTGCAAGAAGTGTTCCGGGAGATCTTCCCGATTGAAAGCTTTGACCAGACGTGCATCCTGGATTTTGTCTCGTACGAAGTTGGCGATACGAAGCTGGACATAGTGGAATGCATCCGTAGTGGCAAGAGCTGCAGCGTTCCGCTCTATGCCACGCTTAAGCTCGAGAATCGCAAGAAGGATGAGATCAAGGAAGAGAAGGTCTTTCTTGGCGACATGCCCCTGATGACGGAACGCTCGACCTTCATCATCAACGGTGCAGAGCGCGTGATCATCAGCCAGTTGCACCGTTCTCCTGGAATTTTCTTTGAGAAGGTCCGCCATACCAGCGGCCGGTCGCTCTATTCGTATCGCGTCATTCCAGACCGTGGTTCATGGCTGGAAGTGCAGTTCGACATTAACGATCTGATGTACATCTATCTGGATCGCCGCCGTCGCCGTCGCAAGTTCCTGATCAGCACGTTTCTGCGGGCGATCGGCTATGACAGCAATCGCGAGTTGCTCGATTGCATGTATGGCATTGAGAAGAAGACCGTCAAGAGTCTTGCCAAACTGCCCCCGGAAACCATGGGCGGGTATCGTCTGGTGGAGACGGTTCACGATGAGAATGGTCACCCGGTTGCCGATGAGCAGGGCAATGAAATGGCGCGGGAGCTTGAACCGCTCACGGATCAGACCCTTGCGGCCCTGGAGAAGTCCGGCATCAAGAGCGTCTCCGTGGTCAACACCGCTGAGCACGGCGCCTTCTTCATCAACTGTCTTGAGCTCGATCCGTGCCCGAATCAGGAAGAGGCGCTGAAAGAGATTTACCGCCGCATGCGTCCTGGCGATCCACCCAGTTCGGCGAATGCGAAGTTGCTGCTCAAGCGTCTTTTCTTCGACCAAAAGCGTTACGACCTTGGCAGCGTCGGCCGTTACAAGATCAATCAGAAGCTGAAGCTCGATTTGCCGGCTGCCGAACGTACGCTGCAGAAAGAAGACCTCGTAGCTGCCACGCAGTATCTGATGCGGCTGCGCAGCGGCCAAGGCGATGTCGATGATATCGACCATCTGGGTAGCCGCCGCGTCCGCACGGTGGGTGAACTGATCCAGAACCAGTTGCGTGTCGGCTTGGCCCGCACTGAACGGCTGATCCGCGAGCGCATGACCCTTTTGGACATGGAAAGCGAGGATGTCTCGCCGACGAAGCTGGTCAATCCCAAGGCTTTGGTTGGCGTCATCAAGGACTTCTTCGGTCGCAGCCAGTTGTCGCAGTTCATGGACCAGACGAATCCGCTTTCCGAGCTGACTAACAAGCGCCGTTTGAGCGCACTCGGGCCGGGTGGTTTGAGCCGCGAACGCGCTGGCTTCGATGTCCGCGACGTGCATTCGAGCCACTATGGCCGTGTGTGCCCGATCGAGACTCCGGAAGGACCGAACATCGGTCTGATCACCTCGCTGGCGCTTTATGGCGTTATCAACGACTATGGCTTCATCGAGACTCCGTACCGGGTAGTACGCGACAAGAAGGTCAGTGACGAGATCATTTACCTGACCGCGGACCAGGAGGAGGAGTACGTCATCGCTCAGGCGAATGCGCCGATGGATGCGAGCGGCACCTACGAGAACAAGTACGTGATGGCGCGTCATCACGGGGAAATGCTCGAGATTCTCGCCGAAGAGGTCAACCTGATGGACGTATCGCCCAAGCAGTTGATCAGCGCGGCGGCGGGGTTGATTCCCTTCCTCGAGCACGACGATGCCAACCGCGCGCTCATGGGATCGAACATGCAGCGCCAGGCCGTACCCTTGCTGACGACGGACTCGCCCTACGTTGGCACCGGCCTCGAGTCACTCGTCGCGCGGTATTCACGGGCGGTCAGTACGGCATACGAGGATGGTATCGTGGCGGCGGTAGACGCCGAAACGATCATCATCACGCCTGATGGCAAGATGCCGGATGAAACGGCCTTCCCCGAGAAGGTGCAGGAGCATCGCATGTTGAAGTACATGCGTTCGAACAGCAGCACCTGCATCAATCAGCGCCCCCTGGTGCGCAGCGGCCAGGTCGTCAAGAAGGGCGACGTCCTTGCTGATGGTCAGGCCACCGACAAGGGCGAGTTGGCGCTCGGCAAGAATGTCCTTGTCGCTTTCATGCCCTGGTGCGGCTACAACTTTGAAGACGCCATCGTGATCAGCGAACGGCTGGTCAAGGAAGACGTCTATACAAGCGTGCACATCAGCGAGTTCGACATCACCGCGCGAGACACCAAGCTTGGTCCGGAAGAGATCACCCGGGATATTCCCAATGTGAGCGAGGAAGCGTTGCGCAACCTCGATCATGAAGGGATCGTGCGGATCGGCGCGGAAGTCGGTCCTGGCGACATTCTGGTCGGGAAGATCACGCCGAAGAGTGAAACGGAGCTGGATCCTGAAGAGCGCCTGCTGCGGGCCATCTTCGGCGAAAAGGCCGCCGACGTCAAAGACAGCTCTCTGATTGTGCCCAGCGGCACCAGCGGTATCGTCATGGACGTAGAGATCGAGCGCAAGGTCGATCCCAACAAGGCGAAGCTGAGCAAGGCGGAGATCAAGCGGCAGATCCGCGAAACCGTCAATACCTTCAAGGCTCAGTACGACGAGCTGGTCGAAGAGCTTGCCGAGAAGCTCGGCTCGATACTTCTGGGCTCGAAGCTGCCCTTTGACATTGTCGATGTGAATGACGGAGCGCCGATCATTCCGGCCAATCGCAAGATCACCAAGGTGCTTCTGCGCAAGCTGGCGGGCCACCATGAGGACTATAAGATGCCCTCCAGCCCGACGAAGGAACAGATCGACGAGATCACGAAGTCGTTCAAGCTTCGTCTGCGCGATCTGGAGACCTGGCGCGACGAGATCGTGGATCGGTACCAGAGTGGCGACGGCGAAGATCCCGGCGTGATTCGCCAGGTGAAGGTCTACGTTGCCAGCAAGCGCAAGATCCAGGTCGGCGACAAGATGGCCGGACGCCATGGCAACAAGGGTATCATTGCCCGCGTGGTCCCGGCTGAAGACCTGCCGTACATGGGCGATGGCACCCCGGTAGATATCATCCTCAATCCGCTTGGCGTGCCGAGCCGCATGAACGTGGGTCAGGTGCTCGAGACGCATCTGGGCTATGCTGCCCATATCCTGGGCTTCAAGGTGGCAACGCCCGTCTTCGACGGTATCCGCGAGGAGACCATTCATGAGCTGCTTCAGGAAGCAAAGAAGCATCGCATGGAGGAAGATCGTCCCGGATGGACGTTGGACGAGAAGGGTCAGACCCTTGATGACAAGGGGCGTCCGCGGCCCGACTACTTCGTGGAATCGGATGGCAAGACGGTCTTGTATGACGGTCGTACAGGTGAGCGCTTCAAGCAGCGGGTCATGGTCGGCCAGATCTACATGCTGAAACTCGACCATCTGGTCGTGAACAAGATCCATGCGCGGTCCGTGGGACCCTATTCGCTGGTCACACAGCAGCCCCTCGGCGGCAAAGCGCAGCAGGGCGGACAGCGATTCGGCGAAATGGAAGTGTGGGCACTGGAGGCCTATGGTGCCGCCTACACTCTCCAGGAAATGCTCACCGTCAAGAGCGACGACGTGACCGGACGCACCCGGATCTACGAATCAATTGTCCGTGGCGACTGCTCGTTGCAGGCGGACGTACCCGAATCGTTCAACGTATTGATGAACGAGATGAAGAGCCTCTGCCTGGATGTCCGGCCGCTGAAGAGCGGCTTGCCCCGGTAGTGCCACCGATACGCCTGGCGGCATCGGCCGCCGGGCGTTCTGGATCAGCGATTTACATACGAGATATAGTTACTCCCAAGGAGGATGCAATGGCTGAGAGTCATCATCAAGCAGTACGTGAAATCCTGGGATTGGAGCCGAGCGATACCTTTGGTTGCGTGAGCATCAAAGTTGCATCGCCGGAAACGATTCGGTCGTGGAGCCGTGGCGAGGTCAAGAACCCGGAAACGATTAACTATCGAACCTTCAAGCCGGAAAAGGGTGGCCTGTTCTGCGAGAAGATCTTTGGCCCGACCCGCGACTGGGAATGCAGCTGCGGCAAGTACAAGCGGATCAAGCACAAGGGGATCGTCTGCGACCGTTGTGGCGTGGAAGTGACGCATTCGCGGGTTCGTCGTGAACGCATGGGTCACATCGACCTTGCGGTGCCGGTGTCGCATGTATGGTTCTTCAAGTGCATGCCCAGCCGTATCGGGCTGATGCTCGACATGACCGCGCGAAATCTCGAGAAGGTGATCTACTACGAAACCTGGATCGTCACCGACAAGGGTGACACGCCTCTGGAAGACAAGCAGTTGCTCACGGAAGACGAATACCGTGACTATCGCGAACTCTATGGCGATTCCTTCCGCGCCGGCATGGGCGCTCAGGCCATGACGGAGTTGCTTGAGAAGGTGAAGCTCAAGGAGTTGCGGGAAGAACTGACCGTCGAGATGAGCGAGACCGGCAGCAAGGCGATGCGCAAGAAGCTGGCGAAGCGGCTGCGCCTGGTGGAAGGGTTCATGGAGGGCGAAATGCGCCCCGAATGGATGATCCTCAAGGTGCTCCCGGTGATTCCGCCCGATCTGCGCCCGCTCGTTCCGCTGGAAGGTGGCCGCTTTGCCACCTCCGACTTGAACGATCTCTACCGGCGCGTGATCAACCGCAACAACCGCTTGAAGAACCTGCTCAGCCTGCGCACGCCTGAAGTCATTATCCGCAATGAAAAGCGGATGCTGCAGGAAGCGGTAGACGCGTTGATGGACAACGGCCGTCACGGCCGTGCGGTGACCGGCGCGGGCAATCGGCCGCTGAAGTCGTTGAGCGACATGCTCAAGGGCAAGCAAGGGCGTTTTCGCCAGAACCTGCTCGGCAAGCGCGTTGACTATTCGGGTCGTTCGGTGATCGTTGTGGGACCGGAATTGAAGTTGCATCAGTGCGGGCTGCCCAAGAAGATGGCGCTGACTCTGTTCGAGCCATTCATCATCCGCCGGCTGAAAGAGCTGGGTTATGTGCACACGGTGCGCAGCGCGAAGAAGATGATCGAACGTGGTGAAGAGCAAGTGTGGGACATCCTCGAGGAAGTGACCAAGGGACACCCGATCCTGCTCAACCGCGCGCCAACGCTGCACCGCTTGTCTATCCAGGCTTTCGATCCGATTCTGATCGAAGGTAACGCTCTGCGCATCCATCCGCTCGTCTGTGCCGCCTACAACGCGGACTTCGACGGAGACCAGATGGCCGTGCACGTTCCCTTGTCGAACGAGGCGCAGCTCGAGGCGAAGACCCTGATGCTGGCCCCGAACAACATCTTCTATCCGTCGAACGGCAAGCCGATTGCGACGCCGTCGCAGGATATCACGCTCGGTTCCTATTACTTGACGTATGTGAAGCCGAACGCGTTGGAGACGGCCGACAAGCTGAAAGCCTTCAACGACAGCGAAGAAGTCATGACAGCTTACAATCATGGCAAGCTGAAGATTCACGATGTGATCCTTCTTCGTAATCCAGACTACGGCAATGAGACGATCTGGAAGACGTCAGACGCGAAGTTCATCCGTACGACTGCAGGCCGCTGTATTTTCAGCTCGATCTGGCCGCGCGATCTTGGTTTCTTCAATGAAGTGGCCAACAAGGGCTCGCTGGGCAAGTTGATCAGTGCGGCGTACAAGTCGCTGGGACGCGAGCGTACGGTGATTATCCTTGACCTGCTGAAGGAGCTCGGTTACGAGTATGCCACGCAGGCTGGTTTCTCCATCGCGATTGTCGATATGATGATCCCGGTAGAGAAGAAGGAAGTGGTCAGCAGTGCGCAGAAGGAAGTGGAGAAGATCCGCGAGCAGTACAATCGTGGCGTGATCACCGATGGTGAGCGTTACAACAAGTGTATTGACGTGTGGACGCAGGCGAACAATCAGGTCGCCTCGGTGCTCTTCCATACGCTGGAGCGGAATGACGATCGTGACGAGATCAACCCGGTCTGGGCGATGCTCGACTCCGGTGCGCGAGGCAGCAAGGACCAGATTCGCCAGCTGGCGGGTATGCGCGGCCTGATGGCCAAGCCGTCCGGTGACATCATCGAGCGGCCCATTCTCGCCAACTTCCGCGAGGGCCTCAGTGTTCTCGAGTTCTTCATCAGCTCGCACGGTGCCCGTAAGGGACTTGCCGATACGGCTTTGAAGACGGCGGACTCCGGTTACATGACCCGAAAGCTGGTCGACGTCGCCCACGATGTAATCTGCATCGAAGACGACTGCCTGACCACCCAGGGCATCTTCGTGAGTGCGATCAAGGAAGGCGACGAAGACATGCTTCCGCTGCGGGACCGGATCATCGGGCGCTTCAGCGCTGACGATATTCGCGATCCGCTCAGCAAGGAGTACAAGCTCATTGTCGGCGCGGGCGAAGAGATCGTCGATGAGATCGCGGAGAAGATCATGGATGTGGGCATCGACCGTGTACGCGTTCGCTCTGTCCTCACCTGTACCAGCACGGACGGGGTCTGCGGCAAGTGCTACGGCCGCAACCTGGCGACCGACGGTTTTGCGCACGAAGGGGACTCGATCGGCATCATTGCCGCCCAGTCCATTGGCGAGCCCGGAACGCAGCTGACGATGCGTACCTTCCACTATGGTGGTACGGCATCTTCCCAGTTCCGTCAGCCGGTGGTGAAAGCGCGTATCGGCGGTAAACTTCGTCTTGCCGAGGCCCGCATTGTCGTGACGGAAGAGGGTAAGACGATTATCCTCAACAAGACGGCTCGCGCGGTGCTCGAGGACGAACGTGGCTTCGAGCAGGAGAGCCATCAGCTGATGGCCGGCGCTACGGTGCTCAAGACGGAAGGCGACATCATCGAGAAGAACGAGATCTTCGTGCGCTGGGATCCGTACAACGTGCCGATCATCACCGAGTTTTCGGGGACGATCAGTTTCGTTGACTTGGTGGAAGGCATCACGATGCGCCAGCAGATCAACGAGATGACCAACACGCGTGAAACGATGGTGCTGGAGCATCGCGAGGATTTGTTCCCGCAGATCGTGATTCAGAATGCCGACGGCGAGATGCTCGGTCACTACAGCATTCCGGCTGCCGCCTATATCATGGTGGAAGACGGTGCCACGGTGAAGAAGGGCGATACGCTTGCCCGTACGCCGCGGCAGAGTGCGCGAACCAAGGACATTACTGGTGGTCTCCCCCGTGTTGCCGAACTTTTCGAGGCGCGGCGGCCAAAGGAAGCAGCGGAGATTGCCAAGATTGACGGTATCGTCACGCTGGGCAAGCAGGCGAAAGGTAAGCGGGGCCTGGTCATTCGCGATCAGGACAGCAACAGCACCGAGGAACACTCGATCCCGGCGAACAAGCATATCGTCGTCTTCGACGGTGAGTTTGTGAAGAAGGGGCAGCCCCTGACGGAAGGTTCCGTGGTGCCGCAGGAGATCCTCGAAGTGTGCGGTCCCCAGGACCTGCAGGAGTATCTGGTGAACGAGATTCAGCAGGTCTACCGTCTGCAGGGTGTGGAAATCAACGACAAGCACATCGAGGTGATTGTCCGGCAGATGCTGCAGAAGGTGCGGATCACCGAGCCTGGTGATACGCAGTTCCTGTACGGCGAGCAGATCGAGAAGACGGCCTTCAGCCAGGAGAACATGCGGGTTGTCGCGGAAGGTGGCAAGCCCGCCGAAGCGCAGCCGATAATTCTGGGGATCACCAAGGCCTCCCTGGAGACGGACAGCTTCATCTCTGCCGCGTCGTTCCAGGATACGACACGCGTGCTCACCGAGGCAGCGACACTGGCGCGGGTCGATCCGCTGACCGGCTTCAAGGAGAACGTCATCATGGGGCATCTGATACCTGCCGGTACGGGGTACAAGAAGCGCCTGAACGTGACCCTCAAGAAGCTTGGCCGCGAGATCCAGCCGGAGGTCGGCAGTGAAGCGGCGGAAGTCAGTACCCGGGCCACGGCAAAATCCAATGCCAGTGACGAAGTGGCCGACGCGCTTGCGGCCCTTGGTCTGGACAGCCAGGGAAGTTGACGAGGTTTCAGCGGGGCAGAGCTGCCATCTGGTAATTCTGCCCCGCTTTTTTTGCACAGGACCTTGACATCGGGTCGAGGCAATGTAGTTTAACGGCCTTTGCATTTTACAATCGGAGAGAGTGAGGACATGCCGACAATTAACCAACTTGTCCGTAAAGGACGTACGCCGAAGCGCTACAAGAGCAAGTCGCGGGCCTTGGCCCGTTGCCCGCAGCGCCGCGGTGTCTGTCTTCAGGTAACGACGCGTACGCCTAAGAAGCCGAACTCGGCTCTGCGGAAGATTGCGCGCGTACGGTTGAGCAATGGTCAGGAAGTGACTGCCTACATAGGTGGCGAAGGCCACAACCTGCAGGAGCACTCGATCGTGCTCGTGCGCGGAGGCCGTGTACCAGATCTTCCTGGCGTTCGTTATCACATCGTGCGTGGAGCCCTCGACTGCCTCGGCGTCGATGGTCGCAAGCAGGGACGATCCAAGTACGGTGCGAAGAAGTAATACCTGGTGGTGAGTCCACTGGTATAGATCCGACGACCACCACCGCTGTCGGCCTCATGAGAACTTGTCATGAACCGGCAGCGTTTCTTTCGCGTCATTCATCCACGCTGATTAGCAGGAACCCACGATGAGAAGAAGAAGAGCAGAAAGCCGGCAGCTTGTACCGGATGTGAAGTACAACAGCGAGCTGGTCACCAATCTGATCAATACCATCATGAAGTGCGGCAAGAAGACGGTGGCGCAAGCTATCGTGTACGGGGCGATGGATATCATCGAGGAGAAGCAGAAGGCTGATCCCCTCGAGGTGTTCATGCAGGCCTTGGACAATGTCCGCCCGGTGGTGGAGGTAAAGAGTCGGCGCGTTGGTGGTGCAAACTACCAGGTGCCGGTGGAAATTTCGCCGAATCGCCAGGTAGGCATAGCCTTGCGCTGGATCGTGAATTTTGCCGATGGCCGCAAGGGGCGCACGATGCGCGACGCGCTGGCCGGCGAAATCCTCGATGCCTACAACAACACCGGCTCCGCTGTAAAGAAGAAAGACGACACCCACAAGATGGCCCAAGCCAACCGAGCTTTCGCTCACTACCGCTGGTAGTCAGGAATTGCGCCTTTGGTTTGGACGGCTGTCATAACGAAACCGGCAACGCGGCCCGCACACCGACAGAAACCTGTAGACGGGCTGCGGCTACCGGCCACCTGCATGAGCTACCGAAATCGACCCGATGAATACCGCCCAAGAGAAACTCGAATATAAAGAAGCCCCGGGCCGACAGGTTCCGTTGGCAAATGTGCGCAATATCGGCATTATGGCGCATATTGACGCTGGCAAGACCACCACGACGGAGCGCATCCTGCTGTACACCGGCGTCAACTACAAGGTTGGCGAAGTTCATGAGGGGACAGCCACCATGGACTGGATGATTCAGGAGCAGGAACGCGGCATCACCATCACCAGTGCGGCGACAACCTGCTTCTGGAAAGACCACCGCATCAACATCATTGACACCCCCGGCCACGTCGACTTCACGGCCGAGGTGGAGCGGTCCCTTCGTGTGCTCGACGGCGCGGTAGCGGTCTTCTGCGGTGTTGCCGGCGTTCAGCCGCAGTCGGAAACGGTCTGGCGGCAGGCGAAGAAGTATGGTGTACCGTCGCTGGTTTTCGTCAACAAGATGGATCGTACCGGTGCCAACTTCCCGCGTGTGGTGCAGAATATCTCGGACAAGCTTGGGATCACGGCGGTGCCGATCCAGTTGCCGATGGGGTCTGAGAGCAACTTCCATGGGATGATCGATGTGATCTCTGGCGATGCCATGACCTTCACCGGCGAGCATGGGGCGGACATCACGCGTGAGCCGGCGCCTGCCGAGTATGCCGATGAGATCAAGAAGGCCAAGGATTTCCTGATCGAATGTGTAGCGGAAAGCGACGAGCAGGTCATGGAGCTCTTCCTGATGGATCAGCGGCCTAATGACGAGCAGTTGAAGCAGGCGATCCGTCGTTGCGTTCTGACGAGTGCGATTGTACCCGTGCTTTGCGGCACGGCGTTCAAGAACAAGGGTGTGCAGCCGCTGCTTGACGCCGTGATCGATTATCTTCCGTCGCCAGTGGACAAGTGGGACATCACCGGGACCAATATCGAAACGGACGAGAAGATGACCCGGCATGTGGGTGACTATCAACCGTTCTCGGCGCTGGTCTTCAAGGTGATGACCGATCCCTATGTGGGCAAGCTGGTTTACTTCCGCGTGTACTCCGGCAAGCTGGAGACTGGGCAGCAGGTCTATATCCCGCGTACTCGTGCCCGGGAGCGGATAGGCCGCCTGGTGCAGATGCACGCGAACCATCGAGAAGAGCGAGATGCCGTCTACAGTGGCGATATTGCGGCTACGGTGGCGTTGCGCAATGTGGCGACGGGCGATACGCTTTGCGACCTGGCCAACCCGATTGCCCTTGAGTCGATGACCTTCCCGGAGCCTGTTATTTCCATCGCGATCGAGCCGCGTACGCAGGCGGACCGCGACAAGCTCTACAATGCGTTGACGAATCTTTCGGAAGAAGATCCCACGTTCCAGGTGAAGACCGACACGGAGACCGGGCAGACGATCATCTCCGGCATGGGCGAGTTGCATCTGGAGATCATTCGGGACCGTTTGACCCGCGAGTTCAAGGTTGGCGCCAACTGCGGTGCTCCGGAAGTCGCTTATCGCGAGTGCATCAAGAAGATGGCACAGGCGGATACCAAGTTTGTTCGCCAGACAGGCGGTCGCGGTCAGTACGGCCACGTGATCCTGCAGATCGAGCCGCGTCCTGAAGGGCATGGCGTGACCGTAACCAACAAGGTTTCAGGCGGGAATATTCCCAAGGAATATATCAAGCCTGTGGAACAGGGCATACGGGAAGCCGCGGCGACGGGCGTACTTGCCGGTCATCCCATCGTTGATATTCACATCGACATTCTCGATGGCTCCTATCATACGGTCGACTCCTCTGAAATCGCCTTCAAGCTGGCTGGCTCGATGGCGTTCAAGGAAGCGGCGTTGAAATCTGGATTGCGGCTGATGGAGCCAATCATGAGCATGGAGATCACGGCTCCCGAGGAACATCTTGGTGACGTGATCGGGGATATCTCCAGTCGGCGGGGCAGCGTCTTGGCAGTTGACACGCAGTCTTCGGAAGCCAAAGTACGTGCTCATGTGCCGCTGGCGGAACTCTTTGGATACACCACTGCGCTCCGGTCAGTTACCCGTGGTCGCGCGACTCATGCCATGGAGCCCGCGCACTTCCAGCCGGTACCGGAAGCGATCGAGAAGGCAATACTTGAAAAGCGTTAACCGCGCGAGGGCTCCTATGATACAGCAGAAAATTCGCATCCGCCTCCAAGCCTATGACCATCGGGTCCTGGACCAATCGGCAGAAGAGATTGTCAACACGGCCCGTCGTACGGGCGCCCAGGTAGCGGGTCCGATCCCGTTGCCGGTTCGGATCGAGCGTTTCACCGTGAATCGCTCGCCCTTCGTGGACAAGAAGTCGATGGAGGCATTTGAGATTCGCACTCACAAGCGTCTCGTGGACATAATCAACCCGACCGCGAAGACCGTTGACGACCTGAAGAAGCTGAATCTTCCCGCGGGCGTTGACATCAGCATCAAGATTTAACCCCAAGTCGAGGCAGGAAAGATGAAAGGACTACTGGGCAGAAAACTGGGGATGACCCGGGTCTTCGGCGAGGATGGTCAGATGGTGCCGGTGACGGTAGTAGAGGCAGGGCCCTGTACCGTACTGGATGTCCGGACGACGGAGCGCCATGGTTATTCGGCACTGCAGCTTGGCTTCGGCCAGCGCAAGATGAAGAACGTACTGAAGCCGATCCAAGGGCATATCACCAACGCCGGCATGACCGAGTTTGGTCCGGAATGGATTCGCGAAGTACGGCTCGATGCCGACAGCGAGGAAGAAGTTGGTAATGCGCTGATGGCGGATGTCTTCTCGCCGGGCGAATTCATTGACGTAATCGGGACGAGCAAAGGCAAGGGCTTCCAGGGCGTTGTCAGGCGCTACAAGTTTGGTGGCGGTCGTGCGACGCATGGTGGTGGCTGGCTGCGCAAGCCGGGTTCGATCGGCATGTGCGAGCATCCTGGCGAAGTCTACAAAGGTCGCAAAATGCCTGGGCAGATGGGCAACAAGCGCTGCACCCTCCAGAACCTGAAAGTGGTGCAGGTGCGCAAGGACGAAAACTTACTGCTCATCAAGGGTGGCATTCCTGGCGGCAATGGCCGGTTTGTCATCATTCGGCAGGCGAAGAAGAAGGGAGCGGCAACCACATGAGCACGACGATTTCCGTGATCAACGCGACCGGCAGCACGGTGCGCGAGATCGAGATTGACGAATCCTGGCTTGAGCGCGAGCGCGGTAAGCAGGCGGTACATGAAGCGGTGACGACGTATCTGTCGAACCGTCGTGCCGGGACTGCCGCGACGAAGACGCGCACGCATGTCAGCGGTGGTGGTGCGAAGCCGTGGCGGCAGAAGGGAACGGGTCGGGCGCGTGCTGGCTCGAATCGCAGTCCGATCTGGCGTGGTGGCGGTATCATCTTCGGACCGGTGCCGCGCAGCTATCGGCGCAAGTTGAACAAGAAGGTTCGTCAGCTGGCGTTGCGTCGCTCTTTCACCGATTGTCTGGACAAGGGGCGGCTGAACGTCATCGATGGTCTGCAGCTGGACGGGCCGCGGACGAAGCTGCTTGGTGACCTGCTGAAGGGCAGCGGCGTCCAGGCGAAGAACCTGTTGATTGTGGTTGGGGATGAGAGCAACAAGGACCTGGTACAGGCAGCTCGCAACCTCGATCGGGTCACTTTCACCTCCGCATCCCGGTTGAACGTTTACCAGATCGTGCGTAACGACAAGGTGTTGATCACCGAGTCTGGGCTGCAGGAGCTGGGCAAGCGGCTTGCCTGAAGGAGTTATCATGAACGATTATCAAGTCATCAAGACAGTATCCGTCACCGAGAAGACGGCGCATCTCAGCGAAGAGGGTAAGTACACCTTCGTTGTCGATCACCGGGCAGACAAGGGGCAGATCAAGCGCGCCGTTGAAGCGCTGTTCGAACGCAAGGTCGACAGCGTCAACGTTATGAATCGCATCGGAAAGAGCCGTCGCACACGCTATGGCGTGGGGAAGCGTTCAGACTGGAAGAAAGCGATCGTGACGTTGAAGGACGGCCAGGAACCGCTCCAACTGTTCTAACCACGAGGTCACACTCATGCCGAAAAGCTACAATCCGTATACCCCGTCGCGACGAAGCATGGCCGTGTCTGACTTCTCGGAGCTGGACAAGGTCGCCCCGGAAAAGACGCTGACCCAAGGGATTTCCAAGTCCGGCGGTCGTAATCATTCCGGTCACATCACGACACGCTTCCGTGGCGGTGGCCACAAGCGTCGCTATCGTCAGATCGATTTTTTGCGCAACAAGCATGGCATTCCCGCCACGGTGGCGACGATCGAATATGATCCGAACCGCAGTGCGCGTATTGCGCTGTTGCATTATGCCGATGGCGAGAAGCGCTACATTCTTTGCCCCGCGGGCCTGGTGAAGGGGATGACCGTGATGAGCGGTCCTGACGCCGAAGCCAAGCCTGGCAATGCGTTGCCGCTTGGCAACATTCCTCCGGGCATTGCCATCCACAACATCGAAATGCGTCCTGGAACTGGCGGTGCGCTCGTGCGCAGTGCCGGCCAGCAGGCGGTGATTCGCGCCAAGGAAGGGAAGTACGCGCAGTTGCGTCTGCCCAGTGGCGAGATTCGGCTGCTGA
Source organism: Lentisphaeria bacterium (assembly GCA_041690595.1). Classification (GTDB taxonomy): domain Bacteria; phylum Verrucomicrobiota; class Lentisphaeria; order JABSQK01; family JAWLHB01; genus JAWLHB01. The sequence continues at coordinate 268,540 of JAWLHB010000004.1, forward strand.
ATCTGGAATGCATGGCGACGGTTGGCGCCGTCGGCAATGGCGATCACATGGCGCAGCAGCTTGGCAAGGCCGGCAAGTCTCGCTACAAGGGCCGTCGTCCGCATGTGCGCGGTGTTGCGATGAATCCAGTCGACCATCCGATGGGTGGTGGTGAAGGGCGTACCAGCGGTGGCGGTCATCCCGTATCGCCGACTGGTCAGCTTGCGAAGGGCTTCCGCACGCGCAAAAAGAAGAAGCAGAGCAACAAGTTCATCGTTCAGCGGAGAAAGAAATAATGGCTCGTTCCGTTAAAAAGGGTTTCTTCGTCGACGATCACCTGATGAAGAAGGTGGAGAAGATGCAATTGAGCGGCGAGAAGAAGCCGATCAAGACTTGGTCGCGTCGCTCCATGATTACGCCGGATTTCGTTGGCCATACGTTCATGGTCCATACGGGTCGGCAGTTCATTCAAGTCTTCGTGACGGAAAACATGGTGGGCCATCGGCTGGGTGAATTTGCGTTGACGCGCAGCTTCCGCGGTCACGGCGCCGTCTCCGGCAAGTAATCGGCGATTACGGTCGCAGCGTAAAAAGCCCCCGGCGATGATGCTTTTGCATCGGCTGCCGATGGGGCTTTTTCGTTTTAAAATCGGGTCCTGTATTGATTGTGGAGGGAGCATCGCCTATTTTGCGGAATGGAAGCAGGGCAGGCAACACATTGTCGGGTGATCCGGGAGCTTTGGGCGCCGATGCGGGATGGGGTGGGGTTGCCATCTTCGTTATATCTGCCACTGACGGAGGGGCCGTACCCGGTGGTGCTGATTCGCAGCGCCTACAATCGTGCGGGGATGTGTGACGAGTACTTCCCGCGCCACGGAATTGCGGTGGTGGTGCAGGATTGCCGCGGGCGGTACGAAGGGGAGGGGGAGTTCTACCCGTTTGTGCACGAAGCCGCTGATGGTGAGGATACGCTTGCCTGGATCGGCTCACAGTCCTGGTGCAACGGCCGGATCGGGATGTATGGCGATTCGTATCTTGCCGCGACGCAATTCGCGTTAGGGGCGACGGGCAGCCCGCTGCTGGCGGCGCTCAATCCCCGCTTCATGTCGGGTGACTGCTGGAGGCGCGCCTACTACTGCGATGGTGCATTCAGCCTTGGGCTTACTTGGAGTTGGCTTTGCTTCGAGTGTGCGTCCCGCGTCTCGCACGCTTCGGCCATGCGGCTCTTCGAGGTCGACAAGCTGTTGCGGACATTGCCCTTGCTCAGCCTGGACGAACGTTCTGGAGCTGGGGTTGTGCCGTCGTATCGCGACTATGTGCGCCGGAGCCGGTACGATGCCGGCTGGCATGCCTTGAACATCAGCCATACTTTCGGGCAGTACCGTGCACCTGTTCTGCTTACGGGTGGGTGGTACGACTACTATCCCGCGGAAACGATACGGATGTTTCACGGTCTGGTTTCGCAGGCGCCGAATGCGGAGTTGGCTGGCGCGCATCGCCTTATCATCGGGCCGTGGACGCATGGGGTGAATGGAGCTTCCGTGCTTGGCGAGGTGGATTTTGGTGAAGAAGCGCTGCGTGAGAACGACGCAACTCGGCGGTGGCTGCACGGTCTTCTGACGGGGGGCGTTGCGGCTGAGTTTCAGGCTCAACCGGTGCGTTATTTTACGATGGGGATCAACCGTTGGCGGGATGCGCGCTGTTGGCCGCCGCCAGGCGGCAGCATGGTCGATTTCCATCTTCGTGAGGGGGGACGGCTGAGCCGCGATGCCGCGGGCACGACGGAGGGGTGCGACAGGTACGTTCATGATCCTGCCGACCCGGTACCGACAGTGGGGGGAAATCATTCCATTGGTCCTTACAATCCGGGTCTCTATGAGTTGGCCAAGCCGGGTCCCTACGACCAGGGCTGCATCCAGATGCGTCCGGATGTACTCACGTACAGAAGCGATGTGCTGCAGGAGGATACGGAGGTGACGGGGGAGGTGATGTTGGAGCTATTCGCGTCAACGTCGGCGTGCGATACGGACTTTGTCGCCAAGCTGATCGATCTTCATCCTGATGGCAGGGCAATGAACATCACTGAAGGCATCATACGCGGACGTTTTCGTGAAGGCATCCACATTGCGCCGAAGCTGCTCGAACCCGGGCGGGTCTACGCCTTTACGATCGATCTGCAGGTGACCAGTATGGTTTTCAAGGCGGGGCATCGCATCGGCCTGATCGTCTGCAGCAGCAATTTTCCACTATGGGACCGCAATCTGAATACGGGCGGTGATCCGGCAACGGAGACGCGCATGGTGAAGGCGGAGCAGGCGATCTGGCATTCAGCGGAACGTGGATCGAGGCTGCGGTTGCGGATCATGACGGGGTGATGGTCATTGGCGTCGATAGTAGCGGCGGTACAGTTTATCCGCAAGTTTGTCGACGGAGAAACCTATACGGCGGAGCAAGAGATAGGTGGAGACAAAGCCAAGGACCTGCAGGGTGTAGCCGGCAAACCTTTGCTGCTGCCAGCGTCGCGTGGAGACGGAGATCGACTTGCCGATCTCGAGCCTGCGGGGGGCATCGGCGAGGCGCAGGGATAGTTCAATATCCTCCATGAGGCGCATTTCGGACATGCCCCCGGCTCTCTGCAGAACTTCGCGGCGAACGAAGATGCCCTGGTCCCCGAAGGCGATGCCGGCGAGGAGGAAGCGGAGGCGATTGCTCAACTCGACGAGGCGCAGTTTCCACGTGCGTTGGTCATAGATGTGGCCCATGATTCCCCACTCGGCGGCAGGATGGCGGGTAAGGGAGACCGCCAGCTTGTGGAGGGCGTCCGGGGCCATGAGCGCGTCGGCGTGGAGCATGATGATGAGATCGCCGTTGCCGTGAGCAATGCCGGCGGCGAGCTGATTTCCGCGGCCTTTTGCGCAGCCTTGGATGATGGTGAGGAGATGGCCGCGGGCGATGGAGACGGTTTCGTCGGTGCTGCCGCCATCCACCAGGATGGGGTGTGTCGGCCATGGCATGTGGGCGCGGGCGACGTCGAGGCTGGCAAGGAAGGCTGGGAGATTGTGAGCTTCGTTGAGCACGGGAATGACGATGTCGACGGAGGAGGGTGGCGGATAGGTGGTGCGCCAGGGAAGCGCCGGGCGGCGCCATTCGAGCAGGCACGCAAAGAGGAGAGGCAGGTACATGGCCAGCCATATCCACTCCTGCTCCTGCCAGACTCCGGTGGCAGCATGTGCATGCTGGATCCAGAATTGAAAGCCGACGGTCATGGTGAGAACCATCCAGGGCCGGCTTGGCGAATGAGTCATGAGGAGGACGAGGGGCAGCAGGTACCAGGGGTGCACGGTCGGGAGACAGATGAGGAGCCAGCCCCAGGCGAGCATGAGGGCGCGGATCGGCGCATCCTGCTTGATGAGCCAGATGGTGAGGATGCCTGCCGCAAAGATGGCAGGCAGGAGCGTCCGATATGCGGCGTCATCGGCAAGGAGGCGAAGCAGTCGGGGCAGGAGGTCATGTGCATGCAGTTCGGATCCAAAGCGGAGAAGGTTATGGAAGGTGCCGGCGTCCAGCATCGGCAGAAAGAGGAGGGCGGGCGCCAGTACCAGCGGCAGCCAGCGCAGATTGCGCCGCGTCACCAGGAAGGGGACGAAGATCATGGAGAGGTACTTGGTCATGATTGCGGCGCCGAGGAAGAGGTAGCCTCTGCCTGCGTGGGCAGCGGCGAATGCCAGCAGGGCGAGAACCAGCCAGAGGTTGTGCAAGATGTCGAGATGCGCCTCTCCCACGCCGTAGAGCAGAACCAGAGGATTCCACGCATAGAGCGCCAGCCACCATGGAGGCCGTTTCCAGGTGCGCAACACGGGAACCAGTAGCAGCACCACGAGGAAGTCGGAGAGGAGCAGAGCGGTCTTGAAGAGGAGGATGGTGCCGCCGGGGGAGAGGCTGAGCCACTCGGCAACCGTGGCGAGCGCGCCGAAGATGGCAAGAGTGAGCGGCGGATAGATGGCGGCGAAATCGGGATGATTGATCCAGTCGAAGAGAATACCGTTGGCAGATGCGGCGAGGGCGGCCGGGGAATTCAGGTAGGGATTGATGCCGCTGCTGACGAGGCTGCCTTCCCAGATGTAACGGTAGATGTCGTCGTTGACGGGATAGGCGAGGAAAAGAAGGCGCCAGACAAGTGCGAGGCCGACGATGCACCAGGTACCCCGCCAGCGGGTTGTCTGCCGGGGCCAGAGATGGAAGAGCTGGATGTAAAGAAGCAGGTGGGCAGCCGCATAGAAGAGAAAGGTGGGCAGCGGCGCCACGGCCGGTTCGCTGAAGGCGAGAGCCGCCAGGCAGAGGGCAAAGGCGGCGAGTAGGGCGGTTGCCAGCCATGCGTGCGTCAGCCTCATGTGGGGAAACTCCAACTGCCAGTCACTTGCAACCCTCCCGGGTGGGCGTATACTTTCCTGTGGTCATGACGACCGCGTTCATCAACACCATTAAGTCTGCACTGCCCATGCTCAATGTCAAAGCGATTACCTTCGATGCGGGGGGCACGCTGCTCTTTCCGCATCCTTCGGTGGGAGAGATCTATGCGGAAGTGATGATGCGTCACGGGGTGGTGGTGGCAGCTGAGCTTCTGGAAGCAGCCTTTCACGAGACGCTATCGTCCGCCATTCAGCGGCCGCGCGTCAGCAAGCCGGGGGAACACAGCGACCGGATATGGTGGCGGGAGGTTGTGCGTGAGACGCTGGCGGATCTGGGTGAGCCGGATGATTTTGACGCGATGTTCGACGATCTCTGGCAGGAGTTTGCGCATCCGAGCCGCTGGCGCCTGTGTGAAGGGGCGTTGGGTACGCTGGCTACGCTGCGGGCGCGTGGCTACCGCCTGGCGCTGCTCTCGAATTGGGATGATCGCCTGCGGGGGCTGGTGGCGGGGCTGAAGCTGGAGCCATTCTTCGAGCACCTGATCATCTCGTGCGAAGTGGGTTCGGAGAAGCCGGACGGCGGCATTTTCAGCGCGGCGCAGCGTGCTCTCGCGGTGGAGCCGGCGGACATTCTGCATGTGGGCGACAGCGTACATCACGATTTCGGCGGCGCGACGACCATGGGCTGGGATTGCGTCATCGTTTCCGACTATGATGGTCATGAGCTACCCGCCGGACGTCACATTCGCTGCCTGACGGAGCTGCTCGATCTGCTGCCGGATCGGTGTGGCTGAGCTTCAGCTACCGGTGCTTTCATAGTGTTTGACCCCGCTCGTCCAGACAAGGGCGGCGATCCCGGCGGCGGCCAGGGCGACAACAGGGGTGAGCAGAACGTAGAGCCGATACTGCTCTCCCGCCAGAAAATGGGTCGATGGGAAGAAGGCGACGAAAGCGAAGGGGACGATCCACATGAGGACAAACTGGATCAGGCGATTGTAGATCTCGACGGGGTACTTGCCGAAGGCGATCATGTTGAAGACTGGGGGCATGAATCCCATGCGGTCGGGCCACCAGAAACTGAGTGCGGCAAGCGTGATGAAGACGCCGCCGTAGATGACGGCCCCGCACAGGGCCAGGAGTGCGGCGAGAGCCAGCCTCGCGAGGCTCCATTCGACGCCCAGTCGTTGTGAGGCGTGGCTGATGATGACGACACCGATGATCAGTCCGAAGAGGTCGTCGACATCGATCTTCTCCAAGAGCACCTGAAAGAGCGTGTTGAGCGGTCGGAGGAGGACGCGGTCGAACTCGCCCTCCACGATGTGCTGACTGGAAAAGGCATAGAGGTTGCTGCCGAAGCAGAAGAAGAGGTTGAGCGGGAAGATGGAGAAGCCGTAGATGAAGAGAACCTGGTATTTGTCCCAGCCGCTGAGGGAAACCGCATTGTCCACAAAGAGGACATTGATGAAGAGGAGGGAGACGCCATGAAACATGACGACGGTGGCGATGCCGAGGAGGAAGTCGGCCTTGTACTCCAGTCGGGTCTTGATGAACTGTGCCATGTAGGCGAGCATGAGTTCGGCATGCAGGAGGAATCGGTTGCGCATCTGGTCAGCCTCCCTGAATGAGCATTTTGCGCTGACAGGCGAGCCAGAGGAGGCGTCCGGCGAGGAAGAGGATGGCGGCCCAGAAGAGCTGAACGGCCAGTGCCGCGGGCAGATCGGGCTTGGCGATGCGGCCGAGATAGATCGATAGGGGAACATAGGCGATGGACTCGAAGGGGAGGAGGGAACTGAGGGTCTGAAACCAGTGGGGAAACCAGTTGATCGGGATGAGCAAGCCACTGAAGAGTTCGATCATGAGGTTCTTGGAGTAGAGGATCTGTTCGATGGAGAGGAAGTAGATGGCGGTCAGACCGATGAGGAAATTGATGCCGAGGTAGACGGCGGCGCTGAGGCCGGTGCTGAGGATAAAGGCGCCCAGGTGCAGCCCACTTGCCGGCGCCTGCACCTTGAAGAGGAGAACGGTTGCCAGAAGCACCGGCGGGGTGAAGAGGATGACGCGAAAGAGACTCTGGCCGATGCCGCGGGCGTAGTTCATCAACTGCAGGTCGATCGGCTTGATCAGGTCCATGGCAATATGGCCGGTTCGCACCTCGGTGGCCAGGTCTCGGTCGATGTAGTTGAGATAGAAGCTCTTGGAGACCCAGCCGATGGACACGTAGGTGAGCATGGCGTTCAGGTCGAAGCCCTGAATATCTCCAGTGCGGCTGGCGAAGAGCGATTTGTAGATGAAGTAGTAGACGGCGATATGGACAACGTAGGTGACCACGCCGATGTAATAGCGGGCGCGGAATGCCATCATGTTCTGGATCGAGATGCGGAGGTATTCGAGGTAGATCTGGAGGCTGCCGCCGAGATGATGGAGGGTGAAGGCGCTTTTCATCGTGCCACCGCCAGGCCGCGTCCTTCGTAGATATGGCCCACTATATCGTCAATGGACGGCTCCACGATCTGGATATCGCGCACAGGCACAGCCTGAATGAAGCGCCCGATCAGCTCCGTTGGGCGGAGTTGGAGCGGGTTGAAGGTGACGCGGATGTGCAGCGTATCGACTTCTTCCCAGACGAGAGCATCGCCCATATCCAGAGCGGCCTGCAGCAGCCCCAACTCCCGCGGTTCCTCGAGTTGGAAGATCACCTGCCGTTCGTTGGCGTATTTTTCGCGCAGCCCCTGAAGGGTGCCGTCATAGAGGATGATGCCATGGTCGATGATGATGACGCGGCGGCAGAGTTTCTCGATCTCGTCGAGGTCGTGGGTGGTGAGGAGCATGGTGGTACCGAAGTCGCGGCTGATCCTGCCGAGGAATTCGCGGATGCGCAGTTTGCCGATGACGTCGAGGCCAATGGTGGGTTCGTCGAGGAATAGGATGCGGGGGTCGTGGAGGAGACTGGCGACAAGGTCGCACCGCATTCGCTGGCCGAGGGAGAGCTTGCGTACGGGAGTGTTGAGGAGTGGGCCGAGGTCGAGCATGTCGTTGAAGAGCTGCAGGCGCATATCGAAGTCGGCTTTCGGAACCTGATAGACCTTCCGGAGGAGTTTGAAGGATTCGATGACGGCAATATCCCACCAGAGCTGGGTTCGTTGCCCGAAGACGACGCCGATGGTGCGGGTGTAGAGGTGACGCTGCCTGTAGGGGATGAAGTCGCCCACGCGAATGTTGCCGGCGGTGGGGGTAAGGATGCCGGTGAGCATCTTGATGGTGGTGCTTTTTCCCGCGCCGTTGGGACCGATATAGCCCACCAGTTCACCTGGCTGAATGGAGAAGGAGATATTGTCGACGGCGGTGACGGTCTGGTATTCTCGGTGAAAGAGATTGACGAAAGCGCCAGCCATGCCTTCGCGTCGCTTGAAGCTTCTATAGTCTTTGCAGAGGTTTTCGACTTCGATAAGGCTCATCGTTTCACTTGATCGGCGGTTGGTGAGGGCGGTTTGGGGGAATAATCAATCTAAGCGAAAGCGGCGTCAGGTCAATAGGGGCAGCCAAGTTGCGGATGAATGTGGTGAGGAGGTGGGCGACAAATAACGGCAAATGTCAGAGTTGCTCTTGCTTTGTCCGATCATTGAGGGCTACATTACGTCTATTACTACGCTGAATGCGTGCGGGGCAACTCCATACACGTCGCTAGTCGATGGGAGTTTTCCTGCATCAGCCATTTAGCAGGGCAGATTACGACCAGGATCAGAAAGTGGGTTTAAGGATCTACAATGATCGGGACGAGAAGCTCATTCGATTTTCACGCCAGGCGGCGTGCGTGGGTTTGACCAGGAGGCAATCGTTCAGGGCACCTGTGTCTGGCTACCGGTCATACGGGAGCTCCTGAGCAATCTGGTGTATCTTTTCATGGATGGAGTGATAAAGCCTGAACCCCGGTTAACGATGCAAAGGGACTTAACCGGAAGTAGCGGTGAAAGAAGCAACCAAGACAGTAACCCCAATAGGAAGAGCGAGGTAAACATGTTGAAGCGAAACATCGTACGGACAATGGGCGCGGTAATGGCGTGGAGCCTGATGCTGCTGGGAATTAATCTGCAGGCGGCGGAGAGCAGTGTAACCACCGATCTGGTCAAGCTGACGAAATCAGCGCCAGCCAAGGTGGCCGTTGGCGAGACCTTTGCGGTGAGCTACACCGTGACGGCGCGCCAGGATCTCGCGAACGTGGTCGTAACGGACCAGATTCCGGCGGGAGCCGTGGTTGATCGCAGCGAGCCGCAAGGCGCGGTGCAGGGCAACCAGGTATCCTGGACGGTTGATACCATGAGCGCGGGCGATTCGCTGCTCATGCAGCTTTACCTGACGCCGCAGCAGGTTGGAAGTCTCGAAGGTTGTGCAACGGTCACCGCGGAACCGCGTGCCTGCGTCAGCGTCCTTGTCGGGCAGCCGGAGCTGGCCATCGTCAAGAATGGTCCAGCCCAAGCGATGCTGGGTTCGACGGTCGCGTATACGATTCAAGTGAGCAATACGGGTTCATCGACTGCAACCGACGTGGTGGTGACGGACACCGTTCCGGAAGGCATGTCACATGCTTCCGGCAATCGTGAACTGGTGCACAATGTTGGAACCCTCGAGCCTGGCCAGAGCCGCAACGTGAGTGTCGAGCTTCGTGCCGATCAGCGTGGCGAGTTCTGCAACAAGGCAAGCGCGACGGCGGGCAATGCGAGCGCGGTGGATGCGTCGGCCTGCACGCTGGTTGTCGACCAGCAGCTGGAAGTTGTGAAGAGCGGCCCCGAGCGCCAGTTCCTCGGCAAGAATGCTGAATACAGTATTGTGATCTCGAACCCCGGCGACCTTGACCTCACCAACGTCGTGGTGGTCGACACGGCGCCGGATGGCACGCAGATTGTATCGGCGGACGGTGCGCGGATCGAAGGCAATACCGCCACGTGGACCATTGCCACCTTAGCGGCGGGCGCGAAAGAGACGCGTACGGTCGTCCTGACCTCTCGTACAGTTGGTGAGCGTTGCAACAACGTCAATGTCGCCACGTCGGAAGGCTTGCGCGGCAAGAGCAGTGCGTGCACGCTGTGGCAGGGCTATCCCGCGCTGCTGATCGAAGTGGTCGATACGGTCGACCCACTGCAGCCTGGGGATTTCACCACCTATGTGATCACGGTTACCAACCAAGGCACCGCCGCGGACGAGAACGTGAAGATCAAGGTTTCCTTCCCGGCCGAGACGACGCCGGTCGAAGCCACGGGCGACACCCAGATGACGATTGCCGGCAAAGTGGTGGATACGGCAGCGTATCCGATTCTCGAGCCGAAGCAGGTCATCGAGTGGAGAGTCCGTGCCGAAGCCGTTCAGGCGGGGGATTCCCGTATGAAGGTGGAGCTTACTTCCGGCCTGCTCACGCAGCCGGTTACGGAAGAAGAGAGTACTCAGGTTTACTAATTCATTTCCCGTGGTCCCGGGGTAGTGCGTCAGCATTGCGCCGGGACCGCCGGAATAGCAGGACGAGGAGAAAATTATGGTAGTTATGAAGAAGATGATCGCACTGCTCTGTGCGTCTCTTTTTGCGGTTGCCTTCAGCGCCTCGGCGCAAGGCCCCAGGAAGATAGCGCCGGGCAGTATGGAGACGACGGACTATTTGTATGTATTCGGACCTGGCGCGAGCAAGGATCAAGGGAAGGACGATTCACTGCAGATCGTCTTTTTCGAGCTTCCCGCTTCCGCAGGTGAGGTCGAATTGTTTGTCTGGGATCCGGGATCGGGAAGCCGCTTCGAGCGGGACCTCGGTCTCTACTTCTGGCGTTCGGTAAAGACGACGTTCACCGTGTATGGCGGTGAAGGCGCTTTATCCGCTCCGGAATCGCAGAGCTTGCGTCCGTCGGCGAATCAGCCGGGTCGTGAGTTGGCCAGTCAAACCTTCGGCAAGGGTGACAATGCCGGCGAGTGGGTTTCTCTTGGCACCTTCAACAGCGCGGATGGCGAGGTAATCGGCAACAGTGCTTATCTGAAGCTGGTTGCGCATGGTGTCTCCGGCAGTGGCTCGAACTTCTTCAAGGTGGGCACGTCGGCAGCGAATGCGGAGATCTTCGCCTTCGACTTCACGTTGCACCTGCCGCCTGAGGACGAAGCGGTGATGAAGTTCAACGTGGCGGTTCCGGCAGGGGCCAGCGAGCTGATCGAGTCGAACTTCGATATGGACGATGCGAACGTTCCGACGCTGGCAGGGCATGATCTGCGCAGCTCGCTGTCCGGCAAGTGGCTGGATAATCGGGTGCCGGTCTCGCCTGCCGAGACAGCTCGGATGATGCCGTACCAGATTCATCATGGAACGCAGGGCTATGCCAACGCGGGCTTCCACATCAGTGATGGTCAGGGGCGCCCGTTGGCCGTCTACTTCTCGACGACTGTTCTGCCCGGCAGGCCGGTTGAAGCGGCGGATGGAACCATCGACACCTCCCTGCTTCGCCTTACGAAGCGTATGCCCCCGAAGGCAGCGGTTGGCGAAGAGTTCGACGTAACGCTGACGCTGGACGCGAAGCAGACGATCGGCAATGTGCAGGTGATCGACATGCTGCCCGAGGGGCTGGAGCTGGTCAGTGCGGAGCCGCAGCCGCAGGTAAGCGGCACGACACTGGCTTGGCACTTCGACCGTCTCGAAGCTGGAGATCAGCGCGTCATCACCATGCGGGTTCGGCCGACGGCGGTGACGACGTATGAGAACTGCATCACGGTCACCGCGGAACCGCTGGTCTGCACCGTGACGATGGTGGGTCAGCCGGAACTTGCAATCGAGAAGACGGGCCCGGCGGAAGCGATCATCAACAGTGATATCGTCTACAGCATAACGGTCAAGAATACGGGCACGTTCACGGCGAAGAATGTGGTAGTGGTCGACACGGTGCCGCAGGGACTGACGCATGCTTCCGGGCAGAACCAGTTGCGCTACGAGTTGGGTGACCTCGCGGAAGGGCAGGCCAAGCAGTTCGACGTGACGCTTCGTGCCGCCGAGCGGGGCCGCTTCTGCAATGTGGCGGACGCCAGTGCCGGTAATGCGGCCGATGCGAAGGCGGAAGCCTGCACGGTCGTGAAGCAGCCCGGTCTGACTGTGAAGAAGAGCGGACCTGCCGAGCAGTTCATCGGCAAGCAGGCCAGTTATACGATCGAGGTGGGCAATCCCGGCGATATCGACCTGATGAATGTGGTGGTTGTCGATACCGTTCCGGCAGGTACGCAGATTGTGTCGGCGCCCGGCGCGGAGATCGACGGCAATCGGGTCACCTGGCGCTTCGATACGCTGCCCGCGGGCAAGAAGCTCACCAACCTGACGGTGGTGCTGACGTCCCGGGAACCGGGTAACCGTTGCAACGGCGTGAGCGTGGCGACAGCCGAGGGGCTGACGGAGTCGGACGAAGTCTGCACGCTCTGGCAGGGCTATCCGGCACTGCTGATCGAAGTGATCGACACCGTCGATCCTCTGCAGCCTGGCGAGGTGACGACCTACGAAATCATCGTCACGAATCAGGGCACAGCGGCGGACAAGAACATCAAGATCGTGGCGAACTTCCCGGCCGAGTTGACGCCGATGAGCGCCGCGGGCGACACACAGGGCACCATACAGGGTCAGAGCGTAGACTTCGCGGTCTACCCGACATTGGCCCCCAAGCAGAAGATCATCTGGCGCATACAGGCGAAAGCGGTGAAGAGCGGGGATGCGAGACCGAAGTTCAGTCTCACCTCGGCTCTTCTGCAGACGCCGGTAGTCGAAGAGGAGAGCACTCAGATCTATTGAGTGTGACCTGTTGATCGTATGATCAGGGCCAGCCGTCACTCGACGGCTGGCCTTTTTTATGCCTATGCGGTGCGCGTTGGTTCGGGTTTACGATTCAATGGGAGGTTTTCTTTGAGAACAGGTTGATGACATGAGGGAGGTGGACTATTTTTGTGGAAAAGTCAGGATAGGTGAGGATCGACAGAATGACGTATGCCAGTGAAAGGCAAAGGTTGGCGGAGTGAAGTTGATGTCAGGAAAGCGTTGGTGGAGGAATGTGGTTGCAGGTTTGTTGCTGGCACTACTGTGGGCGGTGGACGGTTATGGTTCGGATGCTGGTGAGTATGCGGATGATATTGAAGAGGGACGGTGGGTGGCGGCTGGGGTGAAGCTAGGTGGGTTGCTGAAGGGTGAGCTGTCGGAGCTGGATCGGGTGATCTTCACGTGCGATCTGGCGCTGGTGGAGCGGAAGAAGGGGGATGCGAAGGAGGGGCTGTCGGTTCTGGAGGGGTTGCCGGATGGGCTGAAGCGGCAGGCGCGGCCGCAACTGGAGAAGGGGCTGTGCCTGCAGGCCATGAAGCAAGACGTGGCGGCGGAATCGGTGCTGCTGCCGCTGACGGGGGTGGAGGAGAATCGGATCCGGCTGCCGGCGGGCTTGGCGCTGGCGCAGATGCTGATGGCGCGTGAGGAGTATGAGCAGGCGATTGACGCGTGCAATAAGGTTTTGACGGATGGACGTGGGGAGTCGTTGACGGGGATGCTGGAGGTGGTGACCGAGACGCGCAAGTTGTTGGAGCTGGCGACGGATGCTTTCGCGCTGAAGGTGCTGGGTGCGGATTACCAGATCTATCGCCGGGCGCGGATGGCACAGGCTAAGGGGGAGTATGCCGAGGCGATCGAGTTGTACAGCCAGATCAAGAAGAACCCGGTGTTGCTGGATGCGGCGCGCTGCTACATGGCGGAGTCGTTCTACCTGTGGGGCGAGGGGCGGAAGGGGGAGCGGCTTTACAAGGATTTCGTGGCGGGCAATGTATTTGGGCTCTATCGCGGGGAGGCTCGGCTGCATTGGGCGCGGTTCAGGCTGCTGGAGGAGTCGGGAGCGAGTTCGCTGCAGCAGGCGCGGCAGTTGTTGGAGGAGGCGAGCGAGTGGTTCGAGGTGGTGGGGGCGAAGTCGCCGCCGATCGATATAGGGGATGTGCAGTTGATGGTGAAGTATTTTCCGGCGCCGTCGCAGTTCACGCGTCCGGGCGATCTAGGTGGACTGGTGCGCAGTTATGCGGGGCCGGCGAGTATCCTGAACCGGCTGACGGCACGCTGGTACATCCCGATGCATCACGTCCATGCGTTGTTGCTGCTCGGCTACACCTGTTTCGAGTTGGAAGATTACGAGGCGGCGGCGGCGGCACTGGACAAGGCGGTGGCGCTCAACCATGCCTACGGGCGGGCTTTCATGACTGACGAGGGGGCGCGCAGCCAACTGCATGCCGGCCTTGCCGCACGGAGCTTTCTGGTGCCGCGCAAGGCGTGGGATAAGGCAAGTGCGAAGCATGCGCGACGGCTGCACCTGGCTTGCTTCTACACAATGGCGGGGCAGTACGACAGCGCCCTTGCGCTTTTCACGGAGACGATTCGGCGGGATGCGACCGAGCGTCTTCGCTCAGGTGATCTGTCTCTGGCGAACTATGGTCTGGCGCGCTGCCTCTTCGGGCAGGGAAAACTGGAGGATGCGGTCAAGCAGCTTTCTCCCTTCCAAGGGGATCTGCGGCGGGAGGAGCTGGCTGAAGAAGCGACGTTGCTGATGGCGAACATTCTGGCGGGCAGTACGGGCAAGGGCTATGAGCAGGCGCGCATGCTTTATGCGGAGCTTGGGCGCCGTGGATCGTCGGTGGAGCTTCGTGCACAGGCGTTGCTGTCGCTGGCGGTGACGGCCTGCAACCACGGAGAGAACGAGGTGGCGGTGAAGGTCTGTGCCGCGCTGATCAAGCACTATCCGGAGGCGGTACAGACGCCGGCGGCGCGGACGCTTGCGGCGCGACTGGCGGTGGGTAATGGGGTGGTTCGTGCGGGGTTGCCGCCGGCGGATCCGCCGGAGATCGTTACGGAAGCGGGTCGTGTGGTACCGGTAAATGCGCACCTGATCCTGCCGGGGTCGAAGCGGCTTCACGACAATCCCGCCGCGCTCAAGGCCGCGGATCTGATGCGATACCAGGTGACCGCCTCGCCGCAGTCGGACTGCATCATCATCCGCGGCTTCACGGTGCGCTTCACGCCGTACGAGCCGCAGATCGAACCGGCGGTTGGGCGGCAGGCGCAGTTCATCCGAGCGCCGGTGCTTCTTCGGGAGACACTGTGGGCGGATCCGGTCACCCAGCCAGAACCGTATACGGTAAGCGAAGGTGGCGAGTTGCTCTTCTGGCAGGGCAAGCTCGACATGCTGCTCGGCAGCAAGGATTTCCGGGGGGCGGAGGCGCATGTGCGGAAGCTGCTGGACGATCCCAGGACGAGCGGGGGTTACCTTCCGCTGTTGCGGGCCGACCTGGCCCGTGTTTATCGGCTTGGTGGCGCGCCCGAGAAGGGTGCCATGCTGATCGACAGCCTCGACTTCAGCGTCCAGACGCAGCGGCGCGTGCGGCTCGAGCGTGGACTCATCGCGCTGGCGATGGGGGAGACGGCGAAGGCGGAGGAGCTGCTGACGCGCGCCCGGGAGGCGAACGAGCCGGAGATACGCGCTGTCGCGACGTGGCGGCTGGCGGAGATCGCTCATGGGAAGAAGGAGTATGGGCTTGCCGGCAAGCTGGCGGCGGAGGTGGTGCAGCAGGCTCGCGATGCATCGACAGCGGAGGTGAAGAGCTTCCTGGAACCGGCACGCGAGCTGATCGAGGCATCGCAGCGGGACGAGATCGTGGGGTTACATGGTGAAGGGTACTGGCATTACAGGCAGGGGCGTATTGCGCAGTCGCGGGGGCGGCATGCGGAGGCGGTTGCCGCGTTCGAAAAGGTGAAGGAGAACGAGATCCTGAGTGAGGCGGCGGGGCTGTATCGCGCCATGGCGCTCGCGTCGCAGAATGATGCTCAAGGTGCCCGCAAGGCGTTCGAGACGGTGCTGGCCACGTGGCCGGACGGCTTCTATACGGGCGAAGCGCTGCTGGAGTGGGCAAGCATGGAGTACCTTGCCGCGAATGGCGAAGAGGGCGTGCGGCAGGCGCGAACGCACCTCGACGGGGCAGTCGATTGGATGGCGCATCTGGGGAGCAAGCGGCGGGATCTGACGCCGGTGGCGGCCATCGTGAAGAGCTGGCCGACAGGGGAGCGCATGGCGCGTCCTGGCCGTCCGGGCTGGCCTGGCCCCGGCTGTATCGTGAACCCGCTGACGACGCCGTGGTACCTGGACTACCTGGCGCTGCGCATTCACTTTCTGCGTGGTTTTCTGGCCGGCGAGGTGGGTGAGCAGGAGGCGGCGGCGAGCGGCTACGCGGCAGCGTGTGAGGTGATTCGGAGTCAGGGCTTCAGCCCGACGGTGGTGGATCTGCGTTTGAGTCAGGGTTTGGCGAACGGGGCTTACCTTGCTCCCGCCAAACGGTGGCGGCTGCTGGACCGCAACGTTCGGCAGCGGCTGCGGTTGGCTTGTTTTTACTATGTGTCGGGTCAGGAATGGATGGGTGAGGCGTTTTTCGAGCAGGTGCTGTCGAGTGAGCGTCTGGGGAAGGAGGAGCGGGCGCTGGCGTGTTACGGTCAGGCTCTGTGCCTGCTGCGGCGGGATGAAGTGGTGAGGGCCCTTGCGTGCCTGAAGCCGTTTGGCGATGAGTTGCGGCAGACGGATGTGGCGCCGTATGTGAGACTGCTGCGGGAGGTGCAACCATGAGAGCGATCATTGGGTTGCTGGTGGTGATGGTGGTGGCCTTTCCCTGGCGATTGCAGGCGCAGCTGAGCTCGGAGGGAGAGGAGCTGGCGTTGATGGAGAAGTATGGCAAGGACTACATCCTATACCGGCAGGGGAGGGAGACACAGGCGGTCGGGGAGTACGCGGAGGCTCGCGGGTATTATCTGCAGCTTGGTGGCGAGGTGTTGGCGGATGCGGGAAAGGCGTACGCGATCGAGTGCCAACTGGCGGAAGGATCCTTCCGGGATGCCGTGCGTGGGGCGAAGTCGTTTCTTGTGGGCAATCCGAGCGGTTATTATACCTTTGACGCGCAACACTTGCTTGCCATGGCGCAGTATCTCGACGGGAGCGGCAGTGCTGAGGGTATCGCGGCGGCCCGGGCGACCCTGGCGCAGGCCCTTGCCAGCTACGACATGATCTACAAGCAGTGGGAGGAGGAGCATCAACGCGAGCAGAACCTTCCGGCGCTGCTCCTGTTGCTGAAGGATGAGAATCCCATTGACAAGGCGATCGGCGATTTCGGCGTTTCCAGTGCTTTCGCGCTGCCGGGCAGCAAGGGATGGCCAAAGGCCCCCGCGATCTTCAATCGCCGCTCTTGCTCATGGTACCTGCCGTGGACAAAGTGCAGGCTGCATCTGCTGGAGGCGTTTCTGGCGATGGAAGGGGGGGATGAAGCCGGAGCCCGAAAGGCGCTGGACGCGGCCGGTGCGGTGTTGCCGATGCACGATCCGGCCGTGGATGCGTATCGCCAGCGTTTCAACGAGGCGCTGCGCCGCGGCGCCTTCTTCCACGATGCGGCGATGTGGGGGCGCTGGCAGCGTCATTCGGCTACCTTGCGGCTTACCGGGCTTCTGGTCGCGATGGGGGAGAACAATCTGGCTTCGGGTCTGGCCTTGACGGTTCTGCGATCGCCGCGGGCCACACGCGAGGAAAGCGCCTCGGCGGTGTTGGCCTGCCTGCTGTGTCACCTGCGTGCCCAACGGCCGGGGGATGCTCGGGCGCTGCTCGACGAGCACGGGGAGATGCTGGCCCGGGCGAATCTGCTGGACACGGCTCGTCACCTTGCCCAGCTCTCCTGGTAGAGACGGGGCGGCGAGCTTCCGGCGGGCAACGAAGATGTGGCCAACGGCGGTGGCGATTTCAGATTTGGCGAGAAGGTTGACATCGCAGCGTTTGAAGGTAGAGTGTGCAAGGCCTTGGGTGGCGCTACCGGCGGCGACCAAATTGCTTGTCGTGGATGGTTCAGCAGGGGGCGGATAATGAGCAAGAAGCAGCATAAAGGCAGCGGCAAATGGTAGCGGTAATCGTGTTGCTGGTGCTGGCGGTGGCAGCGCTCACCCTGTCCAATATGCATTTGTACAATCGGGCGGTGGTGGCGCGTCGGGTAAAGGACCAGCTCGAACGGACTATTGACATCGAGCGCAAGGCGACAGCGTCGCTGATTCGTCTTGCCAGCGAAGAGACGAGCACCGGCAGCGGGGAGATACCCTTCCTCGACCGATACTGCGATTTCACGCGGCGGACGATCCGAGCGACCGGGGTGGGGGCGTTTCTGCTGGAGGAGGATGAGTTTCGGGGGGCGGCGGTTTGCGGCATTTTTCCGCCGTTGGAGGATCTGCCGCCACAGCTTCGGGAGCAGTTGGTGTCGAATCCGCGCCATCATCGGCGCCACATTCAGAAGACAGCACTTTCAGCGAGCGAGCCGGAGTTGGAGCGCCTGCGGCATTCGTTGAGCGCGCAGCTCTATACAGATAAGTTTCCGTCGTGGATACCGGTGGAGTCCCTGGACGGTTTGAATTCGCTGATCATTTCGCCGATCACGGCGAAGCGGACGGTGCTGGGCATGGTGATGGTGGTGCAGCACAGCGAGAATGCGCCGCTGGCGGAGGCGGACGCGGATTATGCGTTGCGCCTTGGTGAGATAGCGGGGATGTGCATCGACGGAATGCGGGTGTCGGTGGAGCGTATCGAGCAGGAGCAGCGGCTGCGGATGGCGCATGAAGAAGGGATGCTGCAGGTGACGACGGGGATGGTGCACAATATCGGCAACGCGGTGACGGTGGCGCAACTGATCACGTCGCGGCTGCTCTCGACGCACGACCAGGCGGTGGGGCAGGTTGCGGACTTTCTGGTGAATGATCTGCTGCCGGCGCTACGCGAACACCGGGAGCATGGCGACCTGGTGAGTTTTCTGGGGGAGTCGCCGGAAGGGGCTGAGTATCTGACGGCGATGGATCAACTGCTTCCCCTGATGGTGGAGCAGCGCGAACAGAGCCTGGAGCAGTTGCGAGCGCTGGATCAGAAGCTTCTGCACATCACGGAGATCATCGATCTTCAGCAGCATTTTGTGGGAGAGTTGGGAACGGAGGAGTTGGTTCAAGTAGAAAAGCCGATCGGTAACGCGATCACGATTGTGACGGAGTCGGC
Source organism: Lentisphaeria bacterium (assembly GCA_041690595.1). GTDB lineage: Bacteria > Verrucomicrobiota > Lentisphaeria > JABSQK01 > JAWLHB01 > JAWLHB01. The sequence continues at coordinate 287,008 of JAWLHB010000004.1, forward strand.
GGAGCTTCGTCACGTGCAGGTGCATACGGAGTTCGGGGAGACGCCTCGGATCCTGGCGGATGCGACGATGATGACGCAGATATTTCTGAACCTGTTGACGAACTCGATCGAGGCGCTGGGGACGGATCGGACGGATGGTGAGATCAAGATCCGCACGTACGTTGAAAGGGAGGGCGACGCGGAGTACGTTGTGTGCTCGATCGCGGATAACGGCCCGGGAATCCCGCAGGAGCTGCAGGAGTCGGTGTTTGAGTCGGGTACGAGCACCAAGAAACAGGAAAGCTCTGGAGTCACGAAGAACAAGGGTCTCGGGCTGAACTTCTGTCGCCAGACCGTCAATAAGTACAATGGCAGCATCAGGCTGGAGTCGAAGCCTGGGCAAGGCACGACGGTCTTTGTGAGACTGCCCGCGTGACAACCAGCAGGAACGAAGGCTTCCGCATATGGCGCTGAATGGAAAGAAGATTGTCGTGGTGATGCCGGCGTACAACGCGGCCGCGACGCTGGAACGGACGATGGCCGAAATGCCGATGGACATCATCGACCACGTGATCCTGGTGGACGATGCGAGCAGCGACAACACCGCGAGCGTGGCCAAGGCGATGGGGCTGGAAGTGACCGTGCATGAGCACAATCGCGGGTATGGCGGGAACCAGAAGACGTGCTATGCCATGGCGCTCGAGCGCGGCGCGGATATCGTGGCGATGATTCATCCGGACTACCAATATACGCCGCTGATTCTGCGCGCGACCTGCTGCCTGATCGCGGAGGCGGGGTACGAGTTTGTGCTGGGCTCGCGGATTCTGGTGAATGGCGCGCTGGCGGGGGGGATGCCGCGGTACAAGTATGTGGCGAACCGTTTTCTGACGTTGTTCGAGAACCTCTGCCTGGGCAACAAGCTGTCGGAGTACCATACGGGGTATCGGGTCTATGATGCGAAGATTCTCCGTGAGATCGATTTCGAGGCATTTTCGGAGGATTTCGTCTTCGACAACCAGATGCTGGCGGAGATCGTGCTTCGGCAGTACAAGGTGGGCGAGGTTTCCTGCCCGACACGGTACTTTGCGGAAGCGTCGTCGATCAATTTTCGTCGTTCGTGCACGTACGGTCTTGGGGTCCTTGGCGTATCGCTGAAAGGGTTGATCAGCCGGGCCACGGGCAAGCGGAGTCTGCTTGGCTGAGGTGGTGCGGCATAGCGGGAGGTTGGGGAAGATGAAGATTGCCGGTTCGACGATTGCCTTCACGGGCAAGCCATTGGGTGAGGCTCTGGCGGGATTGGCGGGGATGGGCTTTGACCAGGTGGATCTGCTCACCTTCCATGGTTGGGCACATATCAATCCCGCGGATCTTGTGGGGTGCGCGGGCAGCCGGGCGGATGAGGTGCGGAGGATGCTCGACGAGCATGGGCTGCAGGCGGCAGCGCTGAATGCGAAGCCCACCTTCCACATGAATACGCCAGTGCGAAGCGAACAGGAGCGTAATCTTGAAGAGCTGAAGGCGTTGGGGGAGTTTGCGCGCCGCGTCGGAGCGGGGCGGGTGACGCTGCAGCCGGGGCCGGGGGATGCCGGTGGTTCCATGGAGGCCGCGCTCGGGTTGTCGATCGAGGCGTTTGCCCGAACGGTGGAGGCCATTGCCGGGGAGGATCTGGTGATCAGCTTCGAACCGCATGCGAACTCGGTGGCGGAGAGCTATCCGGCGATGCGGCGCTACCTGGAGGCGGTGCCGGGGTTGACGGTCTGCTACGATCCCAGTCACTTCATCGGGATGGGATGGGAGGTGGAAGCCAGCACTTTTCTCTTGCCGCGGGTGGGTAATGTGCATCTGCGCAATGCGGTGAAGGGGCAGATCATGATGCCCATGGGCGAGGGGACTCTGGATCTGGAGTGGGTGCTGTGCCAGCTGGCGAAGTCGGGCTACGAGGGGAGTCTTTCGATCGAGTATTTCGCCAACGATCGCTTTGACTGGCTGGCGGAAACGGTCGCGCTGAAGGAGCGGCTGGAGCGGCTGCTTGACAGGTAGTACTGAGCGGAAGGACGGGATCGAGTGGGACGAACGGCATGTGCGGGATTGGTACATGACGCAACCCCGGGCTATGGGACGTAGCCCCGTTTGGGGCAACGTGGCATAAGGAGATCTGGACGTATCTGACGTATCTGACGTATCTGACGGACAAATGGGAGGGGAGGGCCGTTGGAAACGGCCGTGGTCGCCGTTCGGAGAACGCCCCCCCATAATTCCCATGGAATTGAGCGCACGTGGGGAGGAGGCGGCGCGGTGGACGCAACCCGGTTGGGGTTGACGGCTCTGGTGGCGACACGACCCAGGGTAGCCGCAGCGGCAACCCTGGGCTAAGGGACGGAATCCCGTCGGGATTACCGTAGAGGACCATGACCATCACCTTTCCATCAACTCGGGGAAAGGTGGTTCTCGGCTCTTGCGGAAGGACGGGATCGAGGGGATGAACGGTATGTGTGGGACTGTTCGTTCATGACGCGAGCCCGGTTGGGGTTGACGGCTCTGGTGGCGACCGACTCAGGGTAGCCGCGGCGGCAACTCTGGGCTAAGGGACGGAATCCCGTTGGGATTCCCGGACAGGACCATAGACGCGGAAGAGTTTCGCGGCAAGGTAACGTTTCCGGAGTGGGTGCGATGCGTGCTATAGTGTAAGGGGTCATCAACACGAAGCACCACAGGGAGACAACCATGAGGGCGATAGTATTCGATACGTTTGGCGGGCCGGAAGTGCTGCAACTGCGCGATGTGCCGGAGCCGGAGGCCGGGGTGGGTCAGGTGCTCATCGAGGTGAAGGCGATCGGCGTCAATCCGGTCGATTGGAAGCTGCGCGAGGGCTACCTGGCGGAGCGCATACCCCATCAGTTTCCGGTGACGCCGGGTTGGGACGTGGCGGGGATAGTGAGGGCGCTGGGTGTGGGGGTGAGTTCGTTGCAGGTAGGCGACGAGGTGTGGGCGTATTGCCGCCGGGATGTGGTGCAGCAGGGATCGTACGCGGAGTACATGGTGCTGCCGGAGTATCTTGCGAGCATCAAGCCGGCGTCGATCAGTTTCACGGAGGCAGCCGCGGTGCCGCTTGCGGGGCTGACGGCGTGGCAGGCGCTTCATGATGCCGCGAAGCTGAGTCGGGGCGGTTCGGTGCTGATTCATGCGGCGGCCGGTGGTGTCGGAGCCTTTGCGGTGCAGCTGGCCCGGCGCTTTGGTGCGGAGATCGTCGGCACGGCCAGTGCGGGGAACGCGGAGTTCGTCCGTCAGATGGGTGCGGATCGCGTCATCGACTATACCTCTCAGGATGTACGGGCGGAGGTGCGCAAGCATTTCCCCGAGGGGGTCGATGTGGTCTTCGACTGCGTCGGCGGCAAGGTGACGGAAGAGAGTGCCGAGCTGGTGGCCGCGGATGGCTGCCTGGTGACCATTGCCAATTTCGGAGCGGTGGAGGGGCTGAAGCAGCGTGGCATTGGGGCCATGTCAGTGTTCGTGCGTCCGGATCGCGAGCAGCTTGCGGCACTTGGCGAGTTGGCGGCGAGCGAACGGCTGCAGGTGCACGTGGAGGAGGTTTATCCGCTTGCGGAAGCGGCGCGTGCGCAGGAGCGGAGTAAGGCCGGTCACGTTCGTGGCAAGCTGGTGCTGGTGCCGTAACAGGTGGTCGCATTGCGCTGAAGGCGCTGCATGGTGTAGCGCAGCTTGACGGCGGGGCACTCCTTTTCGAAGCCGGGGAAGTTCCAGCCGTTGGGGAAGTCGCGACATTGCTCGGGTTTGACGGCGTTGATGCGGCAGCGGTTCTGGCCTTCGAGCATGACGCAGGCACCGTCTCCTGGTCGTTCGCCGAGGGTGAGGCCGCGGCGGTCGGGGCGCAACTCGGTATAGGTTTCGATGAAGGTGTCGACGGTGATGGCGAGGTAGTCGGCGATGCGGGTGATTTCCTCGTCGTCGAGCTTGACGATGCCGGGCCATCGGCAGCAGTTGCCGCAACGTGTGCAGACGTGCAGGTGCTGATTCTTCGATGCGCCGGGGGACATGAGCGCTATTCCAGAGGGAGGCGCACGTGCGGGTCGCTCTCTTGCTCAGGCGGCTGATGGCGGGATTCGGCACCGATGACGTTGAGGATGGGATGAATCTCCGTCCTGACGCCGATCATCTCGCGGAAATCCTCACGGAGCTTGTTCTTCATCTTTTCCTTTCCGGAGTTGAAGGCCATGCGTGGATCGAAGGAGAAGTCGACGCGGATGACGTAGCGTTTGCCCTGGCGGCGGACCTGGACGCGATGGACCTCGATATCGCGGAACTCGCTGAGGCTGATGATGACGATGTCTCGGCTGGCGCGCTCGCTGAGGAAGACATCGCCGTTCTCGCCGGGGATATGGATCTGGTTGGCGCGTCGTCTGCGGGACCATCCCATGGCGCGGAGGGCGAACCAGAGGACGAGGGTGATGACGATGCCGGTGATAAGTCCGGGGAGAAACCAGATGATGATTTCCGGTGAGAGATCAATCTCAGGGATGCGAAAGGGCATCATGAGGAATACCTACTCGTTGGGTTCTTCGCCTTCATCGGGAAGCTCTTCCAGTTGCTCTTCGTGCTCGAGATTCTGAACGACGACATTGACTCGGCCGACCTGCTGGCCGGTGAGTTCCTCGACGAACTTTCGCACGATGTTCTGGACGTTGGTGGCGACGGTCGGCACATGCTCACCAAAACGGACAATGATGCTGACGGAGATGCTGACACGCTCGCCGTCCATTTCGACGCGGATAGCGCGATCCTGAATCCTCTTGCCGATGATGCCGGCGAGTCCACCGACGATGCTCTGGCCGACGAGTCGGGCGACGCCGGGAACGGAGAGGGTATACTTGCGAACGACGGCGGCGATGACATCATCCGAGATCTGGATGGTGCCCATGTCGTTCTCTTCGGTGTGCGTGCTGACCTGCGGGGCTGGCTGGGGCGGGGTTTTCTTGCTGATATTGGCCATCTTGCCACTCCTTCTTGGTGGTAGAGTTAGAATGCGTGATCGCGCAGGAGCTGTTCGATGAAACCGGTATCGTACTCACCGCGCAGGAAGTCGTTGCGATTGAGGATGAACTGCTGAAAGGGGATGGTGGTCTTGATGCCATCGACGATGAACTCGCCGAGGGCGCGTTTGGTGCGGGCAATGCACTCCTCGCGGTCACGGCCATGGCAAATGAGCTTGCCGACCATGCTGTCATAGTTGGGCGGGATGCGATAGCCGGTGTAGACGTGGCAGTCAATGCGAACGCCAGGGCCACCGGCAGGCTGGAAGAAGTTGACGGTGCCTGGGGAGGGTGCGAAATCGCGGGCGGGGTCTTCCGCATTGATGCGGCACTCGATGGCGTGGCCCGTGAAGGTGACGTCTTTCTGTGAGAAGGAGAGTTTCTCGCCATAGGCGATCTTGATCTGCTCCTTGATGAGATCGACGCCAGTGATCTCTTCAGTGACGGGATGCTCGACCTGAATGCGGGTGTTCATCTCCATGAAGTAGAAGTTGTTGTCGGGGGTGAGGATGAACTCGACGGTGCCGGCGTTGGCATAGTTGCAGGCGAGGGCGGCTTTGATGGCGGCATCGCCCATGCGCTTGCGGAGGCGATCGGTGAGGGCGGGTGAGGGGGCCTCCTCGATGAGCTTCTGGCGGCGGCGCTGTAGGCTGCAGTCGCGTTCGCCGAGATGCACGACGTTGCCATGTTCATCAGCGAGTATCTGGACCTCGATGTGGCGCATGCGGGTGATGAATTTTTCCATGTAGATGTCGGCGTTGCCGAAGGCGCTTTCCGCTTCGCGGCGGCAGGCGTGAAAGCCCTGGACGAGGCTGGCGTCGTTGTGGACAACGCGTATGCCGCGACCGCCGCCGCCGGCGGAGGCCTTGAGGATGACGGGATAGCCGAGCTTGTGGGCGAGCTTGAGGGCGGCGCCTTCGTCTTCGATGACGCCGTCGGAGCCGGGGGTGATGGGGACGCCGGCATCGCGCATGGTTTCTCGGGCGGTGGACTTGTCGCCCATCTTGCGGATGGATGCGGCGCTTGGCCCGATGAACTTGACGTTGCAGCTCTGGCAGATGTCGGCGAAGTGTGAGTTTTCAGCGAGGAAGCCATATCCGGGATGGATAGCGTCGACATCGCAGACTTCAGCGGCGCTGAGGATGCGGTCGATGCGCAGATAGCTGGCGCTGCTGGGGGCGGGGCCAATGCAGACATGTTCGTCGGCGAGCTGCACGGGGAGGGTATCTTCATCAGCCTGCGAATAGACGACGACGGTGCTGATGTTGAGTTCCTTGCAGGCGCGAATGATGCGCAGGGCGATTTCGCCTCGGTTGGCAATAAGGATCTTATTGAACATGGGGCTTCCTTGGCTGACGGTGACGGCCGCTCGATGGTGCACGGAGGAGAGGTGGAGGCGGCCGGCACTCGCAAGCGTTTGCGCTATGGCTCAGCGCGGTTCGATGTAGAAGAGGGGCTGACCGAATTCCACGGGCTGGGCATTCTCGACAAGTACCTTGCGGATGATGCCGCGGGTTTCGGCCTTGATTTCATTGAGGACCTTCATGGCTTCGATGATACAGACAACGGTCTCTTCACTGACTTCGTCGCCGGGCTTAACATACGGGGGGGCATCGGGGGACGGGGCAGAATAGAAGGTGCCGACCAGGGGCGATTCGATGGGCTTGAGACCGTGGTTTGGATCGACGTCGGCGGCTGGCGCGGCGGCCAGGGGAGCTGCAGGCGTGGCCTGAAGCGGCTGCGGCATCATCTGCTGCATGGCCGGGATCATCTGCACTTCCTGACGGACTTCCTTCTGGCGTTCGCGCTTGATGGTGAGGGCGAGTTCTTCACTTTTGATATCGATCTCGGTAAGATCGTGCTTGGACATCAGTTCCACGATGCGTGTAATCTGGGTCAGATCCATGTCCTACTCCTTCGCGTGCGGCTATGATTGAGCGGGGGTGGCGGTTGTGGAAGCGTCCCGCTGCTGGAGAATCCGATGCAGCGCGCGCAGAGCCCATTCGTAACCATCGGTTCCCAGTCCGGTGATCTGCCCGAGGCAGACCGGCGCGGTCAGGGAGCGATGGCGAAACTCTTCCCGCCGATAAACATTGCTGATATGAACTTCAATGGTTGGCAGATTGGCGGCGGCAATGGCATCCCGTATCGCTACACTGGTGTGGGTGTAGGCGGCGGGATTGATAACGATGCCGGCTGCCAGTTGGCGTGCCGAGCCGATCCAATCGACCAATTCTCCCTCATGATTCGACTGTCTGAAATCGATAACGAGACCAAACTCGCGAGCGACTTCCTGCAGATGCGCCTCGATATCGCGCAGGGTCAGGGAACCGTAGACGTCGGGTTCCCGATTTCCGAGCAACTGCAGGTTTGGCCCGTTGAGTACAAGAATCGTCATGCAGTCTGCGCTTTCCGTCTGCCGGTTGTGGGTATGGGGGTAGCCGAATAATGGCAATAGTATATCACGGGGCGTCGCCAAAACAACCGTCTCGTTGTCAAATGCAGCGGTGAGGTGGCGCGGGCCGCTTCCGCGGATGCTGGAAATGTAGTTCTTGTGTTGGGCCCGGGCGGTCGGGGCCGCGGAGACGCGGGGACGCAGCAAATTAACCGCAAAGAGCGCAAGGAGCGCAAAGAGGGAGAATGGTGGGGGATGATCGAATAGATTGTCTGACGGGTCTGACGAGGTCTGACGAGGTCTGACGGGTCTGACGTGGCGTGTTAAAAATGGCATCAGAGGCGCCATAATAGATCACACGATTTCTTTTCAGTTTCGGCTTGAATATGAAAATATAGGCGTAATCTTAGCTATG